>NZ_FQVL01000002.1 GCF_900129355.1 Seinonella peptonophila | reverse complement strand
CACACTTAGCTGACAGATACGAATCGGTCGAGGGCTTATCTAACCATTTTCTTTTGGTGTATGACTTTCTTTTCTACTCATTTTCAGAGTGTGACGCACTCTTGTCTGGTGATGATGGCGGAGGGGTTCCACTCGTTCCCATCCCGAACACGATCGTTAAGCCCTCCTGCGCCAATGGTACTTGGGGCTCACGCCCCTGGGAGAGTCGGACGTTGCCAGGCAACTAACACCCTATCTCTATTAGAGATAGGGTGTTTTTATTTAGAAGAGTTAGCTCAAAGGTAGCAATCTATTTTTACAATTCCAATCATGTACCCTATCCTTAAACACAATCAATATTAGATCAACGAAATTGGTGTAGGAAGGTAGAATCTTCAAGGGCTGATTCAGGAGCTATGTAGATTGAGCCTACCGTAGAGTATATCGGCGGATAAGCAAATTGCTACTGCCTTAATACCCGTATGCCAAATTCACGCCCATATTGTTGACTTAGAACCATCCATAGGTTTTGAATGGCTCCATCTATTTGTTTCATGTTCTCTACTGTTCCTACATCAATAGGATCAAGATCAATATCACGAATTAATTGAGCGACGACTTTTTTTGCTCCAGCATCTGCACTGTTTAAAAAAACACTAGCATTTGTTGAACCGAATTTTGGGTTTGCGACTACCTCCCAAGTGAGTGTATGAAATGCTCGAACTACTCGTGCATTTTTAGCTAGTTTTTGTACGATTTCGTCTGCTGATTGACCATCGAAGAAAATGGTACAGTTGATCAATACTTTGTTATCCAAATCTCCTGCTTGAATGAGCGTTTGTTCTACTCCTTCAGATAATACCGCTAATAAGATAACCTCTCCAAAAGAGATTGCTTCTTTTATTGTGCCAACTTGAGCATTCTTCCCGATTCTCTGCAAGAGTGACTTTACTTTTTCACTTTGTGGATTACGTGAGCCAAACATTATTTGATGCCCTGCTTCTGCCCAGCGGCGACCGATTGTTCCACCCATATGGCCTGTTCCTACTACTGCGATTCTCATGTTAGAGTCTCCTTTTTATTTTGTGAATCAAGATGCTCACTTAAAATTTGCGTGTAATAACGTAACTGTTCTTTTGTACTTTCAGCGATTTGATTTAATTGTTGAACCTGTTCTTCAATGCTATTTAAATGTCCCGAGAGGATTTTACTGCGATTTCTGATGATTTGTAGTTCATCATCACTTAAATGGGTAAAGTTACTTTTAAAACATTGCTCTTCATGAATAAATTCTTTAATATCTTTAAGTGATAAACCGGCTTTTTTTAGACAACGTAAAGCTTGTATACGTTGAATACTACTTTTATCGTAGATGCGAGCCCTGCCTTCTCCTCTCTGTGGGGTATCTAATAAACCGATTTTTTCATAATATCGTAGCGTATCTGGACTAAACCCAGTCAGCTTAGATGCTTGTCCAATGGTATACATCAACGATCATCCTCCCAATTTGTATACTAAACGTTGGAGTTAACTCCAAGTCAATACGTAATGAATGAAAAATTCTATTTTGATTACTGTTGATAAGCAAATTATTGTAATCAAGTGTGAACGAACCATTACAGAACATCGAATATAATCGTTAAAAAGCGTCTAGAACCTGCTTATCCATCTTCGATCGGAAAAGCAAGTTCCCAAGATGTTTTTTTGTGCATGGTGAGGAAACCAATTTTTATCAAAAGAGAATAGATGGAAGGGTTATTTCGTACTGTCTTTTTTAAGATAGCTTTCAGGGTGAAGTTTAAATATATAGCCAATTTGAACAACTACCACCTAGAGGCAGTAAATCCTACAAACACCAGTCTCATGATCCATTTTCTTAGCAGGCTAACCCTCAGTTCTACGCTTACTACTTATTAAAATGGGAGTACTCTTGGGCAATTTGGATAGAGAGTTAACTGTCTGTATTCATTTGCCTTATCAAGTGTTAGGCTTCACTTTTCTCATAATAGTATTGTAAAAAATCTCGAAACCGTTGTGCTGCTTTAGATAAATAGCGATCTTTCAACCATACTAGCTTGAAAGTACGCTGGCAAATAGGCAGCTTAATCGGCAATAAAATCACTAAGTCTTCCTTCTGTTTTGCATCACGGGTCAAAAAAGCAACACCAATCTCTTTTTGTACAAAACTGCCAACGGCTGCTAATCGATCTACCTCACACAAAATGTTTGGTGAAAAGCCTGCTTCTTTACAAAATCTATTGGTTAATTCGCGAAATGGATTTCCTGCTTTTAGGCTAATAAAGGGTTCGTCTGCTACCTCATGCAATTGAATACTTTGTCGTTCAGCTAATTGATGATGTGGAGGAACAGCCAGCAATATTTCTTCGGTAACAAAAGGTAAATATTCAACTTCAGTGTGTTTGATTGAGTCAGAGGTGACAAAAAAATCGATTTTCCCATTTTTGAGCAGATCTACATTTTGATTTTCTGAATTTGTTTGTTTGATCAGTAGATTTTCATCAGGATACAAGGTTAGAAAAGAGCTTACTAATTCAGCATCACAATGATGACTCGTCGATGCTAACACAACGCGTTGCTGTTCCAATTCTGCTTGATCCTTAATTTGCCGCTTGCCTTCTTCTAATGCAGCCAGTGCGATGTTGACTTGCTTGAGAAAAAGATGACCAGCTATATTGAGTTTAATTTGCCGCTTTTGGCGGTCAAAAAGCGAAACACCAAGATCTTTTTCCAATCGAGCAATCGTTTTACTAAGCGCCGGTTGTGCGATATGTAGCTCTTCTGCTGCTTTAGTCAGATGTTCAAGCTGAGCTACTTTTTGAAAATATTTGAGCTGTAATAGTTCCACTTTAACACCACTCATTCATATACCTAGAGGCATGATTATATATCCAAATATATATTTTTATTCATTATCGATCAATTGTAAAATGTAGTTAATCACACAATGACAAACAGTTTTAAGGAGATGTTATAGATAAAAAACAATATGTGTTTCCCTCTTTCTTTACCCAACAATGTTTAGTGAAGCTGATCTGAGTGTTCTAAGCAGGTTCGCTGTTGAAAAGGTTCAGTAAACAAAAAAACGTTCCACTTGAATTGAAGCGGAAAAGGGTAGGGAGCAAGGAATGAGAGTAGATGTAATAAACATAATATTATGATAAATCGGAGTGTCTATTATGAAAAATTCAAGCATTTATTTGTTGGCATTAGGTGCTTTTATCACCGGTACTTCTGAGATGATCGTGGCGGGGATTGTTGATTTGATTGCGCACGATCTTCGTGTATCGATCGCGCTTGCAGGGCAACTTGTCACAGCATTTTCTTTAGCCTTTGCGATTGGTACCCCTATCGTAATAACCATCTCATCACGATGGGAACGAAAAAAAGTATTGTTAGGAACACTAGTTGTTTTCATTATCGGCAATCTTTTCACTGTGATAGGTTCAAACATTACAGTGATCATGTTAGCTCGAATTTTACTTGGTATTAGCTTTGGCGCATTCTCTATCATCGCGTTTAGCGTCGCTTCACGATTGACAACATCAGACAAAATAGGAAGGGCAATAAGTACAATTGCTTTGGGGATCAGTACCTCACTTGTGATTGGTGTTCCCATTGGTGTATCTGTGGGTAGTATGTTTGGCTGGCGAACCATCTTTGGATTACTAGGTGTCATTACAGTTTTCTTAATGATAGTCATTGCTCGCTTTATTCCTTCGCTACCTGGTGAAGAACCACTCCCTATCAAACAGCAGCTTTCTATCTTAAAAAATCCGAAAATCGTCGGCGGATTACTTATTTTCTTCTTTTTGATTAGTGGTTATGGTGCTTCTTATACCTACTTAGCACCTTTTTTACAAGAAACAGTAAATATAAACACTTCAACTATAAGCATTTCCATGTTCATTCTAGGTATATTTGCAATGATTGGCACACGGTTGAGTGGTTATGGTGCTGATCATTGGGGAGCAGTTAAAATAATCACTTTTAGTTTATTGATTCATATCATTAGTTTGATGATCTTGCCCATTCTATCTGTAACAGTAGTAGCTGTTGTAGTTATTATGGCGATTTGGGTAGGTGCTGCAAATTCCACTTTTCCAGCACTTCAAACATATTTCATTCAACAAACACCTCAATCAGCTGATTTAGCGCTAAGCTTGAGCTCTTCGGTAGCACAGCTAGGATTGGCTTTAGGTGCGGGGGCGGGAGGTCTCGTCATCAATGCCACAAAATCTGTTTACTATAATCCCTGGGTAAGTAGCCTAATTGTTATGATTGCTTTAGTAGTTGCTTGGATCACCTTTTCGATGAAAGCAAAATATCCCACTAAAATATTGACAAAATCATAATTGACGATTGTAATCATTCGAAAATAATATCTAAAAAAGCGTCAAGAGGAACAGTTTTTCCATCCTCGATTCGATGGAAAGCAGGTGACTAGGATGCTTTTTTATGAGGAATGAGGAAATAGTTTTTTTCAGAAATGGAAGAAAAGATGAATAAAATGTTTCGTGCATTCACTTAAATCATAAAAGTTTTCCGCATTATTATGATAAAAAGTGTTGACATGGATATGAAAAGGTTATATGATAGTACATGTCGCTGATTCGGAAACGGTTTGATGGAGAGATGTCCGAGTTGGTCGAAGGAGCACGATTGGAAATCGTGTAGGCGGTTATAGCCGTCTCGAGGGTTCGAATCCCTCTCTCTCCGCCATTTGAAAGAGAGTGTTGATTCACTTCCTGACTCTGTGATAAGATAGGGCCTGATAGCTCAGTCGGTAGAGCAGAGGACTGAAAATCCTCGTGTCGGCGGTTCGATTCCGTCTCAGGCCACCATAAATTGTCATGCTGGTGTAGCTCAATTGGTAGAGCAACTGACTTGTAATCAGTAGGTTGGGGGTTCAAGTCCTCTCACCAGCACCATTTTTTTCTGGGGGCGTAGTTTAATGGTAGAACTGGGGTCTCCAAAACCTCCAGTGAGGGTTCGATTCCTTCCGCCCCTGCCAAGGCTGACACCCCTATTATTGGAGTAATGCTTGCTCTACATGATTGAGAATGGATCGACTCTGTCTTATCCAGTGGTCAGCAATAGGGTGATCCTCAGTGGGAATAGGTGTACTAAATTGATTTACCAACGAGGTAGCTAATCCCCCTTCTGCATTTGGATCGATTCCTGTCAGCACTTCATGTTTAAGGATAAAAGGTTTTCCAAGCTCAATGCGAGTTTTGGGTGCATCTAAGTCACCATTGGTCGCATATGCAGGGATACGTAAGTAATAGCGATGAACTTTTGCATCTTCGTCTAATGCTTTGTCAAAGAAGCCGCGGTCGTAGCCATATCCACCACCTAATACAAAGCCTAGCTTTTTTAGTTGCTTAGAAATTGTATGAAAGTGGTCTTGATGGTTTTCAACTTTAGAATCTAAGGTTATCAATATGCGCACCTTCTTTTTTGATTAGCTTGTGATTTTTTTTGAGATTTATGCTTATGGCGGCATAGCCAAGTGGTAAGGCACGGGTCTGCAACACCCTGATCCTCGGTTCGAATCCGGGTGCCGCCTCCAATATTATGCGGACGTGGCGGAACTGGCAGACGCGCAAGATTCAGGTTCTTGTGGTCAATTATGACTGTGGGGGTTCAAGTCCCTTCGTCCGCACCAATCGTCATATATGATCAAATATGTGTCCTTAGCTCAGCTGGACAGAGCGTCTGACTACGGATCAGAAGGTCGAGGGTTCGAATCCTTCAGGACACGCCATATTAGGGAGCGTCTAAGATGACCTCTCATATGTACCCTTAGCTCAGCTGGACAGAGCGTCTGACTACGGATCAGAAGGTCGAGGGTTCGAATCCTTCAGGGTACGCCATCAAGAAGGCAGGAGATTAGCTCCTGCTTTTTTTATTTATTACATTAAAAGCACTTCTTTATAGAAGTGCTTTTAATCAACTTGTTCAATGATGCCTCCGCCAAGACAGCTTTCCTCATTATAGAGTACAACCGATTGACCAGGCGTAACGGCCCTTTGTGGCTCTTGAAATTCCACGATAAATTGACCATCTTTTTGTGGATAAACAGTAGCTGGTTGATCAGCCTGTCGATAGCGAACGCGTGCTGTACAGGTAAAAGGTTGTAAAGGAGCTTGATTTGTACCCAGCCAGTTGAGTCCTGATGCGTAAATTCTTGATGAAAAAAGAGCTGGGTGATCATGACCTTGTCCAATGTAAAGTCGATTAGTGGATACATCTTTTTTAATCACAAACCAGGGTTCACCTGTACCAGAACCACCAATTCCTAACCCTTGTCGTTGTCCTAATGTATAATACATTAACCCTTGATGTTCGCCTTTTAACTCTCCTTCGAGTGTGTAGATTTCTCCAGGTTGTGCAGGTAAATATTGGCTTAGAAATTGACGGAAGTTTTTTTCACCAATAAAACAGATTCCGGTGCTATCTTTTTTCTTAGCTGTGGCGAGTCCGACTTGAGCTGCGATTTCTCTTACTTTCTGTTTGGTCATTTCCCCTAATGGAAAGAGAACACGAGAAAATTGCTCATTCGCAACAGCATAGAGAAAGTAAGTTTGATCTTTTTTAGGATCAAGACCACGTAATAATTGAACTTCACGATTATGCTTTTTGATACGCGCATAATGTCCTGTAGCAATGTAATCAGCGCCTAATTGCAAAGCTTTTTGCTGAAATTCACCGAACTTTATTTCACGATTACACATTACATCTGGGTTTGGAGTTCGCCCTTTTTTATACTCATCCAGGAAATAGGAAAAGACTTTTTGATAATATTCTTTTTCAAAATTTACTGCATAGTAAGGGATGCCGATTTGGTCACATACTTGGCGAACGTCTTCATAATCATCGGTTGCTGTGCAGTTCCCAAATTCGTCTGTGTCATCCCAGTTTTTCATAAAGAGACCAATCACATCATATCCTTGTTCTTTAAGCAGCCAAGCGGTTACTGAAGAATCTACGCCCCCTGACATGCCAACAACTACCCGTCTATTTTTCTGCATATTGAACCATCCTATACGTATCAGTCTTTGCAGTTAAATGTTAACCTTGAACAATAATGTCAATATCGTATCCTATAATCAGCTTAATTACAATCCAGTGGAGAAAGGATCCTGTACATGAAGAAATGGTTATCCCCGACAAGGATTTTAGTTCTTGGTTTTCTGATTGTTATAATGATCGGTGCAATTTTACTTCGTTTACCGATGTCACATGAGCCTGGGATAAACGTATCATTTGTTGATGCACTTTTTACGGCTACATCAGCAGTTTGTGTGACAGGTTTAGTTGTGGTTGATACAGCAACTACATATAGTACAACAGGAGAGATAATCATTCTAGCACTGATTCAAATTGGAGGTCTGGGTTTTGTTACTTTTGCAACGCTATTTACCATTTTGCTTGGAAGACGTGTTAGCATGCGTGAACGATTACTTCTCTCAGAAGCATATAACCAACCTTCTATGCAAGGGATTGTTCATCTTTTACTGATGGTACTTTATACAACGCTTATTTTTGAGTTTTTAGGTTTTCTACTCTACGCTATTCGTTTTGTAGCGGATTGGGGTTGGGCAAAAGGACTTTATTATGCTATGTTTCACTCTATTTCTGCTTTTAATAATGCAGGATTTGATTTATTTGGTGACATAGGAAAGTTTAGTAGTTTTACACACTATGTAAACGATCCGTTGGTAAATCTCACTGCTACTGGGCTGATCATTTTTGGAGGTTTGGGCTTCTTAGTATTAATGGAGCTATATAATTATCGGCAAACGAAACGACTCAGCCTTCATACAAAATTAGTTTTATTAGTAACCGGTTTGCTGATAATTGTAGGCACTTTCGTGATCTTGGCTATTGAGTGGACGAATCCTAAAACATTAGGGCAGCTACCTTGGTATGGGAAAATATTAGCTTCCTATTTTCAAGCAGTATCTCCACGCACAGCAGGTATCAATACAATAAATCTGGCCGATATGTATCCTGCCAGTCTATTTTTCACGATTATCTTAATGTTTATCGGCGCGTCGCCTGGTTCTACAGGCGGTGGTATTAAAACAACTACCTTTATTGCGATTATTCTTGCAGCATGGAGTTTAACACGGGGACATGAAGATGTTGTAATCTTTAAGCGTAGAATTGCCTATAAGCAGGTTTATAAAGCACTCACAGTTGTTGTGATGGCAATTGTTCTTGTGATGGTTGTCACGATGTTGATTACCATTCTGGAGCATACAGATATATTAACTGCAATGTATGAAACAACTTCTGCATTCGGAACAGTCGGTTTAACAATGGGTTTAACACCAACTCTATCGACTCCGGGCAAGATATTGATTATGATTACGATGTTTGCGGGTCGTTTAGGTCCATTGACAGTTGGTCTAGCATTAGCGCGCCGTGGACAGCCGCCATCTTACAAATACCCTGAGGAAAAGCCAATCATAGGCTAAAGAATGTGTTACAATGATGCTTTAAACTAACTTCCATTTGGGGAGGTACACATGTGTTGGAAAGTTCGTATTTTCCAGTGGGTGATTATTACTTCTATGGTAATGCTCACAGGGTGTGGAACGGTTTTAGATCAAGTGCAAAAAACAATAGGAAATCGGATTAGTGTTGTAGATGATCATATGACTGATTCAGATGATGATGGAGAGGAGTCACCAAAGAAAGAATGGGTGAATCCACGACCCTATCACCAGGTTGAACAGATTTTAACTGATCCAGGTGAAGGAAAGTATTCAGGTAGCTTGTATGATCAACAAAAAGTATTTCAAGCAATAGATCAGATGCCAAAAGGTCTATCAGAAGAGAAGCTGTATGCTTATCTACTCGGGCTTGTGGGTGAGAATTATAATAAGGAGTACGGCGTGATCAATGAGGTTGCTCAAGTTAATTATCAGCAGTCCTATCAAGAATTACAACGTCGATGGCAGCCTAGGAATATAAAGAAGGTAAATGGGAAGTTACCAAAGAAGGTGAATTTGGTTATTTTACTCGATGCGAGTAACTCAATGGCAGATATGGTCGATAAAAAAACCAAATGGCAGCTTACGCAAGAAATATCCTTAAAAATGGCGAACAGTGCGCCGCCTGGAAGCAGTATTTTCGTTCGTTCGTATGGCGCTCGTTCAAAAGATAAATCTCTTTCATGTCAAAAGACGGATGCACTTTTTCGATCTCCTTTATACCAAGGTGCGAAACAAGGTAATCAACTAAAAAGTGTAATGGGAAAGATTCATCCATCAGGATGGTCACCACTTACAGTTGCCATGAAGGATGCAGAACGCGATTTTTCAAAAATGAAAAATCATGATCAACAGACAGAAAACATTCTCTTTATTGTTACAGATAATGGAGAAACTTGTCAGGGAGACCCGATTGCGATCGCAAAAAAATGGAGAGATGGTCCCCTAAAGATACGTACACACATTTTAGGTATGCGTATAACAGGTCGTAAGGAATCACAACTTCAGAAGATCGCGGAGCTTACGTTTGGTCATTATGAAAATGCACGAAATGAACGAGATTTCTTAGAGATGATGAAGTTAAATCTAGAGGATATCAATCAAATAAATCTTCCTTGGCAATTCCGTCTATCCGATTACTTAGCACGTAAGTATCGTGCAGATCGTGGTCGATTAACTTATCACTATTTAAAAATGAATCAAAAGATCGATCGTGAGTATGATCGTCTAAAAAAAGCGCTGGGATATGCTAGAGATAAAAAGAAAATTGATGGAAGAGATTGGGTTCGCTTATCTGCCTTTACCACAGATCGATATAAACAAGTAAACGAATACGCCGAGCATAGATTGCTTGATATTGATGGAGAGTTATTAGAAGGATTTACAAAACAGAGTAATCAACTCAGTCAATCTTGGCAAAATGAGGGAAAAAAGAAGATTGATTATGACAATCACCAGAAGAAACGTGTGCGTATACCTTTATAGGGTAAAGAGCTTTCATTTCGGTGATTCGAGGGATACCAATCATGTCCCATTCAGCAATTTAGGATAGATAGCAACGATGGAGTGAGAGAGTTGGAAGAAGAGATTTCTTATCAATTACAATATGATGAACGCCTAGGGATTAAACGACCTGTACTCTTTGTAGAATATGAGCAGTTATCACGATCTGAACAAGAAATGTTTGAAGAAGCATGTCAGCAAATAAGCAGTGAAATTCCAGACAGAATTCGTTATTTTGAAAAGGAGTATTTAGAGTATTTTGATAGCCTCTCTCAGGCGGAACATGAAGAAATGTTTGAGCATATGATTAAAAAGATGAATGATATTTCTAGATGTATTAGCGAATTAAATTTACTTTATCTTTACATTGAAGGAACATACTTAGGATCTAATCATTAATATTGACATCCATAACCGATTGGTCGTTTTTTAGATGAATACATGATCAATCGGATTTATTTTGCCGAGTTTTTGTAAAGAATATATTAAGATTATATTAATCGTTTAATAAATTATCTGAATCACATTTATCACTTGTAAAGATTAATTGTATTATAAGTTTTAAATAAGAATTTATTAAGTGTAGGAGTGAGCTTCCCTTGTTTTTTAACCGATCCAAAGACCAAGTGTTCTATCAGATCTTAATTGATGCTACTGCCAATATCGTGGAAGCTGTTGAGCTATTTCGTCAGAACGTGGAAACGTTAACGGAGAGGGAGAAGTATGCTGAAAAACTAAAGGAATTGGAATCAAAAGGAGACGAGTATACCCATCTGCTGATTACTGAACTAAACCGCACGTTTGTCACCCCGCTTGATCGAGAAGATATTCTTGAATTAGGTGTGAAATTAGATGATGTGGTTGATGGAATCGAATCATGTACAGGTCGTTTTATCTCACTCCATGTTGAAAAACCAACTACTTATTTAGCTAAGTTTGCGGATATTTTGGTGCGCTCTGCTGAACAACTTCAACTAGCCTTTGTGGCTTTGGAAAAAAAAGATTATGAAGGCGTACGCCGCGCTAATATTGCGATAAATTCTTTGGAAAACGACAGTGATAATCTATTATTAGAGTGCATCAGTGAACTTTTTGAAAACCCAACCGACCTCCTCCATCTCATCAAAATGAAGGAGATTTATGAGCGTCTCGAAGATGTAATCGATACATTTGAAGATGTGATGGATGTCATGGAAAGTGTGGCAATGAAATATGCTTGATCCATTCTGGTTGCTTGTTTTCGTAATTGCCCTGGCACTCATCTTTGACTTTACAAACGGTTGGCACGATACGGCGAATGCAATTGCAACGGTGGTTGGGACAAGAACACTCTCGCCTGGCAAAGCTATTATAATGGCTGCCGTGCTCAATCTGGCGGGAGCTTTTTTTTCGACAAAGGTAGCGGAAACGATTGGTAAAGATGTAGTAAAAGCAGACAATATTACTTTACTTGTTTTGGTAGCGGCTTTACTGGCAGTCATTATCTGGAATGTTGTGACTGTGTTGATGGGTTTACCAACAAGTTCTTCTCATGCATTGATCGGAGGATTAGTTGGAGCTGCGATTGCTTTTAAAGGTGTAGATGTGCTTCAGTACAAAGGAATCCTTACCATTTTACTCGCCCTACTTTTGTCGCCTTTATTAGGTGGTCTTGTGAGCTTTTTGTTAATGAAGCTGCTTCGACGAATTTTTGCAGAGTCGATTCCCTCCAAAGTAAAAAAGCTTTTTCGTCCACTTCAGTTATTTTCAAGTGCATTTATGGCTTTTAGTCATGGGGCATCTGATGCGCAAAAAGCAATGGGGATTATTGCCCTAGCTTTGTTTACAAGTGGATATACAACCCAGTTTCATGTTCCGATCTGGGTTATGTTTGCGGCAGGATTTGCGATGGCCTTGGGAACAGCCTTAGGCGGGAGAAAAATTATTCATACCATCGGATCTCGTTTGAGTCGACTGGATACGCCTCAGGGATTTGTCGCAGAAACATCAGCAGCATTGTTGCTTTCAACCATTGCAAAAATAGGTATCCCCGTTAGTACAACCCATACCATTACAGGCTCCATCATTGGTGTCGGAGCGGCTGAACGCATTCGCAGTGTTCGATGGAGTGTGGCGACAAAAATAGTCTACGCTTGGATATTAACATTACCAGGTACAGCATTAATGGGCTATCTACTTTACTTAATTATTCATGTTTTTGAATAGATGATTACGTTAAATCCCCATTTCATCCAATGAAATGGGGATTTAACGTATATGTACTTATGATTGCTGATCGACTCGTGGGTCATCTCGATGAATGAAGCCTATCACAGCAGAACTAATCATCAGCACACATGAAAGTATGTATATGACCGGATCAGAGAAGAGTCCGCCTACCGCTCCGATGATTAATAATATGGCACCGATATTTGTAAAATAATCAATCAATATGGCACCTATAACACCAAGTAGTCCACAGAAAATCATCAGCCCAGGTGAACGATCATCATTAAAAGGCATGATATCGGATATTACCGATAGGATAATTGCAAATATTCCACCAATTAATCCCAAAATAAAAGCTCTATTATTCTTCAACCGTGCCAACTCCCTTATGCAAAAATGCTTATGTATATGTCTATTTACTTCCCATTATTTTTGCAAACAAAACAAAATGGTTGGTTATGAAATAATAAGAAAAACATACTATTTACTAGAGATAAGCAGAAATTGATAGCAAATGAAAAAATATCCCTTGATTTCGGCTTTTATCGTGTTATACTCAGAGATATTCCAATGAGTCATTGTGATAATCGATTACTCATTAGGAATCAGTTATCCTCTTAAAAGTATGGTATTTGTGTTTTTATTTCTTTAATGGTTAGAAAGAAGGCGGAAGTGATGCAACAGATTTTAGTGCGTTGGTATGATGAAGCGCTAAAGAGGAAGTCTCAATTTTTATCAGAGTTACAACAGTTTTTACGAATTGAAAGCGTTTACAATAATTCCGAATCGAGAGCGATGGCTCCTTTTGGATTGGGAATCGCACAAGCGCTTGAACATATGTTGATGTTAGGTGAACGTGATGGATTTATCACCAAAAATGTAGATGGTTATGCAGGTCATATTGAAATGGGTGATGGAGAAGAACTGATCGGTGTTCTTGGACACGTGGATGTTGTTTCTCCTGGGAATACGGAATGGACTTCGCCGCCTTTTGCACCTGAGATTCGTGATGGTAAATTGTATGCACGCGGCGCAATTGATGATAAGGGTCCGATGATGGCTGCATATTTTGCGATGAAAATTATTAAAGAATTGAATCTACCGGTTCATAAAAGGGTTCGTTTGATAATTGGTACAGATGAAGAGCATCAATGGAGATGTGTAAACCACTATTTTCAACATGAAGAGATGCCTACGATGGGTTTTACCCCCGATGCTGATTTTCCAATTATCATTGGAGAAAAAGGGTTATTATCTTTAACATTTACGGGGCAGATCAAGGAAATACACTCGAAAGAGTCAACTTGGAGATTAGAAGAATTCTCGGCTGGTCAGGAATCAAATAAAGTACCCGATTTAGCAATTGCTAAAATTGAAGGCGATGGAGATGTTTTTATAGTCAAGGAATTATTTCAATCTTTCCTATTAGAACACCAAACACATGGATACGCTGAAGAAATGGACACGGGTCTTCAATTGGTTTTACATGGAGTCGCCCACCATGCGTTTGAGCCAAATAGAGGTCTAAATGCTGCATTACTTTTAAGTAAGTTTTTACAACAACTTTCATTAGATTTCCAAGGATCGCAGTATATTGAGATGTTTAATCAGTATTTTACTGATAGTTTCTTTGGTGAAAAATTAGGGATTGCAGTCACAGAAGAGGTGCTAGGTAGTTTCACAATAAATGTGGGGATCTGTCGGTATCGACAAGATGGTGAATCATCTTTGACTATGAACTGCCGTTATCCAATGGGTGTGAATCCAGATGGATTAAAAGAGCGTATTGCTGAACGTTTAGCTTCATATCAGTTAAAATTAACGAATGTTGAGCATCTACCACTCCATTATGTGAATCAAGAGCATGAATTGGTTCAGAAATTAGCACATGTTTATGAGGAACAAATGCAACAACCTGCCCAATTATTAACAACAGGTGGTGCTACCTATGCTCGTGCAATTGAAGTAGGCGTCGCCTTTGGACCTTTATTTCCAGGGCGACTAGAGACCGCACATCAACATGATGAGCATGTGGAAATCGATGATTTAATTCGAGCAATCGCTTTATACACACAAGCGATTTATGAACTTGCAAAATAACGAAAAACCCTCCTAGATGGAGGGTTTCACTCGTCTTCCATTACCTGTTTGCCACACATGTTAGCATAGAACGGATACTCTTTTTCTAAATCTGTTGGGAAAGGTTTTTTTACATAGATGGGTACTTGATGTTGTCGCATAGCGTTATATATGGATTGAAATTCCTCCGCTTTAAAGAGGGGGGAATTGGGGCTGTTTAGATCAATAACTGGACCATTGCGAAAATTAACAAGAAAAGAAAAGCTAATACGAGGTTTTTTATGAGGAAAACGCATCACTTTACAATCTATCACTGCTTGATCAATTTCACGCCATGCCCTAACATCTGTTTTTTCTACACTAAAAAAAGAGTTATAACTGAGTCCTTTTTTGCTGACAAGAAGATAATTATCAAAAGAGAGTATAACTAGCATTCCACAAAGTAAGTAAAAAATCGAAAATATGATAAAGTTGCGTCGTAATCGAATATGATTCCTTCGATGCTTAATAAATGAAAAAAGAAAGAACGTGACAACTGTTAAAAAGAGGGCAATGATAAAATAGCCACCCTTAGTTCCAAAAAAATAGACTTGATCGGGTTCTGCATAGTTGTAGCGCTGAGCAAAAAAGAATAATACAAATAAAGCGAACGAGATCAAGCAACCTATTAAAAATCGAACCCATTTTTTCAATGTTCTATTTCCTCCAAAAAAGAAAACATAATCAGCTCTTTTTTAACAGTATATCGATTTCTCGTTAATTTGTCTCTATCGATTATATTGTTATCTTATTTTACGAATAACAATGAAATCTGTTATAATCCGATCATCATCTATGGTTATTTTTAACTACCAATACTGGATAAGTCTACAAAACAATGAAGACAAAAGGAATTCATTTATGTTATAATAGATACGGAATATTTTTATTTCTCTGTAGCTTATTGGCAATACAGGTTGGCTTAGGTAAAACGATAATGATCGAAATAAATATTTATAAATTTCTAGGAGGTGCTATGAATTTGAATGTATGGGATGGCGATCTCTTGGAACAGATGCCAGGGTATGGTGAGTATCTGCGTAAGAGGCGAAAGGAGCAAGGTTTACGAATTGGGGATTTGACGGATCGCCAAATATCTTCGGCTACGATTAGCCATATTGAAACGGGTAAAAAACGAGTAGGGATTGAGAAGGTTCGTTACTATTGTAGTAAGCTTGGTTTGGAAATTGAAGAGTTGCCCCGCTATTTATTGAAAGAGCGTAAACAAAAAGAGCAAACAGCAGAAGAGACGATGTTATTCTTACAGTGGGTGGAGTTTATTTTTTACTCACTTGGTGTTCAAGAGAGCTGGAGAATGTTACGTAAGATGAAATGGCCTGATGGTGATTTTTTTGCTATGCATAATCATTTTTTTCGAGGCAAATGTCTATCAGCAAAGGGAAAATGGGAAAAAGCATTTGATCAATTTCAACACGCACTCAATATAATTAAGCGAAATCCAGAGTTCCTAAGTACAAATATTGCGGCTAGTATTTGCTATGAAGTAGCACAACTCTATTTTCAACAAAATCAAATCCATAAAGCATTAGAATGGACTGACCGTGGTCTTTCTTTTTTTCAGGAGAATGGTCAACGAAAAGAGGCTCTTTTCTTACTTTTACTGAGTAAAGCAAATTATTTAGAGAGATTAATGCGCACAGAGGAAGCAAGTGCGATAACCGAAAGTATCTTTACCTATCCATTGCGTGTGAGTTCTGATATTTTACTACGTGCTTTTGCTTTAAAAGCACGAATATGTAATCATAATCAGCAGTTTGAAGAGGCCATCGATCTAACAAAGAAAGGAATTTCGTTGGCGCAAAGTGAGGGGAAAGTAGATCGATGCTTTGAGCTAATGGTGATCCAAGCAAGCAGCTTTAAACATCTGGGGAAAATCAGGCTTGCCGAGATATGTTTTGCCACAGCAGCCAAATTTGAAACGCGAATTGCGAGTCCACGTTTAACTGCACTTTATCATAAAGAACTTGGTTTCTTGCATTTGATGACTGATCAGATACAAGAAGGAAAAGAGCATTTAAATCGGGCGCTTCATTTAGCAGAACAAATGAATGATTTAGTAAGTAGATATGAAGCATTAAATGCATTAGGTGAATGGAGTATCCAACAAAACGAGATGGAAGAGGCTGTTAAATATTTTACAGAAGCATATGATTTAATGGAGAATCATGGTTACTCTAGACAAGAAAAAGAAATAGCATTAAAATTAGCGAAATGCTTTGAACAGCTCGGTGAACAGCAACAACATCAGCATTTTCTTTCTAAATATTATCAATCAAGTACTGAATTTATACAACATCATGACCAAAGCGTTTCACAATCGTGAAAATAGAAGGGTCTACCATATGATACCCATATGGTAGACCCTTTTTGTTCGATTTATTTCGCTAAATCTTTTTGAATAAAACCGGTTTGGGAATTTGATAGTTTGATAATATGCCAGTTACCACTGGAACCAATCTTATTCAAAATTTGCCCTTTCTTTACCCGTTGTAAAACAGGTGCTTTCGTTGCTGGGGCTTTTCGGATGTTAGCGAGCGCAACAACAACTTTGATTTTTTGAACAGTTGGTGCTGGTTGATTGATTTTCTTTGCTACACTTTTATGTAGGTAACCAGTGTATCCTGAAGATAGACGTACACGGAACCAATCTTTGCCCTCTCCAGTAAGTTCCAGCTTGGTGTTCTTTTTCAACCTTTGAACAACTGAACCATTCAATGAAGGTGTTGAACGAAGATTTGCTTGATCAACAGTTGTTTGAACCATTCCGCTTGTATCTTTAATCTGCTCTTGATTATTCCCTGGTGCTGGTACTGTTTGAACTTTTGTTACATGTGCTTTCTTAACAAAACCGATTTTGTCATTATTAAGTTTAATTTGATACCATTGTTGAACAAAGCCGATTACATTGAGCTCTGTACCTTTTTTCACATTTTCATAGCCTTTGATGACAAATGCACCTTCAGAAGGACCATCGTAGATTGTTGTCTTATCAACTGAGACTTTGACTTTTCCAGTTGTAGGTTGAACTGCATAAGATGGATCGCCTTCCCATTTTCCTTTTGAAGCTTCTTTATGAATCCATACGGGCGTTCCGGTTGGGACAATGCTATATAACTCGCGCAATTCCTCTTTACCAACCCGGACGCAGCCGCTTGAAGCGTTGGTGCCAATTGACTCTGGCTTATTCGTTCCATGGATTCCGTATTTCCGACCTTTGTCCCCGTTTACACTGATACCCATCCATTTTTCACCAAGTGGGTTTCTTGGATCTCCGCCTGGGATATCTTCACCTGTGTTGGAATTATGCCAACCTGGGCCCGTAATTTTGTTGACCAATGTGAATGTACCCTCTGGCGTGAGATCTTCTGTGCGTCCAGTAGCAACTCGATAATTTTTATATGGAATTCCATCTTTATAGAGAGTGAGAACATTCTTGGATTTACTAATTTCAATTTGATAGCTACTTGCAGCTCCTACGGGTGTTACATAAAGTAGGTTGAAAAATACGGCTAAGGCGATTACACCAGATAGCCACCATTTGACTCGTTTGATACCCATTCCCTCCTTGAAGATCAGACAAATTTCTAACAAACGACATGATAAGATTCGTGGAAGGATCATAGAAACACAAAAACGGAAAGCGCTGCAATTCAGCGCTTTCGATTGAAACTGCGGAGCTTACAAATCTCTGACATATGCTTTTGAAACATAGCCAATTTTGCCATTTGACAACTTCACTTTTACCCAGCTTGATGTTGTACCTATTTTATTTAGAATGGTGCCATTTTTAACTCGGGTAATAATCGAAGCACTTGTAGAAGGAGATGAACGTACATTCAGCGTACCGCTTTTTAACGTTACTTTGACTTTGCCTGAACCAGGTTTAATGACAGTCCCTGAATGAATCCATACCTTTGTACCAATTGGTACTCGATTAAAGAGATCAATCACTTCTTTGTTGTACATACGTACACAGCCACTAGAAGCATAGGTTCCGATTGAGGAAGGTTTGTTCGTGCCATGGATACCATAACGACGACCATTATCCCCGTTTACTTTTAGACCTAGCCAACGCTCTCCTAGTGGGTTATCCTTGCTTCCACCAGGAACTTGTTTCCCGGTGTCTGGATTTGTCCATCCAGGCTTAACAAATTTAACCACAATGGGAAATGTTCCTTCTGGAGTTAACTTTTTAGATCGACCTGTCGCCACTCTATATGTTTTTACTAATTTTGATCCAGAATAGAGATATAAGGTATTGTTACTTTTATTAATCTCAATTCTGTAAGAAGTGGCAGCATTGGTATGATCAGCAAATGTGGAAAAAAACAGGGTAAAAGCAAGTAAAAAAACAGTCAAAATACAACTTAACTTTTTAACATATTGCATTTTGTCACTTCTCCTCCGCGTTTCCTCTCCCACGACCTTACAATTAAAATCATATCATAGTGTTAGTATGAATTGCGTCCATTCAATAATTTTAAACCAAAAGGAAATTAAAGAAAAAATTTTCTTTTGGATTGAATGGAGAAGAGTCGTGAATAATGACCCTTATTCAGTTATTCGATCATTTGGGTATATTTTCATGTCGATTTTCTCTTGAAAATCACTATGCCCTTTAGTATCCTACTGCTTTTATCATAAAAATGAAATGGGAAATGATGGCTTAAATCGTGATGAAAATGGAATTTCGTTCAAAGTTTGTATTCAGCACAGGATCCTATGTTAAAATAGAATTTATTTTGTAATGGAGCGATCAATCAATGATAAAAATGATTTTATTTGATGTTGATGGTGTTTTTTTAAGCGAGGAGCGATGTTTTGATGCTTCAGCATTAGCAGTTTGGGAGTTGCTATATGCCCCTCACTTTCTAGCGTTGCCAGGTGAAATCTATACTCCAACACCTACCGAAGAGCAAATCAAACATATTCGGGAATTGGTTTTTCAAGATAATCAAGTATTGGATTGGATGAAAACACGTGGTGTCAATTCAAACTGGGATATGGTGTTTCTCACTTTTAGTGCCCAATTAATGAAAATTCTAAAAGAAGTACATCAGCATGATCCTCACTTCTTACATCAGTTATTGTCCAAGCCTATCTCTGAAGCATCCATTCAACAGTTACGTGACTGGTTAAAAGCACATCAAATCGTATTTACAGTTGATTTTGCTGCATTTTCGACTCTATTTGATCCGCAGCTAAGGGATCGCCAATCGTTACTGGTCTACTTTAACCAGTTAGCAGAGCAATGGTTTGCCTATTCGATTGACCAATTTTCAAGAAATAGTGGTTTATGGAGATTGGGTCATTCGGTCTATCAAGAATGGTATATTGGGGCTCAATTATATGAAGAGACTGAACAGGAAAAAGCAAGAAACCCAGAAAAACAAGGCTTTTTAGAATATGAAATTCCTTTAGCACCACCAGATCAGGTTCAAACCATGTTAACAAAGTTACGTGAAAAAGGAATTATATTAGGCATTGGCACAGGTCGTCCGTTTATTGAAACAAAGATACCTTTTGAGGCAATGGGACTTTATTCGTTATTTGATGCTCAGCGAATTGTAAGTGCAAGTGATGTGATTCAAGCGGAAGGAGAATTTCCCGAGCGAGCTCCATTAGGAAAACCTGGCCCCTATACTTATATAAAGGGTTATTTGGGACGATCAGCTTCAGATGAAGAATGTTTGACATTTGACCTTCCCATCTCCGATGGATCAGAAATTTTAATCGTGGGTGACTCTGTTGCTGACTTTCTAGCCGCTCGTGAGATGGGTTGTACTTTTGCTGCAACACTTACTGGTTTAACAGGTAAAGAGGCACGCGCAAAATTTGAAGAGTTACAGGCTGACTATATTCTTGAAGATGTATTAGAGTTAGAAACACTGTTTACAGATAGACAATAACTCTGTTATAAGTTGAATCAGTAGTTTGGGTTTGACTAAGTAGAGGAATTTTTAGCATAATAGTGATATAGGGAGGACTTTCGTAAGAGAGCCGCCTATTTTCGCAAAAAGGAAAGAATATACATATCTAGGAGGGGTTTCTATGTCTAACTATGAATTACCAGCATTACCATATGCTTTTGATGCATTAGAACCACACATTGATGCGTTAACAATGGAAATTCATCATGATCGACATCATGGAACATATGTAAGCAACTTGAATGCAGCATTAGAAGGACATGCAGATTTATCAGATCTGAGTATTGAAGAACTCATTTCTGATTTGAACCGCGTACCCGAAAGTATTCGGACTGCTGTTCGTAATAATGGTGGCGGACATGCAAATCATAGCCTATTCTGGAAATTGCTCAGTCCAAATGGCGGTGGGGCTCCAACTGGCGAAGTAGCGAAAGCAATTGATGAGGCATTTGGTAGCTTTGATCAATTTAAAGCTGCATTTGCTGATGCAGCTACCAAACGTTTTGGTAGTGGTTGGGCTTGGCTAATTGTAGATCAAGGAAAACTAGCCATCACCAGCACACCTAACCAAGATAATCCATTGATGGAAGGTAAAACACCGATCTTAGGGTTGGATGTTTGGGAGCATGCTTACTACCTTCATTATCAAAATAAGCGTCCCGACTATATCAATGCATTTTGGAATGTAGTAAATTGGGATGAAGTAAATCGTCTCTACGCAGCTGCAAAGTAATAAAAGAAGATCACCTTTTAGATGCCCAGTGTACTCCGCACTGGGTTTTTAACTGTGCAAAATATTTTATGGATTTATGACATTAGATGTCATAGTTTGGCAGCTATGATTAAAGTTCAAAGAGAAAGGGGTGTTAAACGTTGGAATCATTAAAAGGAAAAATTGTTTTAGTGACTGGTGCGAGTCGAGGTGCAGGCCGTGGGATTGCGATTGAACTAGGAAAAGCAGGGGCAATTGTATATGTGACAGGTAGAAGTAAACGAAAAAACACCACGAATCAATGGCCTGGATCAATCGATGAGACTGTTTCACAGATTGAAAGCTATGGAGGTCAAGCAATTCCCATTCAATGTGATCATACTGATGATTTGCAGACGGAAGCTGTATTGAAAAGAATCGAAGCGGAACAAGGAAGATTGGATATTCTTGTTAATAATGTATGGGGCGGGCATGATATCATGCTAGAACCTCAGGTGAAGCCATTTTGGGAGTATCCTTTGGATTTTTGGGATGCGATGTTTACTGCAGGTGTAAGAGCCCAATTAGCCACTAACTACTTTGCCATACCGTTGTTACGGAAGCGTCAATCAGGTGTGATATTTCATACTACTTTTTGGGATGACTATAAGTATCTTGGCACATTCTATTATGATTTAGCAAAAAATGCCTTAGTTCGAATGGCTTATGGTTTATCGATGGATTTGAAAGAAGAAAATGTTGCAGTGATTGCCGTTTCTCCAGGCTGGATGCGAACAGAATTAGTATTGATGGTATATCAAACAGATGAAGAACATTGGCGGGAAGTTAAAGCGTTAAAACAGTCGGAGAGTCCACATTATATTGGTCGTGCGATTGTGGCTTTATCAAGTGATGAAAAGGTCATGGAGAAAAGTGGTCAAGTCTTTCGAGTCGGTGACTTAGCAACAGAATATGGCTTTACAGATCTCGATGGACGAACTATCCCACCATTTACGACTTAAATGCAAAAACGGTTGCGATCAAGCAACCGTTTTTTTATTGAGAAATACTAAGCACGACCTTGCATATAAATCTCTTCGTATGGCTGTACAACAACAAAACCGTTTCCTTCAAAGCGCATTTGGAAAGTTTCTCCACTACCTCGACCCAGTAAGGTACGTAGTGAGATGTCAGTTTTAAACTCAGGTGTTAGGCTACCTGACCAAGCAACCGTAGCATTAGGGTCCGTTACAACTGGATGGTTTGGGGTAACGACAAGTGTTAATGGGCGATGATGAGAGGTGATCGCTACCATGCCTGTACCATCAAAACGAACATTAAAGAGCCCACCTTGCAGCATGCCAGCTACTTTGCGCATCATTTTAATATCCCATTTTAATGTTGGCTCAAATGCCAGCACATCGTTTCCATTTACATAGAGAGAGTCGTTTTGCAGATTCAGAATAGAGATATTTTTACCATAATCAGCTAAATAAAGTGAACCGTATCCTTCAGCATTCATTAACTGTGTTCCTTCACCGGAAATGGAACGTTTGATTAAATTACTGATTCCATGATCTAAAATTCCTTCACGTTTAAAACGAATATCACCATCATATGCAATCATTGATCCCGCTTTTGCCCAGACTTGTCCATTTAAATTAACTTCGAGTGTTTGGGGTGATTCAAGTTCAAATGTGCCACCACCGTTGTCTTTTTGACCGGTCTGTCTTAGAAATTCTTCGAGTGAATACTTGAATTGTTCCATGCTACTCTCCTTTTCATAAATAAAAAAATAGAAGTTCATTAAAAATGAAGCACCATAATTACATGGAATACTTTCTTAATAAAAGTATACGTTTCTTTTGGGGTGAATTGCAAATCAAAACATAACCTATAATATAATAAATGAGTAGATGCAGCCGATTGGAGAAATCAGTATAATTGGAGAAGCAGTGTCGAGAAGAGAAACAAGTCTTTGAAGACAAATTTTGGAATATGGTAGGGAGTCAACACATGGAACGAATTTTACTTCTTTCTATGGGTTTTGGAACCGGTCATAATGCTGTTGCCAAGGTATTACAAGCTGAGTTTCAACAACAGCCTGGGGTACAAGTTGAGATGATCGATTTGTTGGATCTGATTCCCAAAACCTTTCATCCTTTATTGCAGAACTCATATCTAGGTATGTTAAATCGTTTTCCCCGTTTTTATCATTATTTGTATGATTGGACTCATCAATCCAAATGGATTCGCTCGATGTCAACAGGTTTTATAGCTAAAATGGGATGGACAATTCGTAAAAAGATGAATCAACTATTGGATGACTTACAACCGACGAAAATTGTAACGACACATCCCTTTGCATTGTTGGTTGTACCTACACGTTGGTTAGATATTCCAAGCGTTGGAGTCATTACTGATTATGAATTGCATCCAGTTTGGTTCGCACGTGTCCCTGATTTATTGTGTATTCCACGTCATTTATTATCTCGTACTCAAATTGAACGCATTGAATGGACTTTAGGAACGGAGATTTTAGAGACAGGTATTCCCATTGATCGATCTTTTTATCAAGAAATCCCTGCGGAAATCGCAAAGGAAAATCTTGGATTGCCTTTCAAACAACCCATTGTTCTCATGATGGGAGGAGGAGCCGGTCTAGGTCCTTTTGAAGAGTTAGTAAAGAAAGCTCGACAACTGAAAGAAGTGCATTTTGTAGTGATGACAGGTAATAATGAACAACTCTTTCAAATGTTATCAGAGTCTTTTTTGGAGCATCATGTTCAAATCGAGTCATATCGACAAGATATTCCGCTGTGGATGTCAGCCGCGGACTTACTCATTACTAAGCCAGGCGGTGTGACGATTACAGAAGCGGTAGCCAAACAATTGCCGATGTATTTATTTGAGTCATTTCCAGGTCAAGAAGAGGCAAATCAGCAGCACTTACTTACAAAAAAAGTAGCTTGGGCAACACAACCTGAAATCATTCATCATCAGATAGAAGACTTCTTCTCAACAGATGTAAAACTTAAAACCTGCCAGAGGAAATGTTTAGAATTAGCCACTCCAGAAGCGATTGATCAAATCGTGTCTGAAACGTTAGAATTAGATATTGCAAATGCAAAAGTTTTCTATTTATAAATAAATTATTTTGGCTTGAAGCCTTGTTCTGGCTTCTTTTCTTTTTGAATATGCTCATGAAAAGCAATGGGATAAATGGGGGGGTCTCATGTATTTTGTTTCTTATCTATTCAAAGAAAATGACCTGAATATCGATTCAATCAACCCTGAAAATGCCCGTTTAGGATGGTTAACACAAGATCATATCGTTGATGTGGAATTAGCGACATCATGGTTTCATCATCAACAAGATGAGGATTCAGATATTGCGACTGTACCAATGCGTTTAAGTGAATGGATGGAGGATCAAGGTGATCTAGCTATGCTCAGTCAACATCTTGCTGACAAAGATGTCACATCCCTGCACATTGGCGGTGAGCCCATCGCATTACCATTGACACAGATTGACTGGATAACACCAATCGGCTCCACTGCTTGGCTACAGCAGCATAACGAGAAAATGAAAATGATTCAACTGACGCCTCTTTTGCGAAGTTTATCATTTGCACATACAGAATCAGTAAGTATATCTGTTGCATGGGCGGGATTGATTGGTAAGAAGGGGTCTGCTAACTCTACAACATGGGTTGGCGCTTTCCCATGCCTTCGCATTTTTCGAGGAAAAGATACTCGAGAAGCATGGGTCGGCGCGCCAGTCCTGTTCACCTCTGATCAGTGGTCAAGTGAAATCGAATCGATTACCATACAAATTGGCAAGCAATCCTTAACTATTCCACTCCCTGAGGTTTGTTTTAGGGATTCATTATTGACGAATAGCGGAGAGATTGTCGTACAACGTGAACGGACTGAACCATTGATACTATCTGGATTCGAACAGCTTGATTGGCGAATTGAGACGACAGGGCAGTTGATGTTATACCTTTACGAGCGAGAACCCCTAACTCTGGATCATATTTAGCGTGTTTGGTATGAAAAAGTGACATCGGCATGATCGCGATCAGAGATCAATTGGACTTCAAGGGTTGGTCGATCTGCTTCTGCTCTTTGCTGTAGCTTAGTTTGTAGCGGGTGCTGTGATCGTGATCGTTCAAAGCACAGATGAATGGCTGTTTTATCATCATCTGGTTTTACTCTATCTTTAAAATATTCCATACGAGGATCAATTGTTTCGATCAGTTGAACTATCTCTAACAGACTGTTTAACCCTTTCCCTTCCTCATTGAAGACGAGTTCACCTGCTAGTTGCCATCCATCCGCTCCAATTCGAGGTTGTGGTACAACGAGACCATCGCTTAGCAGCAATAATTCATTTATATTTTTTAAAGGAATGGTTTGATGGTGGAGGGTCAGGTCAATAGGAACGCCATTAAAAATAGGATAGGCGTATGATGAACCTTGATCATGTTCATTTGATAGGAGGACCGCTCCGCCAGATATTGGCGAAGAACCTGTATGATTCGCATTGCGTCGCCCTGTTTTTAAGGTTAGTTCCATTCTTTTTTGTACTTCTGATTGAAATGCTTGGTATTCTTCTGTTGAAAGGTTTGAGAGATTTTTGATGTTTTGCTCCTTCATCAATTGATCCCTCGCTATTTGCTGGGCATGATAAGAAAATAAATCACTTTTTGCTACATGGTCCTTTGTAAGTGGTTGAATTTGGCCATCTTCCATTTTTGCAATTGCCATACAGTCACCTGTTTGAACCAATTCCATCTCGTCTTTACGTCGGTCGATTTTGATAATAACCCCTGCGGTGCTTGTACTGTAAGCAGGGTCAATTTTGGTGATGATTTCTTGTGGGTCAGTCTCTTGAATACTTCTATATTGTTCAATAAAGTCAGCAGGGAGTGCTTTTTGGGCAATCAATTCTTCAAACTTTGCGATCGCCTTGCTCGCTAATTTTTGATTTGCTCGTTCCAATACTTCAAGTAGTGTATCCTTTTCCTGCATGGTTTCTAATTCCTGTTGAAACGTTTCAGAAGCGATCTTTCCAGATAAACCATATCGACCCGTTGCTCCATCAAGTACTGCAATCACTTCTTGATCTTTTCCGACTGAAGTAACGACATAGGCGTCCTCAATCGGTTTTTGTGGATTGCTGTTTTGAATCGACAAACCTTCTAAGCGGTAGTTTAACATGAGCTATCCTTCCTTCTGATGATTTATTTTATTATAGAATTTATAAAATAAAAATACAGTATACTTACGAGAAATGCTTGAATTATATAGTATGTATTAGTAATTCTACATAGCAAAGCACCAGGCGAGAAGAAATTCCTCGCCTGGTGCTTTGAATGGATTAAGAAAAACAAGCAGTTCGTTTTTGTTTTATTAGTTGTCTCCCTGGCTCTTCTTGGTGTCCCTTTCCTGCTGCTCCCGCCGAGCACGCTCCATCTGCTGCTCCTCGTAGTCACCAAATCCGGACATGTGTCCCTCTATTCTCTGAAGGTGTAGGAAAATGAGTAGCACCAAGTGGTCCCCGTCGATTATATATATTGACAGGGCCATCATCTTATCAAGGCTATTATGGCAAAAGAAACTTTTAATGACAAGTAGCAGTCGAGTGACTATATAAAGATGTGGAAGAATGATGAAAAATGAATTGGTTGAATTTCACGGTTGACAAGATTTGCTCCCTGTTCCATAATGTTAGATATCAGTCTTGGACAGAAAGACGTTTGTCTTTTATACGCGGACACAGAACAAATAAATAGCAGATAAGAAGACATAGGATATTGTGTGATCACTCTCTTCTTATCCGATGAAGAGAGCTTTTTTATGCCATTTAGAGGGGGAATCACTCATCATGGAACAAGTTCATGTAGCATTGCTTGGTTTAGGAACAGTTGGAACAGGCGTATATAAAATGATTTCGACAAATCAAGATGTCATTGCACGACAGACAGGACGGTATTTTGAAATTCAAAGTATCTTAGTCCGAAATTTAGATAAAGAACGAAATTTAAAAGGTATTCACCATCTACTAACAGATCAGTTTGCTCATGTTTTAGACAAGCAGGTAGATGTTGTAGTAGAAGCGATGGGCGGAGTAGAGCCTGCTCTTACTTATGTGAAACAAGCAATTGAGCATGGCTGTCATGTGGTGACAGCCAATAAAGAATTAGTTGCACGTCATGGTGTGGAATTGGAAAAATTGGCAGCAGAGAAGGGTGTACAGTTACTCTATGAAGCAAGTGTTGGTGGAGGAATCCCTATTTTAGGAACGCTACAACATTTCCTAAAGGTGAATCGCATTCATAAAGTAATGGGAATCGTCAATGGAACGACCAATTTTATTCTGACCCAAATGGATGAAGGTGGTCGTGATTTTGATGATGTATTAGCTGAAGCTCAACAAAAAGGGTATGCGGAGGCTGATCCTACCGCAGATGTTGAAGGTATCGACGCAGCACATAAGACAGCCATCTTAAGTCGGATTGTCTTTGGCGTTGCTGTCAATGTAGATGAGATTCCCCGGCGCGGAATCTCAGATGTAAAGCGTGTTGAACTGCAATTAGCAAATATGTTGGGTTATAAGTTCAAGCTGTTAGCACAAGCGGAGCAATTTGGTGAAAATGGTCCTGTTAGTTGTTCTGTAATGCCAACACTTGTACCCCATGAACATCCATTAGCTGGTGTAAGTGGTGTTTATAATGCGATCACAGCAGAGGCTGATCAGGCACAAGATATTACATTGGTTGGACAAGGTGCAGGGGAGAAGCCAACGGCTAGTGCCGTGGTAGAAGATGTAACAAACCTTTATCGTTTGCCGCTGGTACATCGACCGATTCTACAACCATCGCTTTTTGTTCCTCATCGTAATGAAACAGGTCTTAGTTTTGTGCTCTTACATTCACCTCATCAGGCAAAGGATCATGAGGTTGAGCAATGTATCGAATCGTTGGAGAAGTCAGCGGCGCATGTAGTGGATGATGTGTTGATTTATGATAAGCAAGGGACATATTTGGGAATGTTGCTGAATCAACACAATGATGCTTGGCAATCCTCAGTGAGTGAGCGTTGGAGAGTCGAACAGATCCGCCCTGTACTGGCCTATGGTGAAGTTGTAAGTAAATCAAAATCGCTACAAACAACTAAATCGTAGAAAAATAGAACCTTATGTTGGATGGCATTCGGTGTGTAGATACAGGTAATGGTTCCGCCAATATTTCACGCTTCGACTCCAATTCAGGCTACAAGGATGTATTCAAGACGCCACGTCTGCTCACTCAGGGCGGTATCAACTCGGCTATGCGCGTCAGTGAGACTTGCAGCGTAAGCTGCTTAGCGAAACTTGTGCACGGAGTGTGCAGACAGTACTACCGCCTAATCTTCGCTACACAGACGTAGCTTTGTAGCGCCTAGTAAAATGCGGGTGAAGGAGCATTTTTCCGCCTGCCGCGAAATATTGACTCCACGATTTCTTCTCCTGCTATCCAATGCTATTTCCTTCTTCTTTGAACAAATTGAGCTTTTCTACCTACTAAAACCCTGCATTGGATAGCAGGGTTTTTCATTTATTCTATCTCGATGATACACTCCCCCAGTATTTCATCTCCCCACTTCATTTGTAGATGGTCACCACTATGTATGGTTCCGACTCCTGATGGTGTCCCTGTGTAGATGAGGTCATCCTTGCCCAGTCCAAAATGGGTGCCGATATAATCGATCAATGTTTGTAGATCGAAAATGAGCTCATTGAGATTTCCCCGCTGGACAATATTTCCGTTTTTGATCAGCATAAAATCATGCGCTTGACTTGCCTCGATTCCTTCAAATGAGCGAAGCTTTGTTATAATAGCTGAGTTGCGGAAACCCTTTGCTAATAGCCAAGGGTGCCCTTTTTGTTTTAGCCTTGTCTGTTCATCACGATTTGTGAGATCGAGCCCTAGAGCAAATTGATTAACCAGTTCTGTAACGATTCTACCTGGTTGATATGGCTGTTTGATATGAATCACAAACTCTAGCTCATGATGAAGTTCATCCTCTCCACTCGGAACGATTAACGACTGTCCTTTTGCCTCTACAAGTGCATGCGTTGGTTTGGAGAAGATGATCGGTTTACTTGGAATACGGTTGCCCAATTCGGCTGCATGAAGTTGATAGTTACGCCCAACACAATAAATGTTTTGAACTGAGATCAATGGGAATCACTCCTTTATTGTTTAAAATGACAGAATGATGGAAAAGATGGAACATAATACTTTATGGGTTGATCGAGGTGGAACAATGGTTCGTTTACGGGTGTTAAGAAGAGACGATGTTTCATGGTTACCATTATTCTATTATTTTACCTTATTTGTGCCATCGGGCACGTCTTCTCCCCCTTGGGAGATTATGGGGCAAGCTCCCTTCCTCTACTATCTCAATGGTTGGGGACGTGAAGGAGATATGGGTTTTGTGCTAGAAGAGAGTGGTTGGAATGAGCCAATCGGTATGGCCTGGTTTCGGCAATTTGATGCTCATCATGCTGGATTTGGTTTTATTGATGCTCATATGCCTGAATTGGTCATCTCGTTACGTCCTGCTTTTCGTGGTTGTGGATTTGGCAGTGAATTATTATTACGCTTAATTCAACAAGCGCAACGCGAAGGATTTAACGGGCTCTCTCTCAGTGTTCATCGAGATAACCCTGCATTTCAATTTTATAAACGTCATTCGTTTGAGTCTATCTTTGAAAAAAATCCCTTGTATATTATGAGATTATTATTCTAATCTGTTTGTTCATGTTCATCATTCTCCCACCGCTCAAGCTGCATCAATGTTGAAAAATGGATTCGTCGCTTTTCGCGACCGTTGACGAGTAAAAGAGCAAGCTCGTGTGGATACACTTGATGAATAAAGCCATAGAAAGTACGCTGCTTTCCTTGTTCGAAATATGTGACTCGAATCGGAAAACCACAGTGAATCGCTTCTTGAATTAAAAAATTCATTTCTTGAATATAATCTTCGTCCCACATCGGTAAAGATTGCTTAGATGACGCATCACGTTGCTCTTTCAATTGTTCTCGATGCTCAGGCAGAAACATGCGACTTCCTTCCCATAGGAGGTTTTTTCGGTTAAGGATCATGATCGATAATGTCCTCCTATCTTCTTAGCACGTTCTTTGACCTGTGAAGCTGGGAGCAGAGAAGAGGCACGGAGCAATGCTGTTGCCCCATAGCGGTCATGGATGATATCCATTGCTTGATCTAAACGCTGATGTTGTAGATGATCCGTAAATAAATCTAATTGCACAAGGTCATCTGGGGCTAATGAGGAAAGGCTTACACTTAATGAACGGATTGGCTTCCCATCCCAAAAAGTTTCAAAGAGTTTCCAAGCATAGGGAAAAAGGGTGGGAGCATGGTGACTGTATGTAGACATCTGAATTTGCCTAGAAAAACCGTGAGGGTGATCAAAATCGGCTGAACGACAGCCCACGGTTACTTTTTTTCCGTGATAATGTTGTCTTCTAGCTCGCCGGCAAACTTCTTCACATAGTTCAAGCAAAACAACTTGAATCTCTTTTTCTGTATAATAATCTCGAGGTAAGGTTAGTTGGTGACCAATTGACTTGGGTTTTTGAAAAGAGTTTCGGGTGACAGGTGAGTGATCATAGCCATTGGCGCTCATCCACAAGACTTGTCCATGAATTCCCCATCTCTTTTTTAGTTGATCAACAGGGAACTGGGCTAGTTCGCCAATGGTTCGTATGCCCATGCGACGAAAATGATTTGCCATACGACGCCCTACGCCAAATAATGATTCAATCGGTTGTGGCCAAAGAATTTCGGGAACTTGATCGCTAGGAAGGTGAAAAATACCTGTTTCATTTTTTTTGGCAAAGTGATCACAAGCCATCTTTGCCACTACTTTATTATCACTAATGCCAATTCGAGCCGGAAGATTTAATTTCTCATGAATCGTTTGTTGGATTGTTTGCGCCATTTGTATCGTAGAACCAAAGAGTTGTTGACTTCCTGTAAGATCCATAAATTGTTCATCGATTGAGTATGGTTCTACCAGATCGGTAAAACGTTCCATAATCTGTGTTAACTGAAGCGAAACCTCTAGATAACGTTGCATACGGGGTCGAACTACCTTTAACTGTGAATATTTTTGTTGTGCTTGCCATAATGTTTCTGCGTTACGAACACCATATGCTTTTGCAAGTGGGCAAGCAGCTAAGATTACGCCGCTTCTCCGCTTTGGATCACCCGAAACGACGAGAGGTATTGCTTTCCATTCTGGGTGATCTGCTTTTTCGATTGAGGCATAAAAAGATTGCATATCAACAAGAAAAATGATACGAGAACCCATTTCTCATCGCTCCTACGAACATAAATTCTCTTTTCTGTCATTATATGCAAATGTGTGTTCGTTTAAAACAGGTGATGATTACCAATTGCTCAATCTACTATTGGAGGAATCATGATGGATAAACAAATTTTCTATAATGGAATGATTACAACATTAGATGAAACATGGCCGCAGGTAGAGGCACTCTATACTGAGAATGGACGGATCATGGCGATTGGCTCTGCTGAGGAGATTATGCGACAATTTGGTCGAACAGATGTTACAAAGATCGATTTAGATGGTGGTTACGCATATCCTGGATTCGTTGATAGTCACTTACATATCGCATTGCTTGGAGCCAAACTGGATCAGCTTGATTTATCAGGCTGTAAAGACAAAGATGAGCTATTAGCGACAATTCGTACAGAAGCAGCGCAAATTCCGCTCGATCAATGGATCATTGGATATGGGTGGAATGATGAACGGATGGAAGGACGAATGCCAGACTTAGCAGAGTTAAATCAAGCGAGTTTAGGGCGTCCTCTTTTGCTTAGTCGAGTTTGTGAACATGTTTATTTAGTCAATGAGGCGGCATATCGTAGAGCTGAATTAACAGAGGAAGTAAAAAATCCATCAGGGGGAATTTATGGTCGTGATCCATTTGGTAAATTAAATGGTTGGGTCTATGATCAAGCAGTGTTGCCTTTTCAAGAAGCGCAAAAGCACATCAGTCTACAGCAACGGCGGCAACAGATTGAACGGGCGATGAAGATGGCGTTAAAAGAAGGGTTAACGGGTATCCATACTGATGATTTACGAGAGATTGGAAGTCTCCATAATCTGATCGATCTTTATCGAGATTTACATCAAAAAAGAATAGGATTGCGAACACATCACTTAATCTACTACCCTTATGTAACTGAATGGGATGAATTAGATAAAAATCAGCTAGAAGCAGATGAATGGTTTTCACTTGGGGCTGTCAAAATATTTGCTGATGGTACATTTGGAGGAAGAACAGCTTGGCTAACGCAGCCTTATGCAGATGATCCAGAGAAATCGACGGGTATATCGATCCATTCTGTAGAAGAATTGCATGATCTAGCAAAGCAAGCAACCAATCGGGGATTGCCGATAGCCATTCATGCAATTGGTGATCAAGCAATTGAAGAGACGTTAACGGTTATGCAAAAATATCGATCTGCACCTGGAAAATCGGCTTCGCCTTTGCGACATCGCTTAATTCATGCATTACTATTACGTCAGGATTTATTAGAGCAGTTAAAGCAAATGCCAATAGCTGTTGATATTCAGCCGCATTTTGTAGCGAGCGACTTTCCTTGGGTGGAAAGACGTCTTGGCGAGGAACGACTTCGCTATGCATATGCTTGGCGTAGTATGATCGAAGCAGAAATCCAATGTGCAGGTGGTAGTGATGCTCCCATCGAGCCATTATCACCAATTAAGGGCTTTTATACCGCAGTTTTTCGACATTCATTAGCTGCCGATGCTCCAAAAGAGGGCTATCTTCCAAAGGAGCGACTCAACCGGCTACAAGCTCTACAGCTTTATACAAAAGGAAGTGCTTATGCGGCGAATGAAGAGCATCAACGTGGTACACTATCCGTAGGGAAACAGGCAGATATCTCAGTGTTTGACCATGATTTACTTACAGTGGAAGATGAGGAGTTACGAAAAGCAACAGCGATTCAAACGATTGTAAATGGACAAATTGTTTATGAGCGGTGATAAGGAGAAAATGAAGAAAAAAAGAGATCTTGAAAATACAGGATTTACTTGTGCGAACTGTGGTAGAGAAGTATTGCCACTACTAAATGGCAGTTATCGAAATCATTGTCCTTATTGTTTTTATTCCCTTCATATTGATTTAGAGACTCCAGGTGATCGCAGGGCCACCTGTCAAGGTTTGATGAAGCCGATTGACTGGGTGTATCAATCAAAGAAGGGGTATCAGATTGTATTTGAATGCACACGTTGTGGAAAGCAGATTCGCAATCGAGCAGCACTTGATGATCCAAGACAACCAGATGATCTAGTTAAGTTGGCACAAATCACGAATAGATAATGAACCGAATAAGAGATTCGGTTCTTTTTTTTAACAATAAATCATAGCGTTTAACGTAGGAGGGATGTCATGGCAGTTGTACGTCACAAACCAGAGGAAGTACAATTATTAGCCCGTTTGATGCGAGCAGAAGCAGAAGGAGAGGGAGATTTAGGTATGCTGCTCGTTGGCAATGTCTCCATCAATCGGGTGCGCGTTGATTGTCTCGACTTTAAAGATATACGCACCATTACACAAATGGTCTTCCAAAGCCCTGGTGGTTATGAGTCAGTACAAAAACCATATTTCTATCAAGCAGCCCGTGCAAGAGATATTCAATTGGCACGTCAGGTCATTGCTGGAAAGCGTTATTCACCAGCGGAGTTTTCATTATGGTTTTATCGACCTGTGAATACATGTAGTAGCACATGGTTTAATCAGCCATTTAGTGGACAATACAAAAATCATTGCTTTTATCAACCAACCCAGCAAAATTGTCCAAGTGTATTTTAGAGAATAAAGAAAGGACTGAAAAAGATGTATTGGAACTATTGTGATCCTTATACAATGATGATCCAACAACGTCAACCACAAACCCCATCGCCACAAAGACCAACTAGCGCACGTAATTACTCTGAAGACTTTATGGAGAAAAATATTGGTCAAAAAATAACGGTCTATCTAACCTATGATCAAAATAAAGAATGGAATGCATTGACATTTACAGGTAAGTTGTTACGGGTTGGTCGTGATTATTTTGTATTACGTGACCAACGAACAGGAAGAGATATGATGTTCTTAAATATCAATTTGAACTATGTTGTTTTTAATGAAGCGCCTGCTCGACTATCAAAATCAGATTAGAAAATTATATAGACATTTAAATATAAATATGTCATAATGTAAGACGCTGTAAAAAATAATAAGAATACATGTCCGTTAGGAAAATGGCATGGCAACAGCTATTTTCTTTTTTTGTGCTGCGGGTTGAAGTGCTTAGTGAAAGGGGCTTGATTTATGAGCACAGAACAAAATGCGTCGGAAGTCGCTGTATTGGTGCCCGATCAGGAAGAATCAACAGCATCGGCACAATCACAGCAAGTTGGTCATGTAAACCCTGATTTACTCGATCCGCAGAAAGCAATGTGGAAACCGCTATTGATTTTTTTGATTCCTTTTATTCTGAGTAATGTGTTGCAATCATTAGGAGGAACAGTAGGGTCGAGCGTTGTCGGGAAAGGGATCGGAGAAACTGCACTTGCTTCACTGAATGTAGTAATGCCAGTGATGTTCTTTATGATCTCGTTTGTTTTCGGTCTTGGTAGTGCGAGCTCTGTCTTAATTGGACAAGCATTTGGCGCAGGCGATCAAGAACGGATTCGAAAAACAGTCAATACTTCATTAAAATTTGCGCTAATTTTAGGTGTGATTGTAGGAATAGCTGGATATGCCTTTGCACGTGATTTGTTAATCCTCATTCAGTCTCCACCCACGATTATTGAGGGCGCAGTTCAATTTTCACGCGTGATGTTTATTGGTATGCCGCTCTGGTTTGTATACATCATATATACGACTTTCCTACGTGGGACAGGTGATTCAAAAACACCACTCTACTTTTTAATTATTAGTACTGCATTGCAAATTTTGTTTTCACCTTGGTTTGCATTTGGATGGTTAGGAGTGCCAGCTTTTGGCTTAGTAGGGGTAGCGTTTGCAAATATTTTATCATTATTGATTACCATGATTATATTGGTTGTTTATTTAGCATATAAAAAACATCTGCTTGCTCTTGATTGGAGCTTTGTGCGGGAGATTGGAATTGACCGGGAAATTTTATTATTGATGGTAAAGATCGGGATTCCAACAAGTATTCAGATGGTGTCTGTTTCACTGTCAGAGCTTGCGGTTATCTTTTTGATTAATATGCATGGGGAACGTGCAGTTGCCGCATATGGTGCGGTGATTCAGGTGATCACCTATGTACAGATGCCGGCTATTAGTTTGTCGATGGCAGTAGGTATCTTTGGTTCTCAATTGATTGGTGCGCGTGCCGTCCATCGGCTGGGAGCATTGCTTCGAAGTGGAATTTTACTTAACTATATCATGGGGATTATCCTTGTAGGGATCTCATATCTATTTAGTGAATATATTTTGGCATGGTTCTTGGTTGATCCAGTTACGCTTGAAATGGCTCAGAAAACACTATTGATGGTACTCTGGTCATATATGATCTTTGGACATGCCATGATTGTTTCTGGATTGATGCGGTCCAGCGGAACCGTCTTTTGGCCAACAGTTATTGGTATCTTTACCGTTTGGGGTGTACAAGTACCTGTAGCGTACCTACTATCAAAAGTTTGGGGAATGGGATTAGATGGCATTTGGCTTGCATATCCAGTCTCATTTACTGTTTCGCTCTTACTCGAGTACGGATACTACTATTTCTTCTGGAAAAACAAAGATCATGGTATATTATTTGCAGAGAAACCGGAGTAAATCGCTCCGGTTTTTTTATGCCTAGAAACGAGCCGAGGTGGCGAACCGGCTTGCACCGGTCGCCACCTCGGGACTCACTGTGGAACTACCTCAGTACTTGAGACGTGGAACGTCAGTGGAACAGCCAGCCGAAGATGTTCGACGAGCTGTCCTCGGGGTAGAAGTACATCTCTCCACCCGTGATCACACGCGGTGAGGCGTTGGGGTTGGTCCACCCGTCGGGCTGCTGGTCGATGGTCGTGACCTGGCCCACCGTGGAGATCCGGCTCGGAGCGGAGTACTCCCGCTTGAAGTAGCAGGTCAGCACCTTCGTGCCGGACGGCATCTGGCACTTCAGCGGGCGTTCGCGACCGTCGGCCATGATGCCGATCTTCTTGCGACCCAGACCCAGTTTGCCGTCGTCCACCGACAACCACATGTACACCGCCAGCGGGTCGTTGCCCACGAGGCGGGTCACCTTGAGCTTCGCGAACAGTTCGCGACCCGACTGCTTCTGGATGCAGGCGTTGTCGATCTGCACCTGGTTTCGCGCATCGACCTGGATCACCTTCGGTCGCTGCCGACAGACCGGGGTCGAGTCCTTCGGTTGGGCCTGCATGTCGGGCTGGGCCTGCTCGACGCTGATGGCCGGCGGCTGCTTGGGCTTGTCGTCGCTCGTGACGATGCTGCGCCAGAAGGCGCCGGCGATGACTCCGAGCGCCAGGACGCCCACCATGAACCAGAGCAGCACGCGCCGCTGCCTGAGGTTGGTCCAGTTGAAGCGCGACTTCATTTCGTCCTCACCTTCGTTGTTTCGAGGTTGAAACACTGCGTCTTGCCATCCTCACAACCGACGGATGTATGAGGTGGCGTGGAGTGGGTTGGGAGGAGAATGATGACGAGTACAGGTTGTACATCGTCTTCAGTCTCTGCCCCCCAGGGAAGGATCGAGCTGAGTATCAGGGTGACCCCCACGATACCAGCGATCCAGTACGTTTTGAGTTCCATTACCTTTCCTGATTGAATTCCACAGTTTTATGAGTCGATACGAAGTCAAGATCGACTCTTGATAAACCTCCTAAGGTCTCAGGTACACAAGGTACATGTCTCGATTTTCGATGGGTCAGTTTGTAATTAGTATATCTATTTACCATTAGAAAGCAAAGGTATTTGGTTATTTAAATTGTAAACTACTAAAACAAAATGGTTGACGATTATTAGGGAATAAGGTTAGACTGACAAAGGTATCATCTAATTTGCTTTTGACATAAAGAAGGAGCGACATCATGACACAACAGAATACCTCATTGCGACAACTTATTTTAGCCGCTTTATTTGCAGCTTTATTAGCTGTAGCAGGGCAATTTAGTATTCCAGTGGGTCCTGCGCCGATTACACTACAAACATTAATCGTTTTATTAAGTGGCTTATTATTAGGACCTCGTTATGGTCCATTAAGTATCATTGTATTTATTGCATTAGCTGGAATAGGTCTCCCCATTTTATCAGGGGGTAGTGGTGGAGTAGGAACTCTCTTTGGCCCTACTGGTGGTTTTATTTTTAGCTGGCCGATTGCTAGCTTTGCCATTGGTATGCTAGTCAGATGGGTAGCGAAGCGAGGAGAAGTGAAATTTTGGCATTTGATCGGCGTTAATTTACTCGGAGGAAGCATCATTATCTTTGGCATTGGGGTACCGTGGCTCCTGATTAGTACAGGATTACCCTTTACCATGAATAGTTTGACCAAAACATGGTTTATCTTTATCCCAGGAGACCTAGCAAAAGTTTTACTCTCTGCACTCATCGCAATCAGTCTCTATCGAGTGGATCGACGTTTTCACCCAGCTGAAAAAAAATAACTACCAAATTGGTAGTCTCAGCTTGTAGACAAAGACATGTAATCGGCTCATGGTCGTGGTTCTCGGCGACGCTCCGATCCGGGCTAGCAAGGGTGTGGGGTCTGTCCGCGTTCTGTCAGCCTTCGTGGCCGGTCAAAACTCACCTCCTCCAGCATTCGCCTGCGGAGACTCAAACAGTTTGCCCGAAGGGAAAATGCCACTTCAGCTGCCATTCCGCTAAGTTGCGCTCGAAATGGAGCTTTGCCGATCACCCCTCCACTCGCTCAAAAGAGTTTTTCATCAATCTGTAACTACAAAATGGCAGTCTTTTTCTAATGAAAGTCTTCATGAGATTTAGGTAATGGATCATATCTCATTTCGAATACATCATTGGCAAAGCATTGATTAACAGTTACTCTTTGAACGGTATGTTGAAAATGTGGTCTCCAAGTTGCTTTTTGAATTACAACAATACGTCGGTTGTGCGTGGTCATCGGTTGATTGGTGAAGACTTGTGGTATATTGATCGGAGCAAAAGATTGATCTAAATATACAATCTGATAAATAGGTTGTGAAGCTAAGAGAATGGATGTCGGAAAATAAGACCGCAAATGAATCCGATTGACCGCCGAGATCGAGAAGTGATCAGTATTTTTGAAATGGAGCTCACCTGTTGAAAAATCAGTTTTTAAATCATTTTGTGTAATGGAATTGCAGTTGACTACTGCAACCAAATGATGATCATGTTCAAATTGAATCAGTAAAATACAAGCTATAGATCCTATTAATGTAATGAGCAGCAGAACCCACTGGATAGTAAAACGAAGTTTGCCTTGGCGTGAATGGTTGGAGAGAGGCATATGATCAACAACCCCTCTCAGTCTGATTTTCTTCTAATATACCATATTGTTTAATAGATGTATGCTAAATATATAAAATGTTATATATTGATGATAAAATAAAAGCACCCTATGATAGGGTGCTTTTAACGAATAGAGAGATATGAAGGTAATGTTTGCTCATATTGGGCTATACGATCTGCCGACTGTAAAGTGATTGCAATGTCATCGAGCCCCTGTAGCAAACAAGTGCGACGATATGAGTCGACTTCAAAATGAAACAATGGTTTACCTGCTGCATCTGAAATCGTTTGTTTTTCTAAATCAATGGTCAACTGATCGGGTGTTGAACCAGTTGCTCTTTGGAATAAAGTATCGACCTGTTCTTCAGAAAGTGTGATCGGCAACATGCCATTTTTAAAACAATTGTTGTAAAAAATATCAGCAAAAGATGGCGCGATGACAACTCGAAAACCAAAGTCTGAAAGTGCCCAAGGCGCATGCTCTCTTGAAGAGCCACAACCAAAATTGTCACGAGCGAGTAAGATATTAGAACTCTGATATTTATTTTGGTTCAAGACAAAGGCAGGGTCAGGGTTTCCTTGTGAATCAAAGCGCCAATCATAGAAAAGAAATTGTCCAAAACCAGTTCGCTCAATTCTTTTTAAAAATTGCTTTGGAATGATTGCATCTGTGTCAACATTGGCACGATCTAGCGGTGTCACAATACCGTTTATTTGTTTTAATGGCTCCATGTTGCACTCACTCCTTTTTCCTGATAGTTCCAGTTTCGTATATCGTAGAAGTGACCTTTAATCGCAGCGGCTGCTGCCATTGCGGGACTAACAAGATGAGTTCGTCCACCGCGACCCTGGCGACCCTCAAAATTGCGATTGGAGGTGGAGGCACAACGCTCTCCTGCTTGTAGGATATCTGGGTTCATGCCTAGACACATACTACAGCCTGATTCGCGCCATTCAAAACCTGCCTCTTGGAAAATTTCGGCTAACCCTTCTTGTTCTGCTTGTATTTTCACCTGTTGTGAACCAGGAACAACCATTGCTTTTACAGTAGGCGCAACCTGATAACCAGCAACTACCTTTGCTGCTGCACGTAAATCTTCAATACGTGAGTTGGTACAGGAACCGATGAAAACACGATCAACTGAAATCTCGTCCATAGGTGTTCCTGATTGTAGGCCCATATATTGAAGAGCGAGCTCAGCTGATTTTTGCTCTTGTTCTGAGGCAAATGAACGAGGATCAGGGACGCGTTGTGTAATATCTGTGCCCATCCCAGGACTCGTACCCCAAGTAACTTGTGGAGCAATGGTACTAGCATCAATTTCAATACGATAGTCATAACTTGCTCCTAGATCAGTACGTAACTCTTTCCAATCGGCAACAGCTTGTTGATAATCTTCCCCTTTTGGTGCATAGACACGGTCACGCAAGTAGTCAAATGTTGTTTGATCTGGGGCAATCATCCCTGCGCGAGCACCTGCTTCAATCGACATATTACAGACTGTCATACGCTCTTCCATTGACATTTGTTCGATTGCTTCACCCGTGTATTCAATCACATAGCCAGTCGCGCCAGCAGTACCAATTTTGGCGATTAAGGCAAGGATCGCATCCTTTGCTGTGATCCCTGGAGCCAATTTTCCTTTGAAATGAACTTCCATTGTCTTTGGTTTATTTTGTGGGAGACATTGGGTAGCCAAAACATGTTCGACTTCACTTGTGCCAATACCAAAGGCGAGTGCCCCAAAAGCCCCATGTGTTGACGTATGGCTATCACCACAAACAATCGTTTTTCCAGGAAGCGTCAAACCCAACTCAGGACCAATTACATGAACGATACCTTGCTGTGGATGAAAGAGATCAAATAATTGAATCCCAAATTCTTTACAGTTTTCCGCTAGTGTTTTTAATTGTTTTTCCGAAATTGGATCAGTAAGTGGAAATCCACGATCAGTTGTGGGTACATTATGATCAACAGTGGCAATTGTTAAGTCTGGTCTGCGTACTTGTCGACCAGCTAAGCGCAATCCTTCAAATGCTTGAGGTGAAGTCACCTCATGAACTAGGTGCAAATCTATATAGAGTAACGCTGGTTTCCCTTCATTTTGTTCAATCACATGTCGATCCCATATCTTTTCAAAAAGTGTACGGGGTACCATAGTTTCACCTCAGCCTTCCGAAAAATGATTTTGTCACTTATTCTAGCAAAAAAGTAAAAGAATAGATAGAGTTGATATGATCGCTACTAAGAGGAAGTAAGATAAGTCTGTAGGATTGACAGAGAAAAGTGAGGAAAAGTATAGTTAATTGGATAAGAGGTGGGAGGAATCAAATGAATATTGATACAATAGAAGACCTGATCGGAAAAGTGAAAATAGCACCACATCCAGATAATCAATCAGTTATCATTCACTCGATTCCTGATGATTTTACCTTGATCGGTATTGGCACAGATGCAGTCGTTGTACAACATGAGAGCCAACCAACACGTGTTTTTAAAGTATATACTGAAAATAGAATCTATAAAATTGAAAATGAATATAAGGTATATCAACGATTACAACCATCCCCTTTTTTTGCGCAAGCTTTTTTTCGAGGGGATGATTATCTTTGTTTAAGTTATGAACAGGGGCCCACACTATATGAATGTCTTGAAAGAGGGATCATCATTCCAAAACAAATAGTCTTAGAGGTCGAGCAAGCACGTCATTATGCTCGTACTCAGGGACTCAATCCAAGAGATATTCACTTGAAAAATGTGTTACTACAAAATGGGCATGCCAAGGTGATTGATGTTTCTGAATATTTAATGCCAGGTGATGATTTGCGCTGGAGTCATCTTGTGCAGGGCTATGAACTGTTCTATGACTTGATTAAAGGCCGCAAGATTCCATCTTGGATGATGGAATGGGTAAAGAAAGCATATTATCATCAGTTAGATGAAAATTTTTCGGTTTTAGAGTTTGTGAAACGTATGCAGCAAATGATCACCTTTAAATAATGTAGAAGGATGTGTTATGATGAAAACCCTAACTGATTTAGAACGTAAAGAATTATTAACAACATCAAAGAATATAGCAGTTGTCGGTTTATCTGCTAACCCTGAGCGAACAAGTTATATGATTGCAGCAGCTATGCAACAAGTGGGCTATCGGATTTTTCCTGTTAACCCGATGCTAACCGAACCGGTCTTGGGTGAAAAGCCATATGCTTCATTAAGTGAGATAGGTGAACCAATTGATATTGTAAATATTTTTAGACGTAGTGAATTTGTTCCCCCAATTGTTGACGAGGCGATTCAGATCAAGGCAAAAGCGGTCTGGATGCAATTAGGAGTTATTCACGAACAGGCTGGATTAAAAGCACAACAACATGGATTACAGGTAGTCATGGATCGTTGTATTAAAGTTGAACATACAAGATTGATTGGATGGTACTCGTGACAAAAGCATTTGTTTGGGATACAATCTAATCATTGTGGACGGGATTGCGCCAGTGACAGAATTGATGAAGGAGGAAGCAAGATGGCAAAACCTGTCATAGATGCTCACTCAATTGTGTATATCCAAGGCAAAGCACTGCAGTCAGTTAGTTATCATCGCATTCGTTCACGGATTGAACGAATGATTGCAAAAAAGCCAGATATTGAAGGTTACTTGGAACTTGCATGTTTAGAGGCCCGGAAACAAGATTGGGATCGAGCGCAGGTAGCCGTAGAATCTGCTCTCCAATTGGATCGTGATAATCCGGATGCACAGCTGTTATTTGCACAAGTTATGGAGTCGAAACAGGAGGCTGGGCAGGCCCATGATTTATATCAGGGATTGCTACAAAAACATCCTCATTTTAGTAAAGCTCATCGAGAGTGGGGACGTTTTCTAATGCAGCAAAATGAGCAAATGGAACTTGCCCAGGCAGCATTATGGAAAAGTTTAGAGTTAAATCCCAGAGATCCGATGGCGCATTTATTACTAGCTAAAACATTTATACATAAAAATAGACAAGCACAAGCACTGCTGCATCTGGAGATCGCTGAACGTTATCAGGAGAAGGAGCCGCTTTTTCATGCGTGGTCTGCTCGTTTATGGATGGAAATGGAGCAATATGACAAGGCCGCAAAGCATTTGAAAATTGCTTTGCAATACTTTCCTCGTAATAAAGCAATCCGCGTACAATTTCGACAAGCTGTTCGAGCAAAAGAAGGGAAATTAGCAGATAGTGAGAAATCGCAGCTATTTTGGAAAAAGTGGGGCTTTAAATAAGATATTGGCAAAAAAATACAGTAAATTCCAGGCAAAATATCGACAAATTTCGGCTCCCGTGATAAAATATTTGCGTAAGTAAGATTGACCTTCTTGCTTGCAGCTACCACGCTTCTTTTAACTCCTTAATCTTGACCCTCTTTTCATTAGACCAGGATCGACCTGGTCTTTTTCTCTGTATATTTTCTAAAAAAACGAAAGGAGAAAAGAAGTGAAATGAATTATGATCCTCTTTATTTTGCTTTTTTTCGTCATTATCACCAAAAAGAATATTGGGAAGCACATGAGGTACTAGAAGAGTTATGGCAAAATCAACGGGATAATGATTTCTACCATGGTCTCATTCAAGTGGCAGCCATTATGCACCAGTTAGAACGTGGGAAAGTAAGAGGAGCCAGAAAGTTAGCCACAACCGCGCTTTATTATTTAAAGCCATATGCTCCAATGTGCCAAGATGTAGATGTTTCTACCGTTTTGACTTGGTTACAACAATGTTTAGATGTATTACCGGTAGCTCAGGAACGAATGAGCTTAGAAGAACTACAGAAATTAGGGATTCCTATATGCAAGCTGCCCCAATTTGAATAATAATTTACCTCTTCTGTCATAATTAAGACAATTATCCATTAAAATTATATAAACAATCAGAAGTGTCTCATGGCATCTCATCATTCTATAAAATGTGGCACGGCTGATAAAAGATAGGCGGAAGGGGTAATTGTATGAAAGGACGTCGATGGAAAGATCAGGAAGATGCGTTATTGAAAAAGGTAGTCTTAGATTCCATTCGCAATGGTCAAACCCAGCTTGCTGCTTTTGCTGAGGTAGGGAATAAAATCGGTCGTACAGCAGGTGCATGTGGTTTTCGATGGAACGCGGTACTAAGGCAAGAAGATCCTGAGTCTTATCGAGAAGCGAAGCGTCATAGAGTTTATAACAAATTAAAAGAAAAGCGTGCAGTATCCGTTCACTCGTTAGCACAAACGATTCAAGCACTGAGACAGATTGAAAAATGTAGAGAAGACTTAGTTCAAGAAGTTGAGCATCTACAACAAAAATTAAAAAAAAGTCAGTCAAAACAGCAACGCCTTCAGCAAGAACAGCAAAATATCGAGCATGATCACCGTTCATTCGCTGATTATCAATTAGAGGTAAAAGAAAGATATCGCGATCTGTTACAACTTTTTGCTTATCTTGATCAACAAGTGTTGAATCCTGATGAGAGGAAGACAGGGGTGGATACCGATATTGAATGATTGACATAATCTAAAGGAAAGAAGAATTTGTTTAAAGAAAGTGAGGTGTATTCCTTGACCACAGATAAGCAAAAAAGAGAAAATCATTTATTCTGTCAGTTGTACTTGCGTGGTAAGAAAAAAGGTTGGAAAGAAGTATATGTCTTCCATGCGATTAGTTCACAACTACGGATTTCGGTTGAGGAGTGCAGACGTCGCTTTCAGCATCTTCGAATAGAGTTGGATCGACTGGATTTTCTAGATCAATTATCACAATTGGAAGCACAGATCGAATCTCTGCAAAAGCAAATCATGATGTTACAGGGAGAGTTACAACAGGCACTAGTTGGTTACAAACAGATGGAAGCTATGCTTTTTGAACAGAATCAATTATTAATTCGATTAATGGGTGAAGAACATCCTTATTTACGGATTCATAGCGGTTAAATATGTAGGAATTTTTAAAAAATGTCTAGTACCTTGTAGCAAGGTACTAGACACTTTGTTACGTTTTGATTAGCAGTGACCTGCGAATACAAAGATTGTTGCGATCACCAATAGGAAGATTAACAATCTGCGCCATCCGAAACCATAGCCATAGCCATAACCACCATAACCACCATAACCACCACCATAGCAGCCGCTCATATCTTTCACCCCCTTTCAAAATGGTTCATCACAGGTATCGTGATTTAACAAGTAGGAGAATGATGAAGTGGGTCATTTCCATCGTTTTGATGATTTACTCTATGCGTTTTACCTGACCATCGTACAGGCGGATATCCGTACTTTTAAAAATTGGACGCTTAGAAAGATGGGCTCATCTACTGTGATCACATTCGTACCATCTAAGTTCATTAACACATATGGTATGAAGAGAGTGAAAAGGAGTGGTTACAGTGGAGAACCGTGAGATGACGATGAAGCAACTTACAGAAATGATTAACAGTGTGATGGGGCAACAGGTTCTCAGCGAAGATCAATTTAAGCAAATTATGGATGGAGCAGCAAAGGCTCGTGATCATGGAGGAATGGGTGCTGTTCTGGAGTTTCTAATGAAAGTGACACAGGCTGATGTAGATTTTCAGGAGTTAGAACAATTTGCTAATCAGGTACAAACCAATCCTCAAATGGGTTTAGATATTCTAAAAGGTGAGAAAAAGGCACCAGCTGTTAAGAAAAAGAAGAAAAGAAGTGGAAAGAGAACAAAGGAGAAGTGATGAAAAGCGACTACTGATGTATAGTAGTCGCTTATCTTATGTGGTCAGCGTCTATGGCACTTTGTTCTATAGATTATCAAGTGAAGACCAAACTTCTAATTTTGTTTGAATCTTAGCAATCACTTCATCTGTGAATTCAGTAGTTGTCGCGCTGCCTCCAATATCAGCTGTACGTGTTCCTTCTCGCACTGTTTCAATGGTAGCCTCATAAATAGCCCGAGATGCATGATGTGCTTTTGGATCATCCATGTAAGTAAGCAGTGAAGCGCTAGCTAAGATCATCGCCATCGGATTTGCAAGGTTTTTACCAAATAAGGAAGGAGCAGTACCATGTGGTGCTTCCGCCATGACAACATGGGGTTGATGAGATTCATCAAAACTGATTAAGACAGACTCAGAGCCAGCGATAGAACCAAATAATTGGAGTACCATATCGCTCAAACAATCTCCATCGCGATTTAAAGCAGGGATTACCAAAGGTTCTCCATTATTATTTAATAAAAGAGCATATGTAGCATCAATCAATTGTGGTTCATAAGCTACTTCTGGATAGCGCTGGCTTGCGGCATCCATTTCTTCCTTTAACATACCTTCATAGATAGGGCTCACTGTATATTTTGGACCGCCGAAGACTTTAGCATGTGTTTTTTTTGCGTGACGAAAGGCAAATTCAGCAACAGCCCGGCAAGTTTTACGATCAATGGTTTCGGTTCGAAAAGCAACTTCATCTAACCCTTCTCCTTCACGCCATTCTTTAGCACCATATGCATCGCCGACAGCCATTCGAATCACAGAAATGGGTGCAAATGTTCCTGCAATTGGGCGAACACCAGGAATGCGTCGACCGGTACGAATGATTACTTTGCCATCAATTGATTTGCGAAGAATGGCATTGGGACTCCCTACATCGTTTTTCGTCTCAGGTGTTATCGTAGCAGCTTTTAACCCATAACCTGATTTCCGCATTGCATCTGCCGCTTCATGAACAACTTGGTTATTTGTTTTGCGACGATTTTCTAGACTGAGATCGAATGGTTGCAGGGTTAAATCCAATTGTATAACTGAAGGATCGAGGACTCTCAATGATTCTTCTAATAGCTCTTGTCCTGTTTGATCCCCTTGCATGATCACTATTCGTGGTGTTTCATTCACGTTTAAATCCTCCCCTTACGGACATCTTCTACCTCTTTCATTATACTGCCCTTTTATGAAAGAAACAAAAGGCGTAAATCCAAAATGATTTTACAGGATTATTTTGATATCATGAAGGTAGAATTTATTTAGTTAGCGTTAGGGTTTAATAGGGAGGAAGTAATTTGGAGGTTAGAAATTTCTTACAGCAAGCTCGTGAAAATCAAATTGATCCTAAGCATTTAATCGATTTTCTAATTCCGTCATTACCAAAAATATCTATTCTTTATCAGCGTGAGGGATCAACAGAGAATCCTTTCTTGGCTCGGAAACCACAAAACCGAGGTAGCCGATATGTTGTAGCTTTTACTGATTTAGAACTGGCACAACAAGTAAGTGTTGAGCATCCAGATGCTGCGATTTTAAGAGAAGAAGCAACTCTGCCTTTTCTCTGTGTCGTTTATCGATCGGAATATGATGGGATATTACTGAATCCAGGTCAAACTTCACATCTATTTATAGAGAAACAATTAGTACATCAGTGGTTAACGGAAATGGCTGTAGATCAGCTTTCCCAGATGCGAGGGGCTTGGGTGCCTACAAAAAATGATAGCATGTTACTTGTAGAGTATAAAAAGAAGCAGTATACTGTTGCAATTTATGCACATGAGGCAGATGCACAAAAAATGTGTGAGCATTCCGGCGGTGAGCCAAAACTTCAGTCATGGGAACGGATTTTTAATAAAGCCCAAAAAGTGGGCGCTGACTCACTTTTTTTGCATTTTAATCTTGCTGAGCAATTTTATTTAGCATCTGAGCATGTGGAAAAGATATGGCAAGGTAGACATACAGGCTATCATTGGTTTAAAACAGTCAATCATCCATTTCGTGGCATATCACTATCTGAAGTGACGCAAAAAGCGGAAGAGCAAGTAGAAAAACAAACCGTTCAGCAGATAACACAAGAATCATTTCAATCGAAGGTAGATCAACCTGCAACTTCTCAGATCGAACAAGAAAAACTTGTAGAACCAAAGCAGCAGGAGGCTTTAGAACAGAAGCCAATTGAAGTAGAAAATGAATCAGTTAGTCATGATGAACCGGTGAAAAGTGATCCAGTGAAGAGTCGTGACCCAGTCAGAAGTGAAGCAAATGAGACACAGCAAGAAAAATCTTCTTTTCCATCCAAGCGGGCAAATCCTTATAGTTTAAAGAGCTTAAAAGAATCTCAACTAGAGATTCATATCGGTGGCAATAAAATTGCCAAGACAAAGCCGATGGTGGAGACAAAAGTAAGCGAGACAGAGAAAAAAGTTCAACAGACCAGAGAGGCAAGGGCAAAAGCAAGAGCAGAGCGGGAGAAGTCTGCAAATGAAGTAGAAGAAAAAACGCACAACAACGAGATTCCAAATAAAGGGATTGCTCCGGAGATTGTAGCAGGGCTTGAAAGATTAGAAAAAGCTACGATTGAAGGACAAGGAATGGCGAATGGTTGGGAAGTTTGCCAAGTTTTAGCTGAAATTCGTCGTATTTGGGTTATTGTAGATAATGAGGGGAACATGGTAATTTTAGCTGGGCAAGATCAAAGTCCGATTGTAGATTTTTTTAGCTCCGACTTGCATGCAAAAAAATTAATAGCGGAAGCACATCAAAACAATTCCCAATTGCCCCCCATGCAGCCTCAGCTTGTCTCAACCAAAAAACTTTATCGCGCACTCTCTCCTAGACAACCGATTGTTTGGATCAATCGAGGCTCGAGTGGAGCATGGACAAGTGTGATGGGAGATACATTGCCATATGTTTTACAATTAATGAGTCAGATGCAAAAATAGAAACGAATCAAGTGGTGCAAGATACTTATTGAGAAGAAATTGGATGTGGTTTGGATGGATAAAAAAAATGGGACAATCACTATTTATGATGTAGCACGTGAGGCTGGCGTTTCAATGGCTACTGTTTCACGTGTCGTAAATGGAAACCCAAATGTAAAGCCTACAACACGAAAAAAAGTATTATCAGTAATCGGACAGTTAGGTTATCGTCCTAATGCTGTTGCTAGGGGATTAGCTAGTAAAAAGACAACAACTGTAGGAGTCGTAATCCCGGATATCTCGAATGCATTTTATGCTGAGCTAACCAGGGGAATTGAAGATATTGCAACGATGTATCACTACAATATTATTTTGAGTAACTCTGATCTACAGCACACAAAAGAACTTTCGCTAATTGAAACCTTACTGGAAAAACAGGTAGATGGACTTCTATTCCTAGGTGGCGAAATTACCGATGATCATCGAAAAATATTTGCTGCCACTTCTGTACCGATTGTCTTAGCACATACAGAAGATCATCAAGGGAAGTTTCCCTTTGTAACGATTCATCAACAACAGGCTGCGGAGGAAGCAGTAGAATATTTACTTTCTGAGGGTCGAGAGAAAATATCCATGATAAGTGGACCACTTGAAGATAAGGTAAAGGGCTATCCTCGTTATTTAGGATTTAAGAATGCGATGAAAAAGCATCAGCTTCCAGATGATTGGGTGTATGAGGGAGATGGTCGCTATCAATCTGGTTATCAAGCGATGACTCGTTTACTGCAAGAGCATCCTGAGTGCTCAGCGGTCTTTGCAGCAAGTGATGAAATGGCTGTCGGTGCGATCCATGCTGCACATGATCAAGGGGTGCATATCCCTGAACAGTTATCCATCATAGGTTTTAATAATATTCCTCTTGCATCTCAAGTCCGCCCCTTATTAAGTACGATTCAAGTACCGATGTATGATATAGGGGCTGTTGCGATGCGCTTACTTACCAAATATATGAATCGTGAAACAATCGATACCTCAGAGGTATATCTGGAGACGATGCTTTGTCTTCGCGATACCACCAAATGAATCTTTTACCAGGCTGAAACTCCTCTAAATAAGCCATGATAGGAATAAGGAGGGGTGTCAATATGCCAAAAGATGTGTTATGTGAAGTGAATAATTGTACCTATTGGGATCAAGGAAACCTATGTAAAGCTAATGAAATTTATGTAGTTAGCCATACAGGGAAAGAAGCAGATCAATCAAAAGAAACCGATTGTAAAACTTTTAGGAAGAAATAAGCTATTAAAGAGGACCTATTTCATTACAAAGTAGGTCCTCTATTCATACACACCACGCTCATCTCTAACGGGGTTAATTTCTAAAACTGAAATGATATTTTCAGCAGATTCAGGTGGTGGGAGAGTACTCAGGTCAGATTGTCTTGCTTTTCGTTCATTTATCATCTCTTTTTGCCACTGACGAAGATGATTTCTTAGTATGTTACATTCTTTTTCCAGTAATGATTGAGCTTGCGGTGAAACAGATGAAGTTTTGGTTTTTTCTATAATTTCACTTATGCGCTTTGCAAAAGGTGCATTAGAATCTTTTAGAAGATCATCCAGTTCTTGGTCAATGTTTTGATCTCGCTGACTTCTTTGGGGAAGCAACTCAGATGAATTACGTGGTTTTGGAATTAACGCCATTACCTTACTAGGAACAGATTCCGTATTTTGCTTTTGCGCAAACTGGATTATTTTATTAAATACCTGGGTAGGTGAGTTTGTGTTTGCGTTTGGTTCTTTACGCTGATTACGGACAATTTGAATTGCTTTATTTAGCACGCCTATTTGGAATGCAGCTGAGATAACTGTTTGATCTTGTGTTAGACCTGTATTAAGTATCTCATCAAAAAATTGCTCACAATTTTCAATAGTCGATAGTTGCATTGGATTATCCGCTTTCGAGCAAGTGTATGTGAATGGGTCAATCAATAAAGCTAATAATGCTTCGGGTTCAGTATAATCAAATGTCTGTTTCGTCCAAGTTGTGATGATTAAATGTTGCACAAGCGAACGAAATAGTTGAGCTGTATCTTTTGGATGATTCTTTTGAATATGGTTTTTGATAAATAGATCAAATTTAGTTTTGATTTGCTCATTTTTTGACTGTGCCTTTATTTTAGGGTAGGAATCTGTTTCATTATTAAAACGATTCATATCTATTCCATTCCAATGGTTGGGTAAATCAACTTTGATTTGTGTTTTATGAAAGAAATTTAAAAAAGGATATCGAGCAAGGTCTATCTGTAGCAGAAGTGCTTGCTTAGTTAATCTATCATATATTTCTTTGATCCATTCGTGGTCTAAAAATTCAGGCTTTGCTTTTAGTCGGTTATTTGTTAATTGACATTGCGAGATAAAATGACTAAATAGCTCAATATATTCGCGATCCTCCATTTTTAAATCGAGTAGCGAAGGAGAAAATAAAGGCGCAATGGCTCGATTGACTTTTTGCTTTTCTTCAATAGAGAGCGACTTCTCATCTGCTTTGGGTGGCATACCTGATAAATAGGCATAAATTTCTGCTATGTCAAATTGAGGAACAAGTAATTGGTTAAAAGGTAATTTAGATACAGCTAATAATGAATAAAATGCTGAATTTTCTTCTACGCTATTTGGTAACTTATTTGGTAGTTGTTCGATCAGTTTTATAAAGTGCGGAAACACACGCGTTAAGAGACTTTTGTGTTCATTCGGATCAAAGATTTTTTTATGATTCCAGTTCGTATACTTATCACTTATAAAGATAGTACATTGATAAAGCAAGGATAAATCAATAGCAAGATTTAATGCTTGTTTTTCTGTAAAAGTTTCTCTTGAAAGCCTCCTATTTAATTGTTGTAAGTATTTTGTTGCATTGGAAACTTCTGTTTTATCGTCAGTTGCGCTTGACATGACTGCAATAACAGATGCTAATCCTGTTAGCGGAGCTCTATTTACATCTTCGCTTAAAATGTTTGATATAATTTGTTCTGCTTCCACCTGCAATCGAGTATTGCGATATGGCAATAACCCTTCAAAGAGAATGGATAATTTTCTTTCTTGTGAACCTTCATTGAAATATGGTTGATAGAGTAAAAGATCGTCTAACTGATCTAGAAAGAGTGAACTGGGGTGAAAAACTTTGAATGAGTCTAATGTACGATGTATTTTGATCATGTCAGCATTCTTATGATTGGTTGTTATTGTCCATAGATTGAAAAGCCATCGATCCATTTCTAAATCTTGGACCATATTGGGATTCATATCCCGATCAAAGTATGAAATATTATTCCCGTATTGATGAAATTGGGCATCTAAAAGTTCATCTAGAACCTTTAGCAATTCTGCTCGATTTTCTGCTGAGAGAGAAGGGCGATTGAGTACCTCGATTAATGATTCTATCTCAGCTAATGGCTCATCCACTTTTAATACACGTGCTAATTCATCAGAGGTCGGCGGAAGCACAAATGGCATACTCAAAAGACCAATCATGATTAGCTCATTTGAAATTTGTTCAATAGGAATCGAAGGTTCTTTTTGTTCAGCCGAAGCTTGCAATGATTTTAGGATATCTTCTAAATGTCGATGAGTTCCCTTTTTAAATGAAAGCAGCATGGGTGATTCCGTTTTAGAGATAATCCGTAAAATCATTTTATCGATTAGATCGAGTTTTGGTTCTGTATTTAGAATGTGTGATTTAGGAATACGAAGCTGATACACTTCGAGATTAACTGAAGGGGCTAGTTTATGTTTCTGCATGTATTGAAGAATCCTTTGCTGACGCACAGCGAGAAATTTTTTGCTCGCTTCTAAGTCATGATCAGACATTATCAATCATTCCTCTTCGTAGTAAAAAGATGTGTCAGTCTTCTTAATTATAGATGTGAATGATATAATAAAGCAAACAGGTGCGAGAGGGGAGAACTTATTTGCTACAAACAGGACGTCTGCCAGTTCAAACAAAAGGAAATCAACTATTAGACTATACAAGAACTGCAGAAACATTTGACTGGAGATCTGTGGAGTCAGCTTTTAGTTGGTCTGTTACAGGTCGAGTAAACACAGCTTATGAAGCGATTGACCGTCATGTTGACGAAGGACGGGGCGAGCAGATCGCTCTTCAGTATAGCGATCCCTCACGAAACGAACAATTGACGTTTGCAGAAATGAAAGCGAATTCAAATCGCTTCGCCAATGTCTTACGTAAGTATAATGTGAAAAAAGGAGATCGTGTCTTTATCTTTATGCCGAGGGTGCCAGAGTTTTATACTTCTTTTTTTGGTGTCATCAAAGTCGGAGCGATAGTTGGCCCTCTATTTGAAGCGTTTATGGAAGAAGCTGTAAAAGATCGTATAGCTGATAGTGAAGCAAGCGTGCTCGTTACAACTCCAGACCTACTGCCAAGAGTACCTAGACAAGAGTTACATTCATTAAAACATGTGATTATAGTTGGTAACGATGTGGATCATGGAAATGATAATATAATTTCATACTACAAAGAAATGAAAGAGGCTTCAACAGATGGAGAGCCTGAATGGGTTGATCGAGAAGACCCAATGATTATCCATTATACTTCCGGTTCTACGGGAAAGCCAAAAGGAGTTGTCCATGCTCATAACGCTATGATCCAGCATTATCAAACCGGAAAGTGGGTACTCGATCTACAGCCTGAAGATATCTACTGGTGTACGGCTGATCCAGGCTGGGTGACCGGAACTTCATATGGTATCTTTGCGCCTTGGCTGAATGGTGTTACCAATGTGATAAGAGGTGGACGATTTAGTCCTGGAGATTGGTATCAGACATTGGAAAAGAATAAGGTAACAGTATGGTATAGCGCGCCTACAGCCCTGCGCATGTTGATGGCAGCGGGTGATGAATTAATTCGCAACTATGACCTTAGTTCAATTCGTCATATTTTAAGTGTAGGGGAGCCGCTTAATCCTGAAGTGATCCGCTGGGGGATGAAAGTATATGGAAAGCGTATCCATGATACTTGGTGGATGACCGAAACAGGAGCTATCTTAATTGCCAACTATCCGCAGATGGAGATCAAACCTGGCTCGATGGGTAAGCCATTCCCTGGCATTCGTGCGGCGATTATCGATGATGAAGGAAATGAACTACCACCGAATCAGATGGGAAATCTAGCGATCCAAACACCTTGGCCTTCATTAATGAGAGAGATTTGGAAGAATCCACAGAAGTATCAAGAATATTTCCGGCTAAAAGGTTGGTACATCTCAGGTGATTCAGCTTATATGGATGAAGAAGGGTATTTTTGGTTCCAAGGGCGTTTAGATGATGTTATTAATACTTCAGGGGAGCGCGTGGGACCATTTGAGGTAGAAAGTAAACTGGTTGAGCATCCTGCTGTGGCAGAGGCAGGTGTCATCGGTAAACCAGATCCTGTTCGCGGGCAGATTATTAAAGCATTCGTTTCCTTACGGGATGGCTATCAACCATCAGATGAGTTAAAAGAAGAGATTCGTCAATTTGTTAAAAATGGGCTTGCAGCACATGCTGCGCCACGAGAGATTGAGTTTAAAGATAAATTGCCAAAAACTCGTAGTGGAAAGATTATGAGACGAGTATTGAAAGCGTGGGAGTTAGGACTTCCTACAGGGGATTTATCGACACTTGAAGATTAAAAAACCCGTAACGAATACCGTTACGGGTTTTTTTACCCACTAGGGGCTTATGGCGTTGCCATTATCTTGCCCATTACCGTTTTGGTTTCCACCTTGCAAAGCGCCACCATTATTGTTGTTATTCATTAAGCCATCATCTGAACCGGGAGGTGGGGTAGTTCCGTTATCATTTCCATTGTCTCCCTCTTCATCACCATTTCCACCTTGCCCATTACCTTGATTGCGACCGCCTCCATTATTTCCACCATTGCCATTTGAACCGGCTGAAGTAGAGTCAGGGGTTTGTGGGCGTTTTTTTTTAAAGCGATCAGACTTCTTGTTGTATTTTTTATTTGATTTTTTATCAGAGTCTTCATCTGAGTAAGTGGATTTCTTACCACACTCAAAACATTGCGTATTAAGGGAGCCACCAGGATCTTTAAACTCGCTTCCTTTGGGAATGAGTGAGGGACTTGCCGTTGCAGCTGCTTGGAAAAGCTTAATCCAGGCTGTTTTGGCCAGCATGTGGTCACCCACTTTATTATAGTCATAACCTGACCAGACACCCATTGAAACTTCTGGAGTAAAGCCAACAAACCAGAGATCATATTCAGATGAAGTTGTACCCGTCTTACCGGCAATATTATAACCACCTGTGCTACCCCCGATAACAGAGGCAGTTCCTCCAGTCACAACTTGTCGTAACATTTTTGTCAATTGATAAGCTGCTTGTGGTTGAAGAATATTTTTAGGTTTTTTATCACGAGCAAAGTCATAGAGCACTTTACCATCAGAGGTTTCGATTCGAGAGATAATATGACCTTTATTCCACTCGCCATTATTGGCAATCATTGCAAATGCTGCGGTCATATCACGCACTGTATATCCAAGGGTCGCACCACCAAGAGCAAGTGCTTCACCATCTTTTTTATGTGGTGGTAAGTCCATTTGACGAAGGTAGCTAAATGGTTTTCCAGAACCACGAAGACTTTCAATCCGACGGAAAATTTTAATAGCAGGGATGTTTAGAGATTTTTTCAGTGCCTCTGTTGCAGTAACACCACCACGGTATTTACCATCCGAGTTACGATAAACATCGCTACTGCCCGCTTTTTTGATCGGTTCGTCAATAATCGTTGAGTTAGGTGAAATAACACCCTCATTCAGTCCTGGTCCGTAGACAACAAGTGGTTTTATCGATGAACCAGGTTGGTTTTCAGCTTCTAAAGCATGGTCTTGTTGGTTTTCTTCAAACTTACCTGCATAGAATGCAAGAATACCGCCCGTCTTATTTTCAATAATGGTTGCACCGATCTGTTCTCGGATTTTCATTCCACGAAACTCACGAGTTGGATAATGGATCGAATTGCCTACTTCATTAATTTTCGCATACATATTTTTATCAATTGTCGTAAAGAAACGGAAACCACCTTGTCTGACTAGATTGGAGTAGTAGCTATCTGCTCGTTCTTTTGCTTCAGGGTTTTTTTGATCTAATTCTTTTAAAATCTTGACCGCTTCATTTTCTACAGCAGTAATAATGAATGGGTATTTATTGAACCCATTTGTAAACATATTTGGCTTAGCCAGTGATGATTTGATATCGAATTTGATTGCTTCGTTGTATTGTGCTTGTGAAATTTTACCAAGTTCAAGCATTTTCTTGAGTACAAGCTTCATGCGATCTGTTCCATACTTTAACTCTTCATCGCCACGAAATGGGTTATAAGCATTTGGACGCTGAACCATTCCGGCGATGTATGCAGCTTGTGCAAGGTTAAGATCGTTTGATTTCTTGTTGAAAAGTCCACGAGCTGCTGCATTGACGCCATACATTTTTTTGCCATGAGCACCAGCGCCGAAGAAGACACTATTTAAGTATTTTTTGAAGATATCATCTTTATCGTAATATCTTTCTACACGTAAAGCATTAATAATTTCGATTGCTTTACGCTTATAACTTTTATCTTTGTAGTCTAGAAAATGTGTTTTGACCAACTGTTGAGTTAATGTACTCCCACCAGTTGTAACATCACTGCCTGTGAGTTGTTGAAGTGTAGCCCGTAGTATAGAACGAGGAACAACACCATGATGATCATAAAATTCCCTATCCTCAATGGAAAGGAATGCATTTAATAGATAAGGGCTCACCTGCTTTAGATCAGTAACCAATTGCCGGTCATCAGGATTGATCATTTCCCCCACTTTTTCCGTTTTTCCATTTGTTTCTCTGAAAAAAGCAGTACTTGTCTGAGATAAATTTTCCAACTCTTTGTCGAAATCGGTCTTCGTGCGAATTTTCTCATCTTTCGTTAATGCGGAAACTAATCCAGCTCCGATCCCAATAGAGGCAAAACTGATGATGAGAACTGCAGTTAACAGGACCAATAACGAACGGAAGAGAATCTTCTTCCAAATCGGCTGTCCCCCGCCGGTTTTCTTGCGAAATGATATTTTCTTTTTCTGCATAAGCCCTAAGACCTGCTACTCGAAAGGACTGTTGCATTGCCTAAGTAATCTACTGTAGCAGGTGTGTCACCTCTCTTTCATCTAATAACAATCTTCCGTTCATTTTGTTTAAGGAAAATATCTCTCCTGATCTCAATCACAAAACTGATTACACCCTATATTTCGTAAGACAATAGGTTTTTTGCGACTCGTATGAACGATAGAATGATGGCAATTAAAAACAGATTTATTATAGCATATGTAAAGAAAAGTCGTATCTAGATGTTTGTGACAGTTATCGAATGAAACGATCCAATTCTTGATCATATGTATGATAATGCTTTTTGGAAAATGAGTTGACAAACACAAATTTGATTGGTAATATGTGGATCACAATGCCTTGCCTTTGGAAATGTTGTCCTGAAATGGTAAAACATTCACCTTTTAATGGAAAAGCACAATCTCTAGTACTTGACTAGAGATTGTGTAAAATTACCCATCTGATTGATATTGATCTTCTTGATTCATTTCTCCATTCTGATCATTAGGCTGTTCATTCTGCTCATTTTGTCCGTTTGATTGCTCTTCATTTGGGTTCGGTTGTTGATCTGTTGTGGGAAATTCTATTTTAGGGAAGTGGAATTCAGGTACTGATGTATTGTTTGAAGGTTGCTGATTAAGTGATTTATTTTTTTGTTGTTCTGCTAATTTTTTTGCCTCTTCTTGTTTCTTTTTCTCCATCTCTTCTTGTTGTTTTTTTGCGATTACTGCTTTTACTTTCCCACATTCAAATCCACAGACTTTTTCTAAAGAACCTCCTGGATCTTTGAACGCTGTTTTACGTGGAATCAGATCAGGTTTGTTTTTGACTGCGGCACGGAAAATATTGGCCCATGCTTGTTTGGTAAAATATTGATTACTTTTCATACGGAAGTTGTAATCATATCCACCCCAGACACCTAGCGTAATCTCTGGTGTATAACCTACAAACCAAAGATCTTTTTCATCACTTGTTGTCCCTGTTTTTCCAGCTACTGAATAGCCACTAGGGAGACGGCTATTAATATAGGCTGCAGTACCGCTTGAAACAACTTGTTTTAACATGTTTGTCATCTCGTAGGCTGTCTGTTCTGAAAAAACTTTTTGGGGATTTGTTTCATGTTCCCAAACAACCTTACCATTCGAATCAGTAATTTTGGAGATAATATATGGTTCGTTGTAATATCCTTGATTTGCAAAAGTGGCGAATGCAGCAGACATTTTTTCTACTGTAAATCCGTGTGTCATACCACCAATTGCTGCAGCTTCACCATCTTTTTTATCAGGATTCAGACCAAGTTTTCGCAAATAATTAAAACCTTTTTCGTGTCCCAATGCATTAAACGTTTTAATTGCGGGTATATTGTAAGAGTGTTTGAGTGCGGTTGTCACATCAACTGGACCACGATAGTTACCACTAGAATTTTTATAATACCCTGATCCATCGCTTTTGCGTAAAGGTTCATCAATGATCTGGGAGCTAGGTGAGATGACTCCCTCTTCTAAAGCTGGACCATAAACTAATAATGGCTTAATCGCAGAGCCGGGTTGCCTTTGTACATCTAGGGCATGGTCTTTTTGGTTTTTTGAAAATTCACTCGTTCCAGGTACAAAAGCGAGTACAGCTCCTGTTTTATTGTTAATGACCGTTGCACCTAGTTGCTCTGTTGATTTTTTGCCTTTATAGTTACGCGTATGAAAATCAAGGTTTCTTGTTGCTGCATTGTTGATGGACGAGTAAAGGTTTTCATCGATGGTGGTATAAAAGTGATACCCACCTGTAGCTGCCTTTTTCTTGTACTCGGCAAGTGTCTTACGATATTTCCCTTGTTCGCTTAATTTTTGAATATCGAGATGGTCTGCTTTCATTAGTGCTTCAGCAGAAGCATTTTCTAAAGCAAACATAATATAGGGGAATTTTTGATAAGCGTAGTCAAACTGATCTGCTTTGGCGAGTGACGCTTTGATGTCAAAATGAATCGCTTGGTTATACTCTGCTTTCGTGATTCGTTTTTGCTCTAACATCTTGGTTAGAACTAGTTTCATCCGCTTATATCCCCGCTCGAGATTCTTGGGGTTTTCGCTAAAGGGATTTAGATCGTTAGGGCGTTGAACCATACCTGCGATGTATGCTGCTTGTGCTAGCTCAAGATCTTTCGCATTTTTATTGAAGAGGCCTTGTGCTGCTGCTTGCACACCATACATCTTACGACCATGTGCCCCTTCTCCAAAAAAGACACTATTCATATAATACACAAGGATTTGGTCTTTGTTGTACATTCGCTCAAGACGAAGAGCAAGAATAATTTCCTTCGTCTTACGATCAAGGTCTTTTCTTGAGTCCTTGAGGATGATATTTTTGACCAATTGCTGTGTCAATGTGCTACCACCTGTTGTCACCTTTGAATCGGCCAATTGTTGATAACTAGCCCGGATCAAAGAGCGAGGCACAATCCCATTGTGCTTATAAAAATCTTTGTCTTCGATGGCAAAGAAGGCATTAATCAAAAAAGGACTTACTTCATTTTTCGATCGGATCAGTTTTCGTTCATTATCCTCATAACGAAACGAACCGATACGAACGGGGTTTCCATTTTTGTCAGTGTTTTGGAAGTATGCATAGCTTGTTTGAAAAAGGCTGTCCAAGTCTTTTTTGAAATTCGTTTTTTGATAGATTCTTTGATCTTTTGTCATTGCCGAGACCATACCAGCAGCCACTCCAATAGAACCCATAGAGACAATCAAACTTACCGCGAGAAAGAAATAAAGGACATAGCCAATACCTTTGAATACCTGCGCGGTAAGTGACAGAAATGGATTTGTTTTACTTCTCATTCACTTGCTAACCTCCCCGCTGTAAGGTAATATTATAGCATATTGTTATATGTAATTATCTGTATCTTTGAAAATAAATTATCTACTATGATCATGTAAGTAGTCATATGGAAAAAGACTGTCCAGAGAGCTGATGGTAGCTGCGAATCAGCCAGTCCCATTGATGAAGTACACTTGGGAGTATTGAACGGTTGTTCACGGTTTGTCACCGTTATCGAATGAGAGGAAATAGTTTGCTGCTATTTTCAAAAAGGGTGGTACCGCGGAACACTTCGTCCCTTTATGGCGAGGTGTTTTTTATATTTTTATAAAAGGGAGTCATCAACAATGGAAAGACCATTACAAAATCAATATGAAGAGATTATACGTGGGACTGTTGAGGTGTTGCCAGAAGGTCTCTTATATAAAAAGTTACAACAATCAGTAGAAAAGGGTCAACCTTTAAAAATAAAATTAGGAATTGACCCAACTGCTCCTGATATTCATCTAGGTCATACCGTACTTTTTCAGAAGCTACGTACCTTTCAACAATTTGGTCATATTGTTCAATTGGTGATTGGAGATTTTACAGCTCAAATAGGTGATCCATCAGGTCGCTCGCAGACTAGGAAACAATTAACACACAAAGAGGTAAATCATTATGCTGAAACTTATGTTGAGCAATTGTTTAAAGTGTTAGACCGAGAAAAGACAGAAATTCACTATAATAGTGAATGGTTAAGTTCACTTTCACTTTCGGAAGTAACGCAATTAGCAGCCAAATGTACAGTTGCGCGGATGCTTGAACGAGATGATTTTGCAAAACGTTATCAGAGTGGGCAAGCAATCAGCGTACATGAGTTTCTGTATCCATTAATGCAGGGCTATGATTCAGTTGCATTGAAATGCGATGTTGAAATCGGTGGTACAGATCAAACTTTTAATCTCTTGATGGGTCGTCAGCTACAGCGGGAGTTTACTGATTTAGAAGATCAACAAGTGGTATTGACGATGCCATTGCTTGAGGGTTTAGATGGTGAACGCAAGATGAGTAAGAGTTATGGAAACTACATTGGAATTGATGAACCTGCAGATGAAATCTATGGTAAGGTCATGTCCATACCTGATGAACTTTTGAACAAATATTTTCTCTTAACAACTGATTTGTCGAATGAAGAATGTAAACAAATTGAAGAAGGATTAACAAAGAATCAGTTGCATCCAATGGAAGTAAAGAAAAAACTAGCCGCAACATTGGTTCGAATGTATCATTCACAGGAAGCAGCGGTGCAGGCAGCGACGCGCTTTCAAACACTGTTTCAAAATCGTACTTTACCTGATCAGATTGAAGAGAAAACATGGACAGGTAAGGCAGAAGGCGTTTGGATTATTGATTTGCTACGAGAACTTGGACTCGCAGCGACAGGTGGGGAAGGACGACGTGCAGTACAGCAAGGAGCAGTGCGAATCGATGGTGAGAAGTATACAGATGTAGAGGCGCGAGTCTCAGTGAAAGATGGGATGGTCGTGCAGATTGGAAAACGACGTATTCGACGTATACGGAGGTAATAAAGTAGGAGGCATCCTGTATGCGGCCAGAACCTGCGTCGAAGCGTGAAATGTTGACGGAGCCATTGTTGTCTATAAACTAAGAGCCTATCTAGGTGATAACTAGATAGGCTCTGTTGATTAACGTGAGTAGTACTCAACGATCAGGGTTTCATTGATTTCAGTTGGTAACTCACTACGCTCTGGAAGTCGAGCATATTCAGCTTCCAGTTTATTTTCGTCAAAAGTGACGTATTCAGGGAGATAGGAGCGCTCTTCAATCGCTTCCTTAATGATGGATAGATTGCGGCTCTTTTCTCGTAGACCGATCACATCACCTGGTTTTACGTGATAAGATGGTCGATCCACTTTTTGACCATTTACAGTGATATGACGATGAACAACTAGCTGACGAGCTTGCGCGCGAGTACGTGCATAACCAGCACGATAGACTAGATTATCAAGACGGGACTCTAACAATTTCATAAAGTCCTCACCATGAATACCTTTTAACTTACCCGCTTTATTGTATAGATTGTGGAACTGCTTTTCTGTCAAACCATACATACGGCGCAATTTTTGCTTCTCTTGTAGCTGCTTGCCATACTCACTTAATTTTTTGCGTTGCCCTGGTCCATGTTGTCCTGGTGGAAATGGGCGTTTTAATTCTTTGCCTGTACCTGTTAGTGAAAAGCCGAGTCGACGGCTTAACTTCCAAGCTGGTCCTCTGTAACGTGCCATTGGTTTGGCTCCTTTCATCATTTGCATATTGTGGCAAATGACAGGGTGCTGGTTTGTAGAACCTTTCCTTACCCGGATAGCGACGAGTAGGGCAAAGCAATAGCATCCACTATTGACAAACCAGTGAGGGTGATCCCTTCACCTATCGTTTGCTAGCTATCCTCAAAACCCTTGGAGACTTTTGAGTCATACGAAGAAAGATTATAGCAGGACACAACGAAAAGTCAAGTAGGAAGGCGAAACGACGGAGCTTTTATAGAGATTGGTGAATTTCCCATTTTGTTATAACGAATCAACTTACTGAAATCTGGGTGGTTTTGCTTCTAAATAATAGATGGGAAATCCGTTTGCAGTAAATTTTTCTTCATACTCTGTCGTAATATTATCTTGTGACCATTTGCTCCAATGAAGGTCATTTGTTACATGCAATATGTTCCAACCTCTTATTTGTAATTCAGCTAATGAGAAGGTAAATAGAGGTTTACTATCCGTTTTCAATGCAATTGTACCTGATGGCGCTATAACTTGTTGGTAACGGTCTAAAAATAAACGATGGGTTAATCTTCGTTTACGATGTCGAAACTTTGGCCAAGGATCACTAAAGTGAAGATAAAGTTTTGCTATTTCTCCTAGGGCAAATAGGTCTGTTAGTAATTTTACATCTGCCCATACATAACGTACATTCTGCAAATGTTCCCCTTTTTGAACGGCCTGTAACAATGGTTCTTTTGTTCGTTCCAGTCCAATCCAATTCACATCTGATTTGCTTTGTGCCGCTTGGACGAGGAATTTTCCTTTCCCAGTTCCTAATTCGACATGAAGGGGTAGAGATCGAGGAAAATGTTGATTCCATTCTCCTGGTTGTATCTCACCCGGTTGATAAACAGATTGGTGTGAGATTAATTTTTCGCTGGCTGCTGGTTTTCTGCGTACTCTCATAAAATCATGTCATCCCTTATCAGCTAAATATTGAACTCTATTATATCGAAAAAAATAAAGTTTTGATGGGATAAAAGGATGGTAAATAAAAAGGTGGCTCCCATTATGCAAACTGGGCAAATATCTGTTTTTTAACTCTTTTCACGAATGATTGCGTTGCAACTTTATTTCGATTATCCTCATTTAGGGTGGATGATCGATACATAATCGGTTGCCCAAAATTCTGGTGGGAGAGAAAATGCCGACTTTTCAGATGGGACCGCTTTCAATCTCTGCTAATCTGCTTGCTTTTTCGTTAAAAATTAAAGAAATCAAGGGGGAAAAGAAATGAAGCTAGGTATTTTTACTGTCTTGTTCAGTGAGAAGCCGTTTGAGGAAATGCTCGACTATGTAAAAGAATCTGGATTAGATGCAGTTGAAATTGGAACAGGTTGCTATCCAGGGAATGCTCATTGTCATGTCGATGAATTATTAGAAGATACAAGTAAACGAAAAGCATTTAAAAAAGCAATAGATGAACGCGGTCTAATGATTAGTGCATTAAGCTGTCATGGAAACCCCATTTCTCCAGATCAAAAATTCGCAAAAGAATCACATGAGACCTTTACCAAAACAGTACAATTAGCTGAATTACTTGAAGTACCTGTAGTAAATACATTCTCAGGTATTCCTGGGGCAGATGAATCATCAAAGCATCCAAGTTGGCCAACCTTGCCTTGGCCACCAGAGTACCGAGATCTTGCTGATTGGCAGTGGGAGAACAAGATTATTCCTTATTGGAAAGAGATGAGTACTTTTGTTGAAAAGCATGGAGTGAAAGTAGGGATTGAGCTTCATGGAGGCTTCTCTGTTCATACTCCTTATACGATGTTAAAACTGCGTGAAGCAGTAGGGGAATCGATTGGTGCAAATCTTGATCCAAGTCATATGTGGTGGCAAGGTATTGATCCAGTTGCAGCCATTAAAATTTTAGGTAAAGAGAATGCCATTCATCACTTCCATGCAAAAGATACCCAAATTGATCAAGACAATGTGAATATGTATGGCTTGACCGATGTACAGCCATTCACAAACTTGTCAAGTCGCGCTTGGCAGTTTCGAACAGTTGGTTTTGGACATGGATTGAAAGATTGGGCGGATATATTGGGTGCGCTTCGATTAGTCGGTTATGATTATGTAGTCAGCATTGAACATGAAGATGCTCTCCTTTCTATCGAAGAAGGCTTTCAAAAAGCAGTGCAAAATTTAGAGCAGGTGCTTCCACGTGAAGATTTAGGCGATATTTGGTGGAATGATTGATGAAGAACGGGGGAGAAGTTTTGACAAAGATTCGAGTAGGTGTAATCGGATGTGGCAGTATCGCAAAGCACCGCCATATAGTAGAGTACGCTCTTCAACCACAAGTTGAGCTGGTCGCCTTTTGTGATACTGTGATCGAGCGAGCGCAAGAAGCAGCAGATCAATATGGTGGAGTAGCTTATCAAGATTATCATGAAATGCTTGAAAGAGAATCTTTAGATGCAGTTAGTGTCTGTACACCTAATGTCGTCCATGCACCTGCAACCGTTGCTGCTCTGAAAGCAGGCTGTCATGTGTTATGTGAGAAACCGATGTCTGTATCTGATGAAGAAGCACTTTCGATGATTCAGATAGCAGAGGAGCAGAAGAAAAAGTTAATGATCGGTCATAATCAACGATTGATGCCACCACATATAAAAGCGAAAGAAATCTTAGCTAGTGGATCACTCGGTCGAGTGTTTACTTTTCGGACTGCTTTTGCGCATGGTGGGCCTGAGAGTTGGGCTGCCGATGGTGAAAATAGTTGGTTTTTTCAAAAGGATAAAGCATTTATTGGTGCGATGGGTGACCTTGGCGTTCATAAGATTGATTTATTGATGTGGTTATTAGGAGAAAAGATTACCGAAGTATCCGCTATGATGGATCGTCATGAAAAATCAGGAGATGTTGAAGATAACGCCGTTATTGTCGCCCGAACAGAATCTGGAGCTATTGGAACCATTGTCTCGAGTTGGACACACGCGCCTGGTGAGGATAACAGTACGATCCTTTACTGTGAGCGAGGCGTTATGAAAATTGGAGTAGATCCAATGGATCAAGTAATTGTAAATTATCGTGACGGCAGTGTAGAAAAACATCAAGTAGGCATCATTGCTACGAATGATGGCCAGGTTGAAAGTGGTGTGATCACAGCCTTTATCGAAGCGATTGTAAATGATACAGAACCGATTGTCCCTGGGGAAGAGGGACTAAAAGCGTTACAAGTAGTACTTGGAGCCTTACAATCTGTAGAAGAGAGTCGTACAATCACGCTCTCAACTCGAAAAAAATGAATGAAATCATCCAGGTCGGTATCATTGGAGCAGGTGGGATTTCTACACAACATCTGAATGCACTACAGAAGGAACCACGAGCTCATGTTAAAGCAATCGCAGATATATCATTGGAATTAGCAATTGAACAAGCTCAAAATTTTCAAATCCCGCAAATTTATGGCGATCATCGGGAGATGTTAAGCAGGGAACAACTTGATTTTGTCATCATTTGTACACCGAATCATTTACATGGCCCGATTGCAATTGATGCCTTAAAAGCTGGTATGCATGTGTTAACTGAGAAGCCGATGACGATGAATCTGGACTGGGCGCTAAAGATGAAAGAGATTGCTGACGCGCAGAACAAAATTTTAATGGTTGCTCAAAACAATCGTTTTCATGCTGAAACCGTTCACTTACGTCGGCTAATCGATGAAGGACGTTTAGGTACGATTTACCATGCAAAAGCAGCCTGGATCAGAAGAAATGGAATTCCAGGCTGGGGAAACTGGTTTACTGTAAAAGAGCTTTCTGGTGGTGGATCACTGATCGATATTGGTGTCCATATGTTAGATTTGGCAATGTGGTTAATGCATTTTCCAGAGCCGGTCTCTGTACTAGGGAAGACATATAATATCTTTGGCTTGGAACGTAAAAAGGTGGCCCATTGGGCAAAAGTAAATGAAAAAGGTGAATTTAATGTTGAGGATCTAGCGATTGCCATGATTCAGTTTGCTGATGGTTCTTCGCTTGTGGTAGACAGTAGTTGGGCGAGTCATACAAAGGAAGAACGAGCCTATGTAAAGCTTTATGGGAAAGATGGTGGAGCAGAGTTTGATATGCTTCATAAGAAAACAATGATCTATACAGATGAAAATGATTTATCTGTTGATATTGAGCTAAGACCCACACCTCAGGATGAGCGTTTATTGGCTGTAGGGAATATGGTAGATGCTATTTTGGGGAAAGCAGAACCCATTTGTAAACTGGAAGAAAGCATAGCTGTTCAGAAAATCCTTGATGCGATTTACCAGTCTGCCGAATCTGGCGAATTAATAAAATTTTAGCTGTTTCAGAGGCTCTCTATCATGAGGGTCTCTCTGTTTTACACAATTATAAGGAGATTGGTATATAATATTATTGAACTTATAAAGAATTTGCTGGTGGGAATCAGGGCAATTTGAAGATAAAGGAGGGTGAATGATATGATGGAACAGATTGAGTTAAGAGATATGATTGATCAATTATCAGATGAAGATGCAAAATCATTGACTACATTGGTTCGGCTGCTAAAACATACTCATGGAAAACCTTACTCCTTTTTTGAACGAATATTAGACTTTGATATTTTTGGCTTTGATTCCGAACGAGGGCTCTATCAGTCGAAAATGACGATTCGTGATGAACTTAGAAATAAGATGAAAATTCTACATGGTGGTGCTTTATCTACTTTTGTAGATACTTCGATGGGGGCTGCCATCTATCAACAATTTCAAGGTGAGCGAGCAGTAACCATTGACTTACACGTTCAATTTCTTTCACCTGGGATTACTGGGGATCTATTCGCAGAAACGAAAATAATCAAACAAGGAAGAAGAACGCTATTTGTAACTACAAATGTAATCGATCAAAACCAGCAACTAATTGCTGTTGCAAATGGAATTTTCCATCGGAAAAGTAAATAAAGGCAGGGGGGAGGCTGATGAAAAGTAGTGGCTCTCTCTTTTCATCAAGCCAGAATAATGGAAAAATCAATTCAAAAACTGAAAAGTATACTTTCAACGCGGAGGAATACTCGGCTTTATAAAGATCAATTTGTCACAAAAGCTTTTTGTTACAACAACAAAGGTCAGATTATTTTATTGCGAAAGCCAGAGAATGAATGGAATGAAAATACACAGGGTTGGGACTTGCCAGGTGGAAAAGTAGAAGCAAAAGAACGTGTTGGTATAACCAAACCAGCAACAAAGAAAAAATCAGGAAAAAGATCTTTTCAGTTGTTCGATGTAGAGAAAGCGCTCAATCGAGAACTGTTAGAAGAGATTGGACTTCAAATTGGGAAAATGTATGTCGATGATTTTTTGTATCATTTGGAAATAGTAACAGAGAAGAAGCTACGTAGACATATTGGAAAATTTATTGTAGAGGCTTCAAAGGGAGATCCAGCGGTTCAATTTGATCCTCATTTTACAATTGACGATATCGATTTAAATCCTAAAACCCCTGATCTTCTGCCTGAACATGAAAAAAAATATCTATTAACCCCTGCACAATTAAATGAAATTTGTATTTTAAAAGATTCCAATACAAACTGGGATCAACAAACAGTACAAGAATTGCGAACAAAAACAGGTTGCCCGCATAATCAAAGCCTTGAGGAATGGATTGAAGAATTTAAGGACTTTCCAAAATGGCTGTTAGAAGATATCCTCCAAGCAGATCGAATTTATCAATCACTCAAGGAAAAGCAATCAAGCATGGAAATGGGTCGGGAAGAAAGATGAGTGAGTACTTATCTTTCGAGAAAATTGGTCTATACATCTAGTTGTCGTGATCATATAATGAAAGGAGCATCGCCAATGGACAATCAACGATTTATCTTATCAGGCGCTCAAATTGTAACAGACAAGCAAATTTTGAAACAAGGCTATATTGAAATCGAAGCGGGTCAGATTAAACGATATGGTCAGCAGCAGCAGCTTCCGACTGATCAGTCAGTTCCACAGATCAAACTCCCTGCTCACTATATGGTGGTTCCTGGAATGATTGACGTTCATATACATGGAGCAGCAGGAAGCGATGTGATGGATGGTACTATGGAAGCATTAACCACAATGGCTACTGCTCTTCCCAAAGAAGGAACAACTGCTTTTTTGGCAACAACGATTACTCAAGAATCTGCTGCCATTGATCAGGCATTGGAAAATGCAGCAGATTATATAGAACAGCAACCGCACTCTGGTCTTGCGGAATGTGTAGGAATTCATTTGGAAGGGCCGTTTATTTCAAAAGAGCGAGCAGGTGCCCAGCCTTTAGAATATATTCTCTCTCCCCATGTTGATTCTTTCATGAAATGGCAAGAAAAAGCACGACAACAGATTAAGTTAGTCACATTAGCTCCTGAAGAAGGAGAAGGGCTTGAGCTCATCTCTTATCTCCAACAGACAGGGGTCATTGCTTCAATTGGTCATTCAAATGCTAGCTATGCAGAAGTTCGACAAGCGGTTGAGCACGGTGCAACTCATGTTACGCATTTATTTAATGGTATGAGAGGTTTACACCATCGTGAGCCTGGGGTAGTTGGAGGAGCGCTATTATCCCCTGAACTGATGGTAGAGATGATCGTAGACGGAATTCACGCTCGGTCAGAGATGATTGATTTCGCATATCGTCTGTTAACTTCAAAGCGAGCGATACTCATTACAGATGCAATGCGTGCCAAATGTTTAAAACCTGGTATATATGACTTAGGTGGTCAAGACGTGCAAGTATCAAATGAGAGTGCAAGATTAGCAGATGGAACACTTGCTGGAAGTATTTTGAAAATGGATCAGGCACTACGTAACATCATTCATTTTACAGGGTGTTCTCTTTTAGAAGCAGTGCAAATGGCGAGTCAGAATGCAGCAAAAGAATTAGGATTAGACAGAAAGGGCTCAATTACAGAAGGTAAAGACGCTGATCTTGTTGTGTTGAATGATCAATATGAAATTGTCCAAACATATTGTCGTGGAGAGTTGGCTTTTGAAAAAACAGTAGAGTGAAGCAAACCGCGGATAAAAAATAATTGACCTATTTTAACAAGCTGAAACGAAGAACGAAATGAGGTAGAGAGAATGCAATTTATTCAAGTCAAAGATTATCAACAACTCTGTGAAGTAGCGAGTCAAAAGATCATCCAAATAGTCAAAAAATCACCTAATAGCACACTTGGTTTAGCAACTGGCGGTACTCCAGAAGGCATCTATCGGCTACTATGTAAAGATCATCAACAACATGGGACCTCTTACCAACTTGTGCAAACAGTTAATTTAGACGAATACGTTGGTTTAGCGAAAGATCATCCAAATAGTTATCATTACTATATGCAACAACATCTTTTTTCGAAGATTGACCTGCCTGAGCATCAAGCTCATATACCAAATGGTTTGGCTGACGATCTTGAACAAGAGTGTGAACGCTATGAGCAGTTAATTGAGCGTTTAGATGGAGTAGACTTGCAAATATTAGGGATTGGGCAGAATGGTCATATTGGATTTAATGAACCAGGTACCTCGTTTTCTTCTAGAACACATATTGTGAAATTAGCTGAGTCTACGCGGTTAGCAAATCAACGATTTTTTCATTCGATTGATGAAGTACCTAGATATGCGATAACAATGGGCATTGGTACCATTATGAAAAGCAAATCAATCCTACTATTAGTAAATGGAGTGAAAAAAGCGACTGTTCTTCGACGCTTGTTTGAAGAAGAGGTTCATAATCAATTGCCTGCTTCTATATTAAAACACCATCCGCATGTTACAATCGTTGCCGATGAGGAGGCAGCATCGCAATTAAAAATTCCAAGTAATTAATGCAAAAAGTCTTCTAGTAAGAAATGGGCTATTTTGCTATATTGATACAATGAAATGTCACCATTAAGAGGTGCAAAGCATGCGTAAAGTAGATAAAAAAAGTCCTTTACCCCTTTATTACCAACTAAAAGAAATTTTATTAGAGATGATCGAGAATGAGGAGTTGATCCCTGGGGATATGGCTCCTCCTGAGAGAGAACTCTCAGAATATCATGGAATTAGTCGGATGACCGTTCGAAAAGCGATTATGGATTTGGTACGTGCTGGGATACTTTACCGTGAACAGGGAAAGGGAACGTATGTTGCAAAACCAAAGCCTGTTCATCAGCTTAACCAGTTACTTGGCTTTACAGAAGAGATGCGGGGACGAGGATTTGATGTCCAGACAAAACTACTCTCTTTTCGTAGAGTTCCTGCGAGCCGATTGCTTAGAAAGCAACTCCAATTGGAGCAACAGGTTGCCCAAGTAATCGAATTGGTTCGAATGCGCTATGTTGATGATGAGCCTTATGCTTTAGAAAGAGTTTGGTTAAATGGTGAGCGATTCAGGAAATTAGAACCAGCAATGATTGAAGAAAATTCATTATATGATGTCTTAAAGGAGCATTACTTTGCAGCTCCTCATTGGGCAAGACAAACCATTGAGCCGATTCAACTAAATCGAGAGGAAGCAAAGCTATTTTCAATGCCGATTGGAACATTGGCACTCTTATTCTGTAGAACAGCTTATCAGGCAAATGATGAGGTTTTAGAATATACAAAGTGTATTTATCGAGCTGATCAGCATAAATATGAAGTAATGTTAACTGTTTAACTACTAAAAAGAGCGAATTTCCGTTCCCAAATCTCACATAGGAAAAGAATGCAGGATGTGATAAAATAGAAATATTGGCAAAATAGGGAGGCAAACGATGAGAGATTCTAGGGTAATCGAATTAGCAAAGTTATTAGTTCATCATTCTTGTCGTGTACAACCAGGTGAAAATGTGTTGATTGATCTATTTGGTGAAGGTCGTGAATTGGTTCTTGCACTTATTGAAGAGATATATCGTGTAGGTGGGTATCCACATGTGCAGCTTCATGATCAGCTTGTTCATCGTCAATTGTTATTAGGGACATCTGAACCACATGTTCATCTATGGACTGACTATTCAGTCTACAAAATGAAACAGATGGATTGTTACATAGGCGTTCGTGGTAGCAATAGTGATGCTGAGTTACAAGATGTACCTGATGAAAAACTCAAACAATATATGCGTACCTTTAGTCATCAGGTACATAGTGAACAGCGAGTAAAAAATACAAAATGGGTTGTATTGCGTTACCCCAGTTCCTCTTTTGCCCAAATGGCAGATATGAGTACCCCTGCATTTGAAGACTTTTATTTCCGTGTATGTAACCTCGACTATGAGCGGATGAGTCTAGCGATGGATGCTTTAGTCAAGCGAATGGAACAAGCGGATAAGGTACATATAGTTGGCCCAGGAACAGATTTGCAATTCTCCATTAAAGGTATTCCTGTTGTAAAATGTGCGGGTGAGTTTAATATCCCTGATGGAGAAGTTTTCACTGCTCCAGTAAAAGATTCGATAAATGGTGTGATTACCATCAATACGCCATCTCCATATGCTGGGACAGTTTTTGAACAAGTGCGCTTTGAATTGGTTGATGGCAAAATTACGACGGCGTCAGCAAATAAAACAGAACGAATCAACCAGATTCTGGATACAGATGAGGGAGCTAGATACATTGGGGAATTTAGTTTAGGGATTAACCCTTATATCGATCATCCGATGAAAGATATTCTGTTTGATGAGAAAATTCACGGTAGCTTCCACTTTACTCCAGGTCAAGCCTACGAGGAAGCAGATAATGGCAATCGCTCAGCGATCCATTGGGATTTGGTCAGTATTCAACGTTCCGATTACGGCGGTGGAGAAATCTACTTTGATGGGGAATGTATCCGGCGTGATGGACTCTTTGTCGTGCCTGATCTAGAACCGCTTAATCCTGAAAATCTAAAGTAAACGACCAACAAAGATGGTTTGCAATGACCGGACAAATGCGGGGTAAGGAGCATTTGTCTATAAAGCCACGACTGTGTAGCGAAAAATAGGCGGTAGTACTCTGTCTGCACATTTGCTAAGCAGGTAACGCTGCAAGTCTCACTATGACGCGCATAGCTGAGTTCCGCCCTGAGCAAGCAGTCGTGGCGCCTTGAATACTTCTAGCATGAATTGGAGGCATCCATCATCCTTTTCAATAACACGGAGTGCATAAACCTTGACTCTCAGAAAAGAAAGCGACTTCTAGATTGTCTTTGAGTGCCATCAAGTTTATTTTTTAGGTTCCATTAACCATAATTCAGCTAATTTTGCATGGACATCGATCTGCCCTTCCTGCCATTCGCCAGCTCCAGGTGTTGGTACTGAGTCCAAACTGACAGAAGGATTAACCAGCTTATAGAGTAAATTGGTTGCACTGACTGTCTCTAACTTCCAATCACCATTTATTTTTTGCAATTCCACTTCAACTGTAATCCCACCATCGGGAATTCGTAAGTACTGGCTAGAAATAGACGCTGTTTGCGGTTTTGTTGTATTTTCAGCAACTAATATAGTCTCAGTTTTATATCCAGCATCATTGTTCTGCTCTTTTAATTGACGCATATTTGTGATAAGCGTTTGAAGTTCAGGAATCGAGTTACTCTTATCGATCAGCGATAGTGCATCTCCCATTAATTGAGGATCACCACTCAATAGTTCATCCAGAAATGTAAAAAGGATCTCTTGTGGATCTGTCAGATCACTACATGCAGTTAATGGGAAGACCATTAAGATCAGGATGATGATCCAAGTACTAACGAGCCGAAAGTTCACCAAAAAAGCTCCTTTCGTTTTGTTTAAATAATTTAGATATCAGTAGCAACTCTATTATATCAAATGGAAATATGACATCTGTCTGTCATATGCAAGAGTTTCTTTGCAATGAGATGGGGCTTCATGTTACACTAAATATAGCGATTATTGGACCGATAGCGGTCGATGGGGGGAGTAATGTGACCACACCGACACAGACCGATTTAAAACAACGTGCTGTGCAATTGTTAAAAGAGGATGCGGAGAAGATCGAGCAGTTAATCGCTGTCCAACTCGAGCATCTCACATTGCCTAAGTGTCCTCTCTATGAGGAAGTGTTGGATACACAGATGTTCGGTCTTTCCCGTGAGATCGACTATGCGGTTCGTCTGGGGTTTATTACCCGCGAGCAAGGGCAACGTATTATTCATGAATTAGAACGGAAATTAGCTGATTTATACACAATGATTCTCCCTGGAGTAGGGGGAGAATCATGATGTGCGCTTTTCAATAAAAAGACCTGATGGAGTGGAAGTTGCCATCAGGTCTTTTCAATCCAGTGATTTAAAGGACGAAGAAAGCAGCGCCTAAAATCACATAAACAATTAACAATAGGACACCTTCATACCAGTTTGTTGATCCATCTCGCGAAATAGAGCTGGCGATTAAAGCCGATACGGCAATGGCAGCAATCTCATGAGGAGTAAAAACGAGATTCATTTGTGATCCAAAAAGCAAACTGATAAATACAAGAGCAGGTGCAACGAAAAGCGCGATTTGCAGGCTACTGCCAATTGCAATTTCCACTGCAGCTCCAATGCGATTTTTAACAGCTAAAAAGATAGCTGCACTATGTTCCGCTGCGTTTCCAATAATCGCAATGAGGAAAGCACCTACGAAAATTTCAGACCAGCCAAGCGCCTTTGCAACCGATTCTACACTATGTACGAGCCATTCACTTTGCACAGCTACAAAAGCAGTAGAAACAATTAATAAAAGCAATGAAATATTTCGAGACCAACTTGGTTCTTCTTTATCCTCTTCTTGCTTTATGGGTACCGCTGCTGATTGATCTGTTTGTGAAGCTAGAAAATATTCTTCACTTAACTCTTTTTTATGCGTGAACAAGGAAAAGTAAAGCCATAACAGATAGCCGATGATTAATAAACCTGCCATAATGAGACTTAATGTATTAATATCGGAAGGAGTTAGGTCACTGATAAAAACAGCCGGAATAAATAGAGCAATCACAGATAACATCATCAGTGAAGCATTATGACCCGCCAGAATTGGATTGAAATGTTGCATTTTAAATTTCATTCCTCCTACCAACAGGCTGAGTCCCAAAACAAGCAGCAAGTTACCGATTACAGATCCGGTGATACTCGCTTTTACCATATCAAACAGGCCTGCTTTGATTAAAAAAATCGCAATAATTAATTCAGCAGCATTGCCGAAAGTCGCGTTTAGAAGTCCTCCTAAGCGTTCTCCTGCATAATGCGCTACACTTTCAGTCGATTTTCCTAACAGTGCTGCCCATAAAAGTAATGATAAACACGAAGCAATAAATTTAACGGACTCATTTGCTAGTAAGAAGTGAGCCACCACGCTAAAAACCGTGGATAGAATAAGCAAAGGATAAAACCATTTGTTTTTCACACATGACACCTCATCTTAGTGAAATTAAAAATGTAAGAAAATAGTAAAAACGTTGAAATAGTAGATCTGATTTCTCTCCATCATTTTAGCAGGAAAACAGATTTTTAGAGAGAAATAATCCATCAAGCTTAAATTTTTGAAAGGAGGCGAAATGATGGACTCATTAAAGGATACAGCAATCTTCATTGATTTAGAGAACGTTTATTATGGATTGAAAAAATATCATATGGATCCTGATCACCCAGAGGATTCTCATAATCTCTTTTTGAGATTGCAGGAATACTATGGAAAAGACTCAATTCGGATGATCGAAGCATATGCCGACTTCGAGCAGATTGAGCTTTCCATGATGAGTTTGCAAAAAAAGCGAGTCCATGTTCACCAAGTGTATGGAAATGGAAAAGAAGGGCGTGACAGGAAAAATGCGGCTGACATCCAATTATGTATCGATGCGATGGAGGTATTATATCAAAAACCAGAGATTCGTCGCTTTGTGATTGTAAGTGCTGACCAAGATATGATACCGCTTCTTGACCGTCTTTGGGTGACAGGAAAACAGGTAGAGCTCTTTTGTCTTTTTGATGAGAGTTTATCCAAATCTGCTCAATTGCATAAGTTTTGTGATCGAGCATACGATCTTTTTGAATTTCTAAATATTAATCAGTTTCAGAATCTTACACAGATTGAACGAAGAATCCATGATGCGGTTATTCAGATATATGAATGGTATAGGGACCCAAATAATAAAGGAAAGAGCTATGGGAGTACTTGGATAAAAAATGATTTTATAAGAAAGTTTCACATGGAAGAAGTGGAAGCCAACCAATTATTTACCCGTATGCTCCGAGAAAAGTATTTGATCCCCTATGAGATCGAAATTGATTTAAAAACGTATTATGGATATAAAGTAAACCTTCTTCATCCGCAAGTTCAAATGATGATCAAAATCGCTGGCTATAAAGTTAGTTGATTCCTTGTTGAAATGTGAATCTTTATTGTATTAGAATGGAGAAAACATCTCCATTTGACAGAATGATTCAAATCGGAAAGATGTTTCAACAATGAATATGAATCTCTGTCAGAAAAGAAGGGAATTTCTCATGTCAGAACAAAACACAGGTGTCGTGCGGATTGCTGATGATGTCGTTGCCATTATAGCGGGTCTTACCGCTAGTAAAGTTCCTGGAATTGCGAGTATGTCAGCCGGAATTACAGAAGGTTGGGCGAAACGAGTAAGTGGCAAAAATTTAACAAAGGGGGTCAATGTTGAAGTTGGTGAGCTAGAAACGGCTGTTGACTTAAAAGTAATCGTTGAATACGGTGTGAAGATCAATGAAGTTTGTCGACAACTTCAACAGCAAGTAAAAGAAGCAATCGAAAATATGACAGGTCTAACTGTCGTCGAGGTAAATGTAAAGGTAGAAGGAGTCGATGTTACGGATTCCAAAGGACAAGATCAAGCAAGTGAACGTCGAGTTAAGTAAAAAGTGTTATCAAATGTAGGAAATTTTCGTTGGTTAATATGTCCTGTTTGCTGAAGGTAACAATAGATGTTTATATGTGGTATTTAGAGTATTGAAAGAATTCCTCCTAATTTGCATTTGGAGATGTAGATTTGAACTGTTTTTTGAGAGATATGGAGAATCATGTTTCTCTCATAGTGAAAATAAATATAGAGAATATGTCTATTGAGTAGCAAGTTTAAGATATAATTTTTCGTTCATACAAGGATGATTTGTGCAGTACAGGATGTATGTCACAAAATCTGGAAAAGTTCATCATGACATCTAAAGAGAGTATCTAGAATAATGAATGAGAGGGAGGAGAATTTCAACGCTCCCTCTCATTCGTTTATTTCTTTAAGGCTGCTTCGACTTCGGCAATTTTTGCAATGACCTGATCGTTTAATTCAGAAGGAACTTCTACTGTATCATCAACCCCATGTGGAAAAAAATGTTGAATAAAGACCGGATCATGAAGGCGAACTTGTGCTTTTGGGTGTTCCAATTGTTTATCACCGATTACTCGCCCAGGAAATCGTAGATAGTAGTTTCCTTTTTCTGTATTATATTCTAGGTCGTAGGTTACTTTTTCATAATCCCAAGACCACCGTAGAAAGCCGAGACCTTTCATGGTTGTCTCCAGTTGGGCAAAAGATTTTTCAATCCCTTTTGTTTTTGCTTCAGTAAAAATCATAAATGACTCCTCCTTTATAATAAGACAAAAGGCGACGATTTTTGCATAACTTCATGATAGTACGTTCCTTTGTAAAATGGCAAGTTACAGAACTGCGAATGAAAATCTATGAAAAAATGAAGGTGATCATGTTGGAAATCAAATCGTATATAGAGGAAATATATTCACAGGCAGTTTTATGGAGAAGACATTTTCACAAATATCCGGAACTTTCCAACAAAGAAAAAAAAACATCCGATTTGGTTGCCAAACACCTGCAATCACTCGGTTTAGAGGTAAACACCGGTGTTGGTGGATATGGAGTGACTGGGCTGTTAAAGGGATCAGCACCTGGCCCGACCATTGCTTTTCGTGCTGACCTCGATGCACTACCGATCCAAGATGAAAAAGATTGTGAATATCGCTCAACAGTACCGGGAGTGATGCATGCATGTGGTCATGATGGCCATACAGCAGTTTTAATGAGCGTTGCGACAATTTTAGCTAAATTAACCCATTTATTGCAAGGGAATATCTTATTTATTTTTCAACCTGCTGAAGAATTGCCTCCAGGAGGGGCACAACGAATGATTGAGCAAGGGGTATTGCAAGGCGTCGAGGCAATTTATGGGATGCATTTATGGACACCCATTCCCAGAGGGATGGTGGGCTATTCTGATGGGGAGGCATTAGCAGCTAGCGACGGATTTGAGATTGAAATTATTGGAAAAGGTGGACATGGAGGCATACCAAATGAAGCAACGGATGCAGTAATGATTGCTGCTCATCTCATTGTAAATTTGCAGTCCATTGTTAGCCGTCAACTAAATCCTCTTCACCCAGGTGTGGTAACTGTGGGTGAAATTCAAGGGGGTCATGCCTTTAATGTGATTGCAGGGACATGTAAAATTAAGGGAACAACACGTAGCTTTGACCCACAGGTACGTCAAGAATTATTGACACAAGTTGAAAAGATAACGACTGCAACTTGTCAAATGTTTGATGCTTCTTATCGTTTAGAGGTTCATCGAGGATACCCGGCGTTAATCAACCATAAAGAGCAGAGTGAGATCGTGAAACGGCTTGCGCAAGATGTTGTTGGAGAAAATCATGTGCTAAGAATGGAACCAATCATGGGAAGTGAAGATTTTGCTTATTATCTTCAACAGATTCCAGGAGCATTTTTCTTTGTTGGAGCTGGTAATGAGCGCAAACAGATTGTAGCACCCCACCATCATCCAGCTTTTGATATTGATGAAACGGCGATGACGATTGCAATCGAATGTTATCTAAAAATAGCACTAGAACATATAACTGTTATGAAACAAAGAAAAGGTTTATATGATTCGGAGAATGTTTCCTTGTCGGACTGGTTATCCTAAGCTCATCAAGACCTTTGTAAGGAGAGTTGAGCGGATGAAAGTAAAAGATGTGATGACTGTAGATGTAAAAACTGTTCAATCAACGGATAATCTATTTCTTGCAGCATGCATCATGAGGGATGAAAATGTTGGCTTGATACCCGTTGTGGATGAAGGTCGCCTAGTTGGCGTTATTACTGATCGTGATCTCGCAGTTCGCGGTATAGCTGAAAAGAGACCAAATTCAACTGAAGTAAAGGCATTAATGTCAACTGTGTTAGTCTCAGCAACTCCTGAAATGAATTTAGAAGAAGCAGCACATATGATGGGGAATGCCCAGATTCGTAGGTTACCTGTTGTAGAAAAAGAACAACTTGTTGGAATTCTCGCCATTGCTGATTTAGCTACGGATGGTGAGCAGGGACAGATGAGCGAAGCAATGAGTGAGATATCGGAAGCATATCACGATGATCGTTCAAATCGAATCCCAAATGCTCCTCTTCATTAATTTACCGCCGAAAAGGCGGTTTTTTGTTTTCAAAAAGAAATCGATATGATATCATATAGATAACACAAAAGGAGGTACTAAAAATATGAATCATCAAGAGAAACGTGCACATAGGATAAATGGATTTATTATGTTATTTTTATGGTTAATATTAGCAGTTGTTGATTTAGTGTTGATTGGTGCTTCATTTGAAATTCCTGCGATGTTTGTCGTGACGATCTTACTTTCTATCTTTCTGATTATCTCGTTGGGCGGTTTTATTTTAATCCAGCCAAACCAAGCTCGAGTATTAACGTTTTTCGGTAAGTATACAGGGAGCGTGAAAGAAAATGGATTCTTCTGGGTAAATCCGTTAGCCAGTAAACAAAATATTTCTTTGAAAATCCACAATTTTACCTCAGATAAGCTAAAAGTGAATGATTTAGATGGGAACCCGATTTTAATTGGTGCTGTGGTAGTTTGGCGTGTCGTCGATACGACCAAAGCATTGTTTGACGTGGACGACTATGAACACTTTGTTGAATTACAGAGTGAAACCGCTATTCGTACATTAGCGAGTCGCTATCCTTATGATACGCAATCACATGAAGAGCTTTCGTTGCGTGGAATGACTGAAGAGATTTCTGATCAATTAAGACAGCAGCTACAAGAGCGTATGGAACAAGCTGGAGTTGAAATCATTGAATCTCGGATTAGTCATCTGGCATATGCTCCAGAGATTGCACAAGCCATGTTAAGACGCCAGCAAGCACAGGCTGTTATTGTTGCAAGACAAAAAATAGTAGAAGGCGCAATGGGAATGGTTGAACAAGCCTTGCAACATCTTGAAAAGAGTGGGGTCGTCGAATTGGATGAAGAGCGTAAAGCATCAATGGCGAACAACTTGCTGGTTGCCCTTGTCTCTGATGGTGAGGCACAGCCAGTAATTAATACAGGCTCGCTATACTCGTGACCCAGCGATGAAAAAACGATTTCTACTTCGACTTGATCCCAAGCTATATGAGATGATTGAAAAATGGGCCGCAGATGAATTTCGCAGTGTAAATGCGCAAATCGAATTTTTGTTAAAAGAAGCTGTTCGTGAGAAACGTAAGAAAAAAGATCATTGACCATCTTCGATTATGAAGGTGGCTTTTTTTATGCAAACGGTAGAAAATGGAGAAGAGCAGCTTTTTTAAGTTTCTTTTGGTACAATAAAAAGAAGGGGTGAAAGACTGATGGAAGGATTCGATATGACGAGTATTTTCGCAGATGTTGCAAATTTAGCAGAACAAATTAATCATTCTACGGAAGCGAAAGAATATCGTAAATATAAAGTCCACCTTCAAGAACATGCAGAGGTGCAACAGCTCTTGCAAGAGTTTCAACGGGTTAAAGATGACTTTGCTGAGGCTCAACGCTTTGGCATCTTTCATCCTAATTATCATGAAGCAAAGGCAAAGGCGCAAGAATATCAACAACGACTCAATACACATCCAGTCATTGCCCAATTCAGGCAGGCGGAAGAGCAGTTAGATCAACTTTTACATCAGGTATCGCTAATTATCGCACATTCGGTATCTGAATCAATCAAAGTTCCTTCAAATCAACTACAAAAGCAAACTCGAAATCAATCTTGTAGCCGTTGATTTGCCCTTCCACGATCAGCATGATAACATAGTGTAAGATGACGTCCAATCCACCCATATTTAGTCCTAGTAGAAAAGGAGTTAAACGAAACAGATGAATATAGTAAAAAGATTAGGCTTGGCTGTTTGGGTGAAGGATTTAAAAGCTGCTCGTGCTTTAGGAAGATGGGGGAATATACACTTTATTTCGAAACGATTAAAGTATGTTTATCTATATATTGATGAACTTACAGCGGATCGTATTGTGACACAGATAGAGCAACTACCCAATGTATTAAGAGTCGAACGGTCGCAGAGAAATCGTATGGATTTTGACTTTCGTAAAGAGGTTGAACCCTCTTCGACATAAAATGAAACAACTGCTGGGTATGACTTAGCAGTTGTTTTTATGAATGAGTATAAGGCAACTGTAGAATAAGGGAGTGACCGTGTTTGAACATTTTTCACGATATTAAGAATAAGTTTCAAAAAGGATTTGAGCAAGCAGGGCATCAATCACAGCGAGTGATGAATGTAGGAAGACTCAATCTGAGCATTAAAAATAAGAAAGAAGAGCTATCAGAATTGATTCACCAGGTTGGCTGGGCGTTTTATGAATCTTGGCAGCCTGATGAAGAATGGAAAATGACGGATTCTGTCAAACAAGCACTCCAAAATGTACATGAGGTTGAAAAACAATTAGAAGAACTTGAAGCGGAGTTAGAACAACTGAAAAGTTCTAATATTAAGTCTCGACCAACTGCTGAGACCGTACAACTACCCATTGCAACAATTGATGAACCACAGATCAATAAAATGAATGAATCAATAAAATCGCGCTCTAACATTGTTTTTCTTTGTCCCTTCTGTGCAAAAGAAGTGGGAGCTGATATCTTCCGGTGTCCACATTGTGCAACGGTTTATCATAAAATTAATTAAAAGAGAAATTGGATTTTTTTTACAACGATCTTTTTTTCCTTTGTTCATTTTGCTAAAATAATAGAGATGTTTTGTAAAATGTTTGCACCTAATGTCGAAACGTAGTAAAGCGAAATTGAACTTTTATATAGAGATGAATAACCATGGGGTCAGAAAGGGGTACAGAGGATGACTCACAAGTCGATCGCGATCACGGTGACGAGTGGAAAGGGCGGGGTTGGTAAGTCAACAACAGTCGCCTCTGTTGGACTAGGACTAGCTCAACTAGGATATAGCGTTTGCCTTGTCGATACTGATATCGGACTGCGTAAATTAGACTTGATGTTAGGTCTAGAGAATCGCATTGTCTATGACTTAGTTGATGTAATTGAGGGAGTAAGTAAGCTGCGCCAATCGTTAGTACGACATAAAGAATACCCCAAATTAGCACTTTTGCCCGCGGCACAAACCAGATATAAAGAAGAGGTAGCACCTGAACAAATTAAACAATTGGTCGATGATCTAAAAAGAGAATTTGAGTTTGTGTTACTTGATTCACCTGCTGGAATCGAAGGTGGTTTTCGGAATGCCATAGCCGCAGCTGATCGGGCGATTCTTGTAGTAAATCCTGAGATTCCCTCTGTTCGAGATTCAGACCGGGTAATTGGTTTATTGGAATCTGCTAATTTAAAACAGATCGACTTGGTCGTGAACCGAGTACAGCCAGGAATGGTACGGGATGGAGATATGTTGAGCGTAGAACGTGTGCAAAATCATCTGGCGATTAACCTATTAGGAATTGTTCCTGAAGACAAAAGGATCATTCGTTCTTCTAACACAGGTGAGCCAGTCATTTTAGATAATAAATCAATGGCAGGAAAGGCTTTCTCTAATATTGCTCGTCGTCTAACAGGAGAAGAAGTTCCGTTTTTAGAATTGGAAGCCGCCACCTTAATTACGCGAATTAAGCGGTTGTTTCACATTGCCTAAATGGTGAGAGGTGAGAAGGAGATGGCTTTTCTAGATATGTTTGGTAAACAAAAGGAGATTCCTACTGCAACTCGAGCTGATGATCGACTTTCATTGGTTTTGAGCTATCAGCGTGCGAATATCGATGAAGAAAAACTAAAACTTTTTCAAGGGAGACTCATCGAGTTATGTGATGAGTTCGGCTATGATGTCGTGGGTCAAGTAGAAGTTGTTCCGCAATCTCATGAGCGAACCACAATCATTAATGCAAGTATCCCAGTGCGCGTGAAAAAGGACACGCTTCTATAGCGCGTCCTTCGTCTAGCTATTACAATTACTTACATTCGTCTAACGTAACACAGTGTAACCACCCCTAAAATACTGGGGAGAAACCATTCTTTACTCTGCCTTACGAATTTAGTCATATTCTAAAATTAAATAAATCTTTTTTATAGAAATTTATGTGTTTGGAGCCGCTGTTCTAGAAATTCAACAACGGTCGCCGGAAAACCCTTATCTTCATTTAATGTAAATATAGCAATGGAAACACGGGTACAACCGTATGTACGCATAAGTTGAATTAATTTTCTTTTCATATCAGGTATTAATCGACCATATCGATCTTCAAATGCTTTTACCAACATTTCCTCTTCGGTTGTTGTAGAGGTGACCTGTGGTTGTTCTTGAACCCAGGTTTGTTGGTTTGAATAAATATCTTGGTTTAACTTTAGTAAATGATCAGATGCATTTGCAAATTGTCTTTCCGTTTCGGAAGATAAGCTAGCTTGTGGTTGTTGTCCATTAAAAGTAAATTCGTCAAGTTCTTGAATAGGCGGTCTGGACATATGCCAATCCTGAAACTTTCGACGGCGTCTGGGTCTTTGCGCCGGAAGATGGTCAAATTTCTCTGGATATTTCCGCCGTAGTGTATAAATTCGTTGGTAAATTGCGCCTTGAGTCCGTGAAAGTTTTTTTTCTAGCTCAGCGATTGCTGCTGAGAGAGACTTTTTTTGACTTAGAAATTCATTTACTGTTTGGATGACTAAATCCTCTTCGCTCTCTTCCCAACTATTTAAACGAGGCCCTTTCTCTTCCGAATCATCCGAAGAATTAAAACGGTCTGGAAATTCTGATCTCAACTTTCGCACGTGTGACATAATTCCTGCATACCCTCGATTTAACTGAGTTGCAAGTTCTTTTAAGATTTCTCTTTCATTTCTACCTTCGGCAATCCCTTGATTGATAGTAGAAATGATTTGTTCATTCTCTTCAGAAGTATATTTTCCTTTTTTAGTATCGTGGTGCAAAACCATTTCCCTCCTTTTCTTTTAGTTTGAACCCCTAATTTCTTTACCTATAAATATAACAGAAAAGATACAAACTTTACCACCGTTTATTTTTAAAAACTTCCTTAAAAATAAACGTTAAGAATTATCTTTATCCAAAAACAAAACCATTAAACTAACCACATTATATCTATATTGATTATATACATTCTTCTATGAAGAAATGGGATTACATATGAGCTTTTTCTTAATAATTTCTTCAGCAGATGAAATTTGAGTATGAAAAGAGTTACTTTTGACTATACCCATATATATAAGATATTTTTCCATAGTGAAAGGAAGAGAATGGTGAATTCACCTTCAGTGTCTGAAATTAGTTCATGGCTCATTGAAGCGGATCGTCGATTTACAGAAGAAAGACCAGTGCATCATAGTTGGGACCCAACTACACGGGCTTCATTGGTAATCTTATGGGGCTTATTAATATATCCCCTGTTGGATAAAGATTTAAAACAGGAACAAAAGAAAATTTCGGTAGATTTTTTGAACCATTTATTTCAGGAACATTTTGGTGGTAAAGATGGATGTGATTCGATTTTAGCATTATTTCAAAGACATGATTACATCCGTTTTACAGAAAGTCGATACATTGTTCCAGGGACTCGCCTCTTTACAGCTGTAGATGCTGCGCGAATGTATCCGATTTTTCGAACGAGTCTACTTGCACGCAGATTAATGAAAGCTAGCAAAGATCATGGATAAACCCAGCATTCCAAGTCGGAGTGCTGGGTTACGATTTTCTCATTTTAAGAGATTGCAAAAAAAGTCGCAGTGCTTTTCGTTGTTCTATATCGAGCTTCAAGGCTATATTTACTAATTCTTGGATGTCATCTGGAAGATGGCTGATCAATTGGGGTGAATGCCCAATATGATCAATCAGTTGCTCTAATAAATTTTGCGAATGATCAATATGACGATAGGTTTCAATCAATAACATTTCAAATGAACGAGAATCTTTATTCTTCATGTTCATTTAGTAGATGTTCAATCTCCTTTTGGACTCGAATCAATTCATCTGGGTTTAATTTATGAAGATCACGAATCATCATCTCAAGTTTCATTGATCTGAATTCTTCGAGAAAGGACGGAATATAATGAGGATTCACTGACATAATAGGTGACTCCTTCCTGACGAAGTCTAACAGAAATTGTTGAATTGCTCTTTATTCTATCAAAATTTTGCCTTAGGTCAATGACGAACTTTGAAAATCTAATACATATTTTGTCGGCAAGTTGATAAATCTTCATTTTTTTGTGCTGTTATGTATATTTTTTTGGTTTTTTATATATCTGTTGCGGGTAATACATAGGTACAACGTTTTTCGTTTTTTGATTTTATTTCAAAAAGAGAGGTGCTTCATTTCAGATGATAGAGCAATTAAGAGCACTGGAAGAACGGTTGTCCTTAGCAATGCGCGAATATAACCTAGCTTGCGAACGTCATGAATTTCTAGCACAATATGACTTGCATGAAGAGATTAAACAACTACGCCGTATGCATAGAGAATTGAAAATGAAAGTGATGAGAAGTTAATAGATAATAGACGAAAACTACTGACCACATAGGTTGGTAGTTTTTTTATTGAATTTTTAGTTAATATAAAGAAAATTTTTAACGCCTTTTTGTATTTTTCTCATTGTATTATGATAAATAATAAGAATCATCGCTTATAGTATAAATTCAAATTAAATATGTACGCTTCGCAGATTATCATCATTGTGAGATTTGCTTATTTGGCGATGTTCGACTGATGGGAGAGGTGATATATATGCGAATTAAAGTAACCTGTTTTTTACCAAAGGAAGCATCTCTTCCATATTCGCTTAACTATGCAGTGAGTAGCTATTTGTATCGATGCATTACCTTAGTTGATCCTAAACTCGGTACTTGGCTTCATCAAGAAGGACTAAAGTATCATGGTCGTACGTTTAAGCCTATTGTTTTTTCCCGGCTACGTTTTGCCTCACGGCGAAACCGCACCACACATATGGAGGTGCAAGGGCATGTCACGTTCCAGGTTGATTCAATTAATCCACAAATTATCCGCCGCTTAATGGAAGGAATGTGGAAATTAGGCGAGTTTCAGCTATTAGATCTACATTTACCACTACAAAGTATACAAGTTATGAAAGCGATTACCTTTTCTGAAAAGATGCGATATCGGAGTATTAGTCCGATTGTAGTCCCATTGCAAATTGAAGGAAAACTCCATTTTTGTCATCCTTTAGAAAGTGATTTTTATGATCAATTGCGTAAATCTGTGGCCAATTGGTACTTTTTAAAATGGCATGAACGAATTTCTGAGGATACGTTTATTCGCTTGCGTTTGTTAGATCCTGAGAAATTTCAATTACGTAAGGCTGCCACCCTACTTGAATATAAGGAGAAGAAGATTAAAGGATACGAAATACCGTTATATGTAGAGGCTCCTCCGCGCGTTCAGCAGGTGCTTTATGAATCCGGTGCAGGAAGTTTGTCTAGTCAGGGATTTGGCATGTTGGAGGGGGTTTGAGTGACATATAAATGAGGAGCCAAGCTGATTAAGCCGCAATTTTTCGCATATAACGCAATTTGTGGAGTAGCTCTTTTTCATTTCGAAATACATAGAGTCCTGGATAAATGTTGATTTCGTAGATCCAGGGATGTCCTCTTTCATCGATTCCAATATCCAGTCCGAATTCATTCCATTTTGGATAATGAGAGCTAATGATATGTGTTGCAATGTGTGAAAGATAGGATAGTTGATCTATTAATTGTTTTTGTTTCCAATGAGGATAGTTTAAATGGTGATGAAATAGTCGTGGTATGGAAACAGGTATACCGCCACTATATGCATTTGTTGCAATCCCTTTTTCTGTTGCGACTCGACCGATGAATCCTCCAATTTCCCATTGATTGTGAATGCGAGTCAGGTGAACACGAATGTCAAAAAGGCGACCTGTTTTTGTTCTACTTTCAATTCCTTGTTGAATGATGTAAGGACGATTTTTTCTTTTTATGCGCTGAATTCGCTTCCATAGATTTTGTAAGGATGATGCTTTGTAAGAACGATTATGATCACGTGATGTAAGCTGATATCTCCCATCTTCATGAGCATCGATTCGTAGAATACCTTTGCCTTGACAAGAATTATCAGGTTTTACATATAGATATTGATGTCTTTGTAACATATAACGTAAGCTATTAATGGAGAGGGCTGTTGTCTCTGGCAGGTGGTTTCGGAGTCTTGGATGATGACTGAGTAGAAAAGTATTATCTAGTTTTCGTGTTATATCTGTCACTAGTTAGCACCTCCTTCCGCTTAAAATGTATATTTTTATATCTGAAAATACATATTCTAATGCCGGCTTTTTTCTACTGTATGATGAAACAATCGATTTGGCAGGGCGGCTGTTATTATTACTTATAGATTGGAGATTAGGGATGATTGAAGTTGTTTATATGATGAAAATGAAAGCAGATAATGGGTTAATGCTTGTGGATCAACATGAATTTGACTTTGAAATCGACCATCCAAATCAATTAAGTGATGATTATCATGAAAAGATATGCGATTTTCTTTTAGATTTGTATGAAGAAGAGGAGGAAGGATTAGAACCTGCCTATCAATTTGTAAACTTTTCTTATCAAGGTGCCGAGAAAGAGGTTGATTTAACGAACATCTTACAAAAAACTTTGCAAAAAAGAAAAAACCAGGAGTCATAATACTCCTGGTTTCAGCTTGTAGACAAAGTATAAGTAGCCTTCATTTCTGTGAGTCAAGCTTTGCATTTCGCCTCCAGTTCAGGCTGCATAGAAGTATTCTAGGCGCCACGACTGCTCGCTCAGGGTGGTATCAACTCGGCTATCGCCTCAGACAGTACTACCACCTATTCTTCGCTACACAGTCGTGGCTTGGTAGCGCCTGAAAGTCGGGCTACATTGCAAAAACATGCTTTATTTTCCATGATTTTTAACCAAAATATTGGTTTTTCTTCAGTCTGAAATCAGGAGTCATAATACTCCTGGTTTTTTCTTTTCAATTAAGCCTTTCGCTTGAGCTAGCACTTTATCACCATCCATTGTCCCATAAGCAATCGAATCAATCACATCGACTGGTATTTGGTGTGGTTTTGCCTTTTTTTGAATCTGTGTTTTCAGATATCGCACTTGTGGCCCAATCAGAATAACATCCGCTTGATCGAGTTTTGACTTTAAATCGGCTTCTGAAAGTGCTTCGATCTGGACTTCAATATTTTGCTTGGATGCTGCTTGCTGCATTTTATTGACTAGAATACTGGTTGACATACCAGCAGAACAAACTAATAGTATATTCATTGGTCGCTCTGTTACGAAGAGGAAAGCGAAAGATTTGAGATGCTCGTAACAGATTCCCTCCTTTATTTTGTAGATATTTGCTGATAGAGTTCAACAAATTCTTGTGCTAAATCTTTTACCGTCATTGAAGTCATGAGATGATCCTGTGCATGAATGAGTAGAATAGACGGCGCTTGTTCATTTCCAGCAGCTTCTTGCTGAAGTAAACCTGTTTGCACATGGTGAGCTTTTCGAAAAGATTCTTCTGCTGCTGCTAACTTTTCTTTTGCTGCTGGATAGTCGCCTGCTTTTGCGGCTTGAATTGCCTCCATTGCTGATGATCGAGCATCGCCAGCATGAAGAATCAATTGAAAAGAGATCTCAGCTAATGTAGAAGGTTGAGACATCATCATTCCCCTTCCGTTATTGGATTAGCTTTTAATAGCGCTTTTTCTGCTGATTTGATAAAGGGTAGATACAATAAAACGGCAATTGTCAAATTGATCAACTGTAGGATCACACCACTGATGTGACCGCCTGTTACCAGATATCCACTGATAAGCGGCGGTGTCGTCCAAGGCAAGATAGCAACGGTCTTAGGAACAAACCCAAGGCTAATTGCAAAGTATGAACTCAAAGTAAGTACTATGGGTGTTAAAATAAATGGAATCAATAGCATCGGGTTTAGGACAATAGGTAGTCCAAATAAAACTGGTTCATTAATATTAAAAATTCCTGCTGGGGCGGAGAGATTTGCAATGGTACGGTATTGCTTGATCTTTACGGAAATGAAAATCGCAATTAATAAAGCAATGGTAGCCCCAGAGCCGCCTAAAAAGACATAAGAATCAAAGAATGGCTTCGTTACAATATAGGGTACATCGAAGGCACTCGTTCCATGTGCAAATAATTGTTGATTTTTTTCGATCAAGGGTAGATAGGTGGAGTCGAGAATCGGTCCTAAAATATTTGTACCATGTAATCCAAAAAACCAAAGAAAGTGGTTGAGAAAAGCAATAATTAATGCTGCTGGTAAAGAGTTAGAGAGTGATTGAATTGGTTTTTGAATCGTATCGAAGATCAATTGATGTAGGCTAGTCTCAGCAAGTACTGTTAATAAAGTTTGGAACAGTCCAACTCCAAGCAGGATGATAAGAGCAGGAACTAAGGCTTTAAATGATTTAACGATGCCATCAGGAACAGTCTTTGGCATGCGGATAGTAAATTTAGAGTGAAAGAGTAAACGAAAGAATTCAGTTATGACAAGCGATGTAATCAAAGCGACAAAGAGTCCTTGTGCCCCTGACCAAGTAAGAGAAATACCCTGTTCTTGTGTTTTTGGATCCGTTACAACGGGATTATGGTGACCAATACAGCAGATAAACCATCTACATCGTAAGAACGAGCCAACTTATAGCTGATTGATCCAGCGACCAATAGTGACATAATGGCGAAAGAGCCATTCCAAACATTTCCTCCTACAGTTTTCCATGTATCGCCAAAGAGATAGGCCATCAGTTGTTGAAAAGCAGGAACTGGAAAGTTGTTGATTAGGATAACCAAGGAACCCACGATAATGAGCGGCATAATCGCGACAAATCCATCACGAATTGCAATAAGATGACGTTGTGAGCCTATTCTTCCAGCGACTGGCATAAACTTTTCTTCCAATAATTGCATCGCTTTACTCATATAGTAGTTACCCTCCTAGTAGAATTTTGACCCGTTAGAATTTGAATGAATGAAGATGAAACTGAGGTAAATCTTTTCGATGTGCTTCTAACATTTCATCCAGGATGGTCTTTGCTTTCTGATCACTAGGAATTAATGGATTCATGATCATTGCTTGGTAAGCAACCTGGTAATTTCCGCTAATTGCTGCTTCAACAACGAGTTCTTCAAATGCTTTCATCTGTTGGATCATCCCGCGTATGGAGCGAGGGAGTGGTCCAATTGCAAGTGGCTGTGGTCCTTTCCGGCTGATTCGGGCATTTGCTTCAATGACTGCTGTTGCAGGTAGATCAGGAATTGCACCTTGGTTTATGATGTTCACAGTCTGGATATCGCCAGTATCATTATAGATACTGTTCATAAGATTACATGCTGCATCACTATAATAGGCACCTCCGCGTTTTTCAAGTTCAACTGGTTTATGATCTAACTCTTGATCTTGGTATTTTTGGAAAAGCTCTGCTTCAATCTTTTGCACAATTTCTGCACGAGTTCCGTTCTCTTTGAAAGCCTGCAAGCTTTTTGCCAATACCTCGTCCGTTTGGAAATAATATTGATGATAGGGATTTGGAATAAGCTGAAGTGATTCAATAAATGTTTGCTCCCAACCTATGGAAACAATATTGGCTGGAGAGTATTGATCACCGTTTTGGATTAGCCTCTTGATCACCTCCTGTGTCCGATCAATCCCATTTTGCCAGACTCGCTTTCCAAAAACGAAATGATTCATTCCCACAAACTCGATTTCAATTTCGGCTGCTGTACATCCCAGCATTTCTGCGATGCTATTTCGCATATTGAAAGGAATGTTGCATACACCGATCACTCTTTTATGAGGGCTATGTTGAATCAGCGCTTCTGTTACGATTCCGGCTGGGTTAGTAAAGTTGATTAACCATGCATTGGGACAGAGTTCGTGCATATCCTTGGCAATATCAAGTAGAATGGGAATCGTTCGGAATGCCTTGAAAATACCACCTGCGCCATTTGTTTCTTGACCGATGACACCATGACTTAATGGGATACGTTCATCTTTTTCTCTCGCTGCTAATCCACCCACTCGTATTTGTGTTGTGACAAAATCAGCACCCTTTAATGCGGATCGACGGTCAAGAGTCATGCTGAGCTGAATCGGAAGTTTTACTCGTTTTATCATCCGTTTTGCAAGTGCAGTGATAATTTTTAGTTTTTCCAATCCTGCAGGAATATCGACAAGGACAATCTCAGTACAAGGGAAAGATTGGTAACGATTGATAAAGCCTTCAATAATTTCGGGTGTGTAGCTGGAGCCGCCTCCAATAATGACCACTTTCAAACTCATAAATGTTCCCTCCAGACCATGTTGTTCAACTAAATCTTGTTTGTCTATTGCATAGTAGGGTGATTAATTTGTTATAACAAGTTTAATATTTGTTATTACAATATTTGATGGTATTATCATAATAAAAATATGAGCAGATGTCTATCTATTTTTGTTAGCGTTTACAAAGGTGATTTTATCCATTTTTTCCGCTAAGATAAATAGTAGTAATGGTTAGCAATTGTTATGACAATAGAATTATTTTATTTGCGCTGAAGGGAGTTTATACTTGTGATCGAGAAACAGGCAGGTAAAGCGTTATATAGTGAGGTAAAAGATCGAATGATTGAGCTGATTCGTCATAAGCCACCTCATTCAAAGCTGCCAACTGAAGCGGAGTTTTGTGAGCGGTTTGCTGTGAGTCGAACCACGATTCGAACTGCCTTACAGGAGCTTGCTTTGGAAGGTTATGTATATAAACAACAAGGAAAAGGTACTTTTGTTGCCAATCATAAAGTGGATCAAATCCTCACCTCTACAGTAGAAAGTTTTCAGGATCAGTTGCTCTTGCAAGGTAAGCAACCAAATATCCGGGTTGTTCAGTTAGAAGTTGTCCCGGCGAATGAGAAAATAGCGGGTATTTTAAATGTGAAGGTAGGTGAGCCAGTCAATCGTTTAGAACGGTTGCGCTATGCAAATGAAGAGCCACTTCAATATGAAGTCGCCTACTTACCTTGGTCATCTACACCTGGATTGCAAAGAGAGGGATGTGAGCAGTCACTCTATCGTTTGTTAGATCATCAATTTTCTTTGAAAATCCATCGTACAGTTGAACAAATCGAATTGATCCATGCGAATCATTTGATTGCCAGTCAGTTAAGCATTCTTCAAAACGATCCTTGTTTCTATCTGGAAACTATCGCTTATTTGGCTGATGACCAACCGATTGAATATTCTGAGACTGTGTTTCGTGGGGATCGAGCGCGATTTGTGGTAGAAAGGAACTATAATCATAAAGGGTGATAATCTTGATCGATTTGATCGTGAATGCGGATGATTTTGGTTTATCCCGAGGTGTCAATCATGGGATTGTTGATGCGCACAAATATGGGATTGTAACTTCTACTACGATGTTAGTTAATATGCCTGGTGCATCCCATGCTGTCGAATTAGCGAAAGCAACGCCATCATTAGGCGTAGGCATTCATCTCACATTAACTTGTGGACGACCGATTCTTCATGTGCCGTCATTGATGAATGAAGATGGATTTTTTCGGTTAAGCAGTAGGGATCAGGATGATAAGCAAATCGACTTAGATGAAGTGGAAAGAGAATGGGTGGCGCAGATTGAAAAGTTTGCTTCGTTTGGTTTGGAACCAACGCATATGGATAGTCATCATCATGTACATGGATGGGAGATTTTACAACCGATTGTGGCTCGTGTCTCCCAAAAATATCAATTACCAGTTCGTAATCTATTTGAGCATTCTATTGCAGGGATGATTCCATTAACAGATTGGATCACATGTGACTTTTATGGTGATCACATCGATCATCAATTTTTTGATCGATTGATTGACCATGTTGAAAATGATTCTTCTGTAGAGGTGATGACACATCCAGCATATATGGATGCTTATTTACAAGCTAATTCCTCCTATTGTGAACCTCGAGTGAAGGAGTTGGAGATTTTGACGCAAGTAGAGTTAAATCATGTTTTTACACTGGTGCAAATGGGTCGCTTATAATCGTTGAATAAGTTAATTATTTTGGATAAATAGGAAAAAATCATTTTTTTTGCTAGAAATGACATGGATTCTAAGATATTATGAAAACGAAATAGTACTAATAAAAAATAGCGTATATTCTTGAGTTACCAGTTTGAAAGGAATGCGCCTATGTATAAAACAGTTGGTGTATATCGAAATATAAAGGATGTTAAGGCGTTTGAGGAATATTATGTAAACGAAGTGATGCCACGCTTTTTACGGTTGCCAGGCGTGATACGAATGGAGATTACTAGCTTATTTGATGTTACAGAACAACAGCCAAATGGAATGGAAAATATTCAGTTATTAGTCGAAACTTATTATGAATCGAAAAAGGCTGTACAGTATGTGTTATCTTCTTCGATTGGGAAAGATATTGCCAAAAAAATAATGGAGAATCCAACTGGAGAAGTAGCCAGTTTTGTAGGGAGAGAGAAAGTTTTTTATACAAGGGCATATTTAGAGGAGAAGAAAGAAGATCATCATGCATAGTTTTTACAAGGTATATGTGAAGGTACTATCTGATATTAATCAATAGATACATGAAAAATTGAATGATATAACACCACACCCCCATGTTGGTCGACATGGGGGTGTGGCTTGGGATGATCAGTTCCGTTCCGAGGTCAGATGACTGCGGCGTCAGTCATCAGCGCGAGAAGCTTCAGTCACTGCCAGGGTAGTCGTCGCGCCGCGGAGAGACACAAACATCGCCTTTTTCCGGTACAGGGTGACCGTTCCGGTCCTTCGGGCCGTCGGGAACCGTGTCCTCAGACTTCGGCTGGTCGGGAAGTGTGTCCTCCGCCGAGGTTTGGACGTGAATACGGCGCGGGAAGGTGCCACGGAAGTACTCCCCCGGGTTGGGAGCGTGGGGAGGGCAACCGTGATGCCCTTCGTCACCCGCGGAGTATCGCTCTGACGGCTGAACGGGAAGCGGGTAGGCTCCGGTGGGGTGCTGAACCGAAGGGACGTCCTGCTTCCAGCGGTCGACCTGCTCCTGGGTGGGAAGCGGCAAATTCCTGACGTTGCCGTACGGGTTCGTCTCCTCCACCCAGAGCGGCTTCTCTTCGGGCACGCCGTAGAAGGTGTGCTCGGAGGAGGGGTCCTCCCTGCGGGCGTAGACCCCCTTGATGAAGGCTTCCGCCTCCGGGTCCGGCGAGATGCCCTGCACGGACGAGCGTTGGACGGTGTGACCCGTTACGGTGATCTCGCGGTCGTCGTGGAGACGACCCAGGTGCAGCTCCACCTCCGAAGTGGGTCGGCTGTTGTCGTTCTTGTCCGCTTCCTCCAGGAGAGCCGTGTAGTCTCGCCCCATCGGGTCATTTCCCTTGAAGACGCCGGCGGAGGGCTGCATCGGGAACACGACCGTGCCGCGGGAGTTTTCCTCGGTAGCCGGCTGGTTGGACTGCTGCGTCCTGTTCAGCACACGGAGTTCGTCCGCGATGTGCGCGATGTGCGACGTTGCCGACAGCTCGTCCGGCATTTCGTTCTTCAGCGCATCGAGCCAGTTGATGAGCCCCACGACCATCTGGCGCAGCTGGGGGTTGTTCGGCTGGTCCGTGAGCAACTGGTGGATCGAATTGAACAGAGAGTTGACCTGCTCAAGAGCTGCGTACATCTGTCCTCCAGGTTCGGTAACTGATAAATTCCTTATAATGTTGTCATGTCCCCTGTGGGGATCACTTATGTGTCGCTACGAGTCACCTCGATTTCCAGTTTCGTCCCCGAATGGGGTGTGAGTATGGAAGATGTGCGATATTCTATAATTAGATTAGATCAAGCAAATGAAATATTGTCAATATAGTAGAATAAGAAAGGGGGATGTAGATGGATACCAATCCGTACTTCATGTTGTTCGCTATTTTTTTCATCGTTATGATTGTTGGAATCTTATTAACGATGAACAGGTTGGAAAAGAGATTGAAAAATGTTGAAAGACAATTGGCACAAATGGATCAGACTTATCCGATCATGGGTGAAAAAGCAGGAATCATAGAGGAAGATTTTCCTGATGCTTTATCAGCGCTTAAAATTCCGGTCGAATCAAAGCAGAAAATTTATGAATTGGTTCGACAAGGTAAGAAGATTCAAGCAATCAAGGAAGTTCGTATCGCTCGACCGCATCTCAGTTTAAAAGAAGCGAAAGATATAGTAGATCGACTTTGAAGTACATAAGCCCAACCTTTAGCCCGTTGGGCTTAACTTATAGACAAAGTCATGTGATCTACTCGTGATCGTGGCTTATGGTGACGCTCTGATTCGGCTTACGAGGAAATGTGGCTGTCGCGTTCTGACAGCTTTATCGGCAGGACAAAACTGGCCTCCTCTAGCATCCGCTTGCGGAGCCTTGAATCGTTTGACCAAAGGGAAAATGCCGCTTCAGCTGCCGTGTTGCTAAGCTGTGCCCGAATGGAGCATTTGCCGATTACTTCTCAATCGCTTGTCTCTATAAAATATCTTGCTACGTTTGCCATATCCAATTGGCGTACTTTTCTAGATCTTCGTGATAAAGGCGATTTTCGTTCCGTTGATCAAAACGGGTAGCCAAGTCAACTAGTGTTTGATTAAGCCAATGTACGATTTCATCGACATCAAATTCATTTTTTATTTTTGGTTGCAGTGGAAATGCTTGGGGAGGTTGAAACAGAATCGATTTTTTTCCTTCAGCTTGTAAACGATGGAAAAATAAACGTACATGTAGGTAAAAATCAAATCTTGCTGCTGGATTATCCTGTGGTCCTTCCCAAGGATCAAAACCTTTTACCACATGTTCCGTAAATAGATGATGGGCGTCCTCCAATTGGTCTGTCAATGCAAGATATCCCAATTGCCACGATAAATCATGATAGATTGATTCATGAATTAAGTAGTTACGAGTTCTTTGATAGAACTCTTCTGCTTTATTTAAATAACCTTTTTCCCATAAAGGCATGATAAGAAGGGAAGGTAAAGAGTTTTCTACGACTCCGTCCGTTACATGTCCATCAAGAATTAATGTTCCTACTTCTAGTGCTTGATCGATATCATCTAATATTTCAAATTGACTTCTTGCTCGTGTATATAAGTCCCATTCATAAGTTTCGTCAATGCGCTCCTCTTTTTTTTGCTCACTAAGCGCTTTTTCCCAAGCATAGTATGCTTCTTTTGCTTTTTTCAACTCGCCTAAGTCCGTTAATAAAAACATGCGTATTTTATGTTCTAGGACTTCATGTTGATAACCATCTGCTTTGATCCGTTGTAGATAGTCATCCAACAAGGCCCAAATTTTCTCTTTGCTGATTTCAGGATAGTTTACTGCAACATCGACGATGATAATGTAGTACCAATAATAGAGCAGTTCAAGTCCCTCTTCGCTGATCTCATCGTATAAGTTTAGGTCGCGGTCAAGGGCAGAGAATATCCAAGCTAAAGCAACTAATGACCGACGGTCACGTGCTGCTGCAAGCAAATCAATCCTTGCTCCGATGCCTAAAACGGTGAGTTGATGTTGGTCAGTAATCTGAATCAGTTCATTTAGTAAACGTACTTTTTCAGAGCGTTTCGTCGTTAATTCGGCTTGTTCCCATAATTCATCTATTCTCTCATTGGGGTCCATGATTAGGATCATAGCCTCCTTCAGCATTGGAATGTCCAAGAATATTATAACATTGGAAAATCAGTCGACGAATCAAAGTTGGAAAATAAGTTTTGACGACAGTATAATGAATATGGTATTGTGTATACATAAAAACAAACAAAGGTGAATGGAATCATGTCTGATCTCAATCTTCAACCGATTGAAAAAGAGGAGACAACGAAAGAGCGCGCCTACAAACGAGTAAAAGAAGCGATATTAAGTGGGAAGTTATCCTATGAATCCTTATTTACAGAGGTAGGTATGGCTAAAACGCTTCAAATATCTAGGACTCCTGTTAGAGAAGCGTTGCAGGAATTGCAGAAAGAGGGACTGATCATTGCTGTTCCACGTAAAGGGTTGATGGTGAAACGAGTCAGTCAACATGAGGTGGAAGAAGTATTTTTGCTTCGTCATTCTATCGAGTGTGAAGTGATCAGTCGTCTTGCTAAACAGTTATCACATGAGCAGCTAACTACCTTAGAGCAGATTTGCCATGAGCAGGAAGATGCGATGGAGAAAAAAGATGGAGGCCGTTTTATTAGCTTGGATCAAATTTTCCACATCACTTTGACACGCCTAGGGAGTTATCAACTTGTGGAGCAAGTGCTCGTCAACTTGCATGACTTATCTCAGTTGATCGGGCTGCAAGCTGTCAAGCGTGAACAGCGGATGGGTGAAGTGATCACAGAGCATCGCTTGATCATCCAAGCACTGGCTGCGCAAGATCAGACAAAAGCAGTTGCCATGATGTCCAATCATCTCTTAAAGACAAAAGAAGCACTACATATTGAATAAGGGAGTGGTATGTGAATGGGGAAACCACTAACTGAGTTAACGCCAGAAATGGTAGATATATTACAAGGGAAGACGGTGGTATTGCTCCAAGCTGTTGAGCCAGAGAGTCAAACCATTTATTCAACTGCATTATCTTGGGTCTATGCGATTGATCAGCAGACCATTCGATATGCAATTGATCATAAGTCCCAATTTATTCGTATTTTAGAAGAAAACCCAAACATTGTGCTTCATTTCATCGGCTGTGAAAGCGTTTTCCGTGTTGCTGGAAAGGCAAAATTGCGCGCAGCCAAAGCAGAAGATGTGTCCATTAATCTAGCATTAATTGAAGTGAAAGTGGAAGAAGTACGCGATATCATCTTCTTCGGTGGCAAAATCACCACAGATCCAGCATTTATCAAGACCTATGATGAGAAATTGATTGAGAAGCTAGATCGTGAAGTGGGTCAAGCCATTCATCGATTATAACGATTTGCATCCGACACCATCATGTGTCGGTCGTTTTCTAGGTTATGAATATAAAATTATACTTATTTAGCATTGGAAGAGCGCTTGATCAATTTATAAAGTCATTTGGTGGTAATGAGGAGGAACAAACAAATGAGAACAGGGCAGGAATATTTACAAGCCATTCAAGATCAACGAACCATTTATCTCAATGGGCAGCGAGTTGACAATGTAACAACACACCCTGCTTTTATTGGGATTACGCAAACATTTGCCTCAATGTACGATTTTGCTGCCGAAGAAGAGAATGGTATGCAATACCTGACAGAGGATGGAACAGTAGCAAATAAAGTATATATGATGCCTCGAAATCGAGATGAGCTAAGAGAACGACGGGAAGCGATTGAAAAATGGGCCAAGCAAACTTGCGGATTTGTAGGGCGAAGCCCTGATCATGTAGCGGCATTTTTAGCAGCTTTTGCAAGCCATGAGGAGATTTTTGCTCGCGGTGGTGAGCGATTTGCAAAGAACGTACAAGATTTTTATAAAAAAGCACGTGATGAAGATTTATTTCTATCCTATGTCATTATTCCACCCCAGATAGACCGTAGTAAGTCAGCCCACGAACAAAAAGAAGATCATTTACCTGTTGGTGTCTACGAAGAGCGACCAGAAGGCATCATAGTAAGAGGTTCACAGATGCTAGGTACAAGTGCCGCTGTCTCTGATTATCTATTTGTCAGTTGCATTGTTCCCTTACGGGAGGGTGATGAAGATTATGCCATCTCATTTGTTGTCCCAATCAATACCCCTGGTCTAAAACTCTATTCTAGACCTAGCTTTGCGATGGGCAAACCAAGTACATTTGACTATCCATTATCGACACAGTTTGATGAAAGCGATTGCTTAGTTGTCTTTGATGATGTATTGATTCCTTGGGAACAAATTTTTGTTTATCGCAATATTGAACTAGTTCGAGCCCAATTTCATGAGTCACCTGCACATATCTGGGGCAATAGTCAAGCACAGGTTCGCTTTGTAACCAAGCTAAAATTTCTAATTGGTGTTGCCAAGAAAATTACCGAAATGAATGGTACGGATCGCTTTCCACAAGTACAAGAGAAATTAGCCGATATGGCTTCACTTGCTGCTACGGTGGAAGGGAGCTTATTAGCATCAGAGTATCATTGTTTGGATCGAAATGGATATGCTGTGCCCAATCCGCGTTTTTTATATGGTGTAGTAGGAATGCAGGAGAGCATGTATTCTCGCCTTATTTCCATTTTACGCGATTTATCTGGGGGCGGTGTACTACAGGTTCCTTCATCGTATCTAGAGATGGTAAATCCAGAAACTCGTGAAGATATAAAGCGTTACATTCGATCAAGTCAAGGTGAATCGACAGAGAAGATTCAATTATTTAAGCTAGCATGGGATATCATCGGATCAGAGTTTGCAGGTCGCCATCAACAATATGAGCTCTTTTATAATGGAGCGCCTCATGTAGCAAAGGGGTATAGTTTCCGAAATTATAACTTCCAAGAAACCACGAAATTAGTTGATCAATTTTTAGGAAGTTATAGATTGCCTGAGTAAGTAATGTAGGAGGGATTGCGTTGAAAGTAGCATCTGTTCAGGTTGAGATTCGAGATGATGAGAGTAAAGAGGAAAGGATCAGCAGGGTTGAGAAAATGTTGGATTCATTAACTGATCATGATTTGATCATTTTACCTGAGATTTGGGCTACGGGATTCTTTTCATTTGATCGATATCAAGCAGAAGCAGAACCGTTAAATGGTGCTTTTCGAGAAAGGTTTGCTGCAAAAGCAAAGCAGCTAAATGCTTATTTTTTGGCGGGAAGTATGGTGGAACAGGAAGGCGAGCATTTTTATAATACTTCATTGCTTTTTGACCCGAATGGTCACTTGGTTGGGACATACCGTAAAATTCATCTTTTTCGCTATCAATCAGAAGAGGGGAAGATTTTATCCCCGGGAAAGGATCTAGGTGTTTTTCAAACTGAGTTAGGCACGGTAGCGCTCTCTACCTGTTTTGACCTTCGTTTTCCAGAGTTATATCGGAAACAGATTGACCAAGGAGCAACACTGTTTCTCGTCACCTCAGCTTGGCCGCTCGCTCGCTTAGAGCATTGGAATCTGTTAAATCGCGTGCGACCATTGGAAAATCAAACTTTCTTAGTCTCGAGTAATTGTGTAGGGTTGACACGAGGTTTTCAATTAGCTGGTCATAGTGTTGTGGTCAATCCGCGTGGTGTCCCGATCGCATCAGGAGATGAAACAGAGATGTTGATTCAGACAGAATTTGATTTAGCTCAGGTGAAGGAGATTAGAGAGAGCTTTCCCCAACTCACATGTCGCATGTTATAGAGATGATTCTAACAGAGATCGGAGAATGGGAAGGAGTTTTTATCAAGTATGGAATGGAGAGTTGAGCAACAAGTTCTTGAGTGGAAGCCACGTCGATTCGTTATTGCTGGTTACACTGGAAGAAATCAACGAGCAGTAAAAAAACATATTGAAGAGTTAAAGGAATTGGGTGTCCCAGCGCCAAGAACAGTTCCGATGTTGTATGACATCACACCAGAATTATTAACCCAGCAACAAGAAATTTCTGTTGTGCGAAATGATGGCAGTGGTGAAGCAGAAGTTGCTTTACTTAGGATCAATGGGGATTGGTATCTTGGTTTAGCAAGCGATCATACAGATCGTATATTGGAGGCTGAGTCTATCCAGAAATCAAAACAAGTTTGTGCCAAACCAATTGCCAAAGATTTATGGCCACTCGCCAGGATTCGGGCGTATTGGGATGAGTTGCAATTGACAAGTTGGGTTACGGTTGATCAGCAGGAGCAACTTTATCAATCAGGAACCTTGGCTGAATTTTTACCACCTGAACAATTGTGGACAATTGTGAATGAGCGTGGTTATGCAAGTGAGGAAATGGTGTTATTGTGTGGAACTTTGGCGTTGATAGATGGCGATTTCCGCTATGGAGAGGCATTTCGGGCGGAACTATATGATCCACGAAGAGACGAAACGATCAAATTACAATATCAAGTGCGTCTGTTAAAAGATGCAGAGGAGGATTAAAATTGGCAAAACCTGAGTTAGAGTTTATCGATTTTAAAAAATTCCCCAGTACTCCTTTTACAAATGTAAAAGGTTTAAGCGAACGAATCATTGCCAAAGATGCGGAAAGTGATGTAGCAACACGCATTTTACAATTTGAGCCTGGAACAGATACTTCACCTAATGGTGTGCAAATTCATGATTTTTGGGAAGAACTTTATATTATTGAAGGATCGATTATTGATTTGGAATTAGATGAAGAGTTTACAGCAGGAATGGTTGCCTGTCGACCACCAGGTATGAAACATGGGCCTTGGAAATCACCAAACGGGTGTAAGATTTTTGAAGTTCGCTATTACAGCAAATAGCCAATTTAGGAGCGAAATGGCTTTACTTCAAAATGAAGAGAAGCCTTTCGCTGATGAAATTTCATTACATGGAATGCCATGATTTCTGATGATTTTTTTTCAGGAGTGTAAATAGAATTTTCTTCTTATAATTGCAATCTTTTGGATCTCTTGATCATAAATGAAAGCGTTTTAATCAGAATAGGAGGGGAGTTCTTTGTCCAACTTACAGACACAGAATATCGCTACAATCAAGCCGCAAACACCTAGAAGGGCATTAATTGCTAGTTTAGTCGGAACTGTCATTGAATGGTATGATTTCTTTTTATATGGTGTAGCAGCATCACTTGTCTTTAATCATTTATTCTTCCCATCTGATATGGACCCGTTTGTCTCATTGCTCCTATCTTACGCAACATTTGGCATTCCTTTTTTCTTTCGTCCTTTAGGTGGGGTGATCTTTAGTCATATTGGTGACCGAATCGGACGAAAGAAAACATTGGTTTTTACAATTATTCTAATGGGTGTGGCCACCGTATTAATCGGTGTATTACCTGGCTATGCTGCTATCGGGATCGCAGCGCCTATTTTATTAACGCTTTTACGCGTAATTCAGGGAATTGGTTTAGGAGGAGAATGGGGAGGAGCGATCCTACTTGCAGTAGAATATTCACCAAAAGGAAAGCGAGGTTTATATGGAAGCATACCGCAAATGGGTGTACCAATTGGTCTCTTTCTAGGAACCATCGCTATGTCTGTTGTTTCGGTGCTACCTGATGATGCTTTTATGTCTTGGGGCTGGAGAATTCCTTTCCTACTGAGTGCGATTCTCGTCATCGTAGGGCTTTGGATTCGTAAAGGTGTTGATGAGACACCTGCATTTAAAAAAGTGAAAGAGACAGGAAACACAGCAGATTCCCCGTTGCTTGATACATTGCGTCAAAACTGGAAAACGATTCTTATTTTCTTAGGAATCAAAGTGGTAGAGGTTGGTCCGTTTTACCTCTTTACTACTTATATTATTGAATATGCGACCAAGCACTTAGAATATTCAAAGAGTGCCATTTTAAACCTTACTTCATTAGGGGCGATTATCTGTGCACTGATGATTCCGCTAATGGGGCATCTTTCTGATCGCTATGGACGAAAGGCTGTTTTTATTGCTGGGACAATTGGTATTATTATAACTGCTTTCCCTTACTTTTATTTGATCTCGTTAAAATCGAATTTGATGTTTGCAATTGCGACTATTATTTCTTTAGGAATTGCCTGGTCGGCGGTTACGGCACTGTTGGGTACGCTTTTCTCAGAAGCATTTAACACCAATATTCGCTATACAGGAATCACCGTTGGATATCAGTTAGGTTCTGCGCTTTTTGGTGGAACTGCTCCAATGATTGCGGCTGCACTGGTAAAACAATATCAAGGAGCTTGGACACCTCTAGCGATCTATCTGGTGATAACAGGCATTATTTCCCTTATTTCAATCTTCTTTATTCGAGAGACCCATCGAACGGAAATGCCGGATTAATAGTAGTATAACCCCAATTCTAATGAAGGAGGAATTGGGGTTTGTTTTATTTGCTCACTGACCAATGGCAGCAATCGCTACAGAGAACACTGCGCCTAATAGGAAGAAGATAGCTGCACCAAACCATGCTTTAGTTGGTGTTAAATTTGCGATTTTTTGCAAGCCAAGACCATATAAGATTACTGTCCAAATATTGAATGGTTCAATGGAAGAAAGTGCAACTTTCGATAAGCCTTCGACAGGTAAAAGCGCTCCTAGACTAAGTTCAGAAAATGGAGAGAGGTTCCCAGTAAAAAGTGTAAAGGCAGTGTCGACCAACAAAGCGCAAACAGCTAATAGGTATAAGTGGGTTTGGAAAGAGAATAATTGCTGAAAGTTTGCTTCTCCACGTAACCCTTTTACAATTAGCCAACTGACTGCAGCGCCGAGTAAACTGGTCAAACCAGCGGCGATTAGACCAAGAATACCGGAGAAAATCAAGGTTGATTGTTGGATTGAAGCCGCCGTTTCACCTGGATGCTGGGCAAGTATCGCTTTTAGTGTCGCTGGGTTTTGTAAACCAATATAATTGGCTAATAAGACAAGAAATGTTGTGATTCCTGAATAGATAAGTAACGTCTTTAGAAAAAGTGGCTTTTCTTTAATCTGTGTGAAATGTTCTTTCGGTGCTGTGATCGTTGACAAACAGGAAAGTTCTTTTTTTAACTGTTCACTCTCTTCTTGTTGTAACTCTTTTGCCTCTTCCATATGGATACCACCCTTCATGATCAAAATAGATTGGATTTTCTCTATATCTATGAAATAAGCAGAGGAATATACCAGAAGCTGTATAAAAGGATGATTTAGTTCTATAATTGGGTCGTCCACCATATGTTAAAAAAACAAGAAGGTGGGCTTTTTCTGTTTGGGAGGCTGAATCATGAATCAATTGTCGGAAATAGAACAACGATTAATAAATAAATGGAATCAAACGGAGCTCGATTTACCGAATGTTCAGAGAGTTGAAGCGCTGTTGATTGAACAAGCGATGAAAAACCCAAATCATCTTGCAGTCGTAAATGGAGCGGATCGTCTCACTTATGGTGAATTAGAGCAACGTTCAGCACAATTAGCGTGGGTATTACGAGAAAAAGGTGTTGATAGAGAGAAAATTGTCGGCTTACTGGTCACTGATTCCATTTGGATGATTGTCGCCATATTTGCCATTTTACGCGCGGGTGGAGCGTATTTACCACTTGATCCCAACCAACCAATTGAGCGTTTAACAGAATTGCTTACAGATAGCCAGACAAAACTTGTATTAAAAGAAAAAGATGTTTATCTTCCTGGGTATCATGGAGAGATACTTGCGTTAGAATCAAGTCTTTTAGAGGCAGAAAATAGTTGGTCTGAGATAGCAGATGGGGATAAAAGGGATTTAGCATATGTGATCTACACATCTGGTTCAACCGGAAAGCCAAAAGGAGTAATGATCGAACATCAGTCGTTGCTCAATTTAATGATTTGGCATCAAACGTATCATCAAGTGACAGCGGATGATCGAAGTACACGATATGCGGGATTTGGGTTTGATGCCTCTGTTTGGGAAATTTTCCCATATCTATATGCTGGTGCAACGATTCATCATGTACCACATTCGATTCGCTATGATATAGATGCATTACATCGTTTTTATCAAGATAATCAAATTACGATTAGCTTTTTACCCACTCAGATTGCTGAGCAGTTTATGGAGAAAGAAAATCATACATTACGTAGACTGCTTGTGGGTGGAGATCGGCTACGTCGAATACAAACTCAACCCTATCAAATATTTAATCATTATGGACCAACGGAAAATACAGTCGTAACCACATGCTGGGAAGTGACAAAGCGCGAAGATGGAATGATTCCAATTGGTAGACCGATTGCGAATCAACAAGTCTATATACTTGATCAACAAGGAAAACCGCGGTCGATTGGCGAAGCTGGAGAGCTTTGTATAGGGGGACAGGGATTAGCCAGAGGATATTTAGGTCATGAATCCTTAACAAAACAACAGTTTGTTTCACATCCATCGAATCAAAATCGAAAAATCTATCGTACAGGAGATCTAGCACGATGGTTGCCTGATGGTCAGATTGAATTCTTAGGACGATTGGATCGACAATTACAAATCCGTGGTAATCGAGTTGAGCCCGCTGAAATCGAGGCAATGTTACTTCAATATGAAGCTGTGCAAGAGGTGACAATTGTAGCGGATCAAACGAAGCCAGGAGAGATCGAACTAACCGCCTATATTGTTTGGAAGGAAGCGGGGAGTTTTAAAGAACTACGCGATTATCTAGCCCATCATCTACCTGACTATATGATACCGCTAGCATGGGTGGAAATAGAGCAAATTCCCCTCACTCCCAATGGAAAAATAGACTACAAAGCATTGCCAAAGCCTTCTGCATTTCATCGATTACATTCAACATTTGCCGAGCCACAAAGTAGTACAGAACGCCGTTTGCAGCATTTATGGCAGGAAATATTAAACATTCCCGCGGTTGGTCGAGAAGATCATTTTTTCTGGTTGGGTGGTCATTCTTTAGCTGCGGGTCGTCTAGTTGCACAGATCAGGCAAGAGTTTCATGTTTCGATGAGCTTAGAGGACTGTTTTGCGAATCCAATCTTGCGTGAGATGGCAAATTGGATTGAATCTGCTGAGACTCATCGATTAAGACCTGTGCAAAAAGTTAAGCCATGTACAACCTACCCGCTTAGCTCTGTACAACAGAGGCTCTATGCATTGCAACAATTACCCGGAATTGGCTGCACATATCATACACCCGTTGTTTGGGAGATAAAGGGACCTTTTGACCTAAATCGATGGAAACAGGCTTGGAAGCGCTTGATGGAACGACATGAGGCATTACGTACTTCATTTCATTGGGAAGCAGGACAATTGGTACAAAAGGTACAAGATAACCTATCACTCCCATTTGAACGCTTGGAACTGGGCGCAGATGAACAGGTCAAAACATGTATGGAGTATTTTATTCGACCATTTCAGCTTGATCAAGCTCCTTTATTTCGTTTAGGACATTTGCCATTAGCTGAGCAACATCACGTATTACTCTTTGATATCCATCATTTATTGTTTGATGGTGAGACACTCAAAATATTACAGCAAGAACTTTCAATTCTATATCATGATGGATTTCTATCATCGCGGCATTGGCAATATCGAGACTACGTTTTTTGGGAACAGGATGATTTTAATCAAGTTGAGCACCAGAAAGCAGAAACATTTTGGTTAGAACAATTGAAAAAGCCGACCCATCATTTGTCATTGCCTACTGACTTTATTCGCCCCGCTAGTCAGTCATTTAAAGGTAAACGAATTGCATTTTCGATTCCCCCAGCTCTGACAAACGCTTGCAAAAAATTAGCTTTAGAGCAGGGAACAACACTCTATCTTGTTCTGTTAGCAGTCTATTATCTTTTGTTGGCAAAATATAGTGGGCAAAGTGAAATTACTGTTGGAACTGTTACGGATGGTCGAAACAGGCCCGAGTGGGCAAAAGTGTGGGGGATGTTTGTTCGAACATTGCCGCTGCGTGTAGAAATTTCCCAGGAAATGTCGTTTGTCAATTGGCTCTCTAAGATGACTGCAGTTGCGTTGCAAGCGTTTCATCAGGATCATTTTTCGTTTGATTCGTTATTGAGAAAACTGAAATTACCAAGTGATCGCTCAAGAAATCCTCTATTTGATACAGTTTTCATTCAACAACATCAAACAGCATCATTGATATTAGAAGGGTGTGAAGTCAAGACGCCCGCAATCCCTTGGAATCAGGCCATGTTTGATTTAACTTGGGAGATTGAAGAGCGGGATGTGATTCACTGCACGATTGAATATAATACTTCGTTGTTCCAAGAACAGACAATTCGTCGAATGGAGAAACATTTTACCCATCTGTTAGAGCAGATCATGGCCAATCCGTTTCAAACCATGAAAGAGCATCGTTTGACTACAGCAGCTGAAGAAAGCTTTATTTTGCAACAATTAAACAATACGCAAGTAGCGGAAGGAGATGAGTGGTTAAGTCAAACCATAATCGATCAGTGGACTGCACAAGTTCAGAAACATGCAGATCAGATTGCAATCGCATCCGATGAGAATAACATCACATATGCTGAATTAGATCGGTTAAGCAATCAATGGGCACATCGATTAACAGCGTTGGGCGTTTCCGATGAAAAGATTGTTGCCATTTTAGTGAAGCCATCAATTGAGCAAGTGATCGCCATATTAGCCGTTCTAAAAGCGGGTGGAGCATTTTTGCCGATCGATCTCAATTACCCAAGTGAAAGAATCAGGGCGTTATTACAGGATAGTCAACCGGGTTGGATCATCACTTCTGAAAGAGATTCCGTTTATTCAGATTTTGCAGGAACTATTTTAAGAGTGGATGATGCTGAATGGACACAAAATGCTTCTGATGCGCTGACGACTAAACCATTACCTAAGCATCTAGCTTATGTGATCTATACTTCTGGTTCTACAGGGCAGCCCAAAGGAGTAATGGTAGAGCATCAAGCATTACATAATCTTACACAATGGCATATACGGCAGTATGAGGTAACAAAGGATGATCGTAGTACGCGTCTTGCAGGGTCTAGCTTTGATGCTTCTATTTGGGAGCTATTCCCTTATCTAATAGCAGGAGCAACAATCTATATCGTCGATGATTCGACGCGAAAGGATGTTTTTGCGCTACAACGTTTCATCGCCCAACATCAGATCACGATCTGTTTTTTACCTACTCCCTTAGCGGAACCATTTATGGAGTTGGCACATCCAACATTGCGTGCCTTGCTTGTGGGCGGAGATCGCTTACGCCATGTTCCAGCAACAAGTTATGCTGTTTTTAATAATTATGGTCCTACAGAGAATGCCGTAGTAGCAACTTGTTATCAGGTAACAGGAGCAGAAGAGTCGATTCCTATCGGGCGACCCATTGCAAATAATCGGATATACATTATGAATGATCAGCAGCAGCTTCAGCCGATCGGCGTTCCAGGTGAGCTTTATATTGCTGGTGCTAGTTTGGCTCGTGGATACTTAGGACGCCCTGATTTAACAGAATTGAGCTTTTTACCAGACTCCTTTCAAGCTGGTGAGCGTATGTATCGGACGGGTGATCAAGCTCAATGGTTACCAGATGGCACCATCTCATATCTTGGACGAATGGATCATCAGGTTCAAGTACGGGGACATCGGGTTGAATTACAAGAAGTAGAGCAACAAATACTGCGTTATCCACAGGTTGAGCAGGCACTTGTTCTAGCAAGACAAAATGTGAAGGAAGAAACGATCCTCCATGCTTTTGTTGTTGGAGATAAGCGTATACAGGAGGATTTATACAAATTTTTAGCGGAACGATTGCCAGATTATATGTTACCCGCTTACTATACCATGCTCGACTCATTCCCACTAACTCCAAATGGAAAAGTGGATGAACAAGCATTACGTGCGATCCCTCTTGAATCAGTATTAGATCGAGAATGGCAGCCGCCTACATTACCAACTGAAAGATTATTAGCGGAGGTATGGAGCAGTCTACTAGAAGTGGAATCGATCGGGATCGATGATTCTTTCTTTTCATTAGGTGGGGACTCCATTCTGGCGATTCAAGTAGTAGCAGAATTATTTCGCCACGGATGGAAATTAGAAGTGAGTCAACTTTTACAATATCCAACGATCCGAGAATTAGCGCCTCAATTGACAGCAGAACATCCCATTGAAAGTAAGGAAACTGAAGAAAGTGGCGAGGTCAATTTAACACCGATTCAGCATTGGTTTTTTCAACTACCATTTGCTGACCGAAACCATTGGAACCAAGCAGTGATGCTCACCCAATCAGAGCGATGGAATGATAAGAGTATAAAGTCAGCCGTTCATGACCTTGTTATACATCATGATGCGCTCAGGATGTGCTATCGATTTACTGGAAATGAAGTGACCCAACTTAACCAAGCAGAGTCTGATCATTGCTATACAATTGAACATTTGATCTGGGATGGCAAACAAGCACAAAAAGAGTGGATAAGAAATGAAGCAAATCGTCTGCAACGTTCCCTTTCTTTAGAGAAGGGTCCCATGCTATGTTTTGTTATCTTTGAAACACCTAACCAGCATTTTTTACTCATGATCATTCATCATTTGATCGTTGATGGGCTTTCTTGGAGAATTTTACTAGAAGATTTCCATGCAGCTTATCAAGCGTATGAAAGAGGAGAAGCGGTTCGCCTCTTACCAAAGACAACTTCTTTTCAAGCATGGTCACGACAATTGCAACAATATGCGACAGGGGATGAGTTAATAGCAGAGATTCCTTTTTGGAAATCAGTTGAGGAGAAAGAAAGCTATCCTCTACCTAAAGAAGGAAGCGCATTCTGGCCTTGTCGATATGGTGAAACCCATTGGATTGAGCAAACGCTGCTAGCTGAAGAATCAAAGTTATTATTAGGCGCAGCCAATCAAGCCTACCATACTGAGAGTAACGAATTACTATTGGCAGCATTAGGACTTTCGGTCGAGGAATGGACAGGAAGGAAAAATGTCTTGATCGAGTTAGAAGGTCATGGTAGGGAATCTATCGTACAGGGGATCAATTTAACTCGTTCAATCGGATGGTTTACCACCCTTTATCCAGCCCACTTCCAATGGTCATCCCCAGAACTCAAAGATGTAATTTTAGCAATCAAGAAGCAACTGCGTGCCATTCCCAACAAAGGGATTGGCTATGGAGTATTACGTTATCTTACACCACCTGAGAGTCGTTCAGCTCTTTCTTTTCAATTGCGACCAGAAATTCGCTTTAATTATCTGGGGAAGATGGACAAAAAAATTCAATTTGCTGGGATGGGCAAACAATCTGCGTTGCTTGGTAACTGTCTGAGTCCAAATGCACCATTAGCACCATTGGAGATTTATGTAATGTTGAGCGGTGAACAATTGATCATTCAATTTCGCTATCATCGATTAACCTTCAGCAAACAAACGATGGAGTATTTATTAGACGACTATTGTAAGAATTTGAAACGGATTGTTCAGCACTGTTGCAGCCAAAATGGGACGCATTGGACAGTAAATGACTTTAGTGCAACGCAACTGGACGAACAAGAGCTAAGAGATTTTTTAAGTGATTTAAACAGACCATAGAAGCTTTTTATTTTATTTAAATGGAGGTCATCAAGGTGATTACCAAGGATAATATTCAAGATATTTATGAATGTACACCTCTACAAGAAGGTATTCTATCTCATGCCCTACAACATCCTCATGACCTCGCCTATTTTCAACAGATTAGTTTTCAATTAAAAGGGAACCTAAAACCAGAATGGGTCAGACAAAGTTTACAAAGCTTGGTGAATCGTTATGAAAGTTTACGTACGCTATTTCGTTACCAGGAATTCCAACGACCTGTCCAAATTGTATTCAAGCATATGGAAATTGAATGGTATGAATCACCATCTGTTTTAACTGTTGAAGAGTTGACAGAGTGGAAAAAGCAAGATCGAACCCGAGGATTTCAACTGACAGAAGGGCCCTTAATTCGCTTTGCTCTATTCACAACAGGAGAAGGGAAGTATGAACTGATCTGGAGCTTTCATCATCTCTTATTAGATGGTTGGTGTTTGGGGATTTTACTCAGCGATTGGCTAAAATTATATGAGTCAATTGCAAGTAAAAAGCCGCTTTCTTTGGGGAAAGTGACACCTTATCGCACTTATATCCAATGGCTGATGAAGCAAGATCGTGAAGCAGCACTCGCTTTTTGGAAAAAACAATTGGAGAATCTGGAAGTTTCGCATGGTTGGAAAAAAGAGCATGGAGCAAAATCTACTCCCGTTGTCCATCAGCAATTACAGTGTTCTTTTTCTGCCGACATGACCGCACGGCTAGCGGAATGGGCACGGAGGAGAGGGGTGACGTTAAGCAATTTAATACAGGCCTTATGGGCCATTGTCATGCAACGGATGAATCATTGTCAAGATCTTGTATTTGGAGCTGTCTCTTCAGGACGGCAAGCGCCTATTCGAGGAATTGAACAAATGGTCGGGCTTTTGATTCAAACCATCCCGATCCGTATTCAAGCAGAACCAGAAGAGCGTTTTCATCAGTTTGTACGCAAAATTCAACAAAATGCTTTTGCAGCAGAGCGTTATCATTATCTCTCATTGGCAGAGATACAAGCAGCAACATCCATTGGAAAAGATGGTATCAAGCAACTGATCGCTTTTGAGAGCTATCCATTAGATCTTTCATCATGTACTGCTAAATGCAGAGAGTTAGAATTTGAAATTTGTGGGATCGACGCTTTTGAACAAACCCATTATGATTTAAATCTGATCATCTATCCAGGTAAACGATTCACAATCAAGTTTTCGTTTCATCCAGATGTTTATACACAAGAGGAAATACAACAGTGTTTCCATGGATTAGAGCGGGTGGCAATGCAGATTCTTGATGATTCAGAGTTGCCTGTCAGTCAGTTATCACTCATCTCAAAGAAGGATAAAATATTAACCATTAGCCGAGCAGTCGAGCAACAAGTTCCCTATCCTGATCAACAGACACTACATGGGCTATTTCAATGGCAAGCAGAACAGCATCCAAATGGAATTGCAATTGTTGATGGAAAAAGAAAGATAACTTATCAAGAGCTTGACCAATACTCTAATCAATTAGCATGGTATCTAAGAGAAAAAGGTGTCAATCGTGAGACAATTGTTGGACTTATAGTAGAGAAATCGCTTGAGATGGTTGTTGCGATTTTGGCCATCTTAAAGGCGGGGGGTGCCTATTTACCTATTGAACCTCACTATCCTCGTGAAAGAATTACTTATTTATTACAGAATAGTCGTACACCCCTTGTATTAACAGGGACAGGTATCTCGGTTCCAGACTCATTTAATGGTGAAGTGATAACGCTTGATTCAGCGACTCTATACCAAGGCAAAGTAACTTCGCTACCAGCAGTCAATCACTCTGATGATCTCGCTTATCTGCTCTATACATCAGGTTCAACAGGTGAACCAAAAGGGGTTATGGTTGAACATCGACAAGTGATCCGGCTCTGGTTTCATGAACAAAGTAAGTGGTCAGTTCAAGCAACGGATCGTTGGGCGATGTTTCACTCCTATTGTTTTGATGTATCAGTAGGAGAATTGTTTGGTGCTTTATTGCATGGGGCAACACTTGTCTTAGTACCAACTGAGATTGCCAAAGATGCTTACCGATTGCGGCAACTGTTAAAGGAAGAAGAAGTGACCATCCTTTGTCAAACGCCATCAGCTTTTAGCGCCTTGAACACAGTAGAGGAAGAGGTGGGAAATCATGATCTGTCTCTTCAGCGCATTATTTTGGCAGGGGAAGCTCTAATACCAAAGCAGTTAACTTTTTGGAGTAGTAAGTATCCTCAAACCAAACTGATCAATATGTACGGACCAACCGAAGCGGCGATCTATGCTACAGTCAAAGAAATCGATCAAGAGACCATTGAGAAAAATTATAGCAATATTGGAAAACCTTTGCCGACTGTTCATTATTATATTTTAGATCATGAACAACAACTTTTACCACCCGGAATGGTTGGTGAGTTATATTTAGGTGGTGCTGGTATAGCTCGTGGATACTTTCAACAGCCAGCGTTGACAGCGAGCCGTTTTTCACCTGATCCATATCTTCAGCAAGGAAGAATCTATCGTACAGGTGACTTTGTACGGCAATTGCCAAATGGCGACCTTGAGTATTTAGGCAGAATTGATGAGCAAGTAAAAATCCGAGGTTACCGGATCGAGCTAGGTGAGATCACAACCCAATTATTAACACATCCAAATATAAAAGAGGCCGTTGTCGTGGTAGATGAAGGAGATCTCTGCGCATACGTGGTAGGAGATTTACTAATCGATGAGCTACGTACTTACTTAGCAGGCCGGCTGCCACAATATATGATTCCAGCTCATTTCATCTCGATTAAACAACTGCCCTTGACAACAAATGGAAAGCTGGATCGCTTAGCATTGCCTCATCCGTCAGAGCGAAAGGAAAAAGTGTATCGATCTCCAAGAAATAACTTTGAGAAACAATTGGTACAAGTATGGGAAGATGTACTTCAAGTAAGTCCAATTGGTATGGATGATGACTTTTTCAGGCTGGGTGGGCATTCATTAAAGGCATTTCAACTCATTAACCAGCTCAAAAAAAGATTAGGTTATTCTCTGCCCTTATCGATTTTATTCAAGGAGTCAACCGTGCAAGCAACAGCACAATATCTCCAACAATCATCTGATCCACGATTTGCTCCGATAAAGCCCATGCCCAAACAGCGAAAATATCCAGTTACCTCCATGCAAAAGCGGCTTTATATTTTGCAAAATGTTGAAGGAATTGGTGCTAGTTATCATTTACCTCTTGCCGTCGAATGGAAAGGAGTGCTAAATTTAGAAAGATTAACAAAAGCATTTCAACAGTTAGTGGCACGTCATACAATCTTACGCACTTCATTTCATTTAGAAGAGGGTGAAATCATACAAAAAGTGCATGACCAGGTCGATTTCTCACTCTCGAAAGAAAGAATCGCTGATGATGAGGAGATCAAGACATTATTGCAACAGGCGATTGTACCCTTTGATCTCAGTCGGGCGCCACTCTTTCATGCACAGGTATGGGAACGACCTGCGAAGCAGGAATGGGTACTCATGATTGACTTTCATCATCTCATTGCCGATGAATATACACTTCATTTGCTTTGGGACGAATTAATTGCCCTTTATGAGGGAAAAAAATTAGCACAACAATCGCTTGCGTATCCTGATGTAGCGATTTGGTTTGAGCAACAGCAAAAAAGGAAATGGATGCATGAGCAGGAGAAATATTGGCTTGAAACGCTGAAAGAGGAGTTGCCTTTATGGGAAATGCCCACAGATGCTCCTAGATCTGTTACGCCAGAGTTTACAGGTTCAATCTATCAATGGTCCATTCCTGAACAGCTCTATCAAAAACTTCAACAGTATGCCCAAGCTCAACGTACGACTTTGTACATGGTTTTATTAGCCGTATACACTATTTTTATTTCAAAGTGGAGTAAACAGATGGATATGGTGATTGGCATTCCCTTTTCAATTCGCTCTCATACCGACTTAGAGCAGATTCCTGGCATGTTGGTCAATACATTACCCTTGCGTCTACAGTTGAATCAGGAAAAATCATTTATGCAATTATTGCAGCAGGTAAAGGAAAGGATGTTATCTGCATATCAACATGGAGAATATCCGCTTGATCAAATTGTGGAAAAGAGAGCTGCTCTTTATCATCAATCACGGCATCCTCTTTTTGAAACAATGTTTGTTTATCAAAGTGAACAGATGGTTGAACAAAAGTTTCATCAGTTTTCGCTTCATCCTCTAAAAATCCCAACGGAAACAGCAAAATTTGAGCTAAGTTGGACTGTTCTAGAAACTGATAAACTAACCTTAGCGGTTGAGTACCGAACACAGCTCTATCATCCAGATACAATCAAAAGAATGGCAGACCATTTTCAACATATATTGGAGCAGGTACTGGAAGATGATGACCTGACCATCCCCAATATTAAATTGGCAAGTAATCAAGAGCAACAGCAACTGCTTGAATGGTCAGAAGCCAACGCTTCTTATCCCCAGCAGCAAACATTGCCACAACTATTTCAACAACAGGTTTCCCTTTATCCAGATGCAATCGCTGTTATAGATGGGGAAAGGAAGCTCACGTATCGCGAATTAGATCAGCGTTCGAACCAGTTGGCCCGACTCATTCAGGCGAAAGGAATAGGCAGGGAATCCATTGTTGGTCTGCTAATAGATCGATCACTCGAAATGATCATCAGTATCTTGGCTGTTTTAAAAGCAGGTGGCGCTTACTTACCTATTGAGCCCGAATATCCGATGGATCGAATCGCTTTTCTCTTGCGAGATAGTCAGGCAAAATTACTGATAACAAATCAAAATGACTCTACTTTGCTTGCCTTTTCAGGTGAATGCTTAATGTTGGATGAGCAGACTTATCAAGGTATCGATTCATCAGCGCTTTTGCTTGAAAACAGTCCAAATGATCTAGCTTATGTCATCTATACATCCGGTTCAACAGGACAACCAAAAGGGGTCATGGTTGAACATCGTCAAGTGACAAGGCTCTGGTTACACGATCAATGTCAATTCGATTTTGATCAAAATGACCGATGGGCGATGTTTCATTCTTATTGTTTTGACGTCTCAGTAGGTGAATTATTCGGTGCTCTCTTACATGGTGCTACATTGGTTATGATTCCAAGCTGGGCTACTAAAGACCCTAAGCAGTTTAGACAGATTTTACATCAAGAACAAGTGACAGTCCTCTGTCAGACACCAACTGCTTTTACAGCACTCTCAAACTATGAGCAATCTCAAGCAGATCATGCACTATGCATTCGTTATCTACTTTTAGCGGGTGAGGCGCTGCTGCCAAAACAACTGCGTAAATGGCATAAAATCTACCCTCAAACCAGGATATTTAACCTTTATGGCCCTACAGAAGCTGCTGTTTATGCCACGATAAAGGAAATGGATCAGCAAACGATGAAATGTGATCAGAGTAATATTGGGCGTCCAATGCCTACTACGTCTGCATATGTACTTGATGATCAACTCCAATTACAACCAGTTGGTGTGGTTGGAGAGCTATATCTAGGTGGTGCAGGTGTCACACGTGGCTACTTGAATCAGCCACAATTAACCAAGAAGCGTTTTATTACGCATCCATTTCGTAGTGGGGATCGACTTTATCGAACAGGTGATTTGGCGCGTTGGTTACCAAATGGAGAAATTGAATATCTCGGTAGAGACGATGATCAGGTAAAAGTCCGGGGGTATCGGATTGAATTAGGTGAGATTACAGCACGCACCCTTGAACATCCAGCAGTAAAAGAAGCGGCAGTGATCCTGCATAAAACAAAATCTGATACAGCGACAATCGTTGCTTATATTGTAGGAGGCACGCCGAAAGAGCTGCGCACTTATCTAGCCAAGTATTTGCCTGATCATATGCTTCCACACAATATTCTTTCCATTGAGAAGCTACCCAGAACAACCAATGGCAAATTAGATCGACATGCATTACCAACCCCTGATCCTAAGTCTCTCATACAAACGGAGCATCTACCTCCTACTTCTCCAGCTGAGCAATTATTAGCTCGGATTTGGGAAGAGGTATTAGGCATAAAGTCGGTTGGTATAAAGGATCATTTCTTTACAATAGGCGGGGACTCTATTTGCGCTATGCAAGTTGTTGCTCGCCTGCGGCAAGCAGGTTGGGAATTAGAAATGAAAGAATTATATCGATTCCCTCATATTGCAGCGCTTGCATCAAAGCTTCGACCGTTATCGACAAAGAAGATAGAAAAAGGAAAAGGGGAAGAAGTTTCAACAGAGGATATCAAGCAAGTACTTAATTTTGTGGAGCGTAACTTCCCTTAATCGGATTGTAACCTTTCACATAGTTGATCGACCTACATTGAATCTTCCAATTGTTTCATCGTCCGATCAACTTTCAATCCAGATAAAATTTAAAATAAATGTCATGGATCGAGGTGGAAAAGTGCACTTTCAGATCAATGATTGCAGCTTATGGATGACTTCTAGGCAGTATGAGCAATTGCGTAACGCACTTTTTGAACACTTTTTGCAAAAGTACCGACAGTATCGAGAATTTGCAGGGAAATCAGCTGAAGATTTGTTTCAAGAAGAAGTAAGTCAAATAGAAGCATTATTGGTCAAGTTATTTCAATTTGATAGAGAAAAATTGTACTCAGATGCAGAAGAATATTATCGGCGGGTACGTCATGTGAGCTATTGAAGAAAAAACCAATCAAAGAGTAATAGGGGTGATCGTCAAAACGTGAAATATTGACGGAACCCAATACTTTTTCTACAAGTTGGAGACTGCTTTTTAGCAGTCTTTCTTTTTTATTAACTGCTTAGACAAGATTTGTCCAATCGTTGCATATACTCAACCAGGAATCAACTCGTAAAGCGGTGATATAAGAATGAAGCAAAATCAAGTAAAATGTGTCTACCGATTAACTCCTTTGCAACAAGGTATGTTGTTCCACTATTTAGAAAACCCGATAAAGTTGTTTCATGTACAACAAGCGCGCTTTTGCTTACAAGGTCAAATCGATCACTCGAACATGGAGCGAGGTCTCAAACGATTGACTGAGCGACATGATGTTTTACGAACCATTTTTGTCTATGAGAATGTAACAGAGCCTCTTCAAGTTGTACTCAGAGAACGGGATGCCTCATTCACCTATCATGATTACACCCATCTACCTATCGATCAACGTGAAGCTGCATTTGATCAGTTTCAATTACAGGAAAAGCAACATCGATTTGAACTAAGTCGCGATCATTTGGCACGATTTGCATTATGTAAAATAAATGAGCAAGATTATCGAATTTTGATCACCTTTCATCATATCATTTTGGATGGTTGGTCATTAGGAACCTTATTGACAGAATGGTTAGCGTTATATGCAGATATTGATACAGAATTACCCGCCCCTCCGGACTTTTCAGCATATGTGAGTTGGCTAGAAGCACAAACGAAAAAAGAACAGTTGGAATTTTGGGAACATTATTTAGCTGACTATGAGCACAATGTACAGTTACCAAGCAACATGCAGCAGATAGCACAACAAGAAGTAGATGAACAAAGATTTATCATTTCTTCAAGACAGACTCAAGCATTACATAGATTGGCTCAAAAGTATCAAGTAACACTCTATACCATTTTTCAAACTCTCTGGGGCTTGCTACTTCAGAAGTATAGTCGAACAGATGATGTCATCTTTGGAACAGTTGTTTCTGGACGTTCCGCGCATATTCCGCAGATCGAACAAATGGTAGGCATGTTGATTCAGACCGTACCAATGAGGCTGGCTACCTCAACAGAGGATCATTTCGTCTCGCTTATTCAAAAGCAGCAAGAAGCGACTCTAGCAGCAGAAGAACACCATATGGTTTCATTAGCTGAATTAGCAGTACCGACCTCGTGGATTGATCACTTGGTTGTGTTTGAAAATGCGCCCTTTCAACTAGACGAGATAGCAAATCAAACAGGTATTGTTGTCCAGAAAGCAGAAGTAGTCGGTCATACCAATTATGATTTGAATCTATTTATAGTCCCTGAACAGGATGAAATCACTCTGCAATTTCTTTATCGTACAGATAGATTCTCTACAGAAATGATTCATCGATTCTATCAGCATTTGGTTCAGATGGTTGATCAAGTGATTGAGCAACCTGAACGTCCGATTCGAACGATTTCCTTGTGCACTTCGGCAGAACATACAGAATGGCTTGTAGGGAATCAGCAGCAAAATGTAGCCTATCCAGCTGGGAAAACACTGCATCAAATGTTTTCCGAACGAGTCAAGGAGCATCCGGAGCAAACGGCAATTCGCTGTAATGGTGAGCAATTCAGTTATCTAGAACTTGATCAAATGTCGAACCATTTAGCATGGCGATTAAAGGAACAGGGAGTCAACCGAGAAACACGAGTTGCGATCATGATGGAAAAATCAATTGAGATGATCGTGACCATTCTGGCTATTTTAAAAGCAGGGGGCGCCTATATCCCTATTGAACCGCATGATCCTATTGAACGGAAGTTTCACTTGCTCAGCGATAGTGAAGCGAACTTGTTGCTCACACAAGCTGGGGTGTTGATCCCTACTGAATATGCTGGTGAGCGAATCATCCTTGATCATACACTGCTCAATCTAAGAGAAGCTAGATCAGTACCAATGATCAACCAATCGAGTGACTTGGCATATCTACTCTACACCTCAGGTTCAACAGGGAAGCCAAAGGGGGTTTTAGTTGAACACCGTCAAGTGACAAGGCTCTGGTTTCATGAAGGAAGTATTTGGGAGGTCGCACCGACAGATCGTTGGGCGATGTTTCATTCGTACTGTTTTGATGTTTCAGTTGGTGAGATTTTTGGCGCTCTGTTACATGGAGCTTGCTTAGTCATTGTTCCCACTGAGACCGCGAGAGACGCAAATCGATTGAGACGATTACTTATAGAAGAACAGGTTACATTGCTCTGTCAGACGCCTTCTTCATTTCGTTCGCTCATAGCAGTAGAGGAACTTCAATCAGAGCATCATCTTTGGGTGAAGAAGTTAATAATAGCGGGTGAAGCTCTTTATCCATCACAGTTAGCGAGTTGGAAAGCACGCTATCCAAAGACGAAAATACTCAATATGTATGGCCCAACAGAAGCAGCAATCTATGCAACAGTCAAAGAGATTGATCAAGAAGCAATCCAGCTAAATAAGAGTAATATCGGAAAACCCCTACCTACAGTTCGCGCTTATGTACTAGATTCAAATTTTCATCCCGTTCCAAAAGGAGTTGTTGGTGAACTTTTCTTAGCAGGTGCTGGCGTCACTCGTGGCTATTTAAATCGCGAAGAGTTAACTGCCGAACGCTATTTGCCTGATTTAATCAATCCAGATGAACGTATGTACCGAACAGGCGATTTGGTTCGTTGGATGGAAACAGGCGAGTTAGAGTATCTTGGACGGATTGATGATCAGATAAAGCTACGAGGGTATCGGATTGAGTTAGGTGAAATTATTGCTCAGTTACAGTCACATCCAGAGATAGCGGAAGCAACTGTCCTTGTGCGAAATGAACAATTATGTGCATATTTTATTGCCCATGACTTGAAAGCTGTTCAAATGTCATCATTGCAAGCGTATTTAAGGGATAAATTACCAGAATATATGGTTCCTACAGCATGGATTCCAGTCGATCACTTTCCACTCACAACGAATGGGAAATTAGACAAACAAGCATTGCCGTTGCCAGATCGGCATAAGGCGGAATATGTGCCTCCTGCTAATCATATAGAGGAGCGGTTAATTAAACTGTGGACAGAGATATTGGCGGTCGAAAAAGTTGGTGTGATCGATCATTTTTTTGCACTAGGTGGACATTCATTAAAAGCAATGCGCCTGTTGACCCGAATTGAGCAGGAATGGCAAGTCCAATTTCCATTAGCAACTATTTTTCGTCATCCAACCATAAGGGAGCAAGCAAAAGAGATACAACAAGCAACACAGCGTGAACTTCCCAGCATCAGGAAGGCGCCTGAGGAAGCTGCGTATCCTGTAACTTCTATGCAGAAAAGGCTTTATGTCTTACAGGGTTTTGAACAAGTAAAGACAGGCTACAACATTCCCCTTGCTTATTGGTTGGAAGGGCAGCTTGATTATCAAGCGTTAAGAGATGCTTTGCAATCACTTGTTAATCGTCAGCAAATTTTACGTACATCCTTTCATTTTGAACAAGGTGAAGTGGTGCAAAAAGTAGCCTCGTCTGTCCCGCTTGAGCTATCGATTGAGCAGACAACAGAAGAACAGTTGGCAGCTTGTATGGAAGCAGCGATTACTCCCTTTGAACTCAGCCAGCCGCCTCTTTTTCGGGTTAAGCTCTGGAAAATTAATGATCAACGCCATATGATCTTGCTTGATCTGCATCATATTATAGCGGATGGTCTCTCCTTACAGATCATTTGGCATGAACTATGGGAATTGTATCAAGGAAAAAAACTTGCTTCACCCACATTACACTATCAAGATTTTGCCGTTTGGCAGCAGCAATTTCGGGATCAAGATGGTTGGGAAGAACAAAAAAAATATTGGCTAAACCAACTTTCAGGAGAGTTACCTTTCCTTGAGTTACCAACTGATTATCCAAGACCTAAGATACAACAATTCCAAGGGGCTGTGATCCGGCGTTCGTTATCTGATGAATTAAGTAAACAGATCCGTAAATTTGCAGCACAGCATCAGATTACACTACATACGCTTTTATGTGCTGTATATGCTTTGTTGCTCATGAAATTAAGTGATCAGAAAGAGGTCGTAATGGGTTCTCCTTTTGCGATGCGACCACAAAAAGAGCTTGAAAATATGGTCGGCATGTTTGCAAATACGCTACCTTTGCGAATTCAAGCTCAGCCTGAACTCAGTTTTACAAAGTGGCTACATCAAGTGAAGGAAACTCTTTTAACAGCCTATGAGCATGGGGAGTATCCATTGGAAGAGATGTTAGAGCTTCTACAACTTGAACGAGATGTAAGCCGAAATCCGCTTTTTGATACATTGTTTATGGTTCAGGAGAAGACATTTACAAAACAGAGAGTAGCAAAATTACATCTAAACCCTTATGAGCAAGAACAGAAAATCGCAAAATTTGACCTGAGTTGGGTGATTGTCGAAAAGGAGCAACTTGAAGTAGGGGTTGAATTTCGAACGGATCTTTTCCGAAAAAAAAGCATCCAGCAGATGATTGATTATTACGAGCTACTGCTGATTCAACTTTTAGAGGAGCCTGAACAGCCGATTCGACAATTTAGTCTGTTAGACCCTGATCAACAAAGGCAATTACTTGACCAATCGCAGCCATTTGTTGCCTATCCTGAGGATCAAACATTACATGCGTTATTTTCAGAGCGGGCGATGAGTCAGCCTGATGCAGTTGCTGTACGCTGTGGAAATCAGCAGCTCACTTATCGCGAGTTGGAAATGCGGTCCAATCAATTGGCTAGGGTTTTGCGAACAAAAGGTGTTGCGCGAGAGTCGATCGTCGCATTACTGGTTGAACGATCATTGGAGATGGTGATTAGCATACTGGCTATTTTAAAGGCAGGGGGTGCTTATTTACCTATTGAACCCAACTATCCTGCTGAACGCATTCGATATATGCTTGAAGATAGTGAAGCAGAGCTATTATTGACAACTAGTTCAACGCAAGTACCAAATGATATAGCAACAGGGATCATCTTGCTTGATTCACTTCCATCAGATGAATTAGATGATACAGATATAGTATCGGTGAATCAATCTAGTGACCTTGCCTATCTGCTCTATACTTCTGGCTCTACAGGGAGACCAAAAGGTGTGATGGTGGAACATCGTCAAGTGACAAGACTTTGGTTTCATGAAGGAAGTAAGTGGGGTATCGATTCCAGTGACCGATGGGCGATGTTTCACTCTTATTGCTTTGACGTCTCAGTAGGTGAGATGTTTGGAGCATTACTACATGGTGCGACATTGGTCATTGTGCCTACTTGGACGGCAAAAGACCCCCAGCAGCTTCATCTCCTGTTGGAGCAAGAGCGCATTTCTATTCTTTGCCAAACGCCCTCGGCTTTTGCGCCTTTGTCCGCCTATGAGACGGAACAGCAAAAACACCGACTATTATTGCGCTTGCTACTTTTAGCTGGTGAAGCATTGATTCCTTCACAGTTACAAGCATGGCAGCAAATCTATCCGCAAACTCGACTTTTCAATCTATATGGACCGACTGAAACAGCCATCTATGCGACATGGAAAGAGATTGATCATAAAACGCTATCAAGTACAGCAAGTAATATTGGTCGACCTCTGCCAACTATGAGTGCTTATGTGCTTGATTCGGATCAACAGCTTGTCCCTCCAGGTGTGATTGGTGAACTTTATATTGGTGGCGCAGGCGTAACGAGAGGATATTTGAACCGCACTGAATTAACAGAAGAACGTTTTCTTCCTGATCCATTTGCAAAAGGTAATAAGATGTATCGTACAGGTGATCGCGTTCGTTTGTTGGCAAATGGAGATATCGAATACTTAGGACGATTTGATGATCAGGTGAAGATCAGAGGTTATAGAATTGAACTAGGGGAGATTACCACCCAGTTATTACAACATCAGCAAGTAGATGATGCGGTTGTCATCGTTCAGGAAACGGGAGACAATCTTGATCTCTGCGCCTATGTTGTGATTTCAGGTATTGAGCTTGACCAGCTTCGCGCTGACTTGGCAAAAAAATTACCTGAATACATGTTGCCTCGATATATCATGCCAATTGATCAAATGCCTTTAACAACTAATGGGAAGTTAGATCGTCGTGCATTACCTAAGCCAGTACTTATCCAAAAGTCAGGTGAGAAGATTTTACCGCGGACAGAATCAGAATCGATTTTGGCAGAGATTTGGCAAGATGTGTTAGGAATTTCGGAAATTGGAATCGATGAGCATTTTTTTACAATCGGTGGGGATTCGATACGAGCCATGCAGATTGCAGCGCGACTTCGTGAATCTGATTGGGAAATTACCATGCAAGATTTGTTTCAACATCCAACCATCAAAGAATTAGCACCAATCATGCGGAAACGATCTACTGAACACGAGCAGGGAATGGTGTCAGGAAAATTACCTTTAACCCCTATTCAACATTGGTTTTTTGAACAATCTTTCTTAGTCCCTAACCAGTGGAATCAGTCCGTATTGCTTGAACGACGACAGGGAAGATGGCAACTTCCACTGCTTCAAGAGGTATTGTCAGAGATCGTGAAGCACCATGATGCTTTACGAATTACCTTTCAACAAAACTTTAGTCAAACGCAAGCCATGCATCAAGAAGAGTGGGAAAAAGCGTTTCAATTTACACATTACGACTTTCGTCAAATAGAGGACTACAAGGATCGAATCATACAGATGGCAACTCAATTGCAGACGAAGCTCTCGCTTTCACAAGGCCCGTTGATGCAAGCATCATTATTTCAAACAGCAAAACGGGATTACCTCTTTCTATCTATTCATCATTTAGTGGTAGATGGTGTCTCATGGCGGATTTTACTTGAGGACTTAGCAAATGGATATGACCAATTGCTTCGAGGAGAGTCGTTACACTTCCCAGCCAAAACTACCTCCTATCAGACTTGGGCAACAAAACTTGAACAATCTACCATGAGAGGCGATTGGCAAAACCAGCTATCTTATTGGGAGCCTATTGCACAGGCAAAAGTTCCTGGATTACCGATCGATCAGGGAGTCGTTACAGAGCCAGCAGTTAGACGTAGTGTTGTGCAGATGCAGCTAGATCGCCAGAAAACAGAAGCACTCGTTCGTGACGCACACCATGCCTATCATACGCGGAGCATGGACTTACTACTTGCTTCGCTACTACTAACCATCCATGAATGGACCAATCAAAAGCAGATTCGTGTCCATCTAGAAAGCCATGGCCGCGAAGAACTCTTACCTGGACTTGATGTAACAAGGACAGTTGGCTGGTTTACAAGTCTCTATCCAATCTTGCTAGAATTACAGAAAGCCGAACCCGCAGAAGTGATTAAAGCAGTAAAAGAAGATTTACGTCGTGTTCCTCTGAATGGGATTGGCTATGGGCTACTTCGTTATTTGTCTAATCAAGCTCAACTGGTTGTACCTGCTGAAATTTGCTTTAACTTTCTTGGACAATTTGATGAACAGCTTCCCAATCAATTTGCACAGTTATCCACTTTACCGATTGGTGGAGATATTAGCCCGCAAAATCAACCCGCATATGCTTTGGAATGGAATTGTGTCATAGCGGCTGGACAATTTCAACTTAGCCTTACCTATGATTGTTATCTATTCCATCGCTTGACCGCTGAAAAGCTAGCGACTCGTTTCTGCTATCATCTTCAACAATTGCTTAATCATTGTGTACAGCAAGAGCAATCAGAGCGAACCCCGAGTGATTTTGCAGCAAAGCGCCTTAGTTTTGATGATTTGGAAACAGTTTTAAATGAGTTGGATAAAAGGTAGTGAAGGGTGGAGTCCTCATAGATATATGAGGGCTTCAGCTTGTAGACAAAGCTGAGTGATCAGCCGCTCGTGATCGTGGTTCTCGGCGATGCTCCGGCTCGGTCTTGCAAGGATGCAGAACTGTCCGCGTTCTGTCAACTTTCGCGGCTGGGCAAAACTCGCCTCCTCCGGCATCCGCCTGCGGAGACTCGAACAGTTTGCCCGAAAGGAAAATGCCGCTTCAGCTGCCATTCCGCTAAGTTGCGCCCGAAATGGAGCTTTTCCGATCACCTCTTCACTCGCTCCGCAGCGAAATATTGACTCCACGATTTCTCCTTCTTCTACCCAATTGTACGAACCTTTTCCTTTCATCAATTGGGTTTTCATCAGTCTGAGTCCTCACAATTATGTGAGGGCTTTTTTGTGTATTAGCAAAGCATTTTATCATGATTTTATGAAATAGTAGGACTTTTAAAAGCAATGATATAAAATGTTTTATAAAGTTTATTATCTTCTTAGAAAGGTGCATCTAGATGAATAAAATTCGTCATGTTATGATTTTGGTTTTGTCTATTATTTTTCCACTTAGTCTAGTTCCCATTCCTACACAAGCAGCGTCTGATGATCAAAATTTAGAAATAGCTTATCATTGGGCACCGATCCATTATCAAGATACAGATAATAGTCATGCTGATGCTGACTATTTAACAGGAGTCGATTATGATGGGGATTGGAATGCGCAAAATAACTGGGAGCATCAAGATGATCATCCTAATCAATTAAAAGGCGAGGTATATTATTCTGTTGTTGAAACAAAGACTCATTGGTTTATCGTATATAGTTTTTATCATCCAAGGGATTGGGAAGATGGCTTTCATTTTTTTGGTCGTACGACTCAACAAGAACATGAAAATGATATGGAAGGGGTGATGGAGATTGTCCGAAAGGATGATTCCAAATATGGAAAATTTGAAGGGATGGTTACCATCGCTCACTCGGACTTCTATTCATTTACACCAGCTGGAAGTCCGTTGAAAAAAGGAAAAGAAGATATCGATGGGAAAGCATATATGCAATATTTTGACCAGTCCGAACACCCAACCACATTTCAGGAAGCAAAAGGACATGGCTTAAAGGCATGGAATCATAAGGATTTCCCTGGTGGAGATGGGGTTATCTATTATCCTGATAAAGCAAGTGGGCAAGTGCCGAAAAACGGAAACGATCGCTTTGTGAAATATAAACTAGTCAATACATTTGCACCTAATGGCTTATGGGATCATCGCTTTGACCCTCAGACATTCGCTAGCTGGGGCAAGTTTCATGGAGATAATGGTAAACATAACGCAGCAAGTCCAGCTTGGCTCTGGGATGATCATGATGACAAACCAGGAGCGGGTGCCCTTGCCTTAGATCCAGCAGGACTTACGAAAGATTATTTTGATGGACATGGTGAGTTTAGTACTGAGTATCTATCAAATCCATATATACAAAGTGGCTTGCCCAATGTTAACCGTTAGTAATCGCAAATAATATAATCATTTCCTTGGATAGTCACTTGAAATAATTGATCAAACCCCTCATCAGAATGAGGGGGCTCTAATTTATTAAGTGTTCCTTTTATAGCGATCAGAGGGACTCTTTTCTTTTCCTCTCTTTGCTGATTACGGGTTGCCGACTCAGTTAACTGGGGAACAAAATAATAACCGACAGTTCGAAAATGATATTGCTTTGCGAGCTGAATATATTTTTTACGATCTTCTAAAGTAGGATTAGTATTATCAATCACAAGCGGTTGCTTTGCTTCTAAACATGCTTTTATGAGTAACAGCTCACGATGTCTTGTCTTCAGCATATCTAGATTGATTCGAATATGCGTATCAATAAACATCTTTTTATAAAAGGTAGATTTGCCTGATGCCTGTATTCCCGTAAAGATGATCATCTCCATCGCGTTTACCCCTATTCAGCCGTGTTTATATAAATGTGCTGATTGATATATGGTCGCTCTTGCAAGAAATCGGGTGTCTCTAAATCAACATCCCATATAGATCGAGTAGCATTGTTTTTGATATGTTGCTTTTTCACTAAACATACACCTCTTTGTTGCCAAATTGGTAAATCGGCCCAGTTTATATTTCTTTCGACTCTTAACTTCTCAAGCAATTGTTTTGTATTCAAACCATGTAGCTGTTTTGCTGAAAATTGACTCTGTGCAACCATCGAAATACTATTTTTTATCGCATCTTGCTGTCTCCATATAAAATAATTGTCCACTTCTTGTTGAGGCAAAATCCAAGCTCGACTATCAAAAGTAGCCAAAATTGGGTTGATATTCTGCCGTTGTATCATCTCGTTAAACTTAGCGGTTGCCAACGAGGCAGATACAGAAACGATTTTTTGTAGATTATTTCCAAACCATGACTCCGTATTCATTTTGTCATAATTTGTAAGTAATAAAGATAGTTCGTCACTTTGATGATAAACTAACTTACAGCCCATAATCTGTTGCCCCAGAAACTTACCTGTTTCCCAAAAGGCTTCAATGAGCTGCTCATCAAAGGGCTTTGTGAAGCTCTTTGTATACGAGTGAAAGTGGCAACCATCAATCCGAATCACAACAGGCATTCGCTTTGGAAGATAGAACCGAAAAGCATGCTCATACTCCTTCATACGCTTTCCAAAATCATCAAACTTTTTCATCCATACCCTCCTCATTGCATGTTTGAAATAAGTGTATGGTAAACTTTCATTTATGGAAAGAGTAGCTTTGATGAGGAGTTTAATCATTGCATAAAGATCAAGGAAAGCGGATCAGTTTGAGCAATAAAACAAGAGTTCGAGTTACAATTATGACAATTTCGGGAATATATAGGTAGATTGATATTCATATAGGGGGCTGAGGACTGACATTTCGGAGATGGTGGCAGCGTCAAAAGTTAAAGTTGGTAGAGTGGCTTTGTGACAATGGAAAAAAGAAAGGGGATTGCATGTCAACGTATAAACCGATCGATGTGGAGTCTACTGAAAAAGGTCATAAAGTGACGTTGCAAATATGTTTTGATTCAAGTTCCAGTAAACCATATAAATCAGATTTAAAATTATGCGATAATGAGCTCGCTCTAGAGACTGATTCGGTTGAACAGTCGGAACGGTTTGCTGGTCAATTAAGACAGATCCTAGAGGTTATCGAGAAAGATGTAGCTCAATTAAAATTAGAGAATAGTTTGAGAGAGAAGTATATTCTAACACCTCGTAAGCAAATCGATCATTCAGAGAGTGAATAGATGCTCATAGACCAAAGGGAAATCATATTTTACAGAAAAGTATGCGTTTTACTTTCTATATAAAGAAGAGGGGGTGCTGCCACATCCCTATCACAGCCTCTATTAGAGGACCTCGCCACTACATAGGATCAGTCGGCGATAACTTCCATGTAGTGGTGCATAAAAACGGTTGCTAAGATCGCAGCCGTTTTTATTGTGAAAAGTGCGATGAGGCTTAAATCTAAAAACTAGAAGTTCTTGAGAATAGCTCATGTGGCATTTGGTGAAAAGATCTTCATTGAGTCGTTTGAACAAGGATTTCTGCCATCAGGAGTGTAACCTTAACAAATTGGACTATCTCCACTGCTCTACGCATATAATCGATCAACGAAGAGGTGATGTTGATGGGTTTAAAGCAAGAGCAACTACAGGATATTTACGGTTTATCCCCATTACAAAAGGGGATTTTATTTCATGCAATAAAAGAAGATCAATCTTCAGTGTATGTAGAGCAGTTTACTTACCATCTCAAAGGTACAATTGATGGGTTTGTACTAGAAGAGAGTCTGAACGATTTATTTATCAAATATGATGTGCTGCGAACACTGTTTTTATATGAGAATTTATCTGAGCCATTGCAAGTGGTATTAACAGAGCGAAAATGTAAACTTCATTATCAGAATCTTTCCCGATTTGAATCGAGTGAGCAGCAAAGTCGGCTTGAGCAATTTTGTATCCAAGATCGTAGGAGAGGCTTTGATTTATCTCGTGATGTGTTGATTCGATTTGCCCTTTTTTATCTGGGAGAGGATCAATATCGATTGGTCTGTAGCTTTCATCATATTTTGTTAGATGGTTGGTGTATGGGACTTTTATTACGCGATTTGATGCAGTTTTATCAGCAGCGGATCGAGCAACAGCCAGTCTGTGTCACGCCTGCACCATCTTATAGCAAATATATAAATTGGCTGGATGAACAAGATCTATCGAAGGCGCAGTCGTATTGGCAGAAGCGATTAAGTGATTGTACGCGTCCGACGGGAATGCCTGCACCAGGGTATCAAGGAGAAAAGATGGAGCGTGCTGTATATTCTTTTTCGATCGATGAAACGATTACAGCTCAGTTAAAACGTTTAGCAAAAGAACATAAAGTAACCTTGAATCATCTCTGCCAAGCCATCTGGGCGCTGTTGCTTCATCGATATCATGATACAAATGAGATTGTTTTTGGCACGATTGTCTCTGGACGACCAGCGGCGATTCGTCAAGTCGAAGAGATGGTAGGGCTATTTATTCAGCCAATTCCATTTCATATTACAATCAATCCAGCGGATGATTTTTCAGCATTTTTAAAAAATGTTAGGCGAACGGCTTTAGAAGCAGAGCCTTATCAGTATTTGTCATTAGCAGATATGGGTGCATCTGCATTAGTCGATCATCTCTTTGCCTTTGAAAATTATCCGGTAGATGAATCGACCATTCGCAAGTTAGAACAGCAACTTGGCATTTCGATAACAGATGTAGAGGTTTATGAACAGACGCACTATCCCTTTACTGTTCAACTGATGCCAGGGAAAGAGTTGTTTTTTAAGTTTACATATGATGCATCACGGTATTCAGGAAATTTTATTGCCCGACTTGAGGGACATATACGGCACTTGTTTGGGCAAGTATTGACATATCCTAAGCGAGCGATTCGAGATTTTGCATTGATTACAGAGGTTGAACAAGAAAGATTATTGCAAATGGGTAGGGGAGAGCAACTAGCCATCAAGGATGAAACATTGGTGCAAAGCTGGGAACGGCAGGTTATGCAGACCCCCACAGCGACTGCATTAGTCGAACAGGATCGAAAATGGAGCTATCGGGAATTAAATCAACAGGCTAATCAGCTTGCTCATTTCTTGCGACAAAAGGGTGTAAAGAAAGGCACAGTCGTCGCATTATTGATGAAACGATCCCTTGAAACGGTGATGGGAATCATCGGTGTTTTAAAGGCTGGTGGAACTTATCTTCCGCTAGAAGTCGATTATCCAGAGGATCGTATTGCTTATATGCTAGAAAATAGTAAAACTGCTTTCCTATTACATGATCAGGTGGCAAAGATTCAGGTAGATTTTGCTGGAGAACAGATTCAGATCGATGACCCACAAATTCGCAAGCAAATGAAAGAAAATCCTGATTTTAGCTGCTTAGCGAACGATCTAGCTTATATCATCTATACCTCAGGGTCTACAGGTCGCCCAAAAGGGGTGATGGTGGAGCATCAAGCAGTTTTAAATCTAGTTGAATGGCATCGAAAGATGTATCAAGTGACGGCAGATGATCAAACAACACAATTGGCAAGCATTGGTTTTGACGCAGCTGTATGGGAACTTTTCCCTTATTTATTATCAGGAAGTACTGTCCATATCATTTCAAACGAATTACGGATGGATTTAGATGCATTAAATCATTACTTCGAGCGAGTTGGGATTACGATTAGCTTTATGCCAACTCCATTAGCTGAACGTTATATGGAGTTGGAGAACCATTCTCTGAGAGCTTTACTTGTAGGAGGCGACCAACTGAAGCAGCTAAAGAAGACGCGCTATTCGGTTTATAACAACTATGGACCAACGGAGAATACCGTTGTTTCTAGCAGTTGTCTGGTTCATGCAAGTAAGCGTCCCTTGTCCATTGGGTGTCCAGTTGCAAACCAACGTCACTATGTATTAGATCAGGCAGGACGATTACAGCCTATTGGGATTGCGGGAGAACTTTATGTAGGTGGTAAAAGCCTTGCGAGAGGCTATATTCATGACCCAGAGCAGACAGCGAGTTCATTTGTAATAAATCCATTTATCCCTAGTGAACGACTCTATCGGACTGGTGATCAGGTACGATGGTTAGAGAATGGTGAATTGTCATTTATGGGACGGCTGGATGATCAAGTGAGTATTCGCGGATATCGGGTCGAGTTAGGCGAGATCGAGGCACAGCTTTTAGCACACCCAGCAGTTGAAGCAGCAGTAGTGCTGGAGATGAATGAACGATTGATCGCTTTTGTCATTGCTGATCCATCACAAACAGATGCGCTACGAACCTATTTAGCTAATCGATTGCCAGATTATATGGTGCCAGATCGTATCACACAGCTCGATCAGTTTCCATTGACAGCACATGGTAAAGTAGATAAACAGTCTTTACTTGGTCTAACAGAAAATATAGCAAGCGAACGAAGCTATGTCCCGCCACAAGACGAATTGGAGGAGACACTTGTTCAGATTTGGACTGATGTTTTAGCGACTCCTCATTTAGGAATGGATGATTCATTTTTCCAAATGGGTGGACATTCGCTAAAGGCGATCATATGTCTAGCACAAATTCATAAGCATTTGCATGTCAAAGTTCCCTTAGCGGAGTTTTTTGCAAGACCGACCGTCAGGGAGTTAGCGCAGTATATTCGTTTATTGAAAAAAGAAATGTATCGTAAGATCGAACCAACTACAAATGTATCCTATTATCCAGTTACCTCTGCACAGAAACGTCTCTATGTGATTCAATCGTTTTCCGATGCTGGAACGAGTTATAATATGCCAATCGTGCTTCGCTGGGATGGTCAAGTTGACCCTATCCAGATTGAATCGGCATGGAGAACACTGCTTAATCGACATGAAATTTTGAGAACGTCATTTCAAATGGTTGATGGGGAACTCAAACAGATTGTCCATGATCAGGTATTGCTTAATTTTCAACAAATACAAGCCGATCAGGAAGAATTAGATAAACAGATTGCTTCCTTGATCCAACCAATAGATTTACAACAAGCGCCTCTTTGGCGAGTGAGGCTGATTCATCTACCTCAATCAGCTATTTTATTTGTCGATCTCCATCATATTCTGCTTGATGGTATGTCAGTCAATTTGCTCCTACAAGAATTTGCCACACTCCTTCGTGATGAAGCGTTATCATCAGTTTCATTGCATTATAAGGATTTTGCTGTCTGGCAACAACAAGCTGAAGAATCGGAGCATTGGCAGCATGATAGGCAATATTGGTTGCAACAATTTACCGAGCAACCACCAGTGCTAGAACTATCGACTGACTTTCCTCGTCCACCGATTCAATCATTTGTTGGTGATTATTATACTTTTAAACTAGAAAAAGAGTGGGCAGAGCAACTAAAACAGCTTGCTTTGCAAGAACAGACAACACCTTATGCGATCTTGCTTTCAATCTACTTCTTGCTACTTCATAAATATACTGCACAAGATGATTTTGTTGTTGGTCTGCCGCATGCTGGACGAACACATGCTGATATTGAACGGATGATGGGGCTTTTTGTAAATACGCTAGCGATTCGCTGTCAGTTTGATGCAAACTTATCATTTCGTCAGTTACTAGATCAAGTAAAAAGGAACTTGGTTGCGGCTCATCAACACGCTGATTTCCCTCTGGAAGAATTGATTGAACAGTTACAAATCCGGCGAGATATGAGCCGTCAACCACTGTTCGATACCATTTTTTCGATGCAAAATATTGATTTAAAAATGCCCGAATTACCCCATGCCAATTTAACTCCCTATGAATATGGGCGTAAGACAGCTCGTTTTGATTTGAGTTGGGTTGTACACGATGATGAACAATTGGAAATATCGATTGAGTATTGTTCTAAGCTTTTTAAAAGAGAAACCATTAAACGAATGGGGGCGCATTATCTTCACCTATTACAGCAAGTGATCACACAACCAAACCGGTCAATAGCCGAGCTTGTTATCGTAACTCCCTCCGAAAAAAATGAATTGTTGGATACTTTTCATCGTGTAGTTGTTGACTATGCTGATGTAAAAACGTTATCGGAGTACTGGGAAGAACAGGTACTACAAACGCCAGAAGCAATAGCCATTGTTGATCAAGAGCGCTGGATGACCTATCAAGAGTTAAACGGACGTGTCAATCAACTTGCTCACCGTTTGCGAAAAGAGGGGGTAAAACCAGGTGCAATTGTCGGACTGTTAACCGAGCGATCACTCGAAATGGTATTGGGAATTTTGGCAATTATCAAGGCGGGCGGCGCTTATCTACCCATTGAACCAACATATCCGCTTGAGCGAATCAATTATATGCTTGCCCACAGTCGGATTTCATTATTGCTAACGCAATCAACACTCCATTTAGCTATCTCTTACCAAGGTCAGCAATTGTTCCTCGATGATCAATCGCTAGATCAAGAAGCAGATCACAACCCAATCTTCGTGAATCATCCACATGATCTTGCCTATGTGATCTATACTTCAGGCTCAACTGGTCAACCAAAAGGTGTGATGGTGGAACATCGAGCAGTGCTTAATCTAGTGCAGTGGCATCGTCGATATTATCAAGTGACAACAACAGATCGCGCAACTCAGTTAGCAAGTGGTGGTTTTGATGCAGCAGTATGGGAGCTGTTCCCATATCTACTCTCAGGAGCAACAGTTCATATCATTCCAGATGCGATTCGAACTGATCTAGTGGCATTAAATCGCTATTTTGAACAACGCGGAATTACGATTAGCTTTTTACCAACCCCACTCGCGGAGCGCTTTATGGAATTAGAAAATCATTCATTGCGTGCATTGTTAACAGGTGGTGACCAATTACGACAAGTAAAGCCACAGCGATATACGATTTACAATAATTATGGTCCAACCGAGAATACAGTAGTTACAACATGCTTTCCGATAGACCCGGCACAGGGAAAATTATTAATCGGCTCACCTATCGATAATCAAAGATTATATGTGCTGGATGAAGCGCAGCGATTACAGCCAATTGGTATTCCTGGAGAGTTATATATTGGCGGAGTAAGTTTGGCTCGTGGATATTTGCATGATGAAGAACAAACCAACAAGCATTTTATCGATGACCCATTTATGCCAGGACAGCGTATCTACCGTACAGGTGATCGTGTACGCTGGTTGGCAAATGGTCAGTTGGAATATTTGGGGCGTGTTGATGATCAGGTAAGTATACGTGGTTATCGGGTGGAGCTAGCAGAGATTGAAGCACAGCTTCTCGCTCATGAGGAAGTAGAAGAAGCAATTGTGACTGTGCAGCAAGCAAAAGAGATAACATCGACCTGTGCTTATGTGGTTGGTTCGACACTCGAGACATCAGATTTAGCAGAGCTTCGTGCGTATCTGAGCACACGGTTACCCGATTATATGATCCCAACGCATATGGTTCGATTAGATTCACTACCGCTTACCCCGAATGGAAAGATTGATAAACGGGCATTACCGAGACCTGAGGAAGTACAATCTGTTCGCACCCAATATCGGATCCCAACGAATGAAAACGAACGATTATTGCTTCCAATTTGGCAAGAAGTATTAGGCAGATCCGAGCTTGGTATTGATGATAACTTTTTCGAACATGGTGGAGATTCTATTAAAGCGATTCAAATTATAGCTCGACTGCAACAGTTTGATCGTACATTGGAAATGAAGTCTCTCTTTACATCACCGACAATCGCTGAGTTGGCACCGCTGGTTCAGCCATTGAAAGCAGTCGCCGAGCAAGGCTTAGTTACAGGTGATGTTGCTTTGACTCCTATTCAGCGTTGGTTTTTTAGCCAGCCGTTCGCGCAGCGTGATCATTATAATCAAACGATGTTCCTCTATCGGTCGCAAAGATGGCAGCAGGATGCTTTAAGAAAAGCGTTAGAAAAATTAGTCGAACATCATGATGCACTTCGAATGACTTACCAGATCGAAAATGATGGTGTAACACAATATAACCGCGGGCTTGTAGGGAAACTTTTTCATCTAGAAACCATTGATCTTCGACAAGAAGCGAATGTGAGGCAGCGAGTAAAGAAGGAAGCAGAACGTATGCAAGGTCAGCTATCTCTTGAGCAAGGCCCGCTCATGCAGTGTGGTCATTTTCAATTGGCTGAAGGCGACCATCTCTTGTTTATCATTCATCATTTGGTTGTCGATGGGGTCTCTTGGCGCATCTTGATTGATGATTTCTCACTTGCATACCATCAAGCTGTGCAGGGAGAAATGATACAATTACCACCAAAAACAGATGCATATCAACGATGGAGTCAATCTTTATTCACATATGCAAACGATCCAAAACATCAAAGCGAATGGAAATATTGGAAAGAGATAGAAGAAAAGATGGAATCCATCCAGCAATTAAGCGCGTATAGTCGTCCCTCACAATCTTCAGCGATGGAAATGATCAGTTTTTCGCTTTCTGTTGATGAGACGCAGCGATTATTAACACAAAGCCATCATGCATATGGAACAAAGATCGATGATTTACTTCTAACAGCATTAGTTCGCTCCTTTCATCATTGGAAAGGAAATGAACATCTCTGTCTATTACTAGAAGGGCATGGACGTGAGTCAGCATTAGAGGGAGTCGATATTTCACGAACTGTTGGTTGGTTTACTTCGATCTTTCCTCTCATATTAAAAGGCGATCAATCAGAGGATGGGGCATTGATTAAACAGATTAAAGAACAGTTGCGACAGATTCCTCAAAAAGGCTTTGGATATGGCGTTTATAAGTATTTGTCTGCTCAAGGCGATGGAAAGATCGCACAGCCAGAAGTTAGTTTTAATTATTTGGGGCAATTTTCCTCTTCACATGTGTCGCTTTCTTCATTACCAGCAGGAACCTCAATCAGTCCAAAGGCGACTGCTTTGTCTCCACTTGAAATTACTTCACTTGTAGAAGAAAATAAATTTCATCTGGTTTTGCGTTATGATCGACATCGATATCAAGTGGATGAGATAACAAGGTTTATGTCTAACTACCGACAGCAATTATTAAGGATGGTTGAACACTGTATCAGTCAGGATAATCGAGAATTTACACCCAGTGATTTTACAGCACATGATGACTTAACGATGGATGAGTTAGAAGATGTTTTTGGAGAGTTAGAACAGGGATAACAAAATAAGTGCGATAAAACGAATGACTACAGGTCGTTCGTTTTTTTATTTAAATTTAATATCCACTATTATATATATTAAGTAAAATATTTTTTATAAAAATATTTACATTTGACTTTCTATAAATTAATTGGTTTAATCATCTTAATAAATATCGATTAAATATTTATCTAATATTTATCTAATATTTATCTAATATTTATCTACAATATTCTCTTTTCTTATAACTAGCACTTCGTTCAGGAGATGACAGCTATGTGTGGAATAACAGGATGGGTTGATTGGTCTAAGGATTTAACAAACGAAACAGCACAAATATATAAAATGACAAATGCATTGACACATCGTGGACCCGATGATAAAGGATACTGGATCTCAAAAACAGTTGGTTTGGGACATCGTCGACTGACGATACTTGATCCTGAAGGTGGACAACAACCGTTTGTCATTAATGAAGGAAATCGTAAATATGTAATGGTCTATAATGGCGAATTGTACAATTTTCTTGAATTGAGAGACGAACTGCTCCAAAAGGGTCATCGCTTTCGTACACGTGGAGATACAGAAGTTGTCCTCCGAGCATACTTAGAGTGGGGAATTGATGCTCCAAAGTATTTTAATGGAATTTTTGCTTTTGCCATATGGGATGAAGCCAAACAGGAATTGGTACTGGTTAGAGATCAAATCGGTGTAAAGCCGCTCTTTTATGCACAAAAAGGAGGCGCTTTAATATTTGGCTCAGAAATGAAAGCCTTGTTAGCGCATGTTGATATAAATCCTGAAATCACGTATGAAGGGTTAGCTGAAATATTAACGCTTGGCTTTCGGACACCAGGAAATGGTATCTATAAAGATATCCAAGAAGTGATGCCTGGGCAAGTCATTCAATATAACCAACAAGGTAAAAAGGAAACTACTTATTGGAAGATTGAGAGTTATGCTCATCCTGATGACCTTGATACGACAGTCTCAACCATAAGAGAGTATCTTTATGATATTGTGAACCGGCAACTTATCGCAGATACAGAAGTAGTAACACTTGTATCAGGTGGTCTTGATTCAAGTGGTCTAACAGCCATAGCTGCTGATTTATACCGTCAACAAAATAAGGGATCTTTGCACACATATTCAATAGATTTTTATGATAGTGAACAAGATTTTGCTACAGATTATATGAGACCTAGCTTAGATACGCCCTGGATTGAAAAAGTAGTGCAACATTGTCAAACTATCCATCACAAAATTGACTTAACAACATCCGATCTACTCGAATATGCTGCAACACCTTATCGTGCCCATGACTTACCTGGTTTTGGAGAATATGAAGTGTCACTCTATCTATTATTTAAGGCTATCAAACAGCGAGCCAAAGTGGCCATTTCTGGTGAAGCGGCTGATGAGATCTTTGGTGGTTACCCCTGGTATCACGAAGATAAGCGACTTCATATGCCTACTTTCCCATGGATTCATCTATGGATCGGTGACCGTCAATATAATCGTTTCTCTTATTTTTCAGAAGAGTGCCACCGCTTGCTTCGGCCTATCGAATATTTGCATGATCAGTATCAAGCTGCTTTAAATGATGTTCCGACGCTACCTGGAGAAGATCCTCTTTCAGCCGATATCCGCAAATTTAGTTATTTAAACATGACACATTTGCTATCCATGTTATTACATCGAAAAGATCAGATGAGTATGTCTGTGGGGCTAGAGGTTCGTGTACCATTTTGCGATCCAAGGCTTGTTCAATATGTTTGGAATATTCCCTGGAAAATGAAAAATACCGATGGAATGGAAAAAGGCATTCTTCGCCGAGCTCTTGCTGATGTACTTCCTGATGATGTACGCAGTCGGAAGAAAAGTGCATATCCACAAATGAAAAAGAAAGAGTATTATGCTGCGTTACAAGCTCAAATGCAGCAAATTTTAGATGATCCACAGTCTCCCTTACTTCCTTTTCTCAATCCAGAAGAAATTCAGCGTGAAATCATTGGACAAGCTGTTCCTTCATCCATGTCTGCACCGATTGAACGATTATTACAAATTGATCGTTGGATGAAGGAATATCAAGTGGAAATTCGACCTTAATCATTATGTATCATGACTTGAGCATACTTGGTGCCTATTGCTATCACTGACCACGTATTTTACGTGGTTTTTTGCTGTGTCTACTTGCTTGATTTGTTGCATATATTGAAAACAATATAGACGCGGTTTGTCCGTTAGTATGAATAGGAGTGATCAAATTTGTTTGATCGCAAAAATGTCCAAGATTTATATCGACTTTCACCATTACAACAGGGAATGTTATTTCACTATCTAAATGATCCACGTTCAACGGCATATTTTGAGCAAACATCTTTTCAGCTAACTGGAAAAGTGGATCAGCACTTGCTTGAAGAATCATTTCAGCATCTTGTCAATCAATATGAGATGTTGCGAACCGTTTTCTTATATGAGCATGTAACAAAACCGATGCAAGTTGTCTTAAAAGAGAGAAAGGTTCGGCTATATTTTCAGGATTTATCATGGTTAGGTCAGGAAGAACAACAGCAATACATAGAAAAATTTCTGACAGAGCAAAGAGAAAAAGGATTTGATCTTAGTAAAGATCAATTATTTCAACTTGCCTTATTTCAATACAGTCATGATCGATTTGAGCTGATCATTCAATTTCACCATATTTTGATGGATGGTTGGTGTTTGGGGATATTGCTTAATGACCTCCTTGAAAATTATGAGCGAAAAAAGGAGGGGTTACCTTTTCTCCAGAAGCATGTACCACGATATAGTCAATATATTCGTTGGTTAGCTGAGCAGGATGAAGAGAAAGGACAACGTTTTTGGCAGCAGTATCTTGATGGATTTGAGCAAACTATCACGATTCCAGAAGAAAAGAGTATTGACCAACCCTATCAATTAGGTGTAAAGAAGTATGTTTGTAGTAAGGCAATGACAGAACAGTTAAATCAATATGCTCGTAAGTTACAAGTGACGCTAAACTCTGTTGTACAAGTTCTTTGGGCGCTTCTGCTACAAAAATATAATTTAACGGATGATGTCTTGTATGGGATGGTTGTGTCAGGGCGTCCTCCTACTATCTCTGGAGTAGAGAAGATGGTGGGGCTCTTTATCAATACCGTTCCCTGTCGAGTGCAAAGTCAGGGTGATGAGTCAATCCAACAATTGATTCAACGGATTCAGCAAGAGTTATTAGAGACAGAGCCTTATCACCACCTTTCATTAGCTGATCTATTGCCAAATCAAGAAATGATTCGCCATCTCATCGCTTTTGAAAATTATCCTTTTGATGAGTCGATGTTATCAAGAGAACTTGGTTTCCAGATTACAGATGTACATGGCTTTGAACAGACGCATTATGATTTTAACTTAGTCGTAGCAGCAGGTGAGCAGCTTGCTTTTACATTTCGATATAACCGCTCCGTCTATTCAACATCAACCGTGGATCGTATATGGAATCATTTGCAATTCATCATGGAACAATTGATTAATCAGCAAGACATGAAAGTGAAGGATTTATCCCTAGTCACCCCTGAGGAAATTCATCAATTAGAAAGCTGGAATCAGACAGAAAGCGATTTTCCAGCACATCAGACGATCCATGAGCTTTTTGCATTACAAGTGAATAAGAGACCGCGGCACATTGCTGTAATAGATGGAAATAAGGAAATCACATATGCCCAGTTAAATCAGCGTGCGAACCGACTGGCCTATTTGCTACAAAAACAAGGTGTGAAGGGTGAGACCATCGTAGGTGTTTTGGCGCGACCGTCTATCGATTGGGTAGTTGGCATCTTAGCCATTTTAAAAGCTGGTGGTGCGTATTTGCCTATTGACCCTGCTTATCCGGCAGATAGAATCGCCTACATGCTAAAGGACAGCAGCGCTAGATTGTTGCTTTGCCAAGAAGGATTCGGTCCACCTAAGCAGTATGATGGCAAACATTTAATCATAGATGAGGAAGGAGTGGAAAAAGAGCTAACAGATATTAACGGGGACGCAAAGAATCTCGCATATGTGATCTATACTTCCGGTTCGACTGGTTTACCAAAAGGTGTGATGGTCGAACATCGTTCGCTCATCAATCTCGCTTATTGGCATCAGCAACAATATCAACTGACAGAGCAAGATTGTTGCTCTAAATACGCAGGATTGGGCTTTGATGCCTCCGCATGGGAGTTATTTCCTACGTTGTTAAGCGGTGCTTCTCTGATCATTGTTCCTGATGAGCTGCGTCACGATCCGATGGCTTTAAGTCAGTTTTTTGAGCAACATGGTGTCACGATCAGCTTTTTACCAACACAGATGGCCGAGCAATTTATGCAAGTGGGAAATCAATCCTTACGTTTCCTGCTAACAGGAGGGGAAGAACTTCAACAAGTATCAAAAACATCTTATACACTTGTGAACCATTACGGGCCTACAGAAAACACAGTTGTCGCGACTGCTACATCAATCACAACAGAGACAAAACCAATTTCGATTGGTCGGCCAATCGCCAATAATCGTGTCTATCTCCTTGATCATCATCAACAGTTACAATCGGTTGGGCTACCTGGTGAACTTTGGATTGGAGGGGATAGCCTAGCACGAGGCTATTTACACCGAGCAGAACTGACAGCTAAGCGATTTATGGACTGGAACGGGGAGCGGCTCTATCGAACGGGTGACTTAGCACGCTGGTTACCAGATGGTAGATTAGAGTTTTTAGGTAGAGTCGATGATCAAATACAACTTCGTGGCTATCGGATCGAACTAGGAGAAATCGAGGGGCAGCTATATCAACATCCCTTGGTTACACAAGCAATCGTATTGGTACATGGGAAACGTACGTCCCAGCAGCGCCTTATCGCTTATGTTGTCCTTAAACAGCCCCAAGTGATCCAGGCAGATCAATTGCATGCATTTCTAAAAAAGCAGTTGCCATCCTATATGTTGCCAGCACAAATTGTGGAGCTTGATCAATTACCTATCACAGCAAATGGGAAAGTAGATCGTCAAAAACTTCTTTCATTCGCTATATCCAAGGAAACAGCCCTCTACGAAGCGCCCCGTAATCGAACTGAAGATCGGTTGGTCGATCTATGGGAAGAAGTATTAGAAGTGCCACGAGTAGGGATTCATGATCATTTTTATGCATTGGGTGGTCATTCGCTCAAAGCGATCTTACTTCGAGCGCGGATTCAAAAAGAGTTTGGGGTTCACATTTCGATTCGCGAGATTTTTGACCGACCTACTGTTGCAGCATTAGCAACCTATATCGATGAAGCAGAAAAAGAGGGGGCAGTTTCATTTGAACAATTGCCCGAGCAGGCTTATTATCCTGTGTCATCGGCGCAAAAGCGAATGTATATTTTGCAGAAATTTGAAAATGTTGGCGTCGGATATAATATTCCACTTGTTTTCTCCTTGGATGGACAGCTTAATCTAGCGCGTTTAAAAGCAGGGATTCAGCAATTGATTCAGCGACATGAGGTATTGAGAACTTCTTTTCAGATGATTGATGATGAGGTCTTACAGAAGGTTCATGCTGATGCCACACTCGAGATAAAGCAGGTCAAAGCTAACACGGAGGAAGAGGCACGTAAGTATGTTGAACAGTGGATACAACCTTTTGACTTGTACCAAGTTCCACAGATTCGAGCTGGACTGGTCGAACTCGCAACAAATCGCTCTATCTTATTAATTGATGTCCCTCACATCATTGCAGATGGTGTTTCGATCAATTGTTTGATTCAAGAATTGATCATTTGTTATCAAGATGGTGACCTAAAGCCATTACCTTATCAGTATAAAGAATTTGCATATTGGCAACAGCAATGGCTGAAGACAAAGCAAGCAAAACAGCAGCAAGCGTATTGGCTTGATCAATTGTCAGGAGAGCTACCGAAATTAGAATTGCCTACTGATTATCCAAGACCGACAGAGCAACAATTTACAGGTGACATTTATCAATGGTCATTGCCAGATGAACTGACAAAAAAATTGAATCAACTCGCTCAAGATGAGAAAAGTTCGCTGTATATGGTTTTAATGGCTGCATATAGTGTTTGGTTAATGAAGATGAGTGGGCAACAGGATGTTTTGATTGGTACACCTTTTGCTGGTCGGACACATGCGGATATCACGCAAATGTTAGGGATGTTTGTCAATACGTTGCCAATCCGTCTGAAACCCGATCCTACATTTACGTTTCGTCAATTGATTCACCAAGTAAAAGAGCAGCTTTTTGCGGCATATGAGGCGGGAGACTACCCATTAGAAGAAGTAATTGCACAACTCCCTTTACAACGGGACCCAAGTCGGAATCCATTGTTTGATACCATGTTTATCTTGCAAAATCATCAGCAAACCCAGCTAACTTTACCAGATGTAGACATCGCGCCTTTTCCTATGCAAGCTACTACAGCTAAGTTTGATTTGACATGGACTGTGATTGAGCGAGATCAGTTAGAGATGACGATTGAATATGCGACACATTTATTTCATTCTCGTAGCATCAGCAGCATGGCAGATTCTTTTACTCATCTGCTAGAACAATTAATGGTGCATGATACGCGGTTGATTAAGGAGATCTCCTTGCTCACCAAGGATCAAAAAGCAATGCAGCTTGCCCAGGCAGGGCAGCTTGTTCCCTATCCAGCCGAGAAAACATTACATCAATTATTTGAAGAGCAGGCGCAAAGAACGCCAGATGCAATTGCTGTTATAGTTGAAGATCAGCAGCTTAGCTATCAGGAACTAGATCAGCGTTCTACCCAACTGGGTTGTCTGTTGCGTGATCAAGGTGTCTCGCGTGATTCAATTGTTGCCCTACAAATGCAGAAATCAATTGAGATGATCGTTGGCATCTTAGCAATTTTAAAAGCTGGAGGCGCTTATCTTCCGATTGAACCCACGTATCCAAAAGAAAGGGTCGAGTATCTACTTGAGGATAGCGAAGCGGCTCTCCTACTCACTACTTCTTCGGTAGAGCAGTCAGTCGCATATACTGGCAAGATTTTATGTATCGATGATCCCAAGCTATATACGGGGAATCATGTAGAACTACCATTAATCAATCAATCAAGTGACTTAGCATATCTGCTCTATACTTCTGGTTCTACAGGTAAGCCAAAAGGCGTCATGGTTGAACATCGCCATGTTACTCGGCTCTGGCTATATGAAGGAAACCAGTGGCAAATTCAGCAAACGGATCGTTGGGCGATGTTTCATTCATTCTGCTTTGATGTCTCAGTTGGAGAAATATTTGGTGCTTTATTACATGGGGCTGCACTTGTATTGGTAACAAGCGAAGTCGCTCGGCATCCCCAGCAGTTGAGAGATTTATTAGCGCAAGAACAGGTGACGATTCTCTGTCAGACTCCATCAGCATTTATTCCTTTACAAGCAATAGAAGAAGATCAAACAAAGCATGATCTTTCGCTACGTAGGATTATATTTGCAGGTGAAGCGCTTGCTCCAGCTCAATTAAAAGCATGGCGCAAATGGTATCCAAACACAGAATTGCTCAATATGTATGGCCCCACGGAAGCAGCCATTTATGCCACAGTGAAACAAATTGATGATCAGTTGATTACATCCAATCGCTCCAATATAGGAAAACCATTACCAACCATGCGCGCCTATGTACTGGATGAGCATCAGCAATTCGTGCCGACTGGTGTCATTGGCGAACTTTATTTAAGTGGGGCTGGTGTAACGAGAGGCTATTGGAAACAACCTCAATTAACAGCAGATCGCTTTTTGCCTGATCCATTTTTACCAGACACCCAGATGTATCGAACAGGCGACCGTGTGCGTTGGCTTAACAGTGGAGAATTAGAATATATGGGGAGAATCGACGACCAGGTAAAAATACGAGGACATCGAATCGAATTAGGCGAGATTACAACTCATCTGCTGACACATCCGAGTGTGAAAGATGCAGCAGTGATTGTCCATCAAGGTGAATTATGTGCTTATCTGGTTGGTGGATATGTAGCAGAGATAAGGGCTTACTTAGCAAAGAGGCTTCCTGAATATATGTTGCCCAGCTACTATATTTCCTTAGAACAGCTACCGCTTAACACAAATGGAAAGCTGGATCGTCATGCATTACCAGAACCTACTCAAAACTTTAGCCGTGATGCTGCCTACATAGCACCGCGCACTGATCTTGAGAAGAAATTGGTCTCGATTTGGGAAGAAGTACTTCAGATAACGAATATTGGCATTGACGACAACTTTTTTTCATTGGGTGGTCACTCCTTAAAAGGGATCGCTTTACTGGCACGGATCGAGAAACAATATCATGTATCACTCTCACTACGCGATTTGTTTGCACATCCAACCGTGCAGTCACTAGGTGAAGTGATCCAAAGTACAGAAGCATCAATTGCTCATTCCATTGTGCCAGTTGAAGAGAGAGATTTTTACCCGGCTACCTCTGCACAACAACGAATCTATCTATTACAGGGCTTTGAACAAGTTGGCACCAGTTACCATATTCCGATGATCATGCAGATTGAGGGTGAATTGGATCATCAGCGATTAGAAAATGCGCTTGATCAATTAGTGCGTCGACATGAGACGCTGCGCACTACTTTTCATTTAGATGGGGATCAATTGGTGCAAAGAGTCCATCAGCAGATAGAAAGTAAGTTATTAGTGGCAACGGCTTCCTCGGAATCATCAGCTAGAGGTATTTTAGAAGAATGGATTCAGCCTTTTTCGCTGGATCAACCTCCATTATTTCGAGCAGGATTGATAAAATTGCCCCATCATCGATCCCTGTTTTTACTCGATTTACATCACATCATCGCCGATGGGGCTTCCTTGTCAATTTTCTGGTCAGAATTGATAGATATTTACCAAGAAAAAGAATTGGCACCTTTATCTATTCAATATAAAGACTTCGCTGTCTGGCAACAAGAACAGTTAGATAAAGGGAAATTGAAGAAAGATCAATCATTCTGGTTAAAGCAATTGGAACAAGAATGGCCCGTTCTTCAGTTGCCAACAGATGATCCACGCCCTCCGATTCAACAATTTGATGGGGCATCCTATTTTGTCACTTTTTCGAAAGAATTAAGCGAGGCGATTAATCGTTTATCAGTAGAACTTCATGTAACGCCGTATATGCTTTTATTGGCAGCCTATTCATTGCTGTTAATGAAGTACACCGAACAGACGGACTTGGTCATCGGTTCGCCACAAGCTGGTCGACAACAAGCAGAAGTGGAACCATTGGTGGGTATGTTTGTGAATACTTTACCGCTTCGTCTACAACTGAATCCAGCCAATTCCTTTGCAGATTGGGTTCAGCAAGTAAAGGAGCAGATGATTGCTACAAATGAACATGGTGATTATCCAATTGAGCATTTGATTGATCAACAGACAGTAAGACGTGATTTGAGTCGAAATCCGCTTTTTGACACAGTATTTTCGTTGCAAAACTTAGCCTTTGAACAGAAAAATATACCAGGACTTCACTATCAACCATACGAACGAGCAGGGGTTACAGCAAAATTCGATTTAAGTTTTATCATGGTGGAAGAAGATTATTTCCATCTATCCATTGAATATGCCAGCCATCTGTTCAAGGAAGAGACAATTGCTCGAATGGCTGCTCATTATCAGCAATTGCTGACTCAGATCATCGCTGCTCCTGGTCGATCCTTACATGAATATTCCTGTCTCACTGTTGATGAAGAGAAGCAGCTATTGGCTTATGCTGATGGAGGGCAACAAATCGGAAGCAGCCATCAAACATTAGTCGAGCGATGGGAGAGACAGGTGGAGCAGACTCCTCAGTCGATCGCACTGGTCGATCAAGGGAGAAGCATGACCTATGAAGAGCTAAACCAGCGTGCCAATCAGCTTGCTCATCGATTGAGAAGAGAGGGTCTTCAGCGAGAGCAGCTTGTCGCCATCTGGACTCAGCGTTCCCTGGAATGGGTGGTGGGAATCTTGGGTGCATTAAAAGCAGGTGGAGCCTATCTGCCCATTGATCCCCACTATCCCCCAGAGCGAATCATGTATATGTTAAAGCAGAGTCAAGCGAGTTATCTCTTGGTGTCTGCGAATCAATCAGTTCCTGAATCTTTCTCAGGTCTAACCCTGCATGTGGATGATCCTACGCTTCAACAGGAAGAGCAAGGAAATCCCAGCTTAATCAATCAGCCCCATGACCTTGCCTATGTCATCTACACCTCAGGTTCAACGGGTCGTCCCAAAGGGGTGATGGTGGAACATCGTGCAGTATTGAACCTGGTGCAATGGCACCAAGAAGCGTACCAAGTGACAGAGAAGGATCAAGCGACGCAATTTGCCAGTGTCAGTTTTGATGCAGCTGTCTGGGAGCTATTCCCTTATCTGCTACAAGGGGCAACGGTTCATCTGATCCCTGAAGAGTTGCGACTCGATCTAGAAGCATTGCATCACTATTATGAACAGACTGGCATCACGATTAGCTTTCTGCCCACCCCTTTGGCTCAGCGATTTATGGAGCGGGATAATCGCTCCTTGCGTGCCCTGCTGGTGGGAGGCGATCAATTGCGCCATGTGAAGCCACAATCTTACCAGATTTACAATAACTATGGGCCAACAGAGAACACAGTAGTCTCCACTTATTGCTGTATTGACCCTACACAACATAGGCTGCCCATCGGTCGACCCATTGCAAATCAACAAGCTTATGTTTTGGATGAACAACAACGATTACAGCCGATCGGTGTACCAGGTGAACTTTATCTGGGAGGAGCAAGCTTAGCTCGTGGTTATTTACACGATCCTGAGCAAACATCTGCTCACTTCATCCCTCATCCCTTTCAACCAGGGGAGCGACTCTATCGGACAGGAGATCGGGTAAGATGGCTAGCCAATGGAGAGTTGGAGTATTTGGGCAGAATCGATGATCAGGTGAGCATTCGAGGCTATCGGGTAGAGGTGGCAGAGATTGAACAGACATTGCTACGGCATCCAGCAGTCCAAGATGGCGTGGTCATCGCACGAACTGAAGGAGAGCAGACAGCACTTGCCGCTTATCTGGTTTGGGCAAATTTAGATGAAGCGATCACCCTACAGGAGCTACGAGCCGATCTATTGGAACAATTGCCTGACTATATGATTCCTGTTGATTGGATGGTATTAGATGAATTGCCCCTCACACCAAATGGAAAAGTAGATCGTCGTGCATTACCGATGCCTACAAGATCAGATCGAATGGGGCAGAAGTATGTAGCACCTCGCAGCGATCAAGAGAAGTTGCTGGTTGAAGTGTGGCAGGGAATTTTACCTGGGGAACAATTTGGTATTTATGATCACTTTTTTGAACAAGGCGGTGACTCGATACAGGCGATGCATGTAGTGGCAAAACTAAGAGAGAAATACTATCACATCTCGATGAAAGATATTTTCCAAGCACCAACAGTTGAGCAACTCGCTTTGCGCATGCAGCAGATCGATAAAAACCATCTCAAAAAAGAAAAGATGGTTACCGGCGAAGTCATGTTAACGCCGATACAGCAGTGGGCATTTGAACTCTCTGCCAATATTCATCATTGGAATATGGGTCATATGCTGTACCGTGCAGAAGGTTGGAACGAACAGATTGTAGAACAAGTCTGGACAAAAATCGTACAGCACCATGATGGACTTCGGATGATTTATCAATGGACTGATACGGGCGTTTTACAACGAAACCGGGCGATGGATGAAGGAATCTATTTTACATTAGAAGTGATTGACCTTCGTCAAGTAAGAGAGCCAAGGGAACGTGTACTAGCTGAGGCAAATCGTCTTCAACAAAGTATTCGCCTTGATCAAGGACCGTTGATCCGCTTAGCCATTTTCAGAACCAACCATGGAGACCATTTGCTTTGGGTGATTCATCATCTGGTTGTGGATGCAGTCTCTTTGCGAATTTTAGTAGAGGATTTTTATACAGCATATGGACAGCTACTGAATCAACAAGTGATTACACTTCCACCTGTAAGTGATTCTTTTCAAACGTGGAGTCGACAATTGGCTCAGTATGCAAATAGTCAAGAATTGATTCGGGAAATTCCCTATTGGCAGCAGTTGGAGCAACTTAACGTTTTACCACTTCCAACAGATTTTCCAACTACAGAAACCTATGCAATAGGAGAAGGAAAAATCGTTTTGATGGAACTAACCTCAAAAGAAACGAATGCCTTGCAATCAATTGGGTACGAGGTTCAAACAGTATTATTAGCAGCGCTAGTGTCAGTTGTCAGTGAATGGGGTGTAGGAGATCGTGTGGCTATCTTGATGGAGGGGCATGGTCGCCAAGATATCTTATCAGAAATTGATGTGACAAGAACAGTAGGTTGGTTCACAACTTTATATCCCATGATATTTCAGCGAAATGCTTCATCAACTCAACATTTGCTCAAAAGTATCAATGAACAGCTACGCTCAGTCCCTCATCAGGGAATTGGCTATGGATTGCTAAAATATCTAACAAAACCGTCATTACGTTCAGCTCTCTCGTTTCAACTACAACCGGAGATTTCTTTTAACTATTTAGGCAAGATGGATTCTTATCGTTTGGATGCAATGCCTGTCGGGTACGCTGTAGACCCTCAGACACAGATAAAAGAGAAAATAGAGGTGAACAGTGCGATCACAGGAGAAGGGAAACTGGTTCTATCGTTCCGCTATTCACCAAAAGCATATCGACAAGAGACGATGGAGCGATTGATGCAACAGTACAGAGAACAACTACTCAAAATCATTCGATATGCAAATCATGTCACTCATTCCTAATATAAGAGCCACTCCAACAATAAAGGAGTGGCTTTATAATTTGTTAGCATATATCTCTACTTCTTGTTGTATGGGGAGCATCTCGATCAAGGCGGACAAAGCCTTACTGATCGTTGAATTTTTACGCATGATAAATTGACTAGGTTTATAGCGATAGGGATCAGGCATTTCAAAAGCGTGAAGCTTGCCCTGTGCAAAGTCATGTCCAATGACCGATTTAGCCAATAGCGAAATACCGAGTCCCGCTTTAACGCCACCCAAAATTGCCTCTAAAGTACCAAATTCCATGATAGTGGGTGAAATGCCTTTTGATTGCGCGAACTGCTCAAGTGTTTCTCGATAAGAGCAACCGTTGCTAAAGACAAGGATTGGTTTGGTAAGGGCGATCTCTAAATCAGTAATATCTGGAGCTGAGACCAAAAGTAATTCTTCTTCATAAATATTGCTCACCTGAAGATCAGGATGATGAAACGCTGTTCCAATGATTGCAGCATCTAATTCATAATGAAGAACTTTGTTGATCAGCTTTTGTGTAGGAGCCGTTATCAATGAAAGTTGTACTTTGGGGTACTTGTGATAATAGGCACTTAAAAGCTTAGGTAGTCGGACAGCCGCTGCTGTTTGAGTGGAGCCGATCTGTAGAGAACCACTTGGCTCATGAGTTGATGAAAGGGCTTGTGTAGCTTCATTGATCAGACCAAGAATTTTATCTGTATATTGAAGTAGAGCAATACCGCTTGAGGTAAGTTTCATTCCACGATTGTGTCGATAAAAGAGTGCTGTTGATAACTCAGATTCTAACAATTGAATGCGGGTTGTCACATTTGATTGTACATAACCGAGCTGTTCAGCTGCTTTTGTAATTGAACCAGCGCGGGCAACCGCTTGGAAAATGCGTAAATCTGTACTTTCCATTTTTCCTTCTCCCTATTCTCTGATATCATTTTATTTGATTGCAAATATCAATAATGATCATTATACATAAAACCAGACTTACTATACAATAAAATTACATAATAGTTGGAGGTCTGGTCATGAATCCTTTTGTATATATAGGATTACTACTTCTCACCACATTTTTTATGGGTAGTGCCTTTCCCATTGGAAAAATAGGTTTATCATATGCACCTCCCTTTTTCTTGATGGGTATACGATTTTTAATAGCTGGTTTCTTACTCTCCCTCTTTGTAATCAAAAGATCACAACCTCAAAGCCTAAAACAGTGGTTACAAATAATCATAATCGGTCTTTTTCAATCAACAGTTGTATTAGGATGTGCGTACTATAGCATGAACTGGATTCGTTCAGGGGAGTCGGCAATCATTATATTTACCAGTCCATTATTAGTCATCATTTTAAGTTCTCTATTCCTGGGCAAAAGTTATCGATTTGCACAATGGTTTGGTGTAGTAGTCGGAATCATAGGTGTTGTAGTCATATTTGGTTTACAGCTCAGTTTTCAAGTGGGTACCCTGATCGGGATTGTGGGTGCAATTAGCTTTGCAATTGCAACATTATTGGTTAAGCGTTGGGGTGCTTCTTTTGATCAAATGGTACTAAATGCCTATCAAATGATTGCATCAAGTATTTTCTTTTTTATTATCAGTGCTTGTGTAGAGCAGCCACATCTTGAGATGAATCGGACTTCGCTTTTCGTGATCTTATACTTGGCTCTATTTAGTTCTATTGGGCAGTTTTCCTTATGGTTTTATTTATTGAAAAATGGAGATCCTGCAAAGACAAGCGCATTTCTATTTCTAGCACCGCTCTTTGGCGTGCTATCTAGCTGGTTTTTGCTACATGAACCGCTAACTATGTACACAGGAATAGGAGGATTACTAATTTGTATAGGCATCTTTTTAATCAATTGGCAAAGAAATCAATCACTCAGTCCATCAATGGAAGAAAAATTAGCAGCGCATTAATAAATTAAAGTCTGAAATAGCGGGATAATCCGCTATTTTTTTTATTTTGTACTAGAAATTGTATATATTGAAATGTTAATAATATAAATAGTTAAAAATGTTAATAATATAAATAGTTAAAATATAATGAATAATGGAGGAAAAGGAGCTATCAAATGAAATCAGAGGTAAGCACCAATCATGCGAGTCTATCAACTGAGCAACCATTAATGCAAAATCAACGCTTTCTCTTATTATGGTTTGCCAGTATTTGCTCTGCTTTTGCTTTTCCCATGTATGTGTTAGCAGAACAATGGTATGTTGTGAAAGCACTTCATGCTTCGTATTTGCTCGGTTGGGTGATGATGGCAACAGCTTTGCCTAGGGTTATTTTTATGCTATTAGGTGGCGTATTTGCAGACCAATGGTCAAATAGTAAAATGATGGCTGTCACAAGTCTATGTCGTTCCATTCTACTCATTGGCATGTTAGGTTTATTATTTTTTCATTCCCTTAACTTTAGTTGGTTGTTCGTTTTTGCCATCTTGTTTGGATTATTAGATGCCTTCTTTTGGCCAGCAAGTGAGTCGATCATTCCTCATTTGGTGAGTAATGAGCAGATTGTTCGAGCAAACTCTATTCTACAGACAACACAGCAATTAAGTTTAATCATTGCACCCATCATTGGCGGTTGGATTATCTATAAGTTTCAATTTGTGGGTATTTTTATTGCCTGTGCATTATTATTGCTCATATCGAGTGGTTTTGCTTTTCGCATTCAGGAAGATGAAAAAGAGGTGCATGAAAAAAACAATTTGCGCATGGAATTGTTGGAAGGGTATCGTTACATAAAAAATTCCCCTTTTTTATTAGGTTTGCTAGCTATTTTAATCGTAGTTAATTTCTTTATTAGTGGGCCGATCTCGATGGGCATTCCATTAATTGTAGATCAGTTGCTTCATGGCGATTCGTTAGCATTAAGTTATTTACGCAGTGCTTTTGGGATGGGATCATTACTAGGAGCGATTCTCGTGGGGATTCTTAATATTCGTTCTAAACGCGGGCCATTATTATTCAGTATATTGCTTTTGATCGGTTTCTTCATTCTGTTACTAGGAGAAATTAACTGGCTTTGGCAAGGCATGATCTTATTACTTTTGATTGGTGTCGGCTCCATTTTAATCAATATTCCTTTAGTAAGTATGATTCAGGAGGGAACTGAAACATCAAAGATGGGCCGGGTGATGAGTCTGGTGATGACCATTTCAATTGGTTTGATGCCCTTGTCCTATGCACTATGTTCAAGTCTGCTTTCGAGTGGGATGACCATTGGATATTTGTTAGTTGGGGCTAGTTGTCTGGTCATATTGTTTACTTGTTTTGCCATATGGAAGTTTCGTGAGGTTCGTCAATTGGATTGATCAGACATAACGTTGATTATGGATCTACTTGACAAAATGGTTTTTTATTGCTATTTTGTAGTGAATGTATTTGAAAGGGTGAATATTGAGCCGATGATTTACTAATCCAATCCTGATAAAAAGTATGAATTTCATTTCATTATTTTTCTGGATGGGGTTAGTATGGGCTTTTTTATATATTGGGCATTCCTGACGGTAGGAGGGGATGCCTCTCTGCCTGTGTTTTGCTATACCCTCGTTCAGAATGAATTGGGGGTATTTTTTTATGCTATTACTGGAAGCAAATCAAATAGAAAAGCGATTTGGGGAACGGTTGCTCTTCTCAATTGAGCAACTACGGATTCACGGTCAGGATCGTATTGGGCTGATTGGGCTCAATGGTGTTGGGAAATCGATGCTACTACAGATTTTAGCAGGGAATGAACCGATTGACCAAGGTACGATCACGAGGGAAACGTCAATTGCTTTGATTCAACAATTAGGAGAGGGAGACGAAAGTCAATATAGTGGAGGAGAGCAGACAATACAGCGGATTCGGCAAGCAATGCAGCAGAATCCGGGCATATTGTTAGCCGATGAACCAACAGCTAATCTTGACCTCGATCATGTAGAGTGGTTGGAGCGAGAGCTTGATCAGTTTAATGGTGCTGTAGTGGTCGTATCGCATGATCGTGCTTTTCTGGATCAAATTTGCACGGAGATATGGGCGATTGAAGGTCGAAAGATCAAAACATACAAAGGCAACTATGGTCAATATCAGTTGCAAAAGGAACAGGAAGATGCAAAACAGCAACTCGCGTATGAGTTATATCAGAAGAAAAAGCTACAGTTAGAACAAGCGATCCAACAGAAAGAACAAAAAGCTGTGAAAATGGTGAAGCCTCCTACAAAGCGGATGAGCACTTCTGAAACGAGAGCATGGAAGATGCACAAAGGTGTACAACAAAAGAATATGCATCGCTCAATAAAGGCATTAGGAACCAGAATAGAAAAACTAGAGAAAGTAGAACAGCCAGAATCACTACCAACAGTAAAGTTAAATGTACCACATGATCGTTTATTAAAAAATCGAACCCTTCTTCGCATAGAGAACCTCCCAGGTAAAATCGGCGGAAAAGTGCTTTGGTCAGAGGCAAATTTTGCGATTCGTAATGGGAAGAAAGTTGCCTTAATCGGAAAAAATGGCTGTGGAAAAACGACATTCATTCGAAAGATTCTAGAGCAAGTCGATGGAGTTCAGCTAGCTCCTAGTGTGAAAATTGGTTATTTTAGTCAACAGCTTACGATTTTATCTGAGGAAGATACGATCTTGGAAAATGTGAAGCAAACATCGGTTCAACCTGATGAAATGATTCGCACTGTTTTAGCTCGGTTACTCTTCCGTGGTGATGAAGTATTGAAGAAGGTAAAGGTACTGAGTGGTGGTGAACGGGTAAAAGTTGCCTTTGCAAAAATCTTTCTGAGCGACATGAACTTTTTGCTATTGGATGAACCGACCAATTACCTTGATATTACAACATTAGAGGCATTTGAATCATTGTTGACTGGCTATCAAGGAACGGTTTTATTTGTATCACATGATCGCCAATTTGTACAAAATGTTGCAGAGCAAATTGTGCATATCGACCAACAGCAAGTTCATTTTTTTGATGGAACTTATCAAGCGTATCAATTGAGCAAAGTTGAAAAAAAATATGATTCAGCAGCAGAGGAATTGTTAACCATTGATTTACGGATCACAGAGCTCCTAGCAAAACTGAATGAACGACCAACGGCAGAACTAGAAGCAGAGTTTCAAAGTCTGATCAAGCGAAAGAAATTACTTCAGTAAAGAAAGGGCATGTTTAATTGCATGCCTCAGAGTGTAGACAAAGTAAAAGTTCCGTCAATCTTTCACGCTTTGCCTCCATTTCAGGCTGCGAAGAAGTCTTCAAGGCGCCTCGACTACTTGCTCAGGGCGGTATCAACTCGGCTAACGCCTCAAACAGTACTACCGCCTATTCTTCGCTTCATAGTCGAGGCTTTGTAGCGCCTGAAAGTCGCTCCGCAGCGAAATATTGACTTCACGATTTCTCCTTCTTCTACCCAATTGTACGGCATTGTCTTTTTAACATATAGGTTTTTCATCAGTCTAGGGCATGCATAGTTGCATGTCTTTTCATTTATAAAAACTTGCTTTTTTACAGACTATGTATAAAGATATACAAAAAAAGGTGTTTATCATGAATCAAAATACAGAAGCTACTTCAGTCAAACCACTACATTCAGTACCCTTTCTATTATTGATAGGGATTTTTTTTGTTGCTGCAAACATGAGGACAAGTATTACATCGATTGGACCATTAATTAATGATATACGTGTAGAATTAGGGCTTTCTAATACCTGGGTAGGGTTGCTGACTACATTACCTTTGTTTGCCTTTGCTCTCATCTCTCCACTTGCACCACGATGGTCACGAGATATTGGAACTTCTAAAACAATTTTTTATAGCCTATTTGTATTATTAGCTGGGATTTTGATTCGTCCTTTTGGAATCGGTGGCTTGTTATTTGGAACATTTATCATTGGAGTTGCAGTAGCCGTTTTTAATGTTTTAATGCCTAGCCTTGTCAAAGAGCGCTTTCCAGAGCGGATCGGATTAGCAACAGGGTTTTACACGGTTTCGATGACTAGCTTTGCTGCTTTAGCAATTGGATTAAGTTTACCCCTTGCTGAGAACTTGGGTAGCTGGAAATGGTCGCTTGTGCTGTGGGGTGTGTTAGCCGTTTGCGCAATGTTTGCTTGGCGGCCTCAGCTAAAAGGAATGCAGAAGACGGTTCAAATAAAACAGCAAAAAATTAGTCGTGCAACAATGTGGAAGTCTCCAATTGTATGGGCAGTTACTCTTTTTATGGGACTTCAATCATTTGGATTTTATGTCTTTATTACTTGGGGACCTGAATTTCTATTATCAATTGGCATTCCGCGAACAGAGGCTGGTTGGCTCATGTCGATTGGTCAGATTCTGGGATTACCCGCTTATTTTGCAATCCCTTTCTTTGTCGATCGTAGCAAGGATCAAAGATTGATTACATTGATGGCTTGCCTGATTACCATTGGAGGATATATCGGTTTACTTAGTGGTAGCTCATCTTTGATTATGATTTGGCTTACACTCCTGAACCTCGGTCAATCGGCTACGCTTGGACTTACTTTTATCCTATTTGCCAAACGAACGCATAACGCTGTTCAAGCAGCTCAAATTTCAGGAATGGCACAATCAATCGGTTACCTGATCGCCGCAATCGGACCCTTGTTGATTGGTGGGATTCACGATCTTACCCACACATGGACTACACCGTTTTTGGTGCTGATTGGTTCGGCGTTATTCATGACAGTAACAGGATACTTGGGAAGTCGAGATCGTTATATTGAGTCGTCATTCGAGTGATTAGGATGAATTGACAGAATAAATTGTTCTATTATAAAATATCTATAATTAGATTTCAGATAGTAAGTGTGGTCACTGGACATAGATTTGAGCATCATGCTCAAATCGTGTCTAGGATCTGAACACTTACGTCTGTTCATCTTTTGCTTGATCTTGCATATGGTAAGAGGTCTCAATAGAATGCGGTAGAGTCTTCAAGCAAGTCTCGCCCATTCATTGCTTCTGCTTCGATATGTAAGCAAACAGTGGATGTGTACATTGACAATATGAAAACTGCCATGTAGTGGCTGGTGTGTTCCATTTGGGGAACGTTTTTGCATTTGGAACCATCAGCCAAAGGATAGATCCTTGGTGGTTTCTTTTGCATGGCCAGCTTCCATGGTAAAAAAACATGGAGGTTTTATCTATGACTAAAAGAAAATCATCAAGAAAACAGAGAAATTCCTTACGGGTTGTGAGTAGACAAAATATTTTATGGGGTTTATTCAGCAAAGAGACAGAAGTCAATCTGGGTGATCAATGCCAAGTAGGAACAGCAGATGAGATTGCAAAGGCGGTCAAGTCAGTGGTAGAGCCAACTCGATCCTCTGAAGAAACGGTTTTGTCGCAGGATTCAAGCGCATCCTCCAAAACAACGGCTTCGTCGCAGGGCCAACATTCGTTTCCAGCCAGTCCGTCCGATATGAATTGGCGACAAACCATTGTATTTACGATGGGACTTGGCTATGTCACAAACCAGATCCCTGCTGTTCATGAATTATACCAAGACATTGTCTCTGGGCTCGTTGAATTCTTCCACATAAAAACGGCCACTGTAACAGCAGCCGCTTTCATACCCGACTACATGGTTAGTGTTTCGAGCCACATCCATGCAGTCATATCGTCTCTAATCTAGAGACAACGAAAGACGTTGGCGCGTCTTTCGTCTTTTTTTATTATAGCAAAACCAGACTTTTCTGCAAAGTCTTTTGTTTATATAGATGAGATTTTGCTTACACGCTGAGGGCTATCCTTGTACTTCTGGGATAGCCTTCCGTTTATCATTTGGCTTGTTCAATTGTGGTAGCAATTTGAACTTCTTTTTGCTCAGACGAGGCTCGAAAACGTTTTCTGATTTGCCGGCTATAATCACGCAAGCGATAGAAATCTGTATTGGTGAGTAGCATCATTTCACAACCAATCATGATCCAAGAGAAATCAACGAGTCCCATAAAGGCAGCGATTCCAATATGAAGCATACACGCTGATAAGATGGCAACATACTTGGTAAATCGATTTAGAAGTAGGAATGGAAAAGCAACTTGAAAGAGAACTGTTCCATATGACATGAGAATCATGATCAGATCAGATTTCCATAGCAGCGGGGTCAGATCAGGGTTAAAGAAATCCTGCACCCGGCTGGCATAGTAGAGTCCGGTGCCGTTTTGCCATAAGCTACCCATAATTTTATATGAACCTGAAGAGAAGTACATAAAGACTAACTGAATCACGCAAGCAAGCCATGCAAAATTATGGATTACAGCTTTACTATCTGTTAAGAGTTGAGAGCGAGATAACCATGAAGGGGGCTTTGCTTTTTTTTCTCGCCTTTTTTTCAACCACTGATCAACAGAGAAGTAACGACCTACACTGGTAAACATGATATAAAGCAGTAGGATTCGAAGGATATTATCCCCACCATGAGTAATATCTAGATTACGCATATAAAGGGAAAACATAATCACAAACATGAGTACACCCATGATGCGAGTTTGAAAGCCGATTATGTAAAGGAGACAAATCAGAATCCCCCCAAAAATCACCAAATCAACCATCCATTCAGTAGGGGAGAGATCAAAAATGGTCCAAACATGTCGTTCCATCATATCTGCGCGGTATTCTGCGAAAGGAACAAGCCCTTTAGGCCCCCATAATAAATAGCGGATCGGTATATTGATGAGTAATTCATAAAGTAAGGCAATCCCAAAGAAAATGCGGGTGATACTCAATCCGATGAGTGCATGCTCTTTGGTTAAAAAACGCATGATTTTATCCATCATAGTGGAACTCCTTTACTGATTCATTAGCCTTTATAAGGTAGCCAAATCGTCTCTCGATACCAAAATTCTCCTTTGGAGTCGGGCTGATTGCGTTTGTCAAATCGAGGAAATTCATTTACTTCGACTCGTAATTGGTAATGGTCAATCTTCCCATTTACTTTAAAGTTTTCAGGATAACGTTGTAACATTTGATTGGTAAAACTTTTTAGCGAATGGAGTGCAGCTTGTTGCTGTTTATTTTTTTTCCAAACATAATCATGTACGCCAGCTCCTAGATACTCAGATAAACGAGCGCTTGGTGAAAGATGATAGAAAGGGAATTTTTGTAAATCTTGTATAATCGGTTTGGAAACTTCTAACCACGGGCTGGTTTTTGTATAACCATTTGCATCTGTATAGCGAAGACGAACTTGTAAACTTTCATGTCGATTTACGGGATTAGGAGCAAATAAATTCCAATTTTGTGTAAAAAAAGGAGACATATACTCATTCATCACATTCCAATGCTTGGTTCGGAATGAATTATCAGGAGAAAGATAAATAAACGTAATCGCGAAATGAATAAATAGAATGATTGACAGGGCTGTACTTAAACCAATAATAAACTTTTTTCGAAACAAGGAGCCCTCTCCTTTCAGCTTCAATTTCTTACTCTTATATAAAATAGCATATTTTTATTCGTTTGAGCGGTTCATTGCATGGATCAAGGTGATTTATTCACTCGCAAGTCTGACCATTTTTTGTTAAACTTGCAGTGAGAATGACACCTTCAGATCCAGACTGATAAAAACCCAACTGATGAAAAGAAGAGGTATACAATTGGGTAGAAGAAGGAGAAGTCGTGAAGTCAATATTTCGCGGCGCGCTGAAGATATCAACATAGCTAAAGTGGAGGCGAAGCGTGAAAATTGACGGAACTACTACCTTTGTCTACAAGCTGTTCAGATCCAAGAACTCTCTTAGTACGTGAATATCGAGTATCAATGAATGGAAAGGGAGTCTGTCAGATGAAACATCATGATTCTACGAAACACCCCATTGTGCTCTTTGATGGTGTTTGCAATTTTTGTAGTGGCTGGGTTCGATTTCTGATTGAACGAGACTCAAAATCAGTACTTCGATTTGCTTCTCTACAATCTGAAATTGCCAAAGAGTTGCTTTCTGAACATCAGATTTCCCATCCGAATTTGGATACAATTGTTTTGATTGAAAATGAAAATATATATACAAGATCAACCGCTGTTTTGCGTATTCTGGGTCATTTGGATGGGGGATGGCGATGGTTTAAGCATTTAAGTTGGATTCCACGTCCCGTGCGGGATTTAGGATATCGCATTTTTGCTAAGTATCGCTATCGCTTGTTTGGGACGGAAGAAAGTTGTCTGTATCCCTCTAGAAATGTTCGTGAACGTTTCTTGGAGATTACAAATTGAGAAGATGACGGATAAAGTCGGAAAACCCATCTTCGTCATTGCTGCGGACAAGGATATTTGCCCGGTCCATTACTTCCATTTCTCCATTTGCCAATGAAGCGAAACATCCCACGAGGTCAACCATTGGAAGATCGTTTATATGATCGCCAATCGCTGCTACACGATCTAGTGGATGGTTCAATTGTTCACAGACAGTGCGAATTCCGTGCCCTTTTGTGGCATGGACGGCCGATAGTTCAATAAACTGATCTGAATAGGCAGTGCCATATAAATCGGGTTGCTTTTGATACCAATCATGAAATGGCTCGGTTGCGTTAAGATCAGCAATATAGATGACGGCAGTGATCAACTCAGCAGTGGAAGGAATATTTCTAAAGGATGGTAAAATCGTAAAAGAATATGACCATTGGGCGCAAAATTGACGAATGATTGGAAGGTCGTCAACACCATAAAAATGGTGGCTTCGATCAATCGGATTATAACATGCGAAGTAAACATATATTTCTTTGCTTATTAGATGACCTTCCTCTAAAATCTGCTCTCCTTGTAAATGGGTGAGGCTCGCAAGAACCTGTTCTTCTTCCCTAATCGGGTCATATAGCATGGCTCCATCACAGAGTATAACAGGAATATTGATTCCTAGTTCATGGATTAAAGAGTGGGTCTGCATATAATTCCGACCAGTGGCTAAAGAAAAGATACCACCAGCGTTACGATATTCATTAATACTTCTTCTGTTATTGGCACTGATGCGCCTTCTTGAATTCATCAATGTGCCATCGATATCAGAGAAAAGCATATTATATTGCAATTCACTCATTTGAATCTCTCCCTATTTATTTTTATTGAAATTATAAAACACACCCATATGAAAAAGAGAAGAAAATCAATTCTGAATGGAGCGACTTCAGCTATGTTATGAAGTCTAAAAGAAACAAGAATTAGGTGAAGGAATGAAGAAAGTAGAAATATACACTGATGGAGCATGCTCAGGTAACCCAGGCATTGGTGGATGGGCGGCTGTACTTCTTTATGGTCAGCATCGTCGTGAAATATCAGGCGGTGAAAGCGAAACGACAAATAATCGGATGGAGCTTACAGCTGTAATCGAGGCCTTAAAAAAATTAAAAGAACCATGTGCAGTAACGATTTATTCAGATAGTGCCTATATTGTGAACTGTTTTCATCAAAAGTGGTATAAGAAGTGGGAGCAAAAAGGTTTTAAGAAAAATCCCGATTTATGGAAAGAGTTGCTTGCCTTAGTACAAGCCCATGAAGTAAATTTTGTCAAAGTAAAAGGACATAGTGATGTAGAGTTAAACAATCGTTGTGATGAACTTGCCAGAGCAGAAGTCATGAAGTTAAAACAATAGGAATACAAGGGATTGGAGAGAATCACTGTGAAAGGGCAAAGGCTGAAGGACTGGATTATGAAACAAGCAGCAGATATTGGGATTGATCAAATTGGTTTCGCCTCAGCCGATCCATTTGATGAATTGCGCCAACGATTGGTTCAGCATCGTGAGTTAGGTTATGAATCAGGTTTTGAAGAATCAGACCTAGATTTACGAACTTCTCCAAGTAAGAATCTCCCTTCGGTTAAGACGATTATTGCGATTGCTTTGGCATATCCAAGTCGAATGAAAAATCCTCCCCAGTCAGCTCCCGGTGCCTATCGCGGTATTTTTGCAAGAGCTTCTTGGGGAAAAGACTACCATCATGTGCTACGACAAAAACTAGACGAATTAGCAAATCGGATCAAAGAACGGATTCCTACGGCTGAATTGATGTCAATGGTCGATACAGGGGCTTTATCAGATCGAGCCGTTGCTCAGCGAGCTGGAATTGGCTGGAGTGGGAAAAATACTTCGATTATTACTCACAAATTTGGCTCATGGGTTTACTTAGGTGAGATGTTGACAAATCTATCTATTCCACCTGATCAACCGATTGAAGATGGCTGTGGTGACTGTAATCGATGTATTGAAGCATGTCCAACCGGCGCACTTGTTGGACCAGGTCAGTTAAATGCTAAGGCTTGTATCGCTTTTTTAACACAAACAAAAGAGTCTATTCCTACAGCCTGGCGTAAAAAAATAGGGAATCGCTTATATGGGTGCGATACTTGTCAAACTGTATGTCCAAAAAACCGAAAATTATCTTTTACACACCAAAAAGATTTTGCGCCTGACCCTGAAAGAGTAAAGCCATTGTTGAAACCATTACTCAAAATGAGCAATCGGGAGTTTCGACAACAATATTGTGAGATGGCGGGTTCATGGCGTGGGAAAAAACCAATTCAACGCAATGCCATTATTGCGCTTGCCCACTTTCGAGATCAATCGGCTATTCCTGATCTTGCCGAACTGCTCGCTTATGATCCTCGGCCTGTGATCCGCCAAACGGCTGCTTGGGCGTTAGGAGAGATTGGGGGAAGTCAAGCAGAGAAGGCTTTAAGGAAAGCCGAGCATGAAGAAGATGAACAAGTTGTACGTGAGGAAATTAATCAAGCATTGCAAACACTAGAGCAGCAGAATGAGAAATAGCATGATACTGTAGACAAACCCCACTACCAAGTCCAGATCGATGCATCGGCATACATCATGATCACGAGCAGATCAGATGACTTTGTCTACATGTGGGTACTTTCTTATCTGCTGCTTTAAAAATCTAGTGTATATATATAATTTTACACCTTTTCTCCATGTTTTGTCTTGTATATCCATGATAGCTTGATACTAGAAATTTATTATGAATAGGAAGGGAATTGTATAAATGGCTCAGGAACGGTTTGTATGGGATGTTTGGGACTCGCCAGTAAGTCGGCTGGTTTTTGTTGTTTCTACGCAAGGGCTTTATCGATTACAGTTTTCGTCCCAGACTTCACTGGCATTGATTGAGCAGGAGCTGCTCGACATATTGCCAAGCGATAGTAGTTTGGAGTATGACCAGGAAACAGTTGCCCCTTTTCTCCAGCAAGTTAAAGAATACTTTGCTCATAAACGGAAAACGTTTGATTTACCTTTGCATATGGTAGGCACTTCATTTCAACGTAGTACATGGGAAGCACTTCAGCAAATTCCTTTTGGACAAGTTTGTTCATATAAAGATATTGCTGTGCGTATTGGAAATCCAAAAGCAGTACGGGCGATTGGTGGTGCGAATAATAGAAACCCGATCCCTATCATTGTCCCATGCCATCGCGTCTGTGGCGCAAATGGGGATCTGGTGGGCTTTGGGAGTGGGATTGATCGAAAACAGTTTTTACTTGAGCACGAAGGGTTTGTAATTGAGAAAAACCGTTTGATGGAGGGAACTTGATAACATGAAAGTTGAATTAGAATATGAAAAGACAAATGGTAAAAATCCCTTACACTTGCTGCTCGATGTTGAAATCCCTTTTTCTGAAAAAGTAAAAGAACAGGTGGATCGTTTATGGGAACAGAGCCTGGAAGATCCAGAGAAGCGTCATCTTTTTGATGCAGATCGATGTGTAGTCGTTGATAAGCAAGAAATAAATGGGCGAGAAATATTTGTGCTAGCCAAGGTGAAGTATCGCTATATATATGTTTGGGAAAATTATGTTCTTAAAACAAAGGAGTCTGCTATTCAAGGATTAGGACCATTTGAGCATGCGAACCCAATCGGTAAGCTCTATCTACCTTTAGAAATGGACAAGGGCAATAGTGGACTTGGTGTAATGGACATAACAAACCGTTATACAGCATTAGGTGGATTTATAGATATTACTGATTGTACACAAACCAAGCTGCCGTCTGGGGATCATGCTTTGGTTCCGTTCAAGCCAAATGTACCTCTAGAATCAAGTCAATTTTTTCAACTTGCTGGCACTTTGAAAAAAATTGATTTATGGAAAGCAATTGATCGAAAAAAGCTCTCTCATATGGTACGTAAGCTGGATGAATGCGAACAGAATGGATTACCCATGATGACACCTGCACAAGCAAGTGTCATTCGAGAAGGGGGAGAAGAGGCAGGGATTAGCTGTAAAACTTATATGCCGATTGGGAAAGTAAACCTTATCGAAGTTGCATTTGGGAGAAAAATAAGACAATATGAATCATGGTATGTTTATCGACTGGTTCCTGAAAAAGAAAAGACATCAGATGAAGTGATAGAAGCATTTCGGAGATTTAGAAATTCAAAAAGTAACGAAGAGAAGGAGTTAAAAGAGTTAGATATCTTTCCAGATGAACTTACAGAATTAATAGTAAGAATGAAAAGAGAGCCAAGTCGTATGAGTGCACAAGCTGTTTTATTAACAATGATCAAGAATCTAGAAAATTCATCTATTCATCAGATATCAAGTAATTTTACTCAATCCAGATCAACAGATCCTGATTTAACAGCAGCTGTTGAGCAAGCATTAAAGAAAATGAAGCAACATAAACCGAAATCTCTCAACTTTGGTTTAGATGGAAAGGAACGAATATAAGCGATTTTTTATATCATCCTGCCCGATTGCCTTGATAATAAATCTCTTTAAAGTATGCATAATCAGTCGTCTATTTCTGTTCATTCGCTCATAGGCTTTAGCATGAGGAGTGTGAGCGTGATGGAACAAGAAGCATTACGAACATTACAAATGTGGTTAGAAAAAGTGGATCAGTGTTGGTTACACAGGGGAGAGTCGCTTGAAGGGCTAGAGCCAAAGTGTTGGAGTGATCAACTACACAAAACTCAGAAAAAAAGGCAAATTACCCCTTTAAAAGCGGAAACCCGGGTATTATCGTTAGATCAAACAACCCCTAAAACTTTATTAACCAAGATTGAACATCATCATCTCTATCAACAACAAGGACGAGTTTTTGAAGAGGCATGGCAAGAGTGGATTCAACTCGTCTATGCAAAAGAACGTGGGTTATGGGAGATTGTTTCTTTAGCAGGTGAGCAGCCCCTGCAAGGAAAAGCAACTTCTCAATTAGTACAACTCGCGATCATTGAACCTGCTGAAAAGGTTATGATTAGTCGCTATCGCCCTGATGAAGCGATCTCTTATGCAGAGACATATTGGAACACCTATAATTCTGATTACCTTTACTTCTCTGTAAACGATTGCACCAACTTTGTATCACAATCGCTGTTAGCTGGTGGCTTCCCAATGGAATTTTCCCGAAATCAAAACCGTGGCTGGTGGTATCGTCGGTCAGGAAAAAAACATACATGGAGCTATAGTTGGGCCGTTGCTCATTCTCTCTATAATTATCTACATCAAAAGAGTACGGGCAGACAATTGGTTCGTCAAATGTCCAGTCCGTTTGAACTTCAATTAGGGGATGTCATTTGCTATGATTGGGAGGGTGATGGGCGATGGGATCATAATGTCATCATCACTATGAAAGATGCTGAAGGAGCACCACTTGTAAATGCACATACCAATAATAGTCGCCGTCGTTATTGGGAGTATACCGACTCTGCTGCATGGACTCCGCAGACTCAGTATGCTTTCTTTCATATTGTCAGGTAATTGCCTCAACATCTTAATCATCACCATGATATACTATTTCAACAAGACTAACACAAAGGGGGATCAAAATATATGAATATCCCCAATCCTTTACCCGAAAGCCAGATCCATATTGTTCTGGTAGAGCCAGAGATTCCACAAAATACGGGGAATATTGCCCGCACCTGTGCAGTTACAGGGGCGACATTACATTTAATCCGACCATTCGGTTTTACCCTTGATGATCGAAAACTAAAGCGTGCCGGAATGGATTATTGGCATCAATTGCCCATTCATTATTATGATTCATTCCAAGAATTAGTTGATCGTTATCCAACAGGTAGATTTTTTTGCGCAACAACAAAAGGGGATAAGTTTTATACTGATTTCCATTATGCACCTGGAGACTTTTTTGTTTTTGGGAAGGAATCTAAGGGGTTACCAGTAGAAATATTGACTGCTCATCAGGATTCGCTTATTCGAATTCCCATGCGGAAAACATTACGTTCATTAAATCTAGCTACTTCGGTAGCCATTATTTCTTATGAAGCACTTCGTCAACTTAGTTTCCCAGATTTATTATAATGGGCAGTTTTATACATGATGTTGGAAGGGCTTTCAGACAAATTATATCCAATCAGATGAAATCTTGGGAAAAATATCCCAAGGTTTTTCTACCTTTCTTCCCTGAAATCTGATAATATTAAAGTAACAATGTAACTTTTACAGCATAATATATTGGAACATCCTTTATTTCTACCCTGCTTCAATCGTTATTTGAGTCCTTGTCCGAGTTATTTGTTTCTGGCGTCTAGTTTGTAAGATTGGACAGAGGGAGAGGAGGCTTCCATGGATATTTTACAGCGGATTGCCGAGTATCGTGACCGTGAGCAAAAGTTGCAATGGGAAGGAACATTTGCAGAGTATCTGGAAGTCGTAAAAAATCATCCTCAGGTAGCGCAAACTGCGCATTCAAGAGTTTACAACATGATTGCAAAAGCTGGAATTGATCAGGATGCGCAAGGAAGAAAAAAACACCTCTTTTTTAGCCAAGAGTTATTTGGATTAGATCGTGCCATTGAGCGGTTAGTAGAAGAGTATTTTCATTCTGCTGCAAGGCGACTTGATGTGCGAAAACGAATTTTGCTGTTAATGGGACCCGTTAGTGGCGGGAAATCTACAATTGTCTCCATGTTAAAGAAAGGTTTAGAAGAATATTCGCGGACAGATGAAGGCGCATTATACGCCATTAAAGGCTGTCCAATGCATGAAGAACCATTAAACCTCATTCCTCAAGAACTACGCCCCGAATTTGAACAAGAATACGGTGTTCGTATTGAAGGTAATCTTTGTCCCTCTTGTCGTCTACGGTTACGCGATGAATATGATGGAAAGATAGAAAATGCTATCGTTGAACGTATTTTGCTGACTGAAGATGATCGTGTTGGGATCGGAACCTTTAGCCCCTCAGATCCCAAATCTCAAGATATTGCTGATTTAACAGGAAGTATCGATTTTGCAACGATAACAGAGTACGGCTCTGAATCTGACCCACGAGCTTATCGTTTTGATGGAGAATTGAATAAGGCGAATCGTGGATTGATGGAATTCCAGGAGATGTTGAAATGTGATGAAAAATTTCTCTGGAATTTGTTATCTCTAACGCAGGAAGGGAATTTTAAAGCAGGGCGCTTTGCTTTGATTTCAGCCGATGAGTTAATTGTGGCTCATACAAATGAATCAGAGTACCGTTCATTTATCGCAAATAAAAAGAATGAAGCACTGCAATCTCGGATTATTGTTATGCCCGTTCCCTATAATCTCAAAGTCTCTGAAGAAGAACGAATCTATGAAAAGTTAATCCAACAAAGTGACCTAGTAAAAGTGCATATTGCCCCACATTCACTGCGTGCTGCTGCAATCTTTACCATCTTAACGCGGTTAAAAGAGTCGAAAAAGCAAGGTGTCGATCTACTGAAGAAGATGCGCATCTATGATGGTGAAGTCGTAGAAGGAATGAAAGATATCGATATAGACGAGTTGCAGAATGAATTTTTAAATGAAGGAATGTCAGGCATTGATCCGCGTTATGTGATTAATCGAATCTCAAGTGCTTTGATTCGAACAGATGCTGATTATATTACTGCTCTTGATATCCTGAGGTCATTGAAAGATGGATTGGATCAACACCCATCAATTACGGATGAGCAGCGAGAAAAATATCTGCACTTTATTTCAGTTGCCCGCAAAGAATATGACGAACTGGCGAAAAAAGAAGTCCAGAAAGCATTTGTTTATTCATATGAAGAATCGGCTAAAACCTTACTTGATAACTATTTAGATAACGTAGAAGCCTATTGTAACTGGTCGAAAATTCGTGATCCGATCACTGGAGAAGAACTAGAACCTGATGAAAAATTAATGCGTTCTATAGAAGAACAGATTGGTATCTCTGAAAATGCTAAGAAGGCATTTCGTGAGGAGATATTGATTCGGATCTCTGCTTTTGCTCGGAAAGGAAAACGATTCGATTACAATAGTCATGAGCGTCTACGGGAAGCGATTCAGAAAAAATTGTTTGCCGATTTGAAAGATGTGGTAAAAATAACTACATCGACTAAAACACCTGATGAAAACCAGCTCAAAAAGGTGAACGAAGTGATTGCCCGGCTGGTAGAGGATTATGGTTATACGCCAGCAAGTGCAAACGAGTTGTTGCGTTATGTAGGTAGCTTGCTCAATCGCTAGCCGTTTGAGACGAAAAACGGGAGGTGAAGATGAAAATGAAGCACCCCCTTTTTATCGTTTCCCAGGAGGATTGGTCCCTGCACCGCAAAGGATATCAAGATCAGATGCGTCATCAAGAAAAGGTAAAGGAAGCCATTCGCAAAAATTTACCCGACTTAGTCAGCGAAGAAAGTATTATCATGTCCGATGGTAAGCAGGTTGTAAAAATCCCCATCCGTTCTATGGAAGAATACCGTTTACGCTACAATATGAATAAAAGTAAGCATGTAGGTCAAGGTGACGGAAATAGTAAGGTTGGAGATGTACTCGGACGTGAGCAAACTAAGCAGCGGGGGCCTGGGAAAGGTCAAGGAGCAGGTGACCAAGCTGGGGTCGATTACTATGAGGCTGAAGTGTCTGTTGAAGAGCTTGAATCCATCCTATTCGCAGAGATGGAACTACCTCATATGAAACAAAAAGAGCAAGATGAAATCACTGTTGAAAAAATTATGTTTAATGATGTTCGAAAAAAAGGCCTAATGGGCAATATCGATAAAAAAAGAACGCTGCTTACAGCGATTAAACGAAATGCAATACATGGGAAAAAGAAGGAAATTCGACTCTCAGTTGATGATTTACGCTTTAAGACATGGGATGACGTGATTGTCCCCCATTCAAATGCAGTTGTCATTGCCATGATGGACACAAGTGGTAGTATGGGCGTGTTTGAAAAATATATCACACGTAGCTTTTTCTTTTGGATGGTTCGCTTTCTTCGTACGAAGTATGAAAATGTGGAAATTGTTTTTATCGCTCACCATACTGAAGCAAAAGAGGTGAGTGAGGAGTTATTCTTTACCAAAGGGGAAAGCGGTGGAACAATTTGTTCCTCAGCCTACAGGAAAGCATTGGAGATCATTGGTGAACGCTATCCGCCAAGTCGGTATAATATTTACCCCTTCCACTTCTCTGATGGAGATAACCTCACTTCAGATAATGAACGTTGTATGAAACTTGTTAAAGAGCTGATCGACTGTTCGAATATGTTTGGCTATGGTGAAGTGAACCAATATAATCGTAGTTCGACTATCTTACAAGCATTTCGCCACATCCAACACCCGCGTTTTATGCATTATGTGATTCGTGAGAAAGGTCAAGTCTATCATGCGTTAAAGCATTTTTTTCAGAAGAAGGAAAAAGTAGGGTAATAAAAATCGCCTTCTCTGTGCAAAAGGGGGAGGCGATTTTTTTTCGTCTTACTGATGCGAACATCCCAAAAATTTGACGTTATCACACATGTGGAGTGTCAATGATCAAATGATGTAAAGAATACATCTTTTAAGATCTGTTTTGCTCTTCTTAAACTACTTTTAGATAAGACAGAGCGACGTTTCACTTGTCTCTAGATTTACGATATCTCTCCATATAAATAAATCCTAATGATCTCAAGATTGTTTTGGCTGTATCCTGGACAGTTATATCAATACAACCGTTCCAGCGCCATTCTCCAAGCATTTCACCGTATCCATCATCCGCGTTTTATGTACTATGTGATGCGTGAGAAAGGTCAAGTCTATCATGCATTGAAGCATTTTTTTAAAAAGCAGGAAGCTGCTGGTTGATGAAGTATATGGAGATCGCCTTCTCAAATCATGTTTAAGAAGGCGATTTTTCTTTTGATAGTTTTCTATCAATGAATATAGTTTCTAACTCGCCTTATCTAAATAGGTGATCTCAAACAGAATTCCATCCAGTGCTCTGAAATAGATGGTATAACCACCTCTCATATTTCTTGGTTCACTGTCTATTTCAATACCAGCAACTTCTTGAAGGCGTCTGTACATTTGATCAACTTCATCTGGTGTTTCTACAAAAAATCCAACATGAAAATCTTTCGGATACTCAGGGGGCTCATTACCAAAAGCTTTAGGATTGCTTAGTACGAGAGTGAAGCCATGATCATCATTCAAAACAGCAGTAGCTTCTCCCCTTCTAGCTAATGTTTTAAAGCCGAAAAGATTCTCGAAAAAATTCTGTGATTCAGTTATGTCTGTTACACAAAGATTTAAATGTTGTAGTTTCATTCATTTGTCTCCTATTAATTGAACTATGTTTAATTATAATTGAACATTGTTATATTATTTGATTATGATATGATTGTCAAGAAAAAGGAGATTGGAGCTTTGGCTAGACGAAGAAGAAAAGAGAATGAGCCACTTCTTGATCAAAGACGAATTGTTATAGTAGCTTTAGAACTGTTAGATAAAGTTGGACTTAATCAATTAACCATGAGAAAGTTAGCGGAGTCTTTAGGAATACAAGCAGGAGCCTTATATTGGCATGTGAAAAATAAAGAGGAACTTTTAGAGTTACTCGTTGATGAGATTAGTTCAAAGATTATTTGGTCTGACGATGAGATTTCATGGAAAGAAGTAATTACAAGCTGGGCACAGAGTTTTAGAGATGTACTACATGCTTATCGAGATTCTGTGGAGATATTTAACAGTAGTACCATATCAACAAGTTATAGTCGTTTTCAACAAATTGAAAACTTATTTCATGTTTTATCTAAAGCTGGATTTCATGATGATGATATTCCTTGGATGGCTTCAATGATTAAAAACTACATACTTGGGTTTGTTTCAGAAGAGGTTCGATTTCAAAAGATTATAGAGAGAAAAGGACAAACTGTTGAGGAATTAGGAGAAGATACAAATAAAATGTATCAAGCTCTGCCAAAAGATTCTTTTCCATTTATGAGACAATTATCTCCATATATGACAAGTCCAAATTGGGAACGAGAGTTTAACTTGGGAATAAGCGTGTTACTAGATGGATTTACTGTAAAACTTAAAAACGATTCTAAAAAGGGACAATCTGTGCGATAAGTTTTTTTATACGCAAATAATATGATCTTATGATTTATGTTTTGTCTTCATATAGGGTGATTAGGGCTGGTTTTGATTCTACTAGTAGAGTTCTATTACTGTTTCAGTGGAAGAGAAATAGAGATGGTGGTGCCCTGTCCCTGCTGACTGGTTACCTCAATATTTCCATTGTGTGCAAGGATTAGCTGTTTTGAGATCGCCATTCCAAGACCAGTCCCTTTGATTGAGCGTAAGGTTGTTTTCGCTCGGTAATATTTATCAAATAAATGCTTCTTTGTTTCTTCGTTCATGCCTATCCCATTATCTTTAATGGTGATATAAAGGCAATCCGCTTGGTAGATATGAATACAGATTGTTGTTTTAGGAGGATTATGTAGTACTGCATTCATAATCAGGTTATATAAAATTCGTTTTAATAGCTTTGGATCAAAGTCTATATCAATCTGACCTTGTTTTACTTCAAACTGAAAACAATGCTCTTTCGAGAGTGGATCATTTGCGATATCGACAATGATACGTCTTACAAATTCAATGATATTATATGTATCTGTGTTCAATGGGATTTCTGAATCTTCCAACTGGAAGGATATATTCAGATCATCTATTAGTTCCTCTAAAAGCATCGATTTTTGTTGAATTCGTTGAACAAAATCTCTCTTCTCTTGGTTGCTCCAAACATATTGAGCAGACAAGTACATGGAGGAATAGCTGGTGATATATGTGAGCGGAGTTTTTAAATCGTGTGAAATGCCCGCTCCCCAATCTTTTTTGAGCTGGTCGATCCGTTCTTGTTCTCTTTGGTTTTTTTGTAAAACTTGTGTAAGTTTATGCATATGAGTAAAAACATCTTCATATAAGCGGAAATGGATTTTCAGTTTTCCGTTTCTTTGATAGAATTTCTTCATATCAGAAGGATATTGATAATGATTGTTTGCTAAATTGGAAATCCATAACATTAAATGGATGAGTGGTTTTCCAAGGAACCATACATACCAACCACAAAAAAGTAAAATGCCAGAGAAAAAAGTAAGCATAAAAAAGAGATCGCCTTGTCCTTTTTCCAAGCCAATTAATGTTTTTCCTTTGTCGATAATGATTATGCTTGTAATTCCGATTACTACTATCATAGTGAATAGTAAAGATACAATAAAGAAGATATGAATCCCTATGCGAAAGTGTAATTTGCTCATTGGTCACCTCTGCTGGGTGGTATGAATTTATAGCCTAAGCCCCTTAGATTTACGATGATCTGCGGTTTTTTAGGGTTTAACTCAATTTTTTTGCGCAGTTTGGAAATATGCATCACAACTGTTTTTTCATCGCCTACATATGAATATCCCCAAACAGTTTCATATAGTTGGTTTGTAGTAAATATACGGTTAGGGTGTTTGCAGAAAAAAGTAAGCAATTCAAATTCTTTAGCTGTATGTGGAATTTCTTCTCCATTGACGATGATTCGCCCCTCGTCTGGATAAACGATTAAAGATCCATAATCCCAAATCGTAGTAGCACTTGTCTGAGAGGATGCTTTGTATATGTTTTGTCTACGTAATTGAGCATGGATTCGTGCCATTACTTCAAGTGGATGAAATGGTTTTGTAATATAATCGTCTCCACCTATTCCAAATCCCGTTAACTTATCTAGATCACTTGAACGAGCGCTTACAAATAGAATCGGAATCTGTGTATATAAACGAATTTGACTACATAATTGAAATCCATCCATGTCAGGAAGTGATACATCTAATATGATCAAATCTAACTTCGAATTTTTTACAATGGATAATGCTTCTTCACCCGATGTAGCTGTTTTAATCTCTTTGAATCCTTCCTTTTTCAGTAAAATGTTGAATATATCTAAGATCCCTTGCTCATCGTCAACTAATAAAATTTTTTCGTTTCTCAATCTACACCATCCTTTTAAACACCAAATGAAAGAAGAGACCCCAGATGGAGTTTCTTTTTTTTGATCAGCAATTAGTAGATTTTATTTAAATTTGGTTTCTGTTTTACTTTGATTTTACTTTTAACACTTACAATTGATAGAAAGTAAAACATATCATACATCTTACATGATGGAGGGCAATAAATGGAACTACATATCGATCGTGTTTCAAAACGATATAAAGGAAATGTTTTGGCAGTAGATCAAGTATCATTGTGTTTGCAACCTGGGGTAATCGGATTACTTGGGCCAAATGGAGCTGGTAAATCATCATTGATGAGAATTTTGACTACAGTTATGAAACCGACTGACGGACAAGTTTTATGGAATGGCGTGGATGTAACCAAAAATCCTAACGAATTACGGAAAGTACTCGGTTATCTACCCCAAGATTTTGGCGTGTATCCGCATTTAAATGCAGTAGAATTTCTACAATATATGGCCGCAATAAAAGGAATTTCAAGTCGTCAAGCAAAAAAACGTATCAATGATCTTTTACAGCTTGTTCATTTGACTGAATCATCTAGAAGACCATTGGGGGGCTATTCTAGTGGGATGCGTCAACGTGTTGGTATTGCCCAAGCATTGTTAAATGATCCAGCACTATTAATTGTGGATGAGCCTACTGTAGGTTTGGACCCTGAGGAAAGAGTTCGTTTTCGAAACCTACTCTCTGATTTATCAGGTGATAGAATCGTGCTTTTTTCCACGCATATCGTGTCTGATATTGAATCGACAGCTAATCAGATAGCTGTGATGCAAAAAGGAAAAATACTTTCACATACTGATCCAGAAACAATGTTGGAGGAAATTCAAGGGAAAGTATGGGAGATGATCATTCCGAGCGATAAAATGCTTGAAGCAAAGAAAAAATGGTTAATTAGTGGAACCATTCGACGAACTGAAGGAATGCAAATTAGGGTTGTCAGCCATGAGACACCGACAATGGATGCAATAAAAGTCTCTCCAACGCTCGAAGATGCCTATCTGTTTAAGATTTCAACAAGAACCATGAGGGTCGCATCATGAACACGGTTATTCAGATCGCCTATGCTGATTTTTTAGAAAGAGTGAGGAGATCTAATTTTCTACTAACAGTGTTTATAACAATTATATTGGCCTATGTTTTTTGCCCGCCACGAAATGGTGGCTATGTTACTTTGATTTTCGGCGAGAATTATGTGGGACTTTTTAACTCAGCATGGATGGGTACTTCTGTTGCGATATCGATATCAATATTCTTTAGTTTGATCGGTTTTTATGTGGTATCAAATGCATTACAAGTAGATTTGGAGACCAAAGTAGGGGAAATGATCGCTGCATCTCCACTTCACAAAACCAAGTATCTGCTCGCAAAGTTTTTAAGTAATCTTGCAATCCTAAACGTTATTGTGTTGATTACCATGCTTACAGCGATTGCGATGCAATTAATAAGAGGCGAAGATTACCATGTACACCTATGGGCTTATTTTGCTCCTTTTGTATTTATGCTTCTTCCAGGTATGGCGGTAATAGCAGCAATTGCCGTTTTATTTGAAGGGATACCTTTATTACGTGGAACGATTGGCAACATTTTATATTTCGTTGTCTGGGGATTTATTATATTCTCAAGTTTTAAACCCATTTCACTTACTTCATTGATAACAATAAGTGATTTATTCGGTCAAGGGATTGCAATCACTGACATAGTAGCAACGTTGCAAGAAAAGTTTCCAAAGTATAGTGGGCTTTTCTCGAATGGTTTGACAACAATCGACCAAAAGGCAGATGTCTTTATTTGGCAAGGTGTGCATTGGAACTTTTCTTTGATAATGGGTCGTTTTCTATGGATTTTATTCGCTGTTATTCTAGTACTCATTACATCACTGTTTTTTCATCGTTTTCAACAGGGTCAAATACTGAATAACAAAAGAAAGAAAGATAATTTAGATAAAAATAAGGTAGATGCATCTACATCAACTGTGTCATTCTCTATCATTCGTTTAACGCCGGTAAAAAAACAATTCTCAAATCTATCTATTTTGTTTGCAGAGTTGAAATTAATGCTTCAAGGATTACGGTGGTGGTATCTAGTCGCCCTTGGTTTAGTTGTGTTGAGTTTCATCTTACCATTTGCGTTTGTAAAAACAGTTGTCTGGCCAGTCCTTTGGCTATGGCCATTATCTATCTGGTCAGCAATGGGGACTCGAGAGAAAAAGTACAAAACAGAAGAACTGATCTACTCTTCACCTAACATTATGACAAAATTATTCCCGAGCACTTGGTTTTCAGGTGTTGTTATTACTGGTTTCATTAGCTCAGGGATTGCTGTCCGGTGCATTTTGGAAGGTGACATGACAGGATTATTCGTCTGGTTAGTGGGAACTTTCTTTATACCAACACTTGCATTAACTTGTGGAGTAATCACTGGTAACAGCAAATTATTTGAAGTCATATACCTGAGTATTTGGTATATGGGGCCCTTAAATCAATTGCCTATCTTTAATTTTTTAAATACAAAAGTATCGATAACTGCATTGGTTTATCTGATCATCACTATATTCCTATTATTAATCTCTCTTTTCTTAAAAAAGAGGAAACTGAATTCATAAATTCGTAGCATGAATGGAGGTTGAATATAATGAGAAAAGGGAAAGCGTCTAAGCTCATTCTAACATGTATTATTTTGGTTACCACTGGATTGGTCGGCTGCTCTTTGAGCACAGATCAAGTGAATATGATCAAAGAGGAGTCTGGGGAATCTATTAGGCAAGTGAAACTAGATATCACTGATGCAGAGCTTTTAATTAAAGAAAGCAATGACTTAAACGTACATGCTCAGTTATCTGGTTCAAAAGCTAGTGCAGATCAAGCAGTATTAACCACATCTGTAAAACATTCAATTCTAGAGGTAAAAGCTGCCTATGTAGAAGGTTCTTACATTGATTTAAATAAGGAGACTCTTAATGATCAAACGGGTGTTAAACTTACTTTAAGTTTACCAAAAAAGCAATTTGATCAAATACAAGTAAATATACCAAAGGCTAATTCAAGCATTAAGATACGTGTTAAAGGTAAATTAGAAAATATTGACAAGAAAACACCAAAAGTTGATTCTTTATTTGGTACGATATATATCAAGAGATAGAATGTTAATTGATTAAAGGTAGTGAAAGAAAGTTATGTTAAGGCTCTGAGTAGTGATCAGAAGGTACATGGGCTGTTAATTGGGTGAATTAAAAAAATACAATATCAAGTTCATGAGATTGTATTTTTTATCAACAGTACATGTAGCTGAAATAGCTAAAGAATCAAAAATAACAGACCGGTCGAAGTTATTTAGGGAGATACAAAGTAAATGTACTACCTTTCCCTAGCGTACTTTTTACTTTTATTCTTCCTCCATGCAGTTTTACTAGCTGTTTTACAATGGCTAATCCTAATCCCATTCCACGTCGATTGAGCGTTTGTGTCTTATTTGAACGGTAAAATCGTTCAAATATATAAGGAATTTCATCATCTGGAATTCCGCTACCGTTATCATGTATTTCTACACAAATTGTTGAAGGTTTGAGCTTGCATTCATCGATTTTAATTGTGACATTACTGTTGGTTTCTGAGTAATAGATTGCGTTTGCGATGAGATTATAAAAAACTTGCATCATTCGTTCAGGGTCTACATTGATGACTGGATTAAATGAGGAAGCAGCGTTCACTTGAATCTCTATTTCTTTTCCTTCAATTATAGGTTGTAGCTTATGGATTACTCTCCTAACTAAGTGTAGGAGATTTATTTTTTCTTTTTTAAGCGATAAATTACCAGTATCAGATAAAGCCAATTGAAAGAGGTCGTCGACTAAACGTGATAGTCGCATGATTTCATCTTGTAAAGATAAAAATGATTCAGGTGAAGGAATTTGATTGGTATGTTGAATTAGCTCGAGTTGACCTTTCATGATGGTTAGCGGTGTACGTAATTCATGAGCAACATCAGCAATTAGCTGTTTCTTTAGTTTTTCAGCTCTAGCTAATTTTTTGCTCATTTGATTAAATTCGTTTAGTAAATCTGTAATCTCGTCTTTAGACTGAGGATAATGTAGTTCAATAGATTCCCCATCTGAAATTTTCTGTATGCCTAAGAACAGAGAATGCAGAGGTTTCGTGATTTGGTGTGAAAACCAAAAAGCAACAATGACTGCCAAAATGAGGGTGAGAATAATCGCTAGCGGTATAGTAGAAAGAAAGATTGATTGATAATCCTCCTTGATTTCCTCCGTTTTTAACTGATTTTTACTCAGTATATATAAATAAGCTATTGCCTGTCCCTTATTTTTCAACGTATATCGTTGCCCTTTTTTTTGAATTGTATTTGGCGAGAGATTTCCATGAATAAAGAGAATTTTATCTCGTGTTGCTGTTTGTAATAAAATATCTTGAAGTTCGGGATCCGTTATAAAAGTTGATTGTTTTTCGACTCCTTTCCATGAGTGTTTGGAGAGATAATAATGTTCGAATTTATTTGTCAGTCTTTCTATTTGATAAATATGATGCCGGTAGTATTTTCTATTGCTAATTTCATTGAAATAAAGTTTTAAGGTGATAAATAAACAACTTACCATTAATAGAATGATTATCATCATTGATAAGAAAATTTTCCATCTCAGCTTCATGTAGGATCACCAAATCGGTATCCAAATCCAAAAACTGTTTGAATATATTTAGGATTTGCAGGATTATCTTCGATTTTTTTGCGAAGTTTACTTATATGCCCATCTATGGTTCTTTCATCAAAATAAAAAGAATCTCCAATAGCGTGTTCTAATAATTGCATGCGACTAAACACAATTCCTGGGTAACTAGCTAACGTATATAGAATTTTAAACTCAGTTGGTGTTAATTCAATCATTTGCTTTTTTTTGGTTACTAAATACTTCTTTTGATCAATTACTAAATCCTGATAATGGATAGTGGGTGAAATCTGGATTGAATCTTTCATTCGACGAAGCAATGCACGAATACGAGCTGCAAGCTCACGATAACTAAATGGTTTTGTCAAATAGTCATCTGCTCCTACCTCTAAACCAATGATACGATCAATTTCTTCCTTTTTAGCGGTTACCATAATAATGCCATATGTTCCCCTTTGACGAAGAACTTGACAGACTTCAATCCCGCTCATTTCAGGTAGCATCCAGTCTAATATTACAATTTTTGGTTGGAATTGGTTCGCTTTTTTGAGCGCCTCTTTGCCAGTTGAAGCCGTTATTATATGAAATCCTTCCTTTTGTAGAAAGGTTTGTAACGTTTGCAATACGCTTGGTTCATCATCAACAATTAGTATAGTTGGATTCACGTTTCTTCTCTCACTTCCTTCATCAGTAATGATATAAAATCAATATTTCCACCATAAGATCACCATATTTTCTTGATAATCTTTAGAAAAATCAAGAAGGAGCTTAGCTCATGTCTAGAAAACAGCGACTATCACAAAAAAAGAAGCAATGGTTAGTGATTTTACATGTATTGTTGATTTTTGTGTGGTTTAGTGGATCTATAACTACCTTTACATTGGGAGTATATGTGATGAATGTAAAGGATGGAGCTGAATTATTAATGACCTATGATCATATCCATATGATCGATCTTTATCTCATTCGTTTTCCAGCATTAGGTGTTCTCATTTCAGGAGTTATCCTTTCTATTTGGACACATTGGGGATTGACGAAGTATTATTGGGTGATGACAAAGGAAGTCTTAACTATCTTAGTGATAGTATTGGGCTCATTTGGTGTAAACACTTGGGTAACAGATAATGTGATGATTCTCTTTGCTCATGAATCTGGGAGTTTTGTGAATTCGCAATTTGCTTGGAATCAATCTGCGATTATCATGACTTCAATCATTCAACTATCTGCGATGATATTTATGACAATGATTTCTTATCTTAAACCATGGGGAAAAAGAAGACAATCTTAGAAAGAGGATGCCATGCTATAATTAAGGTTTAAAAATTTAGATTATAGAATCTCCCCAGAAGAAAAGTTCATAGAAGAAAAATCCCTATTTGATAGAAAATTAGGTTTGCTCTCTGTGTGAATGGAGAGTGTTTTTTATATTGTCTACTATATTTCAGATAAGTAAGATCGGCTTATGAGTATGCGAAAAGTCATGATTGTTTCTATATCTGGATAGATGTGAGAGATTCGTAAATCTGCTACCCTAAAGAGGAAGTAGAAGGATAGATAGGAGCATGTTTTATTAGATCGACTCTATTGGAGGAACAAAAGAGAGATAAGGTGTGAGCAAAAGCATGGATACTTTATCACATGGATTATTTGGTTATGTGATGTATAAATCAATTTCAAAAGAGAATATGAGTAAAGCAGAGAAGAAAGCTATTTTATTTACAGCTCTGGTGAGTAATCAGATTCCAGATATCGATGTTCTGATCAATTTAACAGAAATTGGTCGTATGATGGAACTTGTCTGGCATCGCGGACTGACGCATTCTATCTTTATAGTCCCATTGTGGGCATGGTTAATAGGAAGTTGTGTACGATGGATTTGGAAGAGTAAGCAAAAGAAGATTTATTATTATGCGGCATTGGGTGTGTTGATTCATATTACAAGCGATTTGTTCAATACATGGGGAACAGGCTATTTTGTACCTTTTTCATCTCAGAAATACTCAATTGGGACGATTTCAATTATCGACTTTGTTTTTTGGGGGATCGCTTTACTAGGTTGGTTGATAGCCAAGTATAAAAAACAGCTTTCAGCGCGTCGGATTTTCCAAGTCGCTGCTCTCTTCATGTTCATACATTTTTTGTTACAGACTTCACTTGGATTATGGTTCGAGTGGCAGGAAAGTAGAGAGTATAATCAGGTTGAATTGACCGCTTCGTTTGTTCCCTATACTTTTCAAATTGTAGGCAAAGTAGGGAATCGGATTGATATAAATGAAAAATCAATATTTCATAAAACAAAGAGGTTACAGACATTTTATTCAGCAGATCATTTAAATTTACAATCAGTATTTCAACATCATTTAAAAGCGAAGATCTTATATGATTGGGCCCCTCTTGATTTAATTATTGATGAAGGAAATCGTGTTCGCATAGTAGATCCTCGTTTCTACAACAAACGAAATGGAACTTTTCTTCAGGAAGAAGTTGTTCTAAAAAACAAAAAAAAGCCTGTCAAGTGAAATAAACATTTGAAGCTGCTTGTCTCATGGTTTACTTCTAGCTAATAAAATACCAGCCCATTTTGTAAAATAATGCCATATGTTATATTATACAAATCTGTTAAATTAAACAAAGAATAAAGTTGGAGGAACAGATTATGGCTATTATTTCCAAAATTAGTTCATTTGCTGGGAAAACATTTACTTTATGGGTTCTTCTTTTTGCTGTTATTGCTTATTTTAATCCAGATGGATTTAAGTGGATTGGCGATTATGTGATCCCGTTATTAGGTATTGTTATGTTTGGAATGGGACTTACCATATCAGCGGACGATTTTAAAGAAGTATTCCGACGACCACGAGATGTTGCCTTAGGGGTCGTAGGGCACTATGTGGTCATGCCTTTAATAGCTTTTTTACTAGCTACCTTTTTAGATTTACCAAAAGAGGTGGCGATTGGTGTTATTCTGGTAGGATGTTGTCCAAGTGGTACAGCGTCGAATGTAATGGTCTTTTTAGCACGGGGTGATGTTCCACTTGCTGTCTCGATCGCTTCTGTCTCAACACTCTTAGCTCCTATTGTAACGCCGTTACTCATTTTGTTACTTGCTAGTAAATGGGTAGATATACACTTCTGGTCGTTGTTCCTTTCCATTGTTCAAGTTATCATTATTCCGTTAGCACTCGGTTTTCTCGTGCAGAAATTTTTTGGCAAACAGACCAAAGCGGCAGTACAAGCATTACCTCTTATTTCGGTTATTGCCATTGTAATGATTGTAAGTGGGGTAGTAGCTGGTAGCCAAGAGAAGTTAGCTGCAACCGGGTTGATGATTTTTGCTGTTGTTATTTTGCATAATCTCCTTGGATTTTTACTCGGTTTTTTATTTGCTCGTCTGTTTGGGATGGATTTAGCAAAACAGAAAGCTGTTGCGATGGAAGTAGGGATGCAAAATTCGGGACTTGGAGTCGCAATCGCTACAGCCCATTTTTCGCCTTTAGCAGCCGTACCTAGTGCAATTTTTAGTGTCTGGCATAACCTTTCTGGTTCCATTTTGGCACAGGTTTTCAGTCGAATGAAAGATAAGAAAACAAGCACAAAAGAATAGCAAGAAGAGCCTCTAGTTACTCTCTAGAGGCTTCAGATTGTAGACAAAGTATCAACTTCTCTGTTTTCTAGAGTCATGGTTACGCATTTCGCCTCCAGTTCAGGCTACGAAGGTGTATTCAAGGCGCCGCGACTGCTCGCTCAGGGCGGTATCAACTCGGATGTCGCGTCATAGTGAGACTTGCAGCGTTAGCTGCTTAGCGAAACTTGTGCACGGAGTGTGCAGACAGTACTACCGCCTATTCTTCGCTACACAGTCGCGACTTTGTAGCGCCTGAAAGTCGGCTACATTGCGAACCATTTCCTCATGGGAATCATACATCTACTTTGTCTAATTCGCTTTCTCAACTTAGGGTTTTTCGTCAGTCTAAGAGCCTCTCGTTAATTCTCGAGGCTCTTATCCATTAATGTGACTCAATGATAACTTCTTTTGCGATGCATTGTGTTGGGTAAATCATGGTGATATTGGGACCTTTGCACCAGACGGATACTTTTTGTCCAGATTGAAGATCTGACGATGTTAAAGGAGCAAAAGTTTCTTTTAGATTTGCATCACGAATGATCGACTGATCTGTCACAGTAATATTACCTGTTACTTCATCACCAGATTGAATCTGAATCAAAGCTGATTTAGATGTTTGCTGATCAATGGAGCCTATTTCTCCTTTTACATTGGCTGGTGCTGGATTTTGAGGTGCTGAATTTGGACTTTTACCTGGTAGCTCTATGACAAATGGAGGTTGCTTAAAAATTGGGCTTTCTTTAAAAGGAAAAGGTAATGTGTGATGGTATTCGATATTTTTGTTTGGAGAGTCGTTATTATCTGCTTTAACGATAGCACCCCATGGGATAGTAAGACAAATAATAAGTGAAAAGAATGAAACGAATATGGAATAAGTGACTTGGCGAATGATCATCCCATCCTCTCAATTCTGATTTTTATATTATTTATAATAAAATATAAAACTATTTATGTTAATAGTAAATTTACTTTCACCCACCCACGAACACTATTGATCATCCATATATGGTCTGCTTTGGCTAAATCTTCTTTATAGATGATGCGTTCGAAGATTTCTCCTTGTTCAAGAAGTGCTTGTCGATATGTTCCAGGCAATAATCCTGAGGACACAGGTGGTGTGTATTTCCTTCCATTATGCTCAATGACAAGATTACCAATTGTAAATTCTGTGCATTCTCCATCTTGATTCCATAGTAATAAATCAAAGATTCCAGCCGGTTTCTGTTGTTGATCATAAACTTGACGGAATGTTGTTTTATGATAGAGAAATCGATTCGAGCGATTGATTGGGGATTTTGCTAGCATTACATGACATGGTTGAGGAAGAGTCGAGAGCTGATCCGCTTCAATAAGTATCCTACCTTCAGATGAAAGTAAGAGTCGAACTTTCCATGAGCCCTTCTGTCTAGTAGCTGCAAAGGAAAGAAGTTTATGCTCGATTTCTTCCATTGAATATGGAAATTGAAAATAGTCTGCTGATGTGGCGAATCGTTTCAAATGATAAGGAAGCAGTGCATATGTACCTTCTTCTAGCAGTATTGACTCCAACAAGGAGAAGTCTGGTCGTTCTTCTGTTAGATAAGCGGCTTTATGAAAAACTTCGTTATATTCGCCTGTTACAGTAGAGTCCCAAGTAATACCACCCCCAACTCCGTAAAAAGCCTTTTGTTGCTCATTATCAATCCACACAGTACGAATGGGTACGTTAAATATTCCTTCTCCAGAAGGAGTTAGGTAACCAATTGTGCCACAATAGACTTCTCGAGAGCTTGTTTCTAGTTGATCAATAATCTCCATTGTTTTTATTTTAGGGGCTCCAGTAACAGAGCCACAAGGGAAGAGGGCATGTAGCAGATCAGACCACTTTGTTGCTTCTTTTCGTTGGGCTGTTACAGTCGAGGTTAATGTCCAAATGGTAGGATATTGTTCAAGTTGAAGAGATTGTTTTACTTTTACTGTTCCTGGTTTTGCGATTCGGCTTAAATCATTGCGCAGAAGGTCTACAATCATCCAATTTTCTGCTTGTTCTTTTTCGGAATGGAGCAATTGACTTTTTAATTTTTCATCTTCTGCGGCAGTGAGTCCGCGTTGAATCGTTCCTTTCATCGGACGCGTCTTTACATGTTGCGCATCAAAAGAAAAAAAGAGTTCAGGTGATGCAGAAAGAATACGATATCTGCCTATGTTTAAATATGCGCTGTATTGTGATTGTTGTGCGCGAGATAGTCGTTGGTAATACGAAATATCGTCACCTTGAAAAGAAGCTGAAAGTCTTAATGTGTAATTAACTTGATAACTCTCACCTGCAGCAATATGTGATTTGATCGTTGAGATAGCGGCTTGATAATTTGCTTGGCTGGTTTCGGTTTCCCATGTTGATATAGAGTAATTCTCTTCTGTGGATTGAATGGATTGCTTGAGCGGAGCTGAAAAAATGCCAAACCAGAGCAGTGGAAGTTGCGACTCTTTTTTTACACAAAAAGCGGGATCAAAAGCAGGAGACGCTTCATAACTGATAAAACCGGCAGCATACCACCCTGATTTGACTCGTTGTTCAATTTGGTGAATAGCAGGTAATACTTCATCAATTTGCTGAGCAACGATGACTTCAGTTGGATTTTCAAAGATGAGTGGATTTTGTTCAAATTCAAAGTACAATGTAGGCGGTGTTTGCATAGCTGACATCCTTTTCATGATGATTTCATACTCTCAAGTTTTTCGAAACGACCACCCTTTAAGTCGTCTGCTTCTCATTTAACTCTGTTTCACTCAATGGTAGCGTTAACTTACATGGAGGGGAAGTAAATCGACTCATCATGAATAGATTAGTCTTCGATGACCACTTCTTTTGCTTCACATTGAGTTGGGAATATTTTTAAAAAAGGGCCGTTACACCATATGGATACAGCCTGGTTTTTACGCAGATCGTCGACAGTCACAGGGACAAGTGTTTTTCGATGAGCATAGCGAATATTGGTCTTTTGGTCAATGATAGTGATCTTACCAATAATCTCTTGATCTTTGCGAATCTGTAAAAGTGTTTTCCCTTGCTTCATTTTTTTGATATTGTCGATCAGACCCACTACACTCGCCTGCTCAGTTGGCGGTTGCTCTTTATTTGGAGTAGGTTTTGGCTTGTCCTGATCAGTGGATGGTTGTTTGGGAGTTGTTTTGCTTTGTGGATCATCAGGCTTTTGCTCATCGGGTTGTTGAGTTGGTTTCTTTTGGTTTTGTTGTGCTTGTTGAGTAGTTGAAGTGGATTGCTTTTGGGCCTCTGGCGTTTGATTTTGGCAAGCTGTAATCAACATCAATAGACAGATAAACAAATAGCTAACATATTTCATCAATTTCTTCCTCACTTTCAAAAATAAATGAGGCTCCAGGTGATGTATGCACATGGAGCCAGGAATTTCCATTCTTATTTTTCAAGCGGTTTCATTCGACTACCTTTTGCTCTCGTCGTGATGATCTTGTCGATCATCTTTTTACCTTGATCAAGGGCATTAGAAATGATTGGTTGCCTATTTTTTGGTGGGGTTGATCGTAGTTGATCATATTTCGTTTTAATCGGTTGCAAAGGCTGCAAAATGTCTTTGCTCCAGCGTTCTGTATTTCTTTTAAAATCACTAGCAATCTTTCCATTTGTCCCAGCTACGATCATCAGGGCCATTTTGGACATGAATGGGCTTTTGTTTTCCGATGAAGGAATACAACTATTTAGTGTAGGGAATTGTTCTTGAACCTCTGGGCGTAATAACTTACCAAAATTGGTACGACCAACTACGCCATAAAACTCCGCAGCACCTTCTGCAATATTGATCGTAGGGGCAAATGTTGGGCTGTTTTTAATTTCATCCATCAGCTCTGGGAAAATGTAATATTGATTTGAATCACGTTCCGATGAAGGGCGTTGATCTAATTCAAGTTGCTTATTATAGAGACGATCAAGTTCAATAGCAGTCAAGATAGCAGCATGCACTTCTGTTTTGCTTGTGAGCACTTTTTGCTGTGCTTTTTTGACCATTCGAGGCATCACTGTAGGAATATACTTTTTTTGCATACCAAAGGATATTTTCGCTAATCCCTCTAGTTCTTTTTCAAAAGGTGCCAGTTCTTTTTTTACTGCTTCTCTTAGGACATCATTACGATAATTGGCTGGATTGTGCTTCTTAAAATCTTCATTTTCTGGTGGTTGTTCTATGCCATTTTTATAGATTAATGAATCATCAATGGGAAATTCTTCGACAGATCGTACACTTTTATCATCTAAGGTGTTTTCAAGATCTTTTTGGTATAGCTTGTACCCTTGCGCAATAAACATACCTAAAACATCATCTGCAAAGGTATGACAGTGTAGCTTATCTTTATCAGCTCGTTGCACGACTCCAGATTTGATTGTATCAAATAGAGCAAAATTTCTTTTTCCCCAGGTACTGAGTGACCATTCAACCAATGTTTCATCAACGGCAAATGTTCCTAAGTCAGAACGGATGACAGATAAGTAAGGTTCTGTTAACTTTCCTTGTTCGGCAAGTACATCAAGATTGATCCCCACTAAAGCAGATTGTAGAACGGCTCGATTTTCAAATGCCATGCTAATATATTTGATAGCTTGCTCACGATCGATAGCTTGCCCACGTTTGATGACTTGCTCACGATCGATCATTTGACCATTCGACGTTTGGTTTTGAATATCCTTTGCTATTGTTTCAAGTAACACATCTGCCATTTCCTCAATCGCAAAACCACGTTCACGCAATCGAATAATGGTTCTTTCTTTTAGCTCTCTTAGTTCCAATTTACACTCTCCTAGTTATTTGCTTAATTACAGCTGCTAGTGGGTCGATTCATTTTAGTTTAGTATGTTTCTATTATTGGCATTTTCTTTTATTATATGAGAAAGGGAACCTTGAGACAATTGATTGACAGCAATTAATAGCTTCGGTACAATCAAGTAAATGAATATGAATAGATGGATATTCTCTTATCCAGAGTGGTGGAGGGACTGGCCCGATGAAACCCGGCAACCTCGGTAATTAATTTACTGGATGGTGCCAAATCCTGCAGAGACTATGGTTTCTGAGAGATGAGAGAAGATGGTATACAGATAAAATCTGACCTCTTCTCTGCTGAGAAGGGGTTTTTTGGTGGAAAGAGAGTGATATTTGAGGAGGTTTTTGGATGCGAATAGAAACTCGTTTGACACAAGTGGGAACGCGAAAAGAGAGGCAGAATGGAGCGATCAATGTTCCGATTTACCTATCAACCGCTTATGAACATATTGATGGACAAAGTACTGGCTATGATTATACGAGAACAGGAAATCCGACCCGACATGTATTAGAGGAGACGTTAGCAGAGTTGGAGGGTGGAGATGGAGGGTTTGCTTGTAGTTCGGGTATGGCTGCCATCCAAACAGTGTTGAGTCTGTTTTCACAGGGAGATCATCTGATTGTTTCACTTGATTTGTATGGTGGAACATACAGATTATTTGAACAGGTGTTAAGTCGTTTAGGGCTTTCGTTTTCTTATATCGATTTACGTAAAATCGACGAAGTCGAGGCAGCGATTCAGCAGAACACAAAAGCAATCTTTGTAGAAACGCCGACCAATCCATTGATGCAAGTGACAGATATTCGGACGATTGCTCAACTTGCCATAGCTCATGATTTGCTCACCATTGTGGACAACACATTTTGCACACCTTATTTACAACGTCCGCTTGAATTGGGAGCGGATATTGTGGTTCATAGTGCAACCAAGTACTTAGGGGGTCATAATGACCTCTTGGCAGGTGCGATTATTAGCAAAGGAGTGGAATTAACAGAACAAATTGGGTTTCTTCATAACACGATTGGCGCAACGTTAGCACCTTTTGATGCATTTCTATTATTACGAGGTTTGAAAACATTAGCGATTCGTATGGATCAGCACCAAAGAAATGCGACCAAACTCGTTGGTTTTCTGCAACAGCATCGATGTATTGAGTCCATCTTTTATCCTTCATTGGATCAAGATGGACATGCCATTCATTCTTCTCAAGCAGATGGAGATGGAGGAATGCTTTCTTTCCGTTTACAAGATGTTGAGCAGGTACAACCTTTTTTAAGGCGATTGCAGTTGATCACCTACGCTGAAAGTTTAGGTGGAGTTGAAAGCTTTATTACGTATCCTGCTACGCAAACCCATGCCGATATTCCTGTGGAAATTCGTGAAGCTGTTGGTGTATGTGATCGACTGTTGCGCATGTCGGTTGGGATTGAACATGTCGATGATTTGATTGCTGACCTTGAACAAGCATTAGACAACAAATGAGGAGTGAGGCATCTATGCATTTTGAAACAAAAGTACTTCATACAGGTAATGAGATTGATCCCAATACGGGAGCAGCAAGTGTGCCAATCTATCAAGCGTCGACATTTCATCAATTTTCAATTGATCAACCAGGCCCCTATGATTATGCTCGGTCGGGGAATCCAACCAGACATGCATTAGAACAAGCAATCGCAACACTAGAGGAAGGAACACATGGCTTTGCATTTGCTTCAGGTATGGCCGCAATCTCCACTGTCTTATTTCTCTTTTCACAAGGAGATCATCTTCTTGTTTCGCAGGATGTCTACGGTGGAACATACCGTGTTTTATCGGAAGTATTACCACGTTTAGGAATTACTACGGATTTCGTAGATACAGCGGATGTGGAGAAAGTCAAAGCTGCCATTCAGCATCGAACACGTGGTTTATTGATCGAAACCCCTTCAAATCCACTGTTAAAAGTCTCCCCATTGCCTGAGCTGATCGATTTAGCGAAACAACATCAAATATTAACGATTGTTGATAATACTTTTCTTACACCCTATTTACAGCGTCCGTTATCGTTAGATGCTGATATTGTTGTACATAGTGCGACAAAGTTTATTGCTGGACATAGCGATGTAGTCGCAGGATTGGTTGTGACTGCGAATGAAGAACTTGGAGAACGAATCGGTTTTCTACAAAATGCGTTGGGTTCGATTTTAGGAGTACAAGATTGTTGGCTCGTGATGAGGGGATTAAAAACGTTACAAACACGCCTCAAAGTCTCTTCAGAAACAGCTGGTAAATTAGCAGAATGGCTTAGTCAACAGCGGGAAGTCAAGTCTGTATACTATACTGGATTATCTAGTCATCCTGGGCACCAGCAGCAGTTACGTCAAGCGGATGGGCATGGAGCCGTTCTCTCATTTGACTTGGGCAGTGGGAATCGTGTGCGAGAGCTTTTATCTCGTGTTCGTTTGCCAATCGTAGCTGTTAGTTTGGGTGCAGTAGAAAGCATTCTCTCATACCCTGCTCTAATGTCACATGCCGCTATGCCTGCTGAGGTTCGTGAGCAACATGGGATAACCGATGGATTATTGCGCCTTTCTGTTGGTTTAGAGCACTTTGAAGATTTACGTGATGATTTAAAGCAGGCGATGGAAGTCAGTAACACGATTCAAGTAGGTCAATAATGAGAGAACCCCACTCCTATACGAAGTGGGGTTTTCTCATTGTTTAATATAATAACGCTTTGCTCCATACCATTTCATGCTTTTTGTATAAGTGCTGAGCAAGTCACCATCGACCACGGTGTTACCTAGACTGGTATCAATCAAGTCGAAGGATTCTCCACCTTTTTTAAATTTCCCAACGTATATCTGAACATGAGTGATATGGGGATTGATATTACATGTATCACAATCGTAGGTATCGCGATAGAACACAACATCTCCAGGCTGTAAATCTTTCTTCGCAACTCTTTTTGCATATACTGCGCCGCGTTTTAGTTTTTTAAACTCCTTCTCGGTCAGAATCAGGTTGTTAAATTCGCTTTTGTTAGAGATTTCGCCTGACTCTTTGATCTTCTTAATTTCATCATCAGAAAGCACTAAACGGTTGTAATACATATTATCTGTCACGCCGCCTGGGTTGATATCCAGGTGTGTTTTAAACAGGTTGCGGATATAAGCAGAGCAGTCGAGACCCACTTGGTCACCAACCGATTTTTTGGCTTTGTTTATCATTTTCTCTAACTTGTCTTTGGGTAAATCATCGCTTTTGTCGGGTTTCTCTTTTTGCTGTTCCTTTTTATTTTGATCTTGATTTTGAGGAGGAGGTTGTGTTTCATCCAATACAATATAATCTGATGGACCTGTAATCGTTTGAATGACTGAACCAATTGGTTCGGCAGATGCATAAAAAGGGAAGATCAATGCAGTGGTGAAGAGTGCAGTCAGAAATGTGTAAAAAATTCGTTTCAAACCCGCCACTCCTTCCTGTTTAAAATAATATAACTTTAACCAGATTATAATTATATTAAAGCATGGAAATCAATCAAAAAAACAGAATCAACTTTCCCATTCAAGTTCGGCATATTTTTGCTAAAATAGCAGAGATCGACTTTTAATAGGGAGTGGCAAAATGACGATTAAAGCAGATCGATGGATTCGTAAAATGGCTTTAGAACAGAAGATGATCGAACCATTTGTTGAAGATAATATTGGGAAAGGTGAAAGCGTAAGTTTTGGATTAAGTAGTTTTGGTTATGATTTACGAGTTTCAGATGAGTATAAGATTTTCCATAACGCCTTAAATCCAGTGATCGATCCCAAGCAGATTGACTCTAATTCTTTTATCGATTTTAAAGGTGATGTATGTATTATTCCCCCTAACTCTTTTGCTTTGGCACGTTCAGTTGAATACTTTCGAATCCCTGAGAACGTCTTAGCGATCTGTGTAGGAAAATCTACATACGCTCGTTGTGGAATCATTACCAATGTGACACCATTTGAACCTGGTTGGGAAGGTCATGTGACATTGGAAATATCAAACACAACGCCATTGCCCGCGAAGATATATTCAAATGAAGGTTTATGTCAAGTTCTCTTTTTAGAGAGTGACGAAGCGTGTGAAGTTTCCTACCGAGATAGAAAAGGAAAATACCAACAGCAAACAGGTATTACTTTGCCTACGGTATAGCAGTCGTTTTGAATTGATTGATAAAAAAGGGATTTTTAGGAAATAAATCGAAGTAAGTAATATGTTATCGTATTTTGGAATTCAGTTTCGCCCGATGTTGGTAGTTGCATGTGCTGTAACACTGGGAATGGTTATAGCAGATCGAGAATGGGGGAATCGAACCTTTTTTTGGATGATAGCCCTCTTTTCAGCGTTAATTGGCATCACACTTTATATTTGGTTTTATCGAGGGATTGTGCCTACTCTTTTTTGCTGCTTTTTTGGTTTAGCGGGCTTTTATTATACGATTACACAGGAAGCTAATTACTCTCAATTTGCAGCTGATTGGGAAGATAAGCAATTGATGGTCTCGGGGTCGATTACTTCTGGTACACGATATGATCAAGGGAAAGTTCAACTCATTTTATCTGTAGATCGCGTGCTATATAAAGATCAATGGCGAGCGATTTTGCCTGAACGAATGTTATGGAGTATCTATTTTCAAACGGAAAAAGAACAGGAACTAGCGAATCAGCTAAAACGAAATCGGAAAGTTATCGCTTTCATCCGTTTTAACCGTCCACAAATTGCTAGTAATCCAGGCGGCTTTGACTATCAGCAGTATCTATATCGACAAAAGATTCACTGGGTGGCTACCAGTAGATCAATCGGTCAAATTCAATGGTTGTCCAAATCTAGCGGCTTCGATCTTTGGAACTGGATTGATGAACAACGAAAAAGGGTGAATCAACAGCTAGACCTGTTCTATCCCAAGTCATTGGCTGGCTTGATGAAAAGTATGATCACAGGAGAAAGAAATGAAGTCGATGATTCGTTGGAACAGCTTTATTCACAATTGGGGATTATCCATCTGATTTCCATTTCGGGCATGCATGTAACAGGATTAGTTGGCGTTTGCTTTTGGATGTTAAGAAGGCTACGGATCACCAGAGAAAAAGCCGCATCCATCTTAATGCTGATGCTGCCATTATATATGATTTTCGCTGGAGCTGAGCCGCCTGTTATCCGAGCTGGAATCATGGGTATATTGGGGTTGTTTGCCATTTGCATAGGTCGATGGCAAGATATTATTTCTTTTTTAGCAACAGCCTATGTACTTCAATTAGGCTGGAATCCTTATCAGCTTTGGGATGTTGGCTTTCAACTCTCTTTCTTTGTTACGGCTGCCCTGATCATCGTTGTTCCTAGTTTGGTAGAGCGTTTTGGTCCCATATGGAGTGGGTTTATTTCTGCTTGTGTAGCGGAAGCTGTCTCATTTCCGATCATTATTTATCACTATTACCAAAGCTCCATCTTTTCCTGCATCAGCAATCTTCTACTTACCCCGATTTTAACTCTTTTACTCTATCCGATTGCTTGTATCAGTTTATTGATCAGTTTGATATGGCAGGCAGGAGGTAAATGGCTTGCAGATTGGAATCGCATTCTCATTGAACAAATACATCAGCTCATGTTATTTGTTCGCCCCTTATTTACTTGGCATGCAAGTTGGGAGCCGCCCTCGTTGGGCTGGTGTCTCTTTTATTACTTCCTTTTGCTAGTCACTTGGTGGGTACTGTCTAGTCAGCATATTCGTTTTCATTGGCAGCATCGGATTAGTTTGCTTTGTTTGATCGGAATTGTATTGATTATCTTCCAACAGCCTTCTAGCTGGTTTCTCCATGAGACAAGGGTTACATTTATTGATGTGGGTCAAGGAGATGCTACACTGATTGAGACAAATGAAGGACGAGTGATCCTAATAGATGGTGGTGGTCTTCCTTCATTTACGAAACAGGGTCAAACGTTTGATGTGGGGATGCGAGTTGTTGTACCTTTTTTACGATACCGTGGAATTCAGCGAATTGATGATCTGATTGTTACTCATGGAGATTTTGATCATTATGGTGGGCTATTAGCTGTAACAAAGCAATTACCGATTGGACGGGTGATTCGAAATGGATTTCCAGCGCAAACAAAGGAAGAGAGACGACTTATTCATTTATGGAGGGAGATGAAAATTCCAATCGTTCAGGCGCATGATGGGATTAGCGGAGTGATTGAACAGGGAATTGAATGGTCGTTCTGGAATCCGCATCATTCGTATCGCCATCTAGAAGAAGAGACAAATCATCATTCGATTGTCACACTGTTTACCATTCATGGGTATAAACTTTTGATGACAGGAGATATAGATGAAGCTGCTGAAATGGAATTGATGAAGCACCGTGATCTAAAACAGATCGATATTTTAAAAGTAGCACATCATGGTAGTAAAACTTCATCTTCTGCTGACTATCCAAAATTGCACCATATTATTTTTTTGCAAAAAATGTATAAAGTGCATTATATAAAACGAAAACGCAATAGTCAAGGTATTTTTTGTATATAGATTATTATGCGTTTTCTGGTTTAAGCCTAATTTGTCTAGGGAATCAATTCAATTAAACACGGTAAGATATTAATAATACATAAATAATTTACTTCTCTTTAAGTTTACTCCCAAATATGCAATATATGATTGATATAGATAAATAAAATTTAGTAATCTTCTTATCCGTGGTGGTATTAAATATAAAAAGATAAATGATAAAAAGATATTTAATTAATTAGTATCTTCGATACTAATTAATTCGTTAACTAATCGCAGATTAGTTAACGATATATCTTATTTTTATTTATTATGTTTTTTGTCCCTCTATATACTATAAGGACACCTAAACTATAAATTAGGACAAAAAATGAAAATAATTTATCTTTTTTTTTTCACACAAGGGAGGACCTATGACAAATAAAAGTAAACGGAAAAATCAAAAGCCTCTTTTTACGTGTAGTCGGGTCTCAGGTGATCAAGATATACATACTATTATCGCGGGTCTTGTGTACGAGGAAATCAACCAAAATGGAAAAAAAGTGACTGTGAGAAAAGCAAAAGAAAAAGAGTTGACTGAAAACAATTGACTCTTTTTAGGTTTACTAATATATAAATGATTTACATAGTTTATCAATTATATTGGATGGTGTGATAAGTTGAACAGAGAAAAAGAAATTTGTGCAATTTACGTCAGAGTCTCAACTGACGAACAAGAGAGTAGTTTTAACAATCAAGTTAGCATCTTAAAAGAATATATACAACAAATGGGGTTAGGTGTAGTCTCAGAAGCTCATATTTACCGAGATTTCGGCATTTCAGGATATTTGGGGTCTATTTATGATAGACCTCAAGTGAAACGTCTTAGACATGCTGTATCACAAGGATTAATTAAAGCTGTTGTGTTTAAAGGTATCTCTCGTTTTGCACGAGATACTCAAGATGCTCTAGACCTATTATCTCGTTTTAAGAGTCAAGGACTGCGGGTTCTGAGCTATGAGGAGTCTTATGACTCTAATAAACCTGATTCTGATTTTATGTTTACGGTTCAAGCAGCCCTAGCTGAGCAGGAATCGGTCAAAACGTCGCTTAAGGTTCGGATGGGCAAGAAGCAAAGAGCAAAGGACGGTAAGTGGAACGGTCCCCCACCTTATGGTTATTTGGTTGAGAAGAGCACAGGAAAATTAGTCCCTCATCCAGAAGAATCAATTGTGGTAAAAAAAATATTTGAGCTATGCACAAAACATAACTATGGAGCCCTTAGAATATCTAGACATTTGAGTAGCCAAGGTATCCTATATAGAAATAGTAATAACTGGTCAAGTAAAAATGTCTTGGGTATGCTAAAAAATGAGGTTTATTTGGGTCGGATTCTTTATAATAAAACCAGTATTACTACTTACCGAGATTACAGTAATAGTGAGAATGGACAAAAGAAATCTAAGAGAGTTAAAAATGATAAAAAATCTTGGACTATAATTGATGATTGTCATCCTGCTATTATTGACAAAGAAACCTTTGAGGAGGCTAGAAGACTATTGGCGCAGAGAAAAGATGCGATACCATATATTAAACCACGTTATGCAAAACATTTACTATCCAGTATTATTAAATGTCCCAACTGTGGGTCATCCTATATTGTTCTAAAGAGAAAGGAACGGAAAACAAATAGGGTTTATGTATGTAGTCTAAAACATAAGCAGGGGGCTTCTTATTGCGATTCTGCTCGGATTCCTGCTGATGAACTGGAAAATTATGTACTTGATGTGGTGAGAAAAGATTTAAAATCAATCGTATCACGGGAGGCATTATCCAAACTTATTGTAGGTGTTGACACACCAACGGGAGAGCTTGAGGCTAAACTGGAGATTATTACGATGAAACTACAAAAGTTAAATGAGGATATGTACGATCTATTTCAAAATCGTGACCAATTGACCCCCAATCAATATGAATTCATGCAAAGTAAAATTAAGGAGGATACGGAAAGGTTAGAAAAGGAACATGCTCAGGTGGGGGGAGAACTGGATAACATAGGCAATACGGATTATTTGGTGGATTCCGTTTGGGGCAAGATAGAAGAGTTTATCAGCCTAAAAGTTACGGATACCATGAGACTAAGGAGCATCCTAGAAACTTTGATCGAGAAAATCCATGTCTTACCCGGAAATCACGTTAAAATCTACTACAAATTTAAGATATAAATTTTTTTTCGAAAACTCCCTGTTTTTTGTCCTAATTTCGGGTTTAGGTGTCCTTATAGTATATAGAGGGACTTTTTTATACTCACCGAATGAACTAGAAAGGATGATTAAATGAGTAGTACAGACTATTTTACTAAGAGCGGAGCAGAGGTTTTAGTAGATGAGCCGGAACAATCGAATACAAACACAGATGATATTAAGAAATATAAAAGAAACTTAAAATCAGGAGAATCTGTTTTAGTACGAATCCCGTCACTGACCGATTTTGTAGAGTATAAATCGCATGGCGGGTATTTTTTGTCTAAAAACCACCAGATTTACAACTCAGCTTGTTTAGCGCATATCAATGGTGATGATCCATTTGATAAGGCTGTGAAAGAGCTTTATAAAGATTTAAACCAACTAGAAGATGTTAAGGAAAAACACAATTACAAACCTGAAGGTCATGATCAGTTAAGTAAATTAATCTATGACTTGAAAGCTAAGCCTAAAATATTGTTTGGCTTTTTTACTTTGGAATCAGGTGATGAAATCGTTATTGAATTCACCCGAAAACAAGGGAAAGCATTAGCTTCACAAATCCAAGAGTACGGAGAATCTGTTTATACAGTTCCTTTTAAGCTATCAAAGATGGGTGAAAAAACAGAAACAACTGTTATGCTAACACCTGTAATGAACATTACTTCCTTAAATGAAACTCAGAAATCTCATTTCGAAGCAACAGCAGGTCAAGTATTCAATCAAGAACTATTCTCCAAAGTCCTTTACACAAAATCAGATGAACAAATGATCCAAGACCTTACTAAAATCGGATTTGATGTTACCCGAATCGGTTTTGAAGTTCCTGAAGTTGATCCAATAAAGACAGATGAAGAAGTGAAAGAAGCAGCAAATGATTTGCCTTTTTAAGGAGTGGTTGAATGGAAGTATCAAGAGATTACGCTTATGAGCGAAAATTACAGGAACCTAGGTTAATTCAACCGGGTTCTTTTGTTTTTTCTTTTAAGGATTTAGGGGAATTTGTCTTATTGGTAAAAAAAGAGTGTGAACAAGAAATTCGTGAAGAACTCAATAACGCTTTTGTTGACGGTTTAATTAAGGCACTTTCTCCAGATTAATAATTTAGTTTGCAAAGGTGGATTAGAAGCTCATTTGTTGGGCTTCTTTTTTTCATACCTATCAATTTGGCAGTTCAGGCACAAAGAGGTTTTGTGCCTTCAGTTTTCAAGGAGGTAAGCAATGTTTACCTCCTTTTTTGTTTGCTTAAAAATCATCTTGGAGGTTATTCAATTGATCAAGATCGAAAAGTGGTTAGATCATGAAATTCGGTTTGTTTTAGGTGAAGATGGTGAATGGTGGGCGGTTGCTAAAGATGTGGCTGGAGCATTGGGTTATCGTGATTCGAACGATATGACAAAACGAATGGATCAACAGGAAATAGACTCTTTCAATTGGAAGAAAAAGCAACCCGAAGATTACGCGGGTTGCTTTCAAGACTTTAAATATAAACCTAAAGTACCTATCATTTCGGAATTTGGTATTTATGAGGCAATACTTAATTCAAGACGCAAGGAAGCAATCGAATTTAAAAAGTGGGTTAAACATCTTTTAAAAACCCTACGGAAACAATCAGGGCTTGAAGGGTTTGCAGTCTTTCGAATGATGGACAAGGAACATCAGAAAAAGGCAATGGAGCAAATCAGCCAAATTAGAGACGCAAAACCGAAACATTATATGAAAGCTAATTCAATCGCAAATAAAGTTGTTTCTGATAATTACGGGTTTGAAAAGATGGTTAAAAAAGATGAAATGACTCCAGAAATGTTGCGTGATCGACAACCAGTTTTAGATGACACTGTTGATCTAATGAAAGTAAAAGAGAATTTAGGATTGGATGTATCTGTAAAAGAAGCAGTTAGGAAAAAATGGATCAAATCATAGATCAAAGGGTACCGATTTGGGTACTCTTTTTCAATTTAAGGAAAGGAGAAAACAAATGTTATCCCTTGAAAAACACAAACCCAAAAAGCGTAAACGTTTGGTAATCATTGATATCAAGGACTGGAATGGAGAAGACGCTGATTATATCAAAGTCGGGGACGAATTAAAGACTTTTGATCAGATGTTAATTGAATTGAGTTAATAAGCAAGACCTCCTATTGGGGGTCTTTTTCATGTCAACAAAATAGATACACGGGAGAGAAGCACCATGAGTAACCTGAATTCCGAATACGTAACCTTGTCTAAAAAGTACAGTCAATTTAAGGATATCGATTCTTTAAACTCATCAATCCGCCAACACTTGTATAACAAGAAGCACAACCTCACTAAATCAGCAATAACTATCTACAAAGTCCTTGCTCGTTTCGCTGCTAAATACGTTGGTTGTGCCTTTCTGAAGATTAATTCAATAGCTGAGATAGCAGAACTATCTAGAAGTACCGTTATTCGATCCTTGAAGCTATTAGAGGCATTAGGAATGGTTACAAAGCATCACATGATGAGGATTAAATCAGGTGGTCATGGTGCTAACCTCTATGTGTTCCAACCCTTTAAAAAAGTATCAGAAGAAGTAAAAGACACTCCGAATATGGAACTCCGTGAGAAAGCAGAAATCAAAGAAAAGACAAGCCCTGAAGCACAAAATTCGGAACCTGAAACAGAAATCTATCAAAGCAATGAAATCAATATAAATAAAAAACGTATTTGGAGCCCGTATGAAAGATTTAAATCGATTTGTTTTTCCTTTGTAGAGGACAAGAAATTACTCTATCAGTTATACGGTGTCTACTTAGGACAAATCAAGTATCTCAAAGATGCTTACCTTGAATCTGAATTAGTTGAAACTGGTCTTTATGCCTTACGTACTGCTTTTATGAAAACAAAGAAGATGAACATCAAGAATCTACCTGGATACTTTCATGGAGTGTTTAGCAAGTGTTTGGATCAACTCTATGAGGAAGCTATGACAGGAGAAGGAGGTTGGTAATTATGAATGAGGATCGAGTTGCTCTATTGTTAAAGTATTTAGAAATTGCTACTGAAATTGAGATTAAATCTGAGTTTGTTCAGGCAGATTTGCTAGTTGAAGGAATCTGTAATGAGTTGAACAAGCAGTTAGGTGTTGAAATGAGATTCGAGTCTAAAAGTGTCCATTAGGAGGGATTAAATGAATCTGAATCTCCAGTTAACCCTAAGCAATCCTACCCATATCGACACAAAGACGGCGAGAGAGCGTATAGAAGCCGTCTCAGAGGCTAAGAAACCTCTTATAGACCAATTAGATGAGATAGCCAATAAAAAGAGCCTAACCAAAAAGGAACAGGAGTTAATCCCCCTAGTTCGTGAGCAGTTTGAAAAAGGAGATTTACAGCGAGACAAAGACGGACCGTTAACCAAGGCTGAGGTTATGAGAATTGGAAAAAAGCTGAAGCATCAACAGAACCTTGAATTAAGGAAGCAACGGATTGATGAGTTGCTACGATCCAAACCTGATAACTTTTATGTCTTGACTGATGATAGCGAGCTGGCTCAATTTATTGATGATTTAGACGCGGAATGCATGTTACAACGGCAAGAATGGGCTGGACGATGGGATGAATTAGGGGTTACATCTCTAATTGCATGGGACACTGAAACAACAGGTACAGATTGGTTTTTAGATATGACAGTGGGTTACTCGTGTTGGTTACCATTGCAGGAGATAGGTTTCTATCTACCTTTTACTCATTTATCTGGAATCGATGAAATCAACGGAAATCAGATTCCGTATAAGTATCAAATGCAAGATGAATCAAAGCAATTAACCCGTTCTAAGTTCTTGACTGCTATTAAGCCTTATATGGAGAATCCCAATGAGGGAAAATCCTGGCACTTCGGAGCTACTCGTTTTGATTTGCATATGGGGTTAAACGATGGGATAGAAATTAAGGGTTGTGTCTTTGATAGCTTAAATGCTATGCACTTACTAAATGAGAACGAAGAATCATATGGATTAAAAAGATTGGTGCAGAAATATGGGAAGTATTTTGGAATTGATCATAAAATTTACACATTCGAGGATCTTTTTTCTAAATGCTCACCTGCACCATTCAATATAGAAATAGTAGGCATTTACGCTATTTTAGACGTTTTGTATGGTTGGAAATTAACCGAATGGCAGATAAAAATGATGATACAAACAGATAACCTATGGCAATGTAACACCTTGATTGATTCAAAACTACCAGAGACAGATGTATTTTTACAACGAACTGGATTCAATGTTGATTTAGAAGCACTTAACCAACTTAATATTGAATTTGAAAACCAGTTAAAAAATGCGGAAAAAGGACTATTCGACTTTTATAATATCAATGATAGTTTTGTTAGAAAAATGAGCGAAACCATCAACCAGAAAAAGATTAAAGATTGGCAAGCAAAACAAAAAGAACGTATAAACAAATGGAATGAACGTAAAAACAAAATTGAATCAAGTATAAAAGAGGTTGAAGTACAAGGTAAAACACACCTTAAAAAGTACTCAAATTTAACATCTCAGTTAAAGAAACATCTAGAAAAGAAACCAGTTTTAGCAACGGTTGAAAATTATCCTAATCATATATCTGGGTTTTCGCTTACTAACAGTAATCATAAAGCCTATTTGATTTATGACCACCTTGGAATCAAAGACATTACCCCAGAATTTGAAATTGGTAAATCTCGATCTACTTCTAAAGCGGTATTAGAGAAGTATTTTGAGAAGGAATCAGCACTTAAACCACTGTCAGAAGTTAGTAAGTACGAAAAACTAATAACCACTTACACACGATCAATACCTAACAATATTGATGTTGATGGTAGATTACATTCACTCTTTGACGCAACAGGAACTAAAACGGGCCGTTATGCAAGTAAATCGTATTCTGGTCGATCAATAGATGTTTACAAAGAGCTTAAAAACGAATATGGGGGTTATAATTAATGCCTTTCAATGATTATGAAGTTCGTGGGGAAACCACGGCTTTTTTTATTGTCCGTAGAAATGGTGATGTTCATGAGGTTTTGATTGATACCGAGGATTTACCTAGCTTGATTGAATTGGGGCGCAGATGGTGTTATAACCCGGTAGGTGGGGGTTATGCTCAAAATACCTATTACAGCGGAACGATCAACGGTAAAGAAAAATATAAAACAATTCAACTGCATAGGTTCATTTTAGATTTTCCTTTTGGAAAAGTAGTAGATCACATTAATAGGTGTACATTAGATAATCGTAAAACTAATTTGAGGGCATGCGCCCAAAAAGAAAATTTGCAGAATTACAGAGGAGCCTTTAAAAACAACAAATCAGGCATCAGAGGAGTAACATTAGATAAAGAAAAAGGTAAGTGGAGAGCATTAGTACAAGTTGATTGTAAAATGCATCATTTAGGCTATTTTCTAGATAAACAGGAAGCTGAAAAAGTAGTAACCAAATTCAGACGTGAACACATGCCTTATTCGCAAATGGACCAAGGGGAACAAGCAATATGATAGGTGAATTTATAACCGATTCTAACCGTTTTGCTATTGCTAGAAAGCTAGTATTAGACAATCGAAAAGTTAGCAAGGGCACCAATTTGCAAAACATCCCCTCACGCACGAAGGAAGGAACCGCAATTAGAAAATGTATGGTTCCTTCTCCTGGTTTTATGTTTCTTGGTGCTGATTTAAGTCAAGCGGAACCAAGAGTACAGGCCCATATCATGTATACCAAATATGGTGATAATTCTTTGCGTCAAATTTTTCTAGACGGAAAAGACTTATATACCACAATGGCTATGTTAGCCTTTGATTTACCAGAAAAATATTGCCGTGACAATGGTTGGTATGATCCAGTTTCTAAAACTGGTGGAGAAGACAAAAACCAAGCACCAGCAACCGCTTTTTTTCCTAGAAAGATGATGAAGCAGGGAGTATTAGCTATGAGTTACCAGCAGACACCTAAACGATTTGCGGAAACAATGAACGTAACTTTGGAAGTTGCTCAGTTGGTTTTTGATCGTTTTAATCAATCATTCCCGGCTTTCGATCAAATGGTTAAGGATACTATTGAATTTATGAAAAAGAACGGTTATGTTGAAACCTTATTTGGACGCAAGAGAAGATTTGCAGACTATCAAAAGGTTGTTAAACAAGCAGAACAAAACGAACCTAAATTGATGAAGTTGTACCGTGAAAGAAAGCGGATTAAAGATAAGAAACGATTAGAAGAAATAGAAGCTGAATTAACCCTTCTAAAGAAACCAAGGACAAGAAAAGCAGGGATGGAAAGAGAGTGTTTCAATGCAGTCATTCAGGGTTCCGCAACCAGTGACATTATCAAATTAAACGGTATTAAAATGGCTCAGATTTGTCGGGAAAGAGGCTGGAAGTTGGTTGCATCGATCCACGATGAAATTATTATTGAAGTTCCGAAAAAAGATGTGACCATTAAGAACATGGATTTGTTTTCGGAAGTCATGACGCAAACCGTCCCTGATTGGTTCACGGTTCCGTTAAAGTCTGATACAGTCGTGATGCCTCGTTGGGCAGAGGAATACGGAATGGATGAGTGGGATTTTGAGAATTGTAGACCGAAAAAGGAGAAATGATATAATGCCTAAAACAAAGTGGCATTGTGAAAAATGTGATGCAGAATTTGAAAGCAGAAGAGAAGCATGTAGTTGTGAGTACTCTCACAAAAGAATGACTAATTTTTGGTATGGGTATGCAAAGAAGGAAGAAATACCTGAAAAAATCGTCATAGAGTTTGCGGCAAATAGCCTATTAGATCGAAAACGGAAAGTCACATATATAAGAAAAATTGAGCTGTTTTAAAGGGGAGATAAAATGTTCACTAGCACAGCAAGCGAAATCATAGATCAGATGGAAACGGAAAGTACTACACGAAGAGGAGAACAGCTTACAACTGATTTCCTTTCTATGATCAACAATTTTCACTCACAAAAGCAACCTTATGACCTGGATTTAGAAGCCTACATTCATAAAATCAAATATGAAGCGATTCTAAACCCTCCGTCAAAAGGATTGAAAAAACGGGGGGTTCATTATTTTCATCCTTCTAGTGCATCATCTTGCTTGCGGGAACTTTACCACATGGCTAAAGGAGATAAGCGAGATGAAGATTCAATTCAACCACACCAAAAGCGTTGGCAGAAACTTGGAGGTATGTTTGGGGACTTGATTCAGCACGATTTGTTAGCGATCCATAAGCATTATCAGAAAATGACCGGTAATGATCCAGCTTTCAAACCAACCTATACCACAATGGAAACGAAATCAGGGGAAATGTTAAAGGTTCCTATGTGGGAAGAATTCGCCAAGACATACGGGATTTACTCAGGTGTTCCCATTGGAGGACAACCTGATGGAATAATTCAGTACAAAGATGGTTCCCGGATTGGACTAGAAATAAAGAGCAAGCAAACGTCATCAGCTAGGACTAGTCAATTTTCTATGCGTGGTCCTGATCCTGACCATGTCAAACAGGTGGTTGCTTATTCGATCCTATATGGAGTTGATGAGTTTTTACTGCTATATGGAAATCTATCTAAAAAGAGTTGGGAAATGAGCGCTGATGAGCAGCTTAAATACCCTGATTTGCGTTGCTTTTACTATCGAATCATGGATGAGGATCGAACGGACTTACTAGAACGGTTTGAATCAGTAATGGAGATGGTGAAGAACGAAACACCACCTAAATTAGATGTTTCAAAATGGACTTTTAACAATTACAAAAATGTAATCGCTCGATCAATAACACCTGATGAAATAGACGAATTAGAACAAGAGTATACAGGAATGGGACTCCACAACGACTCCAAAGTAAATAAACGTATCTTAGAAACTTATAAACTTATGTTTGATTACATTGATCAGATTAGGGGGTGGTTGTGAATGATTGAAATAAATATTCTGAGAGCCTCAATTTCGGCACTTGCAGATATCTTATTTGAATTGGAAAAAAGAGTAATTGAATTAGAGAAGAAAGCGAAAGAGGCTGAGGATTATGAACTTGAATGAGTGAGTGGGTTGAATAAATTATACTGTTTGGGTCGGTTAGATTGGGATTATGAGGAAGATAGTGAGTTTATTGTGATTGCTGAATCTGAAGAAGAAGCAAGGCAGATTGTATATAAATCAGAGTTTCAAACGGAGGGTAAATACTACTGGCATGAGTGGTTAGATTCGAAAAGATCAACATGTAAAGAGGTTCCATTTAAAAAAGGAATTGTGGTTCGACATTGGGAGAGGGGTTGATAACATCATAATGCTAGGCTTAGATTTATCTCTTTCATCTCCCGGCTATGCCGTGATTGAGGCTAAGAAAGGGGTTTATAAATTACTTGAAGTGGGTCACATTAAAGCCAAGCCCAAACATACTTTAACCCAGAAATTAAAACGAATTCAATATCATATATCACGGTTGATACTGGACTATGATATTGATGTAGTAGTTATTGAGTCTGGGTATGTACGTCATAATCAGGCTACAAAGGCGATCCAGAGGGTTGTAGGAGCTGTTTATAGTATCTTGGATTGTGAGGTTAAAGAATTGCCTCCTACGACTATTAAGAAACGGGTAGCTGGAACAGGAAAGGCAAGCAAAGAAGAAGTTCAGAAGGTTGTTAGTCAGATGTTAGGTAACTATCAATTTGAAAACGAAGATGAAAGTGATGCATGTGCTGTGTGTATCGCTTTTTTGATTGGGGAGGATGATAACTAATGGAAAAAGAACTAAAAGAGTTCATTGAGCTTGATATAGGTGATATCTATCAAATTGTGAATTCATATCTAGAGTTGAGATTCAATAAACAGGTAGCTTTTTCAAACATTGAAATTAAAGATATACAAGATGGGGAATCACGCCCAATAAAAATGTATGAGAATCTAATGTTTTTTGCCGTGCTTCGGGATAGATCGGGGGATGAAAATGAAGAAACAATCAAATATGGGTTCAAGCAAATATGAATTTAACCCTGAGCAGTTTGATATTGATGTAGCAAGGAACCACGAGCGATACCAACAGAAAAAATTAGAAATCAAAATCAAGTTATGGAGTATGTTGTTCCACGAACCTGATCGGGTGGATGAAACTTTTAATATAATCTGCGATGTATTAAGAGAGTTTAAAGAGGAACAGGACGCAAATTAAAGCGTCCTTTTTAGTTTCTAAATGGGGTGGTTGTTTGAGCAGATTGAAAGAGTGGATTGACGTTCTAATAAATATCTTCATGTTTTTAATGCTTATTTGGCTTAATTTATTACTTGTTTTTTTAATGATTGGAATAGTGGTGCTCGTTTGCAACCCCTAGGGGTTGCAAGTACCAAAAACGTCATGGACTTGATAAACAAGGCTTGTCTGTGGCGTTTTTGGTGTCTAAAAAGCACTAATGGAACTCATGTTGCTTGGTACGAAGTCTCTTAATTTTATAAGGAGTTGATATGTATGGATAAAATGCAAATATTGAAAGAGGAATCCGACAAACTGATGAAGGTAGTCATTGAACTCTTACCGAATAGCCGTGAAAAATCCCTAACCTTAACCAAACTTGAAGAGGCTGTCATGTGGGCCGCTGTTTGCATTAATAAAAATGAGAAAATTAGAGAAGGAGGTTAAAGTGAATGAGCAGTGAAAAAATCTTGGTAATGTTAGATGAACCCAGATATTTAAGTTATAATCTTTGGACTATTCTTACCCTAAACGTTAAAGGAATTCTAAAAGAGGAATCCAGTTATTATACAACTCAGGATATTAAAATGATTGTTTGGGAAGGATTAACGCCTTCAATGGATTTTGATGATTTGAGTGAAATTATCGACCAATTGACATTCGAAGAATTGGCGCAATTGACAGAAGCTGTTAGCCAAGCAATGTTATTACTATCTGAGAGATTAGAGAAAGGATTATACTCATGAAAAAGCAACGCGAGACAAACGAGAAATTAGAAGAATCCCCACTAACACCACTCTTTGAAGATATTGGGATTCTTATTGCTGGTAATCAAACTACTAAAGACGGAAAGACGCTCAGAGAGGTTAAGCCTGATAAGTATATGCCTAAAACACTGTTTGGTCACTTTGTAGATGGAGTGGTTTCAAGGGCGATCCATGACGCTAAGGTTAAGCATGGAATGGAGTATGAATCAGAGGAGGATAAATAATGCCCAGATTTAACGTGGAACAAAACGGAAAATGGATTGTATTTTCATCCATTGTAGACGATTTTGTTTCTGATGTAATGACGACTGATGAGTTTGTAAAGTGGTTAATGGTTGAGTATAGAGCGACAGAAGCAGAGGCAAAAGATGTAATAGAAAAAAGAGGCTTCAACATGCAGTCAATTCAAGATTGTCTTGAATATATTCATATTCATCACGGAATGGAGCGTGTTGAAGAGGTTGTTTTAGAGCTAGATAAACAGGAATGGACAGTGGATTTGAATACCATGAGTGATGACTTTAAAAGCGATAGGGACAGATATTTACGTAATAAATTTTTCGGAAATTTGATATGCAATACAACACCGCTGAAAGATTACTCAACAAAGGAAATATCTGAAGAGCTTGAAAAGAGAGAAGGAGTCAGTACCATTTTTATAGAGCCTCATAGCAATGCCATAATTACTACTTATCAAGAAGAAATTAACATTGAAGGCCCTGCAATTATTTTAATAAAACAAGATTAGGAGGAATGCAGATGAAAAAATTAATTAGTTTACCGGAATCATTCATTAGTCAATATAAAGGAAAAAATCCTGATTGGGGGTTTGATGGTTTAGGTTATGTAGTTTACTTACGAACCTATTCACGCAAGAAACCGAACGGCACCATGGAACAATGGTGGGAAACATGTCACCGAGTCACAGAAGGGAATTTTAATATTGAAGCTAACCGATTAAAAGAAATTGGGAAATGGACTGACAACCGAAAAGAAGAGCTAGTAAAGGAGATGAAGCGGTTTTATCATCTCTTTTTTAATTTGGTAATATGTCCACCTGGTCGCGGATTGTGGATGACTGGTACGGAATTTGCTGAGCGTGTTGGAGCCGCTGAGAATAATTGCTGGTTTGTATCAATGCGTCCTCAACCTTATGGGGATTCTAAAATTAAGCCTGTATTAGGCTTACCTAATACCCCTCTTCCCTCTTTTGCTGCTGCTTTCACCTTTGATAACTCAATGCTGGGAGGTGGAGTAGGGGTTAATGTTCAACAAAAAAATGTGGAGCAAATGCCTAAAGTAGCCCGAAAAGTAAATATAACTTTTGAATGTATAACTCATCACCCAGATTATAACAGTGAATTGAAGCCTTTGGGTGTTGTATCTAATTTCGAATTTATGAATTTTGATAGTCCCATTTTATCAATCAAAGATTCCCGTGAAGGATGGGTAAGAGCGTTAAGTCTAGTTATTGATAGTCATTTTATAGGTAGTTCATCTAATATTGTAATTGATTTATCCCGTATTCGCGCGAGAGGAACCGAAATTAAAGGATTTGGTGGTATTGCTTCGGGTCCTGCACCATTGGTTCAAATGTTACAGAGAGTAAATGAAATCCTAAACAATCGAGTAGGGGAGAAATTAACCTCCGTTGATTGGGGCGATATTATCCAGAATATCGGATGTTGTGTTGTGGCTGGAAATGTACGCCGTACTGCTTTAATTCTAATTGGTGATCAAGAGGGCAAGGATTTCGTGGAGTCCAAAAACTACAACCTAGAAAAGAATCAAATTGCCTCTCAATGGCGTTGGGCTAGTAATAATAGTGTGGATGTTAGTGAAGAAACTGATTTAGAAACGCTCAGGGAATTGGCTAAGAATATTTACTACAATGGGGAGCCTGGATATACAAATATCAATTTGTCCCGTAATTATGGGCGAATTGCAGATGGTTATCAAGAGGGGATTGATAAAGAGGTTGAAGGCTTTAATCCGTGTGGGGAAATCACCTTGCCTAATGCCTCACCATGTAACCTATTTGAAATCAATATACCTAAAATCCATGAGTTGATTTCAAGTGGGAAAGAACCTCGAACACTCTGCGAGGAAGTTTGTAAATTAGCAGCTCGATTTGCGTATAGAGTCACATTCCGTCCTTATGAGTGGGAAGCTACTAGAGATGTAGTATACCATCATAGACGGTTAGGAGTAGGAATAACAGGATTTACTGATTGGTTATTAATGAAATTTGAATCAATTGACGATCCTGGAATAAGGTACTATTTAGACAGTATGTATAGATGGGTGCAAATATATAATTTGGAACAAGCCTATGAGTTAGAAGCAGAACCATCAATAAAAGTTACAACAGTTAAACCCTCTGGGACATTGTCTTTACTTATGGGCGTTTCTGCTGGAATTCATCACCATTGGTCAAAGTACATGATTCGTAGAATTCGGGTTGCTGCAAATGCTCCTATTGTCCAAATGCTGAAAGAATGTGGTTATGATCACGAGCCCGTTTATCAAGGTGTAGACCAAAATGGGAACCCGATTTATGATTCGAATACTCTTGTATTCAGTTTCCCAATCGCTGCACCAACAGCCCATTTAGAAGGTTTCAAAGGTTCTGGAGAGGTTCCGTTACAAGAACAAGCTGCAAACCAGGCGTTATTGGCTAATTATTGGTCAGATAATGCAGTATCCGCAACTTTGACATTCAAGCAGGAGGAGGGCAAAGAGGAAGACAAGATTGAGGAAATAGCCCAGATTCTTGACCAATACAAAGGAGTAATCAAATCTACTTCCCTGTTACCTCATGCCGTGGGAACCTACCCACAAATGCCGCTTGAAGAGATTACAAAAGAGCAGTATGAGGAAATGAGCGCAAAAATCAAAAAGAAACCTTGGGAAATTACAGGCTTTAATCTTGTGAGTGAAGATGACGAGAATCTCATAGATGATTGCGAAGGTGGAGCATGTCCGATTCGCTAAGAACCAGACTAAAAAGTTTGGTTCTTTTTATATCCAAAAACAAAGGAGAAATGATAGATGACAAATTATAGTGAGCTTTACGATCTTTATAATTCGGGTGAAATTGATGTTGATAAAGTGGTTGGAACGATGTTCGGGTCAGTTAAATTTGATCCTGATCTATCTTATGAGAAACCTCGTAAGATCAAGAAAATCGAACGGAAAGGAAAGGTGAGTGCATGAAAATAAAAGTGAGAAAATTACATCCAAATGCCCAATTACCAGCACGCCAAACGATAGGTAGTGCTGGTTTTGATTTGTCAGCGGCAATTGATGAATTGATGGTAATCAAACCAGGGGAAACTCGTTTAGTTCCTACTGGGTTAGCGTTCGAGATAACAGGAGGGTATGAGATTCAAATTAGACCAAGATCAGGTCTCGCACTAAAGAACCAAGTAACTGTCCTTAATTCGCCTGGTACAATTGATTGTGATTTTCGTGGTGAGGTTGGGGTTATCTTAACCAACCTTGGAAAATCATCTTTTATCATTCATCCGGGTGATCGAATCGCCCAGATTGTGGTTCAAAAGTTGCCAGAGGTTGAATTCATAGAGGTTGCCAAAATCGAGAATACAGTGAGAGGAGATGGGGCTTTTGGTTCAACTGGAGTTTGATTTAACAAATATTGAAAAAGTCCGTTTATTATGAAATGGTCTGATAAGTTAGCAAAAGAGCTTTTGAGAATGAAGGATGTGGAAAATAAAAGCTACAAAGAGATTGCAGAAGTTTTAAATACAACAGTATCCAGTGTGAAACACAAATATATAAGGTTACACCAGTCTAAAAACAACGATAAACATCACCATCCTATTGAGAAGAAAGAACAGATTAACAGGGTTTTATCAAAGGATCAACAATATCGAATTCTGGAAACGCACGCTGGTAATGGTAATTTAACAAAGTTGTATCTGGAATTTGGAGAAGTGGTTGCACATGATATTGATCAAACCAAAATTTGCAGATTAGAGCAAATAAAGAATCCTAATTTAAAGATAATGAAATGTGATTCTTTCAAAAGAATTCATCACTATATTTATGAAAAACAAAAATTCAATGTTATTGATCTTGACCCTTATGGATACCCTTCAAGGTTTTTCCCTCACATATTTCAATTAATCGAGGAGGGTTATTTTTTTATGACGATTCCCAAAATAGGAGTTCAACAAGTTAACAAAATTATGATTGAACATTATCGTTTGTTTTGGGGGATGGATTTATCTGACAAGGAAAGTTATGTACAGAAGATAGATGCAAAAATGAAAGATTTTGCATTATGTTATTTTCGTACTTTAGATTTGATAGATTGTGTAGATTTGGGTCGTCTTTACCGTTTGGCATATAAAGTAAAAAAAGAATCAGCTTTTAATTTATTTGGATACGGAGGAATCAGAGGATGAATAAATTTGATATCGATTTTAAGAAACTGGTTCCACAATTTATGGAGCAGTATAGCGCGAATACAACTAATTTGAAATTAAAACAAAACACTCGAATTTTAGGTCTAATGGGGCAAGCAAGGTCGGGTAAGGATACTGTAGCAGATTACTTGATCGAGAATTACGGATATATCAAGTTCGCATTTGGTACCAAATTGAAAATAACCGCTAATGATTTATTTGGAGAATCCACTGCAAAGGATCGTGGTTTATATCAATGGTTCGGACAAGAATGCCGCAAGATTGATTCTGATATTTGGATTAAGTTAATGGTTGCAGATATTAATACCCATTTGAGCCTATTTGATGAGGTAGAGGAAGTTAAGTTTGTAATAACCGATATCCGACAGCCAAATGAAAGGCTTTGGGCTAAAGATCACGGTGTAAAGGTGATCAAAATAGAGACACCACTAGAAATGCGAATAGACCGAATAATTGAACGTGGTGATGAATGTACTTTGAAACAGTTAAGAGATGAAACGGAACGGATGTTAGAGGTAATGACTTATGATTTCTTAGTTGAGAATGAGGGATCACTTGATGATCTTAAAGATCAAGTAAATTCAATCATGGATTACAGGAGACTCAGCTTATACGCTTGAGTCTTTTTTTCTTTTCCCTTCGATGAACTAGGGGATGGAATTCAAACAGAAAAGGAGATGTAAATATGGGAAAAAGCGGATTTGTACCAGGGCAAGACGAGAGAAATTTTAACTATAAGTATCGAATTCGAGGACGGAAAGGAGTTCATAAGGTCTTAATGAATATCCATCGAATTCATGAACAAAGATATCAACGGACTGAATTAAACGATTTTTTAATTGATCTACAACGAGCTATACAAATAGCCGAGTTGACATCATTGGAAAATAACGTACTGATTTATAAATATGATCAAGTCAGTAACATACATGAAATAGCCCGAATTATGAATATATCAACCCGTCAAGTTAAGAGATTGATCAAGTCAGCATGTAGGAAAATAGCAGATATATTTAAGCAATGGGATTACTAGGAAGGAAGGGTGAAGAGATGGACTATAAAGAGCGATTTAAATTAGATGTGAATGGATTAATCCAAGAGAACGAATCTAATCGCGAGTTTAGAGTTGAGAAAATACAGAATTTAATTGATGGATATATAGACCAGGTTCCGAGAAATGAAAAATACCCACAAAATGAAAGGCCTGATTCTAGCCAACTTGAATGGTTGGCTAATTTTATTTTAAAAGAGGAATTTGAGGATAAGGACCCGTGGAAACGGAACCGTCATGAGTACCCAATATTAACAGATTATCAGTTGAAGAGACGACATAGTAAAGAAGTTTTAATCAGTCGTCTAACCAGCGATTCAGGAGAATGTCACATAGGAACAGATGGTATAGACTATAGTACTCGTAATAAAAAGATACCAATCAAAGAGCAATTAAGGCGTGAGTGGTATCCAATATGGATACAAAATAGGGAACGGATTTATGGGGTTGAGGATGAGTTTATAAAGGCGGCTAATAGTGAGAGGAAGCGGAAGGAAAGAGAGAGTAGGAGGCCAGGGGAACTAATTGTGTATTACAGTTGATATGAAATAAAAAGACAACCATCGTTTCAATGATGGTTATCTTTTTGAGAATTACAATCCGCTATGTTATATCATCATCTCCATGTAATTTATTCATTAATCTCACCTCCTTCTTCCTCTAACTCAAGGGCTAGTGAGAAAAGTCTGTTTAGATTTTGATTGTACATTGTCTGATCAGTCTCTTTCAATAATTTACCTAATTCTAATGTGCATTTGTACTCAAGTGATTTTAAATTGTGTTTTTTAGATAATTGCAACGCCTGTTCAAAATGTTCATATGCTTCTTCGTATTCCTTCAAATGATATGTGCTAATCCCAAGAGTGAGTCTGGCTTGTATATATCTCAGTATATGCGTTTTACTATCAATATTAGCTAGTGAAGATTGGAGTAAGTTTTTAGCCTTTCTCCACTTTTTTTGTTTGTTATATATCTCAGCTAGTTCTTTGTCTACAACTATGAGTTGATGTTTTTTGTTGTGATTGCTCAGTAAAAATTTTGCTGTTTCTAGGTATTCAATAGCTAAGGCATTTTTATGCATGGATTTTGTGATTATTCCTAGCGTTTTCCATAGCTCTCCTGCTCGTCCATGCTTATTATTTTGTATAGCTATTTCTAGTCCTTTTTCAATGGATTCGATTGCTTTACGATATAACCCTGACTTTTGTAAAATGATTGCATTTACGTCATACATGTTCAAGATAACATCAAGATGTTCAATTTCATTTATCTCGTTTTTGATTTTATTTAGGATGACTTGAGATTGCTCATTTTTATTGAGCAGTTCAAGATAAACGGCTTGATTCATCAGTATCACATGTTTTAAAAATTTCCGTTCTCCTTGTTCTATAAATGATTCTTCTGCTCTTTTTGCTAACTTTAGTGCGTTAGAAAAATTATTTTTCTTGTATTCGATTGACCCTAGCTCCACAAAGGCGTTCGCTTTAATGTTTGATTTAAGAGCGAATTCTGGATGGTTCTCAATCGATTGAATAGCCTTTTGAAAGTAATTTTCTGCCTCATTTACATTACCTTTTAATAAATATATTTTTGCTCTTAAAAAATGATGAGTAGCCTTTAATGTGTGAGACGGGTGTAAATCTAGTTCTTTTAGCTTTTCTAAGGCTAATTTAGGGTGATTATCTCTGACCAAATTCTCAATTATTGTTAGTTTTAGTTTGAGAGGCTTGTCTTGATCTTTTTCAACTGTTTGATTGTCAAGCATTGGTGATTTACTAAAGTCAAATCCCAAAATTCCACAATATTTTTTAATCATTTTGAGTCCAACTGAAGGATGACCATTTTCTATTTTGCTTGCCGATGCACCTGATAAACCCATTGAGTCAATGTCTTTAATAATTAAATTTTTACTTTTACGTAATTGCCTCAGTTGTTCCCCAAGAGCTTTGCGATCCAAATCCATTTAAATCACCTCTTTTGAAAAAGTTTATTTTTTTTTGCGAAAAGATGGTGTTTAGCGGTATTTTTCGGAAAATGAGAAATTATCCCTGTGTAATTTCGTGAATTTATTGTTTTTAGAATAGTAAAAAACGAAAATTAACGAAAAACAATCTATTTTTACGATTTGCTATACTTTGTTTTATTGTAGCAAAAATAATAGAATATGAATATAGGGACAGTCAAAAAAGTACAAACATTCCTGAGAGAAAGTAGTTAATTACATTAGTGTTTATATCAGGTTGAATTTAAACAAGAAAGGGGAGTCTATAATGGATTTCCAAGTTATTACTCAGTCGTTTGATAACGGAAGGAGGCAAATACAAAAAGTTTTAATGAAGGGTGATTTAATCGAAAGCAAGGAATTTCCAGAAATGAGGATTAAAAAAAGTGTTCGTGAACAGATAAAGGGAAAGGTAGAAATTCAAAGTTTTGGGGAAACAAGATATCTACCTTTCAAAATTAGTAATCAAATATATAATACACCCACTCATTGGAGTTGATCAAATCATGAAAACAAAATTAACACTTTGGGTCAATGAAGATGAGCAACGTGTATTGCAACTGGCATTACAAATGTACCAACAAAAATTGGTGTCAGCAATTACTAGTTCAGATTTTCAAGAGAAATTTATTCGACTAGAATTAGGAATGACAACAGAACTGATTTCACAGTTGGAGAAAAAACAATATCTTGTATCATTACCTACTATTATAAAGCAGAATGATTTGGTGAAAGAGGAATGTAAAATAAGTTTGAGAGATTTACAAAAAGGTGATGCCGCATCAATAATGACACATTCATCAACTGGCGATCTAATACAAGTTGTCTTTGATCAAAAAGATCGTGCATATTCGATTTTAGTCGATGGGAAGTTAGTAGTTAAAAATCAAGATATGTCACATGTTTCGAGAAAGTTAATGGAATTGTTTAAAGATTGAGTTGCTAGTTATGGAGTCGGGAGAGATTGAGAAACGGAAGAGCACCTTGACACAAAATAGTATTTGGCATGAGTTTCAGATAAAGTCCAGGTGATTAAAAGGTCTGTTCGGCAAGACCTTACAAGGTTACTTTTTTGAATGAAAAGGTGGAGGTTTCGTTGTGAGAAAGCTTCCTAAAGATGAACTAAGTAAATTGTATCTTGAAGATTGTTTTACTTACAGTGACTTAGCCAAACACTTTAAGTGTTCACCTAATACGATTCTCAGTAATCTTGAGCTTTATCGTATACCCAAGCTTTCAAAAGGAAATCATCTATCTAGGCAATTGAAACTATCTAATAATGAATTGAAGGAATTACTGTATGATCTATATTGGCAAAAAGAAATGTCTGTAAGTGCAATATCAGATTATCTTCAATCAACACCTTATACCATTTGGGCTAATTTGCGGCGGTTAGGAATTAATAGACGATTACCGAAACGGAAAAGTTAGATGTTGGAATAATTAAACTAGTATGAAAAAATGATTTATTTAGCTTTATAATAAAAGTATTAAAGCGAAAGGAGTATGATCATGATCAAAAAAATCAAGTTTGAAAAACCTTCGATTATGGCTGTAGGCGATTTGGAAAAACTCACAGGACAAAATGGAAAAAATAATGACGATGGAATGAAAACCCAGTGGTCTAAATTGGCTTCTAATGTACGTATCAATCTCTAATTACAACAAGGGTGCAATCATTGATTGCACCCTATTCTATCAAGAGGGGTGTAACTTAATGGATTATTATCAATCAATGATGACGGGATCAAGTGAAAATATATCTACTTCTAAGCTAACATTGCTTCAACTCTTTAAGGTGATTTACTCAACAGTGATTTCTATAATTAAGTACCATAACGTAGGGGCAATAAAATTGATGCATCAAGAAACTAAAGTTATGAGAAAACAGAGTTATGAAGACTATTTATTTGCTAGAAAGATTACTACTTTGACATTTGCTATATTGAATATATTTCGAAAAGATAAAGCTTTATGCATTGAGAGAGCTTCAGTGCTTTGTTATGTTCTTAGAAATTTAAACATTGAGGCTCAGGTAGTCATTGGATCAAAATCTGCGATGAATTCAACATTGGATTTTCCTTACCATGCTTGGGTTGAGGCTTTTGGAATACCAGTGAGTGATCCATCTGGGGTGAAAAATCACTTTAACGAATTACATCGTTTTCCTAAAATGGCAGGTGACTAAATTGTTTAAAAGATGCTCAGGGGAATTTTATTCAGACGCTAGCACATATATCAATATTGAAGGTGAAATCTGGGGCGGTCCCAGTAAGCTTTTAAGAATTATGTCAGGAAAAAATAGAGATTCAAACCAGGCGTTTTATAAACTGATTCAAGAAGATTATTCAATACTAAAGGAGATTGATGGTGCTTTTTTACTAGCTTTTTATGATCATGAGCATAAAAAAGGACTGTTGTATAAAAGCTTGGTTTGTCAAAAGTCGCTTTTTTATCGATATGATACAAATGGATTATTTTTTTCATCAGATATCGGGGAGGTTTTAAGAGATAAACCACTACTCAGTCAAGTAAATAAGAATAACCTATTACCTTTGGTATTAGGTGATATTTTGAATAAAGATACTTATTTTAATGATGTATACCGTCTTACAGCAGGGAATGTATTGATTTTCGAAGAAGGAAAAATCAGAATAGAATGTCTAGATTACTTAGAGCAAGGAATATATAAAGAAAAAAGTATGGAAGACTTTATAAATCTAGCAAGTGAAATTATGAGAACTACTATCCGAAAGAGATTAGATTTACAGGATCCGATTGGGGTGATTTTAAGTGGTGGGATGGACTCTTCATCTGTAGCTGCATTTTTAAAAAAAGAAGGACATCAGGTAGAAGCATTCCATTGGTCCTTTAGTGGGACGCCAGCCGATGAATCACGATATGCAAAAGATGTTGCAAACTTTTTATCAATTCCTTTTACAGAGATTGATGGAATTGAGTTAATTAACAAAGCTTCTTACCTTCCTAAGTGGAATCAACTAATACCATATAATCACGGTTATTATGAGTTATACCAAAAGACTATCACTGAGTGTAAAAAAAGAGGTTTAAAAGCAATAGCAACAGGAAATTTAGGCGATAACATTTTTGGAGGAAATGACTCAGTTTCGATTAAAACAATTTTTAAAAATTTCCCTTTTCAGCAAGCATTACGATATATTTACGAAGCCTGGGGAACACCAAAAATAAAAGAAGATAGTGAGATCCACCCTAGGTACAAATGGTATGCTCCAATTTTAACGGAAAAGGCTTTAGACAATATAAATACACAAAATATTTTACAGGATCAGGCTTCTCAATTTGTCGCTTTATCAGATATAGATAGAGATATGATTTTAAGTGAGAGCGAAGGAGATATCAGATTTTTCGATTTGTTTTCAAGCAAAGAATTAATGGAATGGTCGCTATCACTTCCTTCTGTTTATAAGGATTTGCCAACTGGTGGGCAGTGGGTAGATAAGTTTATTCAACGCGCAATGTTTATTGATGTATTGCCGCCAAGTTGTATTGCTAGGAATCATAAACAAGTGATGACAGCGTTTCATGAAATTTATGTTATCAGAAATAGAGATCAGGTTACTTCGATATTAAATGAACAAGCATACCTGACCCAATTTAATATTATTGATCCAATAAAGATTAAATCTATGGAAAATAATCAATTAGCCCTATCAGCTTCAGCGTTAATAGCGTGCTGTATGGTAGAGCTTTGGTTAAAAAAACTAGAGAGGGAGGATTTAAAGAATGTCACTTTATCAAGTAAATAATTGGATCAAAATTAGTGCTTTATATGATGAGATGTCAGTTTTAGATGCTCGAAATGGGGTTTACTACCAATTGAATAAGAGTGCTCAAATTATGTGGAATGCAATATTAAATGAGAAAAATGATGAAGAGTCTCTAAAAGCAATATATAGACAGGTAGATGGAGATAAAGAAGAGATTCAAAATGAGTATCAAGACTTCAAAAAGCAGCTTATTAACGAAGGGTGGATTAAAAGGAATGAAGGTTGATAAAGCTAATTATGCAGTGGTCAAATTGATTAAGAGAAAATTAAGATATTTGATCATAGGTGGAGGATTAACGCTTATTGCGATTGGTTTTAATCTGGCTGTACCGTGGGTAATGAAAATCATTGTGGACCAGGCGATACCTCATCAGAACTGGTCTCTTTTATTATATTCACTTTTTGGTTTAATCTTGTTACCCATTATTGCCACCTTGTTTGATAATTGGGGTGGTTTACATAATCATAAAATCGGTGGGTTCGTAACTGATCAATTAAGAAAAGGCATTTTTTATAAGCTATTGCATTTGCCTCCTAAAATTTATCATAATTTTAAGACAGGAGATATAGCAGCAAGGATTTATAGTTGTGGGGAGATTGGGGACTTATACATTACACAGTGTTTGATTCCTGGAATTTTCAATTCTCTGATATTTATTAGCATATTAGTAATCATGTTCATAATGTCATGGAAGTTGTCAGTAACAGTCATGATACTTTTACCAGCTATGTACTACCTTTCCACTAAATATTTGCAAAAATCAAGGAAGCTAGCGGAAGAAGTAATGGATTTACAAACGGACCTTAATAATTATTCTCAAGAATTTGTCTCGGGGTTAAAAACTGTACAAACATTTACACAGGAGGAAAATGAGTTTAATTATCAATCTAATTGGATTGATTCCTATCGAAAAGTTAGAAATCGTACTTTTGTTATATATTCATTTTCTGATCTTTTGATTGAGGGGCAACGATCTATAGGATTGGGGATTCTTTTTGCTTTTGGAGCTTATCAAATTTTTAACAGTGAAATGACGGTTGGTGCTCTAATTGCATTTACAGTATATTTCCCTCAATTGTTTGGCGCACTTGAAAAAATTCAGTTTGCCATTGCTAAGACGTTTGAATATCGTCCAAAGCTAAAACTGATCACTGAAATCATAGAATTAGAAGAAAGAAATGACCTTCCATCAGTAGCTATTAGTGACTGTTCAGGTAGTATAGAATTTCAGAATGTTACTTTCTCTTACAATGAGGGTCGTGGTGAAGTATCTGATCTTAATTTTGAAATTAAATCAGGGGAGTTTTTGGGAATTGTAGGACCGTCAGGTGGAGGAAAGTCGACTATTTTAGATTTAATTATGCGTTTTTATGATCCTAACAAAGGACAGATATTTTTAGATGGTAAAGACTTAAAGACAATAAGCCTTCACGATCTAAGAAACCATATCAGTCTTGTTTCACAAGATACATTTATGTGGAATAGATCGATTCGCGAGAATTTAATGTATGCAAAGAGAGATGCTACAGAAGAGGAACTTATTAGGGTATGCAAACAGGCACAACTTTATGATTTTATCGAACAACTGCCTGAAGGATTTAATACAGTAATCGGTGAGAGAGGAATTAAAATATCAGGTGGAGAAAAACAAAGACTGGCAATAGCTAGGTCTTTACTCAGAAATCCAAAAGTTTTATTAATGGATGAACCAACATCTGCGTTAGATGCGAGAACCGAAGCTCTACTCCAAAAGAATTTACAGTCGATTTTTGAAGGTAAGACTGCTGTTGTTGTAGCTCACCGTTTGGCTACTGTTCGAGATGCGGATAGGATTATAGTTATTGAGAATGGACAAGTGCATGAGATGGGAAATCATAGGGAGTTAATGGAAAATCAATCTGTTTATTATCGCTTATTTAATGAGCAATACAAAACTTCTTGAGAAATGCGGGTCGCAAGCTCGCGTTTTTTGTTACAATGTTTTGGGAAACCTAGGAAAAACGAAGGCGTTAGAATATATGTCAATATATGATCATGAAGTTGCCCAATTGATTCAAAAAACAATATATTTACAAATCCTCCGCGCAACGCTCGAATGGGATCGATTAAGAATGAGGCAATTGAAAATGTTTGTAGCATACAATGAATTGATTGATAAGGTCATTCTATCGATTTCAAACGATTTATTTGATTTGAAGAAACAACTACGAGCCAAGAACGCTAAAATAGTAGTAGATGATCAACAGGACAAGAAAAGGTATGTTAAGTATATACATAACGATTATGCATTCGAAACAGAGTATTTAAATCATAATATTAAGGTTGCGTGTGAGATGATGTTAAGACAATATTTTTGGATTTAAGAGTGGGCTGTTTTGGCTCATTCTTTTTTTGTGTAAAGAAATAACGTCTAAACAGATGTTGTCAACCTTGACTTTATTAACTCAATAACTTCGCTGTTATCGTTATTTCGCAAGTCATCAAGAAAGTCTAACTCTTGGCTATCAAATTTAATATGCATGGGGAATAGTTCGTGCATCGATTTATTAAGAAACTTACACAACAAAAACGCCTTATCAATAGGTGGTGTAGCTTTACCCTTAAAATAGGCACTAACTGATGAGGTGGTTACTCCTAATAATTGTGCGAATATTTTTAATGGTACTTCTCTTCCTAAATCTTCCTCTAAATCAAGTTTTGCTCTTTTCAATGCCGCGCCAGAATCTCTTATCGCTTGTACCACTTGAATACACCAGCTTTCTAAGTAATTTTTAATTACAGTTAGAATAGCACGTTAAGGTCAATTAGTCAAATGAAAATTTATTTATAAAATTATAATTGACAAATCAAATTAAATTTGATATACTTAAAGTATCAAATCGAGGGAGGCGATAACAGTAAACAATTCAATAGATCATTTGGAAGGAGGTGAGTTCCAATGATCAAGCCTAACATTGTTGGATTCTACTACATCCATAACGGCAAAGTAACAGCTAATCCAGTGTTCACCTTTGATAATGGTTCAGGAGTTCAATATCAATCACTGTTAGGAGCTATGGAAGATGCTGGATCGATTCCGATAGACGATATTATCGACCTAAAGATTTTCCTAAAGTATCATTTCGAAAATCAAATAGGTAGAGAAATAAACGGTAAGGAAATCGATCAACTGCTAGCCAAAACGAAAAAGCCATCCTATGGCGGGGATGACTTTTCAGACGCTGAGTAAACGCCAACGAGTAGGGAATTAGCGGTTCCCTACTCCCAAATATAACACATATAAAGGGAGTTTGAAAATTGAATATGTATTTTAAAAGCCCAAAAAATGTAACTGAGTTGAAACAGCAGTTTAAAAAGCTCGTACTCCGATATCATCCAGACCGCGGGGGTACTGATCAAGACATCATTCATATTAAAAATCAGTATCAAATCTTACTAAGAAATTTAAAGGCTCAGGAACCACAACCCGAAACGGATTACGAAAAAGAAAGACAAGCGGAATATGAAAAAGCTGATCCAAACGACATGACATTCCAAGATATTATTACTACCTTGGTAAAATTCCCGGATTTAACAATTGAGATTATAGCAGACTGGATTTGGTTGGAAACACCCAAAACGGACTATCAACAATACACAAAGTTGATTAAGGAATTAAAGTTTAGATGGTCAAAGTCTAAGAAATTGTGGTATTGGTTTCCTGGGATTGAAAGCAAGAAGAAATTGCGTTTCTCAACGCCACAAGAGGAAATTCGAGCAAAATACGGCTCGCGTAGATTTAAAACGAGTTCTAGCCGCAATAAACCACAACATAGAAAGTAACCCCTGCAAGATGTTAATGAAAGGGGGTGAAAACGTGAAAATAATCAACTTCTATGTAAAACGTGGCAATACGATTTATGAATTTGACATTGTAATCGGTCCTTTTGGACAATTACAAATTAAAGTTGATGGTCGCTATATTCCACTTAAATGTGTTATGCGTCCGGTCCGCCGGCAAGCTAAACCGAACGCCACACAATAAAATGCCCAAATTTGATTCTAGCACAAAAGAACCCGCTTTTATAGGGGTTCTTTTTAGTATTTGCAACTATATAAAATATTCATTAAAAAATAAATCCATTCCGAATAATATATAGATTATTTAATCAGGAGTGGTTTATTTGGCTAAAATGTATAGTTTGTTATTGATCTTATTATTGTTGGTAGGCTGTCAAAGCCCAATCGAAGATCCATACGCAAAGAACACTCCAACAACCGATAAACCAAAGGAAAAAGAAATAAAATCAGTTGTGCAGAAGTCGAATAATGAAAGTAAAGGTTTATCAGTTGCGGGGTTGGGTGGATCGATTGAGGCGTTTGAAAGGATTTTTGGGAAAAATAAGGGCACGGAAATGTTAGGAAATTTTGGAGGAGGGAATTTAGTTGTCTTTGCTGATAATCGAGCAAGTAACATTACCCTTAAATTTAAACAACCTTACACGAGTAAAGAACAGGCTTTAAATTTTGCCATGACATTTTCTCCAAAAGATGCAAAAATGATTAAAGAATACAACCATACTGCTATTACTCCGAATGATCGAAAGATAATTGTTTTTGAAAGTGCAACTTTGGCTAAACAATTTGACAAAATGAGCTTTATCGGATCAAAACCCGGAACGTTTATCATCAGTTTAAAATTGGATGATAAAAAATATACAGGTGCTGTATTGGGATTAGGCAACAATCCATAAAAAAACTAGGGGAATGAACCCCTAGTAGTCAACCGTATTACCAATGGTTACTTGTTTACTAAATCAATTGTGGTCGTACAACTTTCGGTACCGTACCCAACTGTTACAATACGAACTATTCCGCCCATTAGTTCGTATTCTGCTAACATCACGCCTGATAAACCACCATTTACAACATGGTCATTTGCTGCTTGTCTTTTTGCATCAACTAGTCCCCAATCACAAGATAAGTATCGGTTATAAATAGATACCAGCATTAGCATGCGGTAGTCTATTAATTCCAGTACATCTTGCTTGATATCTACTTTTCCAACTTCGATTTTTTGGAACATTTTCATTTCCCCTTTGTGATATAATCAGGGGTGAAAGATTTTACCGAATTTTTCACCCAAACCCTTTAGATGGTGGTGCATCTAGAGGGTTTTTATTGTTGTCCTCCTTTCGATAAATTAAGTATATCAAATTTAATTTGATTTGTCAATTATAAATTGATATATAAATTTTTATTTGATGAATAGTTAAATCTCAAAAGTGGCGTAGATAGATTTGTGAATCATTTATGAATACAATTATGAATAATTTGTGTCATTTTTAAAAATCATGTCCCTTTTTTATTTCGTGGCTGCATATATAGTATGGGGAATCTTTCGCAGAAAGATTTCACATACTTGTATGAGGCTTTAGCCGAAATACAAGTAAAGAGTGAAGTTAGTATCAATAAGATAAAGAAAAGATTAAAAGATAACGTTAACGATTCGCGAATCGTTAACGTTATAACTATCTGTCAAGATAGTTATATAAATAAAAAGATTATCCACAGAAAAAGTAATAAAAGAAAGATGAAAAAGTCCTTAATACAAACAGCTTCCTAAAGATGGATTCGTGGAATCCAAATAGGAAGTAAATTATAACCTTAAAAAGGAAATAAAAGCCTTCTCATTTTGAGTAAGGCTATTTTTATTGTTTAGAAAGAAGGTGGTGATTTGGAAAGAGAATTTAGGGAAGTCATTGTAAAAACCATGTTCCGTGTTTATACATCTTTTGTAGAAGTAGACAGAAAAAACGAAGTATGTACTATTGAGATTTACGAAGGTAAACCTTACCGTTACATTTTGGGGATTATACCTATTTGGAAAGAACCCATTAAACCTATTGAAACCAACATGAATGTTAGTTATGTGAAAGCAATTATTGATTTTATCGAGGACTTTGAAACAGTTGATCGCAACATGAGAGAACTTGAATTATGGAATGGAAAAATAGAATACAAGAATCAGCATGAATTAGAAAACGTATGTCATTTACCAGAAATTTGGATCGATGGAGTAAAGGTTCAAGAAAGAGAGGAGGTAGTAATGTATGGCTAAAAAAGGTGAAAGAAAGTTACTCGACACAAGGCATAGAAAAGTAATGCTTATGTTGCTTGAAGGTGGTCGAACCATGCAACAAATTGCGGATGAAATCGGGGTTAATCGAACTACTATTTATACCTGGATTGGTAGACCTGATTTTAAAAGAGAGTATAATAATATGGTTATTTCTGAAACAAAGTCGCAATTATCAGACGTTTTACAGTCTATGGTAGATGCAGCAGTAGAAGATAGGAGTGCAGCAGCAGCAAAGATTATTCTAGAGGCAAATGAAGTACTAGGGAAAAAAGAAGATAGTAAAATTGAGGTCCATAACAATACGGTTGACGTTACGGAATTAAGAGCCCGAATTGAAGAGTTCCAAGCAGAAAAAAATGAAGGGTAATAGGGGTTTGTTGTAAAGTTATTAATATTAGATAAACCTTTCGTTACAATTGTAATTTTATAAAACATTTGTTAGTGTACAGTTAACTACACCAATACCTTTTTACACATCCTGAACCCTGGGAATGCGCGACCCCTAAAAATATTTTTGAGCAGGGGGTAATTATACTGCTAATTCCATATTAGGGCTTGTATATAGGGGTTATTTGTATGGGTATAGGTATTCTATATATAGTGATATATGTAGCATATGAATACTATATATAGTGTTGTGTATTAAGTGTATGTATTAAGGTAACAAAATTACAGAAATGTAACCTTAACGAATGATATTGAATTAGCCTACGAAGCATTATATATCAGGGGTTACAGTGGTTACCTAAACAATCGTACAACTAATCGACTATAATGTTACTAAGTTTGAGGATTAGTTTATTGATCAATCGATTCAATATTTAAAGGTTACAGGCATGGTTATGTTGGGTTGATTATTTGAATTATTCGGATTTTATTAATTAGTATCCGAATTTTCTAAAACCCCCAAGGCACCCCTAGAGATGGCGTGCGGCTTGTGGAAGTAAAATCCGAGAATCAAAAATATATTTCAACTACCAAATATATACAAGTGGTAATTATGATCACCCAATAACAGGACTCTTAATTTGAGTCCTATTTTTATGTCCAAAATCCATCCCAGAAAGGAGGCTATAAATGGCGTGGATTGAATCAGAAAAAAGATTTGTTAAACGAAAAGAACGGGAAGAGATGATTCAAACTCTAACCGAATACATCAATTCCGTTAATCTGGATCAGATGAACGATGAAGGATTGATTGAGTTAAATGAGTATCTAACGGAACTGAAGAGACTGAAACGAATCCATAGAGCAGAAATTGACCTGCTCTATTTTTGTTGGGAGTATTTCGGCGAAAATCAGAACCCAGATAACGCGGGAAATTGGGAAGGGTTCGAATTAGATTCACCTGAAGATGCAGCCGAATTTCATAGGGAAATATGTAGAGACATGGATTTGGTATCCAACAAGAAACCCAATTTAAAAATATGCCGTGCTGCTCCTCGTGGTCATGCTAAGAGTACCTATTTATCAAAAGGCTTCCCAATAAGAGAAATCCTGTTTAGAAAACGAAAGTACATCATCACTATTTCAATCACGCCTGACGTGGCTAGCAAGAACTTGGAGTGGATCGCGCTTCAACTCAAACACAACGAGAAATTAAGGGCAGATTTTGGAGAACTCTTGTCACCAAAGAAACAGGAAAACCCACGGGATAGTTCTGAGCGTTTCGTTGCTTGGTATCCGATATCTGAACATAACCAAAAGCTCCTAACCTTATGTGAAGCAGCCTCGACAGGTCAGGCTTTACGTGGTCGTAACTGGAATGGGGTTAGACCTGATTTGATCATCTGTGATGACTTGGAGGATAGCGATAATACGAATACTGATGAATTACGAGCCAAATTAAAGGATTGGTTTTCTAAAGTCGTTGTACCTCTAGGCGATCCAGCAGGAAGAAAAACAGGGCTTATTTATATGGGAACTACGGTACATCCTGATTGTCTTTTGATGGATGTACTTCATAGACGTGGTGATTTTGACACAAAAGTATATAAGGCTATAATCAAATCCCCAGAAAAGGAAGATTTGTGGGCGCAATGTGAGGAATTATATAAAAACCCAGATGAGGTTCCACAAATACGTGCTAGACAAGCATGGGAATTTTATCAGGAACACAAAGAGGAAATGGATGAATCGTCTGAAGTACTTTGGGCAGATGTACAGCCGCTTTATAGGCTCTATAAGTGGAAATGGGACAATGGATCAAAGGCGTTCTCCACTGAATACCAAAATGAACCTATTGACCGAGAATCCATGCTTTTTGATCCTGAGACGTTTCATTACTATGATCCTGATTTAGATTTCAAGTCATCTCAATTTGATATCTTTATGGGTGTAGATTTTGCAATGGGGAAGAAAGAACGAGGGGATTACTCCGCGTTGGTCATATTGGCTCAGAATAGGAGAACTCAAACAAAGTATGTAGCGGAAGCGATCGGGAACAAATTGCATCCAGATCAATTCCTTGATTTGATCGTGGACAAGGTTGTAGAGTGGCAACCTGACCGAATAGCAGCAGATGCGAACGTTGCCCAAGAATTCCTTGTATGGACTCTCAGGCAACGATTAAAAGCGGTTAATTACCCCGAATACACGAGGGTAAAAGAAGTAAAGAATCGTACTCGAAAAGAGCTTAGAATCGAAGCAATGCACCCAGATATTGAAGGCGGGAAAATCCTGTTTAACAAAAGACACTCGTTATTGCTGGAGCAATTTGAGAAGTATGGGACAAATGGACATGATGATTTACTGGATGCATTAGAGATGGCTGTTAGTATTGCAAGAAATGGAGGGCCTAGAGAGATTATTGAGAAGCCCTGGTGGATGTAATAAGTCGAGAAGTTCAACAAAATATTTACATCTTCTAAAAATTGAAATGGCTATTTAGATGAACAACTTCTTCTGTCGAGAAGAGTCTATATTTTTGGGCTCTTTTAAATTGGTTTATTCTATCTATAAACTCGTTTGTTACTTTGTCTAGGTAGTCATCAAGGTGCTTTTTTGACCCAAACTCTTCTATAAGTGATTTTTGTTGACTATGTCGATCTAATTCTGAAGCAATTCTTGTGGAAGTTGTCTTGATTATAAATTGAACCATATTTACCCTTGTTTGGTAGAAAAGAACGAAATGATCTAGACAATCTTTGTGTATTTTAATCATTTCATTCAATTGTTTTATATTATTACATGGTACTTGTATATTCTCTTGTTGATAACCAGAAAGAATCAAAGAGTTAATTTTTGATTCGAAGAAATCGAGATATAAATCATCTGTTAGTTCTTTTTGGTGATCTGATTTATCATTTAGTGTAATTAGTTCCTTTGAAAAATCGATTATATCTTTGGTGTTATTATTTATTTTTTCTTTAATGGGGTCTAGTTTTTTATTTAATTCTTCTTTAACCATATCGCGAAACTTCATCGACTGATAATAACCGAAAACAGTAAAACCAACTCCAGCAAGTGCACCAGCAAGACCAATAAAGGTTAGAAGGAAATTCATGATAGAAATTTGATTTGCCATAATAGAGATTTGTGTTCCTGTGATATTGGAATCCTTTATTCCTGAGTCTAAACTGCTAGAAGTGACTAGATTAAATATGCTTATAGCTAAAATTCCAAATGCAAATACAGCCACAACTCCAATTAAAATCCAATGATGTATTTTCAGTTTTTTCATTGCTGTCAAAAACTCCTTAAACTTTTTAATGATATTATGTACGAGATTTACGAGAGAAACAATTGCTTTTATTCATAATTTTATAGGTATCATCCCAACCTCTATTAATCGATAGAGGTTATTTTTATACTCAAAACAACTTTATGGAGGTTTTACACTATGCCATTACCAGCAGTGTTTTTTAGCCCTCATCAAGACGATGAAACACTTTCAATGTCGGTTGATATTTTGCGTCACATAGCAGCGGGAAGAGATACCCACGTTGTTCTATTGACGGATGGAGGGAATACTTCTGCTCGTTGGGCAATCAACGGGTATAACAGCGATACTAATACACCTGTTACATCTGGTTATTGGGGTTCTCGCCATGATCCAGCAGTTGAAGGATACTCGCCTTTAACATGGAATGATATTTATGATGCTCGTGATAAGGAGTTTCGTAGTGCGTTAGGACAGTTAGGGGTACCACCATCAAATATCCACTTGATGCGAACCACTAATAGAACAGTTGCTGGATTTAAAACAGCAATGCAGAGTATTATTTCGCAGTTTCCGGCTAACACAAGCTATAAAACGATGTCTCCAATAGATACCCATGACGAACATAGAGTAGTGGCCCAAGCTCTTTGGGAACTTTGGAATAGTGGTGTAGTCAGTGATGTACGTTTTTGGTTATCTCGATTGGATGTTCAAAATGGCGTTACAGGAGGCAGTTACCAAACTGCTGCTACCACTTCAGCCGAATTAGCCAAGATTGAAAAAGCAACAAGAGCTTATAAGGCTTGGAACCCTGCTGCTGGGTCATTTGCGGTTGGATATCATAGTGTACCAACTCAATTTGAAGCTCTACTTGCTGATCCTAAGTTTCGATATTTCTTACCAACTCAGTTTACAACTGCTGATTTACCTTTTTAGGATAAATATGTTGTACTCACTTGTAGGGGTTTATCAACCAAGAGAAAGAAAGGAACCCGCAAGTGAGTAACGTAACATGGGATGAGTTAATAGGGTTATTGACTCTTATAACTTCAGTGATCACTGCTGTGATTGCGATAGTTAAAAAATAAGGAGCCTAATTTGGCTCCTTTTGACTTTCTTATCACCAATAAAGGGGTTTATACATCATGATAAACAGCGTTATTCAAGGTGATTGTTTGGAAGTTATGAAGACGATAGAAACCGAAAGTATTGACAGTGTGATAACAGACCCGCCTTATTGTTCAGGTGGATTTACTGAAGCCCAAAAGAAGGCGAGTACACAAATGATTAGGTCTGCATCTACCTGGTTTGTCAATGACAATATGACTACTTTAGGTTTAATTTGGCTCATAAGAAATGTAGCTATTGAATGTAATCGACTATTGAAACCAAGTGGAAGCATGCTAATTTTTTGTGATTGGCGAATGTATCCCCATTTAGCACCTGCTTTAGAATCATCTGGTTTGCAGTTAAGGAATCTTATTGTTTGGGATAAAGGTGTTATGGGCTTAGGTTTTGGTTTTCGACCACAACATGAGTTAGTGATGGAATTTGTGAAAGGTAAGGCAAAATATGAAACAAAAAAAGGACGAAATGTAATTCAAGCGAAAAGAGTTACCCCAAAAGGGAAGCAGCATCCAACAGAAAAACCAGTAGAATTAATGGCTGAGTTAATTAAAGTAGTAACTCCTTTTGGTGGAACAGTACTAGACCCGTTTTGCGGTAGTGGTACAACGCTTGTAGCTGCAAAAGAAAATGGGTATTCATACATTGGGATTGAAAAAGATGAAGGGTATGTTCAAGTTGCAAGGAAGCGTTTGGGAAAAATATAAAAATATATTAAACTTTATTTCAAAATCATGTCCCTTTTTGTGCTTCTGGTTGCACATATATAGTAGAAAATATTTTTTAGGATTGGGGAGATTATATGGCTTTTGATTTCGTGGTCGAAACGAAGGCGTTAGTACTAGAAGATGATCAAGAAATCTCACTTGCACCTGTTCAATATGAAGTTCCGAATTCAGATGAAGCAAACGCAAGACGCTTTGCGATGGTTCGATACTTTAATTTTGACTTTAATCCAACTAGAAATCAGATATTAAAACGATTAGAAACAACTGTCATAAGTGCTACACCTACGGAGACGACACCTGAACTACACCATAAGGTAACGCTATCTTTTGAAACAGTAGATCAAACAGTTTTTATAAAAGAATATACGAGAAAAGTTATGTTAGGAGATACTGAAAGTACAAGTATATATCATGTTTTAACTGATCTATTCACTTTTCATACTACCCCGCTTCTCTCTTATTCTTTTGTACAAATTGATAGTGTAGAAGAAGTATACATTTAATAATTTCTCTATTTATAAACATAGACACTCAGGTTTTCTGGGTGTCTTAAAAATATATTTCAACACCAAAAAGCAGCCCATCCCTCGAACTTGCGGAGGTATGACTGCTTTTGGACGGTCTTTCTGAGAGGTAGCTTACCTAGTCGTCTAGACTATCGATGATGAGGGCGATTATAGCTGCGAAACCAAAACCAACAGCGATTCCCATAATAGGGAGCTCTCCAGTGTTCTGGCTGCTGATTTCCGCCACTGCGCCTACAGTTATCGAAATGGCAGTTATTCCACCACCTATGAAAGGATGACGTATTTTGCTGTAGGTGATTCCAAGCATGTAAGCGAGATAAAGAAGACCGATGAGGTGGAAAAGATTCACTTCTCTCCTTTCGAACGATGTCGAACGGTTGCTGGCCTAATCAGGGTTCTGAGATAGGCTAATCGGATGTTGCGTTAAATAAATGAAAGCATACTTATTGCTTCTATGTCTACGAAAATACGGATTAAGTTGAAGACAATAAAAATTACTCGAAATTATGTCCCTTTTCGTGCTTCTGACTGCACATATATAGTAGAAAGTAATTAAGCCTCTGCCCTAATTGGTAGGGGCTATTTTTTATGATCACATAACGATTCAAAACCAAATACATAGCCTACCTTGCGTTAAGGTCGCTCCTTAACGTAAAAGGTTCCTCTCCCCCTTGTAGGTAGGCTTTAAAAGGTGCTCAGTTTCTGAGTGCCTTTTTTATATTTCAGGGAGAAGGAGAAACGGAGAGTGATAAGTATGGAAAATAATATTATTGAATTGCACGATGGAAGTAAGGTTAAAGTTGTGTCAGAAGTTGATTTTGAATTTAAAGGTTTGAAGCTGCCCGCAATGGTAGATGAAAGTGAAGAGTTTTGGTTTCTTGCAAAAGACGTTGCTGATGTCATCGGTTTGAAAAGACATGCGACTGCTTTGGATAAGTTGGATGAAGATGAAAAGGGTATCCAAACTTTGGACACCCTTGGAGGAAAGCAAAAAGTATCAGTAGTTAAAGAGCCAGCTCTATATAAATGGGTTTTACGTGCGAGTTCTAGAAACAAACCTCATATTCATGAATTCCAACGATGGGTATTACACGAAGTACTTCCATCAATTCGTAAACACGGCATTTACATTTTAGAAGAACGAATCAAAGAACTAGAACCAAAAGACATAGCTAAAATTCTGCTCGAAATTGACCCAACAATTAGACATTTAGAAATAGATGGAGTTGTGTATGTAGCTGCTACTGATGCAAAGAAACATTTAGGTTATAAATCAACTGGTGCTATCGTGTACCGAATCAAAGAAAATGAAAATATGGTTAAACAATCAGGGATTCAAAAGATCCTATATATAAATGATTCAGGGTTACGAATCGTGTTAGATCGTTCCCGAAAAGAAGAGGCTACAACTATAGCTAAACAAGCAAATTTAAATGTTGTCCGGGAAGTTCCTGAAGCTACCGTTACTGCAACTGTAAAGGCTGCTTTTCAGGGTTTGTATGAAATTGATTTACAGAAGTCATTTTATTTTGAGGGAAGCGATAAGCAAACAGATATCTTTTTACCAGAATACAAAATCGCATTAGAGATTGATGAAGATGATCACAAAGACCGTGATCAAGATTATGAAGTAAGACGTGAGGGACATATGAGAAATGTTTTAGGTTGGCATGTGTTACGGACAAACCCACATGAAAAAGGGTATAACACGGGTGAAGCAGTAAATAAAATACTCAAAAAAATTTTTGAACTCAGTGACAAAAAATCCAAATAATAACCCATAATAAATATATATGCAATAGCTTTGAAAGTCAATACTGAAATTCAGATCAATGAAAAAGAGGTGATTAAAAGATTAGATATTATCTACCTGAAAGAGAGGTATTTGAACGTTATGATCCTAGAATACAACCAAAACTAATAAAGAACTATCATAAAAAACTTGCAGAAAGACATGATTGGTTTGTAATACCTAGAAATGAAAGACCTTTTTATACAGACTCTCCTTTAGCTAAGATAATCGAGAATATTCATTGTAACCCTAAAATCATCAATTGCAATTGGGATAACAAGACTTGGGATACAGTCCCTTATCAATACGATGTTATAAGTAAAGATGGCGTAATAACTGAAGTCTATCATGGTCCTAATGAATATTTAGTCGGGCTTAAGTCTAATGGAAAATGGATACAGAAGTATTATGATGATCGAAAAAATCATTTTATGGGCGATGATAACTTTTGGCGTATCAGTAATATTCACGGAGAAGCTGAATATAGCGGTAATTCGATTAGGATTAAATCCTTCAAAAAGACAAAAGAGGACTTTATATTCCCTGTTTTAAGAGGTATGAAGGCTAAAAAATGGAGAGGCTTTTATAAGGATTCTGTGACTCAGGTACTTTCCCATATGGGGCTATCGTCATTATTCGAACGTTACTATTAATACTAAGGAGGTGTAGCCATTGAAACTATTTGATGTAGGGGATCAATTCCCGGATGATGAAAGCATCCCAAGAATTGCCCGATACATTCGCGGCAAGTACTATTTTGAAGGCAAGCAGGCAGAACTTGTAGAACGAGCAACCAACATTTTAAAAGACACGCCACACGCTGAGAAATTAGCCTTGTTATATATTGGATTCCATATGGTCCAGGCACTCACCAACAAACCAGCCGATTTAATGTTTGGGGAACCTCCTAATTATCAGGTAAGTGAGGATGAAACCCCAGAACAACAAGCATTAGAGCGAATAACGAATGATAATGAATTGAACACAATGGGTCATGAATTAGTTGTTTCATCTGGAATTCGTGGAGACGGTTGGTTAAAAGTTTATTACGATTACCGAGAGGATTACAGTGAATTAACAAGTTTAGGTTTACCCACACCCGAAGGAGTTGAACCAGAGGTAATCATAGAACCAGTTCCTGCTAACTTCGTGTTTCCAGAAACGGTCAACTTAAACAATAAGAAATTCAAGGCAATCAATATCTGTTATGTCTCGTACCAAGACCGAAAAAAGCGGTCTTTTTTAAGTTTCTTAGAAGATCGAATTCCAGGATTAGAAAATGAAGAAGAGATTCCATATCTCAATGTTGAGAGGCACATTTCAGGCTATATTTTTTATGAAAGATATCGATTAGCTGAGAAGACAGTTAGTACCAAATACGGGGCAAATATACAGCTCTTTGATATTATAGAGCAGGTTCCAACAGGACGAGAAGCTGACATAGTGGAAACGGGACTAAATCATATTCCAGTTCACCATTTCCCTTATAGTGCTTGTGACGATACTTGGCAAGGTCACAACAACATTGAAAAAATAGAGAGTCTGGTTACAGCTATTGAGGATCGATTAGTTCAAATTGATTATGTACTTTGGAAACATAGTGATCCATCAATGTATGGACCACCAGCCGGAACAAGTGAAATTAAATCAGGTGGTCGATATATCCCGGTTGAAGCGGGAGAAATTGTGCCGGGTTACATTGAATGGAATAGCCAATTAGAAGCGGCATTTAGAGAATTGGATCGATTGATTGGGCTAGTATTTGCGATCCAAGAAACGCCTCAATGGTTATTCGGTTCGGCAATTACTGAGTTGGAATCTGGTGGAACTGGAACGTCACATACAGACGGAGCAGCGATAAAAGGTCGATTCATGCCTATTCTGTCTAAGGTAAAAAGAATTCGAGTTTACTTAGAAAGGGCAATGAGAAAGACGTTATTGTCTGCTATGCAGTTGGAGCAAGTTGTACGTGAAAAGTATGAAACTTCCATCCCAGAATATGAACCCAAAATGCCTACAATCTTATGGAAAGATGGGCTCCCAAATAATGATAAAGAATTAGCCGAAATCATGGCTCTTAGAACAGGTAATAAGCAAACCATTGATCAATTATCAGCAATCAAAGTATTAGAGAACATGAACTTTGAAGAAGCCAAGGCAATTTATGATTCAATCAATCGTGAACAGGACGAAGCATTGAAGCGAATGCAGGAACAAATGAATCCAAGCGTTGACTTAAACTGGGATAATGAAGAGCCAAAGAAACCCCAACCAGAAAAAAGCAGTGAAGAATCATGACCTACCAACCACCAGAAGAAAGGGAAACTTACAATGAGTTAATTGAAAAATTGGAGCAGATTTTACAAGGTTCTTCAGACCAACTGAAGGCTTTTTTACTTTCTATTGATTTCCAAAATCTAAGCCCCAAAGATCAACGAGAAATAGAAAAACGAATTGATGAAATCCTAATTACAACCAATCAGCAGCTTTTCACTTGGGTAGATATGGCGATTAATTACGCTTATATCGTGGGGGTTGCGATTACGCTCATGACTTTGGGATTACAACCCGCAATGAAAGCAGCAAAAGATACGGTGAAAATGGGAAATCAGTTAAACAAGCAAACCGTGAATCAAATCAAAAAGGTTACTTACAATGACCTACTCTTAATGACTCAAAATACGAGCCAACGAGTAAAAGACGTGGTAACAAGGGTTGTCATGGAGAATATTAGGAATCGTGAAATAGGGGTTAGTTTGAAGGAGAACTATCGAAACATCATTCGAGGATTAAAAGAGGAAGCGAGTCAAGCTGCTGATTTCTCGATCATTGATCGAGCTAACCGAACTTGGACCATTGAAAGTTACTCAAAAATGGTAGCACGAACAAAGGTCATGCAAGCTCAATTTGAAGGAACCATTAATGAGTCATTAAAAAGAGAAGCCTACTATGGCGTGATTTCTTCCCATAATTCCAAACATGCAAGTTGTAGGAAATGGGAAGGAAAGATTGTGAAATTGACGGCGGATGTTCCAGGCGATTACCCTTTGTTATCTGATTTGAGGGCTTATGAGTTTAAGGAAATCTTTCATCCATCCTGTAAGCATCATGTTTTTCCTGTTAGGAATTTGGAAGCATTACCACCACAAATTAAAGAGAGGAATGAAAAATAACCGCGTACGCGGTTATTTAAGAAGAGCAATGACAATTGAAAAGAGACTTAGACCTGTAGCAATTAAGCCAAAAAATATTGCTACAAATACATTGATAGCTTGCAGCAAGTCGCTCCAAGTTACAAAGTTCTTGTTATTGCCATTATTGTTGTGCATAATATAGTTCTCCCTTCTGGGACAAAGAGAGACTATATAAAACAAGGTTCAATTTACTATATCAGAGTGTATTTATTATTTCAAGTATAAATAATTTTTGTGATAATCGACCTCCGATACGTCATTAAACTGTCGTGTTTTTTTAATGTCCAAACCGTTTGAAGACATTAAAAGCTAATGAGTAAAGGAGATGATTTTTATATGTCAGATGAAAATAAATTAGAGTTACAAAATAATAGTAATCCTGCCGAGGATGTTAAAGATACAGGTACCGAAATTAAGACTTTTACCGAGGATGAGGTAAACGAGCGAATCAATAAAGCTGTAACCGATCGTTTGAATCGGATGAAAAAGAAGTATGAAGGCTTTGACGAGATTAAAAGCGAGCTTGAAGAATTACGTTCCTTTAAATCCCAAGCTGAAGAAAAGAACATGACCGAATTAGAGAAGTTACAGAAACAAATTGAATTACTCAGCAATGAACGGGATGAATTGAAAACTAATTACTCCAGTTTGCAGGAAGAAAGACAAAAAGAGAAGTTACACAATTCATTTCGAGAACAGGCAAGGAAAGCAGGAATTGAGTATGTAGAGGACGCTTTACAACTTGCTTCCAATCAGCTTTCATCCTTGGAACCCAATGAAGAAGGCAACTATATAGAGCTTGAAGATTTGGTCAAGGAGCTTACCGAGAGTAAGCCTTTTTTAGTTTCAGCAAAAAAAGAAGCACCCAAGCCAATTGGAAACGCAAGTAACCCAAATACAAACCAAGTTGAGAAGACAAATGAACAGCTTTTAAAAGAGGCTGAAGACAAATTTAAAAAATCACAAACAACCGAGGACTTAGCTGCTCTTATGCGAGTAAGAGGGCAACTCGGTCTTTAATTATTAGGAGATGATTGTAAATGGCAAAAAACCCAATTTATAAAGCGGATCAAGTAGGTATTATAGAATCCGTTGTAAACGAGATGTTACTACTCGATCCTTATCAGGTACCCCTATTATCTTTGTTAGGGTTTGGTTCACCAATTACCAACGTAAAGCATGAATGGGTCGAGGACGAACTGGAGGCAGATAAAACCGCAATTAATAACGGGGCTGGTTATGCAGACAACGCAACATCGATTGTTGTAGATGATGGCTCCATTTTTGCGGCAAATGAAATCATCAAGATTGGAGAAGAATTACTAAAAATTACTGCTATCAGTACGAACACACTAACCGTAACCCGTGGATATGCAGGAACCACAGCAGCCGCTTTAACTGATAATCAAGTGGTCGAATTTATGTTTGTTGAAGGTGTTGAGGGTGCCGATGCTCGTACTGCACGTAAAAAACCACGTGTAAGAATCGACAATATTACACAAATCTTTGATGAAACGATTGAGATTTCCGGTACTGCACTAGCGATGTCTCAATATGGAATCAATGATCCATATGATTATGAAAAGGCTAAGAAGTTAAAGGAGCTATCTTTACAATTTGAAAAAGCCTTAATCAATGGTGTCAAATACGAAACAGGTCAGACTCGACAAATGAAGGGTATGCGTTCCTTTATTACTACCAATGTGGATACTGCCTCAGGTCCTTTGACTATGAACATGATTAACGACCTCGCACAAGATATCTTTGAAAAAGGCGGTTTTACTGGTGGCTCACAACATGTCGTACTTGTACCAGCTAAACAAAAACGTGCTTTGTCAACAATCGATGAAAATAAAATCAATATTGTGCGCCAAGATAATGTTCGTGGTCAAGTAGTTGATAGTTTAGTTACGGATTTCGGACAATTCCCAATAATCTTAGATAACAATCTTAATTCAAATGAATTAATGCTCGTAGACTTGAATCGTTGTAAAATCCGTCCTCTTGCTAATCGTGAATTCTTCCACGAATACATGGGCAAAAAAGGGGATTATGTAACGGGTCAGATCGTAGGGGAGTACACATTGGAATTTAAGCAAGAAAAAGCCCATGGGAGAATTAGAAATCTTGCCTAACAATATAAAATCTTGAATGAATGGTGGTGGTTGAATGGCTGAATTTCGAAGTGATGCATTCCCTGAGCTTGGAATTTGGGTGAATGGGAATCGCTATAAATTTTCCAATGGGCGATTACGAACAAATGATGAGGAGGTAATTAAGCAACTAACTTCTACCAGTGGTATTGTACGAGTCGATGAACCTAAAAAAGAACCAAAACAGGATAAACCAAAACCAACCCTCAAAAAATCTAGCTCTAAAAAGGCTAAATAATGGGGGTTAAATTATGGCTACTACTGTAACGATTGGTGAGGCTAACACCTATTTTCAGCAGCAGGTTCTTTATTCGCAACCTTGGGATGTACTGGACGATGAAACCAAGATGAAGGCATTAAATAATTCAGAGCGCGTCTTATATCGCTATTATCGGGACCTTTATAACTTGAGCGATTCGTCTAAATACATGCCCAAAGAAGCAGTATATGAACAATCTCTGTGGTTATTGCGTCAAGATGAGTCAGTACAGAAGCAGGATTTTGGTGTAACTGGTTTGGGCGTTTCGGGAATCAACATTCAGATGCAAGGAAATCGAATATCTGAAATAGCACCTGAAGCACAAGCGATCATAGAAGAGGATCAAGAAGAAAATGGAGACGGAAGTTATAACGGTAAGTTTGGTTGGTTGGTGATGTAATGGCTATGATTCCGCTTAGACAAAAAATCACAATCAGACGAAGCAATGGGGAAACGGATGAATGGGGTAATCCAATCGGTATAACTGAAACAGAGTACGCATGTAGAGCCGATGAAGGTTCTTTTTTAGTTCAGGATCAAAATGGAAACGAAATCATGACCTCTCTCAAGGTTTATCTGGAGGGGTTAATTGACGTTTCCTATACGGATCAAATCGAGTTCAATAACGAAGCCGGAATTGTAATAAATAGGGAACCTCAGAAGATTCAGGTGTTACGGGATTTCTCAGGGTTCCCACTTTTTACGGTGGTGTATGTATGAGGATTAAAGTCGATGTTGATGTAGATTTGGGTAAGTTAGATGTTTTAAAGAGTATTATTCCTGAAATTATTGAACAAAGAGTTCAAAATGTAGGCGATTCCCTCGCAATGACCGCAAGCGGAGCAGCTCCACATGATGAGGGAATCTTAGAAAAATCCTATGATGTTACGGTTTCTGGTTCGGTAATTGCTAGTGCAATAGTGGGTTTTAAGGCTACCAATCGAGGATTTGACTATGCTTTGATGATGCATGAAGGAGACTATAATTTGGGTCCTGGTTCGCTGGCTAAATCAGGCGGTATTGGTATGTCTGGGGCTAATTATGCAGTAGGAAGAAAATATTTACATCGACCACTATACGGAGAAGCCAATAAATACACCCAATACATTAACCTTGCGTTAGTTGCTGCAATTCAAGCGTCAAGTTAGTAGGTGATCATTTGAGAATTAATGATTTTAGAGCATTTATTCAAAATCGTTACAGCTATCTAATGTATAACAACGAGTTTCCCGCAATCACAAACAAGAATATTGGTCTGGTACGAATCTTCCCAACTCCAACAACTAACAAAGAAATTAACCGTTTAAATGCTCAAATTCTGATCAAATCAGATAGTATGCAGAAAGCGGAAGCCAAGGCATGGGAGATTTACGAAGATTTACGAATCCAGACCCATTTTTTAATTGGGGACACAATGATTATTTATTGCTCCACCAATCAACCCGAATTTATCCAGTCGGTTGATAGTGGGGCTTTTTTATATTCGGTCAATTTGCAATTAATAACAGACCAACAAGGAGGCTAAAAGATGGCGCGAACAGCTATTACAGTTGGTTCTAGCACTGATGCAGGAATTGATTTAAGCCTAACAACGCCAATTGATAATACAAACGGTATGCAGTTTGTAAATACAGGTCGTGAAGTTTTTGTTGTTGAGAATACAGGCGGATCGAGTATTACAGTTACTCTTCCATTTCAGGATGATCAATTTGGACGTGGAGGACAAAAGGTAGTATCAGTTTCTGCTGGGACTACGAAGGTCATTGGTCCATTTCATCCTGATCTTTATAATCACGAAGGTTCAGGGCTTGTTTATATCGATTTTTCAGCGAATACCGGAACCGTGCAAGCAATCAAAGTTTCATTATAAAAAACTGAAAATTTAGATAGGAGTGTTTTTTTATGCCTAAAGTTGCAGGTGTTGACGTTCTTTTGTATCTCAATACTGGAACTGACGTTTCACCAACATATACCGTTTTGGGTGGTCAAACAGAAGCCACTTTAAACCGTGAAGCTGAAGAGATTGATGTTTCAGCAAAAACAGATCCCGATGATTATGGGGATTTTTTAATTGGAAAGAAAACTTGGAATATCGAATGTGAAGGGTTTTACGTGGATTCTGATACTGCTTTCGATGCACTAGAACAGGCTTTCGAAAACCGCGAACATTTGATGGTAGAACTTCGCATGCCTAGCGGAAAAACCTATAGTGGAACAGTTCGTATACAAGAACTACCTATGGAATTTCCACAAGATGACGGAACTACATTTTCTACAACTTTACTAGGATCAGGACCATTAACAATAACTCCGTAAATGAGGTGAATATATGGCAAATAAGCAAGCTGGTTATGTATCTATCAAACTTGATAAACAACGAAAGTTTAAATATACATTCAATGCATTGGTTGAATTGGAGGATATTCTAGGCAAGGGTTTTGGTCAAATGGAAGGCAACTTTAAAATGAAAGATTTACGATCCATTGTTTGGGCTGGTTTAATACACGAAAGCCCAGACCTAACAGTAGAAGAGGCCGGAGATTTAATTGATCAAGCAGAGTCAATTGAAGCAGTAGCCAAAGCTGCAACGGAAGCAATCGAAATGACGGTTGGGAACAAAAAAAAGTAGACGGAGAAAATGATGAATCAAATAGAGATGGTTGGGATTGGGAAGAGCTTCAGAAAACCGCCTTTGGATTACTGAGGCTCAAACCGTCCGAATTTTGGATATTGACTCCAGTTGAATTTGGTCTAATGGTAGAGGCTAGGTCAGAAAAAGAAAATGAGCGTTGGGAAACCATTCAACATATGCTAGCTTGGCATGCTTCAAATATCATGACTGCAACGAGTGGTAAGAAAGTAACACCTGATAAATTGCTAGGTAAAAAGCAGAAAGAAAACAAGGAATCAAAGAAAATTACTGACATCCAAAAGAGAAAATATGAGGTAAGAAAACAAGAACTTTTAGAGCGTCTAAACTCCAAAAACAGGGGGTGATTATTTGTCTACAGCCAGCGTTACCGCTACATTTACAGCTAATGCAACCCAATTAATGGCTACTTTAGCATCTGTAAAGGCAGCTTTAAAAGCTACTGGTGATTCCATGTCTAAAGTTGGAGCTGACGTGGACTCTTCTATGAAAAAAATGGGTGCATCAGCTACAGTAGCAGCAGGAGAAATAGAATCAGCAGGAGCGAAAAGTTCAGCCGGGATGAAAAAGAGCTTTGGCGAATTGGATAATACCATGAAAAAATCAGGCATAAATATGCAAGAAATCGGTCTTGGTATGGGTGCAGCGATGACTGTAGCTGGAGCTGCTATAGCAGTTGGATTAGGTGTAGCAGTATCAAAAGCGGCTGATTTTGAGGCTCAAATAGATCGAGTTGGAGCGATTTCAGGCGCATCAAGTACTGATATGCAAAAGCTAAGACAGTCAGCATTAGATTTGGGAGCATCAACAAGTAAAAGTGCAACCGAAGTAGCACAAGGTATGGAGTTAATGGCAGCTAGTGGTTATAAGACTAATGACATAATCGCAGCTATGCCTGGTGTAATTGCAGCAGCAGAAGCAAGTGGTGAAGATTTTGCAAGAGTGACTGAGGTTGTTACCAGTGCCTTAAATGGTTTTGGACTTGAAGCGAAAGAAGCGACAAGAGTTGCGGACATTATGGCTATGTCTGCTAACCAATCAAGAGCGAGCGTTGATGATTTAGGGTTTGCTTTCAAATATGCGGCTCCAGTCGCAAAGCAATTAGGGGTATCAATAGAAGAACTTGCGGCAGCTACCGGAATTATGGTAGACGCGGGGCTAGAGGGTTCCCAAGCAGGAACAACATTACGAATGGCTTTTTTACGATTAGCTGATCCACCAAAAGAAGCTAAAGCGGCAATCGAGCAATTAGGAGTTACTTTATTTGATGCTCAAGGAAAAATGTTACCTATGGGAACAATTATCGGGCAGTTGTCTGAGAAATTTAAAGGGATGTCACAACAGCAGAAAGTAGCAGCAGCCTCTACTATATTCGGGACAGAAGCAGCAACTGGAATGTTAGCTGTAATAGATAAAGGACCAGCAAAATTCAACTCCTTTACCAATGCACTTAAAAATTCAGGTGGAGCGGCGCAAGAAACAGCAAAGAAAATGAAAGACAATTTAAAAGGTGCTATGGAACAGATGAGCGGTTCATGGGAAACCTTAGCAATTAGCATAGGTACAACCTTAACCCCTGCCGTTCGAGCAGCCGCAGACGCAATAAAGGTAATAGCTGATGCTTTCAACTCACTACCAGCACCGGTTCAAAGTTTCATAGGAATTGCCTTAGCAGTCGTTTCCGCTTTGCTGTTAATAGGTGGCGTTGTCATGATGGCTTATTTTGGTCTGCAAATGCTAGCTACATCTGTTGGAATTGCTGCTAGTTCTTTGGTTGGGATTATTGCTGGTGTTGCTGGTGCAATTGTGGGAATCATCGCGTTAGGTGCTGTATTTGTTTATGCTTACAATAAAATAGCTTGGTTCCGTCAAATGGTAGATTCAGCCTGGTCTGCAATTAAGGCGGGTTTTGCGGCTGTAGTAGCTTTCCTACAACCAGCCGTCCAAGCCGTGGTTAATTTCGTGGTTCAGCAGTGGCAACGAATACAACAATGGTGGTCCCAATCGGGTCCAATGATTGTTCAAGCGGCGCAAAACGTTTTTAATTTTTTGAAAATCATTATCACTGGTGCGATGAATGTAATTATGGCAATATTCAGTTTTGTATGGCCTGCCATTCTCGCTATCATTACTTTCGTTTGGTCTAGTATTAAAGGTGTCATCTCCGGTGCGTTAGGGGTTATTATGGCGGTTATCAATATTTTTGCTGCTCTTTTTACTGGAAATTGGTCAGCATTGTGGGAAGCGGTTAAAAGTTTACTTTCTAATGCCCTTACATTGATCTGGAATTTATTTAACTTGATGCTGGTTGGAAGAGTATTTTCAATAATAAAAGCGTTTGGAACTAAAGCACTTTCTTTTTTCAAATCTACCTGGTCAAGTATTTCAAGTGGGGTTTCTAATTTTTTGTCAAGAATTGGTAGTTTTTTTACATCAAAATTTAATGCTATCAAAAGCTATATAACATCTGTACTGAATTCCATTAAAAGTTATTTTTCGAATATTTTTAATTCTATTTCCAGTACTGTATCAAGTATCCTAAGCCGGATATATTCCGCTATTTCTTCCCGTTTTAACGCGGCTAAATCGGTGGTTATGTCAGCTATTAATTCTATGCGATACACAATCCAAAGCGGGTTTAATGCAGCAGCTAGCACTGTATCAAATGTTGCTAGTAGAATCAGAAGCCTTTTAAGTGGTTTAGCATCTCAGGCCATGTCATGGGGCAGAAATTTGATTAATATGTTTGCTCAGGGGATACAATCAGCAGGAGCAAAGGTAATTGCAGCAGCTAAGAATATAGCTGATAAAGTTAAAAGTTTCCTTGGATTCTCTAGCCCGACCGAAAAAGGTCCAGCTAGTGATTCCGACACTTGGGCTCCTAATTTTGTTGATATGTTCGCTCAGGGATTAAACGCCAATAGCTCCAAATTAAAAAGTTCTGTTTTGGGTTTAGCCTCTGAAATGAGTCTACTTAGTAATGGGGTTACCGTCTCTGGATACCAAACAGTAGCTATGACCTCCATACCATCAACTAATACGGGTCAAACATCTGCATCAACAGGTGACATATTGATCACAGGTAATACATTCAATGTCCGAAACGATAACGATATTAAGGAAATAGCGCGAGAAATAAGACGACAGGAAAATCAAGAGCTTAGAGCAAAGGGGAGGATTATATAGATGTTTTCATACAATGACATACATGGAACCGTGTACTTTGATAAGGTATTAGATGTTATTCGCGGAATGGCTCCATCTTCTTCTCCTTTGCTCCAAAAGATCACGGGAAAAGACGGGGCTTATTTTTTTGGTGTGGATACGGATGTTATGGAGTTTGAAATAAAGGTACTGGTTAAGGGTAAAACAAGGGCTGATTTATGGACGAAGATTCGAAAAGCTAACGGATGGTTAAAGAAAAAGGAACTAAAAAAGCTAGTATTTGATGATGAACCTGATTTATATTATGAGGCTATTTGTGTTGATGCTTTGGACATTGATGAGATTTTAGAATTTGGAATCGGGACTATTAAGTTTCTCGCTCCTGATCCTTACGCAGTAGGACAATCTAAGAGTCAAAGGGTTTCTTCTCCTGCTGCTATATTTGAGCGAAATGGGATTCGATATAGGGATAATGGAACCGAAGTAACTGAGCATTTTCCTGTTTACAAGAACGGAAAGTTTAATGAGGCTGTTTTAATCGAAGAGGGCACTACTAATCTACTAACATCTGCTTCAACTCCTGCAATAGAGGAAAAAACGGTAACAATAGGAGATGATTACTATCTATCCTTGGTAGGTGGATCAGCAACGATCGAACATAAAAAAGTTGAAGCGATAACTAAGACCACTCTGGATAAAGAAGGTACAAATGTATCTTTTACAAAAAACAACTTTGTAACAGGTGGAACTCATTCTAATACATCAACTAATGGATTGAATAATCTTGTACTAGGTACAACTGGAACCCAGACAAACATAAACCATACCTTAAATACCGATTTTTCAGGTACAAACATCAATACAGAGGTAGTGGGTAATTCAATTCGTCTAAAAAAACAAGGAACCGACATGAGTGTAACAGAAACGTTAAATGCCGAATTTGCTCAAGGAACAAGGAGTTCAAGGGTTATTTTGTCTGGGGATAATGTCAAGCTAGATACTCCTCAATGGGAGTTTTCGGATAATATGTCAAGTTGGACGACAAACTGGACGGGCTATGATGCAAGTACGAATGGACTAATTAGTCAACAATCTGGATTTACTCGGATCAATGTAACGACAAACCAGGCAGTACCAACAGGGATGCAATATCAGAATGCTTTGATTGCATTTGCATCCACGATATCATTTCGCGCCAAGGTCACAGGAACTGTTCGGTGTATCTTAGAAAATGGGGCTAATTATATCTATACAACTTTAACACCATCAGCTTCATATGCTTGGTATCACATTCGTTTCACCAATACAACAACTGTATCGCAATATCTAAATGGGACACTGCAAAGTAGTGCTGTAACAGGGACTGGAACCTCAGCGATTAAGAGAGTAATGCTGTTTGTACCTCAATCTGCCACTGGATCATTAGATATTGATCAGTTTTATGCTGATTGGGGATTCGATAAGGGAGCACCCGCAGCCAATAACCTTTGGACAGGAACCTATACAAGTAAGGGTTATAACTTAACTTCTTTGGGTGCTTTAGGTTCCAAAACTGTATCCCAAAACACGGTTAATACTACAGTTGATGGAACAGGAACTATCACAGTCACAACTGAAACAGGTACAATTAACCCTGATACGTCTATAACATGGAGCGGTAGCGATACAATAACGCCTGGTACAACAACAATTAATAAAGCTATTAGGTATATAGTGACGTTTACAACAAATGATCCAGGTGGGGATTTACAATTACAAGACTGTACTATGTCATTTATATCGGGACTATTTCAATCTGGAACATACGAATCTCAACCAATAGATATTTCCAGTGTACGAAGAGCTGGAAATACTTCCAGTGTTTGGGCTGTCTCAAATGAGGAGTTTGGAGACCCAACGGTCGATTTTGCTTTGTCAACAAATGGAGGTTCCAGTTATGGGGCCTGGACTGCGGGGATTTGGTTTGGAGCAATACCAGGAATTACAAATAGTACCGATCTAAGAAATGCTCGTTTAAAATATCGGGTGAATTTCACATCTAGTTCGGTTACTCAAACGTCTAGCTTTGATGATATATCTTTATCGTTGACGAGTAACACGTATAAGCCTTCAGGATCATACACATTAGATCCAATCAACATAGCGGCTGTGGGAAAGGCAGGTACTTTTTATCAAGATTGGTTAAATACTTTGCCTACTAATACTACTTTAGCTGTTCTTTCTCGATTATCTTTAGATGGTGGCTCAACGTGGTCAAGTTACGTGTCTTCATCCAATGGAGGAGCCATAAATGGGATTACTCAAAGCACCAACTTATCTAACGCTCGATTACAATATCGGTTTGATTTGGCTACAACTGATGATTTTGTAACACCATTAGTTTCCTTTTTTGAGTCGGTTTTAACTTCCGGATATTTACCTAGCCAAACTGTTTCAATTACACCAACCAACGTTTCCAATATTGGCTTAACGTCTGATTCTGTTATGACTTGGAGTCAAACAACGCCAACGAATACAGCGATTTTAGTAGAGTACAGTCTAAACGGTAGTACCTATGTTCCAGTTACAAGTGGAACCGACTTTCTTAATTTAGGTGAGAATTTAACAGGGAAAACGCTCTATTTAAAATATACTTTGTCTACTTCAGACACCAATGTAACACCTACAATAGGCAGTACTCTTACATGGTTAATCCAACAATCAGAACCAAACAAAATAAAACCAGTAACAACAAAAATAGTCCTAACTCCAACCTTAGTTAGTCGTTGGCAATTGGAACATAAAAAATACGGTACAGGTTGGCAAGTATACGGAACGGCTAGAAATGATGAAAGCCTAAAAATCAACATCCACGAGCTTGTAACGGATGGATTGAACTCAGGTACAATCGATCTTTTTTTGTATGAAGAAGGCGAAAATTACCAAGATCGATTTATTATGTCAACCGATGATAACACCTATCGATTAGCTGTCAAACGAGATTCATTGGGTAATTACAAAGTTTATCTAAACGGTTCGGAACAGATGAGTTTTCCTGCTCCTGTTATTGGATGGTTCCATCTGGGGCTAACATGGCAAGGATCAAACGCGAAGATTTACATTGATGGGGTTGAAATGGATAGCACGACTTTGGGATCAAATATCAATTTAGGTGCAGCTAGATACCTCTATTTGGGTTGTGACCATAACAAACAAAATCAATGGAACGGTGTTTTAGATGATGTAGTTATATCTTATGATGAAAAACCATCTTCCTATTTTGAGAAACGATTAGTAGCGACAGAGGGTTATAATTCAACCATTGAATCAGAGGTATTTCCATTTGACAACTCATTAGGGGCCTTGAATGACAACACAATCGATTATATGGGAACGGCAGAATCATATCCGATTTTTACAGTTGAATTTGTTTCTAATGCTTCCTATTTCCGCGTATCAAATGGGGCTGATTATGTCCAGATAAATAAAAACTTTGTTGCAGGGGATAAATTAATAATCGATTGTGGAGCAGAAAAAGCAACCTATAATACCTCAATTCCGTTAGCTATGGTAGCTATAGATTTGGATAGTGATTTCTTTTCTGTTAAATATGGGGATTCTATCATCGCTGAACCTTCAGGAGTTGCCTTAGTAGATATTGAATATAAGGAAAGGTGGGTGTAGCTTTGGAAAAAATTTGGATACTGAATAGAAATGAGGAATTATTAACCGGACTACAACAAAGCGGTTCGGTTTTTTTATTGGATGCTGTTCATAAGGAGCAAATCAATGGGGTCAATACGTTTGAATTTGTGATTCCTTCTGATCATGAAAAAGCTCAGTATGTTCAGGAAGAGAACATTGTATTAGTTAAGGACTTAGAGAATGATTGGTCAGAATTCGCGATCAAAGAAATCGAAGATGAGCATTCAGACGGGCTATTTAAAAAGGTATATTGTGAACACGCTTCGTGTGAGCTTCTGGACGATGTAATCAGGGATATTCGACCGGAAAACCGAGACGCTGAATATATGCTGAATCAAGTTTTACAAGATACCCGATGGAACGTTGGATCGATTGCAGATACTCCAAATGCAACTCACGTTTTTTATGATAAGTCGCCTTTGCAATGTATCCATGAAGTCCTTGAGTTGTTTGGTGGTGAGCTGAGATTCAGAACTGAATTTATAGGCAACCAGATTACTAATCGGTATGTAGACCTCCTCACTCAACGAGGACTAAACAGGGGCAAAAGGTATGTACACGGAAAAGATGTAACCAATGTCAAACGAACGGTTAACACTGATAACCTAGTTACTGCTCTTGTTGGTCGTGGGAAAGGAGTCGAAAACGAAGAGGGTACAGGTTATGGTAGAAAACTAGATTTTAAGGACGTTGTATGGATGACTCCCACGAATCCAGTATCTAAACCATTAGGACAGGATTGGGTAGGTGATTCAGACGCTTTACTTCAGTTTGGGCGACCTGATGGATTAGGTGGGTTGAAGCATCGTACTAGAAGTATTGATTTTGAGGATGAAGAGGACTCAACGAAGTTATTAGAAAGAACTTGGGAAGCATTGCAGGAAATGAAAGAACCTGTATTTAGCTATGAATTGAGTGTCATTGATTTACACAAAGCCCACGGATACGAGCATGAATTTGTAACCCTTGGTGATACTGTCGCGGTTATTGATCAGAAATTTAACCCTGAATTGAGGCTTACTGCTCGTATCCTAGAAATGGAACGTGATTTGATTAACCCTCAAAATACTAAAATCGTACTTGGAAACGTGTTTCAATACTCCTCTAATGTTGAGCGTCAATTACAGATAAGGGACAAGGTTTTAGATCAAACAATTAATACATCATGGTTAGACGGCTTTATTGATGCACTACAAAACGAGGTCGTAGGCGGAGCAGGAACTGTAAGGCATTCGAGCGATGGTTTATTGATCCTAGATAAACCAGCAGAGCAAAATCCAACCAAAGCTATTTTAATGAACAATGGAATTATAGCCTTATCCAATACCCGTGTTTCAGGTGGTGATCCTGGAACGGCTGGAGGTTGGGATTTTTCTAATGGTACCTTTATTACAGGTGATGGTGCATTTGCAGATAAGATAGTAGCCGGAACAATGCTTGCTGACCGGATACGTGGAGGAGATTTCTACCTCGGTGGGGTTGTTAACGGGATAGGTAAAGATGGGAAATTCTATCTTGTCAATGCCGAGGATGACATAGTTTGCCAGATGGACGCTCAAAGGGTTGGATTTGACCGTTTATTTGTTGGGACTCTTTCAGGGAACAACGTGGTAACTAAAAATTTTGAAAATATCACGTACTATGTAAATCCTGTTACTGGGTCTGATAACAATGATGGTTTAGCCACTGGAACAGCGTTTAGGAGCTTACAAATGGCAATCGATCAGATACCGGAGATAAACGAGGGTGTAATTACAATCAATATTGCCTCCAGTTCTACACTTAACGAAGTGATTGAATTAAAGGGGAAAAGTGGTAGTGGCAGAATTGTAATTGATTTTGGAAATTCAACCCTAAACGGGTACATTCGAATTGGCTCGTGTTTACAAAGAATTACGCTCAAAAACGGAACCATAATCCACAATGGTGAACAACACTTTGAAGATTCTAGCGTATATTCTTGTGTCCGTGTACTCGTATCCAATTGGGTAGTATTGGATAACATGACTTGCCATGCAAAAAATCTGGCTCTTTATTGTGTAGCTGCTGAGGGTGGTAATATGGTTGTAACTAATTCACGCTGCTTTGGGGCTACTGATTCGCTCGTATATGCAACTGTTGGTAGCGCTATAAAGGTTGTTGACGTTGGTGGAACAGGGACTGTTGGATTAAAGGCAAGCGATTCAAGTATCATAGCTGGGTTTGGTTATCGACCTGATACCACTACACCAACAGCAAACCCCCAAGGTGGTCAAGTTACTGGGGTTTGGGGTTCAACAGACCCCGGAGGTACAGCACCAGGAACAAGCCAACCAGGAAAGAAAACATGGACTGCCACGAGTGCCTATAGTTGGGATACTTCTTTTGGCTGGAATGGAGCGTTTCCAAGGCAAGGTGATCCTTCGAGATGGTCTCCAGGGATGGGCTTATGTCGTGGGCTTTGGTTCTTTAATTACTCTGATATCGTATCTACTCTTTCGGGGAAAACAGTTCAATCAATTAGAATCTACATTGAGCGTGAAAGCAAAGGCGGTATATACACAAACGTCCCTATTCACTTTTGGACCCATAACAATACAGGTGCTACAGGTGGACAACCAACGCTATCTAATAGTGCTGGATCTTTAGCGAGCTTTAAACCAGGAGAGAAAAAGTGGGTGACTTTGCCGACTTCATTAGGGAATGCATTAAAAGCAGGAACGGCAAAGGGGATTGCTATTTTTATCAACAATTCGAATTCTGATTATTACGCCAAATTTAAACCATCAGCAACGCTTGAAATCACCTATACGTAAGGAGGGGAGAAAATGTCTGACAATGGAGTCATTATATCTACAAAGGAGATGTATGCAGTTCTTCAGGAAATCAAAAGTCAAGTAAGTATCATACAGACAGAAGTACGCAATATTGGGGCTACTGATGAGAGAAGCAGGCAAGCGTTGGAACTTGCTAATGATGCACTACAAAAAGCAGCCGAATTAGAGAAGCAGATTGACAAAGTAGAACGATGGTATTGGTGGATAATAGGTACTCTACTGACTACAATTCTGGGTATTGTAAGTGGATTTATCTTTACTTTTATAAAATAAAAAATGAGAGGTTGATATCAATGAATTTAATATCAGTCATTTTAAGGGACCCAAAAGCGGCGGGTCTCTTATTTGCGTTTTTAAAAGTATTGTTTGCATCAGTAGGTGTAAATATCACGGATGGTCAGTTGTTGCAATGGGAAGAATTTTTTAATTTGGTTTGTAGCATTGCAATAGCTTTGGGGATTTTTGGTTATAGTCCAACTGACAGCAAAGGGGTTGATAAATAGATGAACATCATACAAAAGTTAATACCACTGAAATATAAGCGTATTCGTCCAGGGACAAAAAGAACACCATTGTTCGTGACGATCCATGAGACGGATAATCAGGGTAAAGGAGCAACCGCAGCAGCACACGCAAATTTGCTTTATAACGGCAATAATGAACGAGTCGCAAGTTGGCATTACACAGTCGATGAAGATTCTATTTATCAATCAATTCCTGATAACGAAATAGCTTGGGCTTGTGGGGATGGATCAAACGGGACTGGTAATAGGCAAAGTATTTCAGTAGAGATTTGTGTTAACCAGGACGGAGCTTTTACCAAAGCAAAAGAGAATGCTGCTGAATTAGTTCGCTATCTCATGAATAAACATAATATCCCAATCAGTCGAGTTGTCCAACACAATCATTGGAGCGGCAAGGATTGTCCCAGAAATATTCGTAAAGAAGGATGGGGTAAGTTTATATCATTAGTTAATGGAACAAGCGAACCTCAGAATTACGATGACAACATTGAGTATCACCGATTGTTGAAAGTAACAGACCCGATGATGAGAGGAAAAGACGTTGAACGGGTGCAAAAACGACTACAGTCAAAATCAATTGATGGCATCTATGGGCCTGCTACAAAATCTGACGTTGTGAGTTGGCAAAGGGTGCACGATGAGCAAGGAAATGTGGTGAAATCAGGGAAAGGTCTAGTGGTTGATGGGATTGTCGGTGAAAAAACTTGGAAGGCTTTGTTTGGAGCATGAAAAAAGCCCCAATAGTGGGGCTTAGTAATTATAATCAATCGGTTCATTGTAATCGTTAAAGCTCATCCGATCACGAGCCTCTATTATCTCATCCTTATACTCTGTTCTCAGTTCATCAAATTCCTCGTCATCCAAATTAGATAATTTTAAACCACGAACTGCAAGCCATTGATTGAAATTCCATTCATCGCTTTCATGACCCGCAAATTCGGTAGAAAACCCAGCCAAGTAGTAAGTAGACATTTATATCGATCTCCTTAGATGTTAGATGTATTTGAAAGGCTCCAAGCAGGAGCCTATTCTGGTACAATGACATTAGATTTACTTTGCCCTTCGATGCTTGGCGGCGCTGGAGGGCTTTATTTTTTTGCTGATTCCATAAAATCAAACCAGGTGAATTCTACTTCTTCACCGTTGTCGGGCAACTTAGTAATAGTGCCTCGGTCGAATATTGGGTATGCTTTTTTTTCCTCCTTGATTTCTACCCCAGTGGAGCAGTGAGGGCAGGTGATGTATTCAGCGACTGTAGAGCGTGGATATTTGAGTGCTGCAAGCTCTTCCGCTAATTCGTGCTCAACACCTTTGTCAGTTAGGTGGAACAGCAAGTCATAGTACATATCGTTTATTTCGCGGTATTTTGGGTTGTTTACCCGCTTACTGTCTTTGCAGCAATCACATTCAACTTCCATTTTCATACTTTCCATAAGTTCGAAAAAATTCATCTAAATCATCTCCTTGGTGTTCTTGTCGTTGTTTTCCTCCGACATCTCTTATATTACAACCTGAGATTTAAAATGTCAACATAAAATTGAAATTTTTCTTTATTTATTTCAATCTGATGTTATAATTGCATATATCAAGTTGATAAAGGAGATAAGCATCATGGAGATTAAATCAAAACTTGAAAGTGTATTGCGTGAACATAAAGAAGCAGGAAATAAAATTAGCAAGGGTTGGCTTGCTTCTGAATTAGGGGTAAGTCGTCAATCAATCACTAATTACATAGATGGTAAGTATTACCCAACCCTAGATAAAGCGTTACTAATGGCTAGGCTTTTAGATCGCAAAGTTGAAGACATTTTTGAGTTGAAAGAAAGAGAGAGCGACCTTCAATAGGTCGTTTTTTATAAGGACAAAAGTAATTGGTTAAACTTTCTTGATGCTCGTAATATTGTCTCTGCATTCCCAACTTCATTCAAGTCCTTACATCCATACGGAAATGAAACGTCAAACAAATTCAAAGCAGAACCCAAACCCTCTATAATATCCCGTTTTAATTTCTCTCCTGCTTCATCATTATCGGTTGCGATGATAAGGTTTTTTATATTGGTTTGCAAAATTAGATTCTGCTTTTCCTTTGTCCAACTTGTCCCACCTGTTGCAAGGGATGGAAAACCAGCAGTCATAGCAGTCATAGAATCTATTTCAGCCTCGGTAATAACTGCTGTATCTAAATAAGGCTTCTTGTGGAAAATATCGATCCCATATAACAGTTGTCTTGTAGCAGTACTACCTTTCTCGTACCAGAAGAATTTAGAATCGATCCTTCTATATTTGATTGTAGCTATTTCTCCATTTGGGTGGAACCAAGGTATAGCGATAGCATTTTTTTCTTTGCTATACCCAATATTTAAAGCTGCTTGTATCTCTCTAGGTATCCCTCTATTCACTAAATAAGGGTGGGGTTCTATCCCTTGGAGTAGGGCAGGGGAGAGGGTTATTTTATTTGTTCTTTGTTCTGATACATAACGAAGTGGACGCAAATAAAAATCCCCATTTCCAGGGGATTCTATAGGGCCGTATTTCTCTAATAGGTATTCTTCAATTTCTTCTTTTGTTTCATCTCGAAGATAGGAGAGAAGGGTTATAAAATTTCCCTTCTCAAATTCAATCCCACCACTGTCTCCCCATGCACCAGCAGGTGCACGATCTGAATCATAGAGCCAGCAATAGAATGATGGTCTATTATCGTCACGGAATGGTGAGCACGCAATAAGTTTTTCATGACTCCAAGTAGCTTGTTCCCATTCGAATTCATTCAATTCTTCCTCAACATCGACTGGAATGTCTAAGCCTCTTATGATCAAGTTTTAACCCCCAATTTTAAAATGGTAAATCCCCTGATTTTTTAAACTGCTCTTTGGATTCTTCTGGACTTGGTAGCTCACGGACGATACCGTAATTAGGGAGAAAAATTGTTTCTACTATTTGATCCTCTCCACCGAATCTACCTTTGCCTAGTTTTATAATTCCTTTCCCATCCAACGAATCTATACCCATAGTCAGACTTGAGTCTTCCAGTAGTTGCATACTTTTTTTCATTTCATCTCGTGATGGAGCTTTTAATATCCGTTGGTCATCTTGATATTGAGCTTTGGTTTCTTCAGCTTGGGTTACAAAGTGGATCACTGTATTCGTACGACCTGACATGTGTTTGATTGCTTTACTTGTCTCGGCTAATCCCCCACCTTTTGTTCCAGTTGTATTTTTCTCCATGTTCATAAGATATATAGGGTCGATTACTACAACATCAGCTCCTATCTGCTCGATTTCCATTTCAAGTTGTTTTACATTTTTTATATCAAAGCTTTGGTCATCGACTGTTCTAAAAATAATTTCTCCTGCAAGTGTTTGGTTGAGTGATTCGGCAAAGGCTTTTAATGCTTGTTTATAATCAGGTGATAGTTTAGTCATCAATATTTCTTTTGCTGGGAATCCAGCCTCATAGTCAACGCCTTCAACGGCTGTATTAAATAGTCCTAATTTAGCTGAACTCGAAGTATAAGCACGGCAATAAATTTCAAAGGCACTCATTTCTAAACTCCAATATAGAACCGTTGCTCCTTGGGTTGCTGATTCTATTGCTTCCTCTAAACAAAAAATAGATTTACCTCGACCACTTCGACCATACCAACAATAGGCATTTCCAGCCATAAAACCCCCACCTAAAGCTTTATTAATGGTGGGGAATTTTGAAGGCCATATTTTAAACGAGTTTCCACTTTCTCTATTTTCGTACTCAGTGAAGAACCAATCATAGTCTTTGGTAAAACTCAACCCGATTTTAGATGAAACTTTGGTTTTCGCTTTGATTTCTTGTAACTGCTCAATCATCCAGTCTAATGTTTCGTTACCAGGTAATTTATTTATTTTGTTCTCAACTGTTTCCATTTTTTTATGAGGGTCGTTGGACATAACTTGGCCCTGAATTACACGTAGGATTTCGTACTTTGCAAATTCGGATTTGATTTCTTCTGCAAGAACATTAAATGAGCTATTTACATTGGGTACATAAAGAAACCCCTCAACCGCGAGAGTTAGTTCCTCAGGGCTAGGAGTCGTCGAATTCTTTTCTATAAACTTCTTAAGGGCTTTGTATGTGTCTATCTCATCTGATGTAATGAAGCATTGCTGAGTAATTCCATATTGGTCAAAGGCTTGCGGATTCTTTGAATCCACCATTCTACTGAAAAACTTCATAGAGCTGTTCATATAACATTCTCCTTCTGATCCATAGCAGAATAGGGCATGTGTTCTTTACGAAATGCGATAACAGCAGCTTCTGCCTCATGTAAATGATCAAAAAAGCCCAGGTGATTTTGTTTTCTGTTGATAGTTGCGTATGCTCTCCATTTTCCTGATGACTTCTTCCAACTCACACCTCGAATATTTGAGGTTTTATTATGCTTACGAGCACCTTGTAAGTTCTGGTTATTTTCCCCCTTTGTACAAATTCTCAAGTTAGATTTACGATTATCGAATCCGTTGTGATTAATGTGATCTACTAGTAGGTGTGAAGGACAATTCATGATGAATCGATGCAGTCGGATTTCAATCCATTTGTCAGTGAGGGCCATTTTAGTATTAGTGACTGCATAATTAGCAGAAGCCTTTTTCCACTTACGCCCCAAATCTATTAACCTAGGCAGATCCTCGGTATCAATCAAAACCTCATGAACATCCCCATTTCTACGGACAATAAAAAAAGCCGTGGTTTCTCCACGAACTTCATAATCATTGAAAGGCATTTAAATCCCTCCATTTTTATTTGATTGCTTATGGTTACGTGCTTTCTTGTAGAAGTGATCCAACCTTTTCACCCGTCTCAAATATTTCTTATCTTTGAATAGGTTATAAAGATCTAGGTAGGTGTTGATTCGATCTTCTAAACCTTGTAAGTATTGATCTTTAGTCAATTTTTCAATGACTAAAATATCAGTTTCTAGTATTTGAATGAATTGAAGTTCATTGTTTTTATTGCGCTTGGCTAACAGATATTCATGTTCTTGATGTTTACTCTTATATCCTAAATGTTGATAAATTTGATATTCTCCCTTGAGTCCGGTTACCTTGGCAATTGCTCCAATCTCCAAATTTGGGTTCTGAATATCTTCCTTATGGCACAATTCATCTTCAAAATAGATATCATCCAGATCACCATCAATAGCAAGTGACGTAAGGTATACAGGTACGCCACCAGATTTGTGGATTCTAACAAGCTCAATTACTAGGTCAGTATTTGGGTAATGTTTAGAAACCACAATGTCACCTACATTAAATTTAGCTGGTTCAAATTGCTCCATCATATTATCAACCTCCTTAAAAGTCCTTTCTAATTCCGCGCTGAGAATCACCATAGAAATCAATCTGAATGCATTGATCTTTAATACGATCCTTTAACCGCTTGTCATAAACTTCATCCAAATCATCCATTTCAATATTCGATGTAAAAAGTGTCGTCATACGGGTTACTACTCTATGATTAATCAAGTCATGGGCGATTGACTGAAAAGCATCGCTAGGCGCACGGATACCAATATCATCAAGGATCAAAATTTTAGCCTCTTTTGCAGCTTTCAATGAGTGGTAAAATTCCTTGGAAGCTGGTTCCTTAATTTCGCGTGGTACATTCGGGTTGTTAAATTCCGCGAATTTACTTTGTAGCAGGTTGAAATCAAGGAAATAACAAAAATCATCCTTGATTTCAGCACCATTTCTCATACTGTTAATGAAATGAGCCACAAGAAAACTGTTACCAATAGCGCATGCTGTAGAAGTTTTACCTGTCCCTGGTGAATAGGAATACAAATATAGACTTCGTACCCGTTCACCTTCTGGATCAGATAGACGTTGTTGGGCAATCTCGAAATACTTGTCTATTTGCTGGTATACTTCCGGTTGAGTCTCTCTAATGGGATTATTTTTTATGGTCATACGGCTGTAATCGGCTGGTATATTTGCATTCCCAACCATTCCACCTTTACCACTTTGACCATGCATGTAAATGTAAAAAGGGCAAATTTTATTACACTTACCAAAAACCCCTGCAAGCTCACAAGCAGGGGAGAGAAGGCAGTTTTTTTCATTGGTTTGCATGAGAGAACCTCCTAGAATAGGTTGATTTTATTTTGGATTTCATCCTCATTGATTCGGTTAAGACTTGCTTGTTGGTGCTTTTCCTGCTCTATTTGTTGCTCTACTTGATTAATTGCAAGAGGTAGGTATTTACTTCTTAAATAAGAAAAGCAGAACATAAAAGAAACCCCCCGATAGGGAGGACGTGGTTTGAAATTCTGGAAGCAAATGTCGATAAAAACTTTAGTGACTTCTTTACCGAATTCTTCATACATTCTTTTTATGTTGGCATTCTCGGCTTGGATTGAGTTAGTGAAATATTTACTATTGAAAATGAGATGGTGCTGGTTCACAATATAAGCACGAAATGTAACCGCGTTCCAGTCCTTGATATCTCGACTTCTCCAATCTTTAGCAGGTGGTAACTTTGGGCGTGGCATATTTTCACTCCTTGGTTTTGAGTATAAAAAAAAGACGAGCATTTAAGCCCGTCTAGCTGACATTCATTAAGATTGTATGGGTTCAACGTCTTCTCCAAGTACAAACGCCCTAAATAGTTTATCTTGGATTTCTCTATGTTTTCTTTTCTCTTTAAGGTCTGCCAATTGCTGGGTTAATTCATCTAAAATATCTGGGCTAGGATTTTCTTTAAGAGCTTCTAGGGCATGCTTATAATGACTTATAAGGTCCTGTTGGTCTTTATTTAAGGATTCTAGAGTGTCAGCATATTCAATTACTCCCTTTAATAATTCAATTGTATCATCATAATAGTTCATTGTTAGCATCACCCTTTTTGTGGTTTGTATTTTTACAATCTAATGTTTTATTCGAATATGCCAATAATTTTAGGTTGCATTTATTCAGCTCAGATTCCTATATTCATCCTTTTCCCAACGCTTGGCGATTTTGATGCATTGCTTGCAGGTGACTTTATGCTCCATTGTCCAACGGTCGTAATCTTCTTCATAAATGTTCCAGTTCTTGTTCCCATTAGAACCATTCTTTGAAGTGCAAAGGAATGAAGGCGAACTTCTTTTTAATCTTCCATCCTTTAAATCATCAAGCAGCAAAACATGATAAACACTTCTGCGATTCATCCCATTTCCCATTGAATTTTCAGAAAGCCCGCTCATAACCATTTTTATATCTGGTCTCCAATTTACAGGGATGTTCAGGGATTCATTGAATTCTTTAGCCCTTTGTTTATGTTCAGATTCTTTTTTCTCTTCGATTTCTCTCCATCTTTTGCGGATTCTTGCTAGTCTTTCTGCACTGATACGCTTTTCTTCATCTCTTTTTTCTTTTTCTTCTTTGGTCATAAAAGTCAAATCTCCACCAACATGAATGTAAACTAAATCACCTGGAACTAAAGTTACTTTTTCCCATGTGGCAACCTTTAAGACTACACCGTGTAGCTCAACTGTCTCAGAATCTAAAACTTTTCCCTCGTGAGTACCACCAGCTAGGGCATTGTGCCAAAATGGATTTATAATAGTGGGGCTTATTAATTCATGCATGGAATACAACTCCTTAATTTTTTGTATTGAACAAGGGGACGGTTTGTCCCCGCAAATTAATCTTCCATGTTGTAGTACCGTAGCATGTCCATTAGTTCCTTTAGAGGTTGTAGTTCCTTTGAAATAACTTTGCCTTGCCCGTTACATGTTTCACAATCTTCCTCGTTTGGAAAATCATGAATATCATGTTCATATGCTTCATGGAACCATTTGTCAGCCATCTCGTAAATGTCCAAACGAGATAAAGTTGGATGTTCTTTTTTTAAAGCATCAACTTGGGCACTCCATCTTTTCCAAATTTCAGGTGTGATAACACCTTCACCTTCACAATCTTCGCAGAGTTTTAGAAACTTAACTCGTGGGTTTTCGATTGATTTAAACACATGCATTCTCCTTTATGGTGGTTTTTGATGAGGAGAGGGGAACGATTTGTCCCCTGGAATTAATTTTCCATCATGATTAAATCGGAACGTGGGGCAATTGGTTGAGTGTAAACTTCTACTGGTCTTTCATCTGGTTCCTCAGCTTCATAAGAAACCGCTATTGAATAATCTGATCCAAAATCTGTATGAGAAGTGTATAGATCGAAACCTACTGCATTGATTTTGTTTTGAAGAATCCATTTATTCGCATCCAATTGAGCGAATTCAAAACATGAAGCAGTAAAGACTTTTACAAATTTCATTTATATCAATCCTTTGTTTTCGAATTTGGAAGGAGGCATGAGCCTCCACAGTTATGATAAAATCAAGTTGCATGCTTTATCAAAAGGGCAATTAGAATACCTAACATCTTGGCGGGTGGTGGGTGTCTATTGCCTTTTTGAGTATTTTTGCAAGTTCTTTTTGTGCGTTTTCTTCTTGAGTGGTGAAATAAACAGCTTCTCCATTAACTTTAACTACATAGCCTTTAACCCCATGTAATATCTGTGGGCTTATTAGAATTTGCACATTGGCTAACCTCCTTGTAATATCGATCTATAAACATCATAGCTCAATTTGGATCATTTGTCTATTTAAAATAGACAAATTTACGGAGGTTTTTATGGAAAATAAGTTAATCCCTCGGTTTATGGAATTGTTAGATGATATTGAAAGAGAACAGGGTAGAAAAATACAACAAAAAGATATTGTTAATCATTTTGGCTGGGATCGTAAGCGGGTTAGTGCATGGTTTGTGGGACGAAATTTCATCCCATATCCAGAAGCTTGGTATTTGTCCAAGTTTCTTAAATGTTCCATGCACGATTTCTATAGGGAAGAAGGAGAATAAAAAAGACGCTCATGATTTATGGGCGTTTTTCTTTTTCGATTCGGGTTATAAATCGATCCTTATAATCAGCTTGGAACTTAAACTGTTTACCGCAAACCTTTCCTTTTTTATCAAAATAGGTTCCAACTAAGCTAAATTCTTTTTCTAACTGCTTGCCCACTTTCTGATCCTCAACATATCCAAAATAGTATCCAGGACCAGCAGTCCATACTTTGTAATCCATATATACACCTGCTTTTTGGGTAGAAAAAAAGGATGGATCAATTATCCATCCCATTGCAATTATTCAGACTTGACCAATCTATGCAAAGACTATATAATCTCAAATGGCTAAGTAATGTTGGCGCATTACTTAATTTCTGAAATATGATAAACCTCAATAGGTTGTTCTTTGATGAAATCATTGTACTTTTTTTTATGCTCTTTATTCTTCTGTGCTTGGCGGCTGTCGAAGAATAAAGAGCTATATTTCTCTGCATGTGCTTTTTCCCATTGGTTTTGTGTGAATTTTCCGCGTTGTCCTAATCGTTTTTTTCGGTTCTTGTTGTAGGTGGTGTTTGGTTTCAGTTCTGTAAATATTTCATCGTGGCATTTTTGAAAAAAACGTTGTATGAATTTCAGGTTAGATTCCTTTGATCCAAATCCTTGTTTAGTCATTTCAGATGCTGCTTGTGACTGATTAAAATGTAAATTCTCTATCCTGGTAAATTCTTTGTTAACTTTGTTAATGTCCTTATGCATGAAAGCAACCTCATCATCAATCAGTACATAATGATAATGTCCATCAAAATCCATAGTAATTTCCCGATATAGCCACCAAATTAATAGGTCCCATAAGTAGCGGGTTCGTTCGCGATCCTTATCTTTAACTAAAGCAAGGGATTTCCTGATCAGAAAGTTAATTTCTTCTGAATCGATTTCTTGGTCATAATTTGGATCAGTGTAATAAGGTTGATCTATTTCAGGTATTTGATCGATCGGGTATGTTTGAATCTTTGTCTTCTTTTCTGTCATGACTTTGGATGTCGCACGTTTCAGACTCTTTTTCGCAAAAGTGATAAAATCGGATTGCTTAGGGTCATGATTACGGATTAAGTAAGGCATACTCTTGTAATGGTATTCGCTCAACTTGGTAGAATCGCGGTCAAATTGCCACAACTCGTTATCCATTTTTGATATAATGTTACCACCTTCTAATTGACCGAAAAAAGGGTAGAGGATTTCATAAAATTCGTTGGTGTCGTTGATGTCCTTTCCATCATCAAGTAGGTGCTGTAGCGTTACAACGTAGTCATTGAGGTTTCCGTATTTGGTGTTTAGGTTCATTTAATTGTCCTTTCGGGGACAATTTTGGGAAGTCATCATCATCAGCTTGGTTACAACAATTACAGCCTAAACATGCCATTATCTCGGTTGGGAGAAAAAATCGATTTGGGCATCCTGCAGCTGAAGTGTTACAGCGACTGAAGTGGCAAAAATCACGCATATGGAGAACGGATCGTCAAGGGGCGATTACGATTCATTTTCGTCCGCAAAGAATGGAAATCTCTACAGGGAATGAAGTCAGACAAGCGAATCTTGTCCACACTAATTAAGCCCTTACATTGAAAAATCTAAGTACGCTTGGTTCGATATATGGAAATATTTTCAATGAAATCTAAAATATTCTTTATTTCAATCATTGGGAGCGTTAGAGTTATCTACAAGCTGTTATGATTTGTTCTTCTAACCGATTCGTATTCTTTGTTAAAATGAAGAATAAACAGGAGGACAAGATGATTGTCAGAGAAAGAGATTGATCAAGCACAACTTCGATTGGCACAACAGGGTGATCGCTCAGCCATCGTATACATACTAAAGCAACTAGAGTCTTCTTTATATAGAACTGCTTATTATATGTTAGGGAATGAGACTGATGCCCTTGATATGACGCAAGAGGCTTTCATCAGAATCTATCGCTCGATTCAAGATTTTAGAGGTGAAGCAGCGATTTCTACATGGGCGCAACGTATTGTCTCAAATATTTGTCGTGATTTTTTGCGTAAAAATAAAGAAACATTTCCTCTTGATGAAAGATATATAAATGATGGTTTAAAGGGAGTACAAGAAGTAGGGGCGACCGTACAGCTTGATCTTGATCAGGCAATCTTGGAATTGCCCAATTTACAACGAAATATCGTCGTACTTCGATATGTTCATGATTACTCGTTGCAGCAAATTGCCAGTACATTGGAGATGCCCTTAAACACCGTGAAGTCACATTTGTTTCGTGCCCGCAAACAGCTTAAAATGAAGCTGGCTGAGTATCGGAGAGGGGGGCGAATTGATGGATGAGCAACAGGTGGAGAAGTTGATTCAGAAAAGCCTTGATCAAAAATTGTCAGCTGATGAACAACACCGATTAGAAGAAGAATTATCTATGAAACCTGAATTACAGCAGATGCGGGAAGATTATCAGGCAATTGAAAAAGAGTTACGACAGCTTCCAAAACGAACCCCCCCGATCTCGATAGTGGATCAAGTTGTTGCAAAATTGGATCAGGAGCAAATGAAGAAAAGATGGTTTACTAGAAGAAGGTGGAAAGTTGGACTTGGTATTGTAGCAGCGATGATGGTCAGCTTGACTGGATATTTATGGTCTCAGGATCAATTTGGGTCTCAATCGAGTTTAGTAGAGAATAAAATGGAGAGTACACCCCAATCACCTCAAACGAATCTGATCAAGGCCCCTAAATCCATCTCACCAAATGGAAAATGGGTTGCATTTTGGCAAGGGCAAACTGTAATGATTCAGACCATTGATGGGAAAGAGGTATACCGTCATACCATTTCAAATGCAAATCAAATCGTCCGCTTGAAATGGATTTCTGTAACTGTGCTTGAAGTCAGCTATCAGAATCATGGAAAGGAAGAACAATTTCTGCTTCAATACAGAGGAGATACTTTTAGATGAAAGTAGGAACAATCATGGATCGAGCGCTATTAAAAAAATGGAAGAATAAAGAGTTTCATGCTTGTTATCTGCTTTACGGTAAGGAACAATTTTTACTTCAAGAGAGTTTGCGTTTTTTACAAAAGTGCATGGATTTGGAGGACTCTGATTGGGGATTCGCCTCATTCGATTTAGAAGAGACGCCGATTGAAAAGGTGATAGAAGAAGCGGAAACAGCGCCCTTTTTATCGGCACAACGTTTAATCGTAGCTACAAATGCGTGGTTTTTAACAGGTAGTAAAAAAAATAATCATGTACATCATCATACTGATCAGTTATTGCAATACCTTGAACACCCTGTTTCAACAAGCGTTCTCGTATTAGTCGTACCAAGTGATCAGTTAGATCGCAGAAAGAAACTGGTCAAGCAATTACAAAAACAAGCAGAAGTATGTGAATTCAATTCACTTTCAGGAGCTGGGCTAAAAAAATGGGTGATGAAACAATGCAAACAATATCAGGTATCGATCACAGATGAGGCATGTCAGCAGTTAATCGATCTAGTGGGTAACGATCTTTTCTCTTTGCATCAAGAATGTGTAAAATGCGCTACTTATGTGGGTGCTGGCGAGACAATTGAACGTGAGCAGGTGCAAAAATTGGTGCCCCGTTCGCTAGAGCAAAATGTCTTTCAATTAGTGGGACAATTAGTGGAGAGACGGCTCGATAACGTTTTAAAGATATGGTACGATTTGCTGGCGCAAAAAGAAGAACCGATTCGCATTATGGCATTGATTTTACGCCAAATTCGATTGTTACTACATGTGAAACTATTGCTTGAACAGGGGAAATCTGAACGTGAGATCGCCAAACAGTTACAATCCCATCCATATCCTGTAAAGTTAGCAGCCCAGCAAGGGAAAAAATATGCTGAACAAACATTACGAAAATTAATGCTTGAGGCATTAACTGCTGATCAACAGATGAAGACTCGCAGTTGTGATCGGCAAATCGTTATGGAGAGACTCTTTTTTAGTTGGCGTACACCAAATCATAACTAGACGTTCAATATCTATTCTCAATTCTTGTGGGACTGATATGCTATGATGAGATGATTAGAGTTGATCGAGGTGTATGATGAAAAAGGATGATTTGCAACGTTTACGTAAACAGCAGTGGTTTTATATAAATGGACTCTACCTATTCTATATTGTCATTCTCTGTCTATTACTAGCTTTTCAAGCATCAGCGTTTATTGTATATACCCTTATCGGTATTGTCTTCTTACTACAATCAATGCCAACTTTGATATTTGCAACTGGCAACCCGCTCTTGGCAATCTTTCCACCTATGCGGACAATATGGCAATATGAGCGGGAGAAACTAGGCGTTGTTTGGAGACGATATTATCTTTCACAATCTTTGCTTCAGATATTGGTCGCGCTGTTTGCATTTGTTCAGGCGTGGTTACGATGGGGCCAGGCTACTTTTTTAGAGGGTGTTCCTATTTGGTATATTGTGATCGCTGTTATCGTTCTGATCTATATTGGGAATTTAAATCAACATCTACATATTCGCCGGTTTGATCAGATGGAACAAGCTAAGCTCATTGAATTAGCAAAAGATCGTTCACTTTTTACGATGATTTTAGCCGCTATATTTTTAGTCTTTTTGGTTGTTGGCACCATTCTTGTTGGTGTCGTCTTTCGTTAAAAACCTGGCTCTATCAAAGAGCCAGGTTTTTTAATGTACCTCAACAGGATGCTTCATAATCCGACTTGTTACTTGATAGGCAGAAGAGAAGGAGAGTTCTGAGAGCTGCCCTTCGCCACGGCACCAGTCACCGGCAAAGTACGCGTTTGGCATACTATAAAATTTGGTTGGCATCAATTGCTGGTCATCAATACATTTGATTTCCTGTACAATTGCCTTTTTCGATACCCGTTTTGCAACAAGAAGGTCTCTCCAACCTGGGAAATGTTTATCATAGACTGTTTCAATGGTAGCAATTTTTTCATCCGCTTTTTTCTCAATGACTTCTTGTTCATTCAGATACGCGATTGCTTGCATCAATTGTCCGCCTTCTGGTACACAAGACTCGTCATAATATGAGATATCTGTAATGAAAACACGTTCACTCTTTTGGTAAACATAAGTAAATGGACTACGAATTCGCTCACTTAAACCAATATCATAGACCACTACTTGAGTGGGTACAAACTTTGTATACTCCTCAAAATAAGTAGCCAAAGGTGTTTCAGCAAATAATTGCAAACATTCCTTAGGTGGTATACAGAATATAAAGTGATCTGCTTGATAGGAGTCATTTTTCCCTTTGATCGAGACGACTTTATTTTGTTCATCTAACTCTACTTCAGAAATTTTTTCTTTCGTAATGATGTTTCCTTCATTCTTGGTGATAATATCTGCAAAACCCTCTACAATCGATGACCATCCACCGCCTATGTATGAGACTGCACGGGTCGAGGCAAAGAGTCGTTTGTAGTATTGGAAAAACAAAGGAGATGGAATTTTCTCTGGTTCATTTGTGAAGAAATTGGATGAAGCGACAGTAAGTAGTAAATCCCTCACTGGATCGGATTCTTTTTGCAGATAATCTCCAATCAGAACTCCTTCTTCACCCCGCTCAAGCGAAGACATGGTTTTAATCACTTCATAGGCAAAACGAACTTTATTTTCCGCATCGATCACTTTTGTTTGATAGAGACCTGCTAAAGTCGCTGGCATGGGGGTAGTAAAGGAACCCATATCATAAAAAGCTTTTGAAGGCGAAAAGTTTTTCCAATCTACCTTGAGACCGATCTCGCTTTCAAACTTCCGTAAAACTGATTTATCTCGTGCATAGATGGCATGGGCACCAAAATTAAAATTAAAACCTTTTAAGGGAATGGTAATAGCCCGTCCACCTAATTTTGGAGCTTTTTCTAATAAGGTTACTTTGTATCCATTGTGAGCAAGTCGAGCAGCCGCACTCATTCCAGCTAAACCTCCACCTACCACAATTACGGTTTCAGACACGAGAAAACACACTCCTCTAGTATAATTGGTTCAATCGGTTCTAAAAGATATCATATCCTGTTTCTGGCGCATAACAAGGATATCATATATTATTTTTATAGCGAAAAAAAGCATCGTAAAAAACTGTTACTATTTGATGGAGGCGGATAACTTGGACAATTCAAAAGAGACTAAAAAGATTGTTAGTGCTTGCTTTGCTGGCATCGAATGCCGTTATGATGGGCGAGCAAATCGCGTTACAAAAATTCAAGAAATGATAAAAAAAGGGGAGGCAATTCCAGTTTGTCCTGAGCAGCTAGGTGGACTTAGCACACCACGATTACCCGCTCAAATCGTAGGCGGAAGTGGTGAAGATGTGCTAGATGGTAAAGCAAAGGTGATCGATCAAGCAGGAAATGATGTAACAGAAGCTTTTATTCGAGGAGCTGAGCAGGCACTACAGATGGCGAAGCTGACTGGGGCGACTGAAGCCATTTTAAAAGAGAGAAGTCCTTCATGTGGCAGTTGTGTCATTTATGATGGTACGTTTGAAGGAACAAAAAAAGCAGGTCAAGGAGTGACAACTGCTTTATTGAAGCGTCATGGAATTCGTGTCAAGTCTGAAGAAGAACTTTAACTTGTAGAAATGGACCTTTGTCCTGCTAATTGTGTTGCCACTTTGCGGAAACGTAGATACATGGCAATTCGCCAAGGAAGTAACATCCCAAATGCGAGGATAAAGAACAGACCACCTGTTTGATAGATTGTAATAAATTCTTCAATATAACTGTGCAGAGCAAGTCTTACAATTAATAAGACAACCAGAATCCAAGTGAAAGCTCGTGATGGTTTTAAGTAGATGTCTTGATCCACTATTTGAAATTTAGAAGTCATGATTAATGGAACAGATAATAAAAGAGCACCAGACAGAAAGGCAATGACAGCCCATGAGATGGAGAGACGAAACGGTTGATAGAGAAACATAAGAAAGCCTGTACTCATCCCTAAAGGTGGAATGAGGATTTTTTTTATGGTAGCTGGTTTTTTAGCTGCACGCATCCGAATGATCATGATTGTAATAGCCATGACGGCAAAACCAATCATGACAAAAAAAGACGGATGTAGTGGAAAGGGAGTTGTCATAAATGTGCCTCCTTTAACGACAATGTCCACTCATAGACCAGTATATCGTTAACTGAGGAACTAGATACAAGTGACAATTCCCTGACTTTTCCTGTTCATTCTTCTTCTCGATCTTCCCATTTGGAGGAGTGATGATACCAATTCGCAATGTTGATCAATTTATCATATAGATCCGTTTCTGAACTTCCTTCAACAATAAATGAGGCAATATACTCACGTACGCCATTTGGATCATCATATCTTCGCCCTGGAACGGCAAGGTATTCATACTCTTTTACCCAAGGAGGGAGGATTTCTTCAGGATTAGCAACAAAAACTCCTTTGTGTGGAGGGATTTTCACCCATCCTGTCAATTGTTTGGGTTGAATCTCTTCTTTTTTTCCAGGTAGCTGTGGGTCCATTTGACACTGTGTTTCAACAAAAGCACGGTCAAGATGAATTTCATATGCTTGATGTATTGAATCTACGATTTTGCCGCCACCTGTACGACTTGCAATTTCGCATAGAATAACTTGATCATCATCAGTATGAAACCATTCAGCATGAAATGTTGTGTTAGCAGGAGTATCAAAAACGCGTAACAATTGCTCGGTCATGGTAACTAAACGAACTGCGAGCGGATCTGTTGATTCTAATAGATAGCTGCCTAGATATCCATTATTTTGATATTTAATAGGTTCGGTTAAATACTTTGAAGCGCAGATAAAAGCTATCTCTCCTTCTTGGAGTATACCATCAACATGACAGACATGACCCGATACAAACGCTTCTGCTAGATAGTTACTTGGAATCCCTTCATAAAGTAATGCTCGCAAATCTCCTTCATTATGGAGTACATATGTGTCGCGGCTACCCACGCCATCTGCTGGTTTCATAACGATCGGGTAACCATGTTGACCTACAAAATCAATCAGGTCAAATGAAGTATTGATGCGTGCAAATGGTGGACATGGAATTCCATGTTTTTGGGCCAGTTCTTTCATGACGGCTTTGTCGCGATACATGATAGCGCTCGGCATTTTTTGACCCTCAAGTTGGAAACGTTCACGTAACTGTGCTGCTCGTAAGATGTCTGCTTCAGCATTAGCGATAATCGTGTGATAACGGTATTTATCATAAAGTTCAATCGCACGGAGCTCAACGCAGCCATTATGACGATAATTCCGGAATGATTCGATGTAAGCGTAGTCATTTTCGTCAAAGTGGTGTCTATATTCATCTGCGGTTAGTAGGATGAGGTCCTCACCCGAATGTTTTAGAAATTTTTCATACGGGCAGCGGTCGTATGCTACGAAATTCAAAATTAAAACGCTCATTGAGAAACCCTCCTAAGACTTTGTGTAAATTGGATGTCATCATGAATAGGTATTAATTGTAAAGTGAAATGCAATATTTTTTAATTTAGATACTATTATACTAAAAGAAGCAAGATACCCTTCCTGTTTTTTTGAAAAACAGGTTCATGAACGGAAAAAGAAGCTAGCCTTATGTATAAGACCAGCTTGGCCAAGTAAAGTATTTGACTTCGCCCATTATTTATTCCCAGCGAGCACCATTCTCAAACCACTTTGAGATGGCCATTAATTTATCTACAACCTCATTTTCCGTTTTGCCATCGACGACGAAAGCGGCGATGGCGTCGGTACAGTTATAGGGTCCATCATAATGTTTTCCTTTTTTTCCAATGATCTCTTCAAGTACTACTGGTACGGGAGATGGACTGTCTGGTGGTGAAAGAAAGGTTCCTTCTTTACTCATCATTAAAATGCGTCCATAAATGGTATCGATTTCTTTTTCTGGAGGAAGCTGAATCGGTAAATTGCATTTTGCACGATTTGCTGCTTCATACACATTAAAACCAAATGTATATTCAACGGTCTCCTTGATACGCCCGCCACCTGCTCTACTCGCGATTTCACAAAAGATGATTTGGTCATCCTCAGTATGAAACCATTCAGCATGGATCGAGGTGTGAAGGGGTGTCTCAAGTGCCTCGACAACTTTTCTTGTTTCTTCAGTCAGTCGCTTAGCTAATGTTTGATTAGGCGGTAAGACATAGCCACCTGTGTATGAGGTGTTGCTGTATTCAATAGGGAACTGTAAATATTTTGAAGCACACAGAAAGATGATTTCCCCATTGTAAACAAAACCATCAACATGATAAAGGTCGCCTTTGATAAAACTTTCTGCCATTATATGGTGTGGAATTCCATCTGACAGGAAGGAGTTTAACTCTGTTTCATTGTGAATGACCAAAGTCTCCATAGAACCAGCACCATCAATCGGCTTGATCACAATCGGATATCCATGTTCTTTCACAAAAAGTATTAGATCAAGAGGTGACTTGATCTCTTGAAATGTAGGAACTTTGATCCCATGTCTTTGTACTCGTTCTTTCATCAAGACTTTGTTTCGATAGACTTGAGAACTAGAAACAGTTTGTCCACCTTTTAGATTGAGAAGTTCACGAAGTTCTGCTGCGCGGTAAATATCAAATTCATAGTCTGCGAGAATGGTGTGATATTGATATTGATCATATAGTTCTAAAGCTCTTTTTTCGATACTGCCACTATGATCGTAGTTCTCAAACGATTCAACATAGGCAAAATCACCTACTTCAAAACCCTCTTTGTGTTTTTCCGCTGTGAGAACAATTAATTCTTCTCCTAACTCTTTAAGATGTTTTTCATAAGGATTTCGGTAATGAGGGATCGAGTTAAGAATCAAGATGCTCATCAAAGGCCCCCTTCAATAAGTTAACAGCATAGCGAATGGTTTGGTATTAAGCAAAATAATTGTATCATAATACGAAATTATTTTGCTATATAAAAATAAATTTTTATATAAAATTATGAAAAAAGGAGTAAATTTGTTTGTATTCGGGTATTATATTTATTTTATTTCCAGTTTCAAGTGTTTTTTTGTGGTCGAAAAAAATGATGCAATTATATTTCCTGTATTTAAATTATAAATTAACTTGCCCATTGCGAGTGGTCATTAAACCAATGCGCAATATAGATTAATTTCTCAAATACTTCTTGCTCTGTAGCTCCGTCTACTACAAATGATGCGATATATGAACCAATCCCATTCGGGTGATGATATTCTTTACCAGGTTCTGCTAATAATTGGAAATCACGAACCCAAGGTAAAAGAATTGGAGTAGGTGCAGATATAAATTTACCCGGTTTTGGAGGAATCTTAACCCATCCCGCAAGTTTATGAGGTGTATTTAAAATTTGATCAAATGGCATGTTGATTTGACATTGTGGTTGCAAAAATGCTTGAACCATTTGAATGTGATAAGCAGCTTCAATCATTTCGATAATTTTTCCTCCACCTGTTCGACTAGCAATCTCGCAAAGAATAATCTGATCATCTGGTGTATAAAACCATTCAGCATGAAATGTGGTATTTGTAGGAGTAGGGAAAGAAGCAAGTAGATGGGCAGTTTGTGTTAATAACCGTTGATAAAGCGGATTTTGCTGATCAAGTAGGTAGCTACCTAGGTAACCCATTCGTGAATATTGTAAGGGTTGGTGTAAATATTTTGAAGCACAGCAAAAAACGAGTTTACCATCTGCGACGACTCCATCAACATGATATAAGTCTCCATTTACAAAAGACTCAACCATATAATTTGCTGGTAATCCTTGCATAAGTAACGTTTCGAGTTCTCGATCGTTGAAAATGGCATAAGTGTCTTTGCTGCCAACACCGATTGCAGGTTTCATCACAACTGGATACCCATAGGTTCGTATAAACTGAAGTAGTTCTGCGGGGCGAGTGATGCGGGAAAATGGAGGGACTAAGATGCGGTGTTGTTTGGCAAGTTGTTTCATCACCACCTTATCCCGAAAAGCAGTGGCACTCTGTAATGATTGCCCAGGTAGTCCAAGATAATTTCTTAGCTCTGCGGCACGAAGAATATCAACTTCTGCAATCGCAAGAATTGAACGGAAAGGGATCTGTTGATAGATTTCAATGGCTCGAGCATAGATTTGACCATTGTTGTCATAGTTTTGGAAAGATTCGATATAGGAATAGTCATCTGCGCTGTATTCGTGTTCAAATTCGTCATTGGTAAGTAAAAGTAGCGGTTCAGATAATTGTTTGAGGTATTTTGCGTAAGGGGTCATGCTGATCGGGGTTCGGTTTAGAATGAGGATACTCATCAAATAGCCCCCAATAATCAAAGCTGTCTAACTCCTGAGATAAAATGAGAGTTCGATGAGCATTAGCATAATTTTGACAGATATAGACATCTATCAAAGTCATGATTCGCGGAGTCTGCAAGAATTATTATACCATAAACAATAAAAGCGACCCAACATTGGATGGCGGGTCGTTGTTATATTAGTTAGCGGATTGGAGCGCATTTAATTTTTTTGTTAAGCGAGATTTTTTACGTGCTGCAGCGTTCTTATGAATCAATCCTTTGGTAACTGCTTTATCTAAGTTGCGGTTGGCTACTTGCAAGAGTTCTGCTGCTTGATCTTGATTTTGATCCAAAGCGTGGAGAAACTTTTTCACTGGTGTACGAACAAGAGCGGATTTTTGAGCAGCACGATGGACACGGCGTTTTTCATTTGCACGTGCTCGTTTGAGCGCTGAATCGGAGTTGGCCATGATGTCACCTCCTTATACATGATGGGTCACGTTTGTGAATACAACACGCAACATTCTATCATCACTAACGGAAAAAGGCAAGAAATTCATGAATATGCGGAGGTTTGGAGAGGATAGTATGAAGAACGATCTCTTTTAGATTTTGTTCCCTAGAGAGAAATTGTTTAGTAACACGAAGTGCCCGTAACCGTTGATTTTATGATCTCTAGTCTGATTAAGGGAGTGTTAGAAACGATGCATAACATAGATTTAAGTCATATTTCTTACCGTACTGACCTAGCTCGAGAAGCTCATGATCTTGCTTTGAAAAATCGGCAAGATGGGCGGATTCCGGGTGTTCGCCAAGAAGAAACAGAAGACGAAGGAATGCAGACAAGTTGGATTTGGATTGAATCCGATCAAGCAGCACAAGAGATTGGTAAAGCACCAGGTGTTTACTTTACATTAGAAGTTCCTAGTCTACGCTCACAAGATTCTACTTTGTTACAACGGGTGACAAAGCATTTTGCTGAGCAATTCGCCAGATTTCTATATGAAGTAAAGGTGGCAAAGAATGCCTCTGCTCTTTTAGTGGGCTTGGGTAACTGGAATGTAACGGCTGATGCCCTAGGCCCATTAGTGATTAAACATGCTTTGGTAACACGCCATCTTTTTGAATTGGCTCCAGATTCCGTTTCAAAAGGATATCGATCTGTTAGTGCTGTTTCACCTGGTGTACTTGGTATTACTGGGATTGAAACGAGCGAAATTGTGCAAGGTGTTGTAAAAGAATCAAAGCCTGATTTTGTAATAGTCTTTGATTCCTTGGCCTCCCGGTCTCTGTCGCGTGTCAATACGACCATTCAAGTGGCAGATACGGGAATTCACCCTGGCTCTGGTGTTGGCAATAAACGAAAGTCTCTTACAAAGGAAACTCTAGGAGTACCTGTTATTGCAATTGGGATTCCAACGGTCGTAGATGCAGCCACGATTGCATTAGATACAATTGATTTTGTCATGGCGCATATTAGCCGCGAAATGGAAGGTAAAAAAAATCATCCACTTGATCCGCTCAATCGCCCTACGGTTCGTCAACTGTCAGAGCAACAAGTGAATGAGCAGACACAGAGTCAAATGTTAGGGATGGTAGGTAGTTTAAATAGTGCTGAGAAGCGTCAATTAATAGAGGAAGTTTTACATCCACTTGGGCAAAATCTGGTCGTAACCCCTAAAGAGGTGGACTCATTTATTAGCCATATGGCGAAACTAGTAGCAAATGGCGTTAATTGTGCTTTACATGAAGCAGTCACTATCGAGAATGTAGCGTCTCATATCCATTGATCAACTGTTCAAAGAGGTAATCGGATTGGGTCTGATATTCACAGTTCTATATGATTCTAGTAACTCATATCTATGATCAAAAGAGATACTAGAGGAGGAACGAAATGAACCGGTCACCTTTTGCCACTATCTCATTTGCACGACCCAAAGTAAGACGTATTTTCGTCCTTCTCTTTGTGGGGACAGCAATTCTGTTTTCAATGATAGGTGGCTTTGCTATGTTGCAAGCAGAATCAAATGTGCGCCAAACAGAGGGAAGTCCTTTAACCAATCGGGTTACTCCAAAAACATTATTAATGGTCTTAGGAGAGAGTATTCCGTATCTGGATGAACAGGTAAACCAATCAAAAGATCGAATTCTTTCTCGTCTCTTTTTTGAATTAGTAACAAGTATTAATCCAAAAGATCCTCGAACACTATTAGGTAGAGAGTTACCCATGTTTGCTTTATATGATGCAAATATTATCGCAGCAAGCCCTGGGGTTGACTATACATCGATTCCTGTGGAATCACCCCCACCTCCTGATTTAGAAAAGGCGATTATTTCTAGCACAGATGACTTGGAACGTGATGAATCAGAACAAATAAAAGAGTTAGGACAGCCTCTTGTACTTGTCTATCATACACATTATTGGGAATCTTATCTGTCTGAAGTTGGAACAAAACAGCCCAGTCGTGCAGTAAGCATTGATAAAAAGAGAAATATTAACCAGGTTGGCAAGCGTTTAGCAAAGCGCCTTCAGGCATTACATGTGGGAGCAATCGCTTCTCAATCTCAACCAAAGACAAATTCACGCTTTGCCTATCGCGTCTCTCGTAAGAAAATACGTCAGGTTATGCAACAACATCCGCAACTTACATATTTAATTGATGTTCATCGTGACTCACGTCCGCGAAATAAAACAACGATTCAGATTGGAGGGCTCTCGTATGCAAGACTCTCTTTCGTAGTCGGTAAATCAAGTTCTTATTATCCGCAAAATCGAAGTTTAGCAAAGCAATTACATCAGAAAATTAATCAACTTTATCCTGGACTTTCCTCGTCAGTGATCGAAAAGCCACGTACGCGTGGAATCAATGGGGAATATAATCAATCTCTCTCTCCCAATAGTTTATTGGTAGAGGTGGGGGGAGTTGGAAATACTTTTAACGAAGCGTATCGTTCTGTAGATGTTTTGGCAAAAGTGTTAAGTAAGGAAGTACTTGAAACGATTCCCGTTATGAAAGCGCGATAGAGAAAGGTGAAGGAATATGCGTATGCTATGGATTGGAGTTAGTATGGTTGCGATGTTGTGTGTAGGTGTCTTTGTAGGAATCGATTCTGCTGAAAAAAATATTCATAAATTGCAAGGGGCAGAAGGAGCCCCTCGAGCGATACAGATTACCCCTCAGAATGGAAAAGTGGAGATTGCTTTATTAGGTAATGTGGTGACAACGCAAAATCCTGCTAAGGCAATAAGTCCCAAACAGGTAATCGAGGCGAAGAAACAGGTGCAGGGCAAGACAAATCAACTCGCTCAATTAGGAAATCAAGTTGGCAGTGGAATTCGTCAGTCAGCTAGAAAGCTATTAAGTGTGATCTTTGGTTGGATCGATTAGAGAATCTACTTCCAACCAAGTTCCCCTCTTGTTATAATGGTTCAATGCATCCTACGTGTTCGGAGGGAATTTGATTGGAGAAAAAAATAAGTCCGGCAATGATCCGTAATTTTTCGATCATTGCTCATATTGATCATGGTAAGTCAACACTTGCAGATCGAATTTTAGAGTTTACCGGAGCGATCACTGAGCGAGAAAAACAAGAACAATTTTTAGATAATATGGATTTGGAACGAGAACGTGGAATTACAATAAAATTGCAATCAGTTCGCTTGCGTTATCAAGCAAAGGATGGACAAGTTTATCTTTTAAATCTGATTGATACACCTGGTCATGTTGATTTTTCATATGAAGTATCAAGAAGTCTACAAGCATGTGAAGGGGCTTTGCTTGTTGTGGATGCGGCGCAAGGTGTGGAGGCGCAAACATTAGCTAATTTTTATTTAGCATGGGAAAATGAACTAGAAATTTTACCAGTCATTAATAAAATTGATTTACCTAATGCTGAGCCTGAGCGTGTACGGAAGGAAATAGAAGATATCATCGGTTGGGATGCAAGTGAAGCGGTGCTTGCTTCAGCTAAAGCTGGTATTGGTATGGAAGATATATTGGAACAGATTGTAAAGCATATTCCGCCCCCATCAGGAAAGGTGGAAGACCCTTTGCGTGCCTTAATCTTTGACTCTCTCTACGATCCATATAAAGGTGTCATTATTTATATGCGTGTTGTAGATGGAACACTTCGTAAAGGGATGAAGATCGAGTTAATGGCAACAGGAAAAGTGTATGAAGTAACCGAGATTGGTGTCTTAACCCCGCATCCGGTTGCCGTATCGGAATTATCTGTGGGAGAAGTAGGTTTTGTCGTTGCCAATATTAAAAACGTAAAAGATTCTAGAGTAGGAGATACGATTACAGATGCTGATCGACCTGCACAAGAGCCTCTCCCTGGCTATCGACCGATTACACCAATGGTTTTCTGCGGAATCTATCCTGTCGATTCTTCACAGTATGAAGATTTACGAGAGGCACTGGAGAAGTTAGAGCTAAACGATGCATCTTTAAGCTATGAACCGGAAACTTCAACAGCACTGGGATTTGGATTTCGCTGTGGATTTTTAGGTTTACTTCATATGGAGATCATCCAAGAACGAATCGAAAGAGAGTTCCAGATTCCGTTGATTACAACGGCTCCTAGCGTTATCTATCATGTCTATCAGACAGATGGAAGCAAGATCGAAATCGAGAATCCAACATTAATGCCAGCACAGCAAAAAATCGAACGTGTAGAAGAACCTTATATTAAAGCAACAATGATGGCACCAAACGAGTATGTAGGGAGCATCATGGAGATATGCCAGAATAAGCGGGGACAATATGTCGATATGGAATACATGGAAGGAAATCGTGTCAATCTGATCTATCGGCTCCCCTTAGCTGAAATTGTTTATGATTTTTTTGATCAATTAAAATCTAGCACTAAAGGTTATGCTTCATTTGACTATGAGTTAATCGGATATCAACCATCTGATCTAGTCAAGATGGATATTTTATTGAATGGTGAAGTAGTAGATGCTTTTTCTTTCATTGTTCATCGTGATCGCGCCTATCATCGTGGGAAAAAGTTAGCAGCAAAATTACGTAAACTGATTCCCCGACAAATGTTTGAGGTTCCGATTCAAGCAGTGATCGGGAATAAAGTGGTCGCACGAGAGACGATTCGCGCAATGCGTAAAAATGTGCTCGCCAAGTGTTATGGTGGGGATATTACCCGAAAAAGAAAACTGTTAGAGAAGCAAAAAGAAGGTAAAAAACGGATGAAATCTGTAGGTAGTGTTGAAGTTCCTCAAGAGGCGTTTATGGCGATATTACAAATGGATGATGAGTAGAGGAGAAATGATTGAAATGCAGCCAAATGCGGTCTACATCCATATCCCATTTTGCTCTCACAAATGTTATTATTGCGATTTTACCGCCTATGTTGTGGATGGACAACCTGTTGAGCAATATCTCACCGCTTTGGAACAAGAGATGAAGATGTGGGTGGAAGAAGTTCCCCCAACAGCGATTCAATCTGTCTTTATCGGTGGTGGTACACCTACCATTTTATCTATTGAGCAAATGAAACGATTATTGGCAATGGTTGATCGTTATTTTCCAATTCATGCTAGCTGTGAATGGACAGTTGAGGCGAATCCAGAGACAACCTCCGAAGAGTTACTGCATGTCATGAAAGAGGAGGGAGTCAATCGACTTAGCTTTGGTGCGCAAACTTTCCACCTTGATTTACTTCAACAAATTGGACGCATTCACGGGGTTCAGGAAATCATAGATAGTATTGCGATTGCCCGAAAAGTTGGCTTTTCAAATCTCTCACTCGATCTGATGTTTGGACTACCAAATCAGCGAGTGATTGATTTAGAAGAAACCATTCAACAAGCTGCTTCGCTAAATCCAGATCATTTTTCTTGCTATAGTCTAAAAGTAGAGGAAGGAACCCGTTTTCATTATTTAGAACAACAAGGAAAACTGCCACTTCCAAATGAAGAAGCTGAATTGGAAATGTACCAACTTGCGAGAAAACTACTCCCACAGCATGGATATCAACAATATGAGATTAGCAACTTTGCAAGAGAGGGTATGGAGAGTATTCATAATTCGACTTATTGGCGAAATCAGACATTCTATGGGTTAGGCGCTGGTGCGCATGGATATATCAATCATCAGCGTTATGCGAATCAAAAGGTTATCCGTGAATACATCAAAGTGATTGAGCAACGGAAGCGACCGATCGTAAGTCGATGGGATGTTGATAAACGGGAAATGATGGAGAACTTTATGATCATGGGTCTGCGGTTGATGGAAGGTGTCAGTCGAGCCGATTTTCAGATGCGATATCATCTGGAAATGGATCAAGTTTTTGGGGAGGAATTAGAACGATTGAAAAAGCAAGGACTACTCATGAATGAAGAAGATCGAGTTCGATTGACAGAGCAAGGGATTTTATTTGGAAATGAGGTTTTTGCTGCTTTTCTTTCTTAAATAACAAGAAGAGTTATGACTCCATTTCCTTTGTTTTAAATACAATTTGACATCATCCCTTAACCTTTGGTAAGTTAAAAGGAGAATTTTTAGCACTCATATACAGGGAGTGCTAACAAGGGGGGAGGCAGATGCTGACTGAGCGACAAAAACGGATTCTCTGGGCAGTGATCGATGATTACATTGCTTCGGCTGAACCTGTTGGCTCGCGAACTGTTTCCAAGAAGAAGGAAGTAGGCGTTAGCGCAGCCACGATCCGAAATGAAATGGCAGACCTTGAAGAGATGGGTTATCTAGAACAGCCATATACATCAGCTGGTCGGATTCCATCGCAAAAAGGTTATCGTTTTTATGTGGATCATATTGTGACCCCATATTTTTGGCAACAAGGGCAAAGCGAAGAACTAGGTCTCCAAGATTGGGGTTCATTAGATAGTCTGGAACAGATTATTCGTCAGACTGCAACGCTTCTTTCTAAACAGACCAATTATATGACCATTACATTGGGGCCTACTTCGTTTGAAGAACGTTTACGGTATTTGCAAGTGGTGCCTCTTTCGAGCCGTCATGCAATTTCGATTATCATAACTGAGACGGGTCGTGTTTATCAACAACAGGTTGAAATACCACAGCATCTGACAGAATTACAAATTCAGCAAATTGTTCAGATAGTGAATGAGCGTTTGCAAGGGCAACTCCTTTCTCCTTTTTTGGCTCAAGGTGTGAGTCAACAACTTGAGTTAGGCTTTGATCTTGATGAATGGTTAACTCGTTTGTTCCATATGGAAAATAGTGAACAAGTGTATACGAGCGGAACTACTCGAATTTTAGATCAACCTGAGTTTCAGGATATTAATAAGATGAGAGCATTGCTTGACCTATTAGAAGAGACGCAAACAATTATGCAGCTCATTCAACCGACTTCTGACGGTATTCAAGTGCGGATTGGAAAGGAAAATGTGGTTGCGTCTGTTAGTGATTGTAGCATCATCTCCGCTTCGATCATGATTCATGGCGAGCAAGTTGGCACAATTGGCGTACTTGGTCCTACGCGCATGAATTATCGAAAAGTGATTGGTTTGATCGATTACTTATCGCGGGATGTTTCCGATAAATTGCATCGATGGTTACGAGGGTTATAATATCGTCCAATGATTTAGAAAGGAAGTTTTTGGTGAAGTTCTTGGTAGGGTACTCAGAAGATTCATCGTCTGATCAGCGAGTCAAAGCTGGCTTGACGCTGTTACAAGAAAATGTGCAAGCCGTGAAAAAAGTTGTCTCAGTTATTGAAACAACACTAGGTCCCAAGGGATTGGATGTAATGTTAGTAGACTCCGAAGGGAACCCTACTGTTACCAATGCTGGGGCGACTATTTTATCACGGATGGAAGTCGATCATCCTGTAAGCCGAATGCTGATTAAAGTTGCAGAATCTCAACAGAAACGAATTGGTGATGGTACAACAACAGCCACACTGCTTGCTGCTTCCATTGTAGAGGAAGGAGCAAAGCAGATTTTGCGTGGCATTCCAGTTGTCAAAGTGATTGCGGGAATTCAACAAGGAATTGCCTTAGCTGTGAAGAAAATGAAAGAAAATGCTTATGCTGTGCAAGGACTTGAAGATGATTGGTTGCATCGAATCGCTTACACAGCAAGTCGAGGTTATGAGGATATTACCTTATCTGTTATGGATGCAGTACAAATGATAGGGGAACAACAATTAGAGCAACGTGATTATCGATTATCAGACTGTATTGTGACACATCCCAATGCGGAAGGGATTGTCTTTTCTGGTATACTGGTAAAACGTACTCGACTTCATCCTCAAATGCCTGTTTTAAAAGAGAAAACGAAAGTATTCGTTATCTCAGATTCTGTCACGCCAAGTAAGACAGATGGAGAATGGAAAAAGGACTTTTTGCAAGACCTAGAAAAACTGGATCAACTGAAAGTTGGAGCTGTATTCGTAGCTGGAGAAGTACACCCTCTGGCTGAAGAGTTCTTCATTGAAAAGGGTATTTTTGCTGTTGATCAAGTAACGAAAGCAGACCTAGGACGTTTAGCTGAACATACAAATGCAAAATTGACTCGATTTGCAGTGCTCAGCAAAGATACACATGAAATGATGGAACGCCTTGGTGAATGTGAAGAGGTCGAAGATGATAATTTATTAAACTGGGTTCGTGTCACAGGTGGGGCTGGAAGGCAGACTGCCACTATCTTGATTGGAGCATCGACAGAAGAAGTTATAGAAGAGCGCGAACGAATATGTCGGGATGTTGCTTCGGCAGTTCAAGCTGCGGTAAAGGGTGGTTTTGTACCAGGTGGAGGCGCAATTGAATTGGCGATTGCTCGTGATCTAGAGTTATATGCTGATAAATTACCAGGGTTAGAGCGGTATGGCGTTTCCGCTGTAGTCGAGGCATTATATCGACCTATTTCTCAAGTGGTTACAAATGCGGGTTATAACTCACTGGAAAAGTTAGAACTAGTGAAACGGGCTCAACAGGCGAAGCAGATTCGCTCTCTTGGCTTTGATTGTGATCGAGGACATGTAGCTGATATGTTAGAGGCTGGTGTGGTCGATCCATTGTTGACCAAGCTTAATGCACTTGCCACTGCTCTTGAAGTGAGTACCGCAATCTTACGTATTCATACGATTATCCCAACAAAAAATTAAGAAAATAATAGTTTGTTTTTTGTTACAATCAGTGGTAAAGTAGCTTCGTTTGATCCGCCTCGATCGTGTTAGATCAGAATAGAACTTGCTAATACAGGAGGGAATAAACATGTCTTCTGAGCATCAAGAATCGATTCGCAGGGATGCTGCCCCGCATTCCCAAAGACAAATAGATGAGCAATCTGAAGTGGAGAACATACATAATTATAGTCAGTCTGAGCCTGAGATGGTGAAAGTTGAAGAAGTGGAAGAATCTTCAGAAGTCGAGAAATGGCAAGCAATTGCTGAAGAACAACGTCAAAAGGCAGAAGAGAATCACAATCTCTATCTGCGCGCTCGTGCCGATATTGAAAATCTACGTCGCCGGGCAAGAAAAGATGTAGAAGAGAGCTTAAAGTATGGCGTAGTTCCATTGATCGAGTCGATGCTGCCAGTGCTGGATAATTTTGAACGAGCATTAGAAGCTGCAGATCAGAGTGAAGGCGCTGATGTGCTTAAACAAGGGATTGAGATGGTCTATCGACAGTTCTTACAAGTGCTTTCCGATTCTGGATTAACGATTATAGAGGCTGAGGGAAAACCATTTGATCCACATTTGCATAATGCTGTACAAGAGGTAGACGATGATCGTTTCGAATCTGGGATCGTAGTAGAGGAACTGCAATCAGGATACCGCTATCATGATCGAGTGATTCGACCCAGTATGGTAAAAGTTAGCAGCTAAAGTTCTATATTCTATGTAGGAGGTTTTACGATCTATGAGTAAAGTAATTGGTATTGACTTAGGAACAACCAACTCTTGTGTTTCCTTTATGGATGGCTCAGAGGCCGTCATTATCCCCAATGTTGAGGGAGGTCGTACCACACCATCTGTGGTTGGTTTTTCTAAAACAGGTGAACGTCTAGTAGGAGATGCTGCAAAGCGACAAGCAATTACAAATCCTGATAACACTGTCAGCTCCATTAAGCGTTATATGGGAACAAATCAAAAAGAAAAAATTGGAGATAAAGAATATACACCTCAAGAAATCTCTGCCATGATTCTCCAAAAATTAAAAGCTGATGCCGAGGCTTATTTGGGTGAAACTGTTTCACAGGCAGTCATTACTGTTCCAGCGTATTTCAATGATAGCCAACGTCAAGCGACAAAAGATGCTGGTAAAATTGCAGGTCTTGAAGTAGCACGGATTATTAACGAGCCGGCTGCTGCAGCACTTGCTTATGGTCTTGATAAAGATGAAGATCAAACGATACTCGTCTTTGACTTGGGTGGAGGTACTTTTGATGTATCCATTCTGGAAATCGGTGGTGGCGTGGTCGAAGTACTAGCAACCAGTGGTGATAATAAACTGGGTGGAGACGATTTTGACCAAGTGATTATCGATTATTTGATTGAAGAATTTAAGAAAGAAAATGGGATTGATCTCAGCAGTGAGAACACAGCGATTCAACGGTTGAAAGAGGCTGCCGAAAAAGCGAAGAAAGATTTATCAGGTGTGTTGACAACCACGATCTCGTTACCGTTCTTAGTTGGGACCCATCATTTGGAGGTCACTTTGACCCGTGCAACGTTTGAAAAGTTGAGTGCAAATTTAATTGAACGTACGATGAAACCAACCCGTCGTGCACTGGATGATGCCAAATTAGCTTCTAAGGATATTGATAAAGTGATTTTGGTTGGTGGTTCTACACGAATTCCAGCCGTCCAGGAAGCGATTAAAAATCTAATTAGAAAAGAGCCAAGCAAAGGCGTTAACCCAGATGAAGTTGTCGCAATGGGGGCTGCTGTCCAAGGTGGAGTATTGTCTGGCGATGTCACCGATATTGTCCTTTTAGATGTTACTCCCTTGTCACTTGGAATTGAGACAAAAGGTGGCGTTGTTTCTCGTTTGATTCCTCGTAATACCACAATTCCAACCGAAAAGTCTGAAGTTTATTCTACCGCATTTGATAATCAGACTGCTGTTGAGATTCATGTGGTACAAGGTGAACGTGAAATGGCTGCCGATAATAAGACACTGGGTCGTTTTCAATTAACTGATATCCCACCAGCTCCTAGAGGAATCCCGCAAATTGAGGTCACATTCAATATTGATGCAAACGGAATTGTTAACGTCTCTGCAACAAATAAAGCAACTGGTAAAAGCCAAAATATCACCATCCAATCCAGTAGCGGTTTAAATGATGATGAGATCGAACGCATGGTTCGTGAAGCTGAAACACATGCTGATGAAGATAAGAAGAAACGAGAAGAAGTAGAGCTTCGTAATAAAGCTGATCAAATGATCTTCCTGGCCGAGAAGACAATTAAGGATTTGGGTGACAAAGCGGATGAGAAGGATATTAAGGAAGCTGAGTCGGCTAAAGAAGCGTTATCGAAGGCGTTGGAAGAAGATGATTTGGAAGAAATTAAGAAAGCAACGGATGATTTAGATCAAAAAGTACAACAACTATCGATCAAGTTGTACGAAGAAATGGCTAAGCAACAACAAGCAGAAGAAGCGAAAAAAGATGATTCATCGGACAGCGGCGATCAAAGTTCAGATGATAAATCAGACATCACCGATGCAGAGTATGAAGAAATAAAGGAAGATAAATAACGAGTTATGAATGTGTGGAGAGTCAATGTCAAATTGAACTTGACTTTGACTTTCCTTTTTTCGCTAAATGGGATATAGAGGAGGTGATCCGGTGAGCAAGCGAGATTATTATGAAGTATTGGGTGTTAAACGAAATGCTTCAGAAGAAGAGATTCGTAAAGCATACCGTCGACTTGCAAGAAAGTATCATCCAGATGTTAATAAAGAGCCTGATGCCGAAAGTAAGTTTAAAGAAGTAAAAGAGGCTTATGAGATATTGGGTGATAAACAGAAAAAAGCTCAGTATGATCAATTTGGTCATGCCGCTGCAGGAGCCGGAGATTTTGGCGGTGGTTTTAATTCTCAAGACTTTGGTTTTGGTGATATCTTTGATATGTTCTTCGGAGGTGGACGCCGGAGTAACCCGAATGCACCACGTCAAGGTGCTGATTTAGAATATCGCCTCTATATTGAACTAAAGGATGCTGTTTTTGGTAAAAAAGTAGATATTGTGATTCCTCGCTTGGAAACCTGCGATGTCTGTCATGGATCAGGAGCAAAACCAGGTACACATCCTGATACTTGTTCCACATGTAAAGGGACAGGGCAGGAGGAGGTAGTTCAGAATCGTCCGATTAGCATTGTCTATACACGTGTATGTCGTGACTGTAATGGTACAGGGAAAATCGTACGAGAGAAATGTAACGCATGTACAGGCAAAGGACGAGTGAATAAAAAACGGATTGTTTCTGTTAAAGTCCCTGCCGGTATTTATGATGGAGCCCAAATTCCTGTTCCAGGAGAAGGTGAGCCAGGGATTAACGGTGGACCACCTGGTAATTTATATGTGAAAGTTCAAGTGAAGAAGAATGAAATTTTCAATCGCGATGGTGATGACTTAGTATGTGAAATACCAATTAGCTATGCGCAAGCTGCGCTAGGCGATGAGGTAGTCGTTCCTACATTAAATGGACGGATCAAGATGAAAGTTCCTGCAGGGACACAAACAGGTCGTGAGTTTCGAATTCATGGAAAAGGTGTACCACGTTTAGGTGGATATGGGGAAGGTGATCTTCGCGTAAAAGTAAAGGTTGTAACCCCTACTAACTTAACAGAAGAACAAAAACAATTGCTGCGTGAATTTAACCGTCTAACTGGTGAATATGTTCACGAGCAAAACAGTACTTTTTTCGATAAAATGAAACGAGCATTTCGTGGTGACTAAATAGAGGAATACTAGACCCTATTAACGGCCTATCAGACTGATGAAAAACGCAAAAAGAGCAAGTGGAGAGGTGATCGGCAAAGCTCCATTTCGGACGCAACATAGCGGAATGGCAGCGGAAGTGGCATTTTCTCTTTGGACAAACTGTTCGAGTTTCCGCAGGCGGATGCCGGAGGAGACGAATTTTGCCCGGTCGCGAAGGTTGATAGAACGCGACAGTCCCACATCCTGGCAAGCCCAGATCGGTGCGTCGCCGCAAACCACGATCACGAGCCGATCAAGAGACTTTGTCTACAAACTGCTAGGCCCTATCAGGGCCTATTTTTGTTTGGTGGTTTTTCATATCAAAACGTGGTAAACTGAATGTTGTTTTTTTAATCATTAGGTGGGGGAAATATGCAACGTTACTTTGTGCAACCAACCCAAATAGTAAATTCACACATTGTGATCGTTGGAGATGATGTGCATCATATCAAAAATGTGATGCGTTTCCAGCCTGGCGATCAGATTATTTGTTGTGATGAACAAGGTGCTGACTATCTTGCGATGATCGAGACGATTCAGCCCTCACAAATCAGGTTGAACATTTTAAATCAATCTCCGTCTATGGGTGAACCACATACAGAAGTTGTCTTATGGCAATCGATCCCAAAAGGAGATCGTTGGGATTGGATCTTACAAAAATCGACAGAGCTAGGAGTCAAGCGGATTGTCCCTGTTATATCCGAGCGTACAATCGTTAAGATAGATAATCGAAAACTGGAAAAAAAGCAAAGCCGTTGGCAACGAATTGTAAAAGAAGCGGCAGAGCAGTCACACCGTGGTATGATTCCACTTGTTGAGTCCGTCTATCATTTCAATGACCTTTTATCTGCTTTGTCAAATCAACCCGCGTGGATTGCCTATGAGCAAGGAGGGAACTCCTTTTACCAGTCGTTAAAGGCTTATCCCAAAGGAGAGATTCATCTCATCATAGGTCCAGAAGGTGGTTTTACAAGGCAAGAGATCGAGCGAGCAAAGCAAGCGGGAATTAAGCCTGTGACGTTGGGAAAGCGGATTTTGCGGACAGAGACTGCCGCCATAGCCGCAATAAGTTGCGCTTTTTTTATGCGACATGATTTAGGAGGTGAATGGAATGGATAAAGTCGCTTTTCATACTTTAGGCTGTAAAGTAAATAGCTATGAGACAGAAGCGATTTGGCAACTCTTTCAGCAACAAAATTACCAAAAGGTTGATTTTGATCAAGAAGCCGATGTTTATGTGATCAATACTTGTACTGTAACCAATACTGGTGATAAAAAAAGTAGACAAGTGATCAGACGAGCGATTCGTCGAAATCCAGATGCAGTTATTGTTGTTACAGGGTGTTATGCACAAACTTCTTCCAAGGAAATTATGGATATCCCAGGTGTTGACATTGTTGTGGGTACACAGGGGAGAGATAAAATCCTTGATTATGTATCACAATATCGTCATGAGCGTCAACCAATCAATGCAGTTGGTAATATTATGAAACAACGCACATATGAAGAATTAGAAGTTCCTACATTTTCTGAACGTACACGTGCGTTTTTAAAAATACAAGAAGGATGTAATAACTTCTGCACATTTTGTATTATTCCATGGGCAAAAGGATTATCACGTAGTCGGAAACCAGAACATGTGATAGCAGAAGCGAAAAAATTAGTTCATAATGGATTTCAAGAGATTGTTTTAACTGGTATTCATACAGGCGGATACGGTGAAGACCTAGATAACTATCGATTGTCAGATTTACTGATGGAGCTTGATTCGATTGAGGGATTAAATCGAATTCGAATCAGCTCTATTGAAGCAAGTCAAATCGATGATAACTTAATAGAAGTGTTTAGGCGTTCACAGAAGATGTGTCGTCACCTCCATATCCCATTACAAGCTGGAGATGACTACATTCTTAAAAGAATGCGCAGAAAATATACTGTAGCCGAATATCGTGAAAAAATACTTCAATTGCAAGAAGTATTACCAGATTGCGCGATTACCACAGACGTAATTGTAGGCTTCCCTGGCGAGACCGATGAGCAATTTATGAATACCTATCGATTGATTGAAGAGTTGGAAATGTATCAACTGCACGTATTCCCCTATTCCAAACGGACAGGAACTCCGGCGGCTCGAATGACAAATCAAGTCGATGATGAAATCAAGCATCAACGGGTTGAAAAGTTGATTCAATTGTCCAAGCAACTACAAATGAAGTACGCAGAGAGATTTGTCGGGCAAGTGCTTGAAGTGATCCCAGAACGACTCTACGAGCATGATCGTCAGAACAATCTATATATCGGGTATGCTGATAACTACTTACCAATCGTCTTTCCTGCGTCAGCTGATGTGGTGGGTCGAGTTTGTCGAGTCAAAGTTGATCAGGCAGATAGCGAAGCATCTCAGGGCACCTTCTTACGTATACTAGAGACAGCATCGTAATCGAGAAGGCTATCAGAAGCGATAGCCTTTTTGTTATATATCCCTTGGTTCGTTGAAAGGAGATTTTACAGCAATGAAAGAAATATCAGCAGGCGGGGTAGTAGTAAGAAGAGATCAATCTGGGAATCTAGAGATATTACTAATTGAAGATCGATACCGCAAATGGACATTGCCAAAAGGAAAACAAGAACCAGGTGAGACAATTGAAATGACAGCAATAAGGGAAGTTCTTGAAGAAACGGGAATCCAAGCGAAGATTATCAAGAAACTCGATACAATCCATTATCAATATCGCCATAATGATTATGGTCATATTGACAAAGAGGTCGTCTATTATTTGATGGAAACGGCCGGTGGACAGGAAGTACCACAAATAGAAGAGATTAATCAAGTTGCTTGGCTTTCAGCACAAGAGGCTTGGAAACGATTGCTAAAACGGGGTTATGCTAACAATCACCGCATTATACGACATGCTTTTCAAGAGCTAGAGATTTCCATGGAAGAGGAGGACTTTACTTGAGCGATATGCTTGCAAAATATATCGATCATACATTGCTTCAGCCAGATGCTACGCGACAACAGATTGAAAACCTATGTCAGGAAGCAATCAAGTATCAATTTTATGCGATATGTATACAACCTTATTGGATTCCAATTGTTCGTAATCAGTATGGTGATCAGTTGAACATTTGTACGGTGGTTGGTTTTCCACATGGTTCCAGTATCAAGGAAAGCAAAGCGTTTGAAACCCAGTTAGCAGTTCAATTAGGTGCTGATGAAATTGATATGGTCATCCATCTCCCAGCTCTTTTCCAGGGAGAATGGAAGTATGTCGAAAGCGATATTGCAGAGGTCGTAAAAGCCGCACAAGGACATTTAGTAAAGGTGATTTTAGAAACTGCTTTGTTATCAACACAGCAAATAATAACAGCTTGTCAGGTTGCTAAGCTGGCAGGGGCGCATTTTGTCAAAACCTCAACGGGTTATGCCAGTAGTGGCGCAACGACAGATGTTGTTCAAATCATGCATCAAACAGTCGGTGGAGATTTAGGAATCAAGGCTTCTGGTGGTATTCATGACCGTGAAACTGCCTTATCGATGATAGATGCTGGCGCAACTCGAATTGGCACAAGCAATGGTCTTAATATTGTTTCTTCCAAGGGATAATCTCTGTTTGATTGGGTAGTAACCAAGTGATCGCATTTGCAAATAATGTAGAGAATGGAAGTACAACAATTGAACAGATGATATTAAATAAGGTTTGAATATGGGCAATTTGTTGTATAGGTTCGGAAGCAAGCCAGTAGGCAGCCTCATCGATCAATGGAATCAAAGGCATGAAGCATAGAACGCCAACGACATTTAGGACAAGATGAGCCATCGCGACTTGCCTTGCTGATTGCTTCATGCTGATTGCTGCAATCCAAGCAGTTACGCATGTGCCAATATTACTTCCAAAAACAATGGCAATCGCAATCGGAAGACTGATCGTATGGGCTGCTAGGAGGCTCATGGTTAAGGCGATTGTTGCACTTCCGCTCTGCACGAGCGCTGTAAAAAGGGTTCCAATCAGTAAACCGGTCAATAGCGGGTATTGATTTCCCTCAATTAATTGATCAATGATGCCCAATTTTTCAAGAGGACCAGATAGCCATTGGAGGGTCTCCATACCAAGGAAAATGCATCCAAAACCAGCAATAACAGAGCCTAGATGTGCCCATTGTTTAAGTGGTAAGAGGCGTATTAAAACGCCAAGTAAGATCATAGGTGCAGTGAAATCTTCAATCTTTAGTGCCATAATCTGTGTTGTGATGGTTGTACCAATGTTTGTTCCAAGGATAATTCCAATCGATTGGGAAAAAGTTAAAATTCCTACATCAACAAAACTGATTGTGATTACTGTAACTGCACTACTACTTTGCAGAAGAGCAGTTGTTAAAATGCCAGTAATAAATCCTTTTGTTGGTGTATTTGTAAAGCGAAGTAACCAATCTTGAAGATGATTACCTGCCACTTTTTCAAGACCAATTCGCATCATGTGTAATCCAAAAAGAAAGAGAGTAAGTCCGATTGAAAATGGTAGGATGATTTCTTTCATAATGAATGTCCCCTCCTTCCACAAGTCTATGTAAGGATCGGGACAAGGATGACAACCTTTACGTTCTTTTTCTTTTTCGTTTGGGTGTTGGAACTAATGGTGGGGTGTCCATTTCTCCATATTCCGGAAAAAAGGGCTCTTCTCCCCATTCTTGAACTTGTGGAGGTCGCTTACGAAATGCTGCTTCTTGATGTGGATCAAGCTGTGGTTCTCCAAATACTGCCCAAGGTTCGTGTTCCTCCTCAAAATAAGGCTCATTTTGATATGACTGACTAAACTGTTGCTCCCTCCTGAGCTCCTCACGAATCATTTTTCGTATTTTTCGACGCATTGCCGCATCTTGGAGAAAAAAATCTCTTTCTCTTGCCATTTGCCTCACTCCTTTATGTTATATGGTTAAGATATGTTGGGGTAATATATAATATAATTAACATCTAGCATTAATATCTTCTATCAAAGCAAAAACAGCCAGTACTCCACTAATGATTCCAAAGATAACACTGATCAGTGCTATTTTATCCGCGCGTTTCCAACTGCTCGTATTCTCATCCATTTCCCCTCCTCCTTTTTGCAGAAGGCTGCCTATGGTTAGAATATCCTATGCAAAAGATCAAAAGACGGGAATAGTGAATGGTAAGATATTTCTGAATACTAGTAAAACATGTTTATAAGGTTTGTCTTTATTGACCACCCTTGTCCATTCCGCTTATAATATCGTCTAAGGTCTTTTGAAACGATGTTTACGAACAATACCCCTTTTTTCTTGAAAAGAGGGTTGATAATATCTATTGCAATCAGTTGCCGGATTCTAAGTGCAACAGTATAATGGGGCTATTGAGTACGGAGTTTAGACCGATACAAAAAGATATTTGGCACGAAGCGTGCCTTCGTGGATGGATATGGGTTACCACACCAGATGAAGCGAGATGCTCAACTCTTCAGTGGTGGGTCGTTTAGTTAATTCGATTGCAGAATCCTAATGAAGTGAGTGGCAGCGCTTCCATATTTACGTCACAAGTTAGGGTGGTACCACGGGAAATCATGAACCTCTCGTCCCTATGCAATGGATTTCTATTGTGGGGGCGGGAGGTTTATTGGATTAACAGAAATGGAGGATCAATCATGAAAGAATATAACCCAAACGATATTGAACCAAAATGGCAATCGATTTGGGCGGACAAGCAATTGTATAAAAGCTCAAGTAATCCAAATAAACCAAAATACTATGTTTTAGAACAATTCCCTTATCCATCAGGAGAAGGGCTACATATGGGGCATGCAAGAGTTTATACCATTGGTGATGTGGTGTCTCGTTTTTGGCGAATGAATGGTCGTTCCGTGTTATATCCGATGGGTGCAGATGCGTTTGGTTTACCCGCAGAAAATGCTGCGATTCAACGAGGAGTAAATCCAAGAGATTGGACTTTGAAAAACATGGAACGCATTAAGGAAGAACAGTCATTAATGGGCATGTCATATGATTGGGATCGATATATTGGTACCTGTTTGCCTGAGTACTATCATTTTAATCAATGGATCTTCTTACTTTTTTATGAACGTGGTCTTGCATATCGCAAAAAAGCATCAGTAAATTGGTGTCCAAATTGCAATACAGTATTAGCAAATGAGCAAGTAATAGATGGTCTTTGTTGGCGTTGTGATACAGAAGTAACGAAAAAAGAGCTTGAACAATGGTTTTTGCGAATCACTGATTATGCTGAACGTCTGCTTGAAGGGCTTGATCAGCTACCAAAGTGGCCAGAGCGCGTAAAAGCAATGCAGCGAAATTGGATTGGGAAAAGCACAGGTGCTGATGTTACTTTTGCGCTGCCAGAGATCAATGAAGAGATTACAGTATTCACCACACGTCCAGATACGTTGTACGGGGTAACTTACCTTGTATTAGCACCTGAACATCCATTGGTAATCAAGTTAATCAAGGGTCAGAAACAGGAGCAGACTATCCTCGATTTCGTCGAACAGATGAAAAAAGCAACAGAGGTTGAACGAACCGCTGAAAACGTAGATAAAATAGGCTATCCTACAGGGTTGTATGCCATACATCCGCTAACAAAAGAAAAAGTACCTATTTGGGTAGGTAATTATGTTTTGATGGATTATGGTACAGGTGCTGTAATGGGTGTACCTGCACATGATGAGCGGGATTTTCAGTTCGCAAAGAAGTATCAGCTTCCTATTAAACAGGTGATTCAACAACCAGAGCCTACTGAAGGTCAACTGACAGCAGCTTATACGGGTGAAGGTCCATTGATTCATTCTGCTGCGTTTGATGGCATCTCAAATCGAAAAGCCATTCAAGCGATTGCCAAACATCTAGAAGAAGTGGGTAAAGGTGGAGAAACAACTCAATATCGCCTACGTGATTGGCTAATCTCTCGCCAACGGTATTGGGGTACCCCGATCCCGATTATTTACTGTGATCATTGTGGGGTTGTTCCTGTTCCAAAAGAAGATTTGCCTGTCTATTTGCCTGAAGATGTTGTCTTTGATGGAAAGCAGAATCCGTTGACAACTTCAGAATCTTTCGTGCATACGACATGTCCGCAATGTGGGAATCAAGATGCAAGAAGAGAAACCGATACAATGGATACATTTATAGATTCTTCATGGTATTATCTTCGATATATTGATCCACATAATCATGAAAAACCATTTGATTCGGATTTAGTAAATCAGTGGCTTCCTATAGATGAATATGTTGGCGGAATTGAGCATGCAATCCTTCATTTGCTCTATTCGCGTTTCTTTACAAAAGTACTTTATGATGCAGGATTGGTCAATTTTGAAGAACCATTTACCAGTCTGCTCTCACAAGGTATGGTCTTAAAAAATGGTGCTAAAATGTCAAAATCCAAAGGAAATGTTGTGAGTATCATTGAGGCATCAAACACGTATGGCGCTGATGCAGCTCGGCTCTTTATGCTCTTTACCGCACCTCCCGAACGTGATGTAGAATGGGGAGATAGTAGTAATGTTGAAGGGAGTGCTCGCTTTCTAAAGCGCGTTTGGCGGCTTATACATGATCATCATGGACTCTTTGAAGGAGAAGAGCTTGATCATGCACCATTAGATGATGTTGCTAAAGAGCTACGTCAACGTCTTCATCAGACCATTAAGAAGGTAACAGCGGAAATCGGAGAGCGGAATCACTTTAATACAGCAGTCAGCGCCATAATGGAGCTGGTTAATGAGATTGCGAATTATCCTGCTGAATCGCATCGAGGGGTCTTAAAGGACGCCTTAGAAACATTAATCATTCTCTTAGCGCCTTTTGTACCACATATTACTGAGGAGCTATGGCAACTTACAGGTCATCCAAAGAGTATTCACCTGCAACCATGGCCCGCATATAATGAACAATTCCTAAAAAATGATACCATCGAATTAGTGATCCAAGTAAATGGAAAAGTGCGTGGGAAAATTACTGTGCCCATCGATCTATCCAAAGAAGAGATAGAAAGTCAAGCCCTTGCCCATGAGCGGATTCAGGAGTTAATCAAAGATAAAGAGATAGTCAAGGTAATTGTTGTTCCAGCACGGTTGATTAATATTGTTGTGAAAGCCTAGCTAAGAAGCTGGGCTTTTTCCTCTTTGTAGTGCAAACTCATGTTAAAATGAACGGGTTGGGTCAGTTATTAGCTAAAGTAGCTCTAGTAGCTATACTGATCACATGGTATATTTGTTCAAAGTACATATTAAAGTAGGTGAATGGTAAGTGGAAGAATGTCTTTTCTGTCAAATCGTCGAGCAAAAAATTCCCTCAGAAAAAGTTTACGAAGATGAAGAATTTTATGCCTTCCGTGATATTCATCCGGCAGCACCTGTTCATATTCTGCTAATCCCCAAAAAACATGTTGCATCCTTGATGGAATTATCGCCTGAAGATGAAGCATTAGCAGGCAGACTATTGTTGACAGCGCAAAAAATTGCTCGTCAATTTGGGCTCGATGAAAATGGGTTTCGAGTGGTCAATAATATTGGCGTAGAAGGTGGTCAAACAGTTTTCCACATTCACTTCCATCTTTTGGGCGGGAGAACGCTTACTTGGCCTCCAGGTTAAGTTTTTGACAGTTTGCCTGATATTTGCGTATAATTATATATTAGCGGGTGTATATCGGATTTGATCTAACTCGTTGGAACGAACCTCCATGATCAAGGAGTTGCGTAAAAGTTCCACTTGCGTTGCGTATCGTTCCGCTATAACGTTATTTAAGTGGTCGCAAAAATTTCCCAATAAGGGAGATCAACAATGAATCAAAACCATTGATGTTGAAGGGTTTTGTAATGGTTCCAGCTTGGAGCAACAATTTTTCTTCCGTCCATTTTGTTTGGATGGAGTTAGCAGGTGTTTTGTGCTGACCGTCCTCTGAGGATTCGGCCGCTTGCTAAAACATGTTTGGTCCCATTATGTGGCTGACCCGTGGAGGGAGGGAAAAGCATGATCACAACAAAAGTTCGCAAAAATGAATCACTTGACTCTGCTTTGCGTCGATTTAAAAAAGAGACTGGTGGAGTAGTGAAAGAATACCGTAAGCGCGAGCGTTATCAGAAACCAAGTGAAAAGCGTAAGCTTAAAGCTGCCGCTGCCCGTAAGAAAAAGCGCAGAAGACCTTAAAATGAGGTGTAAGTTGTGAGTCTGGTAGCTACATTGGAACAAGATATGAAAACAGCGATGCGAAATAAAGAAAAAGATAAATTAGCAGTCATTCGAATGGTTCGCGCCGCCATAAAAAAGGTAGAAATTGATTTAAAACGTCCGCTTAACGATGAAGAGGTGCTCGATGTCATCACACGAGAAGTGAAACAAAGAAAAGATTCAATCGCTGGTTTTGAAAAGGCAGGTCGTTCAGAATTAGCAGCAAAGGAGCAAGGTGAATTAGAGATATTGCAAGTTTATCTACCTGCTCAATTGAGTGATGAAGAATTACGCCAAATCGTTGTTGAAACGGTCGAGCAACTAGGTGCAACATCAAAAGCAGAGATGGGTAAAGTAATGGGAACTGTTCTTCCTAAGGTAAAAGGACGTGCAGATGGAAAAAAAGTAAGTCAAATCGTAAATCAGACATTATCCTAGTAAATAGCCGCTGAGGCAATCAGCGGCTTTTATACTGTCTGGAAATAATAGAATAATTGGTGTATTATACTAACTAAAATTATTATAGAGGATGATAATAAAATGGGTTCTGAATCACTAACTATAATACTTTTTTCTATACTAATCATCGCATTACTTATGCTTGTCTTCACTGTAATTCCAATTACACTATGGATTAGTACAATTGCCTCAGGATTATATGTAAAATTATCGACTCTGATCGGGTTGCGTTTACGAAGGATTCGACCTATCTATATCATTGATCCATTTGTAAGGGCAAAGAAAGCTGGATTAGAGCTTGAAATGTTGCAGTTAGAAGCGCATTTTCTTGCAGGAGGTAATCTAAATCAAGTAGTCAATGCACTGGTTACAGCGAAGCGCGCTAATGTAGTATTAGGTTTTGATCAAGCAACTGCAATCGATTTAGCTGGGCATGATATTTTAGAAGCTGTGCAATTGGCGATTCGCCCAAAAGTGATACATACACCTGAAATAGTCGCTATCACCAAGGATGGTATTGAATTGCATATGTTGGCTCAAATCACCATACGAGCTAGTCTAGATCAATATATAGGTGGTGCAGGAGAGCCAACGATTATCGCTCGGGTTGGTGAAGGATTAATTAGTGTAGTCGGTTTAGCAGACTCACATAAGGAAGTGCTTGAGTATCCTGATCAAATCTCCAAAAAATTATTAGAAAAGTCATTAGATGCTGACACAGCATTTAAAATCATTTCGATTGATTTAACTGATTTACAAATTGGGCAAAATATAGCGGCACGCATTGAAGCAGAACAGGCCGAAGTAGAAAAGAGAATTGTCCTTGCAAAAGCAGATGAGCGTCGTTCGCTTGCTTTAGCACAAGAACAAGAGATGAAAGCACGAGTTGAACGGATGCGTGCTAAGATGATGGAGGCAGAAGCAAAGGTACCAATTGCTGTTTCAGATGCCTTGCGTTCGGGTAAATTGGGTGTTCTTGATTATTACAAATTAAAAAATATCGAAGCTGATACAGCTATGCGAAATCACTTCTCTTTTGAAGCAGGAGTCGGAGGAAACCAAACCGTAGGTGGAGGAAAATGATGTGGCAAGAATTGATTCGCGCAATGGGAATTAGTCTCTTTTTATTACCTGTGTTCATTTTCATCGCCCTATTGCTACTCTTTTTGTGGAATTCTTATCATTTTTCGAAGAGAGTAACGGCTAGTCGCCAAAAAGAAACTGCACAAGTTTCAAGAAAGAGGCATTTTTTGGAAGGCTTTCGTGTCAAAAAAAGGATTGAATCTGACTCCTTTTCCCTGGCTCAACGATCCCAACAAACAGCAAGAGAAAGTAATCAGCGGTTCAAGATAAATCATATACGAGAAAGTCGATTCCGGCACTTCCAGCGAAAAACGGGCTGAGTGTCGGTTTTTTGTTGATGGTTTTGTTTTGCTTTCTTGGGTGAGCAAACTTTCATAAACGAGCAGAACGTAGCATAGAAGTATCAATGAAGCGGAGGTTTGGCGAATGGGTTGGAAACGAAAAGTTCATCAGATGGCGGAAGGTCTTTTTGATATCCCAACAGAGATTACCAGTGAAGATGTTCGATTGGAGTGGGTGGGAAAGAGTCTCTTACAAATCGAAAATCACCAAGGAATGGACTGGTTCCAACCTGATGAAGTACGCTTACACAGCAAAACAGGCAAACTGAAAATAAATGGGAGTAATTTAAAAATAGAATCAATGAATCGATATGAGATTCGAATTAGTGGTCAAATTGAGTCGATTCAATATCAATCATGAGAGGAGAAGCGATTTGGCAAACAATATTACGACGAAGCTCTGTGTGGGGAAAGTTCAACTTGAATGTCAAGGTGAACGCATACAGGACTGGCTTCGACAAGTCGTTCATGAGCAAATTGAACTTGAACAGACAATTTGGCTAGATACGAAGAAAATTCGCTTTATCATCTTGCTCACAGATTTTCATCGAGTTGTTCGAATGATTCGCCAATATCGATTGCAGATGAAAATTGTTCAGAAACGCGGTATGCCTTTTATAGTGAGTCAAGCATACAAACGAAAGTTTTTCTTCTTAGGAATAGGACTTTTTTTTCTATTGTTAATCGTAATGAGTTCCTTTATATGGCGTGTTGATATTGTGGGAAGTGAGCAGATTCCAGAAGGGGTCATCCGCTCCTTGCTCGTTCGAGAAGGTATTTTTGTAGGACAATGGAAAACTGCTCTGCCAAAAGCTGAGGAAGTACAACATCGATTGCTTGAACAGCTGCCGGATGCTTCATGGATTGGGTATCGAATTGAAGGTACGCGTGCGTTGATTGTGATTGTGGAGAAAAAAAGGATTGAGAAGCACCTTGATGAGATCCCTTCATATGGCCCTGTTCATTTAGTTGCCCGCAAACAGGGATTAATTCGAGATATGAAGATATTAAAAGGACATCCAGAAGTAGAGGTATCCGATATGGTTAAGAAAGGACAGCGACTGGTTTCGGGAATATATGGTGAAGATGAAGAGACAGGGAAAGGACAAGTCGTTGGTGCACAAGGGAAGGTTTTTGGTGAAGTTTGGTATGAAACAGATGTCGCTATCCCTTTAAATCAAGTGGGAAATCTTTATACAGGTCGTCGAGAGCAAGCTTATTTTCCTTATATTGGCGGGCAGGTTCTTCGTATTGACTGGTTCCAAAGACCAAAATCTCGAAATTTTACGCCGATGTCTTTTATTCAACCATTACAAATCATGGGTAAAAGATTGCCCTTTGGCTTGATACGAGAAGAGTATCGTGAGACGATGGTACAAAAGAGACATCTTTCAGTTAGTCAAGCAGCATTGCTCGCTAGAACACAGGCTCGTGAAGAATGTTTAAAAATGATTGGTAAAGATGGTAAAATTATAGAGGAAAAAGTTTTGCACCAAAACGTAGAGAATGGTAAAGTTTATTTGAAGCTACACTTTGATGTAATAGAGGATATCGCAACTCCTCAACCGATATTACAAGGAGAATGAGCCATTTGTCAGAACATAACTATTTGATAAAAATCCCGCTAGAGGGAGCTACAGAGGCAATGAGCTTGTTTGGTCCTCGGGACGCTTTTTTGAAAGTTATTGAGGCTCAAACATCAGCCAAACTTGTATTAAGAGGCGATCAACTAAATATTAAGGGTGATGAAGAATCCTGTAAACGTTTAGAAGAATTGTTTACAACGTTGTTGTCACTCGTTAGACAAGGTTATCAGCTTTCTGAACGTGACGTTTTATATGCAGATCGATTATCGCGGAGAGGTTTGACGAAAGAGTTACTCGATCTTTTTCAAGAGGATGTCGGAATCACTCAAAAGGGCAAATCGATTGTTGCAAAAACTTTAGGTCAGAAACATTATACCACGGCGATTCGTCGATCAGATATCGTTTTTGGGATTGGTCCAGCAGGGACAGGTAAAACATTTCTTGCTGTTGTGATGGCGGTAATGGCCTTAAAGCAACAAAGTGTGAAAAGGATTGTCCTGACACGTCCCGCTGTAGAAGCTGGTGAGAATCTAGGTTTTCTCCCAGGTGACCTGCAAGAGAAAGTAGACCCATACTTACGACCTTTATATGACAGTTTATATACAATGCTAGGTGCTGAACAAGTAGGAAAGATGTTGGAAAGAGGTTTGCTAGAGATTGCACCTCTTGCATATATGCGCGGTCGAACATTAGAAGATTCATTTGTTATTCTAGATGAAGCACAGAATACCACCCCTGAGCAGATGAAGATGTTTCTCACACGTCTAGGTTTTGGCTCAAAGATGGTTGTAACAGGTGATGTAACGCAAGTCGATCTTCCTCGTGGTAAAGAGTCAGGGTTAAAGGAAGCTGAACGCATCTTATTAACCGTACCAGAAATTCGTTTTATTTATTTGGGACAAGAGGATGTAGTGCGACATACATTGGTACAAAAAATCATCAAGGCGTATGAACTCAGTGAAGCATGATTAGATCGTAGGGGGTGAAATCTGTAGTCTAAGAGCAGCACAATTGATGTTTTTAGATAGCAGATTACATGATGAAAGAGATAGCAGAACCTCCCAAAAAAACTTTCAAACAAAAGGGTAAACCCTTTGACTGGAGACGGAGTAAAAGAATACGTATAGGTATTTACGCGATCTTGGGGATCGCGTTCTATTTGTTGTTGATGAAGGACGTTTTACCTGTACAGTATGATCTGCGAGAGGGGTCGATCAGTAAAGAAACGATTTTCTCTCCAATCACGACTATTGATAAATTTGCGACACAAAAAGCACGTAATGAAGCGATAGAAAAAGTGGAACCTCAGTATAGTAAAGATGAGGAAGTCATCAATACACAGATTGAGCGAGTTGATCGCTTTTTTACGGAAGCTCAAAAAGTGATTGTTGATAAAAACTTGGATGAAAAAGCAAAGACTGCCAAGTTGCAAAAATTGTTTCCAGTCGTTTTATCGGATGAATTTTATAAAAATGTATTAGTGATTCCGCTAGACCAACTACAAGAAATTCGTCTGAGTACACGGGAAATCGTTTTTAAAATACTAAATGAAGGCGTACGCCGTGATGAAGTATCGCAAAAAAAGAAACTAGTAGATATCTCATTTGAAATGCCATCCCTTTCAAGTGAATCTCAAGCTGTTGTACGAGAGTTAACAAAGCAAAGTATTATACCTAATGAATTTTATGATCCAAAGGCGACTGCGGCGCTGCAAAAGGCTACAGCAGATAGTATGAATCCCATTCCGATCCGAAAAGGGCAAGTCATCGTTGCAAAAGGCGATATCATCACAAGTGACCAATACCGTAAGTTAAAAGATTTAGGCTATATACATGACCAAACCATATGGTCTGTAAGAGCAGGATTGGCGCTGATTATTATCTTTATGATCGTGATGTCATATGTCTATTTGGATCGATTTCATCATCACTTACATCAAGATCTTTCAAAATTAATCATTCTAGCTTCTGTCTTATTTTTAACTGTGATAGGCATGAAGGTTGTATCAATTGGTCAAAATCTAGAGTGGAACACTATTGGTTACCTAGCTCCTACTGCTTTTGGTGTTATGCTAATCGCCCTATTACTCGATACTCATCTCGCATTTGGTTCGGCTGTTTTATTAAGCATTATTGCGAGTGTGATCTATCAGAATGAAAATTATTTCTTATTCGATTTTCGTTATGGTCTTGTTTCATTAGTCAGCAGTGTGGCAAGTGCTTTCTATATTTCAAAAGTGCGCCAGCGAAGCAAAATTTTAGTAGCGGGTTTAATTGCTTCGGGGACAAGCATCCCTTTGATTTTAGCAATGTTGTTATTAGTCCCAACCGATATTGGCGACTGGAAGACCATGTTGATCTCCCTTTCTTTTGGATTGGCGAGTGGGATTTTTTCTGCTGTACTTACAATCGGCTTCTTACCCTACTTTGAAACCGTGTTTAGTATTCTTTCGCCAATGCGTTTAATTGAATTATCGAACCCGAACCATCCACTATTACGTAAATTGCTTGTTGATGCACCTGGCACCTATCATCATTCCATTATCGTGGGCAATTTATCCGAAGCTGCTGCGGAAGCGATTGGAGCGGATGGATTACTTGCTCGTGTGGGAGCTTACTATCATGATGTAGGGAAAACAAAACGACCTCAGTTTTTTATTGAGAATCAGTTTTATCAAGAAAATCCCCATGATAAAATAGCACCAAATTTGAGTAAGACAATTATTCTCAATCACCCTAAAGATGGGGTTGAGTTATTGCGGAAATATCATATACCCAAACCATTACAAGATATCGCCGCTCAACATCATGGGACAACGCTCTTAAAATATTTTTATTTTAAAGCAGTTAAGCAATCAGCAGGTACACAAATGATTGAAGAGGATTATCGTTATCCTGGTCCGAAGGCACAGTTTAAAGAAGCAGCAATTGTGGGAATCTGTGATTGTGTAGAGGCTGCTGTGCGCTCGATTGCAAGACCAACACCAGCGCGGATCGAAAATATGGTTCGTAAGATTATTCAAGATCGCCTAGAGGATGGACAGTTTAATGAGTGTGATTTAACACTGAAGGAGCTAGAATTGATCCGTAAGTCGATCTGTGAAACATTACAGGGATTGTTTCATTCACGAATTGAATATCCAGAGTTACCGCATGGAAAAGGGGTGAAACATGGATAGACTACGTTTAGAATTAAATCAAGAGGTTCTGGTTAATGGAGAAATTGCCTCAGCCATATCACGCATCAAAGAAGCACTACAGATGGCGGCAGAAGTTGAAGACTTACCTCTGGTTGAAGTTTCCTTAACATTGGTTGGAAATGAACGAATCCGCCAGCTTAATCACCAGTTTCGTGATCGTGACCAGGTAACGGATGTACTCTCTTTTCCATTATGGGAAGATGATGAAGATTGGATTCTCGATGAGGATGAGGATGCTGTTTCGTTAGGTGATATAATCGTTTCAGTTCCAAGGGCTATGGAACAAGCGGATGAATATGGTCATTCAATTGAACGAGAACTTAGTTTCCTCGCTGTACATGGTTTTTTACATCTATTAGGTTATGATCATCAGACAGAAGCAGAGGAGCGCGCAATGTTCCAGAAGCAAGAACAGATTTTGGAACGGATCGGGATGAGTAGACATGTGGGTCCATAAATTTCTAAAAAGTATTGGATATGCATTGGAAGGGTTAAAATATACTCTGACCACTCAACGCAATATGCGGATACATTTTGTGATTGCGTTAGTTGTACTCATAATTAGTTTCTACTTACCACTTAATCGTCTAGAAGTGCTCATTCTCTTTTTATCTATAGCGATGGTGCTGTTTGCTGAACTTTTAAATACAGTCTTGGAAACAATTGTTGATATGGTGACTCAGGAGTTTCACCCATTGGCGAAAATCGCCAAGGATGTAGCGGCTGGTGCTGTTCTGCTTACAGTTGGTTTAGCAGTAATCGTGGGCATCAGCATTTTTTACCCTTATCTAAACTTATTATTTGTAGGCGTGATCAGTGAGCCTTTGCGACTGCCCAGTGTGCAGCTTGCTGGAATGATAGCTTTTACCTTCCTTTTTACATTGATGCTCAAAGGATGGCTATCTCGTTATAATCGGCAATCATTTGAACCAAGTATAGCTGTTTCAATCGCAAGCTGTATTGCTGCTTTGATCACTTTTGTAATTGGAAACTTAGCCATCGCCATCTTGTCCTATTTATTAGTCACTATGCTGGTAGCATCTCGCTATCGAATGAAACCAGACTGGGTTCCTCTGGGGATGGGAGCATTGATCGGCACTGCGATAGCGATCATTGGAGTACTATTGATCGGAGGTTAACGAATGGATCAACGTGTGATGAAAGTTCGCGAGGCACAACAACGGGCTTATGTACCATATTCTCATTTTCCAGTGGGTGCAGTAGTTGAGACAGCAGAGGGTCTTTTGATATCGGGGGCAAATATTGAAAATGCATCTTATGGGTTGACAATGTGTGCAGAAAGAGTTGCCTTATTTAAGGCATACTCTGAAGGATATCGGCAATTCCGTTCTCTTACTGTAGTAGCAAATACAAAGCGGATGATTTCTCCATGTGGTGCTTGCCGTCAAGTGATGAGTGAACTATGTCATCCACAGATGGAGGTCATCTTGATCAATGCTTCTGGAGAACAAATGAAGACAACAGTAGAAGAATTATTACCTTATGCATTTTCTGAGGAGGACTTACCATGAGTACGCCTTTTCGCTCAGGATTTGTCGCATTAATCGGACGACCGAATGTGGGAAAGTCAACATTAATGAATCATCTAATCGGTCAGAAGATTGCGATTATGTCTGATAAACCACAAACAACACGCAATCGGATTCATGGAGTATTAACCCAGGATGAAGGTCAAGTGATTTTCCTTGACACACCTGGCATTCATAAACCACACTCAAAACTGGGCGATTTTTTGGTCAAAACAGCACAAAATACGTTGAGCGAAGTTGATTTAATTTTATTTTTAGTTGATGCAGCAGAAGGGATTGGACCTGGTGATCGATATATTATTCATCACCTTAAGCAGGTGAAAACTCCTGTGTTTCTGGTAGTGAATAAGATCGATTTAGTACATCCAGATCAATTATTGCCGCTCATTGATCAATATCGTCAATTGATCTCCTTTCAGGAAATTGTCCCGATCTCAGCATTAAAAGGAAATAATGCTGTGACGTTGTTAAATCTTATTTTTAAACAATTACCAGAGGGTCCAAAATATTACCCGCCCGAACAAGTAACAGATCATCCTGAACAATTTATAGTTGCTGAGATGATTCGTGAAAAAGTATTACAACTGACACGGGAAGAGATTCCTCATTCAGTAGCGGTCGTCATCGATGAGATGAAGTTGCGTCCTGATAAAGAATTGATTGATATTCGGGCAACGATTTTTACCGAAAGAGCTTCTCAGAAGGGCGTACTGATTGGGAAACAAGGACAATTATTAAAGCAAATCGGTACACGGGCGCGTAGAGAGTGTGAGCGGTTATTAGGCTACCGTGTTTATCTAGATTTGTGGGTAAAAGTAAAAAAAGATTGGCGTAACCAAGTTCAACTATTACGGCAATTCGGATATGATGAGCGGGAATAAAGAAAACTGGAAAATTATGTAGTGTCGCTAAATCGCCTATCAATCGTGGACTTCCTTCGCTAAAGCGAACTCATAATCTCTTTCTAAGTAGGTCATTCTAAGCATAGATTATGAAATAGTAGAGACTTGTGGAGAAGGAAGGATGATGCTAGTTGCGTAATTTCTCTTGGGAGTGTTTTCAAGTAACTGGCAGTATAGACGCGTATCTGTTATATAAGGACTTAGAAGAACTCTTTCAATGCTTTGATCAAGATGAATCTGAGAGAAGAGCTGAATACCGAGAAGGAGAAATATAAGTCTGATGAGGGAGAGCTGAGGAGCGAGGTATGTTACAGAGAACAAAGGGAATCGTTTTAAAGGTGCAGGATTATGGTGAAAGTGATCAAATTGTACGTCTCTTTTCTGAACAGTTAGGACGAATTTCTTTGATGGCTCGCGGAGCAAAAAAGACCAGAAGTCGCTTGAGTGCTGCAACAGAGCCTTTAATAGAAGCTGAATTCTTGTTTTTCCAAGGAAGTGGTATTTCTTCGCTGTCTCAAGCCGATGTGATAAACTCTCATCGTCAGATTCGTGACGATTTGCTTCAGATGGCATATGCTGCTTATTGGTTAAGTTTAATCGAACACAATATAGAAGAGCAGGAGCCCCATCCTGCTCTTTATAGACGTTTGGTAAAATTGCTCCATTCTTTAGAACATGAGGTTGATGCCGAGGTGTTAACTCGGATTTGGGAATTAACGATTCTTGAAATCGCTGGATATAAGCCTATTTTTGATCGATGTGTACGTTGTCATCGATCTCCTGAGCAATTCTTTCTTAGTGTGAACCAAGGTGGGTTCCTTTGCCAACAGTGTCGAAGTAGTGATCATTTTTCGATCTCTCTTGCAGAGCCAGTAGGTAAGTTACTGCCCATGCTACAACAGATTGATATTACGAGAATCGGAAAAGTGAGTGTAAAATCAGAAACGAATAAAGGCCTTGAAATCGCACTCCATCATTTGCTTGATCAAAATCAAGTCACACCTAGAAAGTCATGGGAATTTTTACAGCAGATTCGGAAATTAGATTTTAAAACGGATTCAGAATCATAAGAAGTAGTATGAAACATGGAGAGTCAATATTTCACAGTGGGCGGAAAAATGCTCCTTACAACGCATTTTAATAGGCAGGTGTAGCGAAGGATAGGTTGAGGGAGCTAGCCAAGTTGATACTACCCTGAGTAAGTTGCATTCATCTGTAACAGCCCGAACTGGAGGCAAAACGTGAAATATTGATGGAACCATAATCTTTTGTCTTCAAACCGAACAGTGATCTTTTATGATCACTGTTCGGTTTGCCAATTTATCTTGTAGTTAAGAGCTTTATGACAACTTTTCGCGATTTGCGATTCCGTAAAGGATGCCACCCAGTATTAGACTAAGTGCAAGCAGGAGTAATAGATTACTGTATAGGTTTGCAGTTGGTAGAGCATGGGTAAGTGGAAGAGTAACTTTGTGTAGCGGCTTTGTTAAGAAGCTACCCACCATTGCGATCCCTATGCCTTCGGCTAAGAAACAAGCAAAGTTAAGAATTCCCATGCCTTCTCCTGCTTCATGATCAGCTAGCTGAGCTGAAACGGTAGCAGAGATTGCAGTTTTTATAAAAGAGAGACTGCCAAATGTAAAAATTGTCATCACGGTTACAAACCAAACTGAGAAGTCGACAAAGACTGATAGCAGCAGTAATGAGGTCACCATCACAGCTAAACCGAGATATAAAGTAGAGCGCTTCCCAAATTTGTCAACGAGAAGACCACCTATCATACCAAATAAAACAACGCTGATTGTTCCTGGCAGTAGTACACCTACTCCAATCACATCAGTAGACTTTTGAAAGATTTCCCGTACCATATAGGGGATCATTGAGATGAAACCCGCAACTGTACCTAATAAGATACAACCTGCAAGTACACTTAATATAAACCTTTTTTTCAAAAGTAACTTGGGATCAATAAATGGATGTTTTGTGTGTAGGATACGTAACATAAAGCCAATATAGCAGCACAAACTGAACAACATATAGCTGAGCTGATGAAAAGAAAGAAATAGTGTAAACATCGTGATCGCTAAAGATAGAAGAACAGCTCCGAAGACATCAAACTGCTGATCAAGACTTGGTTCTTCAGGCAGCAGCTGGCTTAGAAAGGGAAGTGCACATAGTGTCAGGGTAGGAACGAGGAATAAAAATGCCCAATGGATATGGTTTGCCATCAGTCCCCCAATCGCTGGTCCAATTCCTTCTCCTAGTGCTACAAATGAGCCAATTAACCCAAAGGCTTTCCCCTGAGTCTCTTTTTTTACATAACGGGTAATGATCACCATCATTAAGGCAGGTATAGCTGATGCACCAACTCCTTGAAGAATTCGAGCTATGATGATGAAGGGCAGATATACAGAACTGAGAAATCCCAAAAAGGAACCAAAATTATATACTGATAAACCAAAAAGAAATAGTTTTTTTACACCAAAGCGGTTAGAAAGGTTGCTGTAGATAACAGATCCAATTGCAAATGGAAGAATAAAACCAGTATTGACCCAATTAGCGATTGCAGGTGATATATGAAATTGCTTTGCGATATCAGGCAAGACTACATTAAAGACAGTTTCATTCATGACGCTGAAAAAAGCCAAAAAACTTAACCAGATTACCATTTTTGCTTGATTTGATGATATTTTCGATTTGATCACGTAATTAAACCCCTTTTCAACTTAAAGGGGAACCACGTAGTTTATAGGGCAGCTGATACGTCCTCCCCTTGAAAATATGCCCCATTGATCAATAAATACTTCACATCAATCCCTCCTTATTCTTAATTGAGAGTATACTAAAAGCAGACAAAAATGTTCAACGATTGTATATTAAACCCAAAGCCCTCCACTTTATCATTGTGGAGGGCTTTGGGTTCGGGATTTTAGCCGTGTGCAGAGCTGGTAGCTTAGTTGCTCATCTTGCGCCGGGTTTCAGTCCAGCTTCGAGCAAGCTGGGCGATGATCGGCGCTTGTTTTCCTCCTGCGAACCGTTCCGGGAGCTGCACCAAAGTATGGTGTACGACCTTGCCTTCGGATTCGAAAAGCTCACGAGCATAGCTCGCAACATAGTAGGCGAGGTGGTTGCTGCTGGAAGAAGAGGACTTGGTTACCTCGTTCAGGCTCATCCCCTCCCTCTGAAGCCGCTCGATCACATCTGCCGGCACATTGGAGTTGTAGTGGGGTACGTTGCAGATCTGCCCCCACTCGAATCGATATGGCATGTAGTAGTGTTGAACCACTTCTACATGCTGGCTTCCGGTTGATCCCCCGATGATCACCAAGTCAGGCTTTGTCTCTGCCATTTTCTCCTGGATATAGCTCTGGAATGGAGAGCGTTCAGAGACTCGCCGGACAATGAGCTTGCAGCGTGTCACCGGTGGGCTGCAAATCAGCCACGAAGTCAAGTAGAGAACAGTGAGAGGAGGTTGCTGTTGCTGCATCTAATACCTTCTTGTTGAGTGCTTTTCGTTCACTTCTATCGCTGTATCTTTCTTCGATAGGCGGCTCCCTCATGGAGTTCCCATGGTAATGGGGAACAATATGCTATGATTAAACAATCATAGCATATCTTTTACAAGTTGACATTTGACTTCTTAGCAAAGCTTTGCTATAACGAGGAGAAGTGAATCTAGCACGACGAAAAAGAGGAGTAGCTGGAATTAGGTTGTGAAGCGATCCAGGGAGGGTGTAAGCCTGGTCAACCTACCCAGTGAAGGGCGCTTTGGAGTGCTTATTGAATGAGGTGGGTCTGGGCATACAAGTCTAGATCAAATAGGGTGGTACCGCGAGTCAACTCTCGTCCCTATGCAAATGCATAGGAATGAGGGTTTTTATTTTGGAGGTAGATCAAATGAATTTACAACAGATGATTATGACCTTGCATCAGTATTGGTCAAAACAAGGCTGTATCCTTGTTCAGCCTTATGATGTTGAAAAAGGAGCCGGAACATTAAATCCCATGACATTTTTACGGGCTCTTGGCCCCGAGCCATGGAACGTAGCATATGTGGAGCCTTCACGTCGACCAGCAGATGGTCGCTATGGAGAAAATCCAAATCGACTTTTTCAACATCATCAATATCAAATCATTATGAAACCTGCACCAGATAATATTCAAGAGATTTATTTAGAAAGTCTACGTCAGATCGGGATTGAACCACTTGATCACGATATTCGTTTTGTAGAAGACAACTGGGAAAATCCGACTTTTGGTGCTGCTGGTCTCGGTTGGGAAGTATGGATGGATGGTATGGAGATTACACAATTTACGTATTTCCAACAAGTAGGTGGAATTGAGACACAGCCTGTATCTGTAGAGATTACTTTTGGCTTGGAGCGGTTAGCTACATATATCCAAGACACTGATGATGTTTACTCTTTAGAGTGGGTGGAGAATGTAAAGTATGGTGAGGTTTTTCAACAAGCTGAATATGAACACTCAAAATATACGTTCGAACTTTCAAGAACGGAACTCTTGTTTCAGTTATTTAATGAGTACGAGCGGGAAGCTGAGCGAATATTGGCAGAAGGAATTGTATTCCCCGCTTATGATTACATCTTGAAATGTTCTCATACCTTTAACTTACTCGATGCAAAAGGTGCCATTAGTGTCACTGAAAGAACGGGATATATTCAACGAGTGAGACGGTTAGCAAAAATGTGTGCCAAAGCTTTTGTTCAAGCTAGAGAGAAATTAGGCTATCCATTATTAAAAACAGAAGAGGAGGAGCAAATATGAGTCAAGATCTTTTAATTGAGATTGGTTGTGAAGAGATTCCTGCGCGCTTTATTGATCAAGCTGTTACTCAGCTAGGAAATCTGACAGAAAAATGGTTAGATCAAGAGCGAATTCAATTTCGTATGCTAAAGACTTATGCAACTCCGCGAAGACTCGCTGTTTTAGTAAAAGAAGTGGCACAGACCCAGGCTGATCAAACAGAGGAAGTGCGTGGTCCCGCATTGCGTATTGCGCAGGCACAAGACGGATCATGGAGCCCTGCTGCACAGGGTTTTGCTAGAAAGCAAGGGGTTACTGTTGATGAATTGGAAATACGAGAACACAAAGGCGAAAAATATATCTTTGCGATACGTCATGAAGTAGGCATCTCCACCTCATCACTTGTGCAATCAAAGTTTGTTCAGGTTTTGCAAGCGATTCAATTTCCATCAACCATGCGCTGGGGAGATCGGCATCGTTTTGTTCGTCCCATTCGCTGGTTAGTCGCTCTATATGGTGAAGAAATGATTCCGTTAAAATGGGCAGGGCTCGAGGCTGGACGACAAACAGTAGGACACCGCTTTCTAGGAAAGGAGATCTCACTTTCATCTGCATCTTGTTATGTTGAGGCTTTAGCAGCAGAATCGGTTATCGTAGATGTGAAGGAAAGAAAAGAAAAGATTGTAGCACAGATCGAAGAATTAGCAAGGCAATATGATTGTAATATCCCGATCGATCCTGGTTTATTACAAGAAGTAACTCATTTAGTCGAATATCCAACTGCACTAGTGGGGAGCTTTGATCAGAAATTTTTGGTTTTACCTAAAAAAGTGCTAACCACTACAATGCGTGAACATCAACGATATTTTCCGGTGGAGAATACGAAAGGAGAGCTACTCCCCTTATTTGTTACGGTTCGAAATGGTGATAAACGAAGTCTAGAGCTTGTAAAACGTGGCAATGAAAAAGTATTACAAGCTCGCTTAGCCGATGCTCAATTTTTCTATTTGGAGGATAGAAAATTATCAATTGATGCGGCTGTTAAGCAACTAGATCGGATTATTTTTCGTGAAAAACTGGGTTCAATGGGAGATCGTGTTCGCAGAATTTATGCCATTGTGACTGAGCTTGGCGAACGATTTCATTTGGATCAGACATCACAGAAACAACTTCAACGCGCAGCGCATATATGTAAGTTTGATTTAGCTACTCAAATGGTAGATGAATTTTCGAAATTAGAAGGGTATATGGGCTATATTTATGCGAAAGAAGCTGGAGAAGACGAACGTGTAGCACGTGCAATTGATGAACACCATGCACCGCGTACAGCAAATGATCAGCTTCCAACAGATATACTTGGTGCCCTTCTATCACTCGCTGATAAAATGGATACTATTGCTGCCAGCTTTGGGATCGGAGTTCATCCTAGCGGTTCACAAGACCCATATGGTCTAAGGAGAAGAGCATTAGGCGTTGTTCAGATCTTACTCGACCAATCAGAAATTGAGCTTACTTATCATGATTTGATCCAGATTTCGCTAAGAATCTTAGAACAGGAAGAACTATTAAAAGAAGATCGTTCAAAAGTAGAATTAAGTCTACTCGAATTTTTCCGGATGCGCGTTCGCTCGATCCAACTTGAACAACAGATTCGATATGATGTGGTAGATGCCTTGTTGAAAAATGACCAGGAACCCCTATCTTATCGTTTTCAAAAAGCAGCATTTTTAGAGCAAAAATTAGGGCAAGAGCAATTTAAATGGGAGGTAGAGGCATTTACCCGGACAGCGAACATTGTTCAATCTCAAAAAGCGCAGGTAGCTCAGCTCCTTCCTGAGCAATTAACAGAACCAGCGGAAAAAGAGTTATATGAGGCATTGTTACAAGCAGAAGTGTCACAACGAGCAGCTGATCAAGCACAAAATCCTGAAGCAGCCTATCAAGCAATCCAGAAAATGGCACCAGTTATTCATCGATTTTTTGATCAAATTCTCGTTATGGTTGAAGATGAAGCGATTCGTACAAATCGACTCGCACTGTTAAAAAGTGTAATGGACTGTACGATAAGCTTTGCCAATTTCCAAGAAATAGTATTTCCACAAGAAGAGAGTGTTCTATCTTAATAGAATGATTGTTATATTTGCAGCTAGGAACTTCTTTTTAAAAAGGAGAACTTGGCTGCATTTTATTGTATAGGAAGTGATCGGATGTGATTAGTATATAATATATAGTGTCTTTTTTAATAAAAGTATGGCATAATACATAAATAGAGCGACATTGGCAGTCTAGTGGGGGAAGGAAAGTGAGGTAGGAAACCATCGAATTATCAAAACGTCAGCATAAGATTATCGAGATTGTAAAAACGGAGGGACCGATAACAAGTGAGCAGATTGCAGAACAATTGCATTTGACCCGCGCTACACTGCGCCCTGATCTAGCAATCTTAACAATGGCTGGCTTTTTAGAGGCTCGACCTAGAGTTGGCTATTTTTATTCTGGTAAATCAGCCAATCAGCTATTAATCGAACATATACAAAGTCTGATGGTAAAAGATTACAAATCTCGTCCTGTTGTTGTCCAAGAAAAAACATCCGTATATGATGCAATTTGTACGATGTTTCTGGAAGATGTAGGTACACTTTATGTTGTTAAGGGACAGAATCGTTTAAGTGGCGTACTCTCTCGCAAAGATTTATTGAAGGCGGCGATGGGAAATCATGAGCTTACAGCGGTGCCTGTCAGCGTTGTGATGACGCGTATGCCAAATATTGTTACATGTAAACTTGATGATACACTTGTTCACGCGGCAGGGCAAATGATGCGTCATCAAGTAGATTCGGTTCCTGTAGTTCGAATAGCAGGAGATGAAGAGTGGGAAATTATCGGTCGGATTACAAAAACGACAATTGCTCGTGCTTTTGTTGAATTGGGAGAAAACATATCGATCTAGAGGAGGTCTGAAATGAGTCGACCGGTTATATATGTCATTTCTGACTCATTGGGGGAAACAGCCGAGTTTGTAGTACAGGCTGCAAAAAGCCAATTCCATGACAGTGATTTAGAGATTCGACGAATTCCATATGTAATGGATGAGCAGACCATTCATGAAACAATTCAAGCTGCTAGAGAAGAAGAGGCACTGATCGTATTTACATTAGTTGTTCCAGAATTACAATGCCTGTTGATCGAGGAGGCGAAGAAGGCAGAAGTACCATATATTGATCTAATGGGTCCGATGATAAATGGATTAGCTTCTCTTCTTCAACGATCTCCAAAGAAAGAGCCTGGTTTGATTCATAAACTGGATGCAGAATATTTTCGAAAAGTAGAGGCCATTGAGTTTGCTGTCAAATATGATGATGGACGAGACCCTAGAGGGATTATGCATGCAGATGTTGTTTTAATTGGTGTCTCACGTACTTCCAAAACACCACTATCCATGTATTTAGCACATAAAAGCCTAAAAGTGGCCAATGTTCCATTGGTTCCTGAAGTGGATCCACCTGATGAATTATTTTTGATCCCACAAGAGAAATGTATTGGACTTATTATTCATCCTGAGCAATTAACCAATATCCGGCGAGAACGGTTACGTTCGTTAGGCTTGGCATCTGGTGCAAGTTATGCCAATGTAGAGCGCATCCTTGAAGAGATCGATTATGCAGAAAAAGTAATTCGACGCGTCGGATGTCCTCGAATTGATGTTTCCAATAAGGCAGTTGAAGAGACAGCAAATTTGATTATGGATATTTTAAAAGGTGGAGGTGCTACAACATGAAACAGTGGGTCTATTTGTTTGAAGAGGGTCAAGCAGATATGAAGGATATTTTAGGTGGAAAAGGCGCTAATTTGGCAGAAATGACTTCGATTGATCTTCCTGTGCCACCCGGTTTTACTATTACAACAGAAGCATGTATGCAGTTTTTTGCCCAAGGCGAGCAACTGAGTAAAGAAATGGAAACACAAATTGAACAAGCACTAGAAAAGTTGGAGCAGAAAATAGGAAAACGCTTTGCTGATCCTACTGATCCTCTACTCGTTTCGGTGCGTTCAGGATCTGTTTTCTCTATGCCTGGAATGATGGATACTATTCTAAATCTCGGGTTAAATGATGAGACCGTAAAGGGACTCGCTACACTATCTGACCCTCGGTTTGCATATGATTCGTATCGTCGATTTATCCAAATGTTTAGTGATGTCGTACTAGGCGTTGATCATTTCTATTTTGAGCGACTGATTACTGAACGCAAACAGGCGCAAAAGGTGAGTCAGGATACAGAATTAACAGCAAATGATTGGCAACAATTATGTGAGCAGTTTCTCGCTTTGGTCCAGAAACATACTAGAAAACCATTTCCCCAAGAACCAAAGGAACAGCTTCGTTTAGCGATCATTGCGGTTTTTGGCTCATGGAATAATGATCGAGCAAAAATCTATCGAAAAATACATCAAATTCCAGATCATCTCGGAACAGCAGTAAATGTTCAATCGATGGTGTTCGGCAATCGAGGTAATGATTCTGGTACAGGGGTTGCTTTTACTCGTAATCCTTCAACAGGTGAAAATAGATTATATGGTGAGTTTCTTCTAAATGCACAGGGTGAAGATGTGGTAGCTGGTGTTCGTACTCCACAGCCAATCGACCAACTGCAACTTAAGATGCCTGAGATTTATCAACAATTTGTACGGTTAAGCCAACAATTAGAAGCACATTATCGCGAAATGCAAGATATTGAATTTACTGTTGAGCGTGGAAAGCTATATCTCCTTCAGACACGTGCAGGAAAAAGAACTGCGCAAGCTGCTGTCAAAGTTGCAGTCGATCTTGTACTAGAAGGGCTGATAAGCCAAGAGGAAGCTTTACTACGTGTTGATCCTGATCAATTGCAGCAAATATTGCATCGCCGTCTTGATCCAAATGGTGAACTAGATGTGATTGGGAAGGGTCTACCTGCTTCACCAGGTGCTGCTTCAGGGCGAATTGTCTTTGATGCGGATCAAGCGGAAGAATGGGCGAATCGTGGGGAACGTGTCATCTTGGTTCGACCAGAGACAACACCAGAGGATATCCATGGTATGCTCGCTGCTGAAGGAATCATTACCAGCCGTGGCGGCATGACAAGTCATGCTGCTGTGGTAGCGCGAGGGATGGGCAAAGCGTGTATCTGTGGGTGTGAACAAGCAAAAATCGATTTACGTCGGAAAGAAGTGGAATTTGGTCAACGCGTCTTAAAAGAGGGAGATACTATTTCAATCGACGGTGGTTCGGGACGGGTTATCGCAGGTGATGTTCCATTAATCGATCCTGAATTAACAAACGAATTTCAAACACTATTAAAGTGGGCGGATCAAGTTCGACGATTAGAAGTGCGTGCCAATGCAGATAATCCAGAAGATGCCGCCAAAGCTCGTGAATATGGTGCAGGTGGAATCGGCTTGTGTCGGACAGAACATATGTTTATGTCGACGGAACGCGTTCCCATTGTACAAAAAATGATTTTATCCGAAACACAAGAAGAGCGAAACCAAGCATTACAACAATTGTTACCCATGCAGGTAGAAGACTTTGTGGGAATTTTTCATGCAATGACAGGTTTGCCTGTCACGATCCGTCTACTTGATCCTCCTTTGCATGAGTTTTTACCAAACCTAGAAGATTTGCTTGTGGAAGTGACTCAGCTTCGCGCTTCGGCTGATGCTGATCCTCGTCAGTTAATTGGGAAAGAAGCTTTGCTCCGCAAAGTTAGAGCCCTGTCCGAAAGCAATCCGATGTTAGGTCATCGAGGCTGTCGATTAGGCTTAGTAAGTCCAGAAATCTATGCTATGCAGACTGAAGCAATCTTATTAGCAGCAGCAGAAGCGATTCGTGGTGGCGCAGATGTGAAACCTGAAATTATGATCCCATTAGTTGGGCATGTCAATGAATTGAAAGAGATGCGCCGCCTGGTCGAAGAAGTGGCGAAGGAGACTGAGGCTCAAACAGGTCTTGAAATACCCTTTACCATTGGTACGATGATCGAAGTACCACGTGCTGCATTAACAGCGAGTGAAATTGCAGAGGAAGCCGATTTCTTCTCTTTTGGTACAAATGATTTAACACAGACAACGTTTGGTTTTAGTCGTGACGATGCTGAAGGAAAGTTTTTGCATCTTTATGTGGAAAATAAAATTTTACCAAACAATCCGTTTGTTACCCTTGATCCGCAAGGAGTCGGTCGTTTAATTCGCTTTGGTGTCGAAGAAGGTAGAAAAAGTAAAGCAACTTTAAAGACAGGCATCTGCGGAGAACATGGTGGCGAAAAACACTCCATCCAATTTTGCCATCAAAGCGGCTTAGATTATGTTAGTTGTTCACCTTATCGTGTGCCCCTGGCACGACTTGCCTCTGCTCAAGCTGTCTTGCTTGATTCTTAAAACTTACTTTGGATAAAACGTAGGGTTTCTTACCTAACTACGGCTAATTGGTTCCTGTGCGAGGCGGATGATAGATGAGGACGTTGGCCAGTTAGAATATGTAATTTACTTTCAAAAGAAAAATGTTTGGAGTTGAATTAGATGTGGCTGAATCATCTAGCACTGAATTTTTTTTCGTGCTAGGTGTTTTCTTTTATTCATTTTGGGGAAGGTAATACGTTTGGGACTAACTTCTAGTGAAAGAGGAAGGAGAAGTCGTTTTTTATGTAGAATACCTGGGTAGGGGAACTCGCCTCCTTTGTGAATGAAAATATTTCCTGAAAGAAAGAATAGAAATTCTGAAGGACTTTGACGAATGACGGCGAATAGTATCGAGGTATTATGAGCATTATTTTTCTAGGCAAATTATAGAAAGCAGTGGTAACGTGGGGGGACGAATTCCAGAGGAAACAATCGAACAAATACTACAGCAGATTGACATTGTTGACTGCATTGGACAGTATGTCTCACTGAAAAAGAATGGACGTTATCATTTTGGTCTCTGTCCGTTTCATTCTGAGAAATCTCCTTCATTTTCTGTAACGCCTGAGCGGCAGATATTCTATTGTTTTGGCTGTGGTAAAGGTGGTACAGCAGTTAATTTTCTAATGGAGCTTGAACAGTTAACTTTTCGTGAAGCTGTACTTCAACTCGCTGAGGGGCTAGGTATTGAGGTACCGCTTACTCATGCAGTGGATGAAAAGAAGGAAGAAGAGAAAAGTCAGCTATTTCAAGCGCTTGAGTTAGCAGCGAAAATGTACCATCATCTTTTAACTCAGACCCAATATGGGCATTCAGCTAGAGAATATCTACTGCGACGAAGAGGGTTATCAAAAGAGACAATCCTTACTTTCCAGCTAGGTATTGCTCCACCTGATGGACAATTTTTATTATCATTCTTAAAAAAACGTGGCTTTTCCGAACAATTATTAGAGAGAGCAGGATTAGTTGGATCAAAAGATTTGTCGAATCAGCGCAAACGATATTTTGACCGTTTTCGTGGGCGGATTATTTTGCCAATTCATGATACCCAAGGGCGAGTGATTGGATTTGGTGGAAGAAGTCTACAAGCAGGACAAGCAGCCAAATATATCAATAGTCCTGAAACGATTTTATTTCAAAAAAGCAATTATTTATATAATTTTCATCGAGCTCGTGCTTCCATTCGTAAGCAACAACAAGCAGTGCTATTTGAGGGTTATCTTGATGTGATTTCAGCATGGCAGGCAGGTGTTGAAAATGCAATCGCTGTTCTAGGGACATCTTTGACAGAATCACATGTGAAAATCATCCAACGAAATACCAAGCAGGTAATTTTATGTTTTGATTCTGATCGTGCGGGTACTCAGGCTACCCTTCGCGCAATTGATTTATTTCATGATGGAGCCTGTACTGTCAAGGTGTTACAAATGCCCTCAGGGATGGACCCGGATGATTTCATCAGAGCACAAGGTATAGATGCTTTTAAAGAGCAAGTTTCAATAGGTGCAATCTCCACTACAGCTTTTCGGTTGGAACAATTAAAGAGAGAGTATCAACTGACTGATGATGACCAACGTATGGGCTTTATTTCACAGGCTGTTAAATTGATCGCCCAGCTACCACGACCCGTTGAGCGAGATCATTATCTTCAAAAGTTAGCTAAAGAATACCATCTTTCACTTGATGCATTAAGACAAGAGTTGCGTCATGCAAAATTTAAACAAAAGAAGAATCCAGACAGGGATAAAGAAAATTCTGCGTGGAATAATGGATATCAAGAAGTTAACAAACATTTGGTCGGTTTTGCTCGAAATAAGTCGATAGTAGAACAGTCTGAAATGTACCTATTAGCGCTGATGTTACGGGATCGGTCTGTATCAGAATGGGTGAAAGAGCATTTAGGGGGCGATTTTTATACTGAGATTTATATTGTTTTAGCCGCCCACTTATATGCTTATTACGATCAAGGAAATCCAAGCAATATTCATCGTATTCTTGAGTTCGTTGATGACCCATCTCTCGTACCTATCATTAGCGAATTGGCAATGATGAATATTCCAACAGAACCTTCAACAGATGCGTTAAAAGATTGCGTACGTCATATTCGAAATTATCCATTGCAACGTCAAATTGAAGATAAGCGGAAGCTGGTTGAGCAATTAGATAATGCTGGTGAAGCGATCAAAGCCGCTGAGCTCCTGCGCACGATCGAGGAGCTAAAGAAAAAGATTGTCTAGTGCGGTACGTTGGCTATCATCAGGAAGGAGGAAACATACTTTGGCAAACGAACATAATGTGGATACAGAGTTGGAGTTAACCTTAGATCAAGTCAAGACTGAGTTAATTGCAAAAGGCAAAAAGCAGGGACTACTCACATATAAAGAGATTATGGATAAGATGAGTGTCTATGGTCAAGACTCTCAGCAAATTGACGAGTTCTTTGAAAGTTTAGCTGATCAAAGTATTGAGATCGTCAACGATGAGAGTGAAGCTGATGATGTTGGGGAAAGTAGCGATGCAGAGACGATAGAGGAAGATCTCAGTGTTCCACCAGGTGTAAAAATTAACGATCCTGTACGTATGTATTTAAAAGAGATCGGAAGAGTCCCTCTTCTTTCAGCAGAAGAAGAAGTAGAGTTAGCCAAGCGAATCGAAGAGGGCGATGAGGAAGCAAAAAGACGTCTAGCTGAAGCTAATTTGCGCCTTGTTGTAAGTATTGCAAAGCGGTATGTAGGTCGGGGCATGTTATTTTTAGATTTAATTCAAGAAGGAAACATGGGCTTGATCAAAGCTGTAGAGAAATTTAATTATCGAAAAGGTTTTAAGTTTAGTACGTATGCTACTTGGTGGATTCGTCAAGCGATTACTCGGGCGATTGCTGATCAAGCTCGAACAATCCGCATTCCTGTTCATATGGTTGAAACAATCAATAAGCTGATTCGTGTATCACGTCAGCTACTTCAAGAACTAGGACGCGAGCCTGTTCCTGAAGAGATCGCTGAAGAAATGGGTCTTAGTCCTGAAAAAGTACGTGATATCATGAAAATTGCACAAGAGCCCGTCTCTTTAGAAACACCAATTGGTGAAGAGGACGACTCTCACCTAGGTGACTTTATTCCTGATGATGATGCGCAAGCTCCTGCTGATGCTGCAGCATATGAGCTTTTGAAAGAACAGTTAAAAGATGTTCTCGATACGCTATCAGAACGTGAAGAAAATGTCTTACGTCTCCGTTTTGGTCTTGATGATGGTCGAACCAGAACCTTAGAAGAAGTGGGTCGCGTTTTTGGTGTTACACGTGAACGAATTCGCCAGATTGAGGCGAAAGCACTGCGTAAATTGCGTCATCCCAGCCGCAGCAAACGATTAAAAGATTTTCTTGAATGAAGTGATACGCGCCCAATGGGTGCGTTTTTTTGTTCATATCAATTCTATTCGTTTTTAAGACGCAATGCAATCGACCATTCAACTGGCTTGTTAAGAAATGAAGTCGCACTTTATTCTAACCTATTACCATTTATTGGGCAAGTTTGTATTTTTTTCTTCTTTTTAGCTGGGCGATGATAAATTTCCATCGATTGGGAAAGATAACGGGGAGTCAAAGGAGTGAAGATGATGAACCGTCGTATCTTATTGAGCTTATGGACAATCATTTTTATCATGACAGGATTTGAAATTCAACCAGCAGAAGCAAATCATCATAGGTTAATATCTCGACCTCATTATCAAATTGAGGCACAATATGATCCACATCTAGATCAAGTCCGCGCCCATATGGTTGTTACATTACCTAAGAATCAATTTAAAAAACAGAAGGAAGTCTATTTTCACCTCTTTCCTAATGCATTTCGTCAATGGAGATTTGATCAAGTCTCTAAACCAACGAAACCCGGTTTTATTGATATATCAAAGGTAAGCGTAAATCGACAAAGTGTTAAACCAGTTGTTAGAGAGACGATCATGAAAGTTCCATTGCCAAAAACTGTTTCAAATGAAAACCAGTCAAAAATTGACCTTGATTTTATGCTTCAACTCCCTCGAGGAGGAACAAGGTTAAATACATTTAAGAATACAGCTTTCTTAGCACAATGGTATCCAATGCTAGCAGTAAAGGATCGAGAAGGTTGGCATATTGACCCATACACAACGACAGGTGATCCGTTTTATTCGATCATGTCAGACTTTGATATTACAATACACACTCCTCGTGGATATGAAGTGATTTCAACTGCTCAAGATCAGAACCAGCAAACAGGTAATTCTTTTCACCTCAAGCAGAACAATGTTCGAGATTTTGCAGCCGTGATCACTCGTGATTATCGAGTGTTAAGAAAAAATGTGGATGGGATCGAAGTAAATCTTTGGTATTTAGATGGAATGGAGGATGTAATAACATCACTCCACCAAGCTGCTCTTAATGGGATGCATTTCTATAATCAACGCTTTGGGAAATATCCTTATCGTGAAGTTGATGTTGTACTTGGAGAGACTGGCTTTGGGATCGCAGGCATGGAGTATCCGGGTTTGGTTACCTCTGTTCCGAAAATCCCCACACGAGAGGGAGAAAAGGCAGCGATTAATGTAGTTGTTCATGAATTGGCTCATCAATGGTGGTATGGAGTCGTTGGAAATAATCAAGTAAAAGAGCCGTGGCTTGATGAGGGTTTAACAACTTTTTCTGAGTTTCTCTATATGCAGGAGAAGATGAATGAACACGACAAATCCTTCTTAGATCGCGTTACTGTTCGAACCAATGAAATCCATAGAACTGTAGGGCTAACTTCAGCAGAACCTTTGTATCGATATCCTGATAGTGTATACGGCTTGATGGTATATGTTCGTCCAGCGGCGATGCTTTATGACTTGATGAAGCAAGTCGGCACTGAGAAAATGATGAAAATACTTAGTAGCTATTACAAAACGTATCAATATCGGGTGGCAACAACAGGTGACTTTATTAAATTAGCAAAACAAGTGACTGGCAAAAACTTAGACCCATTCTTCCAAAAATGGCTCTACTTTAAGTCACAATAAAGAAAGAGCGTACCAGATTCTCCTGGTACGCTTATTTTGTTTCAAATATTTCACGACCCATGACAACATGTGTACAGTGAGCTTGGCGTATTTGATTAAGATGTCTCTTTCGAATTCCTCCATCAACCCAAATCTGCGGCACTTGACTAATTTGCTTGACCGTTTCACATTTTTGTAGCATGGACGGAATGAATGTTTGTCCTCTACCATCTGGTTCTGCTGTCATGACTAAAACGGCATCTGCTTGATCAAGTGCATAAGCATAGGGTTCGATTGGTGTAGCTGGGTTAAAAGCAAGTCCAATTTTCATACCAAATTCATGTCCACAAGCGATAAAGTCCTGTATATAACCCAATGCTTCAACATGGCCAAAGATAACACTCGGTTGGTATTGTATCACTTGTTTTAGATATAGATATGGATTGCTTACCATCAGATGAAAAGAGAAAGGTTGCTTAGTTAATTGTCTTAATGCTTGTACAGTTTTTATTCCAAATGTGATGTTAGGAATAAAATGACCATCTTCAATGTCGATGTGTAGATCAGGATACTCTTGAACACGTAATACTTCATCCGCCAGTCTTAATGGATTAGCGGAAGCGATGGAAGGTGAGAAGATCATTGTGCTAATTCACTACGAAATGCTCGAACCTGATCCATAAATTCCTTCACACGCTTTCCATCGACATGATTTTCAAACTTTCCATCCACTTTAAATGTCGTTCCAACGACTGCGCCATCCGCGACTGATAGTTGATCACGGAAGTTGTTTAAACGAACACCAGTATTTGCAAAGACAACAGTTTCAGGAACGATTTCTTTCACTTTCTTTAGCAATTGTGAATTTGTCTCTTCTCCAGCAGTTAGCCCTGAGACACAAAGTGCATCTGGACGATTATTAAAGACTGTTGATTTAGCGATACTTTCAATATCGCGATCAGCTAGATATTTTGCAGCTTCTGGTACGATATTAAATAATAGCTTTACATTTTCTGCCCCAAGACGATACTGATGACGAATCGTTTCACCTACATTGGTATCCCAAGTACCAAAATCACTTGCATAAACGCCTGTAAAGATTTCACGAACAAATGAGGCGCCTGTAGCAGCTGCTAAATCAAGCGATTTTTTTGCATCCCAAAGTACATTTACCCCAAAGGGAACACGAATTTCTGACATTAGTTCGCCAATGACTCGACCCATTGCTGCAACAGTTTCTGTTTTTACATCTGTTAGATAAGGTAAGCTAAATTCATTAGAGAAAAGAACAGAGTCCACGCCACCATCCTGAAGTGCTTGTAAATCTTTTCTTGCCATTTCAACAACATATTCCATACCTTTTTCATGATCATAGTATGGGTCCCCCGGTAATGGCAATAAGTGACACATTGCAATAATTGCTTTTTCAGTTCCTATGATATCTTTTAACCAACTCATTTTATTCTCCTCCAAGTTTATAGCAGTAGTAGTGTTTTTTACGCTTTAAGTTTGGTTTTACGTGTAAAGAAAAGAAATCCACCAGTTAAAATAGCGAGCAGAAGTGCTCCGATCCATTTCCAGTTCAATACCTGACTGATGATAAAGGCAAGCCAGTTTCCTCCAGTAAGGGCAGTAATTTTCGATGCACCTTCTGGGAATTTAAAACCTGTATTGACCGCAGTCTCTGTGATCATAGGTCCAAAATAGCTAGCAACCATCAGCACAATTGCCATAATCACAGTTCCTGTAATTAAGGTCCGTATCAAATGCCCACGGTGCAATGGTGTAACGAGGGCTACAAAGAAGGCTGTCGCAGCTAAATCTCCAAAAGGAAGTGTTGTATTCATGGGAACAATCATTGCCAAGATGAGTGTGATCGGTATAAGTAAAATGGATACTGTAATAGTCGTTGGGTGACCAAGTGTAACTGCTGAATCAAGCCCAATATAAAACTCGGACCCTTTAAACCGTTTAGACATAAAATCTTTCGCGCCTTCAGAGATTGGAATGAGTCCTTCCATGATTACTTTGACCATTCTAGGTAAGAGCAACATAAGTGCTCCCATTGAAATAGCTAACTCTCCAGTTTTCTTAAAATCATACTGCACAATAATTCCTAGAATAACCCCTAGCAAAAGTCCAATAATCATTGGTTCTCCAAGAATTCCAAGCTTTTGCTGTAGAGATGAGCTTTTTTTATCGCTATGCTTTAAGCCAGGAATCAAGTCATACAGTTTATCGAGCAACAGTGTGATGGGAATCGCCGTAACAGCGGAACCATGAGCAATCGAAATCCCAGGAATCCCTATTTCTTTTTGCACCTTTTCTGCTGAAATATCGGCGAGTCTAAGTGTAACGATACAATGAGCAGCGGCAGCGATCAGACCAAATACAAGGCTATCGGTCAGTGTCATCACAATGGCACCTGTAAAGGCAAAATGCCAGTAATTCCAAATATCGATATCGACCGTTTTCGTCTGTTTACTAACAAGCATTAATAGGTTCACAACAATGATAAAAGGAATAATCACTGCACCCACTTTAGTGGCAAAGGCTAAGCCTGCCGCCGCTGGCCAACCAGCATCTACAACCGATAATTTTAAGTGGAATTTATCAACTAAAATTTTTGTGACAGGCCCCACTGAATCCCAGATGAGGCTCAAAACAAGATTTAGTCCAATAAAACCTACTCCTACAGTAACTCCTGCTTTTAAGGCTTTACTAAAGGAGAGTTGAAACAATAGACCAATAATCAGGATAATAATTGGCATCATGACTGTTGCGCCTAGATCACTGATATAGTTAAACGCTTTCAATATAATGTCCATCTGAAACCCCCATTTCGTATGCCTCTATTTGAGATGATGTAGGATTTGTTGTTCAGTCGCTTCTTGACCAATCCCCGTTAAGAAAGAAATTGCTGTTACAATAGGTTTTGAAAAGTTATCTTCCAGATGCATGGTTGTAATAATCAAATCAGCATGATCTGCATGTCCAGCAACATCGTTCATGGTACATTGGATAATATTAGCTTCAATTCCATTGTCTTGAAGTAAATTTTTAACCTTTTCGACTACTACAGTCGATGTTGCTACTCCTGTACCACAAGCGATAACAATCGTCTTCATTGGGGACTCACCTCCTTTCAACGTAACAGATGATCTTTGCCAAAAGAACTGTCTTCATCCAACTGGGTTAAAAATGGATAGAGCACTTTTACAACTTGCTCGACGTCTTGAACAGAAACCGTTTCCACCGGTGTATGTGTATAGCGTGTTGGTACAGAGAGTGAAGCAACAGGAATTCCATGTTCTTCAAATAAAATATAGGCGTTTTCTGTTATCACCCCGATTGCTACTTCACGTTGGTACGAAATTTGATTTTCTTTAGCTGTTTTGATCAGAGTTTGTAGTAAACGTTCATCAGGCATCACGCCAGCTAGTGTTCCACGACCATGAAAATTATAAAATGTAAAAGCTGGCCCTTTTCCAAGTTCAACGGGTGTGAAGCCCTTTAGTTCAGGTGTATCGCAGGCTGGGGTCACATCGATTCCAATCGATATGTCAGGCTGGATTCGACGTACTGCTGGTAAGATACCACGTATATTTACTTCTTCTTGTACACATGCGACGAGATAGACATCCCAGTTGAGCTTTTCTTTTGTTTGACCTAATCGGTTAGCAAGCTCGATCAAGATGGCACATGCGACGCGGTTATCCATCGATTTATTTGATATCAATCCATCAGCTAACTCCACAAAATTTGATTGAAAACAAATAAATTGACCAATTTCGACTCCTAATTGACGCGCATGTTGAGCTGAAGATGCCCCAATATCAACATATAGAGATTCAATTGTGGGTAAGTTATTTTTCTCAATTGGTTTCATAAAGTGATGTGACTTGATTCCAATGATTCCTGGAACATTCCCTTTTGATCCTAAGATATTTACTCTTGTCCCAGGTAAAATTTGTACATGAACACCCCCAACACGATCAACTCGTAGAAATCCATCTTTTTCTATTTGTCGTATCACAAACCCAATCTCATCCATATGACCAAAAATCATCGCTTTTTTTGCATTTTTTTTCCCTGATGGAAAGTGGCAGATTAAGTTTCCTAATTTATCGATCTGAATATTTGATGAGACCTTTTGAAAAGCTTGTAACATATATTGAATCACTTGATCTTCTCTTGATGACACTCCTACTAATGTTGTTAAATCCTCAATTAGTTTTTTCAAAGGGCTTCATCCTTTCGACTCTCTTTTATGATCTGAAAAATTTGTTCAACTGATGAAGCCCTTGTCAACTCCATTAATCGATCTGGATTTTGAAATAGACCTGTTAGTTCTTGTAACATCTCAAGCTGACCATGTGGTTCTTTCATTGCAAGCATAAAAATCAAGTTTACTTCTACTTGTTGATCATTCATTCCCATCATTTGAAAGGTTACGGGTTTGGATAATGATGCAAAAGAGACCGCTTCCATTTTCACGTGTTCGGGGTCAGTATGAGGGATAGCAACACCACATACAGATGTTTGCAGACCGGTTGGGTAAATCTTTTCTCTTGCTATTACTGCGTTTGCGTAGCTTGGATAAACGATATCTTGATTTTGTAATTGACCAGAAAGAAATGTGAGTAGATCTATCTTACTTTCCGGTTTTAAATCGAGAAAGACAGTCGTAGGTCGCAGAAGTTGAATCAGTTGGCTCATACTTATCCTCCAATCCTAAGTGGAAATTCGTAGGTCAATCCCTAGATTTTGTATCATTTGAACATGTTGTTGATCTAATTGTTCATCATCAGTAATCATTACATCTAACACATCTAAATCAGCGATTTTAGAAAAGGCAACCTTGTCCAACTTACTGCTATCGGCAAGTAAAATCGTTTGTCCAGCCGCTTCGATCATCATTCGTTTTAAACGAGTTTCTTCAATGTTTGAATTTGTCATCCCTTTGGTCATGTCGACAGCATCCATCCCTAAGAATGTTTTATCTACATTTAAATTTTGTAAAATATTCTCTGTTATCGGGCCGGTTAAACTATAGACGCTTTTTCTGCGTTGACCACCTAAGACGACCAATTCAATATTTTCATTGTCACTTAAAAGCATGGCAATTTTGATGTCATTTGTAATAACCGTGAGATTGTCCATCGCGACTAAACGCTTTGCTAACATGAGAGTTGTTGTGCCAGAGTCGAGAAGAATGGTTTCTCCTGGATGTATAAACTCATCGAAGGCTAGCGAAGCAATTCTTTCTTTTTGTTCTGTAGCATGAATCTCTTTTAAAATGTGTTTTGGTTCAAAGCGAGTTCCTTTGTGTAGGCTACTTGCACCTCCATAAGTCCGCACTATCAAACTTAAATCTTCTAATTTAATCAGATCACGCATAATCGTAGGTTTTGATACATGAAACATCTCAATGAGTTCAGAAATGCTAACAAATCCATGCGCATTCACATGTTGAACAATTTTTTCTTGGCGTTCTGCTGGAAGCATTTCATACCTCCTTTGATTGATACTTTATGATCATTTATGAGATGTTATGATTTAATGTGATCATAACATATTATATGTAAATAAATCTATATTTATTTAGAATGTATTCAAATGTGATCAAAATATTGGCTCCATGATTGCCTAAACCTTGTATATGTAATCTTTGCTATAATGAAACAACACTGCGTAGAAAGAGTGAAGGTTGGATGGATATATCTGTGCGGATACAAAAAATAGCATCCTATGTTCCAAACGGGAAACGTGTGGTTGACATTGGGGCTGATCATGCTTATTTATTATTGCATTTAGCCATAGAAGATGTTTTAGAAAAAGGAATTGCTGGAGAACTGAATCGAGGGCCTTATCGAAATGCATGCCAACAAGTGAAGCGATATGGGTATGAGAGTAAGATTGATGTACGGTTGGGAGACGGGCTTACAATTTGTCAGCCAGATGAGATAGATGTTGTGGTCATCGCTGGAATGGGGGGTGTATTGATCAGAGATATTTTGGAGCAAGGAGTTCAGCGACTACACACCGTTGAACGACTCATATTACAACCAAATGTAGCTGCTGATATTATTCGAAGTTGGCTTCAGATAAATGGTTGGCGATTGATTGCTGAAGATTTGATCGAGGAGTCTGGCATCATTTACGATTTACTTGTTGCAGAGCCAGGATATGATGATCAACTTTATCAAGACCCATTTCTAACACAACAAGAACTATTAAAAATAGGTCCTTTACTTTGGAAAGATCAACATCCCCTGTTAGTCAGACGACTAAAGGAAGAACACGAAAAAAGAACCCGGATTTTTGCACAACTTGCTCAATCAAAAGGTAGTCAAGCCATACAAAAACGTGATCAATTAAATCAAGAGCTCAAACAATGGGAAAGGATGATTCGATGGGCGTCACAGGAACAGCATTAATCAGGGTAATGGAGCAGATCGCGCCGCCATCCCTAGCTGTACCAAAAGATCGAATTGGCTTACAGGTAGGAAACCCGCAACAAGAGGTAAAGGGGGTACTGCTCACGCTCGATGTGACAGAGGCAGTTATAGATGAAGCGATTCAAAAAGGTTTAAATTGGATCATTACGCATCACGCGATTTTGTATCGACCGCTGACTACCATTGATACATCAACTCCTAAGGGAAGGCTGCTCACAAAGGCTTTGGCACATGAGATCAATATTTTGGTCGCCCATACAAATTTGGATACAGCTATCGGTGGTGTTAATGATGTTCTTGCCCAAAGACTTCAGTTACAATCGGTTAAACCACTTGAGATTCATTACATAGAGTCATTAGTAAAGCTAGTAGTAACTGTGCCGATTAGTCATGAACAACAAGTTATTCGAGCGATAACAGACGCGGGTGCAGGATGGATTGGTAATTATAGTCACTGTACGTTTCGCCAGCAAGGAACGGGAACCTTTCTACCTCAATCTGGAACGAATCCATTTATTGGCAAAGCGGGTAAGTTAGAAGAGGTAGCAGAGACACGGTTGGAGACGATTTTGCCCGAAAAGTTGACAAATAAAGTATTGACAGCGCTCTTTGCAAACCATCCATATGAAGAAGTGGCCTATGACCTATATCCTTTAAAACAAGCAGGCAAAGAATATGGATTGGGTCGGATAGGGGATTTAGAAAAAGAATTAAGTTTGGAACAACTAATAAAGGTCATAAAGAAAGAATATCAAGTAGATGGATTACGTTTGGTCGGTGATCCTACTAAGAAAATCAAACGAGTAGCAGTATTAGGAGGAGCTGGAGGTCGCTATTGGCCAAGAGCATTGAAGCAGGGCGCAGATGTGTTGATTACAGGTGATCTTGATTTTCATACAGCACAAGATGCTTGGCTGGCAGGATTTGTATTGATAGATCCCGGACATCATATCGAACACTTGGCGTTAGAGCCATTAAAAGAGAATCTGCAAGGTGCGTTATCACAGCTTGCTATTACCGTTTCACAAGTAAATACGAACCCGTTTCAGTTTAGATGAGGTGAAATGATGTAAATTCGTTATTAGGAAGAGATTACCAACAAAGAGTTATTTATTATATATTCTTCTTTATGGTACAATGAAGAATCAGGTGAGAAGTAAACGAGGTAATCGCTGGTGGTGAATACCACGAGAGGAAAGTCCGAGCTTTATAGGGCAGGGTGCCGGCTAACGGCCGGTGGGGGCAACCCTAAGGCTAGTGCCACAGAAATGAAGACCGCCGATGGAGAAGCTGATTCTCACAGGTAAGGATGCAACGGTGCGGTAAGAGCGCACCAGCAACATGGAGACATGTTGGCTAGGTAAACCCCACCCAAAGCAAGACCGGATAGGAGATCAGATACTGTTGCCCGCAGTGATCTCGGGTTGGTCGCTTGAACCTCATAGCAATATGAGGTCTAGAGAGATGATTACCCCTTCAATGTGGCAGATGTTCAAGCCATCGCAATGACCACAAGAAGGACAGAACTCGGCTTATTGTTTGCTTCTTAAAGCTTGTCCAAAGACGCTAACCAGCGTCTTTTTTATTTATGAAAAAGGCTAGCCTAAAAATGTATAGGCTAGCCTTTATGGTTCGTTTGTATAGGCAGGAATTTGAAGCAATTTATCCACTGTAACAAAAGTAAACCCTTTTTCACGAAGCGCATGGATAATTCTTGGTAAGGCGACTGTAGTAGCTGAACGATTTCCTCCACCATTATGTTGTAACACAATGCTTCCATTTTTAGCATTATTGATTACAGTCTGAAAGATTTGTTCAGGTGTTCGATTTGGCGTCCAATCTAGTGTATCAACATCCCAGTTCACAACCGTAAAATTAAGTCCTTTCAGTTGGCTATTAATTTTTTCGGCTGCACCATAGGGTGGTCGCAAAAGTTGCATGTTCTTCCCAGTCTTTTCATAAACAATACGATTTGTTTTTTCAAGATCGTCATGTAAGGAATTGGGATTTAATTTAGGTAAATATTTGTGCTGCCAACTATGACTGGCAATTACATGACCCTCTTCGAGAATCTGTCGCAGCATTTCAGGATATGCTTGTGCTTGATTTCCAATGACAAAAAAGGTAGCAGGTACTTTCTCATCTTTTAGGATTTTTAAGATTTTCTTTGTATAAACTGTTTCAGGTCCGTCATCAAAGGTGAGTGCAATTTGCTTCTTTTGTCGTGGACCGTGTAAAATAATCGGGTTTTTTAGCAATGCTGAACTTTCTTTCATTGCTATGGTTTGCTGCTCTTCTAATTTCTTTTGGCTTGTAAATTGCGCTTGTTTTTGTTCTTTAATTGCTTTTAAATGCTCTGCTTTTACTTTTGCTTGGGTTTGATTGACCGCCTGACCATCAGAACAACCAGTTACCAATAAAAAAAAGCCCATACATACAATCCCTATGGATCGTAGATGAAACATAGCCCCATCTCCCATAAAATCTGTAAATCTTTAACACCCATGTCAACATTTTTAGTATGATGGGCTATTCATTTTTTCCACCTAGATTATACATTTCTTTATAAATATTATCAAATATTGCATGTCATAAATATAAGATCCTATTAAGAATAGATCATATTCAAATGGTAAAAAATACATAGAAGAAATGAGCCACATGGAGTTGATGAAATGCGTTTATTAAAAGAATTAACAGAGGCAAAAGCTGTTTCTGGGTTTGAACAAGAAGTACATGACATTATGCATCGTGAATTAGAAATGGCTGGTACAAAAATTGTTACGGATCAATTGGGGAGTATTTTTGGTGAAGTAAATGGTACGGAAACGTCTCCTCGCATTTTAATCGCAGGGCATTTGGATGAAGTCGGTTTTATGGTGAATGAAATTACCAATAATGGGTATTTGCGTTTCACACCAATCGGTGGCTGGTGGAGCCAAGTGCTACTTTCTCAACGTGTCTCAATTGTAACCCAGCAGAGAGTTTTTACGGGGGTGATTGGTTCTAAGCCCCCACATATTTTAACACCTGAAGAACGAAAACGAGTCTATTCAATGAAAGAAATGTTTATTGATGTAGGCGCCAAAAGCGAAGAACAAGTAAAAGAATGGGGAATTCGTGTCGGTGACCCGATTGTTCCCATTTGCCCCTTTGAAATTATGCCTGACGGTGATACAATCCTTGCGAAAGCACTTGATAATCGGATGGGTTGCTATGTTGTCATTGAAGTTTTAAAACAATTACAGAAAGAGAAACATCCTAATACCGTTATTGCTGGGGCAACTGTACAAGAAGAAGTAGGTTTACGTGGGGCTGCTACCACACCTCATGTAACTGAGCCCGATCTTGCCTTTGCAATCGATGTAGGAATCGCCGAGGATGGACCTGGTGGAGAGCAAAATCATAAAGCGCGATTAGGTGGTGGGCCATTGATTACATTTTTAGACGCATCGATGATTCCACATCGAGGATTACGTGATTTTGTAATCGACATTGCCGAGAAAAATCAAATCCCACATCAAATCGAAGTGATGCCGGGCGGAGGTACAGATGCAGGAAGATTTCATATGTTTAAGCAAGGAGTACCTTCAATTGTGATTGGTGTAGCTGCTCGATATATACATAGCCATGTTTCCATGATTAGTAAAAAGGATGTCGAAATGACAGTAAAGTTACTCGTTAAAGTAATTCAAGCTCTTGATCTCAATCAATTTAAGGCTTTATAGCTACAATCACTTGTAAAGACTTTCGATTGTGAAAGGTTTACGATATGATAGGAATTGTTTTCATATCCCAGCCTGCAAGGTTGGGATATGAACATGTCTTTGATCCGAAGAGTATTTCAGCTTGATATAGAAGGTGTAAACATGAGTCGTCTAGATTAGATGAGGAGGGAGCGAAATGGGGCAAACTGAAGCGTTTTTTCAACATATACTGGAGAAGGTAGAACAAGCACCGAATGAATCTCTTGATCAATTGATTACACAAGCAGGTGATATAACATCTATTTTCCTTGTTTTTGTCGATATCTTGAAAGGATTTTGTGAAAAAGGTGCCCTTTCCAGTCTTCGTGTAAATGAAATGGTGATACCTGTTAAACAATTAACAGAAAAATTATTATCTAAAGGAATGCCAGAGGAAAATCTTATTTTCCTAAATGATCATCATCCAACTCAAGCGGTGGAATTTGCTGCTTTTGCACCACATTGTATTGCTGGAACGGAAGAAGCAGAAGTCGTTGACTTGTTAAAGCCGTTTCAGTCATTACCCACTGCACAAACCTATTTAAAAAATTCGACAAATGGGTTGTTTGGCGTGAACCAGCAAGGGAAGCGATTTTTTGAATGGCTAGAAGAGAGGTTTCAAATAGGAAAAAGTCTTTTTATGATCGTTGGAGATTGTACCGATTTATGCATCTATCAGAACGCAATGGGGATTCGCCTTATGGCAAACCAATATAATGCCGATGTAGATATCGTAGTCCCAGTTTCACATGTGCGAACATATGATGTGCCAGTTAAGCAGGCAGCAAAACTTGGAATTCCTGCTCATGATGGAGATGTGTTAGATACGGTCTTTCTGTATCATATGCAATTAAATGGAGTTCGAATCATACAATCAATTGCTGACTAAAAATGAGGTATGTCAATGGAAACACAATTTATACTCGAGCTACTTCAAAATTATGGCTATATTGGGATTTTCCTTTTCTTAGTACTTGGAATCGCTGGGCTTCCTCTCCCGGATGAAATCATGATGACCTTTCTTGGATACCTAACCTCAATTAGACAATTAGATTTTACTTGGACTTATTTAAGTGCCTTGCTAGGTTCTGCTTCAGGGATCACCATTAGCTATATACTAGGACTCAAATTAGGATATCCTTTTTTAAAACGCTACGGTAAGAAAATATTTATTACACCGCGTCGCCTAAGAATTAGTCAATTACTCTTTCGTAAGTATGGAAGTGGCCTGCTTTTTATTGGCTACTTTATACCAGGCGTTAGGCATGTGACCGCCTATTTAGCAGGAATATCAAAAATGAGTGTCACTCGTTTTGCATTATTTGCTTATTCAGGTGCAATCATTTGGTGTGCCACGTTTATTGGATTAGGCCATCTACTTGGAGCTAATTGGGAGCTGATTTTTGTATTTCTACACCGGTATGGTGCTTATGGATTGCTTCTATTGGTACCGATCCTCATATGGTTTTTCTGGAGTAAGAAAAATCGAAAACCCTTGCGGAATGGCCGCTAAGGGTTTTCAATTATCCTTGAACTTGAATTTTATGAGTTGTTTGTGTCGATTTTTTTCGTTTCATTCGATAGCGTGAGATGTTAAGTAGGATACCCATTTCGATCATTTTTATCATAAGTGCCGAACCGCCATAGCTGATGAAGGGAAGCGGTACACCAGTCACTGGTAATAGTCCTGTAACAACACATAAGTTAAAGATTGTTTCAATCGAGATCAAAGTAATAATTCCTACACTAAGTAATGTACCAAATTGATCGGGCGATTGGATCGAAATGATCACCCCACGAATAATCAGAGCGATAAACAATCCGATCAGTGTTGCCCCTCCGATAAAACCTAACTCTTCACCGATAATCGAGAAAATAAAATCAGTATGAGCTTCTGGTAAATAAGCAAGCTTTTGGATGCTGTTTCCTAATCCGCTGCCCGTTAGTCCTCCTGGTCCAATCGCAAATAGAGATTGGAGTAACTGATATCCTTCTCCTGACTGATCTTTCCATGGATCCATCACCGTTGTCAATCGTGCTACACGATAATCATCCATAACAAGAACAGCAGCGAGAATGGGAATTCCTAGTACCAATAAAAGGAGGAGATGTTGAATTTTGGCACCGGCACAATAAATAATGACAAGACAAGTGCTTAAAATAATGATAATAGCACTGTAATGTGGTTCAAGTACTAGCAATAGACAAATGAATCCAATCACAACTAACGGTGGGATGATCGCTCGTTTAAACTGATTTAAAACAGGTTGCTTTTTAACCATAATGGATGCTGTGTAGATGATCATCGCCAACTTGACAAATTCTGAGGGTTGAAAGGATGTAAAGCCGAGATCAATCCAACGCTTCGCACCGTTAACCGTATGTGCAAGGAATAGAACAGCAACTAATGAGCTAAGTGAGATTAGTAAAATAAGTCGAACTCTTTTTCTGTAAATATGATATGGAATATTCGCTGCAACGAAGAAAAGTATCAAACCAATTGATCCAAAGACTAACTGTTTACGAAAAAAATAATATGTATCTTTGAAGTCAGTTAAACCTTTATAATAACTTGTACTAAATACCATAACTAATCCAAACCCAAGTAAGAGAAAGGTGAAAAAAATAATCCAATAATCGGGTTTTTGCGGTTTCATTTAAAAAGTCTCTCCTTTATTCTAAAGAACTTATTATCTACTCTATTTTATCCAAAAATGTTTCATATTAACTTGATTCGCTCATTTCACACCATTTTCCTGGTCTTCGATTGATTAAAGACTTTATCTATAATGCTTAAAAATTTTATCAGCTATCTCTATCTCCTGTGTCAGAACAGCGTAAATCATCTGTTCAACTTATGATTCCTCCATTATAATGGATAATTGAATAGTTTCATAATCGGAGGGATCGGTTGTTTTGAGGCGTTTAACACCAATGGAGATTTATAACAAAGATTTTAAACAAGAAATGCGTGGTTATAACAAAGATGAGGTAAATGAGTTTTTAGATTTAATCATTCAAAACTATGAGGATTTAATTCAAGAAAATGAGAGCTTGCGGGAACAATTACAAAAAGCAAAGCGAAATGGAGGCGGAGGGAGTCGGAGTGGATCAGCAGATTTAAGTGCTTATGAGGAAGTGATTGAAGAAATTCTAATGAGACTTGAGCGAATTGAAAGTAATATCTTTTAAGTAGAATATGTTTTATTAATAGATGGATAGCCTTCCAATATATAGGTCACATATCCCCCTAGGTCGCAAGCCATACTAAACACATATCCGGCTAGAGATTTGGGGGGATTTACCCATGGATGAACGAGAACAGAAATACCGTGATCATGAGTATCGTTCCGAGTTTGCTCAAGATATCACGCCAGACGTAGATCGATCATTTTCTGATCGAGATGAAGTAAGTAATTCAGGTACCGGTTTTGGGATTGCTGGGATTGTCTTTTCGGTTCTCTCTTTTTTTCTCTGGCCGTATCTGATGGCTCCTATCGGTATTATATTAGGAGTTATAGCAGTCAGTCGCAAAAGTACTGCTGGTTGGTGGGCGATTGGCATAGGTGTGATTGCTCTCATTTTAGTTACGATTTTTATGATATTTGCAATTCCATTTCGAATACTGTTTTAGCCGGATATATAAAACCTGGCATTTCCAAAATTGGGGTGTCAGGTTTGTTTTTCTTTAAATGGAGAAAATGGTAAGATGGATATCAGATAACTTCTTCTACCTGTTTAGTTTCCAAATGATCGAATCTCAAACTTGTATATCCTCCTTTGAGGAGTGAACATATTCATGCTTGGATTTCAAACCATATTAAATACCGGTTGGGATCATGATGATATATATGTTCCATCTGGTTTTTTACGAAATGCTTGGAACCTTTGTTTACCAAAAGGCACACTCTCTATTTTACTAAGTGTTATGAGTTATGTGTTACAAGGTCTTTCGAAAGAAGAATTGTTAGAGCAGATGAGAAGAGAAGAAAAAGAATTACATCTATCTCCATTCACTTTTCATCTAAAGAATGATGGTGCAGACGGGGAAATTATTAAACGGGAAAATGAAGTTCGAAAGTTACTTGAACGCTCGGGTTATGAATATCCACAAAATATCGAATCATGGCTTTCACTTTTGGTGCAAGTTGGGATTTTGATTGAAATACGCTACAAAAATCGTATTTTTTTAGATTTAGTTGTTGAGCCATATCCCGTTCCAGAAAAAATTTTAACTTTTCAAGATGATGAACTTCATTTTTTATTAATTCACAGAGAATCATTGAAAACTCACAAATGATAAAGTGGTGAAATTCTAGGAGGTCATCGATGAGTCGATTAAATGAGATATTAGAATTTAATCAGAAGTTTGTTGAGGATGAAACATATCTTTCTTATGAGACTGACAAATATCCAAATAAACGAATGGTCATTGTTACTTGTATGGATACTCGTTTAATTGAATTACTGCCTAAGGCGATGAATATAAAAAATGGCGATGCAAAGATAATCAAAATTGCGGGTGCGTTAATCACTGAGCCGTATGGGTCAGTGATGCGAAGTCTTCTCGTTGCCATATCACTTTTGAATGCAGAAGAGGTCTATATTGTGGGTCATCATCATTGTGGAATGATCGGTCTACATACAGAGCAGATTGTTGAAGCTCTTGCTTTAAAAGGAGTTTCGCGTGAAAACGTTGATCAATTGGAGAAGACAGAGTATGTAGACTTGCAAAATTGGTTAACAGGTGCTAACAGTGTCGAGGAAGCAGTTAAAAAAAGTATCTCCATGATTCAGTCGCACCCACTATTTCCAAGATCAATTCCGATTCATGGTCTAGCAATTGACCCGCATACAGGTAAGCTCGACTTATTAGTTGATGGGCAAAAATAGTGCTCTTTCCCTAATCCTATAGAGGGTTAGGGTTTTTTAATGATATACAGAGAAAAACTCAGACAAGTTAAATAGAATAGTGCTTTGTGTTGATAAAAACGTTTGCATTAAGAGTGGATTCAATATTATGACACTTGTAAAAAATTAATTTCTATGTAAATTTATTAAAATGCAGGCGTTAAGTCATGAAAGTTCCTAGGAGGTAATGCATGGCAACGATTAAGGATGTTGCAAGAATGGCGGGCGTATCACCTTCAACTGTTTCTCGGGTCATTGCCAATAGTCATTTAATTAGTTTTGAAACCAAAAAAAGAGTGAAGAAGGCAATGAAGAAGTTGAACTATGTACCAAATGCAATTGCACGTAGTCTAGCGAGAAAATTTACGAGTACGATTGCTGTTGCGGTTACAACTGAGAATCGGGTTGAAAACCTTCATTCAGTCACGAATATTGTAAATGGTCTTGAACAGGCCGCTCAAGCGCGTAATTTCAATTTGCTGTTAACCCTTAGTCGTTCAGAGGAAGAGGGAAGGGAGAAATGTTTGCGATTGATTCAGGAGAGGCGAGTTGATGGGCTCATTTTATTGAGCTCCATTCATAATCCAATCTTGATTAATCAATTAATGGAAGAAAGAGTACCTTTTGTGTTAATTGGGGGAAATGATCAGCACTCAGTTCCTTCCGTCAATCATGATCATAGGTGGGCCGCACAAACCGCTACAAAGCATTTATATGACCAAGGATATAGAGAAATCATGTTATTATGTAGCAATCGTGAAATAGATCAACAAAAAGGTGTTTTAAATGGGTATCGACAGTATGTCCATGATGACCGAATTATTGAATCATCGTATGCGCCTGATCAGTTATATTCTATTTTAAAGCAAGCGTGGCAACATAAGCAATTTGATGCTGTTTTAATGACAAATCCTTTTTTATTGTTAAGCTTATTGCATTTTGCCGAGATGCATCAGCGATCAATTCCTAGTGATTTGGGGATATTATCATTATATGATTCACCATTGCTTCATTTATCACAACCAAGTATCACAAGTTTCTCCTTACAAAGTATCGAAATGGGCAAACAAGCAATGAATCTATTGTTAGATTCTATTGAAAGCCCTACAGAGACCAACTCGATTGACATTCGCTTAAAGAGCGAATTAATATTACGCACTTCGACATTACGACAAGCAATGGCATAAAAGGACTGTTATAATAAAGAATCGATTGAGAGACGGAAAATGAGTTCATTTTCCGACTTGGAAAGTTAACATTGAATGAAGAAGGATTTCATCACTCGCATGTTCGCCCATTTTTTGTTAAACTCGCAATAGAACGGATATCTTCGATGCAGCGTTCATAAAAAATTCACATAAATGATGTCCTTTTATGAAAGCATCACGAAATGGTCGAGGAGTAGTGAAACTATGATTGCCTAGCATTGTGGTTAGAAAGGAGAGGACTCCCAATTGATCTATCTCGACAATAGCGCAACTACAAAAGTCATCCCTGAAGTTGTCGATGTGATGACAGATATTATGAAGAACATGTATGGGAACCCTTCTTCGTTACATGGACTGGGTGTAAAAGCAGAACGGCTAATTGAAACTTCACGGAAAATCTTAGCCCAAGAACTGGGCGCCCAGCCTCAAGAAATTGTATTTACTTCAGGCGGTACGGAGGCAAACAACTTAGCAATTCGTGGTACAATTGAATCCTATGGACATCGTGGAAAACATATCATAACGACTATGATCGAACACCCTTCTGTTTATGATTTATTTCAGAAATATGAACAAGAAGGATGGCAAGTCACGTATCTCCCTGTTGATCAGCAGGGGAAAGTGAATCTTGCAGCATTAAAACAAGCACTTACGAAAGATACAGTGCTTGTTTCTGTGATGCATGTAAATAATGAAACTGGCGTGATTCAACCGGTTGAACAAATCGGAGAAATATTAAAGCAATATCCAAAGACGTTATTTCATGTGGATGCAGTTCAATCATTTGGTCGCCTTCCACTTCATCCTGTCAAACATCAGATTGATCTACTCACTTTCTCTGGACATAAGATACACGGCCCTAAAGGGATTGGAGCACTTTATATTCAAAAAAATCGACGGATTGCCCCAATGTTGATCGGTGGTGGGCAAGAGTATGATCTTCGTTCAGGAACACAAAATGTCCCTGGAATCGCGGGGCTTGCCAAAGCATTACTCTGGATCAAGCAAAAACGTGTTGCACGATTACCTGCAATGGAAAGCTGGAAGCAAGCGTTTTTAAAATCGATTGAGCAAATACCATTAGTGAAAGTGAATGGCGCAATTAATCGGATAGATAGTGTGCCATACATTATAAATTTATCATTTCCAGGTCTAAAATCAGAAGTAGTTGTTCATGCTTTGGAAGCAGAAAATTGCTATGTTTCGAGTCGATCAGCTTGCTCTTCACGTACGGAAAAAGTGAGTCGTGTGCTACAAGCAATGGGGGCAAGTGATCAACAAGCGATTGGCTCCATTCGAATTAGTCTCGGTTTTTTATCAGAAGCAGATGATTTAAATAGATTAAGTCAACGATTATGCAAGGTAATTCCGCAACTACAGAGAGTTATGAAGGTGTAAAAAGATGAAATATGATGCAATTTTACTTCGTTATGGCGAATTAGCATTAAAAAAGAAAAATAGGCGTATGTTTGAAGAGCAATTAATTTTAAATATCAAAGAGAAATTACAATTGTTTCCGAACACATCGTTAGAGCGGGAATTTGGCCGGCTTTTTGTTGTATTGGAAAATGAACAAGAGCCAGAACCGATTATTGAAAAGTTAAAGGAAGTATTTGGTCTGGTTGGATTTAGTCCTGCCAGACGTGTCTCTTCCGACCTAGAGGAGATAAAAAAAGCAACACTTGATATTGCGCTGAATCAGCCGAGTTCTTATCAGTCATTTAAAATTGAGTCGAAGCGCAGTGATAAACAATTTCCGATTCGCTCTCAACAATTAAACCATGAATTAGGCGGATATGTTCTTGCCAATACGGAAAGATTCGCTGTGGATGTAAGAAATCCTGATTTAGTGATCCATGTTGAGGTAAGAGGAAAATTTTCATATGTCTACGGGAATGATATACTGGGGTTGGGTGGTTTGCCTGTCGGTACAAGTGGTCGAGTTCTACTTTTGCTCTCTGGAGGGATTGATAGCCCGGTCGCTGGCTATTTGACGAGTAAAAGAGGAGTCGAGCTGCATGCCATCCACTTTCATAGCTATCCATACACCAGTGAACGTGCAAAACAGAAAGTAGTCGATCTGGCACATTTATTAACTCCATTTAGTGGCACAATCCATCTACATGTGGTTCCATTTACCGAGATTCAGACAGAGATTAATCAGCATTGTCTTTCTTCCTATTCAGTTACCATTATGAGACGTTTTATGCTACGAATATCCGAAGCGATTGCGAAAAAACACGGATGTTTAGCTTTAGTGACTGGTGAGAGTTTGGGGCAAGTGGCAAGTCAAACTCTTGAGAGTATGCACACTATCAATGCTGTTACGCATTACCCTTTACTGCGTCCACTAGTAGGAATGGATAAGGTCGAGATCACGAAAATCTCAAAAGAGATTGGTACGTATGAAACGTCAATCTTACCATATGAGGATTGCTGTACTATTTTTCTGCCTAAAAACCCAAAAACTCGTCCGACAATCCAAGCTGCTGTGAAACAAGAATCAGCACTTAAGATTGATGAACTCGTTTCTCGGGCGGTTGAAGGGACGGAATTAATTGTTTGCGAAACAAAGCATGAGGAAGAGTTTGATTATTTTTAGGGGGGAGGATGTGTATGATTGATTTCTATCAAGAGGTATATCGTTTGACACGTCTACTAGTGGAGCAACCGAGTATTGTGGGTACAGTAGATGAAAAGAATATGGCGCAGCTTCTTCATAAGACCCTCCAAGAAAATCCTTATTTCCAGGAAAATCCGAATCACCTCCATTTACAGCCAACAATCCAAGATGATCGTGAAAGATATAATGTATTAGCGTTAGTAAAAGGTAGAAATCCAGATAATAAAGGAACAATTCTTTTGCTTGCTCATATGGATACCGTTGGTGTAGAAGATTATGGGAAATGGAAGCGTTTCGCTTTTTCGCCAGATCAATTACGATCACAATGGCTGGAAAGTTCAGCCATCCCTGAAAATGTAAAGGATGATATCTTAAAAGATGATTGGTTAGGAGGACGAGGCATTCTCGATATGAAATGCGGGATTGCTGTGCAAATCGCCTTAATCAATTATTTTTCAGCTCATCGCGACCAGTTGGATGGTAATATCATGCTCGTGGTCACATGTGATGAAGAAAACGATCATCGAGGCATTTTATCAGCTTTAAAAGAGATTAAGCGTTTAGCTGGTAAAGAACAAATTCACTATATTGGTGCAGTGAATACTGATTATATATCTCCCCGTTTTTTAAATGATCCATCGCGTTATATTTATCTGGGAACAGTAGGAAAACTTTTACCTACCTTCTTTGTTGTGGGTAAAGAGACTCATGCTGGTCAACTTTTTGAGGGATTTGATCCAAACTTGATTCTATCGGAGCTGACAGGTCGTCTAAATTATAACCCTGATTTTTGTGATGTGATGGATGGTGAAATTACCCTTCCTCCAGTATCGCTTAAACAAACTGATTTAAAGAAGCGATATGATGTACAAACTCCACAAACAGCTTTTGCCTATTTTAACTTCTTTGTCCACAGTTGGTCACCGAAAGATGTGCTTGAACGATTAAAAGATGTAACAACGGATGCTTTTGCGGCAGCGATTGAGAAATACGAACAACGCTACCGCCATTTTTGTGAGGTGGCACAATTACCTTACCAATCACAGCAAATTCAACCACGGGTCTATACCTATCATGAATTCTATCAAAAGTGTGTAGAACAATATGAAGGTGAATTTGAGGAGAGCATCCTCAGATATTCTATCAATTTATTAAACGAAGAAAAGCTAGATGTTAGAGAATACTCCTTGAAAATGGTGGAAGAGCTATGGCGATGGGGAGGAGATGGGGAACCGGCGATTATCTTATTCTACTCATCGCCTTATATCCCTCGCATTGTCGTAGATGAATCAGAGAAGAAAAGCAAACATTTGATTGAGGCTGTAAAACGCGCGGTTGAAAAACTGCAACCGCAATGCGAAGAACCGATTCAAATTCGTAAATTTTATCCCTACCTCTCAGATATGAGCTTTGTGGCGATTAGTGATACAGAGTTTGATATTCAACACTTTGAACAAAATATGCCAGCCTGGGGTCGAAAATATCATTATGATGTGGAGTCAATACGTGAATTAGATGTTCCGGTTGTGAATATAGGTCCGTATGGTAAAGATGCTCATAAGCAGTGGGAACGTGTAGAGTTAAATTATTCCATGCAAATCGTCCCAAATCTAGTTGTTCAAGTGATGCGGGAGTTATTTGCATCATATCAATCTAAAAGTTAATTTTTTATAGGTCACTCACTTTATCGATTCAATGACTAAGAGCAACTGTTGCATAAATGGAGGTCGCGATGTACTTTGAAAGGTCTATGCAATTCTTTTAACAAGTGAATCGGCCGTGTTATTTTGAGATAGGGAGAAGGAGCTAGCGATGGAATTGATGTGGACCGATATCGATTTTTGGTTAAGTATTGTATATATTATTATCCTCGACTTAGTACTAAGTGGTGACAACGCTGTTGTTATCGGTATGGCGGCACGAAACTTGCCGATGAAGCAGAGAAAGAAAGCGATCATGATTGGCGCTGGATTAGCAGTGATTCTCCGCGCAGCTTTGACTGCTGTCGCCGCCTATTTGCTCAATATCCCACTAATTATGACGATTGGAGGAGGTTTACTTCTCTGGATCGCGGTGAAGCTATTAGTGGAAGAAGAGCCAGAATCATCAATTGCAGTTGGATCAAATATGCGCACAGCAATTAAAACGATTATTATCGCAGACTTAGTAATGAGCCTAGATAATGTGGTGGCAGTAGCGGGTACAGCACATGGCAATATTGTGTTAGTGGTTTTTGGACTAGCATTTAGTATTCCGATTATTATGTGGGGAAGTAAATGGGTAGCGAACTTGTTAAATCGTTTCACTTGGCTTACCTATGTAGGTTCAGCAATCTTGGGCTATACTGCTGGGAAATTAATCATTGATGATCCTGTGATTGACCGAATGATTGCTGATCAAAATCCTGTAAACCAAGCCTTGCCGATTATCCTTGCTATCTTAGTTGTGTTAGTCGGTTATCTTTGGAAGAAAAAGATCGAGATGGATGGAAAGACGATATGAGCAATATGACCAAACGAAAAACCTTACTAACTTGGGTTAGTAAGGTTTTTCGTTTATAATATTTCACCGTTTGATTCCACTACTTTTTGATACCAAGCAAAACTATCTTTCTTACTTCGTTCTAGTGAGCCGTTTCCATGATCGTCTTTGTCCACATAGATAAAACCATACCGTTTACTCATCTCAGAAGAAGAGCAACTCACGATATCGATCGGTCCCCAGGGGAAGTAGCCTCTGACATCAACACCATCGGCAATCGCTTCTTTGACTTGCCTAATATGTTGGCGTAGGAAATCGATCCGATATGGATCATGAATCTTTCCGTCGGCTGAGATTTGATCATAGGCGCCAATGCCATTTTCCGTGATCATAATCGGTAATTGGTAACGATCATAGTAGAGATTTAACGCAGTTCGCAAACCAATTGGATCAATTGACCAGCCCCATTCACTAGCAGGTAACGCAGGGTTGATATAAGGCTCTCGATGCTGTGCATCAGCGATACGGGTGTAGTAGTAGGAAAACGTTAAAAAATCAGCCGTATTTTTGAGAATCTCTTCATCTTCCTCATCGATTTGTAAATCTATATTGTGATCTTCAAAAAAACGGAATGCATAGCCTGGATAGTAGCCTCTCAAAAGAACATCGGAAAAGAAATATTCCATTTGGTTCATTTTTACAGTTGCTAAAATATCTTCAGGTTTTGTAGTAGCGGAATGGGCGATTGCGTCAAATAACATGATACCGATATGCATGGAAGGATTGATTTGTTTCGCTATTTTTGTCGCTTTTGCACAGGCAACTAGCTCATGGTGAATCCCTTGATATTTTGCTTCCTCAAGATTGGAAACTCGATCAGCTGGAATGCCCAGATGGTTAAATGATTCAAATGAGATAAGATTTATTTGATTGACCAGTATCCAATATTTCACTTTGTGTTGAAATCGTTTAAAGATAACTTCGCAGTATTTGACAAAAAAATCGATTGTTTTCCGATTGTACCAGCCATTATATTCTAAGGCTACATGTAAGGGCATTTCGTAGTGCGAGAGAGTAATCACTGGCTCCATGCCATGTTTCAGTAATTCATCTATCAATCGATCATAAAATAATAATCCAGCTTCGTTTGGTTCACTTTCATCACCATTTGGAAAAATTCTCGACCAGTTGATTGAGGTACGAAAAGCATTCATTCCCGTCTCAGCAAGGAGGGCGATATCTTCTGGATACCGATGATAAAAATCAATTCCTGTTCTTTTTGGATAATAGCCTTTCGTATCTTCTAACGCTCGTTTAATCTCTTGGACCGTAATTTCTTTATTTGAACGCTTTGTGATCTCAACATCTCCTTGATAGCGGTTGATATCGGCGACACATAATCCTTTGCCATCTTCTAGATATGCCCCTTCGCTTTGATTGGCAGCAATGGCTCCGCCCCATAGAAAGTCATTTGGAAAGGTTTTGGGATTTTTTTTCACTATGATTCCTCCAAATTGATTGAACATAGAAGATCTCAGAGTGTTGACAAAGTCCGTGATCGGCGGCTCGTCTCGGGGTTCTCGGCGACGCTCCGACCCGGGCTTGCAAGGATGTGAGCCTGTCCGCGTTCTGACAGCCTTCACGGCCGGGCAAAACTCGCCTCCTTCGGCATCCGCCTGCGGAGACTCGAACAGTTTGCCCGAAAGGAAAATGCCGCTTCAGCTGCCATTCCGCTAAGATGTGCCCGAAATGGAGCTTTGCCGATCACCTCTTCACTCGCTTATTCGGTTTTTCTTCGTGTGATCTTTCTTTTGAATGAGAAAGGTTCATCTGTTGTTATAGCGTTTCTCCGTTTGATCCAATTACTTTTTGATACCAATAAAAGCTATCTTTTTTAATGCGCTTTTTGCTTCCATTTCCGTAATCATCTTGATCTACATATATAAAACCATATCGCTTAGACATTTCTGATGTACCTGCACTGATGATGTCTATACCTGACCATGGTTGATAACCGATTAATTGAACCCCATCTTTGACTGCCTCTATCATCTGTTGAATATGTTGACGATGGTATGCAATCCGATATGCATCATGCACCTTTCCCTCTTCAGTCAGTTCATCTCGGGCACCCAAACCATTTTCAGCAATCAGTAACGGCAGACCACGATATCGTTTGTGTAGGTTATTTAATGCGATCCGTAAGCCGATGGGATCAATTTGCCATCCCCATTCGGAAGTTTCCAGATAGGGATTCATCTTATCTTCACCCATATTCCAAGCAATCGTATCCAATTGATTGTCACCATGTTTGGATACTGTTGTTAAATAATAACTAATGGCGAGAAAATCAATGGTATGTTCAGCTAATAGTTGTTCATCATCAGCTTCTTCCTCTATGGATATATTGTGTTCTTGGAAGTAACGAATGATATAGCTGGGATATGCACCATTTACCATAACGTCTGAAACGAAGAGACCTGCATCCGTTTCCTGCATTGCTGCTAAGACATCTTCAGGCTTTGTACTTGCAGGATATGTGGTCATATCATAGATCATGGAACCCATCTGCATCCCGGGATTGATCTCTTTCCCTATTTTGACGGCTTTTGCATTGGCAACTAATTGATGATGAAGCGCATGGAATTTTGCTGTTTGTAGGTCATCTTCTTCTTGAGCAATCAGTCCAAGCGCAAGATATGCATCAGTCAGTCCAGAATTAAGCTGATTAAAGATGATCCAGTATTTTACTTTAGATTGATATCGTTTTAGAATTGCACGGCAATATCGTTCAAAGAAATGGATTGTTTTGCGATTTTTCCAACCGCCATATGAAGTGATCAATTTTAAAGGCATCTCATAATGAGAGATCGTTACAATCGGTTCAATCCCATGCGCCAACAATGTATCAAAAAGATGATCATAAAATAGGAGCCCCTGTTCATTGGGCGTTTCTTCATCACCATTGGGAAATATCCTTGTCCAATTGATCGAAGTGCGGAAAGAATTTAAGCCTAATTCTTTCAATAAACGAATATCCTGCTCATAATGATGATAAAAATCAATGCCAAATCGTTTTGGATAAATCTTTAACTCATCACGAATGCCTGCCTCGATTTGCTCTCTTGTCTCAAATACAGGGATATCTGATATTTTGTCACGTTCTATATATGGCACTACATCGGCTTGCGAAATCCCTTTTCCATCAATATTCCAAGCTCCCTCACTTTGATTAGCAGCAACTGCACTGCCCCAAAGAAAATGGTCTGGCAATTTGTTCGGTACTTTTTTCATTAGAAATCCTCCTTGATTAGAAGAAATTCGTGCCAATCAGTATTTATTGAGGGTGATTGATTCGCTTACTCATTTGCTCAAAAACTTTTACCAACTGATTGGCTATGTTCCATTCACTCATAATGGTCATCAAAGTATCTTGCGCATGGGCAAATAGTAGTGAAAATTCATGTTTATTACCTTGTGCCTCGCTTTGAATCGTCTCAGTTTGAGCCTTATGAGCAAGCAACGTTTCTTGTTTTGCCTCTTTTAGTTTTTCACGTGCTTCTGTGAATTGTTCCTCCCCCATACATTGAAATGACTCCATGATGAAAGTTCTTGCATTCCCTGCATGAAGGATAATCTTCATCGCTACTTGGCTTATTTCTTCTGTCATTTTCATGACTCCTTTATCACTGTTGTTACACTTCTTCACTTGCTTCTAATTTTAGTTCTTGATTGTCGTATATTTTAAAGAATGGATACCAGATTACCAAGGATAGAGCGGCCAAAACAAAGAATAGAATCACACCCCGCCAATCCCCATTTACCATATAAGTTGAAATGGGATAAGGAATATACCAGAGTTGAAATGCTTTATAAGGAATAGCAACCCAACCAGCTTTTAAGACAAGGTAGGTGATTGCAGGAATGAGTGTGCCATTAATCCAAAATGGAATCATTAAAATAGGATTAAAGACGATAGGAGCTCCAAAGACAATCGGCTCATTAATATTAAAGATAGATGGGGCAATGGTGGCTCGTCCAATCGCTTTTAGTCGACTGGATCGTGCAAAGAGAAGCAGGATACCCAGTGTTAATGTAAATCCAATTCCCCCTGCTGCCATCCAGCCTGAGAAATAAACTTCTTGGGTGAAGATATTCGTGGGCTCCAATCCTTTTTGTACCATAGCAGCATTATCGGCAATTGCTTTGACCATAATGGGAAAGGTGATCGGATTTAAAACCCAGGTACTGATCCCAAAAGAGTAAAAGAAAACCATAATAAAAGATAAAACAACAACGCCCCAGAAACTCTGACTAATATAGGATAAAGGTTGGAAGATCGTCACGATTAGGTTGAAAAAATCGAACTTCAATTGCGCAACAAGCCATCCAGCAAAGAGAAGAATGGTAATCGGAAGTAATGAATCAAACCAAACAATGATAAAATCTGGGAGGGATGATTCCTTTTTGAAAAATGAGAACTTAGCAAACTGTAGCATCACAAATCCAACAATGAGTCCAATAATAATCGAGACGAACATACCCGTTGCCCCAAAGCGTTCAAATAAGAATGTAATCTTTCCGTCCTTGGCAATCACAGGGCTGATCAGCATCAGATAAAGAGTTACAGAAGTAAGTCCTGCTAAAGTTTTTTTGTCGTTTATTTTATTTTTGTCCATCACATTATAAGGAATTAAATAGGCAACAAATATCCCTACCATTCCAAAAGAGAAGGAATTGATCAAAGAGAAATCAGGGAGAAGTCCAGGTTTTAGTTCATTGATCAGTGAAATCATAGTGATCAATGAACCGACTAGAATGAAAGGTAGAATGGCCATTACAGAGTCTTGAATCGAAGCAATCCAGATATTTTTGGTGATCTTATTCACTTTTGGGGCAAAAGTATTCTGCATATAATGGATAAGTTTTTCCATTTGTTTCCCCTCTTTCTATTTATTCATGAAGATTGATCTAGTTTTTGGATCAAATCAAGTGCTTTTTGACCATCTAAGCGACCATAGATTGATTGTGGAATGACAGCCACTTTTGCATGATAATTTTCTGCTTCTTTCTTAACCTCTTCTTCCATATATGAAAGATGTGGCCCGATTAGCAGAATATCTACATCCTCGATGAGTTCAGATAATTCTGCTTCACTTCTAGCTAGTACTTCTATCTCTACATTCTGTTTTTTTGCTGCTTTTCGAATTCCCGCGGCCATAAATCCACTGGAAGCTCCACCACCACAGATTAACAGGACTTTTTTCATTACCAATCCCTCCAAATAAAAGTAAACGCTTGCATTTCCTAATTAGGTTGAATTTAGTATCCCATCTTTTAAAATGATGATCCAATAAAAAAGGTTCCTATCCTTAGGAACTAAATTTATCCTCTATGATGAGCTGAACTAATTATGCTAATAATAAATGGGATTATATAAAGGGGTGTTAGAGAATGCGACGAGAAAAAAAAGAGGCATTTCTAAACTTCTTAGAAACACAAAATAACTGGACTCCAGCAAGTAATTTGGCAAACCATTTGCATGTTTCGACACGGACGATCCGTAAATATGTAAGTGAAATCAATAAGGAGAGTCCACTGATTCTTTCATCTCAAGAAGGCTATCGCCTTAACAAAAAAAAGTGGAAGGAAAAAGATTCGATTATACATTTTCCTGATGATACTCCATCAAAGAGAATGAATCTCATCTTAAGAGAGCTGATTCTTCATCCAGAAGGAATCAATATTTTTGATCTAAGCGAGAAGACTTATGTAAGCCTTTCCACAATTGAAAGTGACGTGACACATGCAAATCATTTGATCCAACCTTTTCAATTACGTGTAAAACAGAAAAAGGATCATTTAATTCTTGTAGGAGAAGAGACTGCCAAGAGAAAATTAATGAGCCAAATTATCTCCAATGAGACTTCAAATGATTTCTTAGGTATTGAAACAATCCAAGAAGCTTATCAAGAGTATCATATTGCCCAATTAAAGAACGACCTAAGTGAGATTTTAAGGAATTATGATTTATTGATTAATGAATACATGCTTAATAATATTTTGTTACATCTTGTGATTACGATTGATCGGATTAAGAAAAATAAATGGATTACCCAGCAATTGAAAATGAAGAGCGTAAAAAGTAATTCAGAAATCTTAGCAGCTCGTTCAATTGCGAAAATGATTGAAGATCAGTATGGGATCATTTTTAACGAATCAGAAATCTATTATCTTGTCATTTTATTGGCTAGTAAGACGACATTGTTAAATTATCAATCTATTACGCCGTATACGTTAACACAATTTATTGATAAACATTATGTTGATCTTGCAAAAACATTATTAAAGCGTGTCCATGAATCCTATTTTATTGATATTTCGGATGATGATTTTTTTGTCAAGTTTACGCTACATATCCGAAATTTAATTTTTCGAGCGAAGAATCAGGTTTCTGTAAGAAATCCACTTGTGTTTAAATTAAAAGAAACATATCCTCTGATTTATGAAGTGGCTGTTTTTATTTCAAATGAACTACAACAAATGGAAGCAATCTCAGTAGATGAAGATGAGATTGGTTATATTGCATTTCACATTGGTTCTTATTTTGAAAGAAGAAAGGAACTAGAAAAGAAAATTTTATGTGCAGTCATTTGTCCAAATTACTATGATATGCAGATTGATTTAGTGCAAAAGTTAGAGGAAAAGTTTAGAGATTCAATTGAGATTATACATGTCTCAGCTGAAGCAGTTGATCTAGCAGAAGAGATAGAATTGGTCATTAGTACATTGCCTAGTCATATGGAGCAGACCCCTTCAGTTTTTGTTCATCCTTATATGACTGAGCAAGATTATGAGCGGATTCAGCGACAAATTCTAAAGCTAACTGAGCGGAAAAAGATTGAGAAAGTAAAAGTCTACTTGGAAACATTTTTTTGCGAAGAATTATTTATGAAAAATGTTTATCTGAATTCGCATGAGGAATATATTGCTTTTATGTCAGAATGTATGATGACATATGGCTATGTACATGATGATTATGCTCAAGCTGTATTAGAACGGGAAACGCTTTCTTCAACGGCATTTAATAATCATGTTGCTGTTCCTCATTCTATTAAGATGGATGCACGAAAAACTGGGATTTGTATCATTTTAAACGATCAGCCTGTGAAATGGGGGGATGAGAAAGTCCAAATTATTGCGATGATCGCTATGAATCAACGGGATCGTAAAATATTTAGTCATGTATTTGAGAGTTTTATCAATATTTTATCTGAATGGGATCATGTAAAAGAGCTGATCAAAGCAAAAGATTATCAAGATTTTATGGATAAAATTGTCTATCTCGTGGAGCGCGTTTAACCACCGAAAAAAATAGGTGGTTTTTATTTGGAGATTCATGTAAAATATTGACATCATTTAGGAGGGAGGGCTTATTACGACAAATACCAGTCATTCAACCCAGATCGATATTACAAGCTATATTACGAAGATGATCAATCAAGCAATTGAAAAAAGGGCGAGTGATATCCATGTAGAGCCGAGGCCTTCAGGTTTATGGATTCGTCAACGAATTGATGGATTACTGGTTGTACATGATCAAATCCAGGCACAACAAGCGCCCGCATTTATTTCAAGATTAAAAATAATGGCTAATTTAGATATAGGAGAAAAACGATTACCACAGGATGGCACACTTTCAGTTTCACGTTTGGAAGGTACTGTCGATCTTCGTGTTTCAACATTGCCTACCATTCATGGGGAAAAGGTAGTTCTTCGACTGTTTCGTAATCAGATGGAAGCGCTCTCTCTTACGAATTTGGGCATGGACAAGCATCAACTTCAGTCAGTAGAAAGGTTTCTTCGCTGTAGTCATGGACTCTTAATTACGACAGGTCCGACAGGTTCAGGTAAGACGACAACACTCTATGCTCTTCTTTCGCAGCTAAATCAACCAGCACGAAATATCATTACATTAGAAGACCCGATTGAACGGCGGATTTCAGGTTTTAATCAAGTAGCCATCCGTCCAAAAACAGGACTCACTTTTGCCAAAGGATTACGAGCCGCTCTGCGACAAGATCCTGATGTGATCATGGTTGGGGAGATTCGTGATCGTGAGACGGCAGAGATTGCGATTGGTGCTGCTCTAACCGGTCATCTGGTTCTGAGTTCTTTGCATACTGCTGATAGTGCTTCAGTTGTTACGAGGCTGCTTGATATGCAAGTCGAGCATTACCGTGTCGCCGCAGCTTTGATCGGTGTGATTGCACAACGATTGATGCGTTTGCAATGCACCTATTGTATCGGAAAGGGTTGTAAACATTGTGACAAAACGGGTTATTTACACAGAATCGGTATCTTTGAAGTAATGTCAGTGAATGAAGAGTTGGAGCGGATGATTGTCCAAGATTACTCTGTTCGTTCGTTACGCCAATATTTGCGAAATAACAAGATTGATTCACTGAAAGAAGTGGCAATGAGGAATGTCAGGAAAGGCTTAACGACACAAGAAGAGTTTTTACGGGTGATGAGTGATGTGGAGAGTTAAGAAGCAGCTATCAGCAGAATTGTTAGCACGGTTGAGTGAACAAATGATGCATTTGTTGCAAAATGATATACCATTACTGGAGAGTATCGAGTTATTAGTAGAGCAAAAGTTTATTCCCGAAAAGATCGGTAGGGGCTTGATTGAACAGATTGAAGCTGGGAATACCTTATCAGCAGCACTTGAGCAGCTGGATTTCCCAGCACTGTATCTTTCGTTGATTCGAATTGCAGAGGAGTCAGGTGGGCTTGCTGCAGGGTTTTCACGCTGTTACCAGTTTTATCATCAGAAAGATCAATTTAGACAAGAAGTGATTCAAGCAAGTATTTATCCATTAATTGTTCTCGGTTGTATCTGTTTAGCTCTCCTTTTTATGGTAACAGTCATCTTACCTCGTTTTACAGAACTATATCAATCGTTGGGAATTTCACTCCCGCCTCTGACGCGTTGGATTGTTTCGATGTCATCAGCAGTAGACCAAATGATCTATTTATTTATCTTAATATTCCTAATTATCATCCTCGTATTTTCTAAGCAAACGGTGAAACTCGAACGTTTTTTCCTGCATATTCCAGGGATTCGTTCCCTTTACCGTTATCGGTTTACGCATTATTTTGCACTTCAGCTAGGCTCTTTGCTACAATCTGGTGTTCCTCTATTACAGTCTTTAGAGCTAATCGCTAAGCTGTCACCTTGGATTGAAGTGACCAGAGCAGTTCAGAAAGTAAAAGAATGTTTAGTAAAAGGGGATTCCCTTCAACTAGCACTTGAGAATTGTAAACAAGGTATTTTTGAGACTTTTTTACCTCGTTTAACAGCTATTGGAGAACGGACAGGTCGCTTGGAGGAGATTTTGTTACACGTTGCAAACACAATGGAGCGTTTGATCCGTTTACGGTTACAGAAATATGTAAAAGGGATGGAACCATTGTTTATTCTCCTATTAGGTGTTGTCATTTTGGTCGTGGTCGTTTCGCTTTTTTTACCGATGTTACAACTCGTACAGGCTATTTGATCGGGGGAGAACAATGAAAAGACGATTTGATGAACAAGGATTTACCTTAATCGAAATGCTGATTGTCCTATTTATAATCGGGATTATCATTGCAATTGCTTTACCAAATCTGAAAACGGCCGGAGAGCGGGCGCGGGATAAAGCTGACTTGGCAAATCGTAGGATGATTGGGGCACAAGCGGACAATTATTATTTAGAGTATGGGACTTATCCCGCAAGTGTGGATGAGTTAGTGAAAAAAGGGTATCTACGTAAAGTTCCGCCTTGCCCAGGTGGAAAGGGAAAGTATGTGATCAATCGTTCAGAAAAGGTTTCCAGTGATCAACGGGTGATGTGTAGATGAATCACGAGTATCAGAGCGGATGGACATTGATTGAATTGATTGGAACTTTAAGCATGATCACGATCCTGATCGCTCTATTGTTTCCTTCCTTAATACCAGTTGGTCATCATTTGGAGCAACAAATGTATAGTTCACTCATTGTGGATGAATTACTCTATGCACAAATACAGGCATTAAGTAGTCAAGAGAACATTCGTGTAATGATCCAAAATGATCACCTGACCATTGCAAGAGAAGAATTTCAATTACGTCAACTCCAATTTCCGGCACACTTACATCTCAAAACAAATTTCCCGCAGCAACAATTAACATACCAGGAACAAGGACACACAAAAGGAGGAACGATCTATCTCTATCGTGGAAGTAACTGTATCGCTGAAATACGAATCCAAGTAGCTTCTGGAACACCAAAGGTGATAAGCAACGATTGAAAGAGGTTATTTATCCAGAATACACGAGGCTAAGGGATGATAAACCGAACCTGAACGGAACTTAGAATTGAAGCCATGCATCCAGCTATTGAAGTAGTAATTAATCAGATGTGATTTGAAAGGTGAGGGGTTCTGGTGATTCCATTAGGAAGTTATATTTAGTTTTTTTATAAAGAAAAAGGTGTTTCTTTTTGAATACAATAACGAAAAACCTACATACATCTTCATAATAGATATATACAAGAGGGGCTAAAATCAATACATGCGACCTATTCATAAAATTCTATACGTCTATTTGCGAAGATGATATTATTTTTTATAGTGCTTCACAAGATATTCCAATCGCAACAAGGCGATGGGCCCATTTTTGGGTGCGACAGAAACGAAGGGAGGATGCATGTCCATCATCAGTAATGACGAGCCAAAACAGGAGCCGCCGGAACTTCCAAATCCCAAATGGATCAGGTGCGGTGTCTGTGGCTATGTGCATAATCCGCCACCTTGCTCCTAATGCTGTGTTCTGAGTATTCGAGGGGACGCCTTTTCGGTGTCCCCTCCGCCCATTATTTAAAAAGGCATAGTATTTGGCATCTTGAAAAACCCGAAATTAGGGGATGATTAGCTCAAAGTTTATAATGATGATCGTAAGGTTACAGTGAGTTAATGTTGAATGAAAATTAAAAGTGATTAATTTAATGCAATTATGTGATTTAATGTAGATGACAACGATATGTCCATGTTAGTGAAGCCCGATAGACCTAAGTGGACACAACAAAGCCACCCGTTACCTGGAGGAAAGTGTGCGTATCACCGGATATGTTCTGATTGCTATCACCATGGGTGTCTGGATGGAAATTGTACATGTACTCATTGCGAAAAACTGTCCGACCCCAATCATCCTGATTCTGGTCGTACCCACAATCCTACTTGGGCTCGGCTGTTTCCTCGTCGGCGGGTACGATAGGAAGTAGCGCGGGATCTGCAACGCAGACAGAGAAGCCCGTGTCATACCTACTCGTACGTAAGAGTATGGGAGGCACGGTTCTTCTGCGTGTAATTAAATATGACCTCGGGAGACGTCATTCAACAGTCGTGTTTTATGTCCGATCCATTAAATTTATCCCGCAAGTGTGAATTTTGTATGAATAATCCGAGTCGATATATTTTGCTATCTGATTTTCCTCGATTTTCCTTATGTTTTTTGGTAAAATACTTCCAATTCCTCTCCTTAGCATTACGTTCTATATGATACGAAATCACCTTTTTTGGGAGTGTTTTTAGAGAATGATCTGTCTATTAATTTAATGGAATATTCTGTCACTTATATAGGCTCTCTACATTGCCACTAAATAGCACGTTCGATTATTTCTATTGGATTGCCATTAGTCTTGTAACCATAGGAATGACTCACAACTTGAGAATATTCCTCCATCCATCTCCAATTTTGATTAGTGGACATTGCGGATTGTACTTTCATCACAAGAGAATTTATATTTTCATTTTGAAGTTTGTTGGTTTGCAAAATTGGACCTCAGTGTCCAATTTTATCTCGTAAGGAGTACCAAAGGTGGTGTTTCAATGAATCAAGAAGGTTATACATTAGTCGAAGTGCTAGTTGCTTTTTTTGTATTAGGGATTCTTGTCAGCTTTTCGCTTCCGATACTGAGCCATGTCAAGCAAGTAACACATGAACAATCGCTGAATAAGGAAGCTGTTTTTTTATTACAAGAATATATTGAGCGACTTCGTTCTGCTTGCCCTCGACAAAACAAAGAACTTCAATTTGATCGTATAAAAAATCATACTCACTATCGTATTTTATGGAATTGTGTACAAAGAGAAGCACGACTATGGGAATGGAAGGTGGAAATCATCTGGAATCAGATTAATGGAGGGCAGCAAAAACAAATTTTGATCGGGAATTGGTTTCAATGATGAAAGAAGGAAATCAAGGTTTTACCTATCTTGAGTTTGTGTTATCAATCGGACTGACCACGCTGTTAATCCCTATTTTATTTATGCTATTGTTTATTTTTTGTAAGGAAGCACAACAAGAATCAATCACACAGCGGCAACAAATGCAGGGTGATCGATTTCGTATGCAAATACAACAAGAGATTCCATTTGGAAGTTTATTTTCATCCGCTAGAAATGAGTGTCAATTTATGAATGACCAAGGTATTTTCGTGCGGTATATGCTAAAAAAGGACCAATTGATTCGTCAAGTGTACCAAAACTCAAGTGGTTGGAGAGGACATATGGTAATGTTACCAACGATTCAAAAGCTATCCCTTCGATGTGATGATCAAGAATTTCGGCTAAAAGTAACGCTAGTTGGTTTGAAAGAACCGCTCTCGATCTTGTTACAGACAGATTCAAAAAGGGATGATTAGTATGCATCAAAATCAAACCGGTTATGTTTTACCATTTGTAATGATTATATGTACACTTCTTTCTTTTTGTTGTTACCTTGCACTGTCTCAAACGATTCGCTTTCGTCAATCATCAATATTACAAACTGAGTTTGCTACTGTCCGTTACGCAGCAGAGTCAGGAATCTATATCATGCAATCACAGCTTCTAAAGAATCATGCTGTGAAAAGACTTGTTATGCAACAGAATGGAAAACAAATTATCGCCCAGGTCATGAATGGTACTCATTCATTAATGATTTATTCACATGCGTTAGGAAAATGGCGAGTCCAGTATACTATACAGGGGGAGCTTGACCCCCAAACACTTCGATTAAAACGATGGATCAAACAAAAATCCCCTAGATAGGGGATGGCAAATTGTAGACAAAGTAATCAAGTTCTCTTTTTCTAGAGTCATGGTTACGCATTTCGCCTCCAGTTCAGGCTACAAAGGTGTATTCAAGGCGCCACGAATGCTCGCTCTGGGCGGTATCAACTCGGCTATGCCTCAGACAGTACTACCGCCTATTCTTCGCTACACAGTCGCGGCTTTGTAGCGCCTGAAAGTCGGCTACATTGCGAACCATTTCCTCATGGGAATGATACATCTACTTTGTCTAATTCGCTTTCTCAACTTAGGGTTTTTCGTCAGTCTGAAATCCCCAGATAGGGGATGGATAGGGAATTCGCCTAATGCTTTAATCTTTGCAGAAATGTTTTCGTTCGATCATGCTGAGGGTTACGGAATAGTTGGTCAGGGCTACCTGATTCAATAATCAATCCATCGTCCATAAAGATAACTCGATCCCCTACTTCTTGTGCAAAGCTCATCTCATGGGTGACCAGGACCATTGTCATTCCTTCTTCAGCTAGTTCACGAATAACATTGAGAACTTCACCCACTAATTCAGGATCAAGCGCGGAAGTTGCTTCGTCAAAAAGCATTGCTTCAGGCTCCATTGCCAAAGACCGAGCAATGGCAATCCGTTGCTGCTGTCCGCCCGAGAGCTGGCTTGGGTAGTGATTCATCCGATCAGCCAATCCAACTTTTTCAAGGTATCGTGTTGCGATTTGTCGGGCTTCTGTGGTTGACTTCTGCCTTACCTTGGTCAACGCTGCCATCACATTTTCAAGTGCAGTCATTGTTGGAAAGAGATTAAAACGTTGAAAGACCATGCCAATATTGGTTCGAAGTTTTGCGACATGATTTTCATTATATTTTTTGCCAGGTTCGACAAAATACTCACCGTTAATCTTTACCGTACCGGCGGTAGGTAGTTCTAAGTAGTTTAAACATCGAAGTAATGTTGATTTACCCGAACCAGAGGGGCCGATGATCACGACCTTTTCTCCTTTTTCAATCGTAAGCGTGATCCCTTTCAATATTTCATTCTGACCAAATGATTTATGTAGTTTTTCAACTTCAATCATTGGATTAGACATGGCGATTTAACCTCCTTTCAAGAATACGCACTCCTTGACCAAGCGGAATACTTAAAATGAGATAAGCGAGAGCCGCTAATGTATAAGACTCAATGGTTAAGAAAGTTTGTGAAGCATATGATTGTGTTGTTAAAATAATTTCTTGTAGCGTAATAAATGCTACTAGAGATGTATCTTTGATCATCATAATAAAGTAGTTAGCAAGAGTTGGTAAACTGATACGAAAAGACTGGGGAATGACAATATTCCACATGGCTTGGCGATTGGTATATCCTAGAGCAAGAGCTGCTTCCGTTTGGCCTTTATCGATCGCAGCAATCGAGGAACGGATCACTTCGGACATATAACAGCCATAGTTGATACCTAAACCTATTACCCCAGCGGTAAAAGCGCTGATTGTGAGTTGGTAGTCAGGAATCCAAATTCGCATGATCAATTTTATCAGCTCGGGTAAAACGTAATATACATACAACAGTTGAACAAGCAATGGTGTCCCACGGACGATTTCAAGAAATACAATGAGTATGCGATCTAAAAATCGGCTTTGAGATAATCTACCCAGTGCGATTAACATCGCAATAACCAAAGCTAGTGCAAACCCAGCTAGTGTGAGCGAGGCGACGACACCAAGAGCTTTGAGCAATTGAGGGGTCAATTCTTGAAAAGCGGTTGGAAAGTGTAAATTCAAATCAATCACCTCGAAAGAAGATCAGGAACCTAAATTAGGTTCCTGTAAGCATCTATTTTTTTCCAGCGACAAAATTCTGTTCGTTTAGACCGTATTTTTTCAATACTTTTAGGATGAAGCCTTCTTTCTTCAACTTTGCTAATTCATCGTTCACCGCATTTAATAGCTCTTTATCATCTTTACGCACGGCGGCAGCGATGTTCCCACTGAAATAAGGTGTATATGGAGAGACCAATTTTAATGTCAATGAAGGATCTTTACGAATGCTATAGACCGAAGTAGCACTATCTGTAATACATGCATCGATTTTATTTGTATTTACTGAGAGCAAAAGCTCAGCTTGTGAATTATAAATTTTAACATCTTTTACTTTTCCTTCCTTTTGTAGTTTTTGCGCGTACTCAAGGAAGGTAGTTCCTTTTTGTCCACCAACAACTTTTCCTTTTAGATCTTCAATTCCTTTGATTGGTGAATCTTTCCGAACAATGAGTGCATCGCCTTCTTTATACCAAATATCGGTAAATTGAGCGATCCGTTCCCGTTCTGGTTTTACATACATAGCATCAGCAACGATATCGACGTTTTTATTGTTTAGTTCAACTAATAGGTTTTCAAATTTAACTTCTTTCATTTCCACTCTTTTGATCCCTAAGCGTTTCGCAATTTCAGTAATGATTTCAGCATCGATTCCAGTAAATTTCTTGGTATCCTTATCGATATAAGCAAATGGTGTATCGTTTGAAGAAGCGACGACCAGTACGCCTTTCTTTTTCGCTTGTTCTAAGGTGTTCGCAGCCTTTTCTGTTCCACCAGTGCTACAACCAATGAGAATCGAGAAAGCAAGTAAAATGGTTAATAGGGCAGGGAGAATTTTTTTCATGATTACTGCTCCTTTTCATTTTTATGTTACTGATCAAGATTTCCAGTTAAACGGATGTTAGCTGAACGTAAGTGACCAATTAATCCTTCTCGCTTTGATTGGCGTACACTGTGAGGAGCCAATCTTTCGATTCCTGCTTGTTCAATCCATTGGTATGTGACTACTTTTAGGAATGTCCCCACCCAAACACCACCTGTATACTTTGCGGCTTCCTGTGTGGGGAGAATATGGTTTGTACCACATACTTTATCAGCATAAACAACTGACGCATTCTCGCCTAAAAATAATGAGCCATAGTTGGTAAATTGAGCTAGAGCTTCATAAGCATCTTTAATTTGGACATGTAAATGCTCAGGTGCTAAATCATTTGTTACTTGAATGGCTTCTTCCAAGGTCTCTGTCACAATTACCTGACCTCTTCTTTCCCAAGAAGCTCTCGCAACTTCTGCTGTAGGAAGCGTTTTCAATTGATGTTCTATCTCATTCATTACTGCATGGGCTACATCAGCACTTGTTGTAACTAGGATCGCTCGTGCATCAACATCATGTTCAGCCTGAGCTAATAAATCTGTTGCAACAAACTGAGGCTTTGCTTCTTCATCAGCAACAACCAAGACCTCACTTGGCCCAGCTAATAAATCGATTCCTACATCACCTTGCACTTGTTTTTTCGCTTCTGTTACAAATCGATTTCCTGGTCCAGCGATTTTGTTTACAGGCTGAATACTCTCTGTTCCATAGGCAAGTGCTGCGATAGCTTGCGCACCACCAACAGCAAAAATCTCATCTGCTCCGGAAAGATGTGCAGCATATAAAACAGCAGGGTGAACATGACCTTCTTTTGTTGGTGGCGTACAGACGCGAATTTGAGATACACCGGCAACTTTTGCAGGAATAATTGACATTTGTGCAGATGAGAGCAAGGGATATCGTCCACCTGGAACATATGAACCAACCGCTTCGATCGGAATCACACGTTGTCCAAGATGAACACCAGGAATCATTTCTTGTTCAAATTCGGTTAATCGTTCTTTTTGTGCAACTGCAAATGCCCGAATTCTTTCGATAGAAAACTGAATATCGTCGATCAAGGTTTGCGGTAACTGTTTACCGGCTGTTTGAATCTCGTCTTCAGTAACTTTTGTTTGTTGCAAAGTGACTCCGTCAAATTTTTGGGCAAATTGTAGGAGTGCAGCATCTCCTTTTTGACGGACTTGGTCAATAATAGAGGCGACCGTCTGTTCTAACTCCGATTTAGAGGATTTTGAGACGTTCATCTCTTTTTTTAAGTATTGAACCAATATGAATACCCCCTTTGATTCGATAGAAAGGTCGATGTGAGCGAAATACCGAAGTTGACAGTCTACCTATATCTTTAGCAAGTATCGTGCCAAAAATAATGGGGATATTCATTTATTAAATAAAACCTGCTAATCATTAGTAAAAAGAAGAAAAATAGATAGCAAATGTATAGTGATATGATTCAAAAATGACTCATTTCTCATTCATATTTGCATCGATGAGTCAAATTTGATTCGAGATACCATATTTGAGACATTTGCGGCTAATCGAACTTTGGCTTGTTTGAAGTAATGCAGCCACTTTTCTGGTGGACTTATATTTTTGGATATAGGTTTTAATAATTTTCTTTTCGACGGATTCCAATACTTCCCTTAGATTTAATCCATCTTCTTCCATCAATTGGTCAAGTTCTAGTGTCTTTTCATTTTGCTCAGGTAGGCTGATATCGGATGAATTTAGCGTAATTAAATTTCCTTCTGAAGTAACAGCTAGACGCTCAATTGTATTTTGCAGTTCGCGGACATTACCTGGCCAGTGATAGGTTAAAAGGTATTCCATTGCATTTGATGAAAGTACCTTATTCATTTCATATTGTTGATTGACTTGTGATAACAGCGTATAGATTAATTCAATCAAATCATCTCGACGATCACGAAGCGAAGGAATGCGAATAGGGACAACAGATAGACGGTAGTAGAGGTCTTGGCGAAATTGCTTTTGTTGTACCATCCTTTCAAGATCACGATTCGTTGCAGCGATAATCCTGACATCAACTGTTTTACGTTCACGACCACCAATTCTTAGAAAGGATTTATCTTGAATCACTTGTAGTATTTTGGTCTGTAATTCAAGAGGTAATTCACCAATTTCATCCAGAAAAAGCGTTCCTAAATGAGCAGATTCCAGTAAACCTTGTTGCCCAGCCCGCAGGGCACCAGTAAAAGAGCCTGGCTCATAACCAAATAGCTCTGATTCAAATAGATTAGGTGGAATAGCACCACAATTAATTTCTACAAAAGCATGTTTATGACGACGGCTATTTTGATGAATCCATCGAGCAATTTCTGTTTTTCCTACACCAGATTCACCGAGTAAGAGTACGGTGGAGTCCACTTTAGCGATTCGTTCTAACATCTGGAAAACTTTTTTCATGGCAATGCTTTTTACCACCAGTTTTCCATAAGTCTTCTTCTCATAGCGTAATTTTTCTAATTCAAAATGAGAATGATCAATCATTTCTTCTAGATTTCGGATCTGTGCCTGAAGTGAAACAATATCTGTAATGTCAAGAGAGTTAGAAATAACGCGGATCAGATTTCCTGATTCATCGAAAACCGGTGTTGAAGTAACATGCAATTTGATTCCGGTTGAGGTTGACTGAATCATTGTTACTTGTTTCTTTTCTTTTAATACTTTGAGAGTCGACGAAGGGTTAAAAAGACCTTGCTCGACTAATTCTGTGACATGTTTTCCAACCATATCTGTTTCATGAAGCCCATAATGCTTTTGGCAAACAGGATTTACTCTAACACAGTAACCTTCTCCATCTGTTACAAAAATCTCATCATGAGAAAGTTGAAAAATCATATCTAACTCTTTCATCTGCTCTTTTAGTTGCTTTAATTCATCCATCACCCCGCCTCCTTTTTTATATTATATCAAATATAAAAAAGTCAGGTGATAATAAGGGTGATTTGTCTTTGGTTTTATCCTATTTATCGGATGTATATTTAAAATATTATTTTTATATCATTGTATTTTTAAAGAATTTGAAGTGGGCCCGAGATGGCATGAGCGTTAAAGAATTTGTTGACAATTATTGAAACGATTTACTGTCTCTTTTAGAATGAACAATAAGTATGAGAGCGAATGTGTTATTTTGAACAGAAGAAACATTTTTGTAGTGTAAAATGGAAAATCGATCTGAGGTAAAATTGATGAGTGATAGGAAACACTTGATTTTGGTTGGAATGATGGGGACAGGGAAGTCTACAATTGGTCGGCAAATTGCAAAGCAATTGCATCTTCCCTTTGTAGATATGGATGAGGAATTAGAGAAAATGTTTCAACTAACGGTTGCTGAATATTTTGAACGATTTGGTGAACAAGCATTTCGAGATGCAGAAACGGATTTATTAAAGCGGCTTCTTCATGAGCCGACCAAAGTGATCTCAACAGGCGGCGGAGTTGTATTGCGACGAGAGAATCGACAATTAATGGAAAAGTACGGATTGATCATTGGGCTTTCCGCTTCTCCTGAAGTACTTTATCAGAGGTTAAAACAGGATCGTAGTCGTCCGTTGCTGCAAGGAAGCCTTAAAAAACGATTGGTTCAGCTAAATGCTGAAAGAAAGAAATACTACACATGCGCCGAGCTACAGATTGATACAGGTTTATATGATATGGCCACGATCATTCAGCAAATAACCGATCATTGGAATAAAGGTTTGTATGGAACATCAAACTCCCGGTCAAGATAGAAAAGAGGTGGGAGTTATGAATTTCAAAGATTGGATTAGCTATATCATGCATCGGTTTGCTAATTATATTGAAACACCAAGGGTTGAACGAAAGGAGCTAAAACTTCAACGAAAAGAAAAATGGTCACATCGTTGGTTTGGATTAGTTCCATTTTCTATGAAAATGTATGTGAATAAACAACGTCATCGGATTAACAAAAAGATTAGAAGATGAGTATGACTTATTTCAGGCTGATGAAAACCCAATTGATGAAAAGAAGAGGTTCATACAATTGGATAGAAGAAGAAATCGTGGAGTCAATATTTCGCTACGGGCGGAAAAATGCTCCTTCACCCGCATTTTACTAGGCGCTATAAAGCCGCGTCTGTGATGCGAATAATAGGCGGTAGTACTGTCTGAGGTAAAGTCGAGTTGATACCGCCCTGAGCGAGCAGACGAGGCGCCTAGAAGACATCAACGCATCCTGAAATGGAGGCGAAGCGTGAAATATCGACGGAACCTTTACTTTGTCTACAAGCTGAGATGAGTATGACTCATCTTTTTTCTGTTTTTTTGCTGTGGGTATTGGAGGATCGTGTTATACTTTGAGTTGATAGAGTTCATCTTGTAGATAGAGAAAAATTGAACATGATGAGCATCTGATTCTTACGAAGGGGCGAATGATTGCATGTTTCATCGTACGGAAACAAGACCCGTCAAAGTAGGCAATGTTCAGATTGGTGGAAATGACCAAATTGTCATTCAAAGTATGACAACAACCAAAACGCATGATGTGGAAGCTACAGTAGCTGAGATTAACCGATTAGCAGAGGCTGGATGCCAAATCGTTCGAGTCGCTTGTCCGGATATGCGAGCAGCTGAAGCAATTCCTAACATTAAAAAACAGATTTCGATCCCGCTCGTCGCTGACATTCATTTTGATTACAAGTTAGCATTAAAAGCGATTGAGGGTGGTATTGATAAAATACGAATCAACCCTGGTAATATAGGTAGACGTGAGAAAGTCGAGGCGGTTGTACGAGCAGCGAAAGAGCGTGAGATACCGATTCGAATTGGTGTGAATGCTGGATCACTTGAAAAAAGAATTTTAGACAAGTATGGGTATCCAACAGCGGATGGTATGGTGGAAAGTGCGCTCTATCATATTGGCATTCTAGAAGATCTTGATTTTCACGACATTATTGTTTCACTCAAAGCATCAGATGTCCGCTTAGCGATTGAAGCTTATACAAAAGCAGCAGCAGCATTTCGCTATCCACTTCATTTAGGCATTACTGAATCAGGAACCCTATTTTCAGGTACTGTTAAGAGTGCAGCAGGTTTAGGAGCGATTGTTTCACAAGGGATTGGTTCTACACTGCGTGTATCGTTGAGTGCTGATCCAGTTGAAGAAGTGAAAGTTGCTCGAGAATTGCTCAAGTCATTTGGACTAGCAGCAAACGCAGCTACATTGATTTCATGTCCAACTTGTGGACGAATTGAAATCGATTTGATTAGCATTGCGAACGAAGTAGAAGAGTATATTTCTAAGATACAAGCTCCTATTAAAGTATCTGTACTCGGTTGTGCAGTAAATGGACCTGGGGAAGCGAAGGAAGCTGATATCGGTATTGCAGGAGCAAGAGGAGAAGGACTACTCTTCCGTCACGGTAAGATCATTCGGAAAATACCAGAAAAAGAGATGGTTGCCGAACTGAAAAAAGAAATTGATAAACTTGCAGAAGAACATAAGCGTAAACAAGAATCGCAACCGGTTACAAAATAAACAAAACATAACATAACATTGTGACTACAAACTAAGACCACTCATAATCGAGTGATCTTAGGCTGAAGAAAAACCTATATTCTGGTTAAATCAAATAAAAACAAAGCTTGTTAAAAGGAGGAGATGGTTTGCAATGTAGCCAACTTTCAAGCGCTACAAAGCTGCAACTATGAAGCGAAGAATAGGCGGTAGTACTGTCTGAGGCATTGCCGAGTTGATATCGCCCTGAGCGAGTAGTTGCGGCGTCTTGAATACATCTGTGTAGCTTGAACTGGGGGCGAAATGCAAATCTTGACTCCTAGATACAAGTTGAGACCACTCACTATCGAGTGGTCTTTTTACTGGTGAGCTGCTCGACAAAACGAGGTAGCTGAAAAAGGGCATGGTATAACTTTGGATGATAGTAACGTGTGTCAGTTAAAGTAGGCAATTCGTCCGTTTGCTTCTTGAGAGGGTCATATTTTTTAGAACCAAGCGTAAACGTCCATGAACCACTCGGATAAGTTGGCACATGACCAAGATAAAGCCGTGTCACTGGAAAAAGATGATCCATACGCTGAAAGACATCATGAATTAATTGTTGATTTACCCAAGGGGATTCAGTCTGTGCAACGACTAACCCATCTTCGGTCAATGCCTCAGCGACTGATTGGTAAAACGGTGATTCAAATAGCTTCTCGCCAGGGCCGACAGGTTCTGTTGAATCAATAATAATCACATCAAATTGATCTTTATGTAGACGTACATAATCGATACCATCACCGATCTGTATCGTCACCTTGGGATCTTGAAAACCCACTGCGATTTGCGGGAAAAAACGTTTAGCTGCTTCTACTACTGCTCCATCGATCTCAGCTAATACCGCCCTTTCTACAGTAGGATAACGCAATACTTCACGAATAACTCCACCATCGCCTCCGCCAACTACCAAGACTTGCTTAGGATTGGGATGAGTACTCATAGCAATATGGGTTAATAACTCATGATAGGCAAATTCATCTTGATCAGTTGTCATGACCATACCATCGAGTACCATCATTCTGCCAAATTGTTCTGTTTCAAAGATATCTAGTTGTTGATAGGGTGTTTTTTCAGAATAAAGTGTTTTGGTTACACGACAGCTCCATTGTAATGCTGGTGTTTGACGTTCTGTAAACCATAGTTCCATACTCATTATTCTAGGCTCCTATTTTTTGATGATTTAACTAATAGATAACGCGAATTGTTGTAACTTCTGGATCTAATGTTCCTTGAACAGGAAGACCTGCTTCCAAATTTTCTTTTATATAAAGTATATGTTCTCGGGTAATTCGTTCCCCAGGAAGTAAGATTGGAATACCTGGTGGATAAATCGTGATGGATTCTGCACTCACATAATGGATTGATTGTTCAAGTGGAAGTGAGCGTACCTGAGTGTGATAAAATGCTTCACGAGGGCTCATCACCAATTCAGGTAAATCAGGAATCGTAATATGTTGGACTCTGTTTTGACTTTGTTGATAAAAGTGACTTGATAAGTCGCGTAAAGCAAATAAGAGCTGATTAATAGATTCTTGATCATCACCAATTGAAATAATACATAAAATATTATGAAGATCACTTAATTCTACTTCAATCCTATGTTTTTGACGTAACCAAATTTCAGCCTCGTGACCAGTGATCTCCATTTGCTCTAGATGAATAATCAATTTTGTAGGATCAACTTGATGAACGGAATGATATTCATATAGTTGCTCATCTGGACAATAAAGCCCAGGGATCTGATTAATCTCATCCCTCGCGTACTTTGCTAGTTGAAGTGTTTGGTCAATCGATTGTCGACCATAAAGGGCTAGATATCTTCGCTGTGTATCTAATGATGCTAATAATAAATAGGAAGTTGATGTAGTGGTCATCATGTTAAAAATCGATTGGACATGTTGAGGATTGACACGCGTTTGTTTGAGATTGAGTAATGAGCTTTGTGTTAATGATCCACCCAGTTTATGCAAACTAGTTGCTGCAAGGTCAGCGCCTGCTTCCATTGCAGATATAGGTAGATCTTTGTGAAATGAGAAAAGCGCGCCATGTGCCTCATCAACCAAGACTGGTATATGATATTGTTGCGCCATCTTTACTACTTCTACAATGTTGCAAACGACTCCATAGTAAGTGGGATGGATTAATAAGATAGCCTTTGCATCTGGGTGTTGCTTTAGCGTCTGTTCCACTTGTTCAGTTGTAATATTATGTGAAATCAATAATTCTTTATCAATTTCAGCTTGGATAAATATGGGGATGGCATCGGCTAATATCAGCGCAGAAAGCACAGATTTATGAATATTCCTTGGAACAATGATTTTATCACCAGGTTTACAAATGGATAATATCATTGTCATAATCGCTGTACTCGTTCCTTGTACAGAGAAAAAAGTGTGATCCGCATGAAATAAATGTGCTGCTAACTCTTGAGCCTCTTGTATTGTAGCTTGTGGGTGATGTAAATCATCTAGTGGTGAAATATTGATCAAATCGATTTGGAAAGCGGCGGAACCAATAAATGCTCGGAATTCGGGATCAACACCCTTCCCTTTTTTATGACCTGGAATATGAAATGGTACGGGTTGTTTTTTTGCATGATTGAGTAAGGTAGTAAAAAGAGGTGTATTTGCTTGTTGATTAGACATGAGATAGCCCCTTTATCAGTGTCTAGCTAGTACTAATCTTTACTTTAGCTCTTTGGAATATGAACGGTTTAAAAAATATAGTTAAATAATTAATCATTAGTTTAACATGATTTTTTAATAAAATTGAACAAAAAATCATATTTAATTGTAAAAGTTGGTCGATTTAATAGTCTGAACATTCGATTAAATAATGACAAGACACAATACTTAGGAAAATTCGCTTTGCATTTCAATGATCTCCAAAATAATAACATAAAATAATTCAAAATGAAGAGTCTTTTATGTGAAAAATAGAGGTCAAATATTGATATGCATATCGTTACTTTTATGAAAATTGATTATAATATTTATGTGATTAGGAATTGAAATGAAGGAGAGAACGGAATGAGTCGACCGATTATTGGTATTACAGTTTCTGTTGAGGTAAATCAGAAAGTTGGCATGACAGAGCAAAAAGTCCTTTTTGTCAGTCAGGAGCATGCAGATGGTGTGATCCAAGCGGAAGGGGTTCCACTTTATTTTCCATTTACAACTGATCCAAAATTAATTCAGGAGTATGTGGAACAAGTAGATGGCTTAATTCTGACTGGAGGATGGGATATTGATCCTCAATTATACGGCGAAGACCCCCTGCCTAATCTAGGTGATATCTCACCAGAGCGAGATCGAGCAGAAATGGCGTTGACAAAAGCATTTTTACAAGCTGGGAAACCCATTTTGGGTATTTGTCGCGGCCATCAATTATTAGGTGTTGCTTTAGGCTGCACACTCTATCAAGATATTGGTTCACAGTTACCAACAGCAAATGAACATTTCCCAAAAATTCCTCGCAATCATGAAATGCACGCCATTCAGATTGAGGAGGATTCCAAGCTATACCAAATTCTTGGACAAAAACAAATAGGTGTAAATAGTATGCATCATCAAGCGATCCGAGACTATCCATCAGATATTTCTATTGTGGCTCGAGCGCGAGATGGTGTGATCGAAGCATTTGAAAGCAAGCAATATCATAATGTACTGGGTGTACAATGGCATCCAGAGTGTATGATAGAAGAAACGATTCATGCACAAAAAATTTTCCAATGGATTGTAGAAGAATCAAAAAAAGAGTTAGTAAAGCAACTATAGTTCACAGAATTCATAAGATAATGTACCAAAATAAGTTTATCTATAAATTAGACCACTTTATCAAAAGTGGTTTTTTTGGTGTTAATAAATGTAAATTTCCTCTCTTTTGGATATTTTATAAATATATAAGTTGATACATTTTTAAAATGATGGTAATCTTTTTCTAAATGAATTAATTTGCCTTAATTGGTTTTATTAGAAGTCATTTTTTGTCATTGTTTATCTTATACAAAATAGAGGTGAGCAAGGCAGATGAAATTAAGAGAAAATAGTGATTACCTTGCAAATCAAGAAAAGAGAGAGTCAAATACTCGTTACTATCCTCGACATATGCCGATTGTGCTAAAAGAAGGAAACGGAATAAAGATAAAAGATGTTAATGGAAATGAATATTATGACTGTTTATCGGGTGCCGGCACACTCGCTTTAGGTCATAATCATCCTGTGGTAGTAGAAGCGATTCAAAAAGTACTCGATTCAAAGCTTCCGCTACATACGCTTGATTTTGCTACCCCAGTCAAAGATGACTTTATTGAGGAATTATTTGCCCATCTACCTGATAGATTCCGCTCAAGAGCAAAAATCTTGTTCTGCGGTCCTACTGGTGCGGATGCTGTTGAAGCTGCTCTCAAATTAGTAAAAACAGCAACTGGAAGACGGAGTCTCTTTTCGTTTCATGGAGGTTATCATGGAATGACACAAGGGGCACTTTCCTTGACAGGGAATTTACATGCTAAGCAACGTGTTTCTACATCAATGAACGATGTTCATTTTTTGCCTTATCCGTATTCATATCGTTGTTTTTTTGGACAAGGTGGATTAGCAGGTGCACAAACAGGCATTCATTATATTCAGCAAGTATTATCTGATCCTGAAAGCGGCATTGTCCCACCTGCTGGCATGATCCTAGAGCTAGTACAAGGCGAGGGCGGAGCGATTCCTGCGCCTGTTGAATGGATTCGATCCATTCGCTCGCTTACAAGGCAGCATAAAATTCCACTTATTGTTGATGAAATCCAAACTGGATTAGGAAGAACAGGGAAGTTCTTTGCATTTGAACATGCAGATATTGAACCAGATGTCCTCCTTCTTTCAAAAGCAGTGGGTGGTTCACTACCATTATCTGTGGTTGTCTATCATGAATCTTTAGATGTATGGACTCCTGGGGCGCATGATGGAACATTTCGTGGTAATCAATTGGCAATGGCTACAGGAGCTGCAACCATGCGCTTTATTGAAGAAAATCATATCGTGGCACATACAGAGAAAATGGGTCAGAAACTTCAAAGGCAACTTATGGATGTGCAAAAGGCAACGCGATCAATAGGTGAGGTACGTGGTAGAGGCTTAATGATTGGTGTTGAGATCGTGGATCAACAGCAGGAACCAGATCAATTGGGAACTTATCCAGCGCATCCTAGGTTAGCTAGGCAAATCCAAAAAGAGTGTTTTAAACGAGGGCTTATTTTGGAGCTTGGAGGTAGGAATGAATGTGTGGCTCGTTTCTTGCCACCATTGATTGTTACTGATGATGAGATTGACCTGATTACAGATCGTTTTGGACAAGCAGTCATTGCAGCAGAAAATAGTTATTTTTAAGGGGCTTAAAGCGAATATACAAGCAAAATAAGACTATATTACAAACCATTGGAAGCGCTTGCAAATCGAGGTCTAATATTCACTGAAACGGGTGGGAATAAAAAATATTGACCTCCTCATAGTGAAAAAAGATCTAGATGTAGTTTGTACTATTTTTGCTAGGAAGGAGATCAAGAAATGGAGCATTTAACATTTGGTAAACATGTTGCTGTGGATGTTTGGGGCGTTTCTTTTGATCTTTTAAATGATCGAGAAGGTTTGGAGCAATATCTGATCAAAGCAGTAGAATTAAGCGGAGCAACTGTACTTTCGTCACAAAGTCAACAATTTCAACCACAAGGAGTCTCTGTGTTAGTCATGTTGTCAGAAAGTCATATTTCCATTCATACCTATCCTGAAAAAGGTTTTGCTGCACTAGACTGTTATACTTGTGGGCATCTAGTAAAACCAGAAACAGCGATACAGTATCTTTTGGAGCGACTACAGCCTTCTCAAGTACATTCTAAAATGCTTCAAAGAGGTACGGGGAGTATAGAAGTAATTGGAGAGACAGTCAATCGTTGATTGTACTTTAAACACTCAAATTGAGGCCTTTTGCATTCTTTCTGAAAGATTCTCCCATATGTCCAGCTTGCTAAGTTGGGGTGAATTTCAGCTAGGTGAAAGCCTAGAGGGCCCGTTATTATAATATTTAAAGTTTTTATGTTTTATATCTCCCTGATTAACCATAAATGTTTCGTTATTGTCAATAAATTAGAATATAATGTTGAGAGAAGAGATCATTTTATCTTAGAGATAATCCCGAAGGGAGCAACATGACCTGTCGAGCAACATGCTCTGGCTGTGGAACGAGTGCTCCGGTTACAGAGCTGGAACGGGTCGGTAATAGCTATTACCACCCTTGGTGTAAGCCAACAAGAACAGGCCCATGATCGGTTTTACTAACACCCTTGCTGAGCAGTGCATGGCAAGGGTGTTAGCCGATTCTGTATAGATGAACTTTATTTACCTTCTTTGCCACCTTTCACATATTCCGCATTAAAGAGGAACAGGCGTAGCAATAAAACTATTGCGGGTACAAGTAAGAACAGACCAGCAATAAAGGCGGCAACTAATGCCCATCCCATTGAAGTGTGTGTTAATGCGTCCCGGATGTGTATATAAGGGTAGAGGAGATAGGGAAGATGTGAGATTCCATATCCAAAGAAAGCAAAAGCAAATTGAAACATCACAAGTAAAAAAGCGATACCAAATTTTTTTTGCTTCCAAATAAGATAGAGCGATCCAAGAAAACAGACCAAGGAAGCGGCAAACATCCACGCATAGTCTAGTGCTCGGGCAAAATGTGTTGGATTATGCATAGATAAGCCCCAGAAGACTAGTAAACTGGCAAGGATCGTCGGCATACTCCAAGCTAGTGCATAGGTGCGCAACTGCTGACGAGCTGGAAAATCATGAGCCCGATCTGCATAATAGGTAAGGAAACTTGCGCTGATATATAAAATACTTACAATCGCTAAAAAAACAACACTCCAGGAATACAGGCTACCAAAGAGTCGATCAGGATGAAAGAGGACTGTTCCTGCTTCTTTCGTGATAAATCCACCTTCGGATATTGTTAAACCTGTTGATAGTGATGCAGGGATAAAAAGTCCTGTCATCCCGTATAGAAACATATATATTTTATTTTTACGAACACCGTAGTTGGCAAAGGCATAAAACGACCCACGAATTGTTAAAAGAATTAACGCGATTGAGCCAGGAATTAATAACGCAGTTCCATAATAGTAAGCTGTATCGGGAAAGAAGCCGATAAAACCAACTATGAAGAAAATCAGAAAAACATTGGTTACTTCCCAAACTGGTGAAAGGTAGCGTTCAATAATTCGATTTACAACATGCTCTTTTCTAGTCAACATACTGTAATAAGAAAAGAAGCCTGCTCCAAAATCAATTGAGGCTATAATGAGATAACCATAAGCAAATAGCCATAGAACGGTAATTCCAATATAAGCCAGATTCATGAGTTTACCACCTCCACGTCCGACTCCCACTTACGCTCGATCAGCTCTTTTTCAGGACCTTTCCCTTTAAAGAGTCGATAAAGAACAGTCGTACAGATCACAGCGAGCAAACAATAGAGAATCGTAAATAGGACGAAGATGAGTCCAACTTGATTAGAAGAGGTAGCTGCATGTTGTACCCGCATAATTCCCTGGATAATCCAAGGTTGTCTTCCTACTTCCGCTGTGATCCAACCAAGCTCGATTGCCACAAAACTAAGTGGACCAGCAAGCAGAATACCACGCATTAACCAAGGATGCCACTCGTTACCTCGTTTCCACCACCAAAGCAAGAGAAAGAGCGTGGCAATTGCGGCTAAGTAGAATCCAATCGTAACCTTCATGTCAAATGTATAGTGGATAAAAAGAGGTGGCCATTGATCTTTTGGTATATCTTGAAGCCCCGTTATTTTCCCTTCTGGTGAACCTAAGCCTAAAATACTGAGTCCATATGGAATTTTGAAGCTATATTTAACCTCATGTGTATCCTTGTCTAAAATTCCACCTACGATAAGCGGTGCTTCTTTCTTTGTTTCAAAATGCCATTCCATCGCAGCTAACTTGGCTGGTTGGTATTTAGCTAGAAATTTACCAGAGAAGTCGCCAGCGAGAATGGTTAATAAAGAGAGTGCGAATCCAGCAATCATGGTTAATTTTAATGCTTTCTTAAAATATTCATGATTGCGCCCTCGTAGAATGAAGTAGGCAGCAATGCTAGCCAGTAAAAAGCCTGAAGCTAAATAGGCTGATGAGACAACATGCGCTACTTTTGTTGGAGTAGCAGGGTTAAACATAGCAGCAATTGGGTCAATCGATGTAAATTTACCTGATGGTTTATCAATCGTAAAACCCGCAGGTGTATTCATAAAGGAATTTACCATTGTGATAAAAACTGCAGAAAAGGTAGAACCAATAATGATCGGAATGGAAGTAAGCCAGTGATAGATTGGCTTTTTAAAACGATCCCATGTATAAAGATATATTCCTAAAAAGATTGCTTCAAAGAAGAATGCAAAAGTCTCCATAAAAAGAGGCAAACTGATGACGTTACCTGCAAGCTGCATAAATTGAGGCCAGAGCAATGAGAGCATCACTCCGATACATGTACCCGTTACGACACCTACTGCCACTGTGATGACAAAACCCCGCGTCCAGCGGCGAGCCATTAAGAGGTAATGAGGGTCTTTCTTTAAGAGTCCCAGCCCTTCTGCAATGGAGATAAAAACAGGTACTCCGACACCTATCGTTGCAAAAATGATATGAAATGCAAGCGTTTCCGTTGTTAATAGGCGACTCCAAATTACTGAATCCATTAAGAGTCCCTCCTCTACTAGCAGTGATTATGATTAGCGTTGCCGAAAATTGATCTGTTCTAACCACTTTTTGGTGGTTTCACCTATAGTGTACTCGGGCCTCGATACTTTGTACAATGTTTCACGTACTATTATTTTTATTTTCATGAATTGCTTTGTTTTTCGCCTTATATTTGTTACAAATTGAACAAAAGATTGTCGTAATCATTTCTGATCTTATATCATCCCCAATCTTGGACAGACTATTGTTAGGAGGGAGATAATCATGAGAAGACACCGAATTCTACTAACAATGGTGATGATGATTAGTTTTTTATTGCTAAATTGGAAAGAGGCATCTGCTAACCACCCCCCGCAGACACTTGATTTGATCTTTCAGGATCAGCATTTTATTTTGCCTTTAAATAAGATTGGATTTGATGGGATAGATCCTACGACGATTGATCGCCAACGATTTTTTGAATGGATACAAGAGAATGTAGAACCAAAAATCAATCAATCAGCTCAATCTGCCTATTTTTTAGATGGGGAACTTCAACCCCATCAACTTGGAAGGAAAGTTGATCGAAAAAGGTTGGCAAATTGGCTAGATTTACCCCATTTTTATTTAGGTTCCCCTCAGTTATTACCTGTTATTGAATGGGAGCCAAAATTAACAACCGATCAATGTTTGCGTTTAAAGGAGAAAAAGATAGGAAGTTATACAACTAATTTTAATAAAAAAAATAAAAATCGCACTCATAACATATATTTATCTACAGAAGCAATAGATCACAAAATTCTTCTTCCAGGTGAGACATTTTCTTTTAATCGAGTAGTAGGGAAGCGTTCTAGAACGAGAGGGTATCGGCAAGCACGAGTGATTGTAAAAGGAGAGTATAGTGAGGGGATCGGTGGAGGGATTTGTCAGACTTCCTCTACTCTGTTTAACAGTGTGGATCAAGCAGGACTGCAAATTATAGAACGATATAGCCATAGTAAGCGAGTTACATACGTACCTAGGAAACGTGATGCAGCAGTATCATGGTATGGGCCTGATTTTTGTTTTCGTAATCAATTAAATGAACCCATCATTATTGTGACGAATATTTCAGATGGACAGTTAACAATTGAGCTATATGGCCCAGACTCAATTCAGACTAAACCTCGTTTTGTCCCTTCGCCCCCCTCATAGGGGAAGATATAGCGGACAATAATCTTGCCTATATTAATAGTGTTTTGTATAATAAGTCTTTGCTTATAGCTACATAATTGAGGAGGACTTGGATGAAGAATTACCTTCTGAGAGGTCTGTTGTTGGTGCTCCCGCTGTTGATTGTTGTGGGATGTTCCTCAGGAACTGCTAAGGAGCAAAAGCAAGATGGAAAATTGACAATTGTACAGAGTGACCAAGAGAAACCCCTAATCATTTCTCAACCAAAGGGTACGTTGGCCCAGATTTTACAGAAAAATGGTCAAAATGTAACGGTTTTGAAGAAGAAATATAAACCGAGTATTCCTTGGGATCAGGAAGTAAAAGCAGAAACTCCTGTTAAGCTTCAATGCAATTGTCAAGTGAACTTCGTTCTTAGTGGTAAAAAAGTCGGTACTTATCAAACGACCAAACAAACAGTTGGTGGCTTTCTGCAAGAAAAGAAAGTAAAACTCACCGCCTGGCATGAGTTATTAACACCTGTCAATCAAAGAATTACGGATGGAATGACAGTTACGGTGGACCAATATGAGCAGAAGGTGAAAAAAGAGATTTCAGAGTTGCCTTTTGAGAAAAAAGAAGAAAAGGATGATAACTTAGAAAAAGGCAAGAAAAAAGTAAAAACAAAAGGAAAAAAAGGAAAGAAAGTATTTGAAGTTGTTCTCAACTTAAAAAATGGTCAGCTTGTTTCAACAGGTGAAAAACGACTTGTTAAGCAAATTGAGCCAGAGCCCGAAGTGGTCTTATTGGGAACAAAAGAGAAAGAAAATGGCCCACCAGAAGGAGGGCAAACAATGACTGTCGAAGCGACCGCTTACACGCATACAGGGAACCCGACAGCTACAGGAGTTATGCCAAAACGAGGTACAATCGCTGTGGATACCAAAGTGATTCCCTTAGGGACTCGTTTATATATCCCAGGCTATGGTTACGGAGTTGCTCAGGATACAGGTGGAGCAATCAAGGGTCATATTATCGATCTTTTTATGGACTCCGAAGAAGAATGCCAATCATGGGGTAGGCGTACGGTGAAAATTAAAATTTTAGATTAACCTTCATTTCTGTTCATGGTTCATCGTTCAATCCTGCAATGATGAAAGGCATTGCAGTTTTTTTTTGAAAAAAACGGGAATATAAGAATTAGTTGTTTCTATTTGTATTGCAGACAATTTGTTTAAGATGAATTTGGGAATAAATGTTAATTAATTGATTTTTTTTCAAATTTTTCTTTGTATTAAACGATTATTTTCGTTATACTTGAGGCAAGGAAATGAGTTGAGGTGTCAAGAATGGCTGGACGCAATGATCCTTGCCCATGTGGTAGTCATAAGAAATATAAGAAATGTTGTGAACGTGTTATTGCCTTCTCTCAAGCAGAGCAAGTAAAGGCTCGCCGTGAGAGGGAATGGTTTATGCAAGGCAAATCAGAGTTAGTACACTGGTTTAAAAAGCATTGGTCTGATGAAAAGCATTGTAAGTGGTCATCACATTTTAAGGAGTTACTCCAGCTTGAACAGGACCAACCAATTCCCCAGCATTTTTATGTATCTTTTGCGTATTGGTTATTGTTTGACGCTTGTTGTATGGAAGGTGAACGCCCAGTAGATCGTTGGATACGATCTTTTCCGGTTCCTACAGAACAAGAGCGTCTGATTCATAGTTTTAAAGATTTATCTTTATCATGCTATGAAGTGATCGACATAAGGGAAGAGAGGATGCTTTTCCATAGGTTATTCGATGGTGTTAAGATTGAGATACATACTTGTCAACATTCTACATTTGAAAAAGGGGATCTCGTCTTTACCCGTCTGATTCGCTTTGGAAATCATTATCAATTTGTTGGCCCTTATACATCTTTTGTGCATGAGATGAGAGGGGAGATACTCGTGCAACTAGAGAAATTTAATCATCCCGATGAGGAGCACAAAGATTATACGACGCGAAACCATGTTTGGAGAGTTCTCGGCTATTCCATCCAACGAGCAAAAGAACTGGAAAGAATTGAAGAGCTAGTTGCGGCTTCAGAGGATGTGTTAGGGAGTGTAGATGACTCAGTGATCCTCGATGCGATGGAGCAGAAAGAAGCAAATCAAAAACCAGGGTTACCCTTAAAAATCATGCAACAACTTGAACAGTTTTTTGTAACCTGTGTATCTCCGCTACAAAAAAAGACACAGTCACTTTATGGTGATTCATTCGAATTATTATTTCGCTTTCTGTCTGATCGTTATGGACAATCTTTCGATTGGAAGCAGTTGGATCGAGATACATTAATCCATTTCTTTACGGTTTGGTATCTGGATCATGTTTCAACGACTCCTACCTCCAGTAAGATTTTTCTAAACACCATGAAAACCTTTTTCCGATGGTTAGCAGCTGAAAAGATCAGCGATATCTATCATCAATTTTTTCAACCCGTCTATCTTGCCTTGATTCGAACGTTACCGATTACTATTGAAGCTCGCAAGTGGTTGCGGATCAATGGAGTAACTTCAACACAACGTGGGCAAGGTCCCCCTGTCTTAACTGACCTCTATCAATTGGCTATCTCTTCCTCAGGACCAGTTTTGCTTGTTGGTAATAAATGGATTTCGGTTCGTCTAAGTGGTTTCCCTCCTATGTGGGAAGAGAATCGATTTTGGATTCGTGGAAGTATCCAAAAAGTAAATGCTGAATCAGTCTTTACGCATATTGAAAATGTATATCCGGCGGTGATGGTTGAAGAATCGAATTCTCCTCAACCGTTGCGCTATATTGAAAACAGTAATTAAAACTCCCCAAGCCATTCAACTGATTTAGGCATGGGGAGTTTTGGTTCATTTTATAAATCGGAAAAGATGAATGATTGATGAATACTCCACGATTTATTTTCTAATTGATACATAAGATGAAAGCGATCAATTATGCTGAATAAATCAAAAGTTTGCATGCGTAATCGTCCATAAACATCGTGAAGTTCTTCTTCACGCATCTTTTGACCGATTGTCACATGTGGAATAAACTCATATGGATGGTCAGTGTTTGGAAATATGTCATGAATCTTTTGATGAAGGTCATGTAGAGGTTTTTGTTCATCAATAGCTAGATAGATTGTTGATGTAACAGGGTGAAAGTGGCTTACCTTATTGATTTGAATGGTGAAGGGTTGACTTTCCTTTGCGATTTTACTGAGTTTTGGTACGATATGTGATAGATCTTCTTCGTCAGCTGTGAATTTTTCTTTTAAGGTAATGTGTGGTGGAATAAATGTATAGTGTGGGTCATATCGCTTCCGAAATGAGTTAGCAGTGTCCTGAACATCTTTACGTGGAAAAGCAACGATTCCAAAGTCCATACAAAAACCTCCTTGTAAAATAAGGGAATTGAGCGTATGCTCATTATAACATATGTAAAACGTGATCCGTCATGGGAGGCATGAGAAATGAAACGAGTGCATAGCAAAGAAGTAAAACATGCTGTTATGGAACGACTAAATAAACGAGGGGTCACTGTTGAAGCGATCGCTAAGATTGTACGGGAAATGCAAGCAGTATATAATCCAAATTTAAAATTTGAGACATGTATCGAAAGTGTTCATGCTGTACTAAATAAACGCGAAATGCAACATGCTGTGTTGGTAGGAACAGAGTTAGACATATTAGCTGAACAAGGGCTCTTATCTGAACCTTTACTATCGCTTGTCAAAGAAGACGAGGGGTTATTTGGTTGCGATGAAACTTTGGCTTTGGGATCAGTCTTTGGGTATGGAAGCATTGCAGTCACCAGTTTTGGCTATTTAGATAAAAATAAAATTGGATTGATTAAGGAATTAGACACAACGAAAAATGGACCTGTCAATACATTCTTAGATGACTTAGTTGCTAGTATCGCTGCCAATGCGGCAAGTCGTGTTGCACATCGTCTTCGTGATGAAGAGGAGCGTGAGAATCAATCAGTTCCCGCAGGAAGCTAATGTCCATTAGGTTGGATAAGAACCAGTGTCAGACGAGGGAGAAGAACAATACTACTCTTTCGATCTGGCTTTTTTTGCTTCAATTCATATCCGTCCCTAAATTCAATGCAAAAACCAACTTCATACAATTTTAATCAATACTATCATTTTTAATATGATATAATTGATATTGATTCAGATTATAAAATCGGTCAATCCAAAAGGAGATGGCTCTATATGTTTAAAAAAGTAGCAGCAGATGTATTAGGAATTGGAGATGTTGGTACGGTCATCAAACCTGAAGATTATGACAAAGTGGATGCAGATGATTATATTTTACATGAAGATGATGAGAAAATTTATTTCCTTATCAAATCGAAATCAGATGAATATTGCTTTACAAATTTAGCGTTTGTACATGTTGATGGATTAAGTGCGGCAAGTAAGAAACGTACATTACGCCGCTATAATTATGCAAACAATAAAATTAAAAATGTCTTATTAGAAACAGCTGGCACGGTAGATTTGGATGTTGAAATTAAATTTTCAATTGGGCAAAATTCTTATTCAATAGACGTACATAAAAAACACTTAGACGAGGTAAAAGATTTATATAAAGCATTGATCAAAATAGCAGAAACAAACCATGACAATGATGCATTGTTTGGGTATGCAAAACAAAGTCTTGACCTTGCTTCCAATACATTGAATCGAATTGGGTCTGAAAACAACTTGGTGGATCAATTTAAAGATTTAAATCAGTTTGCATTTAATTGGTTAGTTGCAGCTCGGAAAAAGTATGTTCCAAAAGATCTAGGGCATATATTTGAGAAGTATATTAATAATTAGTAGTCGGACTGTTACCGACGCCTCCGACTGCAGGGAGGCTTTTTTTGTAGTATTTGTGACCATTTTAGGGAAGACTTTTCATAATGATTATATATGTTAATGTCAGACAAAATGGGAAGGGTTAGATACGATGAAAGTAGCAGAACTATTTGTTCGCTGTTTGGAAAACGAGGGTGTTGAATATATTTTTGGTGTTCCTGGTGAAGAGACCTTAGATTTGATGGAAGCATTAAAGGATTCTAAAATCGAGTTTATTGTGACCCGTCACGAAACAGGTGCAGCTTTTATGGCAGGAATGATGGGGCGTTTAACAGGAAAGCCAGGCGTTTGTCTTTCTACGCTAGGCCCTGGTGCGACAAATATGTTGACAGGTGTAGCTGATGCAAATATGAATCGTGCACCTATCGTGGCCATAACCGCCCAAGCGGGGATGAATCGACAACATAAAGAATCACACCAGGCGTATGATTTGGTCTCTCTGTATCGCCCTGTAACCAAATGGAGTGCATCGATTCGGACTCCTGAGACAACAGGAGAAATTATTCATAAAGCATTTCAGCTTGCAACCACTGAAAAACCAGGCGCAACACATATTGAATTACCCGAAGATATTGCACGTTTGCCTGTCGATGGTCAACCCATCCAGTCATCGCATCCAAACAAATTACAAATAGAAGCAACTGATCAATCGATTCAGCATGCAGCAGAGTTGATCAATCATGCAAAACAGCCGATCATTCTTTGTGGAAATGGAGTTGCGCGTAACAAAGCGGAACAGCAAGTTCTACAATTAGCTGAGCATATTCAAACACCCGTTACAGAGACCTTTATGGGTAAAGGTACACTCCCATCTAATCATCCGCTTGCAATGCTAACAACTGGCTTCCCTGGAAAAGACTATATTCAGGTCGCATTTGCGAAAGCCGATTTGATTATTACAATCGGGTTCGATATGTTTGAATATCGACCTGATCGTTGGAATGCGCAGCGTACCCCGATTCTTCATATCGATTCGCTTGAAGCTGAAATCGATGCTCATTACCCAGTAAGAGGAGAAGTTGTAGGAGATCTACAGGAGAATATCAAGCGACTGATTCATGCATTAACACCTAGAGAGCAGATGGATGAATGGTACCAAGAACTGCGCACTCGAATGCGTGAAGAAATTATATCTATGGGCGAAGAGGAAGGTTACCCACTCAAACCACAACGGATTATGGCAGATTTAAAGTCAGTACTAGCGCATGAAGATTTAATTCTTTCAGATGTTGGAGCACATAAAATATGGATGGGACGCATGTATCCTGCCGATTTACCCAACACATGTTTAATATCTAATGGCTTAGCATCGATGGGTTATGCTCTTCCGAGTGCAATTGCAGCAAAAATGGTTCATCCTGAAAGAAATGTAGTGGCAGTAGTTGGGGACGGATCGTTTCTAATGACAGGGATGGAGCTGGAAACAGCGGTTCGACATCAATTACCCATTATTATTTTAATCTGGCGTGATGATGGCTATGGGTTAATTCAGTGGAAGCAACTCTCTCAATTCCAACATTCGGCATATATAAAATTTGGTAACCCTGATTTTGTCTCACTTGCTGAATCATTTGGAGCCTTAGGATATCGGGTCAATCAAACAAATGAGCTAGTTCCGATTCTTCAGAAAGCATTAACTGCTAAACAACCTGTAATTATTGATTGTCCTGTGGACTATACCGAGAATATGGATTTAACGAAACGATTACAAGCAATCGCACAGGAGTTGTAAATCATGAAAACATATGATCTATTACATTTTATTGATGGACAATGGACTGGGAATCAAGATGAGACAATTGAAGTAAAAGACCCAGCTACAGGAGAATTAGTTGGCCAAGTCGCGAGCGGTGGACATAAAGAAACAGCAGCGGCAATTGATGCAGCACATGAAGCATTGGAAAAATGGTCAGGTAAGACAGCCCAAGAACGGGCAACACTAATGCGAAAGTTTATTCAAGTCGTCCAAGAAAACCGTGATGAATTAGCAGAGTTGATGACTCGTGAGATGGGACGGCCTTTAACCGAATCACAAGGTGAAGTCGATTATGCTCTATCCTTTATTGAATGGTTTGCTGAAGAAGCTAGACGAATTTACGGACGAATTGTACCAGGGAAATCAGAAACACATCGCATCCAAGTGATCAAACAACCAGTTGGTGTGGTAGCTGCTGTAACACCTTGGAATTTTCCTGCATCCATGATTACACGAAAATTAGGACCTGCACTCGCTGCTGGATGTACTTTTATCGTAAAGCCAGCTGAGCAAACCCCATTATCAGCTCTAAAATTAGCAGAATGGGCGGTCGAAGCGGGTATCCCTAAAGGTGTCTTTAATGTCGTGAATTGCCGAAAGCCACAGGAATTTACGGAAACGATTATGCAAGATATGCGTGTGCGCAAAATTTCATTCACTGGTTCGACTGAGGTAGGTCGGATCATTATGCGACAAAGTGCAGAGCAGATAAAGAGGGTTTCCTTAGAATTAGGTGGTCATGCACCTTTTATCATTTGTGAAGATGCTGATCTTGATCGAGCCGTTACAGCTGCAATGGCAAGTAAATTTCGAAATTCTGGTCAAACCTGCGTTTGCGCAAATCGCTTTTATGTTCATGAGAAGATTTATGAGCCTTTTTTAGAAGCATTTGCAAAGAAAGTCGCCCAGTTAAAGATGGGTAACGGATTAGAGCCAGATACAGATGTAGGGCCGTTAGTTGATCATGAAAGTTATAAAAAGGTAGCTCGTCAGGTAGAAGATGCAGTAGCGAAGGGAGCCACGTGCTTGGTAGGGGGAAAGGGAACAGAGGCAAATGATCGTGATGTCTATTTCTTTGAACCGACTCTTCTTGCTGATATGAATGAAGAAATGTTGTTAATGAATGAGGAAACCTTTGGTCCAGTCGCTGGAGTGCAAAAGTTTCAGGATGATGATGAAGTGATACGATGGGCAAATCATTCACCGTTTGGATTGGCTGCCTATCTCTTTACGCAGAATGTGTCACGAGGATTGCGGATGGCAGAAAAGCTTGAATATGGAATTGTGGGATGGAATGATGGAGTGCCTTCCACAGCACAGGCGCCTTTTGGTGGTGTAAAGCAAAGTGGTATAGGTAGGGAAGGAGCATTGGAAGGAATCGAAGAGTATTTGGTAACAAAATATATTTCATTAAACCTTTAAGTAGTATCATAGGAGGATCACTATGACCTATACTCTGATCCTGCTTCTAGAGTTTTATCCATCTTGGCTTTCGCTAACTCGTGCTGAGCGAAGAGAGTATGCTGATGATATTTATCGGATTATTGACGATTATGATGGTCAAGTAAAGGTTCGTTTTTTTGATGCAGAAGCATTGCCAGGTAACCATTATACTGATTTTTGCATATGTGAGACAGAGGATTTACAAGCATATCATTTTATGTGGGAGAAAATTCGAGACAGCGCCGCGTATGCACATGGTTTCTTTAAGATTAAAGATGTAATTATGGGGATTGAAAATGCGTATCAGCTTTTCGAGGAGCAAGAACGTCAAAAGAATCAGTAAAGCGAAGAATGGGCGACAAGCCCATTCTTTTTCTATATCAAAAGAAATTTTAATCAGAATGTAAGCGCTTTAATATGTCAATGGAAGAAATTATCATTAGATTATTGTATAAAATCGATTTAAAATTAAATTATTTAAGCAACTCCATACATAGACAGCGATTTCAGATCACATATGCCAATGAAAAAAGTCAAGAAAAGTATTTGATTCGGTTTCTGGTAATTTTTATGCAATGACCGAGTTTCGAATCCGCGTTAGGATAGGCAATGTCAAAAAAACAGCCTAATCTTCATTATTTGAAGAACGGAGGAACCAAATTTTGGGGGTTAACTTACAATTTTGTAAGAGGGAACCTTTCTCCCTAGCCCGTCAGCTAACTCCGTCGGCTTGGAAGGAGAGAGTTTATGTACAAGCAGTTCAAGACATTGACTGCAGCATGTATGTTCACATTAAGTTTAGCTGCAATGACCGGATTTCAAACAGCAGCAGCAGAGGAGATCCAAGGATCAATTCAGGTGAAGAAGGGAGAAACTCTAGGTTCAATTGCCGCTCAATATGGTACCACCCCTGAGGTATGGAAGAAAGCAAATCACTTGGATGATGACCAAGTAGATGTCGGCCAGAAATTAAATATTGTTTTTCCTTATAAAGTTGTTGCAGGAGATCAGATTGAATATATTGCAAAGCGGTATAAAACTTCCGTGCAAGCGATCTCCGCTTTGAATGGTCTCACCGACAAAAATCTGCAAGAGAATCAAAATATTACTATTCCTGTGAAGACTCGTTTTGTGACTACCAATTCAGAAGAGCTTCAACAAGAAGCACAGCAAGAAAGACTAGCAAAAGCGAAGGAAAAAGCGGAAAAACAAGCAAAGTTAAAAAAGGTAGCCACAGCTCAGGAAGAGGACAAACAGACATCTGAAAAGGCAGAAACGAAGTCTGAGAGTGAGCAATCGAGTTCAAGTATCGCTGGCTATCAAATCAAACAAAAGATTGATATGAAAGCTACTGCATATGGAGTTGCCGGGAATGAACAATGGGGAACATTAACTGCAAGCGGTACACATGTACGTCCAGGAGTTGTTGCAGTTGACCCAAATGTAATTCCTTTGGGCAGCAAGGTTTATGTTACTGGATATGATTCACCCTATCTTCCTAAAGGTGGATTTGTAGGAATTGCGGAAGATACAGGTGGTGCGATTAAAGGGAATCGGATTGATATCTTTGTCGATAAACCAGAGAGTAAAGTGAGCCAATTTGGTATTCAAGGGGTTAAAGTATATATTCTAGAAAAATAGTATTTAGTCTAACCTCATCTCAGGAAGATGGGGTTTTTTATATGGAAGAGAGTGCTTTACTCTGTAGGGTGGTGCTTTTTAATTTCAGAGTATATAATATTATGATGTGTAAAATGACTAGAATCTAAGGAGTAGCAATTATATGCAACGGACCAAATCATCGAAGGAACTCGACCGATTCGCTTCTATGGTTGAATTAATTGCTTCTACAGGCGAAAAAACGATGAGCAGGAAAATGAAGGCATTAATGAAAAAAGCAGATCGCGAAGAATATGCGATCGCTTTTTGCGGTCACTTTTCTGCAGGTAAGTCTTCTATGATTAATAAATTATATGGAGAGTCATTATTACCCACGAGCCCTATCCCTACTAGCACAAACCTTGTGCAAATTCGTCAGGGATCTAATTTGGTTAAATGTTGGACACATAAAGGTTCAGTGCGTGTTTACTCAAATGTAGAAGATGAAGAATTTCAAGCTCTTTGTAAAGCTGGTGAAGAGATTGCCATGATTGAACTCTCGCGTCCAGATGCCCCATTACCCAAGCGAGTGGTTATTATGGATACACCAGGAATTGACTCTGCCAATGATGCAGATCAAATCGCGACAGAATCAATGCTCCATCTTGCAGATACGATTTTTTATGTCATGGACTATAACCATGTTGAAGCAGAAGTGAATATGCATTTCATTCGAGAATTAGGAAAACGAAGAAAACGCATTTTTCTGGTTGTAAACCAAATTGATAAACATCGTGATGAAGAAGGTACAATTGATCAATATCGAGATCGCATCATATCTACTTTTAATCAATGGGAACTTACATATGAGAAGCTCTTTTTCACTTCATTCAGATTGCCAGAGCAGGCGAAACAGAATGAATGGCTTCAATTGAAACAATTGATACATGAGCTCATGCAAACAGCTGATTATCAAACTGGATTGGAAAAAGAAGTAAAATTCACCTTAGAAGAGTATCAATCACGTAAGGAGGCTGAATGGGAGAAAGAGCAGGAAGCATTATCAGGATTTGCGGGAAAAGAACTAGATGAGCGCTATCAAACTGTTAGTAAAGAATGTAAGCAAACCCAACACGCCATTGTGCAGCTGGATACAACTTTAGAAAAAGAATTACAATTACAGTTTAACCACGCATATTTATCTCCATATGAATTACGTGAACAAGCTCAAAGTTATCTTGAATCATTACATCATTCTTTTAAAGTAGGTAGTTTTTTCGGTTCGAAGAAAAAAACAGTTCAAGAGCGGGAGAAACGATTATCAAGTTTTTTTCAGCTGAGTTGCCAAATTGTGGAGACACAATTAGACCTTCATCTTAAACAGTGGTTGATTCGCTTATTAGAACAACATCAGCTGGAAGGAAAATTTGATCCAAAGCAGATTTATGAATGGAATTTGCCAGTAACCAAAGCATTATTACAAGCACAAGTAAAAGCAGGGACAGATTTAACAGGTAATTATTTATTTACTTATATTGAAGATGTGATGCAAGCAGTAAAGTTACAATATCGGCAACGAATAACGCCAATCTTGAATGAAATTAAAAAACTTGTAGAAGTGCAGTTGAAAGAGAGACTGGAGCAACTGCAACAGCAGGAGCAAAGACTAAACGGACTATTGGAACAGAAAAAACAACTAGAGCAGAAACAACAAACTGATCGTGCAGTCATACGACGGCTACGGGGTATTTGGCAAGGAGAAGTTCCTCCAATTCATAAGCATAAAGTATCTATTTACTTACAAGAAGACGAAGTTCCTACAGTTAGCTTGTCTCCTCACCCTCTCCAGAAAAATGTTCAATCCATATATGCTGCTAAGCAGATTGATCCACATAAAACAAATATCGACCTTTTTGCCCGACTACCAGAGATTGAGAGCGGATTAAGACAAGTTCACAAAGCATTGATGAATGACAATGTGATGAGTAAGTGGTTTGCAAATAGCCTTGAACGATTACAGAATCGTAATTTCACAACGGCACTATTTGGGGCATTTAGTGCTGGTAAATCTTCATTTGCAAATGCATGTTTAGGAGAAGCAATTCTTCCCGTTTCTGCAAATCCTACTACGGCTGTTGTTCATCGCATTGAGCCCTGTGATGAGGATAAAACACATGAAACTTCACTGATTTATTGGAAGTCTGAATCCATGTTGCTGAGTGAACTACAAGAGATATTTCCTCTCTTTTCTATGAACAAACCCGATCAATTCGTTACAGCGTTGAAGCAGATCAAAAAAATTCTACAGCGGAAAAGTTGGAATGAACGTCAGCGAATGGTACAGCCATTTCTAGAAGCTCTTTTAAATGGATATTCAAAATACCAACCGCTATTAGGCACCACTACAACTATCACCAATCTAACAGATCTACAAAAAAACATTGCACATGAAAGTATTTCTTGCTGGATTGATCAAGTCAGAACATTTATTGATACACCTTTGACTCGTCAAGGTTTAACTCTTGTTGATACGCCCGGTGCTGATTCGATCCATGCACGTCATACGGAAGTAGCCTTTCAATATATGAAGCAAGCAGATGCCCTCTTTTTTGTTACTTACTATAATTATGCTTTTTCCCGGGTAGATCGTGAATTTTTAATTCAACTTGGTCGTGTAAAAGAAAGTTTTTCATTGGATAAAATGTTTTTTATCATTAATGCAATTGATTTAGCTCAATCTAAAGATGAACTGGATCAAGTGATTCGCTATGTCCGGGATCAATTAAGTCGATATGGTATCCAAAACCCGCGAATTTACCCGGTATCAAGTCATCAAGCTCTAAAGCCATCACAGCGAGATGAATCAGGAATGGATGCTTTTGAAAATGCTCTGCATGATTTTCTAAGCAGGGATTATCTAGCCGTGCAATTACAACAAATTTTAAATCAATATCGACAAGCAGAGCGGTTATTACAGAAAAGAGTAGAAGTGTTATCTGCTGCTCAGGAAGAGCGCATTGCACATAAAGCACAACACCAACAAAAACATGATCAAAGAATACAAGCGATTGGAACTTGGCAACAGTCAACTGAACTTCCTGCATTTGCCCAGGAGGTACGAGAGTTACTCTACTATGTAAAACAACGTTTATTCTATCGTTTTCATGATTTATATGCTGAACAAATTAACCCATCCAATATTTATGGAGCTACTCGCCAAGCGAAAGAACAACTTCAATCTGCGACTCATGAAGTGATTCGTTTGTTTCGACATGATTTGATGCAAGAAATAAGAGCTACTTCATTGCGTTTAGAACAATGGCTGATCCAAATAGGTGGTAAAGAGATTGAAGGACGCTTGCAGCAATTAAGAGAGTGGGATGATCAAGTTCCGATCACTCATAGTTGGGAACCTGAATGGAAGTCTCCAGAATGGGAAGTACCATTTCCTACATTAGAAGAGTCAGAACTCACTTTACTGTGGAAGCTATTTCGTGGAAGCCGCACTTTTTTTGAAGAGAATGAAAAAGAGATTTTTCGTCATGAGTTGCGAAAAAGATTAGAACCTCTAGTTGATCGTTTCTTAGAACGACAAACAGAGCGCCTGATCGATTATTACCATGATGAATGGGTTGTTCAGACAAATTTATATTGGGGTGAAGTGAAAAGACAGTGTATAGAATACCATCGGGATTGGCTGCAAACATGGCAAAACCCTATTGACCCATTACAGGAACGACAGGTAATTGAGCTGATCCATGATCAGGCGCAACGCTTATCAGGGATTCTATATAAGTCTAGTTCCTAAACTGTAAAAGCGTTCAGAAAGCGAGGTAGAGAATATTGGGTAATTTAGATAAAATGCAACAATTTGAATTTATGGATGGTGGATATTGGTTTACAGAGGACGAACGAATGGATTATGAAGGTGATTTTCATTTTAGGATGGGGTACCGTGTCAAAGATTTAATATATGCGGAGCAAACCCCCATTCAACTGATTACAATTTTAGACACATACACATTTGGTCGTACTCTATTTCTAGATGGTGGCATTCAAACAACAGAAAGAGATGGTTTTATCTATAATGAAATGATGGCACATGTTCCGTTGTCGATTCATCCACATCCAAGAAAAGTATGTGTAATTGGCGGTGGTGATGGTGGAGTGGTCTCAGAGGTAACAAAATATCCAGAGGTGGAACAAATCGATCATGTTGAAATTGATCCAAATGTGATTCAAGCATGTATTAAATATCTGCCAAGTATCGCATCTCGGATGGATGATTTACGAATTCGCTCGATTTATATGGATGCAAGTAAATATGTGCAAGAGAATCAAGAAAAATATGATGTAATGATTGTAGATGCTGCTGATCCAATGGGGCCGGCGAAGATACTGTTTACAGAGGGCTTTTTCCGCGATATTAAACGATCATTGCGGAATGATGGTTTAATGATCATTCAGAGCCATCCGCTCTATTTTCAACAAGAATTAACACACGAAGTGTTTCACCGTATTAGTCATCTCTTTCCGATTACAAAACTTTGTACAGCAACAGTTCCTTCATATCCTGGAGCTTTGCAGTCGTTTGTTGTAGGCTCTAATCAGTATGCAAACGTGAAAACGGATTTTAATAAGGATACAAAATACGTGAATCGAGATGTAATAGAAGCCTCTTTTGCGATACCGCAAAATTTTTCGGAATTTAAACCGATCATTAGAGGATAAATTGGCAATAATAATTTATGATATGAAATGAAAATGTGTATATAGGGTGAAGGATCAACCATGAAAAAAGCAGCATTGTTTTTGGTAGGTATTTTGTTCGTAGCTGTCATTATTTTTTTTCTACCTAATAACAAAGCTTGGTTAGATCATTATTTTGCTGGTGAAAAAAAAGAAATAACAAAGGTTCAGCAGAAGCAATCCTTACTACTTATGTCTACGCAACAAGTGAAGGATCAACCATATGTACCATTAGAAGATATACAAGATAAGTTGGGTGTAATTGGAAAAGCGGATTTAAAAAATGGAACTTGTGAACTTAGGTTTGGTCAGTCCGTGTTTAAGTTTTTGCGCGATGTGCCAGTTGTTGATCATAATGGAATATATACTCCTTTGCCACAATCAATGATCATTCAAAGATCGAATGTCTTATTACCTGTTTCATTTATTGAAAAAGTGATGGGTCAAAGGACTAGGATGAATCAACAGCAATCATTGGAGGTTTTGTCTAATCAAGTACTTACTGAAAAGCCCCGACCAATTCCAAAAATGAATACAAAACAATTAATCAAGTATTTATCTTTTTTGCATGTTCCAATCAAAGGGGCACATGTAAGTACACAGAATTCCTCTCTACCTGGTGCACCGAGGGCTTATCGTAAAGGTATTCATGAGGGAATTGATTGGTATGGTGGTGACACAACCGGAGTCGCAGTAACGAAGAAGACACCGATTTTATCTATGGCAGATGGGGTAGTTGTCCGAGCAGATCATTCTTATCATGAATGGTCAACAGCGGAGCGGCAACAATTTTTGAGTGAAGGAAAGAAAAATAATGGTCAAACGTCAGATTATATTCTAGATAAGCTGAGAGGTCGCTCTGTTTGGGTTCAATATGCAAATGGTGTCATGGCCAGATATGTTCATTTAAGTGGAATCTCCCCTTCTATACTTGTAGGAAAAAAAATAAAACAAGGTGAAGTGATAGGCTATGTTGGTAATTCTGGTACAAGCGATGGTGTGAAGGGGAATTCAAAAGGTCTACACTTACATCTTGATCTGTTTATTTATGGTGTTTGGTTTTGGGGGAATTATACAGTTAAAGAGCGTCGGATGATTTTAGAACAAGTTTTTAATCCCAATAAGTAAATAAAAAGACCCAACACATGATGCTATGCTTGCTTTCGTTGGGTCTTTTTTATTTTCGTTTGTTAAAGTACATGATTCTTTTATTAAAAAGGTGTAGTTTCCCACCCAATTCTTTTGCAAGATACCGGGATAATTCATTTCCTTTTGCTTGATCCCCTTGAGTACTGCGTTCTGAAAGTGTGATTTGTACCTGGCAAACGCCGTTTTCTTTTTTGCTCACACCCATCAATATCCCTTGATATAGATGAGGCTCTTTTCCTTTTAGAAATAAATATGGCGATGGTTCTGTTTTTTGCTGAACTTCATAGGGAAAGGCCGCCTGTTGGTAATCCCAACCCAACTGTTTTCCTGTATTGGCTGTCATTTCTTGATATTGTAAAAGTAACGCTTCAAGTTCTTTTAGGTCAAGTTCAATTTTCTTAGCCCCATCTACCAATTGGATAAATGCACTCTGACTCATCGTTTCCTCTTCCCCTAACTGAAAGTGGTTATATGAAGCATAAAGAACATATTAATCATATCATAGTAATGATTGTTTTTTCAAATGTCCAATTTATCGGAAAAATATTGGAATATTTAAATCAATTATGATACACTTTTTGTACATTTCTCAAAGGAATTTTGTGATTGAGCTATACTATTTCGTTATAATTGCTTTTATTTCTAATGATAATGATTACATCTATGATAGAAAATAGACTCTTTGAAGTTTAATTAGTTTTGACGGAGGGGTCTAATGCATAAAGCGGAATTGCTTGATGAACTTCGTTCCAGAATTGGAGTTGCTTCTGATCGATGTACAGGAAATATCGAAGAACTGTACGGGTTTGTTTGTGATTCTTTATATGAAGAGATGCCTTGTTACCAAAGTGTGAGTATTTATCAATTGAGCAAGACACATTTTATTCGACAGGTACACGCGGGCAATGAAACATTACCAGCCAACATTCCCTTTGGAGAAGGGCTATTTAGTATTGCTGCTGTACGAGGAAGTATGGTTCATGAATATATTCGACAACAATCTCAAGTTTTTGTTCCTTTTTATTTTGGACATCATCTGATTGGTCAATTGGTTGTCGTCAGCAAGTTGCAACAAATGATTGACGAAGAAGAAGTTTCACTATTTTGCGAACTCGCTTCATTATTCGAGACAAAAGTGAATGAATTTGGGGCACCACATGGTTAACAAGGATAAATGTAAAAGATTGTAAGTGCTGATGAAGTTTAACTCGATATTGATGGGGGTAATACCTTATAACTAAATAAAAATCTTCTAGAATAAAATGATGAGGAGGTCATTTTATGTCAAATATTGAAAGATTGTATGATGAAGCTGAAAATGCACAAGTTCGTTTTGTTGGCTTCGTCTCGGGTAACCAACGCTATGACTACGGAATTGTGTACACAAATCTCTTTTTTGGAAAGCCTTTAGTTGTTTGTATGCAAACTGGACGCTCCTCGTTATTTTCCCTGGAAGATGTGGATAATCTAGAGTATATTCAACAAGTTTTTAACTTGCGATCTCTAGAAGAAGCACAGCAACTCGCGCTGTTTTTTCGGCATAACCTTCCTGCACAATCGATAGAATCAGAAACAGAGATGTAAAGCAACAGCTAATTTGACAACCTAGACCACCATAAACAAAAGGCACTTCTGAATTCTTTTCAGGAGTGCCTTTTCATCGCTCAATTAGACTGATATGTGTGCTTTTCGGGCTTGAAAATCTACATCTTGATAGTAAGTATTCGCTACAAGTAAATTTGGACCTGTACAATGTGCCTTTGGACAATAACAATGATATTTCTTAGCTAAGGGGTGATCTAACCACAGATCAAAGATGGTGGTAAGTGAATCTGTTTTAATATTTCCTAATGGGGGAACATCAGCAAAATCGGTTACAATTACATCTCCAGTGAATGCATTGATATTTAAACGATTTCGCCCATCGGGATCTTGACGAACGGTGATATTAGGTTCATGAAATAATCGTAACCATAAATCTTGATCTGATTGATGATGACTACATGGATAAATCGGCAGAGTTCCAAATAAGATCCAGATAGCTGGATCACGATCATTTAGGAGATTTTCGATAGCAGCTTTGTATTCATCGACTGAGAGCAATTTCATACCTTTTGCAAAATCACTTGGATAAAGTGGATGTACTTCATGACGCTTACAACCCATTTCAGCTATCTCCTTATGCATATGTGGAAGATGTGGGGCAGTGAATGGGCTTAGAAATGTTTCTGCTGAGATGAAGACCCCGGCTTTTGATAAAACGATGGCATTATCCTTCAGCCGCTGAAATAATCGATTGGTTAAAGTGGCGCTAGGTTGATGATTTGCATTCGCAAAAGCCATCCGCTGAAAGTCTGCTTCATCACGATAGTTATATGAAATATGTAAGACATCAATATCTTCAATCCAATCTTCATATCGTGATAAAGGTAACGTTAGATTAGAATTAAGTTGCGTATAAATCCCTCGTTGCTTTGCATATTGCAAAAGTGGACGAATGGTGTTATCAACAACATGGCGGTTTACAATTGGTTCACCGCCTGTAATGCTCAAGGTTTGTAAATCCTCTACCTTTTCTAATTGGCGAATGAGCTGTTCAACAGGAAGGGAGACTCCTTCTTTTTCAACTAAAGCCTCTCCGACGGCACAATGTTCACACCGCAGGTTACACAGATTGGTAACTGTAAACTCAACACTTGTTAAGCGGTAACGACCTTCCTTACTACGGGTATACCAAGCATCCCAAGGGTCCCATTCAGGTGAGATGGGTTTTTTTCTTTCTGCGAATGATGTCATTTGTTAGCTCCTTTATATTCCAATCCAATATACCGATGAAGAGTATACAAAATATAAATAAACAACGTCAAATATTTATTTTTGGGAATTGAAATAAATGGATTGACAATAAAAAGTATGTCACATTATAATATAAGTGACATATAAATGAGGGTTAGGGGAGACTTTAGTAGGTCATGAACGGCGAAGAAGGGAGGTTAATAAATGGAAGTATTGGTGTGTCAGAATTGCGATCAGATTATTACTTACCTAGAGCAGGGGAAATCTGGAGTTCTTTATGGAAAATGTACACATTGCATTCAACATGATCAGAAGAAGGAAAAAGGAGTTATCCAAACGATGCTTACAAGTCAAGCAAAATAAAACCGCCATCTCCCATTGAGATTGGCGATTTTTTTAGCTTTGCACTGTTAGTAAATACAAGGGTTCTAAATGATCATAGGTATCGATGATATGAGTAAGTAGATCAGTAAGACCTAATTTAGCAGCGGTTTTGCGAGGAATAATGGTCCCGCAGAGAAACTCCGCTTTTTTTATTGTTTCTAATCGCTTTAGAATCGAATGAATGGTATCCTGATTAATCGTTGTAAGTTGTTCAATTTTAGATTGTGTATGGTCACCTGATAGGTAATAATGATTTGGCAGCTTCTCAATGAATTGGGTTTGGTTGAGGAGTTTTTGGGCAAAAGCTTGTTTATCAGGGTATTCATATATGAGCGCAAACCAAATAAAAAGATGTGATTCACATATTCCAAACTGGAAATGTGGATGTGACTTATAACCACGTTTTGAAGCTGACCAGGAAACCCAAGTCTCATTGGGGGGATTTTTTGTTCTTCTCGCATGTCTCGCGATATGGGTATAAAAAGGTCGCTCAAGTTTACTTGTGAGAAATGTTTCTACTTGCTCACTTATTTCCGTAAATTTAGGCTGGATCAAGGTTCGAATCGCTGCCATTCTTTGATCTAAATCGGCAATCGTAAAAAGTGCAAAATCTTGATCTTGAAAACCAACTACTTTACTCACGAATATCCCCTCTTAATACTTTGATAATACTATTCTACCATAATTAACCAATTGCTAAACATAAAGGCGTACAAAAGCCGTGCCAATAATCTATTAATATACGTAAGATAGAGAACAATATTCTTATAATTAGCGCATCATTCTCATGTGAAGAAGAAGGTTTATTTCCGTATATTGGAGGGCAAGATGGAGCCAAGCTATCGGTTTAACCAGCATTATAGTCACCTTAGGAAACCGTGCGTAAAGAGAAAAGGGGTGATCGCGTGGTTACTATGGAGGATGTGATTCGCGCTTATAAGTGTCGAGATCCTGAAGAAAGAATTCCAGTTTTAAGACTGGAACTAGATTATGAACTAGCATTATTGTATGAAGCGATGAGGAGTCAAAATTATATTCAAAAACAAAAATGTTTGCAGAGATTATGGGAGTTGCGTAGAGAGTTATTAATGTTAGAAGAATTATAAACAAAAGATCGTAAGCGCCTTCATTTTGAAGTTGCTTAAAATGAGTCAATCTGATGACAGTTCAGCAGATATGGATGGCTTTTCATTCATTTTGGTTATGATATGATTAAATCACGAAGCGCCCATTGCGGCGCTTTTGTCTGTGTTGGTTGAAAAGGAGGAAGTTTGATGAAGTTTGGTTGCCATATTAGTGTCGCCAAAGGCTTTTATAAAGCATGTCAACAAGCACAAAACTTAGGGGCTGAATCTTTTCAGGTCTTTACAAAGAACCCTCGCTCGCTCCGTCCAAAAAAACTGAACAAAGAGGATGCAAGAAAAGGAAGGGAATTTTGTCAGGCTCAAGGATTAACATTGGTTACACATACTCCATATATTTCAAACTTATCTACACCAAAAGATGATCTTCATCAAGTAACCATTCGTTCCATTCGTGAGGATTTACAGATTGCAGAGGCGTTTGGAGCTATTGGTGCAGTGGTTCATTGTGGTAAGCATATGGGAGAAGGAGAGCAAGCAGGAATCGAGCGGATGATTGAAACATTAAATCAAATCTTGTCTGAGAGTGATGTTGAAACAAAGTTACTACTAGAAAATACGGCAGGTCAAGGAACAGAATTAGGTCTTTCCATTCAGCAGCTCGCCATGATTCGAGATGCAACTGACTATAAGGAAAAGATTGGTTTCTGTTTTGATACATGTCATGGTTTTGCTGCTGGAATATGGACAGCGGAAAGTTTCCCTGAATTTGTTAAGTCCATGAAAAAGTGTGGCTATTATGATCATCTAGTGGCAATTCACTTTAATGATAGCAAAGCACCATTTAATAGTCGCAAAGATCGGCATCAAAAGATTGGTAAAGGTGAAATTGGATCGGAAGCTCTTCAATGTTTCTTACAGGAACCTTCTTTTGAACATCTGCCTATTATCCTAGAAACGCCTGTTGATGATGAGCGTGAATATGCTGCAGAAATTGAATATCTAAAACTACTACAAACTCGAGTAAATGATCGTTAAATGAAAGGAGAGAGGGAGAAGTGGAATGGATTAGCCAGTGGCTTGATCAGATGCCAAATTGGGTTGACTACCTTGTTATCTTAGTCTTAACCGGGATTGTCTATGAGACAACCTTTGCACGTTCACTACCATTATTAAAAAATATAGTTGTCTATATTTTTTTAGCATTGGGCTGCTATTTACTGTTAATCTTTCATATTTTGCGATTTCCAATCATTCCAGCATTGTTTATCACAATTCTATTGATTATCGTTACAAAATGGAGACTTGCTTATTCAAAACGAGGGAAAACGACAGAAAATGTTGACCCGTGATGTCGATTTCTGTTTGTCTGAGGGAAGGAGAAAAAGGGTATAAGAAGAAATGGAAAAGATGGAGCATTTTTAGTAAAGAAGGTGAATGATATCCAATTAACGAACGCTTTATTTAACTGGTTACAGATTCAGGTTGTCTGGAATGCAAGACCTACTGATCGATCTGCTAAGGATACGGTCTCTTTTTTCCAAGATTTACTCAGAGAGGACCATGAAATTGATCAATTAGAGTTAGAACTGGATAAAGAGAAAAGAGTCTATATCATTTCCTACCTGCAAAAAGGGGAGGCTCATCAACAATTATTTCCACAAGAGGAAGCAGAAAAACTGCTACAGGAAATCATTCGTGAGCCTCGTTATAATCAGTCGTTTGAGTGAAGTTCCTGGCGAGCAAGCGTTTCTTCGCTGATTCGATCATGACACTCAGTACATATCTGAATCCGATGTGGATGTTTATGCAGCTTCTTGGTTTGTAAACGGTCAGGTTCGAAAAAACGATCACAAAGAATACAGACTACTTTCATTCATTTTTCTTCCTTTGCTTATTCGTTCTTTCCAATATACAAAATTTACATGCCTTAGTCTACACGGGATGGGACAGTCTTAGACGGTTGAGGTGCAATTCGCCCTGCAATATCTGCTAATTCTTCCATCATACCTTTTATCGGATGCCCCTTGGCAACATCACGGCTTAACTCCCGAATTCTTTGCACAAGGTCTGTATCTGCGGTTACTAACGCGTTTGATCCATTGGGGTCTTTTTTAAGTGCTTGTGCAACCGTATATTTTACTGTCCCAACCCTTGCTCGATCTAGATCAGCATCTACATCAAGTCCCACTAAAGTATATCGACCCAGTGAAATAGCAGTAGCATTATTTACATGAGGTTGTTTAGTCGCAATCTGAACTAAGCGATTTGCGACAACCTGAGGTGAATGTGACCGATGAGCGGATGGATGTGTTTGTTTTACTCGTTGATCATAAGAAACTCGCTGAGGGGTTGCACTTTTATGGTTTGGTGAAGGCAAGGCATTTTTTTGCTGACATCCCATTAATAATAAAAGAGAACCTAATGTTGCAATCACATATTTGAGCATGGTTATACGTCCTTTCTACTGAAATCATTATTTATTACTCTCTCCAAGATTAAAAATGTTAACAGACCAAGATTTGTAAATTTAGGTTTATATGATATAGATAGGAGTACCTTTTGTGAATATTGAAACTTTTACGCTTGGGCCTTTGGGGACTCATACATATTTGCTTACAGATGAACAGCGAAAAGAAGCTATCGTACTTGATCCAGGATATGATCCTGTTTCGTTATTACAAAAGATTGAAGAATATAGCTGTCAAGTTCAAGCTATTGTGCTTACCCATGCTCATTTTGATCATATTGGTGGTTTAAACCAACTTCGTGAATATACAAAAGCTAAGGTTTATCTTCATCAGCAAGAAGCATCATGGCTCGCTGATCCTTCAAAGAATGGTTCCGCACAATTACCTTTAGAATTTATGGTTACATGTGAATCTGCTGATATTTTGTTAAAAGGTAATGAAAAGATACGTTGGATTGGTCGGGAATTTCAAATCCTTCATACTCCTGGCCATTCTCCAGGCAGCATTAGTCTCTATCATGAACCATACCTTTTCTCAGGAGATGCGATTTTTCGACAATCAATTGGTCGTACTGACTTATATCAAGGGAATTACGATCAATTGATTACTTCTATTCATCGAAAATTGCTCACTCTTCCATCAGAGACAACCATTTTTCCTGGACATGGATCTAAAACGAATATTGATTTTGAACGGAAATATAATCCTTTTCTTAGCGATTGATGAACGCAAATGTTCACATGTTGTAAAATTTTCCTTGATTTCATCTGATATCATGGGTTAATGAGGGGGAAGGTTAAATGAATTGGCGGAATGGGATTATTTTGGCTCTACTTCTTGCCTTTGTGGGGATTACCGTTTGGTATGCTTGGCCTGGGAAAAATAACCCGACTTCAAAAACAACAGCATCTTGTATCAAAGAATCGGCTAATCAGTCTCGCCCTGAAAAAGGGTTTTGTGCGCCTAATTTTAAGTTGACCGATTTCAAAGGAGATACAATGGAGCTGTATCAAAATAAAGGAAAGCCGACATTTGTGAATTTTTGGGCTTCTTGGTGCGAGCCTTGTCAAGCAGAGTTACCCTATATGCAGTCCGCTTATGATAAATATAAAAATCGAATTAATTTTGCCATGGTGAATGCTACAATGACGGAAGCAGGGGAAGAAGAAGTATTTGATTTTGTTAAAACAAAACATTATACCTTTCCTGTTTACCTCGATAAAGAAAAGACAAATATCGCTTTAGGCAAATATCGTGTACCAGGCATACCTGTCACGATCATTGTAAATCCTGATGGCAGAATTCAGGAAAAAATAGTGGGTTCTGTTTCAAAGAAACAGCTAGATCACTTAATTGATCAGATGTTAGATCAATAAAAGGGAAAGGAGGAGGTGAATATGGAGAACGTTTCATGGTGGTTAGCCTTTGGGGCGGGAATTCTCTCTTTTATATCACCATGTAGTCTGCCGCTTTACCCATCCTATCTTTCATACATCACAGGTGTTTCTGTAGCCCAGTTACGAGATCAATCTACCCAGAGTAGTGAAATCAGGCGCCTCACAATTATGCATACTTTATTTTTCATTTTGGGATTTTCAATTATTTTTTACGCGCTTGGTTTTACAGTAAGTTGGATTGGTCAGTTTTTTAGTGATTATAAAGAGTTGCTACGTATGTTGGGTGGCATTTTGATCATTGTAATGGGACTTTTTCTTACTGGTTTATTTCAGCCTACATGGATGATGAAAGAAAAGCGATTTGCACTCCATAAAAAAAAAGTTAGCTATTTATCATCTTTCTTAGTTGGTGTGGGTTTTTCAGCGGGATGGACTCCTTGTTTAGGTCCAATTTTAGCATCTGTGCTAGGTTTGGCTCTAACACAACCATCTCTTGCCTTTTTATATATCACACTCTATACGTTGGGTTTCGCCATACCATTCTTTTTAATGGCATTATTCATTGGTCAGATGCAGTGGTTACTGAAATATACAGGATATGTAATGAAAATCGGCGGAGGTTTTTTGATTCTTTTTGGCATTCTACTCTATACAGATCAATTGACAAAAATGATTGCGTGGTTTGCTCGTTTAACAGGAGGATTTACTGGATTTTAGTAGGAGAGGATTTTGATGTCGAAACAAACACGTCGATGGGTACGTCTCATTTTATTAATCATTATGTTAGCGCTTGTTGGTTTTACCTTGTACCAGGCAATTGTACAGAAAGATCAAGGGAAACCAGAGCTTGGTCAGCAAGCCCCAGACTTTGCACTCACTTCATTAGATGGTAAGCAAGTGAAATTATCTGATCTACATGGTAAAGCAGTGATGATTAATTTTTGGGGAAGTTGGTGTGAGCCATGTAGGACTGAAATGCCCGCAATCCAATCTATGTATGAAAAATATCGTAAACTTGGATTTGTCGTAATCGGCATTAATATCGCTGAGACAGATGTTGCAGCAGCTCAATTTGTGAAACAGTACCAGTTAAATTTTCCAATCTGGATGGATCGCAATCGAGAAGTTGTAAGATTGTATAGGATTGGTCCTATACCTAGTTCCATTTTTATAGATCGAAGTGGTAAGATTATTGATTCCAAAGATGGGCCATTGGTTCCATCTGAACTTGAGAAACAGATTCGCCCATTAGTCTTTGAGAAATGAGGTTACATATGATTGATTCCCATCTTGTACAACAAATCGCATGGGAAATAAAGCGATCAAATGAACAGGTTATCTCGTTTTATCGTTTGATGGAGTTAGCGCTCTATCATCCACAATATGGATACTATCATCGTCGGCAACCCAAAGTGGGTAAAGCAGGCGATTTTTTTACCAGTGTTAGTGTAGGGGCACCTTTTGCTTATGGAGTTGCAGAACAAGTATATAGAAGATTACCAAATCAGTCTGTGGCGTTGGTTGAATGGGGTGCGGGAGATGGTACCTTGATGAAACAAGTGCTGCATTTTCTTGAAAGAAGAAAAGTTCCTATTGATCAACTTACTGTCTTTTTGCTGGAAACAAGTGATTATCATCAGGATTTAGCGAGGCAGCAACTTGTTGATACACCTTACCCTACACGATATATACGTCAATTGAATGAAATACCTGTAAGTGATTATGCGATCATCTATAGTAATGAATTGCTTGATGCTTTCCCCGTTCGCCGATATCGACTGAAAAGAGGTATTCTAGAAGAGTGTTATGTTGCTCTGAATTCCCAAGGAGAATTTGAAGAAAAATATTTACCTGTTAAGGGACATATGCGTGCTCAGATGGAAGAAAATGGATGGCTTCCGGTTGAAGAGGGTGTTTGTTTTGAGTACTCACCACAAATCAAACCTTGGCTGTTAGAAATAGAACATTGGTTACATCAAGGCTATGTAATGACCATCGATTATGGAGGTACCATTAAACAAATACAGGAAAAACAAGTAGGTACGATTCGATATTATTATCAACATAAGCAGATCAAAGAACCATATGAACATCTCGGTGAGATCGATATGACGAGTGACGTTCCGTTTGATTACTTACTTAGAGAGGGACAAAACTTGGGATGGCAAACTGACTTTTATGGTTCACAGGCTAGGTTCCTAATTGATGCAGGAATTCTAGATATGTTATCAGAGGGAGCAGTTAATGATCCGTTTTCCGTTGAAGCAAAACAAAGGAGAATGATCACACAACTTATCCATCCTGAAGCAATGGGTGAACGCTTTCAGGTGTTAATTCAAAAAAAATCAGCGAGGGATATTTAAGCCCTCGCTGATTTATTTAAAAGTGGCAAAGACGACCATGCCACAGAAAGACAGGAACATATAGCTACCAAATAAATACATATATGTTTTTTCTGTAAAACGTAGATAACCTAAAACAACAAAGATTAATGCTTGTGCCAAAAAGAGAAACATAGGTATGTACATATGTCCAGCTAAGAACATTAAAGCGATCACAAAGGCCCAGAAGCCGAGTACTCGAAACATACGATCCACGTCTGCCACTCCTTTCATCTTAAAATTTCGATCCCCTATGAACGGTCATGATTACAGACTCATTATACAGTTTGACTATTCTTGGAGCAAGATATGCATAATGGATGTCAAAATGCAGACACTTCTTATGCAGTGAAACCAAGCGCTAAGTATACTCTACCTTTCTTTTGTCAATACAGGATGGTAACTCAATAAACCAAAAACTGAGTGATTTGGCATCTTTAGATGAATGATTAATAAGAAGACTATGTTTTATATCAAGTGCATAAACATAGAAAGAATATATCGAACTTACTCATCTCATATCCGCATCAAAGTGAAAAGAAGGAGGTGAATCCCTGCACTAAAGAGACTTCTTTAGTAGCAGGAGCTAGATGACAGCAAAACGGCAAGATGCTTGGACAGAAGAAAATGATCGCATTTTAGCAGAGATCACATTGCGTCATATTCGAGAGGGAGGAACACAACTTTCAGCATTTGAAGAGGTTGCCCATCGTTTAGGGCGTACCCCAGCAGCATGTGGTTTTCGATGGAACAGTGCAGTACGCAAACAATATGGAACTCAGATTCAAGGAGCAAAACAAGAGCGGCAAAATAGAAATCGCAATCGTGTGTCTACCTCTACATATATGCCATCATCTACAAATGAATCGTTTGAAGGTACCGCTGATCCAGTTTATTCATTAGATAACATTATTCGTTATCTTCGACATTATAAGGGTGAGCTCAGTCAGTTGCGTAAAACGCAAAAACAATTGGAAAGAGAGCTAGAGCAGAGCGAGCAAACGATACAACGTCTTGAAATGGAAAATGTTGAAATGAGATCAAGGATGAACCATATGCAGACAGATTATCGACTTGTGAATGATGATTATCAAGCGTTGATGCAGATCATGGATCGTGCGCGTAAGCTAGCGCAACAAAGACCTACATTTCAAGAGAACCCTAAAAAATAGTAAAGAGCCCTGCTCATAGGGCTCTATTTTAATCCTTTAATTGAACGCCAGGCGGTAACCAAACATAAGGACTTTCGCCACGATCACGTACTGGATTGTATCGAACAGGCTGAAATCCCATTTGACGCCAAAAAGGATCAGATCGCCGCCTTGCATTGGTTTTAATCGGCAGCCCTAGTTTTTTTGCATAGCTTACCAAAGCAGAGCCGAGTCCTTGATTTCGATATTGCGGAAGTACTTCTAGTTTCCAGCATTCATAGTAATCCTGTGCTGGAGAAAAATATACATCATATTTTGCATCTACTCGATATAAACTAATTCGAGCGATCAATTGATCATCCTGATAGATTCCGTAAAAGGGAGAGTTACTATTATTTTCAATGATATTGGATTGTAAGTCTTCTAACATGGATAGTTCAGGAAGTCCATACTCGCTAAATTTTTGAAATTCCTCTAGCGTTTTATAATTGATACGGAGTGGTTCGACCTTCGGATGTGGCATAAATTGTATCCCCCAATCGTTCAACGATTCATTTTATTTATTATAACGTAGCCAAAATACTTTTGTTTAAAAAGCCCAAAAAATCCCGTTCATTACTTTCAATGGAATGTGTTTCCCTTTCTTTTTTCTTAATAATCAAGTATCATATAGAGAGTATAATGGACATAAATAGTGCTTGACAGTCAGTTGGTTTCGGTTTGATTAAGGGAGGTACAAAATAAAATGAATGCTGCGACAAATAGCTTGATTCGAGATATAAATCTAGCTCCACAAGGTCGTTTGAAAATTAATTGGGCATGGCAACATATGCCAGTTTTGAACCGACTGCGAGAAAAATTAATGGCTGAAAAACCACTCCAAGGTCAAAAAGTAGCGATTTGTCTACACTTAGAAGCCAAAACAGCTTGTTTAGCAGAATTGATTCGCGATGCGGGGGCAGAGGTTGCCGTATGTGGAAGCAATCCACTCTCTACTCAAGATGATGTATCAGCTGCTTTAGTTGCTGAAGGTGTTACTGTTTTTGCAAAGTATAATCCAACCCCTGATGAATTTAAATTTTATCAAATTCATACATTAGAGACACTGCCTGATTTAATTATTGATGACGGCGGGGATCTTGTAAGTATATTACATGCTGAACGTCCTGATCTGATGAGACAGGTCAAGGGAGGCTGTGAAGAGACAACGACAGGGATTCTTCGATTACGAGCAATGGAAAAGCAAGGAGAGCTTCAATTTCCAATGGTTGGCGTAAATGAGGCGTTTTCCAAGTTTCTCTTTGATAATCGTTACGGAACTGGTCAATCAGTTTGGGATGGGATTAATCGCACAACAAACCTTGTTGTAGCTGGTAAGACAGTTGTTGTCGTCGGATACGGTTGGTGTGGTAGAGGCGTAGCAATGCGTGCCAAAGGACTTGGGGCAAATGTGGTTGTAACGGAAATTGATGCAATCAGTGCAGCAGAAGCACATATGGATGGGTTTGCAGTTATGCCGATTCGTGAAGCTGCAAAACGAGGTGATTTCTTTATCACAGTGACCGGTAATAAAAATGTAATTAGTACTGAGCATTATCATCTGATGAAAGATGGAGCCATTTTGGCGAATGCAGGGCACTTTGATATAGAAATTGATAAACCAGCTCTAGAAAGCATTTCTACATCTGTCCAAGTTGTACGGGAAAATATCACTGAATACATATTAGAAGACGGAAGAAGAATTCATTTAATTGCTGAAGGACGCCTGGCAAACTTGGCGGCTGGTGATGGGCATCCAACCGAAATTATGGATATGACATTTGGTCTTCAAGCATTGTGCTTGCTGTATATGGATGAAAATTACCAAAAAATCGGTAATCGTGTGCTTGATGTTCCTTATCAAATCGATGAGCAAGTCGCTCGTTACTATTTAGAGGCAAATGGTATCGCAATTGATGAGTTAAATAAAGAACAGGAAGAGTATCAAGCGAGTTGGAAGTTATAACAATTGCTAGTTAAATGAGGTGAAATCCTGCATCAGTGTGCAGGATTTTTTCATATGCGTGTGGTATAATTACCAATGTGGAGGCAAGTGGAGGGAAGTGGTAACAAAGGGAGGAGCTTTAGCATGTTCATGGGAGAATATCGTCATAACGTTGACGATAAGGGAAGATTGATTATCCCGACAAAATTCCGTGAGAATTTAGGTGCTTCCTTTGTTGTTACACGTGGATTGGATCATTGCCTATTTGTATACCCACTTGAAGAATGGAAGCGATTAGAGCAAAAGTTAAAAACCCTTCCATTTACCAAAGCAGATGCACGTGCATTTACACGCTTTTTTTTCTCAGGTGCCACAGAAGCAGAACTTGATAAACAGGGTAGGGTTTTGCTACCAAGTAACCTTAGGAGTTTTGCTGATCTGCAAAAAGAGTGTGTCATTATTGGAATCTCATCGAGAATCGAAATTTGGGATGCACAGGGATGGGAGCAATATTACGCTGTATCTGAAGATTCATTCCATAAGATCGCAGAAAACATTGTAGATATTGATCTTTGAGTGAGGATGAAGTTGATTGTTTGTACATGAGACAGTTTTAAAGCAGGAAGCGGTTGAAGGATTGGCATTACGGCCTGATGGTGTTTATGTTGATTGCACATTGGGTGGAGCGGGTCATAGTTTGCATATTGCAAGCAAGCTATCATCAAAAGGGACACTAGTGGGGCTAGATCAAGATCAAACCGCACTAGATTTCGCTTCACAACGATTATTGGAAGTTGATTGTCAAATACATATTTGTAAAGCAAATTTCCGCCATCTGAAGGAAGTATTGCAAGGATTATCAATAGATCAGGTAGATGGTATTTTATTTGATCTTGGAGTTTCTTCACCGCAATTGGATCAAGGAGAACGTGGCTTTAGCTATCATACTGATGCCCCTTTAGATATGCGAATGGATCGTGAACAAAAACTGACGGCGTATGATATTGTCAATCATTCAACTGAGTCTGAATTGGCTGACTTGATCTATCGTTATGGTGAAGAGCGATTTTCTCGACGTATTTCCGCAAAGATAGTCGCTCAAAGACCCATTGAGCGTACATTGCGACTCGCTGAAGTAATCAAGCAAGCGATTCCTGCCCCAGCTAGACGTACGGGACCTCATCCAGCTCGTAAAACATTTCAAGCGATTCGGATTGCGGTCAACGATGAGCTTCAAGCGTTTCAAGAGGCGCTTTCCACTGCAACTTCCCTCCTAAGGAATCAAGGTCGAATTTGTGTCATCACCTTTCATTCGTTAGAAGATCGCATTTGTAAGCGTCATTTTCAAACATTGGCTAAAGGTTGTACTTGTCCACCTACTTTTCCTGTCTGTATGTGTGGAAAACAGCCAGAGTTACGCTTAATATCAAGGAAGCCGATTCTTCCATCGACAACAGAGATTAAACAAAATCCACGTGCACGCTCAGCAAAGCTGCGTGTTGCCGAGAAAATAGAATGATAGAGATAGATTAAGGGTAAAGATTAGGAGTTATACGAATTGTATTGAGTAGTTGTAAGGAGGTGAACATCTGTTACAAGAACGTAGATAAGTTTGTATAGCATTCATCATTGCAGACAACTTAGACTATGTTTTCGTAGCAGGATCGATATGAGGGAAAATCAAGGAAATGCAGCTCTTGCTTATTCAGTAGAGAAGCAAAATCAAAAAAAATTGAAGGCTGGTAGCAAGAAGGCACCAAGGATTGCACTACCTGTTGGAGAAAAGCTTCTATATCTGTTTAGTATCGTTGTTTGTGTGTTGTTAGCATCAGTGGTACTTGCTAAGTATGCTGAAGTAACGGCACTTAACGTATCGATTCAAGAGATAAGTACAGAGGTTGAAAAGACAAAAGAGGTCAATCTTCAATTGGAATCGGAGAAAAAACGGTTAGGTAGTATGGAACGTGTTCGGAAGTTTGCTGAAGAACAAGGTTTGCAGATGAAGGCGACACAGTCCATTCCCTCAGTTCAGCAGCATTAAAAAATAGATAGATTTGCTGGGAGTTGAGGAGGTGGACAGCTTTGGGTTCTTTAACTAGAAAAAGCAAAGAACGTACTCTGATCATAGGATTGATTGCTACGCTTATTTTAAGTGCGCTAATTTTACGGTTGTTTTGGCTACAAACAGTTAATTCAGATGAACTGAGCATACAAGCACAGAAAAATTGGATTAAAGAACAGGTATTACGACCGAAAAGGGGTTCAATATATGATCGTACACATCAGTACCATTTAGCCTGGGAGACGGACGCATTTGTATTTGGGGCTGAACTCTCCCAAGTTAAAGATCAAAAAAAAACAGCCCAACAGTTGGCCTCACTTCTTGGCGTGTCAAAACAACAAATTTTAGATAAATTAAATCAAAAGCGAAGCAAAAGTCAGAAATCGATTGAATTCCGATTCCCTGGTAAATACAAATACAATAAAGATGTTTATCAACGATTTACAAAGTTAAAAGAACAAAATGATGCATTAACAGGAATTTATGCTTTTCCAACTAAAAAAAGACAATATGGTGGTAATCAGGCTGCACATGTCCTTGGTTTTTTAAATACGGACGACCAACCGATTGGCGGAATTGAAGCGTTTTATGATAAATTGCTACGAGGAGAATCGGGAGAGGTCAAGTTTAAAAAAACAAAAGACGGCACCATGATTGAGGACGATCCACAAAAATTTCGTCCTCCGATTCAAGGCAAAGATATGGTACTCACGCTTGATACACGCATCCAAAATCAAGTGGAGTCAGAGCTATCTGAAGCGATGAAAACATACCAAGCAAAAGGTGGAACTGCGATAGTTGCTGATCCGAAAACGGGTGAAATTTTGGCAATGGCAAGTTATCCGACCTTTAACTCCAATCAGATTAGTGATACATATAATACTGCTAAAAACGGTCACAATATGGCTGTAGAAAGTCAGTTTGAACCAGGTTCTACTTTTAAAATTGTTACCCTAGCAGCAGCTATAGAAGAGAAACTATTTCATCCAAATGCTACTTTTCAATCTGGTTCCATTCAAATTGAAGATCGAATCATCCGTGATTGGAAGCCTAGCGGTTGGGGAACGATAACATTTCGTGAGGGTGTTGAGTTATCAAGTAATGTAGCCTTTATAAAACTTGGACAATTATTGGGTAGAGATCGTTTGATTCAGTATATTGATAAGTTTGGTTTTGGTGATATAACACAGCGAACAGGACGTAAGACAGGAATTGATCTACCCGCAGAGGCTTCAGGATATTACTTTAATGGACAGTTATACCCTACAGAACTGGCTTCAGTATCTTTTGGGCAAGGTCTGTCTGTAACACCCATTCAACAAGTGATGGCAGTTTGTGCGATTGCGAATGGCGGTACCCTTTACGAACCGCATCTGTTAAAAGAGGTTTGGGATCAAGAGTCAAAAAAGAAATTAAAGACCATTCAACCGAGTGGAAAACGTATTTTAAATCCTGATACAACCAAAAAAGTACGGGAATTGTTGCGGGATGTGGTAAAGCAAGGGACAGGAATTGAAGCTGATCTACCAGGATATCAAGTAGCAGGTAAAACAGGAACTGCACAAAAACCTGATCCAAATGGTCATGGATATCTAGATAATAAGTATGTTGTCTCATTTGTTGGTTTTGCTCCAGCTGATAAACCAGATGTAGTGGTCTATATTGCTTTAGATGAACCAAGCATTGTTGGTGGAGAAGCGACGGGCGGTTCAGTTGCAGCACCATTAGCGAGTAAAATTCTAAAAAAATCATTGCAAGTACATGAAGTGGATAAAAATCTACTTGAATCATTAAATGTAAAGTAAGCTCCTTGTCTTCAAGATAAGGGGTTTTTATTTGCACATTTATTATGCATCAAGTGTTCTTCTATTCTCCTTCTTTCTGCATATGCTTGTCTAAAGCATGTTGCAACGTGAGGGGGATTTGGATTGGGTGCAATAGCAGCATTGGTGAAGCAAAGGCTATTTATCGTATTTGTGGTCGCAATGCTTGTTTTCTTAGCGTTATTGGGGCGTTTAGGATATGTGCAGTTAATACAAGGAAAATGGCTCAGTGGGAAAGCCGAAGAGTTATGGGCAAGAAATATTCCCTTTGAAGCGAAGCGCGGGGAGATATTGGATCGAAATGGAAATAAGCTTGCTTATAATGTCAGTGCACCTTCAGTTATGGTAATCCCTGCACAAATTAAAGAGCCAGCAAAGGCAGCAAAACGCTTAGCTGCTATTTTACATGCGTCTGAAACCAAGATATATCGAGAAATGACTAAAAAACAATTAATTGTTCGGCTTAATCCAGAAGGTAGAAAAATTTCAGAGGCAACGGCAAGGCAAATACAAGCAATGAAAACACCAGGAATTGTCATTACGGAAGATAGTAAACGTTATCATCCAGATAAGTTATTAGCAGCTCATCTACTCGGATTCACCGGTATTGATAATCAAGGGTTGGCAGGCTTAGAACTAATTTATGATCAGCAGTTACGTGGTCAACGTGGGGCTATTAGTTTTAGTTCGAATGCACGAGGAGAACGATTGCCAGGTGGAGTTGAGCATTATATTCCGCCGCGTGATGGAGCCCATTTGCAATTAACTATCGATAGGACAGTTCAGATGATTCTAGAGCGAGAATTAGATCAAGCAATGGCTGCGCATCATCCTGAGAATGTATTAGCTATCGCGATGAAACCACAAACAGGTGAAATTTTAGGCATGGCAAGCCGCCCTGCTTTTAATCCAGACCAATATCGTCATGTCAAACCTGAAATCTATAATCGAAATTTACCCATTTGGAAAACATATGAGCCAGGTTCCACTTTTAAAATCATTACATTATCTGCTGCTTTAGAAGAAAAGAAAGTTAGTTTCAAAGAGGGTTTTTTTGACCCGGGTTTTGCAACAGTGGGAGGGGCGCACTTACGTTGTTGGAAAAAAGGAGGACATGGTTCACAAACATTTTTACAAGTAGTTGAGAACTCATGTAACCCTGGCTTTGTAGCACTTGGACAACGTTTGGGAAAACAGAAATTATTTTCATATATTTATCGATTTGGTTTTGGAGAAAAGACTTCCATTGATCTTAACGGAGAAGCAAAAGGAATTTTATTTCGACCAGACCGTGTAGGGCCGGTTGAATTAGCTACAACAGCATTTGGACAAGGGGTTTCAGTTACTCCCATTCAGCAAGTGGCCGCTGTATCAGCCGCTGTAAATGGTGGGAAACTATATCGACCTTTTGTAGCTAAAGCCTGGTTAGATCCAAAAGATAATCATATCATCAGTCAAAAGAAGCCTATTTTTGTGCGGAGAGTTATTTCAGAAGAAACCTCCAGACAAGTACGCATCGCTTTAGAGAGTGTTGTAGCACAGGGAACTGGTCGAAAAGCATTTGTTGATGGTTATCGGGTAGGTGGAAAGACAGGTACTGCTCAAAAGGTGGGACCGGATGGTCGATATATGACAGATAACCATATTGTATCATTCATTGGTATTGCACCGGCTGATCATCCTGAGGTTGTCGTTTATGTTGCAGTTGATAATCCGCAAGGGATTCAGTTTGGTGGTGTTGTTGCTGCTCCGATTGTAGGAAATATGATTGATGATATTCTTCGCTATTTAGGAGTACCAAAACGAACTCACCAAATTGAACCGAAAAAAGATCCGCTTGAGCCTGAATTGGTAAAAGTACCTAATCTCATCGGACAAACACCAGATGAAATTCAAAACAGCCTTTCATTATTTGGATTAGAGGTGAAAGGTCAAGGGAAGAAAGTGATCAATCAGGTTCCCAAAGGGGGGCAACGTTTAAAAAAAGGTTCTACTATTCGGATATATCTAGGATAAAAGTCGATCTTTGTTCTAGAATGAATCTTCACTTCTCGAATCAATCAATGATTTTTCTGCAAAGTAGGTTTTGGTTCGATATGCCAGCATTTCGGATGATTGTAGTTTTTAAGTGACAAATAAAAAAAAGCAGATTACAATAAAAGTGGTTTCGCTTGAATCATTTTCACTTTAACCATGAGCTGATCTCGTGGTCTTTTATTATGATTCTTTTAAAGAATGGGGTGAAGAAATGAAGACAAGTGAACATACATATGTAACAAAGAACAGAAATAGGCATTCGAATATCGTAATAATAGGATTATTCAGTGCCTATAGAGGCGGTGGTAGACATGATTGAACGCACTCTTCAATGGCTGAAACAGGCTACAAACGGAATTTGGAAAAGCGAGGATTCGTACGAACGTTCACATAGTTTCCGTGGCGTATCCACAGATAGCCGCACAGTCGTAGCTGGTCAACTTTATATTCCTCTTGTCGGAGAACGATTCGATGGTCACAATTATGTGCAAGAGGCAAAGAAAAAGGGTGCAGTTGCTGTATTGTGGCAAGAAGACCGTCCAATCCCCTCTATCGAGCTTCCTATTATTCAGGTTTCTGATACTTTACATGCGTTGCAACAAATGGCCCAGAAATATCGGCAGGAATTAGGAATCCCGATTGTTGCGGTAACCGGGAGTAATGGTAAAACAACAACGAAAGATTTATTGGCAGCAGCTTTCCGCTCTCGTTATCGCGTTCATCAGACCTCAGGCAACTATAACAATCATATTGGTGTACCACTTACACTTTTATCGATTCCTGAACAAACTGAGATTGCCGTTGTAGAAATGGGCATGAATCATGCAGGTGAAATTGAGCGTTTATCAAAGATAGCTAAGCCAGACCTTGCGATCATCACAAATATCGGTGAGTCACATATCGGATTCCTTGGCTCTCGTGAAGGGATTGCAAATGCCAAGTTGGAGATTCAAGCTGGATTATCACATGATGGTAAGTTGATTATGAATGGTGATGAACCTTTACTTACATCAAAGGTAGCCAATTTTCCCCAACAAGTCATCCATATAGGATGGAACGAAGGTAATGATGATCGTCCTCTTGCGGTAGAGATGGTTGGTTTTGAAGGAATTCAATTTCGCTCATCCAAGACGGGACAGTTATTTCAAATTCCATTGTTGGGCAGGCATAATGCTTATAATGCATTACTTGCAATTGAAGCAGGTCGACAATTTTCCTGTCGTGATGAAGAGATGGCAAAAAGTTTAAAAGAGGCCATGATCACCGGAGGGCGCTTGGAGTTGAAAAGAGCCGTTAATGGGATGATGGTGATCGATGATACATATAATGCAAGCCCTACCTCTATGAGAGCCGCAATTGATCTTCAACAGGAATTAGCGCCACAGTGTAAGAAATGGATATTGGTTAGCGATATGTATGAAATTGGCTCTGAAGAAGAAAAGTATCATCGGAATTTAGGTGTTTACGCAGTAGAAAAAGGTGTAGAGCGAATCTATACCTTAGGTGCAAAAGGAAGGTGGATTTCCCAAGGAGCCGAGCAAGCTGGTCATGCAAAGATCGTCCATCATTTTGAAAGTAAAGAGGAAGCGATTAAACATTTAAGTCATGAAGGAAATCAGAATGTGTTATTATTGGTTAAGGCCTCACAGGCTGCAAAATTAAAGCAAGTAGTAGATCAATTAACTTAGGGGGAGCAAAAAAAGTACGATGAGCAATATTGATATTCGTATCATCTTGATTCCTCTTGCCGTTGCATTTGGAATTGGCGTTTTATTGGGTCCTATGGTGATCCCTATGTTACGACGTTTGAAGTTTGGTCAAAGTATTCGTGAAGAGGGTCCCGAGGCCCATTTGAAGAAAGCTGGTACACCGACAATGGGCGGAGCGATTATCTTGATCGCGATTCTGTTGACGGCACTGCCATTTAGTAGTTTTGTCCTTTTGAATCTCAATCATAAGGAGTATGCGATCAATTCCGATCTATTTTTCTTGCTCTTTGCTACCATGGGCTATGGAATTATTGGCTTTCTTGATGATTACATCAAAGTAGTCATGAAGCGCAGTCTTGGATTGACAGCTAATCAAAAACTCCTAGGGCAACTGTTTATCGGTCTGGTACTTTTTTGGGTTTTGATGGAAGTCCGTGTTTATCAGCCGGATAAATACATATTTAGTGTGACCATACCTGGTACTGGATTGGCGATTGAGCTTAACTGGCTATATTTGCCTCTATTGCTGCTGATGATGATTGGTTCGTCTAATGCGGTGAATTTAACGGATGGATTAGATGGTCTCCTAGCCGGGACTGCGGCCGTTGCGTATGGTGCATATGCTGTTATTGGTATGGTACAGAGTAATTACACGGTCGCGATTTTTTCAATTTCTGTAGTAGGCGCATTACTTGGATTCCTAGTCTATAATGCACATCCAGCAAAAGTTTTTATGGGCGACACTGGATCACTAGCTTTGGGTGGTGGATTAGCTGCTCTTGCAGTGATTACTAAGACAGAATTGTTGCTACCCATTATTGGGGGTGTCTTCGTCGTAGAAACACTCTCTGTTATGATTCAAGTCATGTCATTTAAGACCAGAGGAAGAAGAATTTTTCGCATGAGTCCCTTACATCATCATTTTGAACTGGTTGGCTGGTCAGAATGGAGAGTCGTGACCACTTTCTGGTTTGTAGGACTCTTACTAGCTGGTTTTGGTGTCTATATTGAGGTGTTTATTCGGTGAATTGGAAAAATCAAAACATCTTAGTACTCGGATTAGCGAAAAGTGGTCTTGCAGTTGCTAAATGTTTACATCAACTTGGTGCGACTGTAACCGTAAATGAACGAAAAAAACGTGAGCAATGCATAAATGAAATATCACAGTTAGAGAAACTTGGAATTCAAGTGATCTGTGGAGAGCATCCATTAGACCTTTTTAATCAACCGATTGATCTGATTGTGAAAAATCCAGGTATCCCTTATCAGATACCCTTTTTACAGAAAGCTAAAGCATTAAAAATACCAATCGTAACAGAGATAGAGATTGCAAGTCGATTGATCAAGACGCCGATTATTAGTATTACAGGCTCAAATGGCAAAACGACAACTACGACACTTGTTGGCGAAATGTTACAAAAAAGTGAAATTCAAAGTCTTGTGGCTGGCAATATTGGAACAGCTTTAACTGAAGTAGTGGATCAGTTGGTAGATAAAGAGTGGCTGGTAGCAGAATTAAGCAGTTTTCAGTTACAAGGCACGCTTCAATTTCACCCGAAAATTGCTGCTCTACTCAATCTCTATCCAGCACACCTTGATTTCCATCAAGGAATGGATGAATATCTTCAAGCAAAGATGAAGATGTTTCAGAACCAAACTGCTGAAGATATTGCAGTATTAAATGCAGATGCTCAAGTGAGTAAAGAAGTAAGTCGAGCGATAAAGGCTAATATTATATGGTTTAGCCGTCAACAACAATTAGAAACTGGCGTTTTTGTTCGAAATGGTGAAGTTGTTGCTCGATTGCCTAAACAACAAGAACAAACAATCATACCTGTAGCAGATATTTGCTTACAAGGAGATGTTAATTTAGAAAATTCTCTGGCTGCAACAGCAATTGCTTTATCTGCTGGTGCTACCATACAAGGTATTTACAAAGTTTTGTCCAGATTTAAAGGGGTGGAACATCGTTTAGAGGAGTTCGCTGAACATCAAAGAATCAAGTATTATAATGATTCGAAAGCGACGAATCCTCAAGCAGCGATGAAAGCAATCGAATCATTTGATCAGCCAGTTGTTTGGCTTGGTGGTGGTTTAGATCGTGGGATTGATTTTCGCGAAATGGTACCAACACTTGCTAAGCATGTAAAAGCTGTCGTTGTTTATGGGCAAGTTGCTTCCATTCTACAAAAAAGGGCAGAAGAGGCTGGGATTAAAGAAATTTATGTGGTCGAAGATATAACAGCAGCTGCCAAGATGGCTTCAAGTTTAGCGAGAAGCGGTGATGTTGTCTTATTATCTCCTGCATGTGCAAGTTGGGATCAATTTACCTCATTTGAGGAACGGGGAAGCATGTTTAAACAAGCTGTGCATAACTTGTATAAATAGTTATGTTTTCCGTTTCGTGATTGAGGTGATATGGAAATGTCCAAGGTGCAGCGTAATCCAGATTGGATCATTATCGGAACAATCTTGATGCTATTATCCATAGGTGTTTTAATGGTTTATAGTGCAAGTGCAGCCTTTGCCGCACATAAATATGGGGACCCATTTTATTTTGCCAAGCGGCAGTTCCTTTTTGCCGCCTTGGGCGTTTTCTTTATGTTATTAGTAGCCCAGATGAACCAGACTCGATTTCAACAATTAGCGAAGCCAGGTTTGTTTATCTGTATTGCGTTGTTAATCATTGTCCTAATCCCTGGTGTTGGAATCTTACGTAATGGAGCGCGTAGTTGGCTAGGGATTGGGGCTTTTAGTATTCAGCCTTCAGAGTTTATGAAGTTAGCACTTATACTATATTTCTCTCATCTTTTTATTCAGCCCCGCTTTCAATTAACCTCTTTTCGTCAAGGATTATTGCCAAGTCTAGCAATTTTAGGTAGTGTTTTTGCTTTAATTATGATGCAACCTGATTTGGGATCAGGTACTGTGTTAGTAGGGACAGGGATGATCTTAATCCTAATCGCTGGTGCAAGAAAAAAACATTTGATTGAACTTAGCTTTGTTGGTATCGCAGGCTTTGTCGGATTAGTATTAGCAGCTCCTTATCGAATTGCTCGAATCACCGCTTTTATAGACCCTTGGAAAGACCCGCTCGGCGCTGGTTATCAATTGATCCAATCTTTATATGCGATGGGGCCAGGAGGATTGATGGGACTGGGTTATGGCATGAGTCGTCAAAAGCATTTATATTTACCCGAGCCTCATACAGACTTCATCTTTTCAATCATTGCTGAAGAGCTAGGTTTCTTAGGAGCTGGAACGGTTATTTTGCTGTTTGCAATTCTCATTTGGAGAGGCTATCGTGTAGCCATGATGACAACAAATACATATCATCGTTTTGTAGCTGCCGGAATTACCTCTATGTTAATGATTCAATCTGTAATCAATATTGGTGTTGTGTCTGGCGCTTTTCCGGTGACGGGAATTACACTTCCTTTTCTAAGCTATGGGGGCTCATCTCTAACTCTGACACTTGTAGCTGTTGGTGTTTTGCTCAATCTTTCCCGGATCAAACGGTGAGCAAATAATATGATTGAATAAGTTTATAAGAATAGGATGGAGATTCACATATGCAGCAAGTGCTAGATGAATTACTTCAATTAGGAGTTCGTGATGTACGTTTAGAAGAGCCACTTTCACGACATACAACGTGGAAAGTAGGTGGCCCTGCAGATCTTTTTGTTCATCCGCGTACAGAAGAAGAGTTACAGAATACGATTTCTGTTCTTCATCAACGAACGATTCCTTGGATTGCAATTGGTCGTGGCTCAAACTTATTGGTTCGGGATGGCGGCATTCGTGGAGCTGTCATCAAAATAAGTGATGGTTTTGATCAGCTTGCGATAGATGGAACGCGACTCACGGTAGGCGGTGGGTATTCAATGGTTCGTTTGGCTACTTATGTAGCGCGGCAAGGTTTAGCAGGCCTAGAGTTTGCAGGAGGTGTACCAGGAAATGTTGGCGGAGCCGTCTATATGAATGCTGGGGCACATGGATCAGAGATTTCAGCCATACTTGAATCGGCGGTTATTCTAGATGAAACAGGTAGAAAACATACATTAGAAAAAGATGAGATGAATTTTAGTTATCGGACATCTATCTTACAAAATGAGTTACATGGGATCGTCACGGCAGCTACGTTTCAGCTTTCTGAAGGAAACCGAACTGAGATCACAGATAGATTAAGTCGATTTAAAAATCGGCGTCGTGAAACCCAACCACTACAGCATCCTTGTGCAGGTAGTGTGTTCCGAAATCCACCGCATACGCATGCGGGAAAACTGATTGAAGAAGCAGGTCTAAAAGGGTATCAAATTGGTGGAGCGCAAATCTCCGAGCTTCATGGCAATTTTATTATCAACTGCGGAGACGCCAAAGCCGATGATATTCAAGAGATGATAAATTTTATCAAGAAAGAGATTTATAAAAGAACCCAGATTGAACTGATCCCTGAAGTAAAAATGATTGGTGAAGAAAAGAAATAAAGCGGCAGATATCCTCTGCTGCTTTTTTTGTTTAACCTATTTGTGGTAGTATATAGTGAAGAATGAGAGAAGCATGTTTAAAAATGATGAGAACGGAAATCTACATTTTTGTGAGGGAAAAGAGGTGTTTCCTCAATTCTCTTGTAGGATATTCGTGTCAACTGTATAATGAGAAAATTGAGTATGAATATACAGAAATGATTGTTACACAAAGATTGTCCCATTACGTACGATTGCAAGTGCAGCTTTAGAAGGTTTATAGCGGCTTGTAATAACATGATTGAAATGGGATACAGCTACACTTGATCATAAGGTGAGTTGTTACGTTCTCATAAATTAGGAAAAATTTGGGTTAATTGGATAATCAATTAAAAGAATCATGCGCAATTATAGTTAAGAACTCATTCATTTAGTATTTATTTTCGTTTAAAATGTATGTGAATAAAACATTTTTTGTAAATGAAAAACCACTTTGCTTATGATGAGAAATCTCCCCTCATCAGCATTTTCATCCATGATCATTGGTATGGAAAGGAGTAGCTGAATTGGTTGAACGAATTCCTTCCCTCCGCACAAAGGTTGGAAGCAATCGTTCCCCCTCTCCATTGGTTTTTTTATTCATCTTTCTGTTTTTAGCGGGGATTTTGCTAACCCTCTTTATGCGTTCTCCCTTGAGTAAAGTAAGTCAGATTCATATTCAGGGAAATCGGCTTTTAACAAAGCAACAGATCTTGCAGCAGGCAAATTTACAAAGGGATTCATTTTTTTTTGATCTAGACAGAGAATCCATTCGATCCTCTTTATTAAAGCGACCAGAAATTGCAGATGTCAAAGTAGATAGACGGTTTCCAAACCGCTTATACATATTTTTGCATGAGTATCCAGTTGTCGCCTATCTTTCGTATCAACAAAGATTTGCAATCCCAGTTTTAAGTAACGGTGTTTTGCTTGGCAATCATGCTTGTCCGATCCAAGTTGCTACACGTCCTTTGATTGAATCTGATGCTTGGGATGAACGGATTTTCCTTGCGATTAAAGGGCTTGCTTCAGTTCCGGTCACATTGCGGAAACAATTTTTAACAATAGATCAAGTGTCTGGACAACCTGATCAGGTGATGATCCGTAGTCAGTATCATCATCGAATCTATATTCGAGCAAGTGAGATTAAGCAAAAACTACCACTTTATCTCTCTTTTCGCAATCATCCACCGGGAACTCTTTATCTTTTAAGGAGTTTTTGGTTTCATTCAGATACAGGTCTTTCAGATGGTTAATTATTTTGCCTTTATGATAAAACACAAATGTTGGTATTTGAAAGAGGGATATCCATTATCCTGTTGAATAAAAGATTGTAAGTGTTTTCCTTCTTTTTCCGATGCTTAAAAGTATTGAAGTATGAATGATTTGCAAATTCCACGTCTTGTGGTAAGGAGGTGCCAAACGATTGAGCAGTGGTGAATATATAGCGAGTTTAGACCTAGGAACTTCACAAGTACGCATAATCGTAGCAGAGATAGACCCAGATGGGTGGGTGCAAATCATTGGTGTCGGTACATCAGAAGCTAAGGGAATGAAGAAGGGTGCTATCATCAATATTGACCAAGCGGTTCAATCCATTCGCGAAGCTGTCGAGCATGCAGAGCGAGTGGTTGGTATAGAGATTTCTGAAGTATATGTTGGCGTGACGGGTAATCATATTGCATTACAGACGAGTCATGGAGTTGTAGCGGTTTCGAGTGATGATCGTGAGATCGGGCAGCATGATATTGATCGAGTTCTCCAAGCTGCGCAAGTGATTCCACTTCCACCTGAACGAACGATTATTGAAGTGGTACCTAAGCAATTTATTGTTGATGGGCTCGACGATATTCGTGATCCAAATGGAATGATGGGTGTACGATTGGAAGTAGAAGCCATTATTGTGACAGGAACAAAGACAATGGTCGATAATCTCATGCGTTCTGTTGGAAAAGCGTCACTCAATATTGCTGGACAAGTCTTCTTACCGTTAGCATGTAGTGAGTTATCACTTTCTGAGGATGAAAAGAACTTAGGCGTGGTCATGGTTGATATAGGTGGTGGGACCACTTCTTTAACCGTTTATCAGCAGGGACATCTAGCTGGTACTGCGGTAATTCCCATTGGTGGTGAGTACATAACCAATGATATTGCTATCGGTTTACGTGTGAAGACGGAAGAGGCAGAAGCGATAAAATGTAAATACGGTAGTGCGAGTACAGCACATGCTTCTGATAAAGAAACATTTCCTGTGCAAATGATCGGTGCGGCTGAAGAGAATCAAGTATCACAAGCCGAGTTATCGATGATTATTGAACCCCGTGTTGCAGAGATGTTTCATTTAATTCGACAGCAAGTAAAGGAGATGGGCTTCCCAGATCAGCCACCTGGAGGATATGTTTTAGCAGGTGGCGTTATGGCTACAAAGGATATCATTCATGTAGCGAAGCAGCAATTTGGAGATGTTGTGAGGATAGCAGCACCTAATAATATTGGCGTAAAAGAGCCTTCATATGCAGGTGGTGTTGGTATGATTCATTATCTGCAAAAAAGGGGAGCTCTACGTTTTTCCGAGATGGTTGAGTCGACTTCTCGTCCAAAAAGAAAACGAGGACTTTCCCCGTTTGAACGGGTAAAAAGTTGGTTAAATGAATTCATTTAAAGAAAACGTATGGGAGGGAAAAAGATGTTGGGATTTGATATTGAAATTGAACAAATTGCACAGATAAAAGTGATTGGAGTGGGTGGTGGAGGTAGTAATGCTGTTAACCGTATGATTGAATCCGGGGTGCAAGGTGTTGAATTTATTGCCGTAAATACTGATGCACAAGCATTAAATCGTTCAAAAGCTCCCATTCGTGTGCAAATTGGTGAAAAATTAACGCGAGGTCTTGGAGCTGGAGCGAAGCCTGAAATTGGGAAAAAAGCAGCAGAAGAGAGTAGAGATCAGATTGAGAATGTATTAAAAGGTGCTGATATGGTCTTTGTCACGGCAGGTATGGGTGGCGGAACAGGTACAGGTGCTGCTCCTGAAATTGCTGCAATCGCACGCGAATTAGGAACCTTGACAGTAGGAGTTGTGACCCGTCCATTTGGTTTTGAGGGGAAAAAGCGTTCTACTCAAGCAGATCAAGGTGTGGAAGCATTGAAAGAAAATGTTGATACCCTGATTGTGATTCCAAATGATCGTCTACTTGAAATTGTAGATAAAAATACTCCTATGCTTGAAGCATTTCGCGAAGCGGATAATGTTTTACGTCAAGGCGTACAAGGTATTTCTGATCTAATCGCAGTTCCAGGTTTGATTAACCTTGATTTTGCTGATGTGAAAACGATTATGACCGAACGAGGCTCAGCATTAATGGGAATCGGGAAAGCAACTGGAGATAGTCGTGCGGCCGAAGCAGCCAAGATGGCAATCTGTAGTCCATTGTTGGAAACTTCGATTAATGGCGCACGTGGTGTATTAATGAATATAACGGGCGGTACCAACCTAAGTCTCTACGAGGTAAATGAAGCTGCTGATATTGTGCAATCTGCATCTGATGCGGAGGTAAACATGATCTTTGGTGCAGTGATTAACGAGGATTTAAAAGATGAGATATACGTTACTGTGATCGCTACAGGCTTTGATCACGCTGCTCAACAACAGGAGGCAAATACGACCCGCAGACCTCGAAAACCAGATTTTGAAGTGAAAGAAAAGCAGGATGAAAAAGATATTTTTCCATCTTTTATAAAAGGAAATCAATCCGTAGTTGATGGGAAAGATGTTAACTTTGATGTCCCTACATTTTTAAGAAATTCTTTTAATGCAAAGAAAAACAATAAATAAAGACATGCATAGAGTATAAAAGGAACAAAGGACGAGATTGTATTTTTGATAAGGTGCCAATGGGTGCCTTTTTTTTGTCCTTGAAACGAAGTGATGATAATAGCTAGACAAATGGATTTTTTTGGTAAATAATAAAGAAGGGAGATCCTAAAATATGGTATTGGAGCTGATGTAATGAAGAAGCGTGCCACTTTGTTATCTGCTTTCGTGTTATTTGGTTGTGCCTTGTTACCCTCTTCTGTATTCGCTAACAAAGGGAATACGGAAAGAAGTTCATGTGTTGAATTTTTTGAACACATTGATTATGGCGGAAAAAGTATCACCTATTGTAACGATGTGAGCAATGTTGGTAACGCTTGGAACGATACCTTTTCTTCTGCGAAAGTTTCTTCAGGAAATGGAGTCATTGTGTATGAACATAGTGACTATGCAGGGGATCGTTGGGAACTCAGACCAGGGAATTATTCCAACTTTAAAAATCAAGGTTGGAACGATAGGATTAGTTCTGTAGATATTAAGTGAAAAGAATAGCAACTTCACATGAATAAACGATCGATTTCTTTGGCTATAAGGCTGTCAAGTAGGTAGAATGAGTATATTTTATATACAAAAATTTACTTCTAAACTGAAAGAGTCTGCGAATTCTCGCATGCTCTTTTTTATGCTCATTTTCAGGTATATAAAGGATTATTTTATATAGTCTATTATGACCTAGGTTAATTAGGTTACACGTTAACCTCAGAGCAACACAGGTATTTTGGTTCGACAAAACTAGTGTTTTTCAGCTGGCAAGTTTAGACAGACTTTTTTTAAAGACCTACAGTATACTTGAGCAAGAACTCAATGCTAGGAGCTGGCGAGAAGTGGTAATATATGCCGATTTGGTTTTCCTCCTCAATAGTGTGATTGACTTTTTATTATTATGGCTTACTTCAGGTATTCGCAAACAGCGTGTACCCATTTGGCGATTAATTGTAGCCGCAATTATCGGTGGATTGTATGCAACATGTTATCTTTGGACTGCCTTTGCTCCTTTTTATACACTGTTGTTTAAATTACTTGTTTCACTGATCATGATTGTGATTGCTTTTGGTTTTTCACATCCTGCCGCATATTTGCGTAACGTCGGAGTTTTTTATTTAACCTGTATCATTTGCGGTGGTGCATTGGTTGCCCTGCATTACTTATTGACCGGAACAGCACAGATCACTGGTGGGGCATTATTATCAGAATCATCAGTTTCTTGGTTTTTAGTCCTTATTGCGTTTCCGTTCATTTGGGTCTATACACATTTTACCTTTCGATCTATTCAGCAGCGATCTGAAATTGACTCATTTCTCACATCTGTACGTATTCAAATTGCTGATCACACCATTGAATGCATAGGCTTAGTCGATACAGGTAATCAATTACGCGATCCGATTTCTCGCGCGCCTGTGATGATGGTAGAACTCGATCAACTTCGTCATCATATTCCATCAATTGTAATTGATTTTATTAAAAGTAACCAATGGCAAACGAAGCTGTCCGAGTTGCCTATTGAGTGGATGGCACGCCTGCGTATCATTCCCTATCGTGCGGCAGGTTTTGAGGGTGAGATGATGATCGCTTTTCGTCCAGATGCAGTATGCTTGTGGCGAGAAAATAATTGGCATAATGCTGGAAAAGTGATCATAGGTATAGATGTCGGTCGTCTCTCTACCGATGGAACTTATCAAGCGCTTATTCATCCATCTTGTATGAGTATGGTTGTTTAGGAATTGTATTTGAAAAGCATTTGACTGGTTATTTTTTAAATGGGGGTAAATATATGATCGTTCGTTGGAGGATCATGTTTCAGCTATTTTGGTATCGCCTACTTATCTTTTTAGGTTTCAAAGGAGAAGAAATTTACTATATTGGTGGTAATGAGGTCTTACCACCGCCTTTGGAGCGTGAAGAAGAAGAGCATTTATTACAAAGCTTACCACAGGGTGACCCAGCGGTTCGAGCAATTTTAATTGAGCGAAACTTACGTCTAGTTGTATATATTGCTCGAAAGTTTGAGAACACAGGAATTAATATTGAGGACTTGGTTTCAATCGGAACGATTGGTTTGATTAAAGCTGTGAATACATTTGATCCAAGTAAAAAGATAAAGTTAGCTACTTATGCTTCCAGATGTATTGAAAATGAAATTTTAATGTTTTTACGTCGTAATAATAAAATTCGCTCCGAGGTTTCTTTTGATGAGCCGCTTAATACTGATTTAGATGGAAATGAATTGCTACTTTCAGATGTACTTGGAACTGAAAATGATACCATCTATCGGGATATTGAAGATGAAGTTGATCGTAAAATTTTACGGGTTGCTTTATCTCATTTGAATGATCGGGAGCGCAAAATAATGGAGCTTCGTTTTGGCTTGAATGGAAACGAAGAAAAGACACAAAAAGATGTTGCAGATTTACTTGGGATTTCTCAGTCTTACATTTCAAGATTAGAAAAACGGATTATTAAGAGATTACGCAAAGAATTCAATAAAATGGTATAGTTTGCTTTTAGATTATAAAAATTCCTCTTCAGGAGATACTTGGTTTTAGTACATCCTGAGGAGGTGCGGAACTGTTACTAATTTGTAACAGTACTGTCTATGGCGCGAAACAAAGTAGAGATCTGTGGGGTAGATACCTCAAAACTTCCAGTATTAAAAAATCAAGAGATGCGGATTCTCTTTCAGCAGTATCAAGCAGGTGATATTACTGCAAGACAAAAGTTGGTTAACGGAAATCTGCGCCTGGTGCTCAGTGTAATTCAGCGATTTAATAATCGAGGCGAATGCGTAGATGATCTTTTTCAGGTGGGCTGTATTGGTCTAATGAAGGCGATAGACAATTTTGATCTCGGCCAAAATGTGAAATTTTCCACCTATGCAGTCCCTATGATCATTGGAGAAATTCGCCGATATCTGAGGGATAATAATCCAATTCGTGTTTCTCGTTCTCTGCGGGATATTGCCTACAAAGCCTTGCAAGTCCGTGATCAGTTAACAAACCAGCATTCAAGAGAACCAACGATTCATGAAATTTCTGAACGTCTGCACGTTCCAAAAGAGGATGTTGTTTTTGCCTTAGATGCAATTCAAGACCCTGTTTCTTTATTTGAGCCAGTTTATCAAGATGGTGGCGATCCCATCTTTGTAATGGACCAGTTAAGTGATGATAAAGAGAAAGATATTGAATGGGTGGAGGAGATTGCATTAAAGGAAGCGATGGGAAAATTAAATGGAAGAGAGAAAATGATACTCTCTATGCGCTTTTTTGAAGGAAAAACACAAATGGAAGTGGCGCAAGAGATCGGAATATCGCAAGCACAGGTTTCAAGACTAGAAAAAGCTGCTATTCAACAAATGCATAAATTTATTACTTGAACAAAGTGATTTTTTCCAACCACTGAAAATAAAATCAGTGGTTTTTTATTTGAATGCATCTTTTTCTGGATATATCTCATATAGATAAATAGAGAGTGAAAGGTGGGCGGAGATCGTGAAAATATCGGAACTGCAAGCAAAAGATGTAGTCAACATTGCTGATGGAAGAAAATTAGGACAGATTGTAGACCTAGAGCTAGATTTACGTTCGGGCATGATCCGTTCCATTGTAATCCCTGCTGAAAGTAAACTGTTTAGTTGGTTTAGTAGTAGTCAAGAATGGGTAATTCCTTGGAAGCAAATTGTGAAAATCGGTTCAGATGTTATTTTGGTCAGAATGGATAGTCAAATATTTGATGCAGTTCCCCCTACACGATCTGTTCCAAAGCACGATTCGCTGTAGAATTTTATCTAAAATGAAACATGTGTTAAGATGGTGTGAGGAGGAGAGCCAATGGAACCCTTTGTTTATCAGCATATGTCTAAAGTTCCTTATTTTTCCCTTGAGCATTGGAAGTGGGAATTTCCGAATGTGGTTGCTGGTTTTAGTGCTCGCTTACCTCATGAGGATCGTAACGATCGTAACTATGCTTTACATATTGGGCAAGATCAGTCTCAAGTACTACAGAATCGCAGAAAACTGGTTGAGCAATTGGGATTTTCACTTGAATCATGGACTTGTGGTACACAGATACATGAAACACAGATTGCTGTGGTAACAGCAAGTGATCGAGGGAAAGGAGCAACCGAGCAAGAAACAGCCTTTTCCAATACAGATGGATTGATCACACAGGAACGTCAGTTATTTTTAGCCTCCTTTTACGCTGATTGTGTTCCTCTTTTTGTTTATTGCCCCGATACAGGTTTTATCGGAGTTGCACACGCTGGCTGGAGGGGGACAGTTGCTCAAATGGCAAGTCGGCTTGTTGAGAAATTAACCGCTCAAGGAAGTTCAACGCATAACTTGAGAATTGCGATTGGACCATCGATTGGCGGTTGCTGTTATATAGTCGATGATCATGTAATGAAGCCCATTCGGCAACTTTTTCCAATGGCTGAATCTCAAAAAGAGTTTGTTAAACAAGTGGATGAAGGTTTATACCAATTGGATTTAAAAAAATTGAACCAACAAATTTTTTTGCGAGAAGGTATTCGACCTGAGCATCTTATCGTCTCGAAATGGTGTACAAGTTGCGATCAACAATATTTTTATTCTTATCGTCGAGATCGTGGTGATACGGGTCGTATGGTTGCCTGGATTGCCAAAAAATAGAGGTGGGATCAATGCAGCTTCAACAAAATTGGAAACTTGTACAGCAACGCATAATTGATAGTTGCCACCGAGTCGATCGAAATCCAAATGATGTACAAGTGGTTGCAGTAACAAAGTATGTCGATGTAGATACGACTCAGGCTGTCTTAGATTCGGGATTGAATCAAATTGGTGAAAGTAAAGTGCAAGATGCAGTTCCAAAGTGGAAGCAAATCGGTGATCGGGGAGTTTGGCATTTTATTGGTCATTTACAGCGAAATAAGGTAAAAGAGATTATAGGCCGTTTTCAATATCTTCACTCCCTTGATCGATGGTCTTTAGCTCAAGAATTGGACAAGCGTCTAAAGCAACGTGGAGAGAGTATGAAGTGCTTTCTCCAAGTAAATGTTGCACAAGAAAAGCAAAAAAATGGAATTTATTCTCATGAATTGAAAGATTTTGCACTGGATGTGGCGAATTTATCTTCTATTGAGATTGTGGGCTTGATGACGATGGCGCCCCTAACTCCTAATTCAGAAGAGGTAAGGCCTGTTTTTCGGGAGTTAAAACGATTGCAGCATGAATTGCAACAGTTACAACATCCACAGATAAAAGTGCCGCATTTGTCGATGGGTATGTCACAAGACTTTGAAGTAGCGATAGAAGAAGGGGCAACATGGGTACGTCTAGGCTCCGTCTTAGTGGGAAAGAGGAGTTGATCCAAATGAGTCAATCTGAGAGCACGGATCAAACATTGATGAATCGTATTATGGGTTTTTTTGGGATGAATGAAGAAGATGAACAATACGATGATGAATACGAGGAGATGGATGCTTCATCGATGAGTAAATCAAAAAACAACATCGTTTCATTACATACCCAAAAAAATATTCGTCTTGTTTTGTTTGAACCTCGGTCCTATGAAGATTCACAAGAGATTGCTGATAATCTTAAAAGTCATCGTCCAGTAGTGGTCAATCTTCAATTGGTTAGACGCGATCAGGCAATTCGGATTGTTGATTTTTTAAGTGGAACTGTATATGCTCTGGGAGGAAGCATACAGAAGTTGGGTCCACATATTTTCATTTGTGCTCCTGCCAATGTAGATGTGCAAGGAACAATCACGGAAATGCTACAAGAGAATGACCCATTGTAGTAGGATCAAGAGGTGACCGATAGTATGGACTGGATACTTTTTATCTTGAGTTGGGCGTTTAATATCTACAGTATATTGATTTTTATCTATATCTTGATGTCATGGATTCCTCAGTTACAGGAATCATCAGTCGGTAGAGTGCTAGCTATGATCGTTGAACCGTATCTTTCTGTGTTTCGTCGGATTATTCCTCCCATTGGGATGATTGATCTATCTCCGATTGTAGCGATCCTTGCACTACGTTTTATTTATCTGGGACTCGTCTATCTTATAGGGCTCATAGGAATGGTTTTTGTTTGAAGGGAACTTTTTTTGAGCATTTTTCAAAAGATGAACATCCTTTCATTGAGCGCTGTACAGATTGGTTAGAAAGAGCCCTTCATTACCAATTTATCACAACGCCTTTTCTTGACCCACGCGAGCAGTATATACTTAAAACGTTAGTAAATAGAGAAAGGGAAATTTCTCTCCAATTTGATGGAGGGTATCCAAATGCAGAGAGATGTCGCGCTATCATGGCTCAGAAAGTTCTAAGCTCAGAATTTGATGAGGAGTCGCTCGCTTATTATCGCCTGATCGCCCGTTCAGGAACGAGACTGCAACACGGGGATGTACTTGGAGCCATTTTAGGATTGGGTCTCCGTAGAGAAAAAATAGGTGATTTGATCCCCCATATGACAGGGTGCGATATCATTATTGCCAAAGAGATTAGTCAATTTATTTGTTTTTCCCTTCAGCAAGTAGGACGAGAGTCAGTATCTGTTGAAATGATTTCACGTGAGTCACTCTATCAATCAGAACCACGAAAGGTTGAACGTTCTATATTCGTCTCTTCTCTGCGTTTGGATGCTGTTTTAGCAAGTATTTTAAGACTTTCCCGCTCTAAAGTTTCTTCTTTGATTCAATCGGGTAAAGCTAAGGTGAACTGGCGTGTAGTTCAACGAGCTGATTTACTGGTTAAGAACGGAGATGTTCTCTCAATTCGCGGTTTTGGACGAGTCACCATCATCGACAGCAATAGATTGACGAAAAAAGGAAATTATAAGCTGCTAGTAGTATATTTCGACTAATTACGTAGATATCTATTTTTTGAATTTAAATATATAGCAATCAAGAGGGATATCTGGTAGTATTGTCGAATAGAGCATGCAAATAACCTAGGAGGTGCGGAGATGTCACCACTTACACCTTACGATATACACAACAAGGTCTTTAAACGATCGTTTCGTGGGTATGATGTGGATGAGGTCAATGATTTTCTTGATCAAATCATTAAGGATTTTGAGTTATTAATTAGGGAAAAGATGGAATTAGAACAACAGGTCGAAGAGTTGCAGGGTGAATTGGAGCAAATGATGGACGGAGAGCAGATGTATCCAAACCCACAAACTCACCAAACTCATCCTCATCATCAGACTCAACCTCAACCACAATTGCAACAGCAACAAACTCAGACTCATGTTCCAGCGCGTTATCCTCAACAGACCGAGCAGATGTCTCTACAACCGTCTGTAGCATCTTTATCGTCGATGGAACAAAGTATCCATAAGTCGATTCGTGTGGCACAAGAGGTTGCGGAAGAGGTACGTCTCAACGCGAAGAAAGAGGCTGAGCTGATCGTACAAGAAGCAGAGAAAAATGCAGATCGGATTATCAATGAGGCTTTACAGAAAGCGCGTGCGATACATACGGAGCTTCTGGATCTCAAACAGAAGGCAACGATTTATCGGGCTCGATTCCGTACATTGGTTCAGTCGCATCTTGATATATTGGAGAACTCCGATTGGGAGTCCCTTGAAGAATTGGAAACAAACTTGGATGAAACAGGCCGTCAGTTGGAACAATTTTCCAATCAACCACATAATCCTGAGTTACTAATGGATCAGCAAACACATGAGTTTCACCCAATGGAAGATACAAGCGTACTCGATGAAGTAGCTACTTCTTATCTAGAAGAAGAGGAAGAACCACGTCGAGAACTTCGTAGAACTTCACGCAAACTAAAGAAAAAGGCGATGTTCTAAATTTGACTCTCGTTCTTACCGGATTGAAGAATCATGGGACACTTTACAAGTCCAATATAAAATAAGGTTTACAAATAAGTGTCCTCTCATTACAATAGTAACACTGAATGGCGTAAGCCATGTGACCAGATCATATCAAATATGATATGAACCTAGAACTCATGAGATGAACTTGGCAAATCTTTCAGTAGAAGAGGTTATCCAAGATAACTCTTTATTGAAGTATAGGATTTGGTCGAGATCGATTAAAAATGAATTAGTGGATTTGATGAAGAGACCAAGTACATGAAGCAAAAAGTGTACAGAGAGTTGACCAAGAGCTGAAAGTCAACCACAATTGCTTTGTGGAATATCCTCTCAGAGAAGCGCGACTGAACATTTTAGTAAGTCAAGCCGGGTTAGCTCCGTTACAGCTTTAAAGAGCCATTGTTTGTTAGCTAGCACAATGGAAACTGGGTGGTACCGCGAGTAACTCGTCCCTTTTTGGACGGGTTTTTTTGTATTCTTAGGAAAGGATGAATGCATATGCAGCGTGTTAATGTAAAGGAAAAGGCGTATGATCGTGAACAAAGGGTACTTCAAAAATGGCGTAAAGAAAAAACATTTGAACAATCAATAAAGAAAAGAGAAGGAAGTCCATCATTTGTATTTTATGAAGGTCCTCCTACTGCGAATGGAATGCCTCATATCGGTCATGTTCTCGGTCGGGTCATCAAAGATTTTCTGTGTCGTTATCGAACCATGACTGGTTATCAAGTAGTCCGTAAAGCAGGATGGGATACTCATGGTTTGCCAGTTGAATTAGGTGTCGAAAAAGAGTTAGGTATTTCAGGTAAACAAGAGATTGAGGAGTATGGAATTGAAGCATTTGTAGAAAAGTGTAAGCAAAGTGTCTTTACTTATGAGCGAGAATGGCGAAAATTAACAGAGGCCATTGGATATTGGACAGATATGGAAAATCCATATATTACTCTTAATAATCAATATATAGAGAGCGTATGGAACATTTTAGCGACCATTCACCAGCGTGGTTTACTCCAGCGTGGGCATCGGGTTAGCCCTTATTGTCCCAGTTGTCAAACTGCGATCAGCTCACATGAAGTGGCTCAAGGGTACAAACAGGTAAAAGATATCAGTGTTACGGTTAAATTCCCTCGTGAAAGCGCAAAAGAGTCATTTCTTGCGTGGACAACAACGCCGTGGACTTTGCCTTCAAATGCTGCTCTTGCTATCAATCCATCACTTTCATATGCTCGTGTAAAGCAAGGTGATGAGATATATATTGTAGCAGAGAAACTAGTACCTTCGATTTTTAAAGAAGATTATGAGGTACTTTCAACACATCCAGGGCACGAATTTGTGGGTGAGAAATATGAACCACCTTTTGACTTTGCCAAGCCGAAATATGGTCATGTGGTCATTGCTGCTGATTATGTAAGCGATCAATCAGGGACGGGGATAGTCCATACATCTCCAGCTCATGGTGAAGATGATTATCAAGCTGCTAAGCAGAATGGGATCAGTCTGATTTTAGTAGTAGATAAAGCAGGTAAATTTACCAAAGAAGTAACGCCTCTAGCGGGTCGTTTTGTAAAAGATTGTGATGTAGAAATTGTGAAGCTACTTGCTCAACGGGATCGACTCTTCTCCAAAGAGAAAATTGAACATAAATATCCATTTTGCTGGCGATGTAAAACACCATTGCTCTATTATGCAATGGAAAGTTGGTTTATTCAGACGACGGCTGTGAAAGATCAATTAATCGAGAATAATCGGCAGATCAAATGGTATCCAGATCATTTGCAAGAAGGACGATTTGGTAAATTTTTAGAGGACTTAGTTGACTGGAACATCAGTCGTAACCGATATTGGGGAACGCCACTTAATATATGGGAATGTACTCATTGTGATCATCAATTTGCACCACATAGTCATGAGGAAATGCGAAAACATGCTCTCGGTAATGTATCAGCAGATTTAGAATTGCATCGACCCTATGTGGATGAAGTCAAGTTAAAGTGTAGTCAATGTGATTCGGAGATGGTACGGACAAAAGAGGTGATCGATGTATGGTTTGATAGCGGTTCAATGCCTTTTGCCCAATACCACTATCCATTTGAAAACCAAGAGAAATTTAAACGGCAATTTCCCGCGGATATAATTTGTGAAGGTGTAGATCAGACAAGAGGATGGTTCTTTAGTTTATTAGCGGTCTCAACGTTATTTAATGGCCAAACGCCTTATAAAGCAGTGATCTCTACTGGACATATTTTAGATGAAAATGGACAAAAAATGTCAAAAAGTAAAGGGAATGTAGTTGATCCTTGGGAGATTATCAACCGTTATGGAGCAGATGCTTTTCGATGGGCTCTTTTCTCAGATAGTGCACCTTGGAATAGTAAACGCTTTTCGGAACGTATTGTGGCTGAGGCAAAATCGAAAGTGATTGATACCTTAAATAATGTACATGCTTTCTATGCACTCTATGCTGATATCGATCATTATGAAGCTGATAAAGATCAAGCATTGGCCTCAACACACCGCTTAGATCGTTGGATTCGTTCAAGGTTAAATAGCACTTTAAAAGAAGTGCGCAAAGGGTTGGATGACAATGATTTATTAGGTCCTGCACGGTTAATTGAGGATTTAATTGATGACTTGAGTAATTGGTATATTCGTCGTTCGCGTGATCGATTCTGGGGTAGTGGATTAGGAGAGGATAAGAAAGCGGCATATCGTACTCTATATGAGGCCTTAGTTACTTTAAGTAAAATGGTCGCTCCCTATGCGCCATTTCTAGCTGAGGAGATTTATCAAAATCTATGTGCCAATCAATCAAGTGTGCATCATACTGATTTCCCTCAAGTAGATGAGCAGGCAATCGATTTACAATTAGAAGCCGAGATGAAGCAAGTGCGACAAATTGTTGAATTGGCTCGAAATGCAAGAAATGAAGCGGGTATTAAAACAAGACAGCCTTTGTCACTCTTATATGTACTGAGCGAGGAATCTGTACATTTTGCTTCTGATGAGGCCATTATTAAAGATGAGATCAATGTGAAAGAAATTCAATCTCTTTCGGATACCGGGCAATTATTTAATTATGATTTGAAATTAAATTTAAGAGTGGCTGGACCTCAATTTGGGCGCTATGTTGGGGAAATCCAAGCATACCTCAAACAGCTTTCATCAGATCAGACGCAAAAAATTGTATCGCAAAATGGGTTAGTTTATCAGGCTAAAGATGGAGCAAAAATTGAGTTAGATGTAAGGGAACACTTACTTGTATCTGAGCAGGCAAAGGACAATTGGGTTGTTGTAACAGGACAAACTTTGTCAGTCGCTTTAAAAACGACACTAACGCCAGAACTAAAGCAAGAAGGATTTGTCCGTGAAGTGATTCGTTCCATCCAGGAAGAGCGTAAAAAACTTGATTTGCCTGTTGAAAAGCGGATCAAATTGGTCCTTGATCTAGGTGAAAAAGAACAAAGTGCTGTTGAAAGCTTTGAACAGCTACTTCATGATAATGTTTTACTGGATGAACTCAAATATGAAAAGATTGATGAAATGACAGAACTTCGAATCGGAAGTACAGTGATTCACTATACTATAGTAGAATGAGAAAATGCCCCAATCGGATAGGTTGGGGCATTCACTAAGCTAAATTACAACCTGTCTTCGAACGACTCATAATCTTCGTGTTCATCTGCTTCAACAGTTAACCGTTGGTAATTGGTTCCATTGCGAAAGAAATCTGGAGGATTTGATGTGCCGTACTCCTCTACACGCTCCCACGCATCTTCTCCTCCGCTATTCTGCCAATCAATTTCAGAGAGTACTTCCTCCTCAATGGGACGAGTATGATGATCTCTACCACGTTGCTCTACATGATCAACGCAAGTTCGAGCCCAAGGGATTGCTTCTAGACGTTCGTCTGAAATGGGTTGATGGCAAACTTCGCAAATCCCATATTTTCCCTGTTCCATTTTCATGAGCGCTTCTTCGATCTCAATCTGATGATGTTCATTAGCATCTTGTAAGGCAATGTCTTTCTCGCGTTCAAACATTTCAGAGCCAATGTCGGCAGGATGATTATCATATCCAGATAATTCACCAATGGACTCATTCATTGACTGTTCTAATCCAAAGTGTTCGTTTTTATTAGATTGCGTTTCAATGTTTTTCTTTTCGATAAGTAATTTTTCATACAGAAGTTGTTTTTGCTTTTGATTCATCGCTCATCCCTCTCCTTTCCTGAATAGACTACCCTGATCTATGTTGTGACATGTTATTTGATAAACGGAAAATACTGTTATAATAAAATGAGAAGGGAGCGGAATGATGCATAAAAATTTACGTAGCTATCTAAAGCTTTTATATAAAGAGAATGAAATTGTTGAAGTAGATGCCCCAGTAGATCCCGCATTAGAAATCCCAGAGATTCATCGTCGAATCATAGAAGAGGGTGGCCCAGCTCTTTTATTTACAAATCCAAAAGGGAGTAAATTTCCAATCGTGACAAACCTTTTTGGAACACCACGTAGAATTGAACTTGCTTTTGGACCACGCCCTGAACAGTTGATCATACAGTTAACCCAAGCGGTTCACCAACTTCTTCCACCCCGTATGACTCAGTTGTGGAAAATGCGACAGCCTCTTTGGGATGTTGCTCAGACTGGTTTTAAGACTGTATCCCCAGAGCAAGCACCTGTATTAGAACGTCAGATGAAACAAGTAAATCTGAACCATTTACCGGCGCTGACAAGTTGGCCAGAAGATGGGGGCGCTTTTTTTACCCTGCCATTGGTTTATACAGAGCATCCTGATACAAAGGAGCATAATTTAGGTGTTTACCGCATGCAAATACATAATCAGCATACAACAGGGATGCATTGGCAGATTCATAAAGGTGGTGGATTTCATCATCAGGTGGCAGAGAAAAAAAGAGCATCATTACCTGTATCGGTTTTTCTTGGTGGACCTCCAGCTCTAACTTTAAGCGCAATTGCCGCTCTGCCTGAAATGATCCCTGAATACTTATTTGCATCATTTATCATGGGTGATAAATTACATCTTACGCGCATGAAAGACATAACTCACCCGCTTATTGCAGAAGCAGAATTTGCTTTTTGTGGATCTGTTCCTGCACTTGAAAGACGTGCTGAAGGACCATTTGGTGATCATTTTGGTTACTATTCCTTAACACACGATTTTCCGATATTTGAAATAGAACGCCTTTATCATCGGAAGGATGCTATTTTTCCCGCTACAGTAGTAGGGAAGCCAAGACAAGAAGATTATTATATAGGTGAATATATGCTCCGTTTATTTTCTCCTATTTTTCCAATGGTCATGCCTGGCGTGAAAAAATTATGGTCTTATGCAGAATCTGGCTTCCATGCATTAACAGGAGCGATTGTTAGAGAAAGCTATCATCGGGAGGCAGTAGGGCATGCTTTTCGGATTATGGGTGAAGGTCAACTCTCTTTGACAAAGTTTTTAATGTTGACTGATATAGATTGCGATCTTAGTCGATTCTCAGAGTTTCTAGAGTTGATCCTGGCACGTTTTCAGCCAGAACGCGATTTGATTATTATTCATGATACTTCTATCGATACACTTGATTATACAGGACGCAAATTTCATCATGGCAGTAAGGCTTTTCTATTAGGAATTGGTGATCCAGTTAGAGAGTTACCAAGTCAATATCAAGGAGATGTCTTAAAGCTTGCTCCAAAAATAAAGCCTTATTGTAAAGGTTGTTTGCTAATCTCAGGTGCATCTTTTGAGGAAGAACCGCAACTTGGACAAATGATTCTTGATCATTACCATGAGCAACTACAGGATTGGCCACTCATCTTTCTGGTTGATGATGTTGATTCGATTCAAAGTCAAACCGATTTTCTTTGGACAACTTTTACCAGATTTGATCCAGCTCATGATATTTATGCTCAAAAAGAGCTTCATCATAACAAAATCAACTTTCAACTTCCACTGGTCATCGATGCACGGATGAAACCTTTTTATCCTGCTGAGGTAGAACCTGACGAGCAGACCATACAATTAGTTGACACACGCTGGAAAGAGTACTTTACAAAGTAAATGGGAGTAGAATCAAATAAAGAGCATTATGGGTTTTCTCATCTTGTAGACGAAGTCATGTGATCGGCTCGTGATCGTGGCTTTCGGCAACACTCCGATCCGGGCTAGCAAAGATGTGGTCTATCCGTGTTCTGGCAGCCTTCGCGGCCGAGCAAAACTCGCTTCCTCCGGCATCCGCCTGCGGAGACTCGAACAGTTTGCCCAAAAGGAAAATGCCGCTTCAGCTGTCATTCCGCTAAGTTACGCCCGAAATGGAGCTTTGCCGATCACCTCTCCACTCGCTCATTCGGTTTTTATTCAGTCTGAAAGAACCTTATGGGTTCTTTTTTTCTATCGCTATGACAAAGCTAGATTGAAATCGATAAAATTCATATGCTACAATCGGAGAGTCGATCAAAGCGTATGATCCCGATAAACGAAGCTCATATTATCGGTTGTCATGTTACAGGAGGTGAATACCTGCTTTCCATATCGTTAAAGCAGGTTTACGATTGCGATACTACTTTTTTGCATTATTGGTAATAGCCCTTGATCAGTGGAGCAAGTGGTTAGTGATACAGTATATGAACATACGAGAGCAGATCCCTGTTATTGATGGCTTGTTTTATATAACTTCTCATCGTAATCAGGGAGCAGCGTTTGGGATTTTACAAAATCAACGATGGTTTTTTATTGTGGTTACTACTTGTGTCATTCTTTTTGTAATCGTCTATCTTTGGCGTATTCGTAAGAAACAGCCAATGATGAGTTTTGCCTTTTCACTTGTTTTAGGTGGAGCGATTGGTAACTTATTGGATCGAATTCGGATGGGAGAGGTTGTTGACTTTTTTCATTTTCAATATGAATCTTATCAATTCCCCATTTTCAATGTAGCTGATTCTTGTATTGTGGTAGGCGTTATTCTTCTAGCAATCCTCAATCTCCGTGAATCAAGTGATCAAGCAGAGAAAGAGACAACTGTTACCAAAGCAGGATCTCAACATGAATCATGAAATAAAGCAGTGGCAGTGGCGAGTAACTGAAGCATATCAGGACGAAAGGCTCGATAAAGTAATTGTCCAGGTTGGCGAGGATTGGTCCAGAAGTAAAGTACAAAAGTGGATACAAGAAGGGTATATCAAAGTAGATGGAAAACAGATGAAAAGTAATTACCGGTTACGCGTAGGTGAAGAGATCAACGTCACTCCTCCTGTCCAAAGGGAGGGTGATTTGCAGCCTGAAGCGATTCCACTTGATATTCAATATGAAGATGATGACTTGCTCGTCATCAATAAACCAAGAGGAATGGTCGTTCATCCAGGAGCTGGAAATCGAGCAGGGACATTAGTTCATGCATTGTTATACCATTTGCAGGAGGGTAAGCTTTCTAGTATCGGTGGGTCGGAACGACCAGGTATTGTTCATCGTATAGATAAAGATACCTCGGGTTTGTTAGTTGTTGCAAAAAATGATCACATTCATCAACTGCTTGCCGAGCAATTACAGCAGCATCAAATCAAGCGTATTTATTGGGCATTGGTACAGGGTGTTCTTCCCCATAACATTGGAACTATTGATGCACCAATCGGGAGAGACCCTATGGATCGGAAACGTATGGCTGTAATCAATCGAAACAGTAAGAAAGCAGTCACACATTTCACGGTTCGTGAGCGTTTGACCGAGCATACATTAGTAGAATGTCAACTTGAGACAGGCCGAACGCACCAAATACGTGTTCATTTTAAATATATTGGTTTCCCTCTTGTTGGTGATCCGGTCTATGGTCCTAAAAAGCGAAGTGCACTTATTGAAGGGCAAGCACTTCATGCGCGTGAGCTACACTTCGTCCATCCGCGCACATCAAAAGAAATGGATTTTCTTGTGGAACCACCTGTTGAATTTATGAATCTATTAGAGCAGCTACGCAAAAAATAAGAAAAAATGAACGATTTCTCCTTGACATTTTGCTATGATCTTGTCATACTGTTAAATAGTTGTATAGAGCCTTTAATCCAGTCCCGTGAGGCTGGCAAGGTTGCGGAATTCATCAGGTAGTAGTTTATTTGATCTGCTTCTTGTCCAGCTCTGGGGCAAGAAGCTTTTTTTATCTAAAAAGTGAAGGATGTTCAAAGACCATGGGTACTGGGAAAATCATTATGGATGAAGCTGCAATTCGACGAGCGCTAACGCGGATTGCACACGAAATACTAGAGCGGAACAAAGGCGTAACCGATTCGATTCTATTTGGTATCAAATCTCGGGGCATTTATCTGGCAGAGAGATTAGCTGAAAAAATAGCACAAATAGAAGGTTGTCCGATTCCAACTTCATCGCTTGACATTACTTTTTACCGTGATGACGTCGATAAAGAAAATTTACAACCAATCGATCGTACACAAGTTCCGGATGTGAATGGAAAAAAGGTAATTTTGGTTGATGATGTTTTATATACAGGGCGCACAGCACGAGCTGCGATGGATGCTTTGATTGATATTGGTAGACCTCAGTTGATTCAACTAGCAGTCCTCATTGATCGCGGTCATCGCGAACTGCCAATCCGCCCTGATTTTGTTGGGAAAAATGTACCGACTTCGAAACGGGAAAATGTTTCGGTATTACTACGAGAGACAGATGCCGAAACCGATGCTGTATCAATTATATCACCATAAAATATAGCCCTTTTAAGGCGATTCCGTGAGATCGGCAAGGGGACTGAGCGCTATTTGTTTAATTGCGTCTCTTTGCCATAGAGCAAAGAGACTTTTTTTGTCTGTTTTGTGAAATGCTATCACGGAAAAGGAGGCACGAGATGTCTAGAGTGCTGTTAAAAAATGGACGTATCTATGACGAAGCAGAACAACAATGGGTACAACGAGATTTACTGATTCAGGATGGATTGATACGACAGATTGGTACGAAGATCGAGCAACAGCAAGTGGATCAAATAGACCTCGCTGGTAAGCATTTGGTTCCTGGATTTATAGATATGCATATTCATTTACGCGAGCCAGGTTTTGAGGAAAAAGAGACCATTGAAACAGGTAGTCGTGCTGCTGCTAAGGGTGGATATACAACAATCGCTTGTATGCCAAATACAAGACCAGTTACAGATTCCAAAGAGATTGTGGAACAAATTGTGCATACTGCCAAAGAAGTTGGCTTAGCTCGAGTATTGCCAATTGGTGCGATTACAAAGCGAGAATTAGGTCGTGAATTAACAGATATGAATCAGTTGAAAAAGGCTGGTATCGTAGCTGTATCTGATGATGGAGTAGGTGTGCAAAGCAGCCGAATGATGAAAGAGGCGATGCGAGAAGCACATCGAGTTGGATTGCCAGTTGTTGCCCATTGTGAAGATGAATCGATTTTGGTGAAAGGTGCTTCCGTTCATGATGGTCAGTTTGCCCGGAAATACGATCTAAAAGGAATACCAAGTGAAGCAGAATCGATTCATATTGCGCGGGATATCCTGTTGGCTGAAGATATTGGGGTACATTATCATGTCTGTCATATCAGTACAGCTCAATCGGTTCGCTTGGTGCGTGAAGCTAAGTCAAGAGGGCAAAAAGTTACAGCAGAAGTGACCCCCCATCACTTACTCTTATGTGAAGATGACATTCCTCAGCCTGATCCGATGTACAAAATGAATCCGCCACTGCGTTCGAGGAAGGATCAACAAGCGTTAATCGAGGGTCTCTTAGATGGAACGATTGATTTTATAGCGACAGATCATGCTCCACATACTTTAACGGAAAAGGCTCAAGGAATGGAATTAGCTCCTTTTGGCATTGTTGGATTAGAAACAGCTTTTCCTTTACTGTATACCCACTTTGTCTGCACGGGAAAACTCTCCTTACAACAATTGATAGAGCGAATGACACAAAAACCAGCCGATTGTTTTGGGCTTCCGTGGGGGCGAATTGCTGTTGACATGTCTGCTGATCTTACACTCCTAGATTTAGAGAAGGAAGAGGCAATTGATCCTGCTACATTTGTTTCTAAAGGAAAAAATACTCCATTTAGTGGATGGCGTGTGAAAGGTTGGCCAGTTAAAACTTGGTTGGCAGGAACATTAACATGGAACCAATGATGTGAAAATTGCTGTCTACTCAGAGAAATCAATCGGAAAATTGTAGGAGGTAACATAATGAAGGCTCGTTTGGTATTAGAGGATGGGACATGTTTTGAAGGAGAATCGTTTGGTGCACAAGGGGAATCAATTGGTGAGGCCGTTTTTAATACAAGTATGACAGGATATCAAGAGATACTGACCGACCCCTCTTACTATGGACAAATCGTAACCATGACTTATCCACTTATTGGTAATTATGGTATCTCCGCAGAGGACAACGAATCTTCACGCCCTTTTGTTTATGGTTTTGTTGTTCGGGAATATGCAGAGTTTGCTAGTAATTGGCGAAATGAAATCTCCTTAGGGGATTGGTTAAAAAAACATGGCATTATCGGAATTGCAGGGATCGATACACGTATGCTAACTCGAAAAATACGTCTTCATGGGACGATGAAAGCAATTCTCACAACAAAAGATGAAAGTGTTGACGAGTTGTTGGCCAAATTAAAGGCTGCTCATCTATTACAGGATCAGGTATCACAGGTCAGTTTACCAGAGCAACTTGCATCTGAAGTGACCCCACACAAACGTGTTGTACTTGTTGATTTTGGTGCTAAAACCAATATTCAACGCGAACTGGCCCAACGAGGCTGTGAGGTACATGTCGTTTCTTATCAGACAACAGTTGAAGAAATTTTAGCGTATCAACCAGATGGTGTTGTTCTATCCAATGGGCCAGGGGACCCAAAGAATGTTCCATCAGGGATGGAAATTGTTCGTGGCTTGCTTGGTAAAGTGCCGATTTTCGGTATTTGTTTGGGGCACCAACTCTTTGCCTTAGCTTGTGGTGCCGATACCAAACGTCTAAAATTTGGTCATCGTGGCGGCAATCATCCAGTCAAGGAGCTGGTGACGGATCGAACCTATATCACAGCTCAAAATCATGGTTATGCTGTTGATCCAGATTCTATCGAGGGAACTGAACTAGAAATTACACATATTGCACTAAACGATGGAACTGTTGAAGGGTTACGTCATCTGAAAAAGCCTGCCTTCTCTGTCCAGTATCATCCCGAAGCAGCGCCAGGACCACATGATTCAGGTTATCTATTTGATCAATTTATTGAAATGATGGAGATGTTTGCGAAAGAAGGAGAGAGTGTACATGCCTAAAGATCCAACATTAAAAAAAGTAATGGTAATTGGCTCTGGACCGATCGTAATTGGACAGGCAGCAGAATTTGACTATGCAGGTACACAGGCTTGTCAAGCGTTAAAAGAGGAAGGGCTTGAAGTAGTATTGGTAAATAGCAATCCAGCTACTATCATGACCGACACCAATATGGCGGATAAAGTTTATATTGAACCATTAACCGTCGATTTTTTAACACAAATTATTCGCAAAGAACAACCAGATGGGTTACTTCCTACTCTTGGGGGTCAAACGGGTCTTAATCTTGCTGTCGAGCTTGCTGAAAAAGGAATTTTAGAGAGAGAGAATGTGCGTTTACTGGGGACAGATTTACGTGCGATTACTTGTGCAGAAGATCGGGATCAATTTCGGACATTGATGCACGAAATTCATGAACCAATTCCACATAGCGTGATTGTAAATACGGTAGAGGAAGCAGAAGTCTTTGCAAAAAAACAAGGTTTTCCTGTAATCGTTCGACCTGCTTATACATTAGGGGGAACGGGTGGCGGAATTGCAAATAACATTGAAGAATTACGTGAGATTGTCGAAAATGGACTTCATTATAGCCCGATTACTCAGTGTTTGGTTGAGCAATCGATTGCAGGCTTTAAAGAAGTTGAATATGAAGTGATGCGAGATGCAGCTGACAATTGTATCGTTGTATGTAATATGGAGAATTTTGATCCAGTAGGTGTTCATACTGGCGACAGTATTGTATTCGCGCCAAGTCAAACTTTGTCAGACCGAGAATATCATATGTTGCGCTCTTCTGCTTTAAAGATTATTCGAGCGCTCAATATACAAGGCGGTTGCAATGTGCAATTTGCCCTTGACCCAGATAGTTTTTCTTACTATGTCATTGAGGTAAATCCTCGTGTAAGTCGTTCAAGCGCGCTTGCTTCAAAAGCTACAGGTTATCCGATTGCTCGAATTGCAGCGAAAATCGCCATTGGCTATCGTTTGGATGAGCTTCAAAATCCTGTAACGAAAGAGACGTATGCCTGCTTTGAGCCAGCACTTGACTATATTGTAAGTAAGATTCCTCGCTGGCCTTTTGATAAATTTACCCAAGCAAATCGAAAATTAGGTACACAAATGAAAGCAACTGGTGAAGTAATGGCAATCGGGCGCACATTGGAAGAGTCGCTGCTAAAGGCTGTACGATCACTAGAAATTGGTTTAGATCATATCTGGCTCCCAGAAGCAGCAGCAATTTCTGAAGAGGAATTAAGAGCACGCCTTGTGACAGCGGATGACGAAAGGCTCTTTTTGGTAGCGGAGTGGTTTCGCCGTGGACATTCATTGGAAGAGGCTCATCAGCTATCAAAAATCGATCGCTTCTTCCTCTATAAGGTTGAAAAAATTGTTCATGAAGAGCAGACAATAGAATCCATTCAATTAATAGAAAAAGATCAGCTGCTCAAGTGGAAACGAATGGGATTTACCGATCAAACGATTGCACGATTAGCTAACAAAGAAGAATCAGCAATTCGATCACTGCGGAATCAGTATCAAATTCAACCTGTTTACAAGATTGTAGATACATGTGCTGCTGAGTTTGCTGCTGAGACACCTTATTACTACTCCACATTTGAACAAGAGGATGAAGTACAAAAGACAGGCAAGAAAACGGTTGTTGTACTTGGTTCAGGACCGATTCGGATCGGCCAAGGTGTTGAGTTTGACTATGCTACAGTTCATGCGATTTGGGCAATTCGTAAACAGGGATTAGAAGCCGTGATTATAAATAACAACCCAGAGACAGTCTCAACTGATTTTAATACATCAGACCGGCTTTACTTTGAACCTCTTTACCGTGAGGATGTATTAAATATTATAGAAAAAGAGAATCCAATAGGAGTTATCGTTCAGTTTGGCGGTCAGACTGCATTAAATTTAGCACGTGATCTTCGGGCTGAAGGAATTCCTATCCTGGGTACATCGATTGAAGAGATTGATCGGGCAGAGGATCGGAAGAAATTTGAACAACTGTTAAGTGAAACAAAAGTTGCTCAACCACCTGGTTCTGCGGTTACCTCGATCGATGCAGCGATTGAAGCGGCAAAACGAATTGGCTATCCCGTTCTAGTTCGGCCCTCTTATGTGTTAGGTGGGCGAGCGATGGAGATTGTGTACAATGAGCAAGAGCTAGTTGCCTATATGAAAGAGGCTGTCAAGATTAATCCTCAGCATCCAGTGCTGATCGACCGATATTTGCTAGGGAAAGAATTAGAGGTTGATGCAATCTGTGATGGCGAACAAGTGTTAATTCCTGGCGTCATGGAACACATTGAAAGGGCAGGTGTTCATTCTGGTGATTCGATCGCCGTCTATCCTCCTCAATCGATTACCGATGAGCATAAAAAACGCTTGGTTGAGATGACGACTAAGATCGCTCTTTCTTTGCAAACACGAGGTTTAATCAACATACAATTTGTGCTTCATCAAGATGAAATCTATGTTTTAGAAGTAAATCCTCGAGCTTCTAGAACGGTTCCCTTCCTAAGTAAAGTGACAGGTATACCAATGGCTCAGGTAGCTACACGTATCATGTTAGGTAAGACACTAAAAGAACAAGGATACTCACCCGGTTTGTGGCCTGAGGCAACGGAAGTGGCAGTAAAAGCGCCTGTATTCTCCTTTGCCAAACTGCGCCGAGTTGATGTCACGCTGGGGCCAGAGATGAAATCAACAGGTGAAGTGATGGGTCGTGATCGCGATTACGAACGGGCTGTTTATAAAGGCTTGTTAGCTGCGGGAATTTCAATGCCGCGTTTTGGAACGGTGATTGCTACTTTGGGCGATAAAACAAAAGAAGAGGCTTTCCCTCTCTTACAACGTTTTCATCGGTTAGGTTTTCGGATTGTAGCAACTTCTGGTACTGCGAAATACTTGGAAGAGCAAGGGTTACCTGTTCGCAAAGTAAATAAACTAAGCGAAGGATCGCCGCATATTCTTGATATGATTCGAGCTGGAGAAGTTGACTTAGTCGTAAATACTTGGACGAGAGGAAAATTGCCTGAGCGTGATGGATTCCGTATTCGTCGGGAAGCAGTTGAAAATGGGGTCGCTTGCTTAACCTCTCTTGATACAGTTGCAGCACTCCTGAGAACGCTTGAAACAATTCATATGAGTGCAGAACCCATTGGACAACCAAGTCAACCAGTTGGTAAGCAAGAGCCATTGTTAATCTGATGTGAAAGGATGAATGATTTGAACAGACCGCCCGTCATCATTGCGCTCGATTTTCCTGATGCTGCTAGTTGTGAGGCTTTGCTTGCTCAATGGAATGAGCAAGCAAAGCCTTGGATTAAAGTGGGTTATCAATTGTTTTATGCAGTAGGACCTGCATGGGTTGCGCAAAAGAAAGAAGAAGGCTATTCTATTTTTCTTGATCTAAAACTGCATGATATCCCTAATACAGTAGCACAAGGTGTTAAGTCATTAGAAAGATTAGGCGTTGATATACTTACTCTTCATGCAAGCGGTGGTAGTAAGATGTTGGAAGCAGCGCTAGAGGCACGCACTTCAGAGCGATTAAAGCTAATAGCTGTGACTCAATTAACAAGTACTGATCAGCAAATGTTAAATCATGAGTTAGGTATTAAAAGCAGCGTGGAAGATTCTGTGCTTCAACTGGCTTCGATTGCCAGATCATCCAAGATCGATGGCGTTGTCTGCTCTGGACAAGAAGTGACGCGAATTAAAAATGAAATCGAGCCGCCATTCCTTACAGTTGTACCTGGAATTCGTCCAAAAGGTCATGATACACATGACCAAAAAAGGATAGTTACACCAACAGACGCGATTCATAATGGAGCTGACTACCTGGTTGTCGGTCGTCCGATCTCGAAGGCAAGATCGCCTAGACAAGTTTATGAGCAGATTGTACAAGAGGTGCAAGAAGTAAAGGAGAGTCAGATATGACTTGGAAATTAACAGAAGCAATTAAAAGGACAGGTATTTTAAAGCAAGGACATTTTTTACTCTCGTCAGGTCGACATAGTAAGCAGTATATGCAGTGTGCCTTGCTGCTACAGTATCCACAAGAAGCAAAAGAAACAGGTAAGGCATTAGCAGGATTATTTGATGACCTTTCGATTGACACCGTTGTAGGACCTGCGCTTGGTGGTGTCATTATCGCTCATGAGGTGGCGCATGCATTACAGGTACGCTGTCTCTTTACTGAACGAAAAGAGGGCGAAATGCAATTGCGCAGAGGTTTTGAAGTGAAACCAGGTGAGCGAATTCTTGTGATCGAAGATGTTGTGACAACGGGTGGTTCTGTAAAAGAGGTGATTCGCCTTTTGGAAGAGCAAGGTGCTGAGATCGTTGCAGTGGGCTCGATTATTGATCGTAGTAATGGGAAGCACAATTTTTCAGTTCCATATCGTGCATTGACAGCAATTGAGATTGAAAGTTATGATCCGTCAGAATGCCCATTATGTAGACAGGGCACGCCTGTTGTAAAACCTGGAAGCAGAACCCAAAAGTAGTGACGCACGATCATGAGCAGGCCAAGTGACTTTGTCTATAAACTGCAAGCAGGAGTAGTCCTGCTTTTTTGTGTGTATCTATTTATTTTAGGAAAATTCAGTCGATCACCTTTTTTGCTTAAATCGCATTTACTCTTTAATTTCAGCAGTACATTGATTATGATGAGATTATCTCTTTTTGTATTAAGAGAGATTTAACTTCTAGGAGGGAATCCATTTTGAAAGTTTTGACCGTTGTGGGAGCTAGGCCACAGTTTATTAAGGCAGCTCCAGTTTCCCGTGCATTGCGTAAACAAGCTACTGAAATTCTTGTACATACTGGACAACATTACGATAAATCTATGTCAGAAGTTTTTTTTGAAGAATTACAAATTCCGATTCCAGATTATCATTTGCATGTCGGTTCTATGTCGCATGGGGCCCAGACTGGAGCAATGCTACAGAAAATCGAAGAAGTCATCCTCTCTGAAAAGCCTGATGCTGTACTCGTATATGGTGATACTAATTCTACATTAGCAGGATCACTTGCAGCATCTAAGTTACATATTCCTGTAGCACATGTCGAAGCGGGGTTACGTAGTTTTAATCGCCAGATGCCTGAAGAGATTAATCGCGTATTAACAGATCATGTATCTGAATGGCTATTTTGTCCCACAGAAGCAGCTATTTCAAACTTACGTCAGGAAGGAATTACGAAGGGCGTTTACCGCACAGGCGATGTGATGTTAGATACAGTTATCTTTAATCGGCAACTAGCTGCGGAGAAATCACAAGTTTTAGAGCAATATAATTTGGAAACAGGATCATATTTATTGATTACGGTTCATCGTGCGGAAAATACAGATCAACCTGAACGTCTGCAAGAGATCATCGCAGCTTTAAATCAAGTACAGATTCCGGCTATTTTTCCCGTTCATCCTCGCACACGAAGTAAACTAGATGCTTTAGATCTTCGTTTAACCAATCCACTCGTTCAACTGGTTGAGCCTGTAGGTTTCCTTGATATGCTGCAATTAGAAGTACATGCGAAAAAAATCGTAACCGATTCAGGTGGAGTGCAAAAAGAGGCATTTTTTGCTGAGGTTCCATGTATTACACTTCGTGATGAGACAGAGTGGGTTGAAACGGTTCAATCAGGAGCAAATCGACTCGTTGGAGCTGATCAGTCGAAAATTTTAGCAGCGATTGAGTCATTTACAGTCGATTTCAACAGTCTACCGCCGATTTATGGAAATGGACAAGCTGCTGAAGAAATAGTAGGCTATTTGCTAGATTAAGATAAGGAGTTACAAAACAGTCCCCATTTTTGTAGTAAGAAGCAGAAAGTGAACGAATAAAAGACTTGAAAATTTTTTATTTGAAAGGAGGGAACTGCTACAAAACATAGAACCTATGTCCCGTAGACAAAAACCAAGTCTACACTGAAATCATATGTACCATGGGCTACACGGGAATTTACGCCTGTGTGGACAGTCATACCCACTGTAGTAGCGAGCAAGTGGCGAGGCAGAATGGGTTGAAGCAGGAAAACTCTGGGTATAGGATTGTTTTTCTATGTTTTCAGTAGCAGTGTATGTCGATTGCGTGTATGGCTAGCCAATCACTATGCAGTACCACCTAATATTGCCGGGATCACTAGACATTTTGAGTTAGGGGCGGAATGGGCAAAAGAAGAAGAGACAGAGGTAACTCTCTTTACTTCGAGTTTTCTTCACCCACGTCGCACCTCTGTAACGGAAGAAGAAAAAAACGGTTATGACAAACCAGATCGATTAAAAGTAAAGTGGCTTTGGTCTTTTCCACATAAGAAGAATGATTTTAAACGAATTATCAATATGGGAAGTTTTGCTCTTTCGTTTCTATTCAGTGGATTATTTCAAACTCGACCAGATGTATTAGTTGCCTCCTCCCCCCACCTTTTTACAGCTTTTTCAGGCTGGATGCTCGCAAAGATCAAACGTTGCCCGTTTGTGATGGAAGTGCGAGATTTGTGGCCCGATTCTTTGATTAAAATGGGTGGATTAAATAATGGGGCGATTATCTCACTTCTGAATTGGATGGAATCTTTTCTTTATCGAAAGGCAGATCAAATTATTGTTTTAACAGCACATCAACGAAAATTTATCCGTGATAAAGGAATAGATGAATCGAAAATCGACTTAATACCAAATGGGATTGTACTTGGTTCTTGGCAACATGATCCTGAACGGAGAACAAGTTATAAACGAAAAATGGGAGTTGCTGAGAGTGAGTTTGTAGCGGTTTATACAGGTGCACATGGACCAGCGAATGCACTAGAATATGTAGTCGAAGCAGGTGAATATTTAGAGCCAGGATCATCAATTGTGCTGATTGGTGATGGTCCAGAAAAAGAGAAATTAGTACAATTGAAACAGAGCAAAGGGTTAGAGAATATTCACTTTCTAGATCCTGTTCCTAAGAGCGAGATTTTCAACTATACAGAGGCAGCTGATTGTGGGATTATTTCATTAGCTGATAATGAAGTTTTCCGAGGTGCAAGGCCCAATAAGCTTTTTGACTATACCTTTATTGGGCAGCCTATCATTACTACGGTAGATGGAGAAGTACGAGAGATTGTAGAAGAGAACCAAGTTGGATTTTTTGCTGGGGCAGAAGATCCAAAAGGTTTGGCACAAGCGATCAAACGAGCAAAAGAGCTTAGCGTAGAAGAACGTGAAGCGATCAAGCAACGAGGTTTACACTATATTGATCGTGAAGGCGATCGAGTCAAATTAGCTGCAAAGTTTTATCGGATTTTAAAGAATCTAGTAGCGAGCAGAGAAACAACACAAGAAGATGATATCGCAACTGCTTCAGAGGAATCGTTACCAGATACCACATCAAACAAGGAAAAACCAGGTGCATAACACCTGGTTTCTTACTTGTCTAATATTTGTTTGATTACATCTTGTTTGGGTGTGATATAAAGTGTCTTCTGGTGAGTATAAGTGACAAATCCGGGTCGCGAACCAACTGGCTTTTTTACATATTTGATTCTTGTATAATCGACTGGAACCTGACTCGAAGCATGTGCTTTGCTGTGGAATGCAGCTAACATGGCGGCTTCAATTAAAGTTTGCTCGGATGGTTCAGACGATTGAATTACAACATGTGAGCCAGGAATATCTTTCGTATGAAGCCAAATATAATGAGAAGATGCTAGCTTATGTGTTAAATAATCATTTTGCTTATTATTCTTCCCCAACCAGATCAAGGTGCCATCTGAGGCTTTTAAAGAGAGAGGAACTGGTTTTTCATTGCGTTGCCGCTTTTGTTTGCGTTCTTGACGTTTTAGATAACCTTCTTCTACTAATTCTTCACGTATTTGTTCTAACTCTACTAAAGATGCTTGCTCCAATTCCATCAAAACAGACTCTAGGTAATCGATTTCCTCCAGTGCCTTTTCTTTCTGCTCTTTGTTCCATTTTTGTGCATCGCGCAACTTTTGATAGCGTTTGAAAAAACGTTGTGCATTTTCATTTGGATGTAGACGCGGATCAAGAGGTAGTGTTAAGTTACTCCCATTTGGATCAAAATAGTTAACAACAGTAATCTTGTCCATCCCGCGTTTCATTTGATGTAGATTTGCAATCGTTAGTTCTCCATAAGTACGCCATTTCTCAGCTTGCTGAATCTGTTTTGCTTCCTGCTCGAATAGGCGTATTTTCTTTTTGTTCTTTTCAATTTCCTGTGTAACACGACGGAGCAGATCACCTGCCTGTTGCTTTGTACGATCCCGCTCTGCTTTTCCACTAAAATAAGCTGACAAACATTGACTCACGCTCTCAAATTTTTGGACTTCCCCTGTAAGATGTGTTAAAGGATATGATGAAAAAACTTCTTTTCCATTCCGTTGACGAACGATCATCGGCTGATATTGATGGGTTTTAATCTGCTCGATCATGTCGTGAAAAGCTGTCCATAAGTGATCTCGACTTCCGATGCCCGCACGAAAGATCACTTCCTTTGCAAATAGTGGACCAATCCCAGAAAAACGCTGAACCATTTGCTTATCTAATTGACCACCATTATAGTCGAAGCTAGCTATAAAGGATGAATGATCAATGGTTAACGGACTCAACTTACCCTGATCAGGTGGAGCGAGATACGATTCATTAGGGAGAACTTGCCGATAGGAGCTGATATGATGAGGGATTCTTTTGATTGCATCATATATCGTTTCTGTTTCGGGATTGATTAAAATTAAATTACTATGACGTCCCATCAATTCAATGATAAATCTACGTTTCGACCAATCCCCCCATTCGTTTTTATGTCGAATATCAAAATAGATGATTCGTTCCATTCCAACTTGCCTAACATCCTCAATAATCCCGCCTTCTAGATGTTTGCGCAATACTCGGCAAAACATGGGCGGTTCCGCTGGATTATCCCAGTTTTTATCGATCTGTTGCACGCGAGCGTAGACCGGATGAGCTGAAAATAATAGCAGAATATTCTTTCCCTTACTTCGAATCATCCATGTGATTTCTGTCTGTCCCGGTTGATAAATTTTTGTGATTCTGCCGCTTTTAAGAGATTGGCACTCGTGAACAACTGCCCGTGTCATCATTCCATCAAAAGACATCTTCTTCAACCTCCGTACATTACAAACTTTTTCCATTGTAGCGGAAAATGAGCATAACTGGCTAGGGGTAATTGATCATTCGATAACTATCATGTTTGTGAGCTTGTCTGAATAGATTGAAAGGAGAGTGAACATCAGAAAGGGAGGAAATGAGTTGTCACAGAAAGCACGTTGGATTGATTGGGATCAGCAACGATTAACCAGTCATTTTGGTGTAGACCCTCATCGTGGATTATCAATGTCAGATGCTGAGAAACGACTCCATCATGTTGGTAGAAATCAATTGGTAGAGGGTGAAAAAATCTCACTCTGGGCTCTGTTTTTAGATCAATTTAAAGATTTTATGGTATTAGTTTTAATGGGTGCAACTTTAATTTCTGGTTTGCTCGGAGAGTATCATGATGCAATCGCAATAATTGCGATTGTCATTTTAAATGCTGTTTTAGGATTTGTTCAGGAAATAAAGGCTGAAAAATCTTTAGCTGCCCTAAAAAAGCTATCAGCTCCTGGTGCTAAGGTGCTGAGAAATGGTGAATGGAATCGAATCGATGCAGCAGACTTAGTACCTGGAGATATCGTTGCTTTGGAGAGTGGGGATCGGGTTCCTGCTGATCTACGTCTTCTGCGGGCCGACAATCTTTATTTAGAAGAATCAACTTTGACGGGCGAGTCAGTTCCTGTTAATAAAAGCGCAGAAACATTGGCAAAAGCTGACTTACCAATTGGTGATCGGAAAAATATGGTTTATATGAGTACAATGGTGGTGCGAGGGACTGGAACAGGCGTTGTTGTTCAGACAGGAATGGAAACAGAGATGGGAAGGATTGCTCATCTCATTCAACATACAGAATCAAGTGAAACACCACTGAGTCGGAGATTAGAACAACTCGGTAAAATTTTAATCGTTATCGCGCTTATTTTGACAGCAGTTGTCGTGATCACAGGGATCATTCATGGTCATGATGCCTATAAAATGTTTTTAGCAGGTGTCAGTTTGGCTGTAGCAGCTATTCCAGAAGGATTACCGGCAATTGTTACAATCGCGTTAGCGATGGGCGTACAGCGAATGATCAAACGTCGGGCAATTGTTCGTAAGTTACCCTCCGTTGAAACGCTAGGCTGCGCAACTGTGATTTGTTCCGATAAGACAGGGACATTAACGCAAAATAAGATGACTGTTACCCATACATACTTGGATGCCCGAGTGTTTGAACTTGAATCAAGTCAACTAAATTCCGAAACCTGGAAACGAATGATTGAGATTGGTATCCTCTGCAATAATGCACTTCTTCAACGAAAACCTGCGAAGAAATTATTGAAGAGAAAACAGGACAATTGGAAAGTTGATGGAGACCCTACTGAAGCCGCTTTATTGATAATAGGGGCAAAACAGGGGATATGGCAGGATGAATTACTTCATGATTGGACAAGAGTAAAGGAGTTTCCATTTGACTCACAGCGAAAGATGATGTCTGTTGTATATCAACATCGTGATGGGCGACAAGTGATTTTTGCCAAGGGTGCTCCTGATGTATTATTAGATCGATGTTCACATCAGATGCAGCGAGGAAAAACGAGTCCATTTACTCTTGCTCATAAAAGAAGTGTATCGACAATGAATGAGCGCCTAGCTAGTATGGCTTTACGTAATTTAGCATTTGCTTATCGTGAGTTGGGAAATGCTAGTGAAAGGCAATTATCGGAGGGGCAGATCGAGCGGAATTTAACATTTGTAGGGCTTGTGGGGATGATAGATCCACCGCGAGAAGAGGTGCGGGGAGCGATACAACGATGTCGGCAGGCTGGGATTCGTACAGTGATGATTACAGGTGATCATCAAGCAACAGCACAGGCAATTGCTCATCAATTAGGGATTATTCGCCCGCAAGGTTTGACAGTAAGTGGTAGTGATTTGTACAATATGAGCGATAAAGAGTTTCAACACAAAGTAGAAGAGATAGATGTGTATGCCCGAGTATCACCTGAACATAAGATCAAAATTGTTCAGGCTTTGCAAGCAAAAGGACATGTTGTAGCAATGACAGGTGATGGAGTAAATGATGCGCCTGCTATTAAAGCCGCAGATATTGGCATTGCCATGGGTAAGTCTGGAACGGATGTTTCCAAGGAAGCATCTTCGCTCGTTTTAGCTGATGATAACTTTTCTACCATTGTGGCCGCAATCGAAGAAGGGCGCAGTATTTACGATAATATTCGTAAGTTTATTGCTTACTTACTTGCAAGTAATGTAGGGGAGATTTTGGTTATGTTTCTGGCAATGTTAGCAGGGTTACCCTTGCCTCTAGTGCCCATTCAAATTCTATGGGTAAACCTTGTAACAGATGGACTCCCCGCCATGGCTTTAGGCGTCGATCCGGCTGAGGGTGATATGATGCAACGATCACCTCGTAATAGTAGAGAAAGCGTTTTTGCTCGTGGTATAGGATGGAAAATTATAACAAGAGGCTTGTTGATTGGTTTTTGGTCGCTCGCTGCATTCCTTGTTACCTATTATGAAGCCCCACAAAACCTTAGCTTGGCACAGACCGTGGCATTTGCTACATTAGTTTTATCCCAATTAATCTACGTTTTTGATTGTCGCTCAACTGGCTCCATTTTTCAGCGTAATCCGTTGAGTAATATACCGTTGGTTCTATCCGTTATTTTATCTGTTGTCATGTTGCTTGTTGTCATCTACTATCCGCCCTTACAACCTATTTTTCATACAGTTTCATTAGGTTTACGTGAATGGATTTTAATTTGTGTCACTTCAACACTACCTGTGATTCTTGCTGGGTTAGTGGATCAAGTAAGAATTGTACAACGAAAGTTGCAGCTAGGTCGTTAACTATATTGTCGAGGAGAACTTATCATGAAATTCACAAAAATGCATGGACTTGGCAATGATTTTGTAGTGGTTCAATGGGAAGGTGAAGTATCTGCACAGATTCATGGGTTAGCTGAAGCAGTCTGTGATCGGCATTTTGGAATTGGTGCCGATGGATTGGTACTGATTCTTCCTTCAGATAAAGCAGATTTCAAAATGCGTATCTTTAATGCTGATGGGCAGGAATCTCAACAGTGTGGGAATGCCATTCGATGTGTAACAAAATATTTTTTAGAGAGGATACGTCAGTCGACATCCGAGGTTGATACATGTACAGTGGAGACATCAATAGGTGTACAACAAGTGTGGCCAAAGATAAGAAATGGGCTAGTAAAAGAAGTAACTGTCGATATGGGAGCGCCCATTTTAATACCAGCTAAAATTCCGTTGCGCAGTACATTGTCTCGTGTCATAAATCAACCAATCACAGTTGGACAACAGCAGTTTGATTTTACTGCTATATCGATGGGTAATCCTCACTTGGTGATCGAAGTAGAAGATGTGCAGCATTTTCCAGTCGATAAATGGGGTCCTCTGTTAGAAAAGCATGACTATTATCCCGAAAAAACCAATGTCGAATTTATTACGATCCAAAATCGAAACGAGCTGACGATGCGAGTTTGGGAACGTGGCGTTGGAATCACACTTGCTTGCGGTTCAGGTGCATGTGCTGCATTGGTAGCAGCTGTTCTGCTAGAAAAAGCAGATCGAAGCGCAGTGATTCATTTGCCAAAAGGGGACTTGCAGATTGAATGGCGAGAAGAGAATGATCATGTCTATATGACTGGAGCTGCTGAATCCGTCTTTGATGGTGTTTGGCAACAATAAAGGAAAGCCACTCATTAGCGAGTGGCTTTCTACTTCATTTAAACTGAAAAAACATCTGTTAAATGTTGATCAAGTTGTGCTAAAAATTGATCAATATCAGGATTTTTTACTACATCATGCAAAGAAAAGCTAGAAAGTGGCTTCATTCCTACAAACTCTTGTGTTTTATGGAAATGAAACATCGCTTCATCGACATTTTTCCCTTCGAAAAATTGATCAGGATCGGAGAATTGAGCAGTAGTAGCATTCCATGTCATAGAAAGCATATATTTTTTATCTGTAAACTGACCTCCCGTTCCGTACTTATTAGCACTTCGATAAAATGTCCCATGTTGATAAACTTCATCGATATATGTTTTAAAAATTCCTGGTATGCTAAACCAAAAAATAGGTGTTTGGAAGATGACAAAATCTGCCCAGCGAAATTTGTCAACCTCTTCTTCTATCTGATATCCTGCGGCAATAATGGATGTTTTTACCTCGAATTTACTTTGTAATCTTTTAACCATGTGATCAACAAGCGTTTGATTAAGTCGCCTATCAGTACTTGCATGTCCATTAATAATCAGGATGCGTTTCACTTGAATCGCCTCATTTTTTGTTATTTATTTTGCCTCGCGAAATTTATTGTATGCAAAACATTAGGATAGAGCAAGGACAAGTATTGATTAAGACGATCTATCGATGTTTCGGTATCATTCTGGGCGAGTGAATACTGGAGTTTATCTTCGTTGTTTTCTCCAGAACCAATATCCGATCCCACCTAATAGGCATAAAGAGAGGAATCCAGTCGAAAACCAACCAACTAAATTCGGGATATCGCCGCTTAACTGTATACGATTATGTTTTCCTAATTGCGGATTCCATTGCAATGTTTTTCCTTCATCTGATTCGACAACGGCATTATGCTTGGTTGGTCGAATGGGTAATGTAAGGAATAGCTTTATTTTCACACGATCATAAAAAAGTTTCGCAAATTCTTTTAAGGGGACTTCTTGATCTATTTTCGTTAAATTTAAATCATAATCCATTGAAATGGTCTGAAAAAAAATTCCACGTTTGATTTGAATTGATTTTTTCCATTTCTCGGTTGTATGGGTCGTTGCAACAGATTCTTCAAACGGGATCGGTTCATCACGGATATTTTTTACCTGTTTGGTGGCGATCCAACCTGCTGAAGATTTATTCTCAAAGGTTTGGATTTTAAATTGACTTGCTTGTAATCTCTCTTTTAAAAACTGAAGATTTGGTAATAACAAGGGATGGGTACGCATTGTTAATTCGTATTTTCCAGAACCATTTGCATAAATCCAGATATGTAGATCACCGTAAATTTCAGATTTTTTACTACATCCAGTTAAGATCAGAAGTAAAAATATCATAATGCATATAGTTTGTTTAAATTTCATCATTTTGCGCTCCTTTCTTTTTTTAGTGTAATCTAGTTGTGAAATTTTTACAAAAATTCAACCCCCCAGTTGGCTCTTTTATTTCTAGTGTTTCTTTTGTACTATTTACAGAGACAGAAAGGAGTAATTGAATGAGCCAAATACGTTTTGATAATCGTAATGCACTTTCTTTTATAGGAGAACATGAAATACAACAACTAGAGCCAGAAATGAAGTTGGCCCATCAACGGCTTACAAAGCAGATCGATGGTGCGGGCTCTGACTTTCTTGGCTGGATGGAGTGGCCCCATACTTATGATCGTGCAGAATTTGCTCGAATCCAAGCAGCAGCTAAGCGAATTCAGACACAATCTGATGCGCTGATTGTAATTGGGATTGGTGGTTCCTATTTAGGGGCACGAGCCGCATTGGAAATGTTAAACCATCATTTTTATAATCAATTACCCAAATCGATTCGAAAAACACCCGAAATCCACTTTATTGGTCATCATCTGAGTAGTGATTATTTAAAAGAATTATTGGAAGTCTTGGAAGGAAAAGAGATTAGTGTCAATGTGATTTCAAAATCAGGTACTACCACAGAACCGGCAATCGCTTTTCGGGTTTTTCGCGATTATTTAGAACGTCGTTATGGAAAAGACGAAGCAAGAAGAAGGATTTATGCAACAACTGATCAGCAACGTGGAGCTTTAAAACAGCTTGCAGATGAAGAGGGATATGAAACATTTGTCATTCCTGACGATATCGGAGGTCGTTATTCTGTGCTTACGGCTGTAGGGCTGTTGCCTATCGCAGCATCAGGAATTGATATTGAGGCGATGATGGCTGGAGCGCAGCAAGCGATGAAAGATTTTGGACAACCTTCTTTAGAGAACGCTTGTTATCAGTATGCAGTAACCCGACAAGTGCTTTATCGCAAAGGCTTTCACACGGAATTATTCGTTACATATGAGCCCGCACTTCAACTTTTTGCTGAATGGTGGAAGCAACTATTTGGCGAGAGTGAGGGGAAGGATCAAAAGGGGATTTTTCCTGCTGCTGTCCAGTTTACTTCTGACTTACATTCGATGGGACAGTATATACAAGATGGTTTACGTAATCTATTTGAAACTGTTTTATTAGTCGAACGGTCACAAAATCATGTAGAAATAGAAGCTGATCCCCAAGATATTGATGGTCTCAATTTTCTTGCAGGTAAGTCAATCAATGAAGTAAATCATAAGGCTGCTGAAGGGACATTGTTAGCACATACTGATGGAGGCGTCCCTAATCTAGTCATTCATATACCTGAACGATCTGCTTATCAGTTTGGACAATTGGTTTACTTTTTTGAGCGAGCATGCGGCATCAGTTGTTATTTACAAGGAGTGAATCCATTTAATCAACCTGGCGTGGAAGCATATAAGCGTAATATGTTTGCGCTCCTGGGCAAGCCTGGTTTTGAGGAGGAAGCAGCAAAGCTGCAAAAGCGTTTAAAACAATGACGATTATGAAAGCACCTCAATAAAAGGTGCTTTTTTTCACTCAGCAAATGCTTTAGGAATTGATAAAGTAAAATAATCGTCATGTATAATTACTTGTAATCTTTTATTCCCTTTCGTAAATATATGCATAGAGCCCATCTGTTCATCTGGATGTTCAGTCCAACCCGCTTTTTTAATCTGTTCAAAGTAGTTTTGTCTTTTTGTTGGATCGGTTAAACCTGTAAAATCATATCGTACGTATGAGGTTTGGGGATCATTGCTCTTCTTATCGCTTTTCTTAGCGCCTTCAGGAATTGGGAATTCTGGGTCAATCGAAGATGTGGTCGTTTGATGAAGTGGAGTACTTTTACTCTGTTGCGCTGGTGGTAAATCTTCTGATGACGGATTTGCTTTTGACAGCGTGTTAGTTTGACTACATGCCATCAGTGACAACAATATGATGGATCCTAAAATAAAATATCTGATCATCAGGTATTGCCCTCCTGTCATATTTCTTATAGTTTATCATCGGTTCTCACTATTTTGTACATATGTTATAATAGCCGCAAAAATAGCACTATTTAAGGGTGAGTGCCAAGTAGTCAATTGGCAAACAGGTTATTTGAAATGATCAATGAGTCAGGAAAGCAATTATGGTTAATTCACTCTCTCTCTATATACAGTGGGGGATGTGGAATAATCATCATATTCAAAATCATATGAAAATGATGCGTTATCATTGCTTGCTTTTTCCATTCTTAAAGGAGAAAATAGACTTATGAATACTTATTCAATCAATAGTATGACTGGCTATGGTAGAGGAGAAGTCAGCATCGAGGGTATACAATATATTGTTGAGATTCGATCGGTTAATCACCGTTATTTAGAAGTAATGGTTAGACATCCATCAAGTTGGCTTGCAATCGAGGATCCCCTACGAAAGTTAATTAAAAAGCATTTGCATCGAGGTCGAATTGATATAGTCGTAACAATTATAGGTGATGAGGAGAAAAAAAGTTTATTATTCGATCAAGAGCTGTTTCATGATTTGTTGGACTATCAGAAAGAGCTTCGGACCAAGTTTCAGATTCCAGGTGAGTTAAGCATATCAGATTTGCTCCAATGGAAGGAGCTTTGGCGTGTTGAAAAAGAAACACAACAAGTGGATACTCAGCTAGATGCGGTTAGCCAAGCTTGTTTACAAGCAATACAGGCTATTCAGCAAATGAGAAGAACAGAAGGACAATTTCTAGTAGAAGAGCTATTACGTCGAAGTAAACAGATTGAAAAATGGGTATTCGCAATTCAACAGAAAGGACCACAAGTTGTGGAACGGCAAAAAAAACGGTTGGAATTGAGGTTACAAGAATGGCTGCAAGGGAATGAAGTAGCGGGGGAGAGGATTGCAACTGAAATAGCTATCATGGCGGATCGTGCCGATGTCTCAGAAGAGATTACACGTATGCTTAGTCATCTTAACCAATTTCGCTTAGCCCTCTCAATGAAGGAGCCTGTAGGAAGGAGGCTTGACTTTATCGTTCAGGAGATGAATCGAGAAATGAATACGATAGGCTCGAAAGCTAACCATGAACAAATTAGTCAATGGGTTATAGAAAGTAAAAGTGAATTGGAGAAAGTGCGAGAACAAGTCCAAAATATTGAGTGATCTGCATTTATAACTTATGAATTGATTGTTTCGGGAAAACCATCTAAAATAGCAAAGTGGATTCTCCTCATCAGTTTGTACATTTATAAATATCTATAAAGCTATTATGAACAATTGTTATATAGAAAGTTAATTAGAGATGATCAAACAAGGAGGTACTCTCTATTGAGTATAAAGTTGGTAAATATAGGTTTTGGAAATATTGTTTCTGCAAATCGTATTGTTACGATTGTTAGCCCTGATTCTGCGCCAATCAAAAGAATCATTCAAGAGGCTCGAGAACGTGGTGTTTTAATCGATGCTACATATGGAAGAAGAACACGTGCCGTTATTATTACAGATAGTGATCATGTGATATTATCAGCAGTACAGCCAGAGACAGTGGCACATCGCTTAGCAAGTAAAGAACAAGCGGATGATTTGACCGAATAGAGAAGGGATTTAAGGGGTATGGAGGCGAAATATCAACCAGCTGGTCTTTTGATCGTAGTTTCTGGCCCATCAGGTGTGGGAAAAGGAACTGTTTGTCATTCGTTACGTCAACGTGTTCCAACACTCACTTATTCAGTTTCTGCAACTACACGGTCTCCACGGGAAGGTGAGCAGGATGGACTCAATTATTTTTTTAAATCTCATTATCAATTTAAACAAATGATTGAGCATGATGAACTGATTGAATGGGCAGAATATGTGGGAAACTATTATGGTACACCTCGTAAATTTGTTGAGAATTCACTAGCGGAAGGTCGAGATGTTCTGCTTGAAATTGATGTTCAAGGAGCACTACAAGTGAAAAAGTCGTTTCCCGAAGGAGTTTTTATCTTTTTACTGCCACCAACGTTTGATGATTTACGTAAACGGATTGAAAATCGTGGTAGCGAAACGCCGAAGACACTTGACCACCGTCTCACTGCTGCTAGTGAAGAAGTAAAACAGCTTCACTATTATGATTATGTTGTGATAAACGATGAAGTAGAACAGGCGAGCGAACGGATTCAATCGATTATTGTTGCAGAACATTGTCGTCGTGAGCGAATTTTAATCAATCATTGATAAGAAAGAAGGAATGCATATGTTGTACCCATCTGTTGATCAACTGATGGAAAAAGCAGATAGTAAATATACGTTGGTTGTATTAGCGGCAAAACGTGCTAGGCAGTTGTTGGATGGACATGAGCCACATGTTCAGACGCAATCAAGCAAATATGTTGGCGCTGCTTTAGAAGAGATTGCTGCCGATATTATTAAATTACCGGCAAAAAAATAACAACCAAATTGGGTTGTTATTTTTTTAGATTGTAAAATATGGAAGGCACTAACATCTAGGGGAGTTGAAATTGATGAGAGGGAAGCGAATTGTCCTTGCGATTACAGGTGGGATCGCTGCTTATAAATCAGCTACTATTGCAAGTCAACTGACACAAAGAGGTGCTGATGTACGGGTATTGATGACAGAAGCTGCTACTCAATTTATCACCCCATTAACATTACAAACATTGACCCGCAATCCAGTAGCGGTTGATACATTTGCTGAGGACAACCCTAATGTGGTGAATCACATTGATATAGCAGACCACGCCGATTTATTTATCATTGCTCCAATTACGGCCAATACCATTGGTCAGATGGCAAATGGGCTTGCACAGGATATGTTAACCACTACTTGGCTAGCTACCCAAGCCCCAACATTGATCGCGCCTGCCATGAATGTACATATGTATGATCATCCTTTGGTACAAGAGAATATGAAGAAGCTACAACAACTTGGTGTGCATGTGGTTGATCCAAATGAGGGACAATTGGCTTGCGGATATGTAGGTCGAGGGAGAATGGCTGAACCTGAACAAATTATCAATTGGGTGAATAGGTTTTTTCAACAGGAGGCTTCTCTAAAGGGAAAACATGTGTTGATCACCGCTGGACCCACGATTGAGCCCCTTGATCCAGTACGTTATTTTTCAAATTATTCTTCTGGAAAAATGGGCTATGCAATGGCGCAAGCAGCATATGAACTAGGAGCAAAAGTAACTTTAATCAGCGGTCCTGTTTCACTTGATCCTCCACTAGGTGTTCAAACCGTTCAGGTTAAAAGCGCGCAGGAAATGTATGAAGCAGTAATGCAGAACCTCGTACATGCTGATATTGTTGTTAAAACAGCCGCTGTGGCTGACTATCGACCAGAAACAATTGCTAAACAGAAAATCAAAAAAGAGTCTGATTCACTTACTATACAGATGGTTAAAAATCAGGACATTGCCTGGGAAATAGGAAAACAAAAGCGGGAAGATCAAATTTTGATCGGTTTTGCAGCCGAAACCGATCATCTAGCTGATCATGCAAAAGAAAAACTGGCGCGTAAGGGGCTGGATTATATTGTTGCAAATGATGTGACAGTTGCTGGAGCTGGTTTTTCTACGGATACGAATATTGTGACCCTCTATGGACGAGATGGTGAGGAATGGACGTTACCCAAATTAACAAAGATCGAAGTGGCTCGACGCCTCTTAACGTATATTGCAGAAAATAATAAAATGAGAAAACGATGAGTGATCATCATCTCAACTGAAGTTAGGCGACTCAATATATTTTTCTCTCTTTTATATGAAATTAGAACGAAGACTTATCTTCTTTATCTTGAGTAGTATATATAATCTTTCAGTATCAACTTCAATTTTTGTGTGAAACAAGTTGAAAATATGATTAGAATGAAGTCAGCTAATGGGTTATCACCTTGGAAGGTGGGTTTGATGGAAAACGAAAACAAGGTCAGCTATGCTGAAGTTGTTGTGGATGTTCCAGCTACTCCAACAGATCGTCCATTTGATTATCGAATACCAACTACATTACAAGATGCGGTTCAAGTAGGAAGCCGTGTGCAAGTACCTTTTGGTTCACAGCGTCGAATCGGTTATGTAACTCGTATAAAGTCGAACTGTGATTTTTCACGTGTTCGTTCGATTATTCAAGTGATGGATGTCATGCCTCCACTAACGGAAGAACTGGTGGAGTTAGGTGATTGGATCGCGGATGAGTATATGTGTCATCGAATATCTGCACTGCAAGCAATGGTTCCAGCGGTGCTGCGTGGGAAATATCAAAAGTTGGTTTCACTTACAGAAAATGCTCAAGCGGCGGACTTCTCAGCTAGTCCGTCTCTATATACTCGTTTGAAAAAGAGTAGCCTTGATTGGGAAGAAGTTTGTAAACTACCAGATGTTCGCTTATCCTGGTTACGGGAATGGGTACAGCAAGGAAAGATACAGATTGAAATGAAGATTCATGATCGTGTGACAGAAAAAAAAGTTCGTTATGTATCGGCTATTGAACCGTCACAACTATTACAAATCATTTCAACTTTGCCAGAACGAAACAAAAAGCAACGGCAGATTCTACAATTTTTTATTGATAAGCCTGAGCCGATCCCTTTAAAACAGCTTTTGATCGAAGTAAATACAACACGTTCCACAATTACGAAATGTGTCGAAGAGAATTGGCTTTTTTGGGAAGAACGACAAGAAAATAGAAATCCTTATGCGAATGTAGAAATATTACAAACCAAGCCTCTTCTTTTAACAAAGGAACAGCAACTTGTCTATAGTCAAATTGAAAGGAATCTGTTTACGCCTCATTCTGAAACTATTTTATTGCATGGTGTAACAGGAAGCGGTAAAACAGAGCTTTATTTACAAGCGATTGCAAAAGTGCTAGATAAGCAACAAGAGGCTATTGTTTTAGTGCCAGAAATCTCTCTTACTCCGCAGATGGTAGAGCGGTTTAAAGGTCGTTTTGGTGATCAAGTAGCGGTCTTACATAGTGGTCTCTCCCATGGTGAAAAATATGATGAATGGAGAAAGATCAGAGAGGGACATTGCAGCGTAGCGATTGGCGCACGGTCAGCAATCTTTGCTCCTTTTACGCGCTTAGGTTTGATTATTATTGATGAAGAACATGAATCTTCCTATAAACAAGAAGATCATCCAAAATACCATGCTCGTGCAGTTGCGCAGTGGCGTGCAAAGCATCATGGTGCTACCTTATTACTGGGTTCTGCTACTCCTGCAATGGAAAGTTACTATCAAGCAGAAAATGGTGAATATCGATTACTGGAACTTAGTGAACGGGTTCAAGGACGACCATTTCCTGCGATTGAATTAGTTGATATGCGAAACGAATTACGTCAAGGGAATCGCTCAATGTTTAGTAAAAGTTTACAGCGGGAATTGCAGAGATGTATTGAGCGAGGAGAACAAGCAGTTTTATTTTTGAATCGAAGGGGTTTTTCGACTTTTGTCATGTGCCGTGCATGTGGTGAGACAATCGATTGTCCTCATTGTGAGATTACACTTACCTATCATCGTACGAATGATACACTAAGATGTCATTATTGTGGTTATGCTACACAGTTACCTTCAACATGTCCCAAATGCGAAAGTCCGCATATCAGGCATTTCGGTACAGGGACACAACGTGTTGAAGAAGAGTTATTACGTCACTTTCCCCAATGGCGAATCATTCGCATGGATGTAGATACAACAACAAGAAAAGGTTCACATCAAAAATTGCTAGGTGCATTTGGAAGGCATGAGGCGGATATATTATTAGGCACACAGATGATTGCCAAAGGGCTTGATTTTCCTTTAGTGACACTTGTGGGTGTTATCACTGCTGATACAATGTTGCATCTACCTGATTTTCGATCTGCCGAAAGAACATTTCAATTGTTGACACAAGTAAGTGGACGAGCGGGTCGTCATCAACAGCCTGGTAAAGTCGTGATCCAATCTTATTCGCTCGATCACTATAGTATTCGAAGAGTTGCGGATCAAAATTGGTCAGAATTCTATAAAGAAGAATACGATACTAGGAAGAAATTGCTCTATCCACCTTTTTGTGGATTGGTTCAATTGCTCTTTACACATCCTGATCAAATTAAGCTATTACAGATAACCGGGCAAATTGCTGGCGAATTACGGAGCGCTTTGGGGCAACAAATTCAGATTTTAGGGCCTGTTCCAGCAATGATTCCAAGAATAAAGGATCGATATCGGATACAGATTCTCTTGAAGTTTCCAGAAGAAGTAGAGTTAATTGGACAAATAAAGAAAAAGCTTCGTGAAATACAAGAACGATCGAATGATAAGCACTTACGGATCATCATAGATCGGGATGGACATTTTCATATTCCAGAAAAACTTTATATATGAAGTCTTGGATCAATTAAAGATAACTATTGGGAAATGAGGTGGAATCGATGGCAATACGTCGAATTGTTCAATATCCAAATCAAGTTTTAAAGGAGAGATCACGTGAAGTAAGTAAATTTAATGACCGATTGCATAAATTGCTAGATGATATGGCAGAGACCATGTATGATGCTGAAGGAGTAGGGCTCGCAGCACCACAAGTAGGGATATTAAAACGTGTGATTGTTGTTGATATTGGTGAAGGGTTAATTGAGGTCGTAAACCCGGAGATTGTAGAACGATCAGGTGAACAAATTGATCCACCAGAAGGATGCCTTTCAATACCAGGATTATTGGCTGAAGTGCGTCGAGCACAATGGATTCGACTACGTGGAATGGACCGGCATGGAAAACCGATTGAATTAGAGGCAGAGGGTTATCTGGCACGTGCATTTCAACATGAGATTGACCATTTAAATGGCATTTTATTCTTAGATGTTGCTGATCGGATATTCCGACCAGAGGAGGAAACAGATCGTTGAAACCACGTATCTTATTTATGGGCACACCAGAATTTGCTGTTCCAGCATTAGAAATGCTGCTACAAGAAGAGTATCCCTTGCTTGGTGTAGTGACACAGCCTGATCGGAAAAAGGGCAGAAAAGCCCAATTGACACCTCCGCCAGTAAAGATTGTGGCGGAGAAGCATCATATTCCTGTTTTTCAACCTGCGCGACTTCGGGATTCAGAGGAACTTGAGCAAATTTGTCAGTTAAAGCCAGATTTAATTGTGACGGCTGCCTATGGTCAAATATTACCAACGACACTATTGGAAGTTCCGCCTTTTCGTTGTATAAATCTTCATGCATCTTTGCTGCCAAAATATCGTGGAGGTGCGCCTATTCATTGGGCAATTTATCATGGTGAAGATAAGACAGGCGTAACGATCATGTACATGGAAGAGAAGCTTGATGCGGGAGATATGTTGATGCAACAGAGTGTGCCAATTACAACAACGACTGATGTTGGAGATATGTATCAAAAGTTAAGTGTATTGGCGGCTGATATGTTACAAGAATTGCTGCCACGATTGATAAAAGGTGAGATTGAGCCAGTTGTCCAAGATCATTCTATCGCTACCTATGCTCCCAACATTAAACGCGAGGATGAAGAGATTCAATGGGAACGAACTGCCAAACAAATTGACTATCATATTCGTGCTTTTTGTCCTTGGCCTGGTACTTATACATATTGGAGAGAGAAACGTGTAAAAGTATGGCAAGCCATTTGTTTGGAGCAAATATCAACTAAAATACCTGGAACTGTATTAGGCTTTTCAGATGAAGGAATTCAGATCGCAACAGGTGAAGGTGTATTACAGCTTCAGGAATTACAGGTTGCGGGTAAGAAACGAATGGATGTAAGTCAGTTTCTACAAGGGAACCACTTAGAAATTGGAGAAAGATTTGGTCTGTGGAAGGATTAGACGACGTTTCAGACTGAAGATGTGTAGTCTGAAATGGATTAAAGCGTGAAATATTCATGGAACCATTATCTTCGACTACATGTCGGATTTACAATGAATAAATGTAGGGTTGTTTGGGAGGAGCCAAACTAAGATGTCTTCAGCACGTCAGATTGCACTTGATATACTCATTAAAATAGATGAAGAAAAAGGTTATAGTCAAATCTTAATCAATCAAGCCTTGCAGCGAAGCCAGTTGACTGACCTGGATCGACGGTTGGTAACTGAGTTGGTGTATGGAGTGATCCAGCGTGAAAATACACTTGATTACTTGATCGATCAACTTGTAAAAAAAAAAGCAACATCTTTGCAAAAATGGGTTCGAAATGTGTTGCGTTTGGGAATATATCAATTAACTTATCTTGAGCGAGTCCCTTCCTTTGCAGCAATTCATGAAACCGTTCAATTGGCAAAACATAGAGGTCATCGTGGAATTGTTGGCTTGATCAATGGTGTGCTTCGTAATTATTTAAGAAAGCGCGAAACACTTCTCCCTACTCAACCAAGTAATCATTTGGAAAAATCGATTATTTATTCTCAACCTCTATGGATGATCAAGAGATATGAGCAGCAGTGGGGAGCGGGAGAGGCAACCAAGCTATTTGCTGCGCAGCTTCGACCAGCATCGACCTCGATCCGAATTAACCGTTTAAAAATGAACCGAGAGGAATGGTTGAATCGCTGGCATGATGAAGGAACTGGTGAGGCAATTCCTTCTGCTTGGCTGGAAATGGCTGTCCGTTTGAAGCGAGCAGGTAATGTGGCTGCTCACCCTCATTATTCAAAAGGATATTATACAATACAAGATGAGAGTTCTATGTTGGTCAGTTTAGCCCTCGATCCAAAACCAAACGATTTTGTTATTGACCTTTGTGCGGCACCTGGAGGAAAGACAACGCACATAGCGGAATTAATGCATAATCAAGGAAGAATATTAGCTTGTGATCTTTACCCACATAAACTTCAACTCGTATCGAAGCAAGCAGAAAGATTGTCGCTCGATATTATTCAACCATATGTAGGTGATTCGCGTAATCTACGTGTTGATCAATTAGCTGATCGAATATTGTTAGATGCACCTTGCTCTGGATTAGGAGTGATCCAAAGAAAGCCAGAGATCAAATGGCGCAAGAATCTTAAAGATATTGATGCTTTAGCGCAAATTCAATCTTCATTATTGCATCACGCTGTTTCACTATTAAAACCTGGCGGCATACTCATATATAGTACTTGCACATATGAGAAAAAAGAGAATCAGGATCAGATAAAACAGTTTCTGATAGATCATCCGAATATGGAGAGTGATCATTCTTGGTTAGCCAAGCTACCTGCCCCCATCAGAGAACAAGCCTTCATTGGAGATGGTTGGTTACAGTTATTACCTCATCATCTTGGAAGCGATGGGTTCTTTATCGCTCGAATGAGAAAAAAATAATAGGCTTGTTCAGAAAGAAGGAAGTAGTATGATGAATTTCCTAATCTTTCTTGGTTTTCTTTGTCTAGTCATCGTAGTGGAAATATCATTAAATGGATACCAAGGACGTCCAAGATCAAGAAGGAAATGGAAACACTAACCAGCACTAGAATTTCTCATCACTAGCGCAATGTAATTGCGCTGAAGGATGAGATTTTTTTATTTTTTATTGTATCAAATCACCAAAAGTGAGAAAAAGTAAAACTGGTGATGCAAATGGGTAAACGGCTATTTCGAAAAAGTTTTAAGCGAAAACAAAAGCAGCAAGAAGTAGCAGAGCATGCTGAGAATAAAATGGAAGAGCGTTATGGAGATGAAGGAATATCTTCTAATCTTCAAGAAAATATCGACTTTCTACATGAAGCGTTTGGAAAAGCACCTGATATCATTATTCGACAATTTGTGATTAAACATCGGGAAGAGCGTAAAGCTGCGATTGTATTTATTGATGAAATGGTGGATAAAGACTTAATTAATCGAAATATCCTTCGACCATTGATGATTGATAGTGAGAAAGTTACCTCAACTGACGATCTGTGGGATTTGGTTACAGAGCGGCTAGTATCAGCAGGAGAAACAAAAAATGTTTTGAAAAAAACGGAGATTTTAACTGGGGTATTAGCGGGGGATACTGTCTTATTGATTGATCAGTATGAACAAGGATATGTTGTTGGCACAAAAGGTTGGGCGACAAAATCGATCTCAGAACCTCGTTCGGAATCAGTTGTTCGGGGATCACGAGAAGGACTGAGTGAGACGATTGTCCTAAGTTTAGCCATGATCAGACGGAGGGTCAAAGACCCTGATCTACGTGTGTGTACATATGAACTAGGAAAACGAACCAAAACATGCGTCAATCTTCTCTATATGGATGGATTGATTGATCCACAAATTGTGATGGAAGTAGAACAACGTTTAAAGCGTATTCAAATTGATGGGGTCCTAGAAAGCGGCTATGTGGAAGAATTGATTCAAGATCAAACATGGACTCCTTTTTCACAACTTCAAAATACGGAACGACCGGATACGGTAGTTGCACATTTATTAGAAGGGAAAGTTGCCATCTTGATCGATGGTTCACCCCATGCTTTAATCGCACCAGCTATTTTTACCCAGTTTTACTTTAGTGCAGAGGATTACTATGAACGTTTTTGGATTGCAACTTTTTTGCGCATAGTACGTCTGATTAGTTTCTTTATGGCTTTACTTTTACCTGCTTTTTATATTGCTTTGGTTTCATTTCATCCAGAAATGATCCCTTCTCATTTAGCAATATCAATGGCAGCAGGACGTGCTACTGTCCCATTCTCTGCTATTTTAGAAGCATTAATGATGGAATTAAGTGTTGAGATATTACGTGAAGCCAGTGTTCGGTTGCCTGGACCAATTGGACCGACAATCGGAATTGTTGGGGCATTAGTGATTGGAGATGCAGCTGTTACCGCTGGTCTTGTTTCACCAGCAATGGTGATTGTAGTAGGTTTAACGACCATTAGCTCCTATGCAAATCCCAGCTATAGTGCTGCAATATCGGTTCGTTTGTTACGATTTCCTTTTATGATTGCCGCTTCAGTGCTGGGTCTTTATGGGATTATGCTATTATTTTTCTTACTTTGTGCCCATCTTGTACAATTACGTTCGTTTGGTGTTCCCTATATGGCACCATACGCACCTTTTAATCTAACTGATCTTAAAGACTCCCTCTTTCGGGCTTCTTGGAAATATATGAATATGCGTCCAGTTACATTTAAACCACAAGATCGTCAAAGACAAACGCTGGTGCATAAGGGAAAGGATGAAAACTCCCATGAAACCAGTGGACGATAAGATCACATCATACCAAACCTATGCCTTATTTTTAATGACTATTATTGGGACGGGTGTGCTTTCTATGCCACGCCGAATGGCGACACATGTGGGAACAGATGGTATATGGGTGATCTTCTTATCTGGTGTGGTTACATGGATTATCGTTTATGTCATGACAAGGTTATGCCAACGTTTCCCCGATCAAACCCTTGTTGAGTTTACCGAAGAAATATGTTCGACTAGACGGATTCGATGGGTAGGAAAAGTAGGTAAATATGTGGTGCTACTCTTTTTTGCGATTGGGTGGTTATTTGTTCTCGCAATGGTGGTGCGAACCTTTGGAGAAGTGATCGTATCTACCATTTTACAGAGAACACCAATTGAAGTAATCATTATGTCATTTTTGCTTTTTGCAGTCAGTATTGCGGGGAGTAAGATTGAATTGATTGCGAAATTTAATGAATTACTGCTTCCTCTGCTGTTGATTCCCATATTCTTTTTTATCATCGCCTTGTTTCAGAAAGGAAAAGTAATCAATCTATTACCTCTTTTTCAAGTACATTGGTCTGCCGTTATTGCTGCTGTGTTTGATACTGTTACGGATTTTGTAGGATTTCATACCATTTTGGTTTTTATGGCCTTTTATCAAAATGTGGATAAAGCCGTTAAAAGACATACAATCAGTTTGATAATTGTTGTTTTAAACTATTGGTTAGCAATTGTGACAAGTTATAGCTTATTTGGTGTAGATGAATTAAAACATATCCTTTGGCCTACTTCAGAAACTGTCAGACCGGTGTTTGTACCCATTCAAATCTTGGAGCGTTTAGAGGCAGGAATGATCGTTGTTTGGATGGTGGCTAGTTTTACTACCATGACCAATATTCTTGCAGCATTTGTGGAGTCAGCAATGAGAACGTTTACGATTCGTGAATCAAATCGAAAGTGGACAGCGATTATCTTGATTTTACCAATCTTTTTTTTTAGTATGTTGCCTGAAAACATTCATCAATTAAATCGAATGAGTACTTGGTTAGGAAGATATACATTTTTTGTTGATTTATTAATCCCCTTTATTTTGTTGATGTTCGCCATTATGCGACGAAAGAAAGGGGAGAAGCAGCATGAACAAGCGAATTCTATGTAACCTACTCTGTCTGGTCATCATGGTAGTACCTTTGATAGGATGCTGGGATATGGAAGAAATTGAAGATCGGAACCAAGTCATCGCAATGGGGATCGATAAGAAAGGAAAGGAATTTGAATTGACGATTCAAATGCCAGTACCCATCAATATAGTTGGTGGAAAAGCAGGTGGAGGCGGAGGAAAAGCTGTTGAAACTTTTTCTGAAACAGGTAGTTCACTAACGCAAATGATAGCAAAATTACAAGAGCAAGTGAACCGTCGATTATTTTTGGGACATTTGCGAGTAGTTATTTTTGGCGAAGATGTAGCAAAAGACGGAGTATACCGTTTTCTTGATTTATTAATGAGAACTCCTGATGTCTCACGAAAAGTAAAAATGGTTACAACAAGTGGAAAGGCAAAAGATATCTTAAATCATCCGATTGAAATGGATAAAATCAATAGTACATTTATCGATAGTATGATTCAGACGGGGATCACTTTTAAAAGTATGACATCTACTATCTTGGCAGATTTGGTGAGCGATATTGAAAATAAAAAGCGTCAACCGATTTTAAATGAATTAGTGATGAATAAAAAAGGTTATAGGTGGGTTGGGATCTCATTATTTAAAAAAGACCGCAAGATAGGTCGATTAAATACAATTGAAGCTACCCCGTTATTGCAAATTCGCGAACAAAAATTTGGAGATCCAATTAAGATTAATTGTAGTACAGGGGCGGGGGAAAAGGGAACAATTGAATTTCGTCCCATTGATATAGAAAAAGATATTTCAGTAATAAAAAATCGTATGGTTCGCATTGCAATTGAGATAGAAGGAGAAATTGTTGAAAAGACATGTAACTTAAACCTCTCTAAACGCCAAACCATTCCTAGAATTGAACAGAAAATCCGCAGCAAATACCATGAATTAGCAAGAAGAGTAATCAATCGCGCTCAACGTCAATATCAGACAGACATTTTTAATCTAGGTGCTCATGTCTATGCCTTTCATCCTGGTTTTTATCGTCAGCATAATTGGAGTCACAACTTTGCTAATATCCCCATTCAGCTCGTCTATAAAATTCATATTCGCCGTTTTGGTTTAGATTCTTAGATTAGGCACACGAGCCGCGTCAGTGTAGTAAGGTCCAGACATTCACTACTGTGCACACTCTATACATGTAACATGTGTAGAAAGTCTTTCTATAGATAAAGTGAGTTGAATAACTATTTTAAAGTTAGCAGACGCGGCAACTGTGTGTATCCTTTGCAGTTTGAAACTCACAGCTAAATTTCATAATCAATAAAAGGATGAATATAGTTAATTTGAACTACTACCACCAATTCAAATAGATGATACCATTCTGATAAAAACCAAGTATTCCCACATGAGATGCCGAATCACTCCTTATCCATCTCCTGCTTATAGAAGTGGGCGTACTCTTGAAAAATTTGCATCGAGTTTCGTTTGTTAAAACAACCAATGCTCTACATTCTGTTCAAGGTTTCTTCTTTTCATTGTAATCTAAGACTGATATAATATAAAAAGTTTTTATGGGGATTAAATTATAAGTCTCTTTATTTATTTGTTAGTGGGAATTTTGTGTAAGCTATCTAATCGCTAATTTGAGAGTTCTTGTAGAGACTAGGTGACGATTGTAATGAAAAAATTGGCATATGATTTACTATTTCATGAATGGGAAGAATGGCTACAGAAAGAAAATCAACCAGTTTGGCGAGCAAAACAATTAATGGATTGGCTTTATCAAAAGCAAGTGAAATCGTTTGCCGAAATGACCAACCTTTCAAAAGAATTAAGAGGAAAATTGGATGAACAATTCGAAATCCAGTCTCTTGATACCATAACAATTCAAAAATCAACAGATGGAACGATAAAATTTTTATTTTCCCTTCATGACGGGCATGCGATTGAGACTGTGATCATGCGTCATGACTATGGGAATAGCGTTTGTGTTACTACGCAAGTAGGTTGCCGGATTGGCTGTACCTTTTGTGCCTCTACTTTGGGAGGTTTGAAGCGTAATTTGACAGCAGGGGAAATTACGGCGCAAGTAGTCATGGCAGCGCGATATTTAACAAAGCAAAATCAGCGAGTTCGCTCGATTGTGATAATGGGGATTGGTGAACCATTTGAAAATTATGATCAGACCATTCGCTTTTTGCGTACAATGATTGATCCACATGGTCTACAGATTGGTCAGCGTCATATTACTGTCTCTACAAGTGGTATAGTTCCCAATATCTATCGCTTTACAGATGAAAATTGGCAAATTGGGTTGGCAATTTCTCTCCATGCGCCTAATCAGAAATTGCGCCGTCAGTTAATGCCAGTCAGCAGAAGATATCCATTGTCAGAGCTTTTGAAAGCCTGTCATTATTACGTGGAACAAACCAGCCGAAGGCTGACTTTTGAATATGCATTGATCAATGAAAAAAATGATCATCAAGAACATGCACATGAACTGGGTCAGCTCTTACAAGGGTTTAAATGTTTGGTCAATTTAATACCCGTTAACTATGTACCAGAGAGAGGATATACACGTACCCCGCGAAACCGTATTTTTACATTTAAACGGATCCTCGAATCCTACCATGTTCAAACGACAATTCGTCGTGAACACGGACATGATATCGATGCTGCATGTGGACAACTTCGGTCAAAACATGCGCAGCAACAAGGATTATCAGTGTAGGTTTGATGAGACATTGAGTGAGAAAGGAAAGGGGTGACCGAAATGAAAATGGTACAAAGATCACATGTGGGGAAAGTACGGGATCACAACGAAGATTGTGTCGGTCTCTACCAAGCAAATGGTGGAGTCGTAATCGGTGTGGTTGCGGACGGTTTAGGCGGGCATAATGCTGGAGAAATCGCCAGTCAAGAAACTGTGCAAATTATGAAAGAAAATCTCGGTAGTTTACCCCCAGGTCTTTCCACACAAAGTAAGATTGATGAGCTTTCTACAGCTATTGAGAAAGCAAATAAACGAGTCTATGATTTAGCGAATAAAAATGGTAAATTGCAGGGAATGGGCTGTACTGTTGTAACAGTGATCGCAGAAGAAGACTTACTTGTAATCGCACATGTTGGCGATAGTCGAGCATATTTATTGCATAAAGGTGGTCTTTATCAGCTTACGGAAGATCATTCATTCGTCAACATTTTGAGAAAGCATGGTCAGATTACTGAAGAAGAGGCTCGAAATCATCCAAAAAGAAATATGATCGTAAGGGCAGTTGGAACAAATGAAAGCGTAGAGGTTGACTTGATTGATACTCCCTGGAGAGAAGGAGATATCATGTTACTATGTTCTGATGGGCTGACATCAATGGTAAGTGATCGAGAGATAGGACTTGTTTTGACTTCTTCCCAGCTAAATATGGAAGAGAAAGCAGATCGTCTCATTGATTTGGCTTTGGATGCTGGGGGTGCAGATAATATCTCCTTGATTCTTCTAGAACATGTACAAAGGTCAACCAAATCTTAACTATGTCTGAGGAGGAGCGAGGTGACCATGCAGATGGAAGGGAAGAAACTCGGGGGACGTTATGAAATACTTGGCCGTATTGGCGGTGGTGGAATGGCAGTTGTCTATAAAGCGATTGACAGATTGCTAAATCGTCCAGTAGCGATCAAAGTATTAAGTGATTCCCTCAGTAATGATTCTGAGTTTGTTCGAAGGTTTGATCGCGAAGCCCAGGCAGCTGCAAGTTTGTCACATCAAAATATTGTTAACGTATATGATGTAGGTCGAGAAGGATACACCCATTACATAGTAATGGAACTCGTAGAGGGTTCTACATTGAAGCAACATATTTTGGAAAATGGGCCCCTTTCGATGGAAGAAGCAGGGGATATCGCGGCACAGATTTGTGATGGTTTAGCTCATGCTCATGAGAACCAAATCGTGCATCGTGATATTAAACCACATAATATCTTGCTCGGTCGTAATGGTCGAGTAAAAGTGACTGACTTTGGAATTGCGCGTGCTGCTAGTTCGTCTACAATTACACAAACAGGATCAGTCATGGGGTCTGTTCATTATTTTTCACCGGAACAGGCTCGTGGTGGAGTCGTTGGGGAAAAATCAGATATTTATTCATTAGGTGTTGTTCTGTATGAAATGTTAACAGGTGAGCTTCCTTTTGATGGTGATGCTGCGATTAGTATTGCCTTAAAACATCTACAAGATCCAGTACCCGATCCACGAGAATTTAATCCTTCAATTAGTGAAAATATGGTAAAAATCGTCATAAGAGCGATGGAAAAAGATGCTGGGATGCGTTATACATCTGTTAAAGCTATGATGCAAGATATACGCTATGCAGCTTCTCTAGATTCAGGTTGGAGTAAACAACATCAACCAAAACAAGAGTTTTTTCAAACGATTCCTCTCTCACTTGATGATGACACAGAGGCAGAGCAAGCAGTTGATGTTGCTGAAAAACAATACCCAGATTTTAAATCACCACTTCGTAATAGCGAGCGGAGAAAAGCATCAAAGAATCGAGTAAAATCGGACCAATCTTCTTCGAGTAAGATTGGTGATCAGACAATGTTGAACCTTGAACGTTTACGTAGCGTACCAAGTGACCAAGATAAAACTTTTTTAGAACGTACCATCACTTATCTCGATAATTTTCAAGCGAAGCTACCTTGGTGGCAAAAGTTTTTATTTGGTCTACTAACAATCGCAATCATTGGCGGTTTATCTGTTTGGGGATTAACCACGATATGGAATTTGCTCACACCTAGCAGCGATGATCAAACGAGTGGAAATCAAACTCAACAGGAACAGCAAAAAGAATCAACAATGATTGATCTGGAAAATATGAAAGAAGAAGAAGCAAAAAAATGGTTAGCTGGAAAAGGAATTAGTGATAGTAATATATCTGTCACATATAAAAAAAAAGACGGGTATAAAAATGGGGTCGTCTATAGCCAAGAACCGGCAAAGGGAGAATCTCTAACATCCGATACCCAGGTGAAGCTTTACGTTAATATTTCCAATGAACAAACACAAGTTGAAAACTTTATTGGTATGTGGCAGTCAAGGGTTGAACAGAAAAAGGCTGAATTGGCTGATAAATATACGATTGATGTAAGCAATAGTCGGTGTTGGACGAGTAATACCATTGAGCGAGGCAAAATCATGGCACAGTATCCACAACCGGGGTCCCCCATTGAAAAAGGTGGGACCGTAAAGTTGTGGATCAGTGTTGGCTCTTCAGGCAACTGCCAAACCCCTCCTCCGTCTTCGTAAAAATGCTTGAATTGAAAGATTGAATGTGATGTATTGATGGTCGGTTTGAATGAAAAAGAAACTGGATTGAAGCAAAGGAGGTGCACTCCTGTTACTCTCAAAAATTGAGTAGCAGGTCTTTTATGCCCAATGGTCAAATAATAAAGGCAATCAGTGGCTTTTACTACGTACAAACTAAGGCAGGAGAGGTAATTCAATGCCGTGCACGTGGTATTTTTAAATTTAAAAAGAAACAAAAATCGCTGCTTGTTGGTGATTGGGTGCAGTTTGATGTGACGGGGTTGAATGAGGGCGTGATTACCTTTGTTCAACCCCGTCAGACTGAACTGCTACGACCGCCAATTGCCAATGTTGATCAAGCCGTTGTGGTATGTTCATTGGTGCAGCCTGATTTTAGTCCAATGCCCCTCGATCGTTTATTGGTACAAACAGAGCATGCCGGATTAGAAACTGTAATCTGTTTGACAAAGCGTGATTTGATTCATGATCTAAGTATAATTGATGAGATAAAAGAGATTTATGGTCATGCAGGCTATATGATGATCATCACCAGTATAGAAACAGGAGAAGGAGTGGAGGAGCTTCGAGAGCAACTCAGAGGTCATACAACTGTCTTTGCAGGTCAATCAGGTGTTGGAAAGTCATCATTGTTAAATGTGCTGATCCCTGAACTGCAACTTGAAACAGGAAGGGTAAGTCATCGTTTAGGTAGAGGACGCCATACGACTCGCCAAGTTGAGCTGCTTTCCCTCCCTGCTGGTGGTCAAGTTGCAGATACACCAGGATTTAGTCAATTGCAGTTTCAATTTCCAATCGATGAGCTTGTTTATGCATTTCCTGAGTTTCTCCAGTATGTCAAGTATTGCAAGTATCGAGGTTGTACACATACACAAGAAGATGGCTGTGAATTAAGAGAAGCTGTGTCAAACGGCTTCATCCATCAATTAAGATATCAGCACTATCTACAATTTGCTGAAGAGATTCATAAACAAAGGAGATATTAAAAATGTCTATTAAGATCGCCCCCTCAATATTAGCAGCAGATTTTGCAAATTTGCAACAAGAGGTGAAGAGTGTAGAAGAAGCAGGTGCGGATTGGATTCATGTTGATGTGATGGACGGTCACTTTGTACCGAATATATCCTTTGGAGCTTTAGTAGTCGATGCCATTCGCCCTCATACAAAACTACCTCTCGATGTTCATCTAATGATCGAAGAACCGGATCGTTATATTACTGACTTTGTCAAAAGTGGTGCCGATTTGATTTCCGTACATCAAGAAGCATGTCCTCATTTGCATCGAACCATTTATCATATTAAAGATCAAGGCGTTCAGGCAGGTGTTGTTTTAAATCCAGCCACACCAATCTCATCGATAGAGCCGGTTTTAAGCGATGTTGATTTTATATTATTAATGACGGTAAATCCAGGTTTTGGTGGTCAGTCATTTATTGAACAGGTCATTCCAAAAGTGGGTGCATTACGCTCCATGCTTGATGAGAAAGGTCTACAACATGTTGAGATCGAAATCGATGGTGGAATCAACGAGCAGACGGCATCATTGGTGACGAAGCAAGGAGCGACCATTTTAGTTGCTGGATCAGCAATCTTTGGACAAGCGGATCGAAAACAGGTTATTTCAGAACTAAGAAGGTAGGCGGTCTTCATGAAGAAACGGATTGTGATCGTAGCAGGCGGAGAATTGAGTTCAATCGATGTAAAAAGAATACAATCCGATGATAAGATTATTGCTGTTGATGGTGGAGCAGAGAGTCTGCTACAAGAAGGGATCATACCAACTGAAGTAGTAGGCGATTTCGACACCCTTAGTCTAACTGATCAGCAGAAATTAAAGGAACTAGAGGTATCGATGGTAATCTTGCCAAGTGAAAAAGATATGAGTGATACCCAATATGCAATTGAAATTGCCTGCGATCAATCAGATGAGCTGTTATTACTTGGATTATGGGGTGGTCCAAGGATCGATCATGCTTTGGCTAACTTATATTTATTAGAAATGGTTGCAGCGCGGGGTTGTCATGCCATCATGTATCACAATCATAATCGAATTCAATTATGTCAAGGTCCAACAAAACTTACATTTCTTCGTAATCAATTTCACTATTTATCTTTAATTCCGATTTCCCCTGAATTAAAAGGTGTTACGAATCAGGGTTTAAAATATCCATTAAAAGATGCAACGCTTTATCGATCTGATAGTCGTGGAATTTCAAATGAATGGGTGGATGATGTAGCTGGGGTAGAATGGACATCTGGCACATGTTTGATTATTGAAAGCGCAGGAGACCAAAAAAATTCTGTTAGATGATAAATTTTCTTCTTTGTTCTAGGTACACTTGAAACTCTATAGAATATAGATAAGTGAGGGGTTTATATGAATGAAGGGGGAATTGAGGTGAAGTTCTACACCATCAAGCTTCCAAGGTTCCTCGGCGGGATGGTAAAGGTCTTGATCGGTATGTTTGGAAAAAAAGAATAATACATGAAGAAAAGGCACTGCTTAATTAGTAGTGCTTTTTCAATTTTTTGGGATATTTTCAGTCAAAAACCCGCTGCAACTTAGGCGCGGGTTACTTTTCCTGATTTCAAAGCTTTTGCGCTTACATAGACGCGCTTTGGCTTCCCATTCTCATCGATAATCCGTACTTTTTGAACATTAACGCCCCATTTTCTACGGGTTTTACGGTGAGAGTGGCTCACATTGTTTCCAGACATCGCTTTTTTGCCGGTGACATAACAACGACGTGCCATGTTGTCCACCTCCAATCAAAATCCGTTTACACTTAGACACCCGTGCATTATAGCATAAAGAATCGATCATTGTCTAGGATCGCTTTGCTTTCTTTCTAGGAACTGTTAGTGTACAATGATTTCAATCAATCACCTCAACTGAGGAGGGTATTTCATGAGCGTTGAAATTATGAATGATTTAGGACAAGTAGAGGTTACAACAGAGGTGATTTCCACAATCGCTGGTGTTGCTGCAATGGATTGTTATGGATTAGTAGGTATGGCATCCAGAAGTCAGTTGAAAGATGGAATTACAGAGCTATTGCGACGAGAAAATTTTAGCAAGGGAATTGAAGTAAAGGTAGACGAAGGGGATGTCCAAGTCGATCTGTATATCATTGTCGGTTATGGAACAAAAATTTCAGAAGTAGCCAGTAATGTTCAATCAAAAGTGAAATATACACTTGAACAAATGACAGGTCTCAATGTGAAAGAGATTAATATTTTTGTTCAGGGAGTGCGATTGTTAAAAGGAGATTAAATGTATAGGGGGCAAAGGGGGGAGAAAAATGGAGCAGATCAATGCAGCTCAATTTATGCAAATGATGCAAGCAGGTGCTCATAATCTAGAAAAAAAAGCCCAAACAGTAAATGCATTAAATGTTTTTCCAGTTCCCGATGGAGATACAGGAACCAATATGAGCCTAACGATTCAAGCTGGTGTCCAAGAAATGTTACGAAGTAAGGCTGATTCGGTTGGCGATTTGGCTGTAGCTCTTTCCAAAGGGCTTTTAATGGGGGCACGGGGCAATTCGGGGGTTATCTTATCCCAATTGTTTAGAGGCTTTTCGAAAGCCATTTCTACAGAAACATCAGTGAGTACAAAACAGTTTGCCCTTGCATTGCAAAAAGGGATAGAAACTGCTTATCAAGCGGTGATGAAGCCTGTGGAAGGTACTGTGTTAACCGTTGCCCGCATGGCTGCTGAAGCTGCTTCAATGCAAATGTGGAAAAAACAGTCTCTTGAAGAGATGATGGAGACTGTTTATCAAGCTGCAAATGTCGCACTTGCCAAGACACCAGATCTGTTACCTGTATTAAAAGAGACTGGTGTAGTAGATGCTGGAGGACAAGGGTTAGTTTATATTTATCAAGGAATGTTAAGTGCATTAAAAGGGAATTATCAATTGGAGCAAGAAGAATTCTTTGGCGAACCAGATGAATTTATTCATGAATCTCATCAGGAGAAAATTGATCCTCAAACAATTGAATACGGTTACTGCACAGAATTTTTAATTGATTTGCATACCACAAGGAGACCTACTACGCTTTTTGATGAGCCAAAATTCCGCCAAGAATTGCAATCATTTGGTGATTCTTTGCTTGTTGTAGCTGATGAGCAATGGGTAAAAGTTCATATTCATGCAGAACATCCTGGTGATGTTTTAAATTACGCGATGAAATATGGTGACCTAACCCGAATGAAGATTGATAATATGCGCAAGCAGCATGAAAAAATTACTCATCCACCAACGCCGAGCAAGGGACGAGGATTTCTCACTGTTACAACTGGACAAGGTATTGCAAAGGTATTCCAAAGCATCGGAGTCGATCTTGTAGTTGAAGGTGGACAGTCGATGAATCCGAGTGCAGATGAGTTAACCAAAGCAGTAAAACAAATCGGTAAAGAGGAAGTTGTCATACTGCCTAATAACAAAAATATTATTATGACAGCTGAGCAAGTAAAACATTTAACAGATATAAACATTATTGTGCTTAAAACCAAAACCATTCCACAAGGATTAGCAGCTATGCTTGCCTATCGTTCTGACGAAGATTGGGAAGTAAATCAAAAACAAATGAAAGAAGCAATCCAGCGTGTACGTTCAGGTGAGGTAACATATGCAATCCGTGATACAAGCATTGGTGAATTATCGATTCATAAGGGCGATTATCTTGGCATTGCCGATGGAACGATTCGTCATGTTGGGCAAGATATTTATCGAACGGCAGAGGCTTTACTTGGGGAAATGGTTGATGAGGATGCAGAAATGATCACAATCTTCTATGGCGAAGATTTACAATCAACAGAAGTAGTCCAGTGGGGAAAACGATTGGAAGAACAATTTCCAGATCAAGAGATTGAACTTCATGCAGGAAATCAGCCGCTTTATTATTTTGTGATTGCTGTTGAGTAAAACAGCAATCTTGTTTTATGGGAGTTGTTGAGATAATGGAGAAAATAGTTCGGATATTAACCGATAGCACTGCTGATATACCTCAAGAAATCGTCAATGAATTAGGAATTTGGGTCGTCCCTCTAAAGGTACAAATCGACGGTAATCGCTATTTAGACGGAGTAGATATAAATACACAAGAATTTTACCAAAAAATTGAGCAAATTGATCATATCGCTACCACATCACAGCCCTCACCAAATGATTTTATGCAATCATTTGAAGCAATGATTGAACAAGGGACAAAGGAGATTTTGTCGATCCATGTCTCTTCTGTGTTAAGTGGTACTTATCAATCAGCAACATTAGCTGCGCAAATGGTTCAAGAAAAGTATAAGGATATAAAGATTAAAACATTAGATTCCCAAAGTGTTACATTTGCAATGGGACAAATGGTAATCAATGCTGCACGTGCAGCCAAAGAAGGAAAATCGACTGATGAATGTGTGCAAATAGCGAACCAAACAAAGAAAAATCTACGTGTGTACGCTTATGTAGATACATTAGAATATTTACAAAAAGGAGGGCGGATTGGCAAAGCTTCCAAACTGATTGGATCATTACTAAATATTAAACCGATTATCTCTTTAAACGAAGAAGGAACTGTGATCCCAATTGATCGTGTGAGAGGGCGTAAAAAGGCAGCAAGGCGAATTTTTTCTCTTTTATCTGATGAGTTTCCTCCAAAAAGTCGTGTTCAGATTGGAATCCTGTCTGGCATACGCAGAGAAGAAGGAGAAGAATGGCTTCGTATACTAAAAGAGCAGTATCAAGTTGAAGATCATGTGATCACAAATTTTGGTCCCACTGTCTCTTCTCATCTTGGACCATATGCGACAGGCGTTGTAATCGTATTGCTGGAGGATTAAATCATGAGTCAACTTGAAAAAATGCAACTGAGGGAACTGCCAGAAATAACAAATCGACAGATTGAACAGTTACAACAACTTCAAATTAACTCGATTTGGGATTTGCTCACTTACTTTCCGTTTCGATATGAAGATATGCGTCTCTCTGACTTATCACAGGCAGTTGAAGATGAAAAAGTAGCCATTCAAGGGATGATTGTAGGACAACCTAGTCTTCGTTGGTTAGGTAAAAAGAAGTCGCGATTAGTTGCGCGATGTCAAGTAGATGGGTTAACTGTTCAGCTTGTTTGGTTTAATCAACATTTCTTAAAAGACAAATTAACAGATGGAAAAGAAATAGCTGTTGCAGGTCGATGGGATCGAGAAAGGTTACAGATAACAGTTTCCCGAACACTTCTTTCCAAAGCAGAACAAGAGAAGTTTTTAGGGCAATTTGAACCGATCTATTCCTTGAGTCAAAGTATTAAGATGAAAACGATTCGAAAGTTAGTCTATCAAGCATTTGTACATTTTGGACGTGAGATTGAAGAGATTTTACCGGCAGAGATTTGTGTACAATATCACTTCCTTTCTCGAGCTAAAGCCATGTATCTGCTTCATTTCCCGCGGAGCCGAGAGGAGCTTTATCAAGCACGCCGTCGAATGATCTATGAAGAGCTTTTTCTTTATGAATGCAAAATCTTCTGGTTAAAAGAAACAAACCAGCAGCAATTAAAGGGAATTCAACATCAGATTCCAATGAAACAAATAGATCATTTAACAGAAAGCTTGCCCTTCCCTTTGACAAAAGCTCAGAAACGTGTCATGGAGGAGATTATATCGGATCTGCGTGCTAATACACCAATGAATCGGTTATTACAGGGAGATGTAGGTTCAGGAAAAACTGTGATTGCTGCAATTGCCCTCTATGCTGTGTGGTTGAGTGGCTATCAAGGTGCTTTGATGGTACCAACAGAAATTTTAGCTGAACAACATGCTAAATCATTGCGACAGATGTTAGAGACACATGGTTTAAAAGTGGTATCTCTGGTTGGTGGCATGCGTACCAAAGAGAGACGAACTGTGCTTGAGCAGATTGAAATCGGTTTAGCAGATGTTGTTGTGGGAACTCATGCATTAATCCAAGAAAGTGTTGCTTTTAAGAAATTAGGATTAGTCATTACCGATGAACAACATCGATTTGGGGTAAAACAGCGAACAGCACTACGTGAAAAGGGCTTTCTACCAGATGTCCTTTGTATGACGGCTACGCCAATCCCAAGAACATTAGCGATCACTTATTTTGGTGAGATGGAAGTTTCTATCATTGATGAGATGCCTGCAGGCCGTCAACCGATTGAGACACATTGGGTGAAGAAAGATCATTGGTCAAAGGTACTCACCTTTATCAAAAAAGAATGTAAAACAGGAAGACAAGCTTATGTGATTTGCCCATTGATTGAGGAGTCAGAGAAGATTGATTTGCAAAATGCTCAAGATGTATATGAACAATTGGTAACACAGTTAGCTCCATTGCGAGTAGGCTTACTTCATGGGCGAATGCATGCAGTTGAGAAAGAAGAGGTAATGGAAGCATTTGCAAAAAATGAGTTGCAAGTTTTAGTATCAACAACTGTTGTAGAAGTGGGGGTAAATGTACCAAATGCAACAGCGATGGTAATCTACGATGCAGATCGTTTTGGGCTCTCTCAGTTACATCAATTGCGTGGACGTGTTGGGCGTGGTTCACATGCATCTACATGTATCTTAATCGCTGATCCTAAGACCGAGACAGGGGTTGGACGGATGAAGATTATGACAGAGACCAATGATGGTTTTGTGATTTCGGAAGAAGATTTAAGCTTACGTGGACCAGGAGACTTCTTAGGTGTGAAACAGAGTGGGCTACCTGAGTTTAAAATTGCTGATTTAACGATGGATCAACAAATTTTGGAATATGCACGTGCCGATGCTGCAAAGTGGGTTGCAAATGTAGAAAATGCAGATGCGAGTGACCAGTCATTAAAAAGGCTTTTAGCATCTTTAAAAACAAAAGCACAGCATCTCGATTAAACAAAAAGGCTAGGGATTTTACCCTAGCCTTTATTATATCGATTCATTTGATAGTTCTGTCTTGGAATCTCTACCAAACGTGAAGTAATAGAGTAGAGTCGCAACGAGAATGACAAAGACAAAGATCAAAAGCAAATTACTATATTGGTAGGCAGAAGTATGGGTGACGAGCGGATGTAACTCAACTTTTAGCAACGGAGATTCTAAGGCTTTTGAAACAAGCGCTGTTCCAATTGCACCAGAGATAAAGGAAGTAAGATTGTAAAAGCCCATTCCTACGCCCACTTGCTCTTTGGGAAGAATATTCGTCACACTTTCGATCAAAGCTGTTTGAAGGAAAGAGAAACCAATATAGAGAAGGATCAAAGCCATTCCAATATACCATACCCAGAGACCGAAGAGTGAAGATTGTAATAACAGGCTTAGGGTTATGAATCCTAGACCCAGATAAACAACAAAATGACTTCCCTTTTTCACAGTCATATTTCCCGCAACTGTTCCAAAAATAACAGCACTAAAAGCACCTGGAAACATGATTAATCCTATCGATGATGACTCTAAATGATAGAGACCATTAAACATTAATGGGAGCAAAAACATGATGCCCATCACTGTGCTAAAGACCAGAAAACCAATCATAATCCCGCTACGGTACAGTGGGTTAGAGAACAATTGGGGGTCAACAAACGGTTCATCAACTCGGTGAATATGAATAATAAACCAGATGAGCGAGAGTATTGTTCCAATCAAATAGAACCAATTTTCTTCGGTTACAAATAAGATAAGTGTTGAAACAATAATTGCCATTAAGAGTGTGCCTAGTATGTCAAGCCGTCCTTCTTTCGTCTCTTCATGGGGTAACAGACGGTTTAAAAATGGGAGTGCTACAAGTGAAAATACAGGAATCATAAATAAGTATGACCAATGAAAACTGCCGGAGATATACCCTCCTAATACAGGACCTACACCAATTGCAAATGAAACGGTTGAGGTGATCCATCCAAATAATTTTCCACGCTCGTCTTTGGTAAAGTACCTTGCAACAATCACCATGACAAGTGCAGGGATGGCAGAAGCTCCTGCTCCTTGAATCGCTCTTGAGAAGAGGACAATTGGATAAGTGTCGTTAAAGATAAAACCAATCAGTGACGAAGCACTATAACTAATAATTCCGATAGATATCAATCTTTTGACACTAAACATATCAGAAAGTTTACCAAATATTACTGAGCCCATACCGAAAAAGATAATGAAGATAGTAATAATCCAACTCACTTGTGATGGATGTAGTTGAAACTGTTTGGCTATATTGGGCGTAGACACATTAAAAACAGTTTCATTTAATACAGCAAAAAAGATGACGTAAATAATCCAAGGTACAATTCGTTTAATCTCTGAAGAAGTTTGTGTAGTGGTTTGAGACACAGAAAAAAATCCTTTCTATTATTCATTTTTGAAATGTATGCTTCTAGTCCTCAAATGCAGTAATAGGGATTATATAAGAATATACGTTCTTTGTCAAACGTTTGTTTGTTATAACCGATTTAGTTATAACTAAGGCAAAAAATTAGCTCTTATTGAGCTAAAGAGTGAAATGATTGATCTAACAGTTGCTGTAAAGATATTTGTGCCAAATATTGTTCCATCATTTGTTGAGCTTCATTTAAAGTCTCACAGATGTTAGCTGAAAGTGAAGATGTAATTTGACACGAAGAATTAGACTCATCGCGAATGTTAAAGAGTTCACCATCATGATCAACTACTTCAACTGCCTTATATATATCGAGTAGTGTGATCTGATCAGTAGATTTTAGTAGAGAAGCACCCCCCACACCTGCGCGTACCTGTACAAGTTTTGCCTTTTTCAGCATAGCAATGATCTTTCTAATCACAACTGGGTTTGTCTGAAGTTGCTTTGCCAAATAATCTCCTGTACAAAGAGTTGGCTGAATAGCAATTAATGCCAAGATATGGATTCCCATCGGGAAACGGCAACTAAGTTTTTTCACCAAGTTCACCTCTTGTTGTAACCATATTAGTTCTAACGAGGAGGTTTGTCAACTGTATTTCATATTAAAAAGACTTCTGCTTATTCAGCAGAAGTCGCAGCTTGTAGACAAAGTAAAAGTTCCGTCAATCTTTCACGCTTCGCCTCCATTTCAGGCTGCGAAGAAGTCTTCAAGGCGCCTCGACTACTTGCTCAGGGCGGTATCAACTCGGCTAACGCCTCAAACAGTACTACCGCCTATTCTTCGCTTCATAGTCGAGGCTATGTAGCACCTGAAAGTCGCTCCGCAGCGAAATATTAACTTCACGATTTCTCCTTCTTCTACCCAATTGTACGACAACGTCTTTTTAGCATATAGGTTTTTCATTAGTCTGAGACTTCTGCTTATTCAGCAGAAGTCGCTAGGTTAATTATTTTTGTTGGGTTTCGGCATAAGAAATTGCTGCAACATGAAGATAATAAGCAAGACCGGGTTGTTGTGATTCAAGCATCTCACGATGAAAATCATCTTCAATAAAGAACCTTGTTTGTTGCAAGTAGTCAGAAGGTTTTATTTGGTGTCCATGCGTATTTAGATAATGTAAATGCTGTTTGACAATTGCTTGCACTTGATCATCATTTGCCGTGAGCTTATTTTGAAGGGCAGCTATCATTTTTGATGTAAAGCGTTGTGCCTCGATGGCCGCTTCATTCATTTCCTCGATTTGAATAGAATTCTCTTTTAATAGATCATATTGATATGCTTGAGTGAGATGTTCGTTTTGTTCTTGTAATGCCTCTTCCCATTCTGCTTCAGACGAAAAACCACGAAAAAGATTTGATTGGTCCATATGTTCTCCTTTCACAGTAGAATGGATCGATTCGTCGATTGTGTTAATTAATTGATGAAGTTTTTGGATTCGTTTTAGAAATAACTTCTTTTGTTGTTTTAATATCGATATCCGATCCAAGTTACTGTCTAATATTTTGTGAATCATTTTTAAGGGGAAATCAAGCTCACGAAAGAAAAGGATTCCTTGCAAACGTTCTAATTCTTTTTGTCCATATAGTCGATAGCCAGCTTCTGTTACTTGGGCGGGCAAAAGTAGCCCAATTTTATGATAGTGATGGAGTGTTTTGATCGAAACGTCTGCGAGTTTTGACATTTCCTTTACAGTTAGCAGCATCATTTGCATCCCCCTTGTGATAAATGCTAAATCCTCCTCTAAGGTCAGAGTCAACATTTCAAAAGCAAAAATATATGAATGAAATTTCGATTATGAATCGTATCAGACTAGGCGGAATGCCAGTAAGCATAACATGAAAGTGTTTTAGTCTGTCTATATGTATCGATATTGAGGATGTGATCAATTGGAGAGAGCAAAATAAATAGACATGCATGGTCCTACGTGGATTTTAAACGAGCAGATTTGTTTCTTTCCAAACGAACCTCCTTTTAGGGATTGTGCATATATTACCAAGAGACGTCAAGGAGGTTCAAAAAATGAGTCGTAAGTATTATCAACAATTAGCTGAACGTGTGAATCAACGGATTGGACGTCGGGCGCTAACAGCAGAAAAGATCGAATCGATCATCAATAGAGCTCGGCGAATACGTGCTCGTCATGGCGTACGAGCTTTATGGAACTATGCCTCAGGCTTACCATACGAATTATTTACAGAAAGGGAGATCAATTTACTACGACAATCACCCGAATGGCATGCAGTATCGTATGAGTTGATCGATGTCTTGATTCAAAAAGGAGTGATTACTCCTTGGGAGGCACAGTTTATGAAACAATATATTTAAAATAAGTGACCGTTTGCCATAGAGCAAGCGGTCATTTGGTTCATTATGTATGGGTACTTAAATCTAATTCTTTTCGAAGGAGTCGGATCGTTTGAACAGTAAATCTCCAAGACTATTACAGTAGGCTTCTAAAACATTTGAAAATCACCTTGCTCTTGTCAAGTCTTAGGGCTTGTATTGGGGACATTCGTCAATTCTTTGCCAATTTCACAACAAATATGAGATGGATTGAAAGATCAGAAAAGATGAGACATAGTCAGGCTGCGAGAGGGGTAAAATCTCTCTCTCCCCATAGATAAAGCTAGGGTTTTCTCTCTCGCCAGATATAAAAAAGAGCTCGCGTTATTACGCGAGCCAAATCTGTATCTTCCGAACGATCAATGATGAAAGATACGAAATGGGAGAGGAGAAACCGGAGGAAGAACTTATTGGGGAAATGTAAGTCTTCTCCGCGTTAAACCGCCATCCCGTTGATGGCGTTACCATCATCTTTTCCATTTAAACCATTTTTATACATTTTGTTGTGATTCTTAATTCTCTTTTCTCACTCTTTTGCTTTGTGTTAGGATTAGTGATAGCGAAAATCGATTGTAGGGAAAAGGATGACCAAAATGCGTGTAATTTCTGGTGAGTGTAAAGGGACGCGTTTACAGATGGTACCTGGAAGCCATGTTCGTCCCACGATTGACCGTGTAAAAGAATCATTGTTTGATCTGATCGGTCAACGTTTTTCGGGTGGAGAAGTGCTGGATTTGTTTGCTGGTACTGGTGGATTGGGAATTGAAGCGCTAAGCCGCGGAATGGACCGCGCCTTTTTTGTGGATCAATCGAACGTGAGCATTCATACAATACGAGAGAATTTGTCTAGAACCCGGTTAACAAAACAAGCAGATATCTTTCGAGGTGATGCCCGGACGGCATGTCGTTTGCTTGAGAAACAAAAAAGAAAATTTGATTTGATTTTTCTAGATCCACCCTATCAACGTCCCATCTTGCTTCCAATTATGAAGGAATTAACAAAGCGAAATCTGCTGAAAATAGATGGAATGGCAGTAATAGAAAGTCCACATACAGTTGATTTACCTGAAGAGATCGATTCATGGGTACTTCGAAAGCAAAGAAGTTATGGAAATACAATGATCACGATTTACGACTGTTGCCAGGATGTCAAGGGGGAGTAGATGTGAGAGTAGCAGTATATCCAGGAAGTTTTGATCCAATTACATTAGGTCATCTCGATATCATTCAACGCGGATTAAAAGTGTTCGATAAGATTATTGTTGCTGTCTTAGTTAATTCAAGTAAAACACCTCTATTTTCGATAGAAGAACGAAAACAAATGATTCGTGAAGCTACAATTGCTTATCCACAAGTAGAAGTGGATAGTTTTCAAGGGTTATTAGTAGACTACGTGCATCGTCGAAATGCACATGTTATTTTACGTGGATTACGAGCGATTTCTGATTTTGAATATGAATTGCAGATCGCATCGACCAATCGAAAATTAAGTGAAGAAATCGAGACTCTTTTTTTGATGACTAATCATCGTCACTCATTTATCAGCTCTGCTATGGTGAAAGAAGTAGCACGTTATGGTGCTGATGTGAGCGAGTTGGTGCCACCTAACGTTGTAGAGGCTCTCCAGCAGAAATTGCAGGTTTAAACAGTTGTTTTGTTCTGATCATCAGCCATATGATCGCGATCCAAGTACAGATATGTTGCCAGATTTCCCAATAATGTGGGAGATGAGTAGTAGTACGTGATAATGAAAAAGTAGAAATGTGAAGTGCAATGGGTTGAAGTGAAGGCTGTAAGATTTTCCATAGTAAAAAAGTGATGATACCTGCAAAAATAGCATGAAGTAATTTTCCTAAGAAATAAGGCCAATATCGAAGATTGGTTCGACTGATGATGCTAGCAATTTGAGCGTGAATGGAAAACCCGTTCCAACCAATAATCATACTAACCGCGACCAGCTTACTGATCAATGGGATTGTCGGTGGAGTATCGCTGATCATTTGTGAACCTAGTGTCATTTCAACAAGCCCAGCAAAGAAAGGTTCAGAGAGAGCTGGGGTTAATTGGACAATAGCAAATATCTTTTCGATTAATAGCGATCCCCATTGTTGAAATTCAAGGAAATGAATCAGATGAATAAATACGGAGAAGACCATAATAAATCCTCCGATCATCAGTAACGTGTGGACAGCAGAGGTTACGGCTTCTCCTAATAATTGGCCAAAATTTCTTCCATCTTGAATCCGCGCACGGTGCATGGCTCGTAATGCTCGTAGAATTAAAAACTCTTTATTTGTAGGAATTGGTGGGGTGGAGGGTGCATCTGTCCGATAAAAACGCATACATATGCCTACCAATATACTACTTATATAATGGGCGATAGCTAACAGCAAACCGATTCTAGGTTCTTCAAAAAAACCAACTGCCACAGCACCAAAGATAAATAGAGGGCTCGCTGTACTTGTAAAAGATAACAAGCGTTCTCCTTCTTCACGGGTCACGAGTTTTTGTTCTCGCAGCCGAGAAGTTAGTTTTGCCCCCATTGGATTTCCAGAGATAAAACCGACTGCCATAACAAAAGCTCCTGCACCAGGAACGCGAAAGATTGGGCGCATTAAAGGCTCTAACAAAATACCAACAAAGTGAACGACGCCAAAGCCGATCATCATTTCCGCGATGACAAAAAAGGGCAACAATGTTGGGAAAATCACATCCCACCAGATCTTTAACCCTCGGAGAGAAGAAGTGAAGGCTTGTTCGGGATATTGGACTAAAATGACGGCCATCATCAGCACAACTAGAGCTAAAAAAACAGATTGTGTTCGGCTGCGAAGCCATTTTAATTGCATGGTTTACTCTCCCCTCATGTCATCAAATCATTGATTACATGTTTACGCAGGAGAGGGACAAATTAGACCGCGAGATCTGGTAGCCCATGTACAAGATATTGCTCGACTCGTTCACATGTAATGATGAAATATTTCATATTATATAACATTTGCTGACTGATCTGATGTTGCGAACCATATCTTGAGACGATATCAGTAATCCGCTGTTCTAATGTAACATGCTCACCATTAGCAGAACGGTGAAGGTCACAATATGTAATCAGTTCAATATAGAGATGATCAATTGGATCAAGATAGGAATGATTTTGTTTATATAGGTTGACAATATCAGGAGATAGTTTCCAAGTTCGTTGAGCCTCCGTATGAAATAGAACACCAGCAATAATTGGTTTTGCAAACGCTTGTTTTTGTGCAAAAATGGCTCCATCAGTAGGATGAAAAGAAGTAATCTTTAGCGATTCACTGTATCCGATATCATGCAGATATGCGGTTTGAATTAATTGCTTCATATGTACAGAAGGAATTGATAATTTTATACATAAATCTTTCATTTCCTCTACTACACCTAAAATATGCTGATATCGAGGTGTATCAGGATGAATATAAGTTGATAGTTGTTCTGCATTTAGTTTTGTAGGAACTGCAGTTGATTTTATGGAAAGGTCCACAAGTGGTTGAGTCATATCATCAATCCTTATCGATATAAAATTTATTAGTCTATTACCCGTTTTTCTGAAAAAGTTATACATTTGAAATGCGAGAAATCATAAATGGCTAATCGCTTGACAGGAGGAGGAGCGGTAGCATGGGCAAAAGACCGAAAATCGGTCTAGCTTTAGGATCTGGTGCAGCAAGAGGGTTAGCACATATTGGCGTGCTAAAAGTTCTAAGTCGTGAAGGTATTCCGATAGATTATTTAGCCGGAAGTAGTATGGGGAGTATAATCGCCGTATTTTATGCAAATAAAATGGATTTAAATATGATGGAGAAATTTTTTGTTCACCTTAAAAGAAAGCACTGGTTAGATTTATCGGTTCCAGGACTTGGCTTTGTAATTGGGGATAAAATTAAAGAAATGGTGCGTCTATTAACACATCGTAAAGAAATCCAGGAACTCTTTGTACCAACTGCTATCGTCGCGACAGATTTGCGATGTGGTGAGCCTGTAATCTTCAGAGATGGCCCCATTTCTGATGCTGTTCGCGCCAGTATTTCGGTGCCAGGAATTTTTGAGCCCGTTATTATAAACGGGCGTGTCTTAGTTGATGGAGGTGTGATTGACCGAGTTCCGGCTTCTGTCGCAAAGGGTATGGGAGCTGATATTGTAGTTGGGGTTGATGTATTACCAGAGATAAATAAGGTGAAAATTAGCAATATCTTTGATGTCATTTTACAATCATTAGGCATTATGGAACGCGAATTATTAAATTACAGAATGCCAACAACAGATATAGTCATTCAACCTGATTGTGCAGATATTAGTCCAACTACATTTGATCAAGCTCAAGAGTGTATTCGTCGTGGAGAAGTAGCAACAGAAGAAAAGATAGAGTTAATCAAACAGCGGATTCGTGATTGGATGGGTGAACAGCATGCGCATATATAGAAGCATTTTTAAACAGGTTTTAATTGGTGTAGTTGCAGCTATTTTGGTGATTGGTTTATTTACTTGGCCCATTCCCTATTATGTGATGGGAGCGGGTTCTGCTGAAGAGATAAAGCCTACCATTTGGGTTGAAGGGAAGACCTCATTAAAAGAAAAAGGTGATTTTTTATTAACAACTGTCTCGGTTAGAGAGGGAACCATTTTTGACTATTTGAGAAGTAAGTTTTCTTCTGAAATGGAGTTAGTAGCGCGTGACAAAATGGTGCTGCAAGGAGAAACAAATCAAGAGTATGAATTAAGGCAAAAAGAGGAGATGATTCAGTCTCAAAATGCGGCAGTTGTTGCTGCATTTCGTCAGGCACATCGCCCTTTGCAAATAAAACAGCAAGGTGTTAAAATCTTAGGCTTTGCTCGAAAGCCAATCTCTGGTTTGCAAGTGGGAGATCAAATTGAACAAATTGATCAACACGCCATCCCAACTGTAACTAAATTGCACGCTTTTTTAGAAAATAAACGAGCTGGTGATCAGATTACTCTTACCATTCGACGAGATGGACAAAAATTAACACGAAAAGTCAAATTGATCTCTCTTTCGTCTAAACAGGTTGGTATTGGCATTGTTCCACGTAATCAAGTATCGGTTCAATCAAAACCAAAAGTCCGAATTACAACAGGAGAAATTGGTGGACCTTCAGCAGGTTTGATGCTATCACTAGAGCTTCTAAATCGACTGGTAGCAGGTGATATGACACATGGATTGCGAATTGCCGGAACCGGGACGATTGATGAAGGAGGTCAGGTAGGTCAGATTGGTGGGATTAAATATAAAATTATGTCAGCAGCCAAAGAGAAAGCAGCTTATTTTTTCTGCCCCAAAGATCAGCAGCCTACAGATGAGAATGAACAACAAGCAAAACAAACCGTGAAAAAACTTGGTTTACCCATTCGCGTCATTCCAGTACGATCATTGCAGGAAGCTGTCGATTATTTGGGTCAATTGACAAGCGCTGGGCACTTGGCTTATACTTAGCCGAGCAGGAAATCCTGTTTATTTTGCAAAATGTGAACGCCATTATGCTGCGATAAAGGTGAGTCAGCTTCGATTAAGGGGAAGTTTGATCCCTCTCGCAAGCATGAACAATCTTTGGTAAAATGGCAATGAGAAAATAATTTATAGGATAAGTAAGACTCGTAAGTCAGCAATGTCTGTGTTTTCGTCATCATAAGTGTGACGGGATATCGCTTGTTTTACAGAGAGATTATGATTTAAGTCATCGATTCGCTAACTGTTTGATGGCGAGTGAAGAGGTGGGGTAAATGCAGATATCATTAGATACGTTTGTGCAGTTGCAAGATCGTCCGCTGACTTTGCGAGATCGACTACTATTACCTGAGTTAAATAATGAGATTCGCAGCTTGGTGCGGATGAAGCCAGTCCATGTTCATGTGGAGATTAGCCGAACAGGTTCTCATCAGTTTCGTCTACAAGTAAGACAGTCAGCTGAAGCTACTTTTGTCTGCTCGCGTTGCTTGGAGGAATTTGATTTACCGATCGAGTTAACCTGGGCAGAAACGTTTACAGATCTACCGGTTGTAGACGCAGAAGGAGTAGAGGTTTACCCAATCGGTGAAGCTCTTCATTTAGAACCATGGGTTCGTGAAGCTTTTCTGCTCCAGATTCCCTTTGTTCCAATCTGTCGGGATACATGTAGAGGGCTCTGTCCAAGCTGTGGCATAAATCGCAATAAGGGGATCTGTCAATGCAATACGGAGCATATTGATCCAAGACTTGCGAAATTACAAGAATTTAAGTTTGATTCCTAGATTTGCTAGAGAGGAGGGGGATTATGGCTGTTCCAAAAAGACGTACTTCAAAAACTCGTAAGCGTAAGCGTCGCACACATTTTAAACTAACTGCACCCAATTTAGTTTCATGTCCTCAATGTAGCAGTAAAAAATTGTCTCACCATGTTTGTCCTGAATGTGGATATTATAAAGGCACTGAAGTTGAAGGCGTAGCAAATAACTAATCGATTTTAACTATCGGCACTCTGTTGAAGTGCCGATAGTTGTCTATGAAGGATCAACAAGCTAAGTGCTTGTCTTTTTTTTCTTTTTTTTGTATACTATCTTAGTACTAGATTCTAATACCTGGTCATAATTGCAGTGAGATGGAGGTGTCTCCCCTGTGCGCATGTCAAAGCAAGAACGACAACGTCAATTGATTTTAGCATTTAAAGAAGACCCTTTTCTCACGGATGAGGAGATGGCAAAACGTTGTTTAGTCAGTGTGCAGACAATTCGATTGGATCGAATGGAATTAGGCATACCTGAATATCGTGAGCGGATCAAGCACATGGCAGAGGGGAATTTTGACCGGGTTCGTTCTCTCTCTCCTGATGAAGTGATTGGAGAGATGATCGATCTTCAATGGGATCGTAGTGGAATCTCCTTATTAGAGATTCGCCAGGAGCATGTTTTTTCTCGTACCAAAATTGCACGTGGACATTATCTTTTTGCTCAGGCTAATTCATTAGCTGTAGCGATTGTTGATGCAGAGATTGCGCTGACACGCTCGGCCAATATTCGTTTTGTTCGCCCGGTTCATCTAGGAGAACGTTGCATTGCTCAAGCAAAAGTGATTGAACAAAAGAGTGCCTCACGATTGCAAATTCAAGTGATGACAAAAGTTAGCGGTGAGATTGTCTTTCAAGGTATATTTGATGTCTATCGATTAGAAGAGAATGAGCGAACATAGGGATAAAGGAGGCTAGCGTGAAATGCGGATCGCGCTTGACGCAAATGGAGGCGACCATGCACCAGCGGCGATTGTAGATGGCGTAGTACAAGCAGCAGAACATTGGGGAGATACAATTTTTATTTTAATTGGACATGATGAAAAGATTGTTCCAAAAAAGTTACATAATCTTGAATTTCGCTATGCTTCAGAGCAAATTGAGCCAGATGATGAGCCTGTAAAAGCGGTGCGAAGAAAAAAGGATTCATCAATGGTGATCGGTTGTCAAATGCTAAAAGCAGGAGAGGCAGATGCTTTTATTAGCGCAGGAAATACGGGTGCGCTCATGGCAGCAGGACTTTTATATACAGGTCGAATCAAGGGGGTTTCCAGGCCGGCACTTGCTCCTATTTTCCCCACAATAGATGGTCGTGAGTTACTTGTCTTAGATGTCGGGGCAAATCCTGATGCGAAAGCTGAGCATCTTTTCCAATATGCAGGAATGGGCAGTATTTATGCTGAAAAAGTGCTTGGATGTCAACAACCAAGGGTCGGATTGCTCAATATCGGGACTGAGGAAGGAAAAGGCAGCCAGTTGACGAAAGAAGCCCATGAATTAATCAGTCAATGCAATGAAATTCATTTTGTTGGAAATACAGAAGCTCGTGAAGTGTTACATGGTCCTTGCGATGTACTTGTATGTGATGGCTTTAGTGGTAATATTTTGCTCAAGAATGCTGAGGGTGTAGCAAAAGCGATACTTGGTCGATTAAAGCAGGAAATATTATCAACTTGGTATACACGTTTCGCGGGGTGGTTATTACGTTCTAAATTGCAACAATTTGCGAAAGAAATGGATTATCAAGAACATGGTGGCGCGCCACTCTTAGGTATTGCAGCTCCTATTATTAAAGCTCATGGATCATCAGATGGCAAAGCCATTTTTCATGCGGTTCGTCAAGCGAGATTATTTGTATCGCGAAATGTAGTCTCATTGATTCAAGATCAGTTTGCCAAATAGAGGCGGGGGGAATAAAAATGAGGTCAGTGGGGATCATTGGAGTCGGAGCATATGTACCTGAGAAAAAACTCACAAATTATGATTTAGAAAAAATGGTGGAAACCAATGATGAATGGATTGTTTCTCGGACTGGTATCAAGGAGCGCCGTATTGCAGCGAAAGAAGAGGCTGCGTCAGATTTGGCAGTAAAGGCGTCTAAGCGAGCCCTAAAACAAGCGGGTATTACCGCGGATCAATTAGATTTAATCATCGTTGCCACTGTAACGCCAGATATGGTTTTTCCAGCAACGGCTTGCCTGGTACAAAATCAGTTGGGTGCAACGAAAGCAGCCACTTTTGATCTTTCAGCAGCTTGTACTGGATTTATTTATGGTATTACAACTGCGACACAGTTTATTAAAACGGGCGTGTACCAACATGCTTTGGTCATTGGTGTTGATTGTCTATCTCGAATTGTTGATTGGGAAGACCGAAATACTTGTATCTTATTTGGAGATGGTGCAGGAGCGGCTGTACTTGGACCTGTTGAAGATGGTTATGGACTTCTCTCATTTGACCTTGGCGGGAATGGAGAAGGTGGAGATCTACTCAAAGTTGAGGCAGGAGGTTCACGTTTACCAGCATCTGAGTTAACGGTTGCCAATAAACAACATATGATCGCTATGAATGGGCGTGAAGTTTTTAAATTTGCTGTTCGTGTCATGAGCAAATCCACTCAAAAAGCTTTGGATCATGCAGGTCTAGAAAAAGAGGATATTGATTTCTTTATTCCACATCAAGCAAATATCCGGATCATTGAGTCGGCAATGAAACGATTTGGATTGCCAAGAGAAAAGGTAGTCGTCAATATTGATAAATATGGTAACATGTCCTCTGCCTCTATCCCGGTTGCTTTAAATGAAGCAATCGAACAAGAGCGAATTAAAAAAGGAGATACATTGGTTCTTTGTGGATTTGGTGGAGGTCTTACATGGGGTTCAACCGTAATAAAATGGTCAATGGATCAAGTGGAGTAACCAATAGAAAGGGATGCATCTGAAGATGGGTAAAGTAGCGTTTATCTTTCCAGGACAAGGTTCACAAAAAATAGGTATGGGTAAAGAGATCGCAGCTACTTCTTCCGCTGCACAGAAAGTTTTTGCAGAGGCTGACGAGGCATTAGGTTTTTCCCTCTCTTCGCTTTGCTTTGAAGGACCTGAGGAGAAACTAACACAGACGGAAATTACTCAACCAGCGATCTTAACGACTAGTGTGGCTCTATTAGAAGCGTTAAAACCATTTGATATTACCCCGGATTTTGTTGCTGGTCATAGTTTAGGTGAATATTCAGCATTGGTGGCGGCTGGTGCACTTACATTTCGTGAGGCAGTAGTAGCCGTTCATGAAAGAGGAAAATGGATGGAAGAGGCAGTTCCTACTGGCATTGGAGCGATGACCGCTATTATGGGGCTTGACCGTGAGATTCTGGATCAAATATGTCGTGATGTGAGTACAACTGAGCAAAGTGTTCAACCGGCTAATTATAATTGCCCAGGACAAATTGTGATATCTGGACATCAAGCAGCAGTTGATCAGGCTGCAAAGTTAGCGAAAGAAGCTGGGGCTCGACGCACCATTTCTTTAACAGTGAGCGGTCCTTTTCATTCTAAACTGATGGAACCAGCTAGTAAGAAATTAAAACAGACTTTAGATCGCGTCAATCTCCAACAGGCATCCATTCCTGTGGTAGCAAATGTGTCTGCTTCTCCGATTCAAGCTGCTGATGAAATCCGAAAGGCTTTGATTGACCAGGTTGCTTCACCTGTATTATGGGAAGATATTGTTCGTTTTCTGTTAGAGCAAGGGGTAGATGAAATGGTTGAAGTGGGGACAGGTAAAGTATTGGCTGGATTAGTCCGGAAAATTGACCGGAATGTAAAAGTATGGAATGTTCAAGACTCAGCATCGCTGCAAAGTTTAGCAGAGTCATTGAAATAAATGAAAGAAGTGTGATATGAATGCTAGAGGGGAAAACAGCGATTGTAACAGGTGGCTCTAGAGGAATAGGACGGGCAATAGCGATCACATTGGCGAGTAAAGGTGCAGATGTAGCGATTTTTTATGCAGGTAACCAAGTAGCTGCTGAAGAAACCGTTCAACAAGTGCAACATTTAGGGCGAAACGCACTTGCTTTTCAAGTGGATGTAACGGATGCGAATGCTGTTGATCAAGGAATAAAAGAAATACATACTGCATGGGGAAAGATCGATATATTGGTCAATAATGCTGGAATTACTCGTGACAATCTCTCACTTCGCATCAAAGAAGAAGATTGGGATTCTGTGATTGATACGAATTTAAAAGGAGTCTTTCTTTGTACGAAGGCCGTTTCACGTTTGATGATGCGGAAAAAAACAGGTCGAATTATTAACATTAGTTCTGTTGTCGGCGTGATGGGTAATGCGGGACAAGCTAATTATAGTGCTGCCAAGGCCGGGATTTTAGGTTTGACAAAATCGATTGCACGAGAATTTGCTGGTCGTGGAATCACAGTTAATGCAGTAGCACCAGGATTTATCCAAACGGATATGACAGAAGCTCTCTCAGAGCAGCAACAACAGGAGATTTTCAAACAGATTCCGTTAGGTTACTTTGGGAAACCCGAAGATGTAGCTGAATTGGTCTCATTTCTTGCCAGTGATGGAGCACGATACATCACAGGGCAAACCATCCATATTGACGGTGGTATGGTAATGAGCTAAGTTCATTCGGCTTTTGTTGTTAGCCTGGTTCCATTTGGATATTCTGAGAGGGAGGTGAATAAAAATGGCAGATACTTTTAATCGTGTCAAAGAACTTATCGTAGAACATCTTGACGTAAAACCAGAAGAAGTAACATTGGAAGCAGGAATCAAAGATGATTTAGGTGCTGATTCCCTCGATGTTGTTGATCTGATTTTAAACCTTGAACAAGAATTTGATCTCGATCAAATCGAGGAAGAGGACTCAGAAAAGATCGTAACTGTTGGGGATATTGTTACTTATATTGAGAAACAAAAACAGGAACAAAAATAATGAGAAGAAAGTCCCGTTGCATTTTGTTACGGGACTTTCATCCCATCAATTATCAAATGTTAGAAAGGTGGTAGCATATGTCTCATCGTGTAGTGATCACGGGTATGGGAGTTATCACTCCAATTGGTAACGATGTAACAACTTTCTGGGAAAACCTTGTAAATGGTAAATCAGGGGTTGGATACGTTACACAATTTGATACTACGGATTACTCTGTAAAAATCGCTGCTGAAGTAAAAGATTTTGATCCAAAGGACTTTATGGATCGAAAAGAGGCAAGAAGGATGGATCGTTATACTCAGTTTGCGATTGCCGCAAGTAAGATGGCGATAGAGGATGCATCATTAAAGATGGACGAGGTTGATGCAACGCGTGTGGGTGTCTATATTGGATCAGGGATTGGTGGACTAGGTACCTTTGAACAGCAGCATAAAACACTGCTTGAAAAAGGACCACGTAGAGTAAGTCCCTTTACCATTCCGATGATGATAGCGAATATGGCTTCTGGACAAGTTTCCATCATGTCTGGAGCAAAAGGACCCAATAGCTCAGCTATTTCGGCTTGTGCGACTGGTACTCATTCAATTGGTGATGCGTTTAAAATCATCCAGCGTGGAGATGCAGATGCGATGATCGCTGGAGGTGCAGAAGCTACCATTTTACCAATGGGCTTTGCAGGTTTTGGCAATGCGCATGCACTTTCTACACGTAATGATGATCCACAAGGAGCAAGTCGACCATTTGATAAAGAGCGAAATGGTTTTGTAATGGGTGAAGGGGCCGGCATTGTAATATTAGAGTCGTTAGAGCATGCCAAAGCACGTGGTGCAAACATTGTTGCGGAAGTTGTAGGCTATGGAATGACTGGTGACGCTTACCACATTACACATCCAGATCCACAAGGAGATGGTGGAACTCGTTGTATGCTAGCCGCGATAAATGATGCTGGATTAGACCCGACTGAAATTGATTATATTAATGCACATGGTACTTCAACAGAGATAAATGATAAGTTTGAAACAATGGCGGTCAAGAAGACATTTGGTGATCATGCATACCGCTTAGCGATTAGCTCTAATAAATCAATGATCGGACATTTACTTGGTGCGGCTGGTGGAGTCGAAGCGATTGCCACAGCATTAACCATTCGTGATGGGGTTATTCCACCAACAATCAACTATGAATTTCCAGATCCAGATTGTGATCTTGATTATGTACCGAATGAAGCAAGAAAAGCAAAAGTGCGAGCAGCTATTTCCAATTCACTTGGATTTGGTGGACATAATGCTACATTGGCACTTCGTGCATTTGAGCAATAATCATTTGGACCAAGGGGATGTGTTGCTAAAAATGGATTTATCTGTATTGGAGCAGGCGCTTGGTTTTAAGCTCAAGGATAAAAAGTTGTTCCAACAAGCTTTTACGCATACCTCTTTTGCGCATGAAAGAAAGAAAGCGGGCTCTTCCGCAGATAATGAACGACTTGAATACTTAGGCGATGCAGTTTTGGAACTAGTTGTTTCAGAGTATTTATTTCATCGTTACCCTGAGATGAGCGAGGGAGAATTAACACGCACAAGAGCGCGTATTGTCTGTGAGCCCTCTCTTGCTTCTTTTGCTCAAGAGTTAAAATTAGGTGACTTTATGCATTTGGGCAAAGGTGAAGAGTTAACGGGTGGACGTACGCGTCCTTCCTTGCTTGCCGATGTTTTTGAGGCATTTATTGGTGCGTTGTTTTTAGATCAAGGTTTGGATCAAGTGAAAAGCTTCTTGTATAACGTTGTTTTCGCCAAAGTAACTGATGAATGGCTATCTGAAATGACGGATGCTAAGAGTCAGTTACAAGAATGGGTTCATCAAGAGCGGTTAGGAATATTGGAATATAAAATAGCCGATATACAAGGCCCCGCACACGACCGTCATTTTGTTGCTGAAGTCTATCTAAATCAACGGAAGTTGGGCAAGGGAGCAGGGCGTTCTAAGAAAGAAGCCGAACAACAAGCTGCTGCTCAAGCGATAAAACTAAGAAACAGAAGATAGACAAAAAACAACCCCGTTGACTTGGCGAAAACGAGGTTGTTTTTTGTCTTGGACATGCTTGAACAAATTGAGTGGATGAAAATAAGGCGCATTTCCAGTATGATGTGGAAGTGGGGCTTTTTTGTTGTTATTTTCTAGAGAAAATCGTACAAAATTGCTTACTATATATCTAAACTAGTTTGTGACACATACTAAAATCAAAAATAATCCTTGTATAAAAGTAGGAAGAGAGGGGGCCTAGAAAGTTCCCATGTATTTGAAACGGCTTGAAATGAGTGGATTTAAATCCTTTGCAAATCGAACGGAATTTAAATTTGTACCAGGTATTACAGCAATTGTAGGGCCGAATGGAAGTGGTAAAAGCAATGTTACAGATGGGATCAGATGGGTACTAGGAGAACAAAGTGCGCGTTCATTACGCGGTGCAAAAATGGAAGATGTCATTTTTGCTGGTAGTTCGGATCGAAAGCCGGTCGGTTTTTGCGAGGTATCGATCACTTTTGATAATAGTGAGCAACGATTAGCATATGACTATCCAGAAATAACAGTGACAAGACGTGTGTATCGCTCAGGAGAGAGTGAATATTTGCTAAATAAACAGCCTTGTCGTTTAAAGGATATTAACGAATTGTTTATGGATACGGGAATCGGTAAAGAAGCCTATTCAGTTATTAGCCAAGGGAAAATTGATGATATCCTTAGCACCAAGTCTGAGGATCGTCGGGCAATTTTTGAAGAAGCAGCAGGGATTGTAAAATATAAGACTCGCAAAAAAGATGCACAAAAAAAGCTAGAAATGACAGAACAGAATTTAACTCGCATTCATGATCTGATTCATGAACTTGAGCAGCAAATTGAACCATTGACTGAACAAGCCAAGGTAGCAGAGCAGTATAAGGATTGGAAAAGTGAGCTAAAAAATCATGAGATAGGACTCTATATCTATAAAATACAGCAGCTTCGTCAGGATTGGGAAAAGTCCAAATCCGAAGTTGCAGCATTGTCTGACCGTCAGATGAGTAGCGCAGCAGAATTGGCGCAAAAAGAGGCCTTATTAGCAGAGCTTAAAGAGAAACTACATCAAACAGAACAAGCATGGGAGAATCAACAAGCTGATTTACTAGCTGCAAGCGAAGCAATGGAGCGAGCTGAAGCGAGTCAAAGAGTTTTTGCTGAGCGTGTGATAAGCCAAAAACAGACAAAGGAACATGTATCTGTACAACTTAAACAGCTAAATGATGATTTGGATGAGATTGCTCAAGAGCGCGAGCAGCTTCGTTCACAACTTGTAACCAAACAAACAGAATATACACAAGCACAGCAAAAGTTGCAGGAGATTACTGAGAAACTTGAAAAGCAAACAGAAGCTACAGATGAAGTCGATGATCAATTACGTCATGATATACAAACATTAGAGAATCGACAATCTGTGCTTGAAAATGAGCTGCACCATCTATTTGCACAGAAAAAGATGGATGAAGGGTTAAAAGCGAAGCAAGATCAAGAATTGGAGCGATGGCGAGAAAAAAAGTATGTCTTGCAAGTAAAAAAGGATGAATTAGAACAGCAGCTCACAACATTGGAAGAGGAGCGAAAACGCTTACGAGAACTTGAACAAAAATTACGTGATCAATTACAAGAGCATCTAACAGAAGAACAACAGTTACGTCAAGAAGGGGATTTGTTGCAAAAAAAATTGACTCAGCTTCAATCTCGTTATGAATCATTAAAAGAAATCCAAGAGTCTCGCGAAGGGTTTTTTTATGGTGTGAAAGAGATACTCCGTGCTCGAGATCAAGGTGAATCATCGCTTTCATTGGTATATGGTGCAGTAGCAGAGCTCATTGAGGTTGAACCACGGTTTGAACAGGCAATTGAGATTGCACTTGGAGCTGGATTGCAACACATTATTGTTGCTAACGAAGATACTGGACGAGCGGGCATTCAATATTTAAAAAGGAATCGCTTAGGAAGAGCTACGTTTCTTCCGTTAGATGTAATTCAAGCAAGAACAATTCCAAGGGCAGAGTTTGAAAAAGCATCTACACATCCTGCCTGGGTCGGCATTGCTGCTGATTTAGTTCGATATGATCCAAGTGTTCAAGCTGCTATATATAACCTGTTAGGGAATATCATTATTGCTGAAAATTTAACAGGGGCGCAGCAGTTAGCAAGCCGTCTTCGTTATCGATATCGAATTGTTACTTTAGAAGGTGATGTTGTAAATCCCGGTGGATCAATGGCAGGTGGTAGCCAACAGAAGAGTAAATCAAATATCCTAAGCCGCTCACGTCAATTGGTTGAATTAGAATCAGAGTTACAACAGGGCAAGAAACGAATGTCTGCTTGGAAAGAAAGACTTCAATCTAAGGAGCAATTCGTGCTGCAAATACGACAACAAATGAATGATAATCAGCTTGAGAAAGAGAAACAAAATGAGCAACATCGAGAATTTCTTGCAAAACAACGTGAATATCAGCTTGAGCAAAATCATATCACGGAGCGGTTACAACAATTAATTCATCAACAGCAACAATCAGTAGCACAACAAATAAATTATGAAAATAAGCGAAGTGAACTAGAAAAAGAATATGCGGCTAATGAAGAGGCTTTACAAGAACGATCCCAGCAGCTATCAAAAATTGAACAGCAGCAATCAGAAATTGCCTCGGCTAAAGAAGAGTTTCAAGTAGAACTGGTTGATGCAAAAGTATATGTAGCAGAACTTAGACAAGAGTTAGAACATCATCAGCAAGGCATTGAACGGTTGGAGAGGAACTGGCAACGCACACTGGAGCAGAGACGTGCTTCGGAAAGTCAGTTGCAGGAGACAGAGCAAATCACTTTGGAGTTATCTGAACAACGTGATCAGATCGATCAAGAATTTCAAGCAGCTCAGCAAAAAAAGCAACAGGTCTCTGATCGTGTGCAAGAAATCAGACAATCGCGGGAAGCACAATTAAAAGAACGGGAAGAGCAAGAATATGTGGTTCGGCAGTTAGAACGTCAATTAAAAAAAGAACAAGATTTATCTCATCAACAAGAGGTACGCATGAATCGGCTAGACGTTGAGTTAAACCATTGTTTACAGAAACTAGCCGAAGAATATGAATTAAGCTATGAACGTGCTGCAAGAGAGTATCCAATCCCAGAAGAGCCAAACAAAGTCGAGCGACTTGTTCGTTCTTTAAAGCAACGAATTGCAGCTTTAGGTGAGGTTAATTTAGGTGCGATCGAAGAATATAGTCGATTGCAAGAACGGTTTGATTTTTTACAAACACAAGAAAAAGATTTGCTGGAAGCGAAGCAACGGCTCTATGATATGATCACACAGATTGAGCAAGAGATGGGAGTGCGCTTTTCTGAGGCTTTTACCTCGATTCGAGCAGAATTTCAAGAGGTGTTTGTCCAGATGTTTGGTGGAGGACAAGCTGATCTGCGTTTAACAGAACCAGAAAAATTATTAGAGACAGGAATTGAGATCGTTGCCCAACCCCCAGGTAAACGACTGCAAAATTTATCGCTTCTATCTGGGGGTGAACGGGCTTTAGCGGCAATTGCTTTGCTCTTCGCTGTATTGCGAATCAAGCCTGTTCCATTTTGTGTACTTGATGAAGTGGATGCAGCATTGGATGAAGTAAATCTAAGTCGTTTTACAAGATATATGCAAGAATTTTCTCATCACACGCAATTCATTATCATTACCCATCGTAAGCGAACAATGGAAGGAGCTGATGTCTTGTATGGGATAACGATGCAAGAATCTGGCGTTTCTTCATTGGTTTCCGTGCAAATGGAGGCATTGGTTGCAAGTGAGAAACAGGCGGCTGTAACCAGAGAAACTCAAGCATAATATAAGGGAAGAGGTAGTAAAGCATGGGCTTTTTTAAACGATTAAAAGAAAAAGTATCTCAAACAACTGATCGTGTCACACAAAAATTTATGAATGGTTTAAGTAAGACCAGCTCCTCATTAGTGGGGGCAATGGATCAGCTATTTGCTAGTTATCGTAAAATCGACGAAGATTTCTATGAAGAATTGGAAGAGATTTTAATTAGTGCAGATGTTGGTGTTGCAACAACGATGGAATTGATCGAACGGTTACGCGAAGAAGTAAAAGAACGAAAGATCAAAGAACCTGCTCAATTGCAACCTGTCTTAATCGAATTGTTAGATCAACTGATGAATGGTGAAGATGAAGTAGCCGAACTGGCACAAAATGATACAGGTCTATCAATCTATCTTTTTGTTGGCGTAAATGGAGTAGGGAAAACAACCACGATCGGGAAGCTTGCTTATCGTTTTAAACAGGAAGGAAAGAAAGTTGTCATGGCTGCTGGGGATACGTTTCGAGCAGGTGCCATAGAACAATTAGAAACATGGGGAAAACGGATTGGCGTCGATGTGATCAAACAATCTGCCGGAGCTGATCCGGCGGCTGTGATCTATGATGGAATTCAAGCAGCAAAATCGCGAAAAGCAGATATTTTGCTCTGTGATACCGCGGGTAGGTTGCAAAATAAAGTGAATTTGATGGAAGAATTAAAAAAGGTATATCGGGTAGTGGCAAGAGAGGTGCCTGGGGCTCCACACGAGGTTTTACTCGTTTTAGATGCAACAACAGGGCAAAATGCGCTAATTCAAGCGAAAACTTTTTCGGAGGCTGTACAGGTTTCTGGTATTGTGCTGACCAAATTAGATGGCACAGCTAAGGGTGGCATTGCGATTGCTGTTCGACATGAATGCAAAATTCCTGTGAAATTAATTGGACTGGGTGAGCAGGCTGATGATTTACAAGTATTTGATACAACTCAGTTTCTCCATGCCCTTTTCCCAGAAGTGAAAAATGAAAAAGATATAATGGCATAATCTATTTTAGAGTGACAAGTAAAAAACCTTGACAGGGAATTTTTTGCTGATATAATGTGTACTTGTGAAGTGAAGTGCTGCTAGTGAAAGCGTGATGTTTTTGTTAGAAGAAAAGATTGAACTCAACCAACTCTATGATTTTTATGGTCAGTTGTTAAGACCTAAACAACGTGCCTTATTAGAAATGTATTATCTTGATGATTGGTCTTTGGCTGAAATCGCAGAACATCAAGCTGTTTCGCGACAAGCAATCTTTGAATCTTTAAAGCGAGCGCAGCGGGCACTGATCGAGTTTGAACGGAAATTGCAACTAGTTGAGAAGCATCGTCAAAGATTAGTATTGGTGGAGCAGATTCGGCAACAAGCTCACTTAAATCCTGAGCTAGCTGATAAACTTGAAACATGGCTAAATCAGTTGTTAGCGATTGATTGAGGAGGTGAACTAATGGCATTTGAAGGGTTATCCGAACGGTTGCAAAGTGTGATGCAAAAGCTTCGAGGCAAAGGAAAAGTTACAGAGAATGATGTCAAAGAAGCAATGCGCGAGGTACGTCTGGCTTTATTGGAAGCAGATGTTAACTTTAAAGTAGTCAAACAGTTCGTCTCAAGAGTACGTGAGCGCGCCGTGGGACAGGAAGTACTAAAAAGCTTGACACCAGGTCAACAAGTGATCAAAGTTGTGGACGAAGAGCTGACACGCTTGATGGGTGGAGAGCAAAGTGAATTGGTGCAAGCGAAGCGTCCACCTACCATTGTGATGATGGTAGGCTTGCAAGGAGCTGGGAAAACGACAACAACGGGGAAACTTGCTAACCATTTACTAAAACAGAATCATCGCCCATTATTAGCGGCTGCAGACGTATATCGACCAGCAGCGATTCGGCAGCTTCAAGTCTTGGGTGAGCAATTAAAAGTACCTGTCTTTTCATTAGGCGAAAATGCTGATCCTGTTCAGATCGCCAAACAGGCATTGGTACAAGTAAATGATGAGGATTGCGACTATTTACTTGTCGATACGGCTGGTCGTCTTCATATTGACGAATCGATGATGGATGAGTTGAAACGAATGAAAGAGGTTATTCAGCCTGATGAGATCCTTTTGGTCGTCGATGCGATGACAGGACAAGATGCTGTAAATGTCGCAGAGAATTTTAATCGAGAACTTGGCTTAACAGGTGTAGTCTTAACGAAATTAGATGGAGATACTCGGGGTGGGGCTGCTCTATCCGTAAAAGCTGTAACTGATTGTCCCATTAAGTTTGTGGGGATGGGTGAAAAGATGGATGCTTTGGAGCCATTCTATCCCAAGCGAATGTCTTCCCGCATTCTGGGCATGGGTGATGTGCTGACACTGATTGATCGAGCAAAAGAAGCGATTGATGAAGAGAAGGCAAAAGAATTAGAACGGAAAATGCGTTCACAATCATTTACGTTTGATGATTTCCTTGAACAGTTAGAGCAAGTTCGAAGCATGGGCCCATTAGAAGATATGTTGTCTATGTTGCCAGGAGTCGGAAAGATGAAGGGTTTAAAAAACCTTCAAATCGATGAAAAGCAACTTGGGCGTGTGGAGGCCATTATTCGATCGATGACCCCGGCTGAGAAGCAGAAGCCAGAAATCATTAATGCAAGTCGTCGCAAACGAATTGCATTGGGCAGCGGGGTAGGCGTACCAGAGGTAAATCGATTATTAAAACAGTTTGATGACATGAAGAAGATGATGAAGAAATTTTCTTCCATGACAAAAGGCGGTAAGAAGAAGAAAAAAGGATTTCCATTTCCTTTCTCATAAAGGTTCCTTCCCATCAATATTGAGAAAATGGTGTATCATATTTGATTTGTCCATTCTTTAAAGGAGGTGAAAGTGATGGCGGTTAAAATTCGTTTAAAGCGCATGGGTGCTAAAAAAGCTCCATTTTATCGTGTAGTGGTGGCAGACTCACGCTCTCCACGTGATGGTCGTTTTATCGAGGAGATTGGGTACTACAATCCACTGACAAACCCAGCTCAAGTCAAAATCAATGAAGAAAAAGCATTAAAATGGTTGTCTCAAGGGGCGCAACCTTCTGATACTGTACGAGAATTGCTTCGTAAAGTTGGTGTATTGAAGCAAGTTCATGAAGCAAAATATGGTGCAAAATAATTCGGGTGGGTGAGTATGATGAGTCAGCCTGAGTTTTTGCGTGTCGGACAAATTGTTACCACACATGGTTTACGTGGTGATGTTCGTGTGCGAGTAACGACTGATTATCCAGAATTTCGATTTGCGACCGGAGCTCAATTAATCGCTACTCATCCCAATCAGAAAGAAAATTGCGTACTAACAGTAGAAAAAGGACGACCTCACAAAAATCTCTATTTGGTCAGCTTTTCAACATGGAATCATATTGATGAGGCAAAGTCTTGGATAGGTGGAGAATTAATGATTCCAATTGATGAAGCGATAACTGAGGATCATGAAAATTCTTATTATTATCATGAGCTGATTGGATGCCAAGTAGTGACGACTGACGGAAAGCTGATAGGGGAGATTCGTGAAATTTTGCCCAATCCAGCGAACGATTTATTCGTTGTTCAGCCACAAACGGGTAAAAAAATCTACTTACCCTTTATTGAGGAAATAGTCAAAGAAGTTGACCCTAGCACACGTCAAGTTAAGATTGAGTGGATGGAAGGATTAGACTAATGGCGACAATTCGTTTTGATGTGCTAACCTTATTTCCAGACATGTTTACTGGATTTATCCAAAATAGTATGATACAAAAAGCACATGAAAAGGGATTGATTGAGACTCGAATTATTAACTTCAGAGATTATGCCTTTAACAAACATCGAACCGTTGATGACATCCCTTATGGTGGTGGAGATGGGATGGTGTTAAAACCGGAGCCATTTTTTGAAGCAATTGATGATCTCATCGATCCAAATGAAGAGAAGCCACCAGTTCTACTCATGTCACCACAAGGAGAGCGGTTGACACAGCAAAAAGTAAATCAATTAGCAACCCATTCACGTCTGATACTATTATGTGGTCACTATGCGGGGTTTGATGAACGCATTCATCAATATGTAGCTACAGAAGAGATTTCAATTGGTGATTATGTACTTACGGGTGGGGAACTACCTGCGATGATTATCATGGATAGTGTAAGTCGTCAGATACCAGGGGTATTAGGGAATACCTTATCAGCTCAAAATGATTCTTTTGCTGATGGTCTATTGGAATATCCTCAATATACAAGACCTGCCGAATATAGAGGTTATCAGGTGCCTGAGGTTTTACTATCAGGACACCACCTACGGATCGAAAAATGGCGTCGACAAGAATCTCTTCGTCGCACATGGGAGCGTCGTCCTGAACTATTGGACAAGGTAACCCTAACGGAAGAAGATCGTATATTTTTAAGACAATTAGAAGATCAGCAAGGTGAATGAGACTTTGCTTGTTCTCTAGCTTTTAGTGTGTTAAAATAATGCCGCCATATTGTTGTCGGAAATGGCTAAGAGGAGGTGTAGGTATGCATCCAGTTTTACGTTCTGTCGGTGAAAAGCAGTTGCGCAATGATACCCCTGAATTTCGCCCTGGAGATACTGTCCGTGTTCATACTTTTAATAAAGATGGTAAGCGTGAACGTATTCTAGAAGGTGTTGTTATTCAACGTCGTGGAGGCGGAATTTCAGAAACTTTTACTGTGCGTAAGATTTCTTTTGGAGTGGGTGTGGAGCGTACCTTCCCACTACATTCACCTCGGATTGAAAAAATTGAGGTGATTCGTCGCGGGAAAGTGCGTCGTGCAAAATTGTTTTATCTGCGTAAACTACGTGGTAAAGCTGCACGGATTAAGGAATTACGCCGTAGGTAGTACCAAAACAAGGAATTGGTTTTAGAAGCCAATTCCTTGTTTTTTTAATGAAGTTTATCGATTATATATATATAATATTAATATAAGTATAGATTTTTATTTAAAATAAGTATTTCTTATTCATTAATATTTAGGAGAATTTTTGCAATTATTCACAAAATTAATAGCATGCTTAATAATGACAGTAATATTCGTTTTAGGTAATAGAGGTGATGACGATGAACCTATTGAACCGGAAAAGTTTAATTTATGGAAGTCTTGGTGCTGCTTCAACAGTCGCTAGTTTAAGCACAGGTATTTCACTTTATGCATTAAGGCAATTAATGCATCCTCCTCGTGAGAAAGTCAATATGAAGCCAGAGGATATTGGCTGTCCTGACTATGAGGAGATACGGATCAGGAGTGGATCGATTTCACTAGCAGGTTGGTTTGTTTTTGCAAAAAAGTCGCAACTATTAGATAGAGATAGAGAAAACAAAGGGTTACCTCTTGCGATCCTGTTACATGGCTATCGATGCAACCGTACGAAAGAAGAATCTTTGCCAGCAATGATTCGTTTCTTAACATCAGCAGGGCTCAATGTTCTGTCATACGATGCCAGGGCGCATGGGGAATCTGAAGGGGAATTTTCTACAGTCGGGAATTATGAAGGTAATGATTTATTAAATGTTTATCATTTCACAAAAGAAAGCGGTTTCAATCCAGTTTTGGTCTATGGTGTTTCAATGGGAGCTGCAACTGCTGCTACGCAATTACCAAAAATGAATGATGTTCAATTGGCCGTGCTTGATTCTACTTTTACTGGTTTAAATGACTTGCTGAGCAAAGATTTTGACACTTGGACGCCATTACCAAAGATTCCCTTTACGTATCAAATCGTTGCGTTGACCAAATTAATGAGAAAGATAAGTCCCAGTCACGTTCGACCAATCGACCAAATCAAGCAACAGGGATTTCCTCCAGCTCTGATTTTTCATGGTAAAAACGACCTTAAAATTCCTCCATACCATGGTGAAGCTTTATGGGAGGCTGCCGCAAATGATGCCCGACTTATTTTAGCTGACTCTTTAGATCATGCAAAAGTGTATCGTGGTTATGCAACGACAAATTTAACTGTAGATCGGGAGAAATATGATCAACGAGAATACCCTCGTCGTTACCTAACAGAAATTGGTCAAGCAATGGTCAATTATATTGATTTATATCGTGGGAAAGAAGAAATAATTCAGCAAGCTTTAACAGAAACGCTTGCTGTAGATTGTAACTTTTCACCTATTCAATTGAGTGGAAAAACAAGGGATTCCTATTGACCGATATTAGTGAGAATGATCCGCTACAACTTTGATGTAATTTCGAGTCTCCGCAGATAGATACCGAAGGAGGTGAGTTTCGCCCGACCTCGAAGGTTGACAGAAAGCAGCAGCCCCACATCCTACCCACGCCCGGATCAAAGCGTCACCGAGTACCACGATAACGAGTCGATCATGTGACATTGTCTACAATCCGGAAAGGGGCATTCTATCTGAATTGACCAAGAGTACTCCCGCTTCTATAAGCGGTGAGGTGAACGGTGCATGGTTAGGTATCTCTTTTGTGGGGATGTTTAGAACCACCAATTTTGTTAGAATAGCCCTATCCCTCTGAAAAATAGAGATATGAGGTTGTTGCTGGAAATGTTCAGTAACGTAAAATCTTCAACCACCTGGCTTACCGATGTTGCGAAAACCAAGCGAAAGTAGGGATTTTTCAGAGCAAACTTTGTTTTCACCTCAGGAACTGTGGATTGAGACTACTAAGATAACTGGTCATTAGACTGGTGTTCGTAGGAATCTACCACTTCTACAAGTAGTAGTAGTTCAATTTTTGTCTTAACTGTATAATAGATCTGATCTACCTCAAAATATTTACCTAATCAGGTAATGAAAGGAGGAGCGTTATCTTGAGTATTCAATGGTTTCCTGGACACATGACCAAAGCACGACGACAAGTAGAAGAGAAGTGTAAGTTAGTTGATATTGTTTTTGAGCTGCTTGATGCTCGATTGCCTGATTCGAGTAGAAATCCGATGATCCATGAAATTGTAAAGGATAAACCAAGAATCGTGCTTCTTAATAAAGCTGATTTAGCCGATCAAAAATGGAATGAGCGATGGATTAAAGAATGGAATGAACGGGGAGAAACACCACTTTTAATCGATGCGAAGACTGGCAAGGGAGTCGGACAGATCTCGAATTTAAGTGAAAAGGTATTAGAGACGAAGTTTGCTGCCCGTGCCAAAAAAGGAATTCGTTCACGGCAAATTCGAGCGATGATTCTAGGGATACCGAATGTTGGCAAATCATCATTGATTAATCGATTGGCGAAAAGAACGGCAACACAGACGGGTGATAGACCGGGTGTAACAAAAGCACAGCAATGGATACGCATTGGTAAAAGTATGGAGCTTTTGGATACACCGGGGATATTATGGCCGAAGTTTGAGGATCATTTAGTCGGTTTGCGCTTGGCAGCGAGTGGAGCCATTCGGGAAGAGATCTTGCCAGTTGAAGAAGTCGCTTTATTTGGGATTGAGTTTTTGCAACAGCATTATCCATCTGCGATTCAAATGAGATATCAGTTAGGTGATTTGTCTGCAGAGCCGATAAATCTTTTAGAACAGATTGGACAAAAACGAGGATGTTTACGTCGTGGTGGTGTGATCGATATTGAAAAAGCGGCTGAAATTTTTTTGCAGGACTTACGGGGAGGTCGTTTAGGACGAATTACTTTTGAGCGGCCTGATGAAGAGAGGATGAAAATTGAAGAAGAAAACAATCAACGAATTAAAAACTTGGATCAATGAGCAGGAGAGGCTCTCTAAAGAAGAAATAGCAATGTTGCAGACTGATAATCGTTCAGGTGTGCAAAAGTTACTCCTTTTATACCAGCGACGTATTGAGAAAGAAGTGCAGGAACAAAAACGATTGGCGAAAATGTATACATATGAAAGAGAAAAATTAAATATGGGCTACCGATTAATCGCTGGAATAGATGAGGCGGGACGGGGTCCATTAGCAGGTCCTGTAGTAGCCGCTGCGGTCATTTTACATCCAGATCAATCCATTATAGGTTTAAATGATTCAAAGAAATTAAGTCCTGAACAACGGGAGAAACTTCGAAAAGAGATCGAACAAAGCGCTATTGCCATTGGAGTTGGAATGGTGGATGCTTCAGAGATTGATCGCATCAATATTTTACAAGCAACTTATCAAGCAATGCGTCTTGCCATTCAGGCCTGTTCTCCTCAACCTGAATGTTTATTGGTAGATGCTGTACATATTCCTGCTCTTGAGATCGAGCAAACATCTTTAGTAAAAGGTGATCAATTAAGTCAATCCATTGCTGCAGCTTCAATTATTGCCAAAACTACACGTGATCAGTGGATGTGTGAACAAGCAGCAGAAGCATATCCAAAATATTGTTTTGATCAACATATGGGTTATGGCACACCGTTACATCTAGAATTATTAAAAAAATACGGTCCTTCCCCTATTCATCGATATAGTTTTGCGCCTGTGCGTCAATACGCTCAAAAGGGTACGCCATCATGACGAAACAGAGAAAGGCGATCGGTCGATATGGTGAGACGCTTGCTGCCTCTCACTTAGAGAAACTTGGATACCAAGTGATCGAACGAAATTGGACGTCTCGTTTGGGTGAGCTTGATATTATTGCGATCTCTGATAATCAAGTGATCATCTGTGAAGTTCGTACAACTACACAGACATATTTTGGCTATGGCTTTCAATCCGTTGATCGAAAGAAGCAACAAAAATTGCAACGGCTAGCCCTTCAATATGTGGCGGAGAAGGGATGGTCTCATCTGAATATCCGTATGGATGTCATCTCTGTTTTGCTGGATGGACAACGTAATTTAGTCGATTTGAAGCATATTCAAGGCATATAAAGAAACCTCCCATCTAGGAGGTTTCTTTATATGAATAAGTTGAAGAGATAAGGATCATTGGTGATTTCGATATAATGAATATTCCATTGTTCCATTCGTCTGATCAATGGTTCGTAGTCTTCACGTTGTTTTAACTCAATCCCAACAAGCGCAGGTCCACTTTCCTTATTATTCTTCTTTGTATATTCAAAACGGTTGATATCATCGGTAGGCCCTAAAACATGATCTAAGAATTCACGTAATGCACCGGCGCGTTGGGGAAAACGAACAATAAAGTAATGCTGTAATCCTTCATGAATCATAGAACGTTCTTTGATCTCTTGCATGCGATCAATATCGTTATTGCCCCCACTCACAACACAGACCACATTTTTCCCTTTGATCTCCTCACGGTAATAATCGAGAGCTGCAACTGGTAATGTGCCTGCTGGTTCAACAACGATAGCATTTTGGTTGTAGAGAGAGAGAATTGTACTACACACTTTTCCCTCTGGTACCAGGATTACATCATCCAATACATCACGACAAACTTCGAATGAAAGTTCGCCCACTTGCTGAACAGCAGCTCCATCGACAAATTTGTCAATAGAAGGTAGATTAACGACTTTTCCTTGATCGAGCGAACGTTTCATCGCAGGAGCGCCTGCTGGTTCTACGCCAATAATTTTACATTGAGGTTGAATACTTTTTAGATAAGAACCTACACCTGCTACAAGTCCACCGCCGCCAATGCTCATAAAAACGTAATCAAGTGGCTGGTGGATATCATTTATAATTTCCAGTCCGATTGTTCCTTGACCTGTAATTGTTCGATAATCATCAAAAGGATGTATAAAGGACAGATTTTCTTTTTCGCACAATTCTATCGCTTCGCGATAAGAATCATCAAATGTATCCCCTACAAGAATGACTTCAACATAAGAGCCCCCATAATGTTTTACTTGATTAACTTTTTGCCGAGGGGTCGTTGTTGGCATAAATATTTTTCCGGGAATGCCTATAAAACTACAGGAATAGGCAACTCCTTGTGCATGATTACCAGCGCTCGCACAGACAACACCACGCTGTTGTTCTTCATGTGTTAAACTTTGAATGTTATTGTAAGCACCTCTAATTTTGAACGATCTTACCACTTGCATATCTTCTCGTTTTAGATAGATATTAGCCTCATATTCTTGCGAAAGCACTTCATTTTTTTGAAGTGGTGTTTTTATAATGACATCTTTTAAGGCTTGATTTGCGATGATGATATCTTCGATCTTAACTCTACTCATCACTTTACTCATTGCTCGATTCATTCCCTTTCCCGTATCTTTAATAGTTCATTCTAACATAACTAAATCGAAAAAGAGTCAATTCTTTTTTCGAAGTTGTGTATTGTGAACTAATGGTTTGAACAAGAATAGAGGTTGAAAAAAAAGGCGAAAATTGTATAATCGAAAAGTATGAAAAAAACAATAAAATAAAAAGAAAATAAAAAGAGCAAATCGATTGACTACATCGAATCATCTCTCTTATAATATATTCTAGTTCTCTAAATGTTAATTTATTGAAAACTAACCTATTTGTTGATAATTGTCGAAAATAAGCCAAGAGCGTCTGATAATGTCGAAATAGAAAGAACAAGGAAAAACTTGCAAAGGGGGATCACAGTGGATCATCAAATATCACCATTGTCACATCCTGAAAATATGGTCGAGATCGCTCGTTGGCGAGCTGAAAATGAAGGGGATCGATGTGCTTATACGTTTCTAAGTGATGGAGATCAAGAAACTGAGTCAGTTTCATATAGAGAATTAGATAGAGAAGCTAAAAAAATAGCCGCATGGTTACAGCAATCAGTTGGAAAAGGTGAAGCTGTCCTGTTGTTATTTCATCAAGGATTAGACTTCATCCGAGCATTTTATGGATGTCTATACGCCGGAGTAATTGCTGTACCTGCTTATCCACCAGAAAGGAATAAACGTTTTCGTCGTTTACAAGCAGTTGCGAGTGATGCACAAGCGAAGTTAGCGTTATCCAATACAGCAGTGATGAAGCAATTTGATCTTGCTCAAGGCATGGAACATGACACGTTGAAATTACCTTGGTTCGCAATAGATCAGATTGAGGACACATGGGTAGATCATTGGATCGAAAGATCTATCGAACCGAATTTAGTTACATACCTTCAATATAGCTCTGGTTCAACAGGAAATCCCAAAGGCATACAAGTTACACATCAGAATCTAATTGCAAATTCAGAAATTATCCGTACTCGACTCGAGCATACAAAAGAAGATGTAAGTGTCTCTTGGTTACCCATCTTTCACGATCTTGGGTTAATTGGTTGCGTGATTCAGCCGATGTATGTCGGGTTTCATGGCGTCTCTTTATCGCCATATCAATATGTAGTAGAACCATTTCTTTGGTTAAAGGCGATCCATCGTTATCGCGGTACAACGACTTGCAGTCCTAATTTTGGCTTTGATTTATGTGTTCGCAAAACAACACCTGAGCAACGTGCACAACTAGATTTGAGTTGTTGGAGAGTGGCGGTAAACTGTGCAGAACCGGTACGACAAGAAACCCTAGAGCGATTTACCAAGACTTTTGCTCCATATGGATTTCGCCCACAAGTACATTATCCAATGTATGGAATGGCTGAGACGACTCTTTTTATATCTGGTGGAAAGGTATCTGAAGAGCCGAACACTTTATTTGTCGAAAAAGAGCAATTGGAGCAAGGGAATATTCAGATTACTGGTCTAAGTGAAAATAGTCAGTCATTTGTTAGTTGTGGCCCGATTGGAGAGGGTTATGAGCTGAAACTGGTTCACCCACATACATTAGAAGAAGTGGAAGAAAACGAAATTGGCGAAATTTGGGTGAAAGGATTAAGCGTTGCAACTGGTTATTGGAAACGTCCTGAGCAAACTGCTGAAGATTTTCATGCTTATTTGGGGAAAGAAGGTCCTTTTTTACGTACAGGAGATTTAGGATTCATCTATCAAGGCGAGCTTTACTTAACAGGTCGCTTTAAGGATCTAATCATTATTCGCGGTAAAAATCATTATCCACAAGACATTGAGCAAACCGTTGAATCAGTTTCATCGAAGATTCGACCTGGCTGTGGAGCAGCTTTTTCCGTTGAACGTTCTGGTCAAGAAGTATTAGTAGTCGTACAAGAAGTTCGGGATCATATACCAGATGAAGATCTAGACCATATAGCGGAGTCGATTTCTCGACAAGTAGCTGCTGAACATGGAGTTCCTCTTTATGAGTTAGTCCTGCTCGCAGAAAATAGAGTGACGAAGACATCGAGTGGCAAAATTCAAAGGCGAGCGTGTAAAGCTGCATATCTCAATGAAGAGTTAACAGGCATTCGTTATCAAAGGAACTGGAGACACGAGGAGACAAATTGTTCGCGAAAAGAAGAGGTTATTCGCTTTGATCAATTAGATCAAGATCAGTTGCTTTTTTTGATTCAGCAACTATTTGTTCAAATTTTGCCTAATGGTCGGTTTGACCCATCTAAGTCAATACGTGTACAAGGTTGCGACTCCATTCAGGTTTTACAATTAAAGCATTTGCTTGAGCAGCAGTTGCAGATCCGCTTATCTTTTGATCTTTTCTTGTCGGATGATTCAGTAATGAACTTGGTCGAACAAATCCTATTAAACATATCGTCTAAAGATGGACAAGCGATTGCACATGTACCGCAATTAAATCAAAACGCAAATCTATATCCACTCTCAAAGAATCAATCTGCTCTTTGGTACTTACATCAGTTACATCCTGAGAATCGTGCCTATCATTTACCAATTGCTTTTCAGGTGGAAGATGAGCTAGATGAAAAACAGTGGCGAATATCAATTCAACAATTAGTAAATCGCCATCCCGCATTGCGTACGGTGTTTGATGAAGATGTAGAAGGATATCCTTGCCAACGAGTGTTAGCATCACAAGTGGCTAATGCACAAGTAATTCAAATTAATGAGTGGACGGAAGAAATGCTAAAAGCATCTCTTAAAGAGGAGGCTTGGGCTCCATTCGATTTGCAAGAAGGCCCCTTATTTCGTGCTCGATTGTTTAAAGGTTCTGATCAAGCCATCATTCTTTTTGTCCTTCATCATATGATTAGTGATCTTTGGTCAATCGATCTGCTAATAAATGAGTGGGAACTCTTATACTCGCAGAAATACGAATCATTGACTGAGTTGGATTATGGATATGCAGATTATGTTTTTTATGAACAGCATGAAAAAGAGAGTAGGGAAAGAGAGGAAGCGAAGAAATATTGGGCTCAAGAATTAAAAGGTGATTTACCGATACTCTCGCTACCTTTCGATTATGAGCGTCCGAAGCAACAGTCATTTCAAGGGGCTAAAATATATCGATCTCTCGATCAAAATCTACATCAACAAATATATGATTTCTGTAGTCGTCACCAAGTGACACCGTATGTATTCTTTTTAACACTTTATCAAGTGATGCTTTCACATTATGCAGGTCAAGACGATATTTTAGTCGGTTCCCCTGTTTCAGGTCGTGAAATGGTTGAATGGGCAGATTTGGTCGGTTATTTTGTTCAACCGATGGTCATTCGCGGACAGATTGAAAAACAGCTATCATTTTGTAAATTATTCAAACAAATCAAGTCAAAAGTAGATAAAGCTTTCCAGTATCGTCATCTATCTTTAGCTGAAATATTGGAGCAGAAACAGATTGAGCGAAATGAACAACTTTCACCGTTATTTCAGACCATGTTTGTTTTTGAACAAAGCCCTTCATTAGAACGAGCAGTACCTGCTATGGCATTAGGTGTTGATCAAGTTCCCTTTACAGTGGGTGGAATCAATTGCAAAACATATTCAATAGATGAACAGACATCGCAATTTGATCTCAGTTTTCTACTAGCTGATTTAGGCAAGGAGTTTGCATTATGTCTACAATATGATACAAAACTATTCCGCAAACAGACAGCAGATCGCATGTTAGAAAGTTTAATGGTTCTGGTGGAGCTTGTACTTAGGAATCCAGAACAATTAATAGCAGATTGTACAATTATCCCAAAGGATGAACAAAACAGATTATTACAATTAGCAGGATATCAAAATGAAGAAGATATCTGCACCACATTGCCACAACTGTTTGAGATGCAGGTTAAACGAACGCCCCAACATATCGCGCTAAGGTGTGCAGGTGAAGCCTATTCATATCAAGAGTTAAACCGAAGAGCGGATCAGCTCGCATATTATCTGCTAAAGCAAGGCTACAATGCTGATGATTTGATAGGTATATGTTGTGATCGTTCTTGGGAAATGGTAGCCGGAATATTGGCTGTTTTAAAATTAGGTGCTGCTTATGTACCGATTGATCCATCCTATCCCCTGCAACGCATTCGTTATATGATCGATGATGCCAATATAGCTACCACTTTAACGACATCGCGAATTGAGTATCAACAATTGCTTCCAACTGACAGTCCATGTATTGTACTAGATCAAGAATGGGCAGAGCTTAAACAGCAACCAGAAGGACAGTTGGAACCTATGAAAGATGCTCATCGTTTAGCATATATCATCTATACTTCCGGTTCGACAGGAATGCCAAAAGGTGTTGCGATCGAGCATGCTCAGGCTGTGAATTTAGTCGCTTGGGCTCATCAGACTTATACAAAAGACGAGCTAGTGGGCGTGTTATTTTCAACTTCAATCTGTTTTGATTTATCCATCTTTGAACTGTTTGTCCCATTATCAATGGGAGGAACTTCGATCCTAATCAATGATGGTACGCAATTGATCGATTCTGTAGATCGAGAATATGTCACACTTGTGGATGTTGTTCCCTCCGTTGCAATGGAATTACTTCGTACGGAAGCTTTGCCTAAAACAGTGAAAGTGGTCAATCTTGCAGGTGAAACATTATCAAATCGATTGGTGCAGAAACTCTATCAAATTTCGCATATCAAGAAGATTTATAACCTATATGGACCATCCGAATGTACAACCTATTCTACATTCGCATTGACTAAAAAAGGCGCAAACTGTCCACCGAGCATTGGCCGCCCGATTCGCAATACACAGCTTTATATTTTTGATGAATATGGAAATTTGGTGCCCCAAGGAGTAGTAGGAGAATTATATATTGGTGGTTCAGGTGTGACGCGAGGTTATCTAAATTGGGAGGAGTTAACAGCACAGCGATATATTGATCATCCCTCATATGGTCGACTTTACCGAACGGGTGATTTGGTACGCTGGGATTCTAATGGAGAATTACAAATCATTGGAAGGATTGATAATCAAGTAAAGCTGCGCGGCTTCCGTATCGAACTCGGAGAAATTGAAGCAGCAGTCGATCAATTTAAATCGGTGAAAAATGCTGTTGTGATTGTACGAGAGCAACGATTACTTCTTTATTTAGTTTGGGATGATTCGGCTCAGTCATTGACTGAAGATTTAATACAATTTATGAGTGAACGATTACCTAGCTATATGATACCAGATCAAGTTATTGTACTAGAAACCATGCCGCTCACACCAAGTGGGAAGATTAACCGAAAAGCCCTTCCTGATCCGGTCTTTGTCTCGAGTGATGAGGAGAGAAAACTGCCACAAACGCCAGTTGAACAGCGATTATGGGAGATTTGGTCTACATTATTACCAACAAAAGATTTGAGTACTGAAGTTAGCTTTTTTCAGTTGGGTGGTCACTCCTTATTAGCGATGCGTTTGATTGCAGCAATTAAAAAGGAGTTTCAAATTACACTTTCTGTTCGTGATTTATTTCAGTATTCAACGATTACAGCATTAGCAACTCGCTTAACAACGATTAACAAACAAATGAATCGGTCGATACCTGTACGTAGTCAGCGAGAAGAAGCTCCTTTGTCTTATACACAACAACGATTATGGTTTCTTGATCGATTTATGTCAGAAAATCGAGAAGTATATAATGTACCTGCCGCCTTTCAAATCGAAGGGATCAGACTTGAAGCTTCTCTCATGCAGCGGTGTGTTGATCGCTTGATCCAACGTCATGAGATATTACGTACAACATTCATTGAACGCGATGGCATTGGGCAACAAATCATTCATCAAACTTGGCAAGTTCCTATCGATGAAGTTGATCTTCAAGCATTATCAGATGAAGAAAAGCAACATGCTATGATGCAATATATGCAGGAGCAGATTGATACTCCTTTTGCGTTAGAACGGGAAGCATCTATTCGATTTTCATTGATTCGCTTAAATGAGCAAAGTTCTGTCCTATTTTTTGTGGGTCATCATATGGTCATCGATGGCTGGTCTGTTCAGTTGATTATCAATGAATTATCAGAGTATTATGAGACGCTATTAAATGATGCACAAATCGAGCTGGATCATCTGCCCATTCAATTTGCAGATTTTGCTGTTTGGCAACGAACAGAAGCGGCAACCGCTGCACGAAAACCGGCAATTGAGTATTGGCGTAAGCAATTGGCAAATCCACCATCAGCTTTGCAATTACCGTCTGATCGTCCACGCCCACCTGTTCAGACTTATCGTGGTGGTGTGAAAAAGAAGCTTTGTTCAAATGATTTCACAAATCAAATCAAGCGATTTTGCCAGCAAGAGAATGTAACTCTTTTTATGACGTTATTAACGGGATTACAGGCTTTATTATATCGTTATACGGGTCAAAATGATCTTTGCATTGGAAGTCCAGTAGCTGGAAGAGAAAATCACCAAGAGTTAGAACAGTTGGTGGGTTCTTTTATTAATCCTTTAGTATTTCGGACTAAAATTTCGCCTGCAAGTCAATTTCGCCAACTTTTACAACAAGTGAAAGAGACAGCTCTTGCTGCTTATGAACATCAGACTGTACCTTTTGAGCAATTGCTTGAGGAATTAAAAATTACCCGTGATCTCAGTCACACCCCCCTTTTTCAAGTGATGTTGGTTTTACAAAATACACCGATTGTGATGCATCAGCTAAAGGACGGGGAAGTAAGACAGCTTTCTGTTTATGGTCAGACAGCAAAGTATGATGTAACGCTGTTTGTAACCGAGACGGATGCTGGACTTGAGTTGGTATTGGAATATAATCGAGATCTTTTTGATGTTGAGACGATGGATCGTTTTCTTCTTCATTTTGAACAGATCATGCAAATCATGATCAATCAACCAAAGCAGAGAATTGATCGTTGTTCATTGCTTTTAGCTGAGGAAAGAGCATTGATTTCTCAATGGAATCGATCAGAAACAATTGCTGAAATGAGCTATTCATCCATTCATCAATGGATTGAAGCACAAGTAGAAAAGGCTCCAATGCAAATCGCCGTTCGCGACCGACATCATGCTTATACATTTCAGCAGCTTAACGAGCGAGCAAACCGATTAGCACGATATCTACGACAGTTAGGGGTGTGTGAGGAAACATTTGTTGGTATTTGCCTAACACGTTCAGTTGAAATGATTGTTGCAATGTTAGCAGTGTTAAAAGCTGGAGCTGCATATGTTCCTCTTGATCCGCAATACCCAGCAAAACGGATTACCTATATGACGAAGGATGCCGAGTTAAAAGTTGTGCTCACCGAGCAAAGCTGCTTGCAAAATCTACCTTCTGAACTGACATTCGTATGCTTGGAAGATAAAGAGAATTGGCAGACATTACCTAAGGGAAATCTTGACATACCTACTAAGAAAGAACAATTATCCTACTTGATCTATACATCTGGATCAACTGGTAAGCCAAAAGGAGTCATGATCGAACATCGAAATGTATTAGCTTTGATACACTGGGCCCTTTCTACATATGAGAAAAGAGAACTTGCTGGTGTACTTGCATCTACATCGATCTGTTTTGATCTATCTATCTTTGAAATCTTCGTTACACTTTGTGGGGGAGGGATGGTCTGTATTGCTGAGAATGCGCTTGAACTGCCAGATCTTCCATATCGGGAACAGATCACTTTGGTAAATACCGTTCCATCTGCTGCAAGTGAATGGGTAAGACATCAGACATTATCAACATCGATTCGCGTTATAAATTTGGCTGGGGAGCCATTGTCCCAGACATTGGTCGATCAACTATATCAATTCGACCATGTTGAGAAAGTATTCAATCTATATGGCCCGTCTGAAGATACGACATATTCAACTTTTGCTTTGATTGAACGATCTGAACGAAGTAGCCCAGTAATTGGGCGGCCGATTAATCAAACCCAGGTTCATGTGCTTGATCGATTCCTCCAACCTGTTCCACTTGGAGTTGTAGGTGAATGTTATCTTTCCGGTGAAGGGGTTGCTCGAGGGTATTGGAGACGCGAGGATATCACAACAGAGCGATTTGTGACCAATGCAGAAGGAGTTCGCCTTTATCGAACAGGTGATTTAGTAAGATATCGCAATGATGGTCAACTTCAATTTTTGGGTAGAGTTGACTTTCAAACAAAGATACGCGGTTTTCGCATTGAGTGTGGAGAGATTGAAGAGGCATTACGCCGTCATGAATTGGTTCGGGATGCTGTTGTCATAACTGTAGAGGATGAACGAGGAAAAAGACTTGCCGCTTATATGGAATTACAAATGGAAGCGGATCGTGGAGTAACAGATTGGAGAGCTTTTTTAAGAAAATTATTACCCGAATATATGATACCTTCCCATTTCGTAGAATTATCTGCATTTAGGCTTACGCCAAATGGAAAGATCGATCGAAATCAATTACCAAAGCCAGATCAAGTGTTGCAGCATAAAAAGAAACACAGTCATCCAAGAAATCATATTGAAGAAACTTTGAAGAATATTTGGCAGGAAGTCCTACAAGTGGAACAAGTAAGCATACATGATCATTTCTTTGAATTAGGTGGAGATTCGATTTTGATTTTACAGGTAATAGCCAAAGCGAAGGCAGAAGGATTGAAATTAACACCTAAACACTTTTTTGCGGCTCCAACGATAGCTGAGTTAGCTGTATTGGCAAAAGAACACATAGCAGTGCAAGCTGAACAAGGATTAGTTGAAGGTGATTTGTCTCTAACTCCAATCCAAACATGGTTTTTCTCACAACAAATTCCAAACCGACATAACTGGAATCAATCTGTCTGGTTTGAGCTCGATGCAAATGTGACGAGTGAACAAGTAGAGCAGGTGATTCAATTTTTAGTTCAACACCATGATGCGCTTCGACTGCGGTTTTATAAAGAAGATGACAGTTGGAAAGCAAAGTATACATCGGCTGAGGAAGAAGAGCTGATTCAGTTATATGCTGGAGAAGGAGAATGGAAAACAAAACTAAATGAAGTGCAATTGGAATTGGAAGGTCAGTTAAATATAGAGCAAGGTCCACTATTGAAAATCGGCTTGGTTCGATTCGAGAAGCTTCAGAAACAGTATCTGGTCTGGGTCATTCATCATTTGGTAGTCGATGGTGTTTCATGGAGGGTGTTGCTAGAAGATTTTGCAACGCTAAGTGAACAATTATTAATGAATCAAATGATGAAGCTACCTGAAAAATCAAGTTCATTCAAACAATGGTCAACATTATTACGAAGTGATAGCCAGCAAGAGAAAATTGAACAAGAACGTGATTTTTGGCAAAAACAGTTACAAACAGCATCATCTCAAATGGTGGAAAATGCTCAGTTCAATATAGATTCAATGACTGATTCAATCAAATTTTCATGTTCCGAAGCAGAAACAAGTCGGCTTATAACGGAAGTGCCCGTTCGTTTCCGGGCAAAATTGATGGAAATTTTACTCGCTGCTTTGATGCGTGCATATCACAGTTGGTCTAGAGAAGATCATTTATTGGTTCATTTAGAAGGACATGGTCGTGAAACATTAGATGAGAATGTAGATCTTTCTCGGACTGTTGGTTGGTTTACTTCCATTTATCCTTTGCTATTAGGAACAGATGGTCAATATGAGATGGCAACAATATTGCGCTCGATCAAAGAACGATATCGGCAAATCCCTCAAAATGGTATTGGATATGGAATGTTGCGATACCTCAAACAAGACAGCTTACTACAGGAACTTGAGAGATTTCCTGCTCTGATGAGCTTCAATTATCTCGGACGCTTCGACTTGTCCGTCGCAAAGTCTTCTGTTGTAAAAGAGTGGATTCAATTTCTAGGACCCAGTCGCCGTCAAGAGAATGTTCGACCGCATTTGATTGATGTGACAGGTATTCAACTTGGTAACGAATTAAAATGGGAGTTTCTATATAGTCGCAACACTTTCACGAGTGAATCTATCAAACAACTAGGGCAAGCATTTATGGAAGGGTTACGCTGGTTTATCAACCAATCCTCGCCCGACCCAACAAGTTTTAATCCCTCTGATTTTCCGCAAGCAAGGCTGAATCAATCTGAGTTATCGAAAGTGCTAGCGAAAATCAGTCAGAGAAAGGGCTGAATTGATGGTGATGGAAGACCTTCAGGATTTATATGAGTTGACACCTGCCCAGCAAGGGATCCTATTCCATGCACTTTATGAGGAAAATATGGGTGTCTATCTGAATCAGATTTGCTTTACGCTTCGAGGAGAGGTAGACCTACCAGTCTATCAACAAGCTTGGAGAACAGCAATTGACAAGTTTTCGGTTTTACGGACGGCATTTATGTGGGAAGAACTCCAGCAACCTTTGCAAATTGTTTGGCAACGCGCAGACCTTCCTTGGCATGAAGAAGATTGGCGATCCTATTCATCAGCACAGCAAGAGAAGAAATGGCAACAACTGATGCAGGAAGATAGGAGAAGGGGCTTTTCATTGGATCGCCCCCCTTTGATGCGTATATCCATTATTCGAATGGATGAAGAACAGTATCAGGTGTTGTGGACTTTTCACCATTTAATTTTGGATGGTTGGAGCTTTTCCCTACTTTTGCAAGAAACATGTTACTACTATCAACAGCTTCTTCAACAACAGTGTGTTGAAGAGATTCCAGAACAATCATTTCGAGATTATGTAGCTTGGATACAGCAACAGGATCAAGCATCAGCTGAGAGATTTTGGAAAGAACGCTTAGCGACTGTGACGGAACCAACCTTTCTTCCCGTACAACCTAATCGGTATTTGTCTGAATCCCAGCCATCCATGCTTTTTGCTACTTTTGAAGAATGGCTGGATGAGGAATGGACGAAACAGCTAGAAGAAGTAGCCAGACGTCATCAATTAACTCTAAACACATGGATTCAGGGTGCTTGGGCATTATTGTTAAATCGTTATACAAGTCAGGAACAAGTACTATTTGGCACTACTGTTTCAGGTCGTCCTGTCGATTTAGATCGATTTGAATCGATGATTGGCATGTTTATTAACACTTTGCCTTCATTGGTAAGGGTTGAACCAGGTAAGACTGTTCTCGATTGGCTCAAAGAGCTGCAGCAACAGCAAGCCGAAGCAAGAGAATATGAGTATACATCTTTAGTCGATATTCAATCATGGAGCCAACTGCCACAAGGAACATCTATGTTTGAATCGTTAATCGCCTTTGAAAATTATCCACTTGAGCAGTTTCATGCGGGAAATGTTCGAATTGAAGGGCTTTATGCAGTAGAACGAACCAATTTCCCATTTAATTTATTGGTCGTTCCTGGCAGACGGATGTTATTCAAATGGTCATGGGATCGTAGCAAATTTGCTGACTCAGCCATTCGGCGATTAATTAGTCATTTTGTTCATCTTCTACAGCAAATGATCAAAAATCCAACGGGATTGCATTTGGAACAAATCCAGCTATTATATCCAGATGAGTTGAGACAATTTCATGAATGGGATGGAGAAAAGCTACCCTATTCGCAACATTCTATGCTTCATCATTTGATTGAAGAGCAGGTGGATCAGGCCCCTGATCAGATTGCTCTAATCGACCAAGCACACCAGATCACTTATCAAGAATTAGACGAACGAGCAAATCGAGTTGCAGGACAATTGCTATCTTCAGGTGTTCTTCCTGAGGAAAGAGTAGGGATTTGTTTACATCGCTCCATTGATATGGTGGTTGCAATTCTTGGTGTTTTAAAAGCAGGTGCCGCATATGTTCCACTAGATCCTGCATATCCCGAAGAACGTGTTCGGTATATGTTGGAAGATAGTGCAGCTGTTGTGCTATTAACGGAAAAATCACTGCTCAATCGTTTCTCTGACCTTGAATTGGAGCAATACTGCTTAGACGACGAAATGCTTTGGTTAAACATTCCAAGTGTCCGACCCCGCTTAGAATTGAACCCTGAACAGTTAGCCTATATTATTTATACCTCAGGTTCAACGGGTAAGCCAAAAGGCGTGATGATCGAGCACCGAAATGCAGTCTCCTTTATCAGTTGGGCTCATCAGGTCTTTAGCCAACAGGAGCTTGGGGGCGTCTTAGCTGCTACCTCTATCTGTTTTGACCTGTCTGTTTTTGAGTTGTTTGCTCCTTTAAGTTGTGGTGGGAAGGTAATCATTGCTGACGATATCTTACAGCTCCCTCAGTTGAAGGGTCGAGAGTTGGTTACATTACTAAATACTGTTCCTTCAGCGATGGCCGAATTGTTGAGAATGGAAGTGATTCCCCCCCAGGTCATGACGGTAAATTTAGCAGGTGAGCCGCTTCCTACGGATATAGTTCGGCAATTATATGAGCGGGAATCGATTCAGCATGTATACAATCTATATGGACCCTCAGAGGATACAACTTATTCTACCTTCTATTTAGTACCTAAAGGTCGTGAGCTGGCTCCTGCTATTGGTAGATCTATTGCGAATTCAAGCGCATATGTGCTTGATCAGTATCAACAGCTCTTACCCATTGGAGTGCCTGGTGAGCTGTATTTAGGGGGACATGGTGTAGCCCGTGGATATCGGAACCAACCTCAATTAACAAAAGAGAAGTTTATCATTCATTCGGAATTCGGTCGGTTATATCGAACTGGCGATCTTGTGCGTTGGAATGAGGATGGACAACTTGAATTTTTGGGTCGTATCGATCATCAGGTGAAGATTCGCGGGTACCGGATTGAATGTGGTGAGATTGAGGCCTTGCTCAGACAACATGAAGCAATTCACGATGTGGTGGTGGTGGCTCGTAACGATGTTGGTATTGGGCAACAATTAGTCGCTTATCTCACAGGTGAGGATCATTTGGTAGATTGGACTGAGTATCTCCGTCAGTATATACCTGATTATATGGTACCTGCATTTTTTGTTACTTTGGATGAACTACCCTTAACACCAAATGGAAAAGTGGATCGCAAGGCGCTGCCCAAACCTCAACAACAAGGATCTTATTCGCAAGAAGAGTTAACAACGGTGGAACAGTTAATACGTGATATTTGGAAAACAGTTTTGCCCATTTCACCACAAGGGAAACAGAGTCATTTTTTTCAACTTGGTGGTCATTCACTATTAGCAACTCGCGTTGTTGCACGAATGAATGAAGTATTTCAACTAAAGATGCCGCTGCGCGTTCTATTTGAGGCACCCACGATTGAACAATTGGCAATGGCTGTTGAGAGTGAGATGCGTACAGCAGAGAAGACAGCATTACCCACTGTTGAAAGAGTCGATTGTTCAAAACCGATTCCCGCTTCTTTTGCACAGCAGCGAATATGGTTTTTCGAACGTTTTATTCCAGGGACTTCTGTTTACCAAATCCCTTATGCATTGGAGCTAAATGGGAAGCTAGATGTAGCTGTCTTAGCAAGTAGCTGTCAAATGTTGACGAACCGGCATGGGTCTTTACGTACTACATTTGTTGAACAAGATGGTGAGTTGTTCCAGAAAATAAACGAAGAGATCACTTTACCTCTGACGATGACGGATTTGCGTGTAACTTCAGATCCAGAGATCGCTACATTGCAGGCAATCCAGCAAGAAATGGAGCAAGGTTTCTCACTTGAACAAGGTCCACTCTTTCGCTTACATCTGTTTCGGACTGGGGAACAAAGTTGGATTTTCTTTGTATTATTTCACCATATCATTGCTGATGGCTGGTCTTTAAATGTCTTTAAAAAGGAATTATTTTCGATTTATCAAGATCTTCTTGTTGGAAAAGAACCTGCTATACAAGAAGAGGAATGGCAATATACTGATTTTGCCGTTTGGCAGAGAAAATTATCAAGTACAGGTGCTTGGCAGCAACAATTGGACTATTGGAAACAGAAGTTAGCAAATACCCCAGTACTTCAATTGCCGCTTGATCATCCGCGTTCTGCTGAGCAGACATTTACTGGAGCTAGCTTTGATTTATCGATACCAAACGCTTGGATTGGGCAACTGGAAAAGCTGGGTCGCACAGAAGGTGCTACGCTATTTATGATTTTATTAGCAGCCTTTCAAGTATTACTTGCTCGTTTGAGTGGTCAAAATCAATTTGCGATTGGTAGCCCCATTGCAAACCGAAGTCAAGTTTGGATGGAGAAGTGTATCGGTTTCTTTGTGAATACACAAGTATACCGCACGAATTTGTCGTTTGATTGGGATTTTCGAGAACTGGTTGCCCAGGTTCGTAAAACTGCTTTAGAAGCATATGAGCATCAAGATGTTCCTTTTGAGCAAATTGTCGATGAACTACAACCTGAACGAAGTTTGACATATTCGCCGCTCTTTCAGGTGATGTTTGCCCTACAAGAGCAAAATCAGTCCTTTGAGTCCATTTCGAACCTAAAAGTAAGCACTTTTTCAATTCCTCAAACAACTGCTAAATTTGATTTATCGTTGATTGTGACTGAAGAAGATGGTGAATGGAGAGGGATCTTTGAATATAATTCAGATTTGTTCACTGTTGAAACAATTGAACGAATGAGTCGTTTGTATCGACAATTATTACAAGAAATTATTCAAAATCCAAATCAATCGATTGGGAAATACTCATTTCTCCAACCATTCGAGCAGAGACAATTACAACAATGGAATCAAACAACGGTCCCCATCTTAGAGTCTAATCTCTTAGCACCATTATGGGATCGTGTTTGTCAGCATCCAGAAGCGGAAGC
>NZ_FQVL01000009.1 GCF_900129355.1 Seinonella peptonophila | reverse complement strand
CGCTCGTTCCACCTCCGAAGAGGCTTCCCGCGCTCGACTTGCATGTATTAGGCACGCCGCCAGCGTTCGTCCTGAGCCAGGATCAAACTCTTCATAAAAGTTTGTCTTGCTCAATAAGAATTACAGGTCACATGTTCACTCTTCTGTTATCAAAGTGCTTCATCATTTGTATCTCTTTATGATGTTTGCCGCTCTTGCGGCGACAAGTAGTAATATATCATGTCTAGATAGAGAAGTCAACACTGTTTCTCAAAAAAAAAGTTTCTGCTATAATGCAAGCAAGCTGTCTCACTTTGGAGGTTGTGTGATGCTCTTATCAAGTAAAATTAATAAAATACGTACCTTTGCATTGTTATTGATATTTATTGGTGTTGGAATCATGTATATCGGCTTTTTATTCCCTAGCATAATGGCTTTATTTCTCGTTATTGGAATGCTTGCTGTTTTGGCAAGTGTAGGGATTTACTTCTGGATTGGAATGTTATCAACTCAAGCACCATTAGTTGTTTGTCCAGCGTGCAACAAGAAAACGAAAGTACTAGGAAAACGTGATCAATGTATGCACTGTAAAGCAATCTTATCACTAGATCCACAGGATCAATCAAGTGAGGAAAGTAAAAAAATGGACACAGTTCATCATGACTAATAACAAAGGAGGACTAAACCTTTGAGAGCAAAGCATTTGCTGAATATGATCGAAGAAAGTGCCCAACAGCATGCTGAAAAGACTGCACTGATCTGGTATTCAGAAGGAATGCAGCAAGAAATGAATTATGCTGAATTTTGGCAAAGGGTGCAAGAATTTGCTTTAGGTCTTGAAAAATTAGGAATCAGGCAGCAATCAAAAGTTGGAATTCTATCGCATAATAACCCCTGTTGGCCTATTTGCGATCTAGCAATTCTCAGTTTAGGAGCCATTTCAATCCCAATCGATCCTTATCTCCCACCATACCAAGCAATGAAACTGATGGATCAATTTGATGTTGAATACATAGTTGCAGAAACGGCAGAAAATGCCGAATTATTCCATCAAATACCAACATATAAAAAAAACCTAATCGCTATCTATGACGATGATAAACCTGAACAGAATATCTATTCTTTTACTACTGTTCTTAATCAAGGTGCAGATTTAAGCGAATTAAAAGAACAGAAAAGTAATGCCCCATTACTACGAGATACTGACTTAGCCACGATTGTTCACACTCCAGGTACCAATGCCCCTCCTAAAGGAGTCATGTTAACACACCAAAACTTATCGTTTGGTGTTCATTCACTTTTTAACATCTTCCCAGCATCCAAGCATGATATCTTTCTTCCATTGCTATCGCTTTCCCACCCAGCACAACGTATTGTTCAAACACTTTATCCCCTAGCTGTAGGCGCTACTATCGTCTTTAGAGAAGAAAACGATTCACTTGTTGAAACGTTGCAGAAAACACAGCCCACCATTTTATTTGCAGTTCCTCGTTTATTATCAGAGTTGCAAGCAGAGATGGAAGAACAATTTCATGAGGCGTCTTGGGTTAAAAAAAAGGTCTACAATTGGGCACTACAAGTGGGTGTAGAACGAGAAGAGTATTTAAAAAAAGGCTTCAATTGGCAGCTACCTACAAAATTACGTGAACGGTATGAACAAGCTGACCTTTGGGTCTTTTCTAAACTTCGCGAACTAATTGGAGGTAAACTACGCTTTCTAATCTGTACAGGTGGCAAGCTATCGGAAAAACAAAGGGAGTATTTTTCTTACTGTGGATTACCAGTCATTTATTGCTATCATATGACTGAATGTACGACATTTGTTGCTGCTCAATCTTTACTTCATCCCTATCAGGAAACTGTTGGTTTTGCTCTCCCATCTGTGGAAACAAAAGTGCTTACAGATGGCGAATTGGTCATCCAAAGCCCTACTGTGATGATGGGCTATTACAAAGCACCCGAGAAAACCACCGAAGCACTCATTGACGGATGGTTACAAACTGGGGATCATGTAAGCATCAATAAACAAAATCAACTGCAAATACAACCTTCACCACGCCTTATGATGCTACTTGCTAATGGTCAGTCATTTTCGCCTGAAGAAATAGAATCAGCTCTCGAAGAAAGCAAGTATATCTCCCAAGCTTTTATCATGGGTCATATGCAAAAATCAACAACTTTATTATTTGTGCCTGATTTGGAAGCGATTTATGAATATGCAAAAGACGAAGATTTTCCTTCATCTAGGTTGGATGATTTAATGCGATCTTCACTCATTCAACATCTAATCAAAAGAGAAATTGCTCATTGCTGCGAAAAATTTCCAATATCAGTTCATCCTACTTCTTTTTATTTTCTTGATCATTCTTTCTCAATTGAAACAGGCACATTAACTTCTATAGGAAAACGAAGGCGATGGCTGATCGAAGCAACTTATTATCAAGAGCTTGAAAATATTGCCCAATAATACAAAAACCCATCGCTTGTCATGCGATGGGTTTAATGTTTCTTACTACCAACAACCTGCTGACCCTGACATTCTGGACACGTTCCGTAAATCTCCATGCGATGCCCTCCCACTCGATAACCGGTCATGTCAGCCGCTTTACTCTCGGCTTCAAATAAATGTGGATAATCAAAGTCAGTGATTTTACCACAATGATTACAGATCACATGATAGTGATCTGACATATTGGCATCAAATCGGCTGGATGCATCTCCATAAGTTAATTCTCTTACTAGACCAGCCTCTTTAAACACACGAAGATTATTATATACCGTTGCCACACTCATATTAGGAAACGTATCAGCTAATGCCTTATATATATCATCCGCAGTTGGATGACTCAAAGTGGTGAGCAAGAAGTTGAGGATTGCATGCCGTTGAGGGGTCATCCGCACTCCATTTACTTTTAATGTTTCCACTGCTTCGGCTAAGCGTGTATTTCCCATTATGCTCCACCTCACTTCTAACCGCCATTAGAAAAAACTATTCTCTAATAAGAATTTATATAATTAGTGTACGGTTCATCAATCAATTTGTCAATCAACTTCAGCGATCTCATCTTCATCTATCCATCGCCATCCCACTGAATCAACCTCTGTTTCAACACTAAGTCGACCAATAATTCGCTCGATTACTTCATCTCTGCGCAATGGCGTAAGCAACAAAGCACGCACAACCATTTGATGATTCCGTTCGGGAACTGTTGTTACATTTTTAATGCCGATATCCTCAGTATGCAATATTGTGAGCAATAACATCCTTACTTGAGCTTCATCTTTTTCTTGACATGTAATCTCAATTAAATAATTCCCTTTTACAGTCCGTTTTCCTGTACGATCATTTAGCTCGCGAGCTATGATGCGTAAAAGCGTATTGGTGAGAATGATAAAAGCGGCACCTGCTAGTGCTTGCCAAAGGTAACCTGCTCCTGCTAATGTACCAATTGCAGCAGCACACCAAAGAGTTGCTGCCGTATTTAATCCTCGAATGCTAAGACCGTCTCGGATGATAACGCCAGCTCCTAGGAAACCAATACCACTGACTACTTGGGAAGCAATTCGCGTTGGGCTTGCTTCTCCCGCTACCATCACACCTAATGATACAAATAAAGCTGCCCCTACTGAGACGAGTACATTGGTCTGCAATCCTGCCATGCGCTGTCTCCATTGTCGTTCAAATCCAATCAGTATACCTGCTAAAAATGCGACTAAGACTCTTAATAGAAATTCGTGCCACAGCGATGTGATCACCTACGATCTCATTAAATAGGGATATCGAATTCAGTAAAAGAATCAAAGATTATTGTTGCTCATTTTTCTGGTATTAATGTTTCCAGCTTTCCTTGCAAATAGTCTTTTAATCGATCACGGCGATTGGTAATCTTCTGCAATAGCAAATCTTTCTCACTTTGACTTATCTTGAGTTCTTCAGCCGCTGCTGTCAAGATTTCATATTCAAAATTAAATTTTGGATCTAGTTTTAATAATTGATTTCTTTTGCGATTTTTCATGATTTCCGCCCAAGTATAGGAATACAGATCATTCGTCTCAAATAAACCAAAGTCGTCGCCAATCCCTGTAGATTGATCTTTAAAATTAAAACCAGAATCTTTATCAACCTCACGAGACTCTCCTAAACCTGCAAAAGCGATATCATCTAATTTTTCTTTTAGCTTATTATCTTTACTATCATAAGAAAGGGTACTTACTTGAGCTTGCCCTTCAGAATAGAGTAGCTCCTTTGTTTTGGTCAATGCTTGATCGTCAATTGCATCAAGGCTGGAACTCACAACAAAGACTTGATTCACATCATTCGGGCTATTTTTTTGATTAAATTCTATTTGAACTTGGCTTAATGCATCGGATAATTTACTTGCCCCTCCGAGTTTCACACCATCTAAAGCACTGGTAAGCTCTTGCATCGAATCATCAGACTGACCAGGGGCTGCACCTGCAATTTTGATAAATGATGTATCTTTATCTACTTTTCCGCCATAAGTATGGATGGAAATTGAGTATTCCAAACCGTTTGTACCACTATTCAACACATCATGAATTGCTTCTTTTATTTTTTGTTTGATTGTATCAAAACGTGTTTGTTCTGAATTTACTTTCTTTTGTTGAACTGAAGATGCATCAATAACGAGGGCGATATTTACATGCACAGGGCTTTTAATCACTGACTTTGGCGCACTTTTTCGTTGGGAGCTTAATGGGATTCGTGAGTCATATTGATCAATTTTTTTTGCAATGGGCTGATAATCTTGAGCTAATAAATAAATCAATCGATTATAAGCTTCAGATGCATTTAATTTTGGTGAGAAAGTGCGAAGTTTTGCTCGCACACTATCTGGAAGTGTAGGCGTATAGCCAGTTGGTTCAATCTCTTCAGCGTACTTACCAGGTCCTTCTTTTAACATTCCCTCAATAGAGGTAGCTGCTTTAAAAGACAACATTGGATCTGGTTTACTTTTTTCACTTCCTCCTCGATCCTTACCATGCCATACTGACTGATCCGAACAAGCAGTTACGAAACTGAGCAATAAAGCAAATAACATGATAAAACTCTTTCTCATGATGTTCCACCTTTCTGATTTTTTGCATACCAACAAAGCGACGCTAAGTCACATTGTTCACACTTTGGTCGACGAGCAACACAAATTCTACGACCATGCCAAATTAACTGATGATGTGTATCACTCCAATCTCTTTTCGGGACTCGCTTCAACAACTGACGTTCTGTCTCTAACGGATTTTCGCTATCTGCCAAAGCAAGTCGATTGGCAACTCGCTGTACATGTGTATCAACAGCTAATGCAGGTACGCCAAATGCATTGCTCAAAACAACATTGGCTGTTTTCCTTCCAACACCAGGCAAAGATTCTAACGCTTTTCGATCATTAGGTACAACACCATCATATTTGTCAACGAGGATTTGGCAAGTTTGTAAAATGTTCTTACTCTTGTTTCGAAAGAGACCAATACCCCGAATATGCTCTGCTAACTCCTCGACAGTTAGTGTTAGAAAGTCATATGGTGTAGGAAAACGTCGGAACAAATCATGTGTCACAATATTTACCTGACGATCAGTAGATTGAGCCGATAAAATTGTGGCAATTAATAGCTCAAATGGGTTTCGATAATTTAATTCACAATGAGCATTAGGATACATCATTCTTAATTGATCTAAGATGCGTTTGGTCGGTACCCGTTTTGGCTTCTGCACCGGTGCCATGGCTGTTTCTCCTCTTTCTATTGTCGATTCTTCTCTGCTTCCATAATTAACTCATAACTATTTGGATGAAAGCTCCCTCGTAAGAAATCTCCATAACGAGCACGAACACGGAAACCTTGCCTTGCTAACAAATGCTCTAGTTCTTGTGGGTATGTATATCTGATCTTCATTCGCGTTCGCAGTCGTTCTAAGGATTTTCCTGTATGGGTAAAGCGTTCATAGTAACGATAGATTTGGATAATCTGGTTAAAGTAATCCACCTCAGAAAAATCATACACATCAACTTGTTCATCACTACCTGGAACTGAAAAGTTACCTCGAAAAGCATATTCATTATCAATTGATTGTAACTCCGCATGGAGGGGTACAAATAGATTAAATGCAAACAACCCTTCATCATCAAGGTGATGGCGAATCGCCTGTAATGCATTCATCTGCATCTGAACTGTATCAAGATGTTGAAAAGAGCGATACGGGATAATAATGAGTGGAAATGTCTTAGACAAGTTAAAGTCACTCATATCCGAATGAATCCATGTTACACGATCTTCAATACCTAAAGCAGACGCCTTTGCATTGGCATATTCCAACATCTTTGCTTCAACATCTAATCCTACAACTTCGACCCCTTCTCGGGCGATTGCAAGAGCTACTCTTCCCGTACCACATCCAAGCTCAAGAACCGGCCCACCTGTTTGTTTCGCCAATTCTAGATAGTAGAATGTATCATGATCAAGACCTTCCGATGTCCAGTCATAATATTGAGGCCATTGATAAATCGATTGGTCTGTCAAAAATGTCACTTTATATACTCCTTCAAAAAGCTAAGTATTTCTTCCACATGCCCTTTCGCCTTTACCTTACGATATGCTTTTACGATCACGCCATCTGGATCAATCAAAAAAGTAGAACGTTCTATTCCCATCACTTTTTTACCAAACATATTCTTTTCTTTCATTACATCATATAAATTACAAACGGATCCATCTTCATCGCTTAAAAGTGCGAAAGGCAATTGGCATTTTTCTACAAACTTTTCATGACTGGTGACTGAATCTCGGCTTATCCCTAAAATTTCCACATGATTTTGTTGGAATTCATCATAATGTATTCTAAAATCATTTGCCTCAAGTGTACAACCAGGAGTTAAATCTTTAGGATAGAAATAAAGTACAACATAACTACCTCGCAACTGATTGAGTTGAATGGTTTGTTGTGTAGTTGCTGGTAATGTAAAATCTGGAGCAGGTGATCCTATTTTTACCATTTTTCCGCCTCCTTATCTTCCTTTTTATTATATCTATATCTGCCATAAGATACTAATTTTATGTGAAAGCGAAGGATACATTCATGTTGAAACATTTATTTTGGGTTGGTCTCGGAGGAATAGTTGGTACATTTCTTCGAGCATGTTGTTCTTTTTTGTTTGTAACACCTTGGGGAACATTATTCGTCAATTTAGCAGGCTGCTTCTTTCTTGCACTACTTTTCAGTTGGAATCAGACTAAAAAAGTGATCCCAACCGTCTACCATGATGCGCTAGGAGCTGGTGTAATGGGCTCTTTGACTACCTTTTCAACTTTTATAACTGAAATTTTCTTATTACCCTTCATGATTGAGAAGATTTTATATCTCATGGCTTCAGTGATCGGGGGAATTACATTCGCATACATAGGCTATTGGCTCGGACGTGGCGGATTTCGAAAAGAAGTGATAAACCGATGAGTCTTCTTTTTATTAGCATAAGTGGCTCACTTGGAGCGATCAGTCGATATCTGCTGTCAAAACGTTATCCCTTTAAACAATTTCCGACGACTACTTTATTGATTAATTTAAGCGGTTGCTTCCTTTTTGGCTTTTGGCTTGGCTGGATCGGATTCCAAACACCTCCTGCACACCCTTTTACAACAGGTTTTTTAGGAGGCTATACGACCTTCTCAACATTTAGTGTAGAGATTATCAATCTTTTAGAGAAAAAGGATTTGAAAAGAGCTATCTTTTATCTTTTTGCTAGCATTTTTGGCGGGATGGTCTCTTGGGCAATTGGGTACGGGCTAGCTCGAATGAGTACATAAATAAAACTCACGGTCTCCCGTGAGTTCACTTTACCCCATATAAAATTAGGCTTATTTATGAAAATGATTTAATTGTTCATGCAGGCGTTTTGTTAACATTTCTGGCTGATTATACTCTTCAGCAGTGAGTGTAAATTTCGCAAAGTTTACATGTGAATTCGGTTTACTGATTATTACATGCAACTCATTTCCCTGCAATTGAAATCCAAAAGCGAGTTGCTCCCCACGATCTGAAGATTGAAGACGAAAACGTTGAGCAAAAGGAAGAGTATCATGATAAGCTTCTTGATCAAAATAAACGTCTACTAAATGAAATTGAAACTGTTTCATCTGATTGATTACCTTTTCGACAAATGGATGCATCTGCACATCGATTCCATCATGATCATCAGGATCAATTGCTCTTTTTACATCTAACCCTGTTTTTAAATAAACCGAAGCACCACCAGAGGTAACAGGTGTATCGACAGGTAGTTGAAATTCAAATGGAATGCTTTTCTGTTCTTTTGCTGCAACCGTAAAAGATTCTGTTAACAAAAATTCATCCAAAATATGCTCTTCTTGTTGATCATCAAATAAAGGTTGTAAGATTAAATAGAGATAAATCGAATCAATCTTTTGCGATGCTTTTCCACCTTCAACATATATTTCACCTTTTACCCAATCTCCTTGGCGATATGTCGATCTCTCCAAACGAGTATCAACTTTAGCTGAACCGATTCCAAGACTTGCTAACATACGTCCAATCATGATATGTCCCTCCTCAGATGTTGAATCATCGCTGTGAAGTTTAGTTACTCTGGATTGGTATTCTGTTTTTGCTCGGGCTTAGCTGCTGTATCCTCTGCTTTTGAATGTGATTGTTGACCTTCTGTTGACTCTGAAGTCTCTTCTGAGTTGGTTTGTGTTGATTTTTTAGCAGATGACCTTCTTCTTTTCCTCTTTCTCTTACGTTTTTTTGGAGTTGGAGACTCTGATTGCTCCGTGTTCTCTGGTTGTGTTACATCAATTTCAAGTCCTGCTAACTCCCGCTCTTCCATTAGCTTCGCCCATTCTTCACGTTTCTGTTGGCGAAAAACTTCCTCTTCATGTTGTAGCTCCTGTTGTATCTCTTCTACCATCCGTTGCTCTCTTTGGTTAAAGATCAATCTTTCTCTCTCTAATCGTTCTTGTTCCCGTTTTTCCCATTCAGCTTGCTCTTGCCGCAAACGAGCGATGGCTTCTTGTTCTTTTTCTAAGTAATGTGCCTGAATCTCTTGCAATCCTGTTTTTTCTTCTAAATCATGTTGCTGTCTTAACGCAGCAAACTTCATCCTCTGCTTTTCGATCCGCTCCCTTTCGCGCATCTCTTCTTCGATTCGTTTCTGCTCTTCTTCAAGCAAGCGACGCTGTTCTTCCTCTTGTTTTGCCAACTCTTGTTCTAACTTTGTAAAAACTTCTTTCTCTTGCATTTCAATTTTTTCACGTAGCTGCTCTTGTCGCTTTTGCAATTCCTGCTCTGCTTGTACAATCAACTGTTGTTTGCGCTCTTCGAATTTTTTCCATTGCTCTTCTAGCAACTCCTGCTGTTTCTTTTCAAATTCAATTCGAATTATCTCTAACGGATCATCTGCGGTCTCTGTCGTTGCTTGAGCAGACTGGCTCGATTGGTTCGACTTTTTCTGTTCTGATTTTGTAACTGTTGTTGATGCTTCACTTACTTGCTTATCCGTTCTTGGCATTACTTGAGGATCAGCGATGGGCTCTGTTACTTGGTTATGCAGTGGGTCATGTCGTTCCCGCTTCTCAGGTTTCGGTTCTCTACTTAATTGCTCTATCACTTCAGGAATATCTGGCATATCAGGGCTTTGCTGCGACTGCAAATCTTTTTGGATACTTTCAAATTGGCTAAACAACTCATCAAGATTATCGAGTTTCAAATCATCGATTTGATCAGGTTGATCATCAGTTGGAGCAGTAAACTCAACTTCTTGTTGAAGATTGCTCTGCTGTTCTTGTTTTAATTGACGTTCAATCTCTTCAAATGATTGATTGATTTGCTCAAATGTAGGGTCTGTAGATTGATTCGTTGGTTGAATTTCTGCTTCATTTGTTACTTGGTTTGGATCAAATGCATTGGACCAATCGACTAACTGCCCTTCTTCTAAATTATCAATATCGTCATCCATATTTTCTGTTTGTTGTTGTAGCTGTTGCCATTCCTGATCAACCTCAGTAGAAGATGATTGGCGTTGTTGCTCCTGCAACAACTGTTCAAGCTCTTCTGGGCTCACATTTAATTCTCTCATCCAATCTTCTTCAGTCTGCGGAGATGTTCCAACATATTGATCTTCAATTGTTGCCGAAGTTTGTTGCTGCTCTTCAATTGGAAAAGCAGGTGTCTGTGTTTGCTCTAAAACAGGATACGTCTCTTGATTTGCTGAGATTGGTTCTATTTCTTTTTCATCAGCCTCAACTGGCGGATTCGCATTAGGAAAATAGTCAAATGGATCAAAACTTTTCTCCTGCTTGATAGTTGGCTCCTCAAGTAAGAGATCAGGCTTCACGGGTGATTCGTTAGTTGGCTGCTGTGTCATCTCTGGAGAATATTGCTGGTTGGAAGCTTGTGTAAACTGCTGATTATTGGACTGCTGCGTCGCTTCTGGCGTATATTGTTGATTTATTGGTTGCTGCGTCGCTTCTGGCGTATATTGCTGATTCATTGGTTGCTGCGTCGCTTCTGGCATATATTGCTGATTTATTGGTTGCTGCGTCGCTTCTGGCATATATTGTTGATTCATTGGTTGCTGCGTCGCTTCTGGCATATATTGTTGATTCATTGGTTGCTGCATTAGTTCTGGTGTATATTGCTGGTTCGTGGAAGGTTGCGCTATATCAGGCGTGAACTGTTGATTCATGGTGGGTTGGCTAAAGTTTTGCGATGGTTGCTGTGTTGAGTCTAATGTGGGAAAATTCGGCTTTGGTTTATGCTCTATTTGAGCTGATTGCTGTTTTTTATTTCCACCAAAAAGATTACTCAAAAGTCCCATTCCACTACTTTTTTGTAAATACTGATCAATAGGTCTTTGGATCGCCTGAATCGATTTGGCTTTGAAAGCTTTATAAACGATTCTAGCAATTGGCCTCGGTAATGAGTGTTTACGTGGTAATCGATCCATAGCAGTTTCAATATATTCTCCTGATGCAACTCCATAGAAAAAGGAACCCCAATTTAAATCGAGTGGATATGGGGTGACCTGATCAACACCGCTACAAAGAACCTTTAAATCACCATCTTCGTTCAATCCAATATTATGTAAGTCTTTAATGTAAAACATTGGAATCGACTGTGAGCGTAAGTATATTTCCAGATCAAGTAATGCTTTCATCCAATGAACAATTTGAGCCTCTTCTACTGCAGATTGAGCCATCACTTGAGGCAACGGTTGTAAGGGCTGATAAGGGTAGACGAAGACCAATGCATCTGGCTCCATAAAAAGATCGGTAAAGTTGATCAGGAGAGGATGATCCAAATGATCATAAAGTTGTCGAACTCGGTCAAACTCAAGTGTAGTCACTCTTCTTTCTAGCGGCACAGACTGCAAATAATAATACTGATCAAACGCAGTTGAAACAGCCAGTTCACCCCCAAAAAAAGTAACTACATTCTCAACTAAATATTCTCCTGTATAACGTTTACCAATTGTGAACAATGACAATGCTTCTCGCCCCCATTTTTTCCTCAGTACCCTTTTCTATTTCAGATAAAAATGCTTTTAGAGGGTAACAGCCTTAGAATATCATAATTTTTCAGCTAACTCCAATCTACAATTATTGTTATACTGGTTAAAAAACTTGGAGGGGGTTTATCGTGCATATAGAAAAATCACATCAATTACATAAAAGAGCACAGGAGGTGATCGTTGGGGGAGTAAATAGTCCTTCTCGATCTTTTCGAGCTGTAGGTGGAGAGTCACCCATTTATATGAAAAAGGCGCAAGGGGCATACTTTTGGGATGTTGATGGGAACCGTTATATCGATTATCTGGCTGCATTTGGTCCTATTATCCTTGGTCATGCTCATCCACAAATCACAGCCGCAATTTTTTCAAGTAGTACTAACGGAATTCTCTATGGTACACCTCATGAACTTGAAATTCTATTCGCTGAGCAGATCCGCCAAGCGATTCCTTCTATGCAACAACTCCGTTTTGTTAATAGCGGTACAGAAGCAGTAATGAGCACCATTCGACTCGCCAGAGCCTTTACAGGTCGTGATAAAATTATTAAATTCGCTGGATGCTATCATGGGCATGCTGATCTTGTGTTAGTCGCTGCAGGCTCCGGCCCTTCTACGCTGGGAACACCAGATAGCGCTGGAATTCCACAAAGCATCGCTCAAGAAGTGATTACAATCCCGTATAATCAACCACAGCTACTGGAAGAAGCATTGCAAAAATGGGGAGATCAAATTGCTGCCGTACTGGTTGAGCCTTTAGTTGGAAATTTTGGCATTGTACCACCAGCTTCTGGCTTTCTTGAATCGATCAATCGTCTTGCACATGCCCATGGAGCTTTGGTCATTTATGATGAAGTGATTACAGCTTTTCGGTTTCACTATGGTGGGGTGCAAACGCTCTTTGATGTAGAGCCTGATCTCACTGCTTTGGGCAAAATTATCGGTGGCGGTTTACCGATTGGGGCTTATGGAGGCAAAAAAGAAATCATGGAGCATGTTTCTCCAGAGGGTCCCATGTATCAAGCAGGAACAATGGCAGGGAATCCCCTTTCATTAGCAGCCGGCTCCGCTTGTCTATCAACACTCGCCCAGCCAGGCACGTATCAGCGTTTAGAGCAAATGGGTACTACTTTACATGACCAAATACTAAACTTAGGCAGAAAATTTGACATCCCTTTACAAGTTAACCAATATGGTGGTGCCTTTACCGTTTACTTTACAGAGCAAGAAGTGACTGATTATGAAACTGCTAAAAAAAGTGATGACCAGCAATTTGCTCAATTTTTTCAACTCCTATTACAAGAAGGAGTCTACATTGCACCATCAAAATATGAAGCATGGTTTCTGACAACAGCGCATACTGAACAAGAAATCGAAATGACCATTCTAGCGATAGAAAAGTCTTTTAAACAAATGAAGAAATAAACAATGAAATATTAATTTTAACTAGGAGGTTTTTATGCTATCACCATATGAACAGATTGGCGGTGAAAAAACCGTCAGAGCAATTGTGGAAAAGTTTTATGCAAAGGTTCAACAACACCCTTTACTAGCACCACTTTTCCCAGAAGATATCCAACCAGTAATGGAAAGGCAGTATCTTTTTTTAACACAATTTCTAGGAGGTGAACCCTTATACACTCAGAAACGGGGGCAACCAATGCTTCGGGCTCGGCATCTTCCTTTCCCTATTACAAAAAAGCATGCGGAAGCTTGGTTACTCTGCATGCATGAAGCATTAGATGAAGTAGGTATTACTGGTATGGTACGCAATCAAATCTGGAGCCGACTCGAAATGACTGCCTTTCATATGGTAAATCAATCTGATGAATAGTCCTTCATCAGCCGTTTCCATAAAACAGAATATTCTGATATATTTTTCATAGTCCCATTCCTAACTGGAATGGGATTTACTTTACTCTGAGTTTGCTCTTTTTTGACATCAGGTTAGTTTTCCTTGAATGACTGTTGCGCTTGATGTTCATTCAACAAATGAAGCGCTAGATTATCGTGAACTGTGCCAGGAATCCAAACCGCCTGTCCAGTCTCACTCCGAATCTCATCACTCCAGACTCCCTCTGTAAGCAATAGAAAACGGACAACTTTACCTCTGAAATTGATCCATTTGAAACTCCTCATCATCTATCGATAAGGTATCTCGCGCAATTGGAGGCCATTGTTTCAAAGATTGGTCTCGTCTCTTTTGATCATTATGATACACAATACTTATATTTGAACCAAAATTTCATGAATTCGGACTCAATCAAGCAATTCTTCTAATGATACATATGAAAATCCATGTGCCTTAGCAACTGCTGCATGCGTAACAGCACCTCTCATCACATTAATCCCTTTTGATAATGCAAAATTTCCGGTTGATGCTTGAATTACTCCTTGATCTGCAACCTGTATACCAAAAGGGGTCGTTACATTTGTTAGAGCCATGGTAGATGTATGCGGCACTGCACCAGGCATATTGGCAACCGCATAATGTAAAACACCATATTTGAGATAAGTAGGGTCACTATGTGTGGTAATACGATCAATTGTTTCGATTGAGCCCCCTTGATCTACTGCGACATCTATAATGACAGAACCTGGCTGCATAGACTTTACCATTTCTTCACTAACCAATTTGGGTGCTTTTGCACCAGGAATCAACACAGCACCAATCAATAAATCAGCTTGTTCTACAGCATTTGCCAAATGATACGGTTCCGATTTCAGAGTTGTAACGCGTCCTTGAAATAGGTCATCTAATTGACGAAGTCGCTCAGTATTAATATCTAAAATTGTTACATGTGCTCCTAGCCCAACAGCCATTTTCGCAGCATTTGTTCCTACAATGCCTCCGCCTACAATCACAACTTTCCCAGGCGCTACACCAGGCACACCACCTAGTAATACCCCTTTTCCACCTTTAGGCTTCTCTAAAAATTGCGCTCCTAATTGGATCGACATACGACCCGCTACTTCGCTCATCGGGGTAAGTAATGGCAGTGCACCTTGCTCTGATTGAATCGTTTCATAACCAATCGCTGTTACACCATTTCGAACCAACGCTTCTGTTAGTTTTTTTTCAGCTGCAAGATGAAGATAGGTGTACAAAATCAAGTCTTCTCGGAAGAAGCGATACTCCTCTGAAAGTGGTTCTTTTACTTTGATCACCATCTCAGCTGACCACGCTTCTTCGGCAGTCTGTACAATTTGAGCTCCTGCCAATCGATAATCCTCATCAGAAAAGCCACTACCTACCCCGGCTCCTGACTCCACCCAAATTTGATGCCCATGTTCAACATAAGTAAATAGACTGGCAGGGGTTAAACTAACTCGATTCTCATTATTTTTAATTTCTTTTGGCACACCAATTATCATCTTGTCACCCTCCTTTATGCTTACAATAAAATTATACTAAATAAAAATATTTATATCATTATGTAAAAATAGATCATTTGCAGTCATTTACAAATGATCATTGATCAACTTGATAGAAGAAGGGTTATCCCTTTCATCTTAATCGTATAATTTAGAAGAAAGACAATGACTAATGACCAATTTGCCTATGTATTGATTCAATGATTGATAAAGTTATTCTGTTCGGGGACAGCGATCCATATACACGACTGATAAAAGTCTAGAAAAAAAGGTAAGCAATGATCGTAATAATCGGCAATGTAATCATCGTCCTTTGTAAGAAAATGATTACAAGTTCAACAAACGCGATCGGAATACTTGATCCTAAAAGAAGTCCACCTACTTCAGACATGTAAATAAGCTGTGTAACTGAAAGACAAGCAATAATAAACCGTGTAAATTCACTCTTAATTGAACCACTGGCAATCACCGCTGGTAAAAACATATCGGCAAAACCAACCACCATTGTCTGTGCTGCGATGGTCGCCTCTGGAATATGAAAAAATATCAGAATGGGAACAAAAGGAAGGCTAATCCATTTGAAAAAAGAAGTATACTCTGCCAAAATTACTGCTGTTGTCCCAAATGCCATCACAACAGGCAATACACCAAACCAAAGATCGACTATATTTTTCAATCCATTTTTCCAAATGAATGATAATTCCGTTAATTCTGCTCGTTTTAATGCCTGCTTTATGCCCCAGCTCCATAGTGTGGTTCCCTTTGGTGCTTGTTCAAGCAATCGATTCTTTGATCCATCATAAAATGTATCTTCTTTTCTTGAAAGAGGGGGGATTCGGGGTAAAATAATCGCTGCTACAATCCCAGCGAAAACAATCGTTAAATAGTAAAGTCCAAAGCCCTTTTCTAAGTTCATCTGTTCATAAACAACAATCGTAAATGTAATCGAAACGACTGAAAAAGCGGTGCCGATCACTGCGGATTCACGTTTTGTGTAGATTCCCTCGCGATACTGTTTATTTGTAATCGCAATTCCTACCGTTCCGTCACCTAACCAAGAAGCGATGCAATCAATTGCACAACGACCTGGAAGTGTAAAAACGGGTCGCATCCATCGTAAAAGTAGCGCACCCGTTAGTTCGAGTAACCCAAAGTCCATTAAAAGAGGCATAAATAATCCAGCAAAAATAAATACTGTAACCAAGACAGGTATTAAATTTCTCAGCAAGAGTCCACCTGTTTGCTCAGACCAGAAGAGCTCAGGACCATACTGGAAGATTATTAATATTGCAAACAATAGCCCGATCGTTCGCACGATTAGCCATAACCCATTCACATCAAATAAGCTTTTTAGGAAACCATGTTTCATGATAAAAGCTGGTCTCCGCAGCTTAGTCATCCAGGTGAAGAATGTAGCAACGAAAATAATCCAAGTAGCCAAAACCGGTAAAATCCCATGGAGCATCATCTGTAGCTGTTTCGCTAAAAATGCGACCAAAATCGTTGTTTCACCATGAATAGAAATAGGAATCACAAATAAAAACAATCCGACCAAAGATGGTACAACAAAACGTAAGTAAACGATTGATCATCACACTCCTACCTTATGGTATGAGTCACCTTTATACGCTCATCATACCAATATATACCATTCGTTCACTATTTCATTACCATCAGTTTAATTAACTGGCTATTTATCTTCGTCAACTTCAACATGATCACTTTCTTGGCTCTGTTTATGAGCGTTTTCTTCCCTTGGTTTATCCTCATTCTCTTTCATACTATGAAATTCTGTTTGTTTTATCTCCTCATCTTCATTTGATTTTTCTTGTTCTGTATCTATATCTTCTGTCTCATTTGTAGCTTTTCGTTTGATCTTATTTTCTTTCCATTCACTAGTTTGTTGTTCTGTTTTCTCATTCTCTTCTGATTCACTAGTAATATTTTCCATCGTCTGATACTTTAAATCTTGTTCTGTTAGCTTCTCTTCATCTTCATGAATCATTTCTTCCATTGAAGCAATCCGCTTTGTTAAATCGGCTAATTCCTCAGTCATGCGGATTTGATCTTCAATCATCTTTCGCTGTTCAGCAAGCGATATTTCAACCATTTGTTGATATGCTTTTTCCTGTTTTATTTGTTTACGGCGCGCAACGACCTGTTGGGTAATCCTCCAAATAAACCATCCGACAAGTCCAATTACCACAATGCCAACTATATAGATAAAGGCTGTTAAAATATACGTTTTCGAATGAAGGAATGCCATTTTGCTCATCCTCTCTATCCTTGCTGAGATAAAAAATATTTTTAAGTTTGCTTTTGATGAAAAGGCAATCACGTTCAAAAATAGTATAGTTGGGCGGAAAAATCAAATGGAAATTCATTGATCATTTAGACGCAAATAAAAAGCTAGCTCTCGATGATGAGTGCTAGCTGTGAAGTCTTACAAACTTTACATGACAATAATCCCAATTGCTGATATGACAGCAACAAAGATTCCTACAATCATGAAGAAAGTATAGTAATTGGAACCTTTTTGATCAAGATGCATAAATGTAAAGAGCTGCAAAATGACTTGGATCACCGCTAAAATCAAGATCAGCGGTAAAATCCATCCTTTTGAGACGACATTATTAATCACGAGATAAAAAGCGGCAATCGTCAAAGCAATCATAAAGGCAAATGAGATAATATGCTTCCCAATGCCTGACTTTTTAGTAGTATTTGCCATCTTACTTACCCCACCTTCCCTAATAGATAGACAAGGGTGAAGATAAAGACCCAAACAACGTCAATAAAATGCCAATATAAACTGCTGACAAAGAGCTTGGGTGCTGTCTCTTTTGTAATGCCACGTCTAGCTGCTTGCAACATCAATGTACTGATCCAAACAATTCCAAAGGTAACATGCGCACCATGTGTTCCTACTAATGCGTAAAACGAGGAACCAAATGCACTGCTCATAAAAGTGTGTCCTTCATGAACATAATGAACAAACTCATATATCTCAAGGACCAGAAAAGCTAGACCTAACAATACTGTAATACCAAGCCATAGTTGCATAAGACCTTTTCGCTGTTGATTCATATAATGCATAGCCAAAACACTTGTTAAACTACTCGTCAACAGAAATGCAGTAGCCAATGCAACAAGATTTAGATCAAACAGCTCTTTACCTGTTGGTTGTCCAGGTAATGTTTGGTGTCGTAATGCGAGATAGGTTCCAAACAGACAAGCGAAGAGTACAGTTTCAGCACCAAGGAAGAGCCAAAATCCAAGAACTTTATTCTTCCCTTCAAAAGTAGCTGTTTCTAAATGAAGTGGTGCATCCTTTGTGGTTGTTTCCGTTTGAGCTGACATTACACCTTGGCCCCCTTTTCTTCTCTAATCGGTCGAGGATCAATATGATATCCATGATCCTGCTCAAAGGAACGGAGGAACATCATTAATAACGTAATGGCAACCCCTAAGATCGATACCTCAATCCCACGTGTAATAAAGCCAAATCCAGCAATAAACAGACCGAGAGACATCATGATCGGTAAATATGATGAAGAAGGCATATGAATGGGTGCTAATGGCTCTGCTGGTTCAATCTGCGTTTTTTGTTCTTTTGCTACCCAAAATGCATCATAACTGCGAATCAATGGAGTTTGGGCAAAATTATACTCCGGTGGTGGTGAAGCAATTGTCCATTCTAATGTACGACCATCCCAAGGATCGGCTGGTGCTTGTTCTTTTGAAAGGAACGAACGATAGATCGCGACTCCAAGTATAATCGTACCTAACGCCATACCAATCACGCCAATAGAAGACAAGAGATTTAGTGTATCTAAACCTAAATTGGAATGATAAGTAAAGACCCTTCTTGGCATTCCAAACAATCCGAGGAAATGCTGGGGAAAGAATGTAAGGTGAAAACCAATTGCAAACAGCCAAAAATGCCATTTTCCTAATCGCTCACTCAACATTTTTCCAAACATCTTCGGCCACCAATAATAGAGTCCTGCAAAGAGACCAAAGACCGTTCCACCAACAAGTACATAATGGAAGTGAGCAACAACAAAGTAACTATCTTGATATTGGTAGTCTGCTGGCGGTAGTGCCAACATTACACCAGTCATACCACCCATTACAAAGGTAGGAATAAAACCAACTGCCCATAGCATAGGTGTCGTAAATCGAATTTCTCCACCCCACATGGTAAAGAGCCAGTTAAAGACTTTAATCCCTGTTGGTACAGCAATTGCCATCGTCGCTACTGCAAAGACAGAGTTAGATACAGGCCCTAAGCCCACTGTAAACATATGGTGAACCCAAACCATAAAACCGAGGAAACCGATTAAGACTGTGGCAAATACCATAGAGGTATAACCAAACAAGCGCTTTCTTGAAAAAGTTGAAATAACTTCTGACATCACACCAAATGCAGGCAGAATCACAATATAGACTTCTGGATGACCAAAGATCCAGAATAAATGCTCCCAGATCACTGTACTTCCACCCATTGCATAATCGAAGAAATTGGCTCCAAAGATACGATCAAACATTAAGAGCAATAAAGCAACGGTTAATGGTGGAAAAGCAAACAAAATCAAAGCGGATGTTACAAATACAGTCCATGTAAACATAGGTAAGCGAAGAAAAGACATGCCGGGAGCGCGCATGTTAATGATCGTTGCAATAAAGTTCAGACCACCAATTAATGTACCAATCCCTGCAATCTGTAAACCGAGTACATAATAGTCTACCCCAGGGCCTGGACTATAATTATTCAAAGCTAATGATGTATAGGATGTCCACCCAGCATCAGGCGCACCACCAAAGATCCAGCTTAAATTGAGTAGCAAGCCCCCAAAGAAGAAGAGCCAAAAACCAAGTGCATTGACAAAAGGAAATGCTACATCACGCGCACCAATCTGTAATGGTACCACTGCATTCATTAAACCAAAAATCATTGGCATCGCAGCAAGGAAAATCATCGTCGTTCCATGCATGGTCAAAAGCTGGTTAAAAACATCGCCTACAAATAAATTACTATCCGGGAATGCTAGCTGCAATCTCATAAAAATTGCTTCAATCCCACCGATTAGGAAAAAGAAGATCCCAGATATAAAGTAGAGGATACCGATCTTTTTATGGTCAACTGTTGTGATCCAGTCCCAAACTTTTGTATCTTTTACACGAGCGAAAAATTTCTTATTGTAGCCCCCTGTTAAAATTGCGGTTAAAAACAGGGCAAAGACTATGATGACAAGAAGAGTAGCCAATGGAGTCCCTCCTTCGCTATTTTTTGGTTGACTCTGGTTTTCGAGTCATCAAGTATTGAGTTAATGCATTCATCTCTTGATCATTTAAATAATCAATTTTCGGCATCTTTGTACCCGGCTTGATCGCACTAGGGTCTTTTAACCATTTTTTCAAATTGGCTTCATTTTTCGGTAATGTTCCAGCAATTGTATCGCGCAAACCAAAATGTGTTAACTCTGGGCCTTTAATACTTGGGTTGACCCCTGCATGACAGCCCATACAGTTTTGACGGAAGAGCTTTTCGCCCTCGGCTAAATCTTTTGTAACTGTTTTGGTTGCGGGTTGTTTCATAGCTGTTACCCATTGATTGAAATCGGATGGGTTCTTTGCGTACACTTTAAAGTCCATCAGTGCATGTCCTGCACCGCATAACTCCGCGCATTTCCCTTGATAAAGTCCTGGTTTTTTAGCGTCCAACCACATGTAATTCACACGACCTGGAACAACGTCAGTCTTACCACCAAGAGCTGGAACCCAGAATGAATGTAAAACATCTTTCCCTTTGATTTCAAAATGAACTTTCCGTCCTGTAGGAATCACTAACTCTTGTGCAGTTTTAATGCCCAATTGTGGATATTCAAATTCCCACCAATATTGATAACCTGTCACCTTTACTTCTAGTGCATCGCCTTTTGGCTTATCTGCAAGGTCAAAAGTATATCGAACAGTTGGAAACGCTAGAACGACTAAACAAATGATCGGAACGACAGTCCAAAGTATCTCCAAAAAAGTACTTCCATGTACTTGCTTAGGCATGCGATCGATCCCTTTGCGTTTGCGAAAACGAATTAAAACGTAGACATAGATCGCTAATACAATTGCAAAGACAACGACCATTAAGATAAGGCTCCATTTAATGAGGTCAAGTTGAATCTCGCCCGCTGTACCTTTAGGTGTTAATACATTTAATCTTGGGTCCCCACTACATCCGGCAAGAGCTAAAATGACCGTTGCAAAAATGAATAAGAGCCGCCATGTACGTTGTTGACTCACCGTAGCCCAACCTCTCTTTCTCATATCAAGCTAAGATTATTCCGTTATCAAATAACTTCCAGTATTAACGCTCATGTTTGCTATTATACTCTCTCGACGATTTCTATAATCGTGACATCCATGATCATCACAAAAAAGAGAACCGTCAAATATAGGAGTGAATATAAAAACATACGTTTCGCCCAAGCGTCATCATCTTCTGCTTTAAACCCTTTCACTGCGTGAAAAATGTAAATAATGCCTAATACGAGAGCAGTTACTAAGTATAACCAACTTGTTACCCCAGTAAAAAATAATGTTAAAGAAGCCGGTAACAAAAGAATGGTATACACTAATGATTGTCTTTTAGTAGCTGCAAATCCTTTCACAACAGGCAACATGGGCACACCCACTTGTCGGTATTCTTGAACTTTTCGCATTGCAAGAGCAAAAAAATGAGGGGGTTGCCATAAAAACAAAACCATAAAAAGTGCCCAGGCGGATAAATCAACTGAGTTGGTATAAGCCACCCAACCGATCAAAGGGGGTACTGCGCCAGAGATTCCTCCAACAACTGTATTTAAAGTGCTTGATCGTTTGAGCCACATTGTATATATAACTACATAGACAAAAAAGCCAATAAAAGCAAAAAAGGCAGCAAGATAATTAACTCCGACAGCAAGTATAGATAGACCAACTATAGATAGGATAAGCCCAAACCAAAGAGCAGCTATTGGTTTCATACGCCCCTCTGCAACAGCGCGATTACGGGTCCTTGTCATATATGGATCAATATCCCGGTCATAAAAGTTGTTTAATGAACAACTTCCTGCAATCACAAGCGTTGTTCCAAGCAGTGTGTAAACAAGCAAAGACAAGTGTTGGAAAGTATCAAATCCTGCAGCTAGCCAGAATCCAGCAAACGTTACTAAAAGATTATGTATGTTGATCCCCGGCTTTGTTACTTCAAGATAATCCTTCCAAGTTGCTTTCTGCCTATCGATAAATGAATCTGCTATTACTTGATTCGCCGTATGTTCTGATATTGAACGCTCCACTTACAGCCCTCCTTTCGTTGACAATCAATTTATGTTGCGATGCCATACACTAAAACTGCATGTTCACAAAAAAATAGCCCACATGCTCAAGTCATCCCTCATTTTAGATGATCATGAAATGTATTTGCAAGTTTCCTTATAAAAGGTTCATAATTATGTCCCTTTTGATCCTCAGTCTATAGGAGCTTTTCATAAATCTCACTTTAAGTTGTGAACATTTCATGAGCAAAAAAAATACCTTACATTTTATGTTTAGTTTATGAAATGTAAGGTATATATGAATGATAGACAAGTCATATCACTTTTTGATCAATTGACAATTTCGCTTTTCTTCATCCATTTGACAACTTCAATCCAAGTGCCTGTGCCTTCTGATTTAATATCAAACTCATCCATTAAAGTAGCTACGCGTTGCAGCCCTCTTTTTTCTTGATCCGTTTTTGCTGCTTCACGAACTTGCTTTAATATCTCCTCAACATTTGAAATGCCTGGGCCAGAGTCTTGTACAATGAGTCGAAGACCTTTTCGTGTGTCTTTCTCTAACTGATCAATCGTGATCGAACCTTTCTCAGCATGTTGGACAATATTCCCAGCCAACTATGATACAGATTGGACAATGCGTGATTGGTCTAACTCATTAAATCCGATTTTCTTGGCAAATTCGCGCACCTCACTGCGCATGTCAAGAATATCCCACTCGAATTGAATTCGGAATGTTTTACGCTCCATCTTTCCCTCCATAAGCAATTTTTCACCAATTAAGGAGCTGTTCGTTTTCAATCATCTTGTAGAAAATCATCCTTGGTGAACTTCTGATGAAATGGTGAGATTTTGCACCCGATATAGTTGCGCATACATTCCATTCTTTTTCATTAGCTCTTGGTGAGTTCCATGTTCTTTCAACTCTCCACGTTCCACATAGTATATTTGATCAGCATGCGTGATCGTGGAAAGGCGATGGGCGATCACAATTGTGGTACGCCCTTTCTTTAATCTCTCGATTGATTCCTGAACCAACTGTTCGGATTTTAGATCAAGATGAGAGGTTGCTTCATCCAAAATCAAAATAGATGGATTTTTAAGAAAAACCCGAGCTAGAGATAAACGCTGTTTCTGTCCACCTGATAACTTAATCCCACGTTCACCGATCTCCGTCTGATAACCATCTGGTAACTCTGTGATGAAGGAATGAGCATTGGCTAATTTTGCAGCTTCGACAATCTCATCTAATGTTGCATCTAATTTACCCATTCGCAGATTTTCTTCTACAGTTCCACTAAACAGCAATTGTTCTTGTAAGACAAAACCCATCTTTTGTCGTAAGCTCCCTAAGGTAAATGATGTAATACTTCTGCCATCGATTCGAATTTCACCTTTTGTCACATCGTAGAACCGGGGTAATAATGAAATCAACGTTGACTTCCCACCACCACTAGGTCCCACAATCGCTACTGTTTGTCCAGGTTCAACAGTAAAATGAATATCCCGTAAAACGGGTTTCTGTCCCTCATGGTAATTGAACCAGACATGATGAAATTCTACTTGACCTACTACATCATCTACTATCTCTGCATCAGGTTTATTCATAATATCATAAGTTTCATCTAAAAACTCAAAAACCCGATCCATTGAAGCATGTGCCTGTGTTAATGAGGTTGAAGCATTTACTAAACGCCGAATCGGTGCATAAACAATCGACATATAACCGTAAAATGCAGTCATTTCGCCCAATGTCATCTGCCCTTTAATCACGAGATATGCAGCAAACGTGACTGCAATCAAAGGGGCTAAATCGGTAATTGTGGCAAATGAAGTAAAAGTTTTTGCAACCCACCGACTTTGTATAACTGCACGACTTAAAAAATGTTGATTTCTTTTTTCGAATTGCTCTTGCTCTGCTTTCTCAAGATGAAATGCTCGAATAACTGGCATTCCTTGTGTTCTTTCATGTAAATGCCCTTGTAAATCTCCAAGAGCTTGTGATCGTTCCTTTGTAAAATGTTTCATGTTTTTATAAAAATATTTCATACAAATGATGTACAAAGGAAATATCGAAAGCGATACAACCGTCATCATCGGATGCATCCAACACATAATACAGATGGCAATAATTAACATTGCTGTGTCGAGCCAAATATTCATTAAACCAACAATAATAAAATCCTTTGTTTGTTCCACATCATTAATGACACGAGAGACAATTTGACCTACTCGGTTATTTTCATAATAGCGTAAGGATAACTTTTGCATATGCTCAAATAACCGATTCCGTATATCATATAAAGCATGGTAAGCAATCCATTGGGCAAAATACTGCCGATAGTACTCAACTGGAATTCTCACGACTGTAAAGATGAGCAGTGTGACTCCTACAATCAGTCCTAAGCGATATAATTTCGTTTCGAGTGGCAAAGAAACCATCAAGATGTCATCAACTATATATTTTAAAATTAAAGGCAACAACAACGGAATCCCAAAACGAAGCATCCCAATGAATACCGTAAGGATTAATCGTCCTCGATACGGTTTTACAAACCGCATATATCTTTGAAAACTTGTACCCATCCTCTCCATCCTTTATCTTTTTCTCTATTATATCAAAAAAAAAAGGACCCCCTCATCCTGAGAAAGGCTCCCTTTTTTATATACTAGCTCCGTGCTTTTTCAAGAGCTGGCAACAATTTTGGGTTGAGGATCTTGATGTAAGTCCCTTTCATACCAAGCGAACGAGACTCGACTACACCCGCACTCTCTAGCTTGCGAAGTGCATTGACGATTACTGAACGAGTAATTCCTACACGGTCAGCAATCTTACTTGCTACCAACAAACCTTCTAATCCATCCAGTTCATTGAAAATATGTTCAGCCGCTTCTAACTCACTGAAAGAAAGAGAATTAATTGCCAACTGTACAACAGCCCGGCTTCTAGCCTCTTCTTCCACTTGTCCAGCGCGACCACGAAGAATCTCCATACCAACAACTGTTGCCCCATACTCACCCAATACCAAATCCTCATCAACAAACTGCTCATTTAGACGAGAGAGCACAAGAGTTCCGAGATGGTCGCCACCACCAATAATCGGAATAATTGTTGTATAACCTTCTGGGAACATATCCTTTAACTCAGGCGCATATGAAAGGCTAATCGCATCTGTTCCCACATTCGGCATCGACTTATCAACTTCCATTAAGGAACGAGTGAAGTCTGCTGGAACAGTACGTTCAGATAGATGCTGCTGAATTGGGTCTCTTACTGACTCATGGTAAACGGCAGCACCCAATACCTTCCCCTCGGGATTAATCACGTAGACGTTAGATGCTATAACATCGCTCATTGCTTGTGCTACTTCGTCAAAATCTACCAAGTGATGTCCAACATTTTTCTGTAAAATTCTTGAAATCCGGCGTGTTTTGTTAAGTAAGTCCATGAAAAAATCCTCCTAATGTGAAAAGTAGTGTATGCATAAGAGTCGTCCAAGCGTTTGAGAATATTGCACCATTTCATCATGGATGAAAAGTAGGAAATCGATTTCCTATGCATTTCTCATGCATTTTCGACCTAAGAAGTATGACTAAGATGAGGAATAACACTTGGTTTCTACAAAATGCATATGTTTGATTGCAAATATTGTGATGGTAATTACCGAATCGGAAGAGGATAGAGGGAAAAACGGAATCTACCTCCTATTATGCGATATTTTTACAGATGTAAATTTTAATTTTGTGAACAAACTTCGACTTTTATACAATTTTATAATAGTTCTCTCACGATTATAAATGCGCCATGAGAGAGGGTCGCCACAAAATAAACTCCACTTTTCCGTTCACCAATTCGATTGGTACTAATCCGACACTTTGATAACGACTATCCCGACTAGCAAAACGGTGTCTGTTATCCCCCATGACAAACAATGTTCCTTGTTTGACGACAATCGGACCAAAATTTCCATCTTCTATTGGGGTATCAATATACTTTTCAGGTACAGTAGTGCCATTACAGTATAGAACACCCCTGCGTATTGCAATTACATCTCCAGGTAAACCAATCACCCTTTTTACCAAGTAGCGCGTTGCAACATGTGGGTCCCGAAATGTAACTACATCACCACGATCCGGTCTTGCAACCAAAAAACTAAGCTTGTTAATCAGTAAGCGATCCCCATGTTGTAATGTAGGTTGCATCGATGTTCCATTTACTACTGAAATCGCTACACCATAGTGATTAATCAGCACAGCAAGCCCGATCGGGATTAAGAAGATGAACACCCATTTCGACAGGTACCGACGACAGAAATTTAACAACCATGCCATTCTATCCACCTAATCCTCCCAGAACCCATTTCGCTGAGATAAATGATTGACTGTAGTTCCCTCAATCATATCTATTTGAAACGAACTCTGGCCTCCTTACTCTGGATTGAAGAAGAATGGTGAGTTTGGTCTCTACTTTGTTGCCTGTTTATCACCAACTCTCACTTCATTTTTCTTTATTGCCAAATGAGCCAAAATATAAAACTCAAAAACTCAGAATTATTTTCTGCACAAAACCTAACTCTTATGCATAAATCTGAAAATGACTTCATCTTTTTTGTTAAACAAACAACAGGAAACATTGGAAATAAGATATAGATTCTATTTCTACCAAAACGCAATTATCTTATTAGTTTAAATATTACCCGATATATTCACAAAAACAAACCTTCTGTCAAAGATTTTTCGACAAAATGTTCGTTTAATTATTCCTAAACAACATTCCAGATGCGATTATTCTTTGGATTTTATAATTATTTGCATTTTTTGGTATTCAAAATGATGTTTTGAGCAATGATCAAATTTATTTTTTATCCATATCTTGGATATTTTTGTTTCCCTGATCGGTAATATCGCCTTTTTCTTTTACTTTGTTTTTCCACGATTCACTGTACTTATCCTGTGATCGTTGATTTGCATATTTTCCAATCTCATTACGCCGCTCATTTAACGCCTCAAAAGCAGTTTTTAAGACACTCTGATCCACATGTCCTTTTAGACCTGCCATCACTTGTTTCACATGTTTAAACTCTGTTTTTCTTAGCTCGTCCATCTCCTGTTCCATTTGTCTTGCTTGACCATGAATCTGATCAGATTGTTCTTCGGCTTGTCCTTTCCCTTTACCAATCCATGATCGCCATTCATCACGCAATTTTTGATATTGCTCATCAATGTACTTGTTTAATGCTGTTTCATCATTCACTGCAATAAATTGACCACCACCGGCATATGCCACATCTTGCAGTGATTTTTGACCTTTATCTTCTACATCAAACCCAATAATATTCACCACTGTTTTGATACTTGATTCTTTTAGCTTCTTTGCTGCGCCAACAGGATCTCCGCCACATGTTTCTTCACCATCGCTTACAACATAGACATACGAATCGGTAGTATCTGCTTTTATATCCTGACTAACAGACTCTAAAGCTTTTCCAATCGGAGTCCAACCTGCAGGATTCATTTTATCTAACGCGGCTGCAAATTCTGATTCGTTGTAACCTGTAGACTTGTAGATTTCCTCTGTACTATTACAGGACTCCTCTTTACTGGCCCCATTTTCGCTTCCTTTATGTCCATAGACTCGCAATGATATTTCTGCATTTGTCGGCAGTGATGCGGCAAACTTTTTGACAGCGCCTTTTGCAATACCCATCTTTGTCTTTCCACCGATTTTTTTGTTCATACTTCCACTGGCATCCAGCAAAATAGAGACATGAACCTTTTTATTTTCGGGTAGGGTTAATTTTCCCGGCTGTCCATCTTGATTTACATTGATATTTGTCCCTAATTGATTAAACTTTTGAATGATCGGACGATAATCTTCTGCTACGAGAGACATAATAAAATCAACATATTTTGCAGCATCACCATTGCTAGGAGCCTGTTGAGCCAGTTCTTTTACTTTTTTCTCATCAAATTTTGTTCCACTCAGCACCCCTGGGTTACGTAAAAATTTCTTTTCCCATTCTCCATAACTACCTGTTGAAACCGAGGAGATTGGTTTCCCTGCTTGTGAAGGGATCGAAGTTTTTGATTGAGTTTTTGACTCACATCCTGTGATAATCAATAGCAAACTAGTTAATATAAGAGCAAATTTTAATACGAAACGTTTCACTCACTTTCCCCCTCCTTTTTCTAGAATATTCCAAAAACAAAATACTATTCTACAATTAAATGTTAACATAAACAATAATCAATAAAAACGTTTATTTGTTCTTTGAAGTTACAAAAGTAACAATAATTATCCTAGGACTAAAAAAACGAGAATCGTTTTGTGATTCTCGTTTCAGCTTGTGGACAAAAATAAAGGTTCCGTCAATATTTCACGCTCGCCTCCATTTCAGGATGCGTTGATGTCTTCAAGACACCGCATCTAGTAAAATGCGGGCTAAGGAGCATTTTTCCGCCCGCTGTGAAATATTGACTCCACGATTTCTCCTTCTTCTATCCAAATAATACTATCTCATTTAAGTTCCAACCTTATTTAGTTCTTTACCCATTTCAGCTGAGCGTTCCGTTGCTTTTAGGACAGCTTGCTGAAAAACCTTTTGCGTTTCATGCCTATTTAATTCTGCAAGCCCAGCCATTGTTGTTCCATTTGGTGATGTTACTTCTTGACGAAGTTGGCTTGCTTCTTTTCCAGACTGCATCAACATCTGAGCCGCTCCAAAAAATGTCTGCAAAGTTAACTCCCTTGCTACTTGTTTTTCAAGCCCCGCCTGAATTCCTGCTGCTTCTAATGCTTCTACCACATAATAAATATAAGCAGGTCCACTTCCTGAAAGCCCTGTCACAGCATCCATTAAAGATTCGTCAACTGTCCATACGGCTCCAATAGAGCGGAAAATTTGTAATGCACATTCAACATCCTGCTTACTTGCAAAACGCCCATGACACATTGCAGTAGCAGAGTAACCAACAGCGCTTGATGTATTTGGCATAGCACGAACGATCGCTACCTCAGTGCTTAAAAAACTTTCTAGATAAGCAATCTCAATCCCAGCAGCGATTGAGATTAATAATTGACCAGAACACAACTTCTTGCTCCAATATCGCATCGCTTCTGGCACATCTTTGGGTTTTGTAGCTAAAACTACAATATCCGCGCTTGCGATTTGTTTTATTTCAGTTGCTTTAGCAGATAGCCCATACTGGTTAATTAAATCTTGTAAACGTTGCTCATCTGAACGATTCGTTAAAAAAATCTGTTTGGGTTCTACCTGTTTCGTTTGTAATAACCCAGCGATAATTGCCTCTGACATTGCGCCGGCTCCAATAAAGCCAATTCTCTTTTCTTGCAACATATAACGGATTCCCTCCATCTTGATCCATGTCACCTACATACAAAAAACCTGCTCATCACAAGGACGAAAGCAGGTCTTCCGCGGTACCACCTTTTTTAGCGCTGCTGATCAAGCAGCACTCATCTTTCATGCTTCGATAACGGAAAGCAACACCGATCCGATTCATCATCAGCCGCTCAAAGGATGGGTTCAAACCGATTGATATGGAGTCTTTCAGCCAAGGGCTCCATTCTCTGGTGTATAATTCGATTCTACTAATCCTATCACCGCGTTTTGATGCATGTATTTCTATTTATTATGAACAAGAGTTCCTTCCTTTGTCAAGGATGAACCTTTTGTTGCGCCTTTTGAAATTCAAGATATTGCTTCGCAATTTGCAATGACTGTTTGACATCGATATAACCTGCTTGCTCCCCCTCTAAGATTGATGATGTACTCATCAAAATACTCTTAATATCATTTGGGCTTAGGAAAGGGTTTGCTTCTAATAGAGTAGCTGCCACACCAGCACAAAAAGGTGTTGCCATCGATGTTCCAGAAAGACGAATATAGTGTTCACTCACACGGCTTTCGGGTAGTTGCATTTCTAATTGAGAATCAGGAGCGCTCAATGAAATGATATCAGCACCTGGGGCATAGATATCGGGTTTGACAAGTCCATCTGGAGTAGGGCCAAGACTTGAAAATGGTGCCCTGATATCATCATCACGATCTAGGGTATTGCGATCATCGGCAGCGCCAACTGTTATGATCAATGGATCATTACCTGGTGTGCTGATTGTTCCCGTACTAGGACCTTCATTACCAGCAGCAGCACAGACAACGATTCCATGGTGCCATGCTTTTTCCACTGCTTGAGCCATTGGATCATCTCGATATGATTCGAGAGCAGTGGAACCTAGGGATAGAGAGATCACACGAATTTGATAGCGTTCCTTGTTTTCGATACACCATTCTACACCGCGAATAACAGTGGAAAGTCTTCCTGCACCGTGCTCATCGAGCACTTTGACTCCAACTAAATTTGCTTCAGGTGCTGCTCCAGCATAAAGACCTTCAGATTTATATCCATTACCAGCAGCATCTCCAGCACAATGTGTTCCATGACCTTGATCATCGTAAGGGTCTGTTTTTTGGTTTACAAAGTCAACAAAACCCTTGATTCGATTTGTTGGTTGAAGTAAGTCAGGATGTGGATAAATGCCAGTATCTAAGACCGCAATTGTAATGCCTTTACCTGTAAAACCATCCTCTAATTGAATATCACGTGCGCCGGTACTTTTTGATGCAATATCAAGAAATGCTTGGACTTTGCGATCATAAAAGATACGTACCACATTTTGGTGTTCTGTAAGTGTTCGAATCGCTTGAGGATTTAGTTTACCGTACAGACTACAAAAAAGTGGTAACTCACCGAGTGAATATGATGTATCCGCAGCTGAATACTTGGAAAATATGTCGAAGATTTCTTCTTTCTGCTTTTCCTTTGTCTCTGGTTTCAACTGTACAATAACAGGTAACATCGTTGTTGCTGTTTGATTTACTTGTGATCGCATTGTTTGCAGATGGTAACGCAGATTAGAATCGATGGTCCGAACCTTCTCTTCAAACCATGGTTTTTTGGAGCTCATGATCGTTCCACCTTTCAAGTTTCGACATTGTTTTATATATTATATATTTTTTGAAAATAACCTCTTTAAAATTAAAAAATCCCCTAGAGGAGTCTTTACTCTAAGGGACCTTCTTTGTTTCATTTACCCCATCACGGCAATATTTTGATCAAATAACTCTTTTTCTAAGCGGGTTGAGCAACTGTTGACAAACCCTAGATGACAATAGAACGAAAGTAACTTTTCCGTCCCTTGATCTACTGTAATCCAGATTCGCTTCACACCTTTTCTCCGGAACCTCTCTTCTAGGGCATTTACTAGCATTGTTCCGACTTGCTGGTTTTGATAATTTGGGTGAACTGCTAAACAATAAAAAAAGCCTGTACTCCCATCCATGGTTCCTACAATCGCTCCTACTACTTCACCATGCGGTGCCTCAGCTACTATTACGAGGTCACGATCATAGGCCAATTGTTGATATAGCACTTGTAGTGTTTCCTGCTCTTTCCGATGCGTCGCCGTTTTTTTCCAAATTTGAGTCACATCGTGAACATCAGTCAACTGAAAGGAACGCAGTTGCATACGATACCCTCCCACCAAAAAGCCAATAAATTTAGTTATATTTGAAAGTCCAATAAAAATATTTGATCATTGCCGTGACTGATGAAAAGAAACATTTCATCAACAAATGATGAAGAATAATAACTTTTACAGTTTAACCCAGTAAGATTCGATTTGCAATGAATGTTTCATTGTACAAATGATAGAAAAATTATTACTAATCATGCCGAATATAAATAAACTCACGCTCTCTTATTTCCCGATTTATCGAATAAAAAACCCAATCCCATAGACTGAAATAATAATTTAATAGGAAATGAATTGAATATTTACGCTTGGGTAAATCCCAGAAATATTTGTTCAAGCGTTTGCAAAAAAGCCTTTACTTTATATTGGGAATGGACTGGATAAAATAGGGATATGGCTTGAGTTGTAACTCTATTGACTGTTCGTCCAAAATCGTCATTCGAATAGGATGAACTTCAGGGAGACGTTGAGTTGGATACCATGGACGTGATGTATCTCCAAGGATAAACATGCCTTGATCATCACCTAATATTTGAAACGTTTTCTCGTCACCAGTATATGGAAATACATCAAAATGTGAACAGATGCTTTGCATAGCTTCCGGTAGATTTTGATCAAATGCAAACCCTACCTCGCTAATATTGAGCATGCTATCAGTTGAAAAAGGATTGGTGGAAGCGTTTTCCAAGTTTTGACGTGCAATCAGCTCTACCAAATTACCACCAGAATCATAGAAGTAGATGGACTCTGCATTTACTGCATCAAAAAAAACAGTGTCTCCATCAGCATGAATGCCTGCATTTTCAATTGAATGAGTGGGTAGTAATGGACAACCCTTTTGTAGCAACCACTTTTTTGCTTTAAGTAATTTGTTTTTGGGGATATTCATTGCAATATGATAAAAGGGATCTTGTTCTGCCATCGTTGAAATAAAAGTAACGCTGGTTGAGCCCACAAGCATAGTAAATGTATCTGTGGATTGAGTTTGAAGTGAAAAACCAAGCTGGTCTATATAAAATTGTTTTAATGTGGAAATATGCGTGGTTGTGAGTTCGACTGAGAGAATTTTCATATGACATTCACGCCTTTTTTAAAATTATTATTATTTAATAATAAAAATATAATAATTCGATGATGTAGTCAAACTAGTGTCAATGCCTGACAATCAGATTTTTCTCCCCATTTTAAAACCCATCCAAATATGGATGGGTCTCAATTTTACTGTTGTTTTTCTTTAGGAAGATTTTCTGTTGGTTTATTTGGATTGACGACTTTTTCTTGTGTAAATGCTTTTGGTGCTTCGACAATTTTCTTCTGACGAACTTTAGCTCCAGGTGCTGTATAGGTATCGACTGTCATCGAATTAGGACCTACACGAATACGAATCATGATGGGTTTGTTAAAGTTATTTTTAAACTTAAAGTCAGGGCCATCCCAAGATACGGTTGCATCACGTCCTGGTGGCACATAAGTAACAGTCGCACTATGAGAAAAGCGACGAACAATTTTAAGACCAGCTTGATCAACACTGTTAAATAAGGTTGAAGAAACTTGGCAAATGCCTCCACCAATCCCCTCACTAAATTCCCCTTTTACAATTACACCTGCTGTCTTATAGCCACGAGCTTCCGTCCGTTCTCCCACTACCTTGTTGAAGGAGAATTTCTCACCTGGTAGAAGGATGATTCCATCGATTGCCTTAGAAGCAAGGCGAATATTATTCATACGGTTTGCGTTGTTGCCATCATATTTCGTTGTGTATGAGCCAACTTTCTTTTTGTCAACTTGCTCAATATCTTGAATGGTTACCGTTGGCTCCACCTTCATGATTGGAATCTCAGTCGAATGGTTTATATATGGTTTGAGGTTTTCTAACCAACTTTCTACCTTTTCGGTATCCATATACCAACCTGACGCCTCAGGTTTTATTTCTGCATGAAGTCGCTTGGCTGAAGCATTGACTGGTGGGTGATCGACCTGTTTCTTTACTTGATCCAGCCATGTGCGCAAAGCGGATTGGTTAATCGATTGAAGATTTTTTCCATCATAACCTGCTTTTTGTAAATCGTAGTCAAATGTTTTTCCTTGGAAGGTTAAAGTTAAGTGATCATCTTGCTTGACAGCTGTTTGCTTCTGTTGATTTGGATTTGTTTCACGAGCAAATAGATCAGGACCAAAGATAATGGCAAGGGCTCCACCCAATAACAAGAATGAAAGAAGACCCCATAAAAACCGTTTCTTAGGAAAATGTGATTCCTTGATCGGAAGCTGGGGTTGCTGAACCTCAGCCTGCTTTGTACGATTATTCCTAGAAATTTGCTGTGTGGTTATTGGATTGGCTGGTTTCTGTTCAGTCTTTTGTTGCAAATCGTCCTTCGTATATGGAATCGTTTTTTCTAAATCACCGCTAGACTTCCCATCAAATTCCAATTTTTCTTCTTTATTATGTTCCGATAATTCTACATTAATTTCAGCACTTGAAGACGTTCTCTGAACTAACTTAGACTTTCCTGCCTCATCCATATTCTCTTTTTCTGCTATTTGATCTACTTGTATCTTGTACGGACGGTTCGTCATTTTTTCTTGCTTGGTTGGGTCTAATGTTTCATCTGTTACCTCTAACTCATTGATGATTGGTAACTGAGTAGTAGCAGTAGGGTCAACTGACAGACCTTCATTGGCTATTTCCTCTTTCGAAAGCTCGCTCGTTTCAATCGAATCATGATCAATTACTTCTTGATCATCATCAGAGATTTCCAACTTCTCTGTAGAAGATGACGTTGATTGATTGAGCGGGGAATGCTGGGGTTGATGTTCTAACTTATCACCATCAGTTTTTTCCAAACGTTCAACAGGTTCATCTTTCTTCGATTGGTGTTTGTTTGGTTTTTCTTCCACCCATCTCTCTCCCCTATATTGTTATGGTAAACATTATATAAACTTTAATGCTTTTCGGTATACATTTGCGAGAGTAGAATTTGAAAATTTTTCATAAGTCCATAAGGAAATATTTTCATTGTACATATTTTCTATTCCCAAATAGTCCATTTCTAGAACCTCTATATTCCAATGACGATGGGTAAAAATATGTTCTAACTCTCCAACCTGTCTACCATTCCTTAACAAAATGCCATGCAATTCCCCCCATCGAATAGCGGCATCAATCGCTGATTCACCTTTATCCCTCTCGATGGTAGGCAAAGACCAAAAACCTGCTAATAAACCAGTATCAGGGCGTTTCTCCACCCATAATTTATTCTGATCTCGAATCAAAAGGAACACCATCTTCTGTTTTAATGGCGCTTTATTCTTGGTCTTAATAGGCAGCTCATCATGTTGTCCAGTTGCTAATCCCTGACATGCTTGTTGCAGAGGACAGAGTAAACAACGTGGTGATGAAGGAACACAAATAGTAGCTCCTAATTCCATCAAAGCCTGATTAAAATCGCCAGGTGCTTCTTCTGGAATCAATTGAAGCGCCAATTGTTCAATCTTTTTTCTTGTTTTTGGTTTTGCAATATCATCAGTAAGGACAAATAATCGAGAGAGAACACGCATCACGTTGCCATCGACAGCAGGTAATTTTTGATCGTAGGCAATGCTTAACACCGCCCCCAATGTATAGGGCCCAACCCCTTTTAATCTTGCCATCTTCTTTGGTTCATATGGCACATATCCCCCATATGAGCTCTGAACTTCTTTTACTGCTGAATGGAGGTTACGAATCCGCGAGTAATATCCAAGCCCCTCCCAAGCTTTATATACTTCATCTTCCTCTGCTTCAGCTAAATGTTGTAGTGTAGGAAACTGTTCGACAAAACGATTAAAGTAAGGAATAACTGTTTCAACCCTTGTTTGCTGTAACATAATTTCTGATACCCAGATTTTATATGGGTCTTTATCCTTACGCCAAGGTAGATCGCGACGGTTTTCTCGATACCAAGTAAGTAATCGATCTTGAATTTCCATAATCAGTTCATTTTCTAATGCCTCTTGCTTTATCCTTCATTCCCCCTATTTGCTGACTATGGGGTCAAACGCCATCTTTGATTGTTGCATAACAGAGAATGACTTCATCCATTATAAGTTCAGCTCGTTAGGTTTTTTCTTCAGTCTAGACTTATTCCATTATAAGTTATCTCTTCTTTCTTCTTAGTTACAAATGGTATGATGGAAATATATCCATATGAGGGTATCGTAACAGAAAAAACGCATAACGAAAATAGGTCTACATTTCTTTATTAAAATCTGCTAGACTTTCATAAAACATCCACATTTGGAAAATAAGCTCTGGTTCAAATCAGGCTAAAGAAACCTTCGATATGAAATAAAAAAATGAATCTTTTGTTGACAAGTTAGACATGAATGTCAAATGTTGGAGGGTACAATGGATACAAGCACCCACCTTGTTATGGGAATTGGTCTTTTTGGACTGGCTCATTTAGACCCATCAATGGGTCATACAGAAACAGCAACAGCAGTCTTGGCAGGTACCGTAATTGGTTCCCAGGCTCCTGATTCTGATACGATTTATCGTCTTTTCTCAAATAGTCTCTATATAAGAAAACATCGTGGATTCAGCCACTCTTTACCTATGCTTTTATTGTGGCCGATCCTAATCACGTCTGGACTACTGTTAATTTTTCCGACTGCGGTCGCTACACATTTATGGCTTTGGACATGGTTAGCAGTTGCAATTCATATTTTTATCGACCTCTTCAACGCTTATGGCACACAGGCACTTCGCCCTTTCTCCCAAAAATGGATTTCATGGAACATTATCAACATCTTTGATCCATTTATCTTTACACTTCACTTAGTCGGTATTCTACTTTGGAGTTTTCATCTATTTAATCCAGGAATTATATTTGCGATAATCTACTTAATCATGATACTCTATATCGGTTGGCGAACTATTACCCATCAACGCCTTCAATCTTGGGTACAAGCACATACTCAAGAAGAGGGACGATTCACTATTACACCTACATATCGCTGGACGCGCTGGAATGTAGTACTCAAGCAAAATGACCGTGTGCGCATGGGTGAAATTCGACAAGGTCAATTAATCTGGACAGGACAGATATTGATGAAAGAAACCAATCACCCCGCAATCGAAGCATCCAAGCGTTCAGAGACGATTCAAGCATTTCTTTCATTTACATCTTATGGTTACCCCATTCTATTTAATCGACCTTATGGATACGAAATCCGATGGCTCGATGTACGTTATCATCATAAGAAACATTTCCCTTTTGTTGCCGTTGTGCTACTTGATCATCAATACCAAGCAATCAATTCATATGTAGGCTGGGTAAGTCGGACACAATTGGAGAAAAAAGTGGAGCGTCTACTTTCGTCATGATGTGTGACAAAAGGCACTCGGAGGTTGAATCATCTTGGCTGCGAACACACTCACCGAATACTTTAAACTTGAAGAGAAAAAACCAGAAACGATAGCAGAATCAACAAAGCCACAAAAACCTTTCCTAGAGGGGATGTGGAACAGTTTGGTAAACTTTTTTAAGGAAGTTCGAGAACACCCAGTGGAAAAACTCCTAATCCCTTTAGGGGAAATATTGATGATTATCCTTATCACCTTTATTGTGATCAAAATCATCGATCGAGTTGTAGATAAGTTCTTTGATCTTGGTAAGATGGAAAGCAATAAAGCTCATACATTGCGAAAGTTGATAAAATCCGTCTCCCATTATTTAATTTATTTCATTGCATTGATGAGCATATTGATTCAAATTGGTTTTGATCCAAGACCTATTCTTGCAGGTGCAGGTATTATAGGTCTTGCAGTTGGCTTTGGCGCCCAAAACCTAGTTCGTGATGTAATCTCTGGTTTTTTTATGATCTTTGAAAGCCAACTAGAAGTAGGGGATTATGTACAAATAAATGGAAGTATAAACGGAACAGTAGAAGAAGTAGGTCTGCGTATTACAAAAGTTCGTGAATTTAATCAACGACTGCACTATCTTCCTAACGGAACAATTACACAAGTCACAAACTACAACCGAGAAAAAATGAGGGCCATCATTCCGATTACAGTTCCCTTTGAGTCTGACTTAGATATTGTGAATCAAGCACTCGAAGAAATATGTGATAAGGTATATGAAGACCATAAAGAAGACTTAGTTGAAAAACCAGAGGTTATGGGTGTGACGAGAATTGATCCAAATGGAATTCAATTTACGATTACCGCCCTCTGTGTACCGGACAATTATTGGAAACTTGAGCGTCAGATGCGTCGAGAAGCTGTAATGATCCTCCATTCTCATGGCATTCAGATCGCCTATCCACGCACAGTCATTACTGACCCCGACCAAATGCATAAGCTCCAAACTGCTAATAAATCATTGCAAACCATGAATAAATAAAAAGCCCAGCACTCTATCCAACCATTGTGTAAAGTGAGATCAAACTTGCATTGGTCGGATTCGAGTGTTTGGGCTGTCTAAAAATATTGATTCCACACAATACCCACAACTGCCACGATCACTCCTCCTATTGCGATCCAAAGCGCAGTACGTGATAAGTCCCTCATCAACAATTGTTCTGCATTTACAGCAGCAACGCGTTGTATTTTTACCTTTTTCTTCTTTCGTGCCAATTGTTTCACTCCTTGCCTTACAGTCTCTTGATCTTCCAAAACTCTCGTAAAAATATGAAAAGAGATGAAACCCACTTATAATCGATTGCTGGGAAATCTTGAATCTCTTTTGATTCTGGCAATGATAATTCTTTACTAATTCGATCTGACTGCGTATGAATAATAATGACACTTAACATAAAAATCAGTCCGACTTGTGGGGAAATAATAGGGTAATCATACATCCCATGTCCCAACAACGCAATGGTTTGTGAAATTAACATCCCTGCTAATCGCTTCTCTTCTTTTGTCTCTGCTGCTTTCCGCCAATGACGCGCTCTCCTGATTGTCATCAAGACTAGCGCAACAAACAACATCAGACCAATAATACCAAATTCACTGGCTACACCTAGAATCACATTATGTGCATGAAATACATAGAAACCGGCTTTTTCCAAAAATAATTGTCCAAAATGTAATGGTAAAACTCCCACCAGCCAATGTTCTCGGAATATTTCAAATGCTGTTGACCATACTTTAAATCGGACAAAAAATGTACTCATCAAAGTATCGTTTCTAGGGATTAAATCAGGGTAAAAGATAACAGCAACAATAAGTAGACATGTAAGAGCCACTGTGCGCTTACGATGACCTGTCATCCAAACTTGGACAATCAGTCCGATCACCAAACCCACCCAAGCTCCTCGTGATCCCGTTGACCAGATAGCAATACAGAATACAGCAAGTGCACCAAAGGCAGCAACTTTTTGCCACATCTTTTGTAACACGGAAGAAGCATAAATACTCATCAGCGCAAAACAAATTAGCATCGCAGCAGCTAAGTTAGAGTTGCCTGCTGTTCCTACACTGCGAACTGAGTTTTCCGATTGCCATCGATAATGACTATAAAAATCGAGTAGATGTTTTAAAAATGTATTCTCATTAATGACCGGCCAATCAACTTGTTGAATAATCACAATCGCCGCTACAAAAAGCCCGCCCAGCCAGAAACGAATATACATCTGTTGTACTTCTTCCCATGACCACTGCACAACTTGCCGAATCCAAACGGTCAAGAGAAAGTAAAGAACAAACATCGAGACTGAGATAAGTCCAATTGGAATTCCATTATCAAACCACGAAGGATTAAAATACCAGCTAATACATGATAAGAGGGCAAAACCGATAAAAATCCGTTCGGGCCAGCCTTTGATATTCCATTTCCCCTTAAAATGAAAGAAAGTAAGCATTCCAATGCAAACCAATGCAACAGGTGGTAGAAAAGGGGTTAAGAGTATGGAGAAGTATAAGAGCTGTGTCAGGCCTACGATAATACTTCGATTCAATTCTAGTTTCAAGAGTAGTACTCCCTTTTTTATACAAGATAAGTCATCTGCATACAAATCTATGTAAATTTTTAAAAAATACATACTTAGAAATAGATTTATGCGACGACGAGAAAGAAAAAAGAAATCCTTCTTCCTATTCCCCAAAAGAACCGATTAGAAGCATCGATCATGACTGACAATCTGATCTATTATAACATGGTTTGAACAAGATGCGATTATTCCATTTTCATCCTTTATCTTTCGAAGATTCATATCCTTGGAAGTTATCGCTTTGTTGATGTGGACGCAAGACAAGCTTTTGTATCTATAGTTCTTTATTCGTTTGATTCGTATTCGATGATGTCGACTGACGATCACATACCATAAATTTACTTATTCGCCCTCAATTTGTTTCCAAACTTTCACTCTCATGCTCCAATCAAAAAAAGACATACTAATGAATGTCCAATGATGAATTTGTAGGAGGAGTTAAAGAATGAAAAAAAATGTAGGTCGCTGTGATGCGATGTTACGAATTACCCTAGGACTGATGGGACTTGCCTATTGCATTGCACGAACAAATCGTCGTCGTCGCTTCCCATGGACAACTGCTTTCTTATCAGCAATGAAAGTAGCTGAAGGGATTATGAGATATTGCCCAATGCTCGCCCTCTTCGGTAAAAATACAAAAGGCTTTGCGTCATTCTTTAAGAAAAAAGACCCCTTGATCTCACTAAACCATCAACCAGAGTAATCATTTGTGATCACCATTGAAAAATATGTCGAATTAATAAATCCCCTATGGAATATATAAATAAATCGTGTGATAAAAATATATGTTTGCTTTGTAATCCTTAAAAGGTTGCGTTTCGCAATCTTTTTTTATATAATCGAACATATGATCCGGATGTGTTGCTTCCTCTTGATTTCACTGGCAAATCCAATTCCATGTTACCTAAAAACTCAGATGCAGATATCAGACATGCTATCAGTCCATTCTGATTACTAAAATAGCAACCAACCATCTACAAAATAAATTTTTACTAACTACTGATACATTATTCAGCAGTGACGCAGCTTTAATATCATTGTGTTTTTTCAGACTTTTTAGTATAATTGCTACTGAGATACTCTGTCTCACTTCTAAAATTAAAAATATATCTGCGAAATGTGGTTTAGTATCAGAATAGAAAGGGAATGCCATAAGCAACCAATTTGCAGCGAAAGAGGCTTTAGCACTTTTCATAGAACTTTGTTTGCTTTATACCTGTTCTATTCTAAGTAAAAAATTTGCTATATCATAGAAGGAAGCGCTTTCTCCATCCTTTCTGGATGAACTGCAGATTGTATACCTTTTTCGTTGACCTGACAGCCCCAAGCAGAAGGTAAAGGATTATCAGAACCTGTAACTCTCTGGAAATATCGATGAAATATGACTGATAAACAGAAAATGCAACTAATTTTCAAAAAAAAGAGGTTCTTGTTGCCTCTTGTCGAAAAAACTAGTATAAGTTTTTTGAATACAAGGGTGGCAAAATCAAAAAAAAATGGTAGAATGGAGTACAGGTCAGAACAAAAGTTCGTTTACCATCAACCAACTACCGGTTAGGGAGTGTGAGAATAACTATGGCGCTTAGTGAAGCGGAAAAAGAGACAGTGATCCAATTTGATGAATCCACCAATCTTGCAAGAGTGTATACAGCTAGTTGGACTGTTGCGCGAACCTTAAAAAAAGCTGGATTCAAACCGATTCGCCGTGATGATGGCGCTTGGTGGTTTGAGATTCCCATTGAAGCAATGAGCATTCAAGGGGATAAAGAAACGACGAAGATCGGCTAACACATACTTATCAATATCATCGGAAAAAGCTAGAATCTCGCTAGCTTTAGCCCGATGTCTCATTGTGCAGACATACTTCGTCTTCAGCTAAAGGGAAGAGTCCTGCTCTTTAAATAGATTGTTTCTTCGACCAATTCACCCTCATATATGTGGATGGGTGATTGCAATTCGTTTTGACGCTCATTTCCCGGTCTCTCATGAGAACCGGGATTTTATCGTAACCTAAAAGTTACATATAAAAGACGAGTGAATAGAACATAGCCCACCATACAGGCAACTTTGAATGCACAACACTTGTTGATTTCCAAACATCTGTATAGATTACAGCTTGAATAGCAAACTGGCAGACCCAAATGGGTCTGCCAGTTGCCTTTCACGGAAAGTCACGTTCTCCCTCTCCTGATGAGGAACAAAGAAAAGAGTGTCCAGGGGATCGTCAGGAGCCACAAGGACTCAACGCCGAAGCGCTTCTCCATCTGTCCCCCGTACACATTACCGATCAGGGTCGCTCCCTCGGCCATCAGAGAGCGTATGGCCATCACTGATCCACGTTGTTCCGATGGTATCAATCGGAACAAATCGTAGATACAGAAAGCGCAGATGCGCCTAGCAACCCCCCTGAAGAATCGCACCGATGACCAACAAGGTCAGTCCTGCAATCATGTTGAACTGTCGATTCACCCAGGTTAAGAGCAATGATCCAACCAGCAGCACCACGGCAATTCGGAGCGTGGTAAAGTTTCCCTTGCTGTTTGCCCACTTATCGACCCACAGGGAGGTCAATATATTGACGACAGTGGAAATGACCAGGATCGGACCAGCTCTCCCACCGACATACTGCTCCAGGAAGGTGAGTGTCACCCGGTTGACGATGAAGAAACCGACAGAAATTGCAGCGACCTGTACCACCCGTTTCATTCCCTTGTTCAAGTAAATAGGCGTTTTCTTATGGGATACAGAATCCCCGACTCGGCGTCCTTGCTGATGTCCTAGAGCAATCCGATACAGGAGAAGAACCGGCAAGGCGGTCAGACCCGTACCGATTCCGATCCACCACTCTTTTTGCCCAGACTGCAATAGTACGAGTCCGAGCCAGTAGCCGAGGATAACAGCAAGGGCATCGACACCATTTCCTATGCTGTGATAGCGCGACGCCCTTTTCTCAGGCAGAGCTTCGAGGCTGTCCGCCAGCAAGGTGTAGAGCGGTGGAAAGGTCATGGCATAGGTAACCCCATGAATCCACCGTACCACGACAAACTCTGAGGTATCCTGTGCCATCCCTGTACAGAAGGTGATGACAACCATGAGAGGCAGCGACCACAGGGCTACACGCTTTCCACCGAATCGATTCGTAAGACGCCCACCGATCAGGTAGAACACGATGGCTCCGGCGGGCGAAGCGCCCATGATCATCCATATTGTATCGTGTAACCCTAATTTTTTGAGGTAACTGACAATCGGATTTGCCGACAGACCGACTTCAAACGAAAGGCAACTGATGGCAGCAGCGATTCGCAGACGGATCATGGCAGGAGTGGAGAACATGGCTTCCTTCCTATGTCGAATCCGTTTTCCAAGCTGTGGACTCTATGAAGTGATCATAGTGGCCTACTTTTGAGTTCGATCTAGGTACCCAGGCGAATATTACACTAGATCAAACATGTTCAAACACACATGTTCACAATGAAAACATATTCTAAAATCTCGATCAAAAAAAAATTGAGAGAATTGTTACAATCATGCAACCAGCAATTTGACGACTGATCAAATGAAGTTGAATTTCTCTATGTAGAGATGAAAAACCCCTCACATGTCATATGTGGGGAGTTGGTCAATACTTTATTTTAATGCTTTATTGGCAATATCTGTCCGATAATGGGCACCTTCAAAGTGAATTTGCTCGACCAACTGATATGCTTGTTCACGAGCTGAAGCAAGGTCTTCGCCAAGCGCAGTAACACCAAGGACACGACCGCCATTTGTCACAACTTTTCCAGTTTCTGATCGTTTTGTACCAGCATGGAAAATCATTGATTGGTCTGATTGGACGGATGAAGATAATCCAGTGATCACTTTCCCATTTTCATAATCTTCGGGATAGCCTCCTGATGTCATGACAACACAAACCGCTGCTTGTTCATTCCAATCAAGTGATAAATCAGCCACTCGATTTTCACTCATTGCTTTGAAAACTTCTAAAAGATCTGTTTTTAATCGTGGTAAAACGACTTGCGTTTCAGGGTCGCCAAATCGCGCGTTAAATTCGATCACTTTTGGTCCAGTTGCAGTGATCATCAAACCTGCATAGAGAATTCCCTGAAATTGAATCCCTTCTTTCTTTAATCCAGCAATCGTTGGTTTTAATATCTCCTCAATTGCTTGTTCGACAATTTGTGATGGAATCTGAGGTACAGGCGAGTATGTCCCCATTCCTCCTGTATTCGGTCCTTGATCCCCATCATATACAGGTTTGTGATCTTGGGAGATAACCATTGGCTGAATCCCACTTGAATCGACAAATGCCATTAATGAAGCTTCTTGTCCCACTAAAAACTCTTCAATTACTACCTCATTACCAGCTTCACCAAATATTCTTTTCTCCATTACGTCATGAATCGCTTCTTCTGCCTCTGTAACGGTTTGCGCTACAATAACACCTTTACCTGCCGCTAGCCCATCTGCTTTGATTACAATTGGTGCACCTATGATCTTTATGTAATCCTTTGCCTTGTTTGCATCTGTAAATGCACGATACCGCGCTGTCGGAATCTGATATTTTTCCATTAGTTCCTTTGCAAACCGCTTACTACCCTCAATTTGCGCTGCTGCTTGATTTGGACCAATAATGGTTAATCCCGCTTCTTGAAAGCGATCAACAATTCCAGCAATCAATGGTATCTCTGGTCCTACGATCGTCATATCAATTTCAGCTTGCATTGCAAAATCCTGTAACTCGTCAATATCGGTTGGATTTAAATTAATACAAGTTGCAAAAGATTCCATCCCTCCATTTCCAGGAGCAACAAAGATCTCTTCTACTAGGGGACTTTGCTTTAACTTCCATACTAATGTATGTTCACGCCCACCATTTCCAATCACAAGTAAACGCAATGTGACACTTCCTTTCTATAACGAAATATTATTTGATTATAAAAGATCAATTCGGTCTGATTGGATTACATAGATCTCAATGTTTAAAATGACGAATTCCTGTCATCACCATAGCTATGTCATGTTTATTTGCTTCATCGATTGACTCTTGATCACGAACAGAACCTCCAGGTTGAATAATGGCACGAATTCCCGCTGCTGCGGCTACTTCTAATGTATCTTTCATCGGGAAAAAGGCATCTGATGCTAAAACAGCTCCTTTTGCTTGCTCTCCAGCCTGCTCAATGGCGATTTTAGCTGCTCCAACACGATTCATTTGTCCAGCTCCAATTCCAATCGTTTGTCCATTTTTCACAAGTACAATAGCATTTGATTTTACATGCTTTACTACTTTCCAAGCAAAGAGCAAATCTGCCCATTCTTGTTTGCTAGGCGCTCGTTTTGTTGCATTTTGACACTCTTCTCTTGTTATTTCATGTTGATCCACATCTTGAATCAACAATCCACCGCCAACAGAAACGACTTTATGTTGCTGAACAGTTGAAACTTCTCCTTTTAAACGAAGCAGACGCAAATTTTGTTTTTTCGTTAAAATTTGGCGAGCTTCCTCCGTAAATTCAGGAGCAATAATAATCTCAAGAAAAATCTGACTCATCAGCTCGGCTGTTTCATCATCTACAGTTTGATTTGTAGCAATAATTCCTCCATAAATTGAGATCGGATCAGCATCATAGGCAAGGCGATATGCCTCAACAATTGTATCAGCACTGCCTACACCGCAAGGATTCATATGTTTTACTGCAACGACAGTGGGTTGCTCAAACTCACGTACCAGTTCTAAGGCTGCATTTGCATCACTTATGTTATTATATGAAAGCTCTTTTCCTTGCAATTGTTCACAGGTGGCAAGTAAGCCTTCTCCTGCTAGTGGTTCCCGATAAAAAGCGGCTTGTTGATGTGGGTTTTCCCCATATCGCAATTCTTGTTGTTTTTGGAAGGTTAATGTCAATTGCCCGGGAAATGGCTCATCAATTTGTCGATTTAAGTAGTCAGCGATCAAAGCATCATAGGCAGCGGTATGTCCAAATGCTTTAGCAGCTAAACGACGACGAAGTGCCTCATCCGTGCCACCGTTCTCTTTGAGCTGCTGGATCACGAACGCATAATCATTTGGATCAATGACTACTGTTACATAACGATGATTCTTCGCAGCAGAGCGAACCATTGAGGGGCCGCCAATATCTATATTTTCAATCGCTTCCGCAAAATCGACATCTGGCTTTGCAATCGTTTGTTGAAAAGGATAAAGATTGACACAAACCAGATCAATTGGTGTGATCGCTTGGTCTTGAAGCTGTTGCTGATGGGTCTGAAGATCACGAACGGCTAATAAACCTCCATGTACCTTTGGATGAAGCGTTTTGACTCGACCATCTAAGATTTCAGGAAAACCTGTCACATCTGAGATGCTAATCACTGGCACTTCGGCTTCCTCAAGCGTTCGACGTGTCCCTCCTGTAGAAATAATTTCCACACCTTGTTCTGCTAAAGATTGAGCAAATGAGACAATTCCCGTCTTGTCAGATACACTGATCAATGCACGACGTATTTGCATGAATATCATATACCTCCAAATTATATTAGATATATATTGTGTAGACTCCGTGTTGGTTTCAATATTTCACGCTTCGACTTCAATTCATGCTGCTTAGATGTCTTCAAGGCGCCTCGAAATATTGACTCCACAATTTCTTCCCTCACTACCCAAATGTTATTAACTCTCTTAACAAGCGGAGTAATCGTCTTGAACACTCCATGTCGACTCTTTTATAGTTTTCCTTCAACCCAACTTCGAACAATTTTCGGGTAGAGTCGATGTTCAACACGATGAATTTTATCTTCCAGCGAGGCAAGGGTATCATCTGGATCAACTGAAACTGCTTCTTGCGCAATAATCGGACCTGTGTCAATGCCTTCATCGATAAAATGAATTGTCACCCCTGTAATTTTCACAGGATAAGTAAAAGCCTCTTCTATAGCATGTTTCCCTGGAAATGCTGGTAAAAGTGAAGGATGAATATTGACGATCTTTCCAATAAATGGATTCAAAATGGTTTCTCCTATGATTCGCATATATCCAGCTAGAACAATCCATTTAATTTGATATTCTTCTAAAGTATTTACAATTTCTTGCTCATAGCGAACTTTGTCAGCAAAATCATGCGGATTGATACATCGATAAGGAACTTTAGCTGCTTGCGCTCGCTCAATTGCTTTCGCATTTGGACGATCACAAATAAGTAGAGAAATGGGCACCTCCCAATTCTCTTTGTTTGAGCAATCGATCAAACTCTGAAAGTTACTACCATTGCCAGAGGCAAAAACGGCAATACCCATTGTTTTTACCTCCTTTTCGCCCAGGCAAATTGAGATTGCTGTCCCGCGACTACTTGACCGATCCTAGTCGCTCTTTCTCCTAATTCTTCCGCCGCTCTGCACACTTCGTCTGCCTCTTCGACTGGGACAACCAATACCATGCCAATCCCCATATTAAAAGTACGCACCATATCTTCGAAGGAGATTTTTCCGATATGTTGAATCCATTGGAAAATAGGTGAAACCTCCCAAGCGCCTTCTCTTACTTCAGCAGCGCAGCCGGTTGGTAATATTCTTGGCAAGTTCTCAACCAGTCCTCCGCCTGTAATATGCGCACCTCCCTTGATCTGGAATTGTTCTTGCAAGGCAAGGAAGGTTTTTACATAAATGCGTGTAGGTGTGAGAAGTGCTTCTCCTAATAATTGGTTACTAGCAGGAACTGGTTCAGCATAAGTAAATCCTCGATCCTCAAGTAAAACTTTTCTCGCTAATGAGAAACCATTGCTATGCAAGCCATTCGAAGCAAGCCCAATCAGCACATCGCCAGGTTTGATTTGACTGCCATCTAACACCTGTTTTCGTTCAACGATACCAACGGCAAAACCTGCTACATCATATTCTCCATTTGTATACATACCAGGCATTTCTGCTGTCTCTCCGCCAACTAATGCACAGCCAGCCTCAACACACCCATCCGCAATCCCTTTTACAATCTGTTCGGCTTGCTTAGGCTCTAATTTTCCTGTCGCCAAGTAGTCCAAAAAGAATAGTGGCTGTGCGCCTTGAACAACCAAATCATTTACACACATTGCTACGCAGTCGATACCAATCGTTGAATGTTGATTGAGAGCAAAAGCAACTTTTAGCTTTGTACCGACTCCATCAGTAGCTGAAACCAAGACAGGCTCTTGATAGCCTGTCGGTAAAGCAAATAAGCCTCCAAATCCGCCCAACTCACCCAGAACCCCTGGTCGTCTGGTACGTGCTACATGTGCTTTCATACGCTCTACGGCTTCATTACCAGCATCAATATCAACACCTGCCGCTCTGTATGCATCGCTCATTTTTGTTCCTCCACAACTAATTGATCCTCCAACAAGGTTGGATATTCACCCGTAAAACAGGCTAGACAATGTCCTTGTTTTCCATCATCACTTTGCTGACCAATCGACGAAACGAGTCCTTCTGTACTGATAAATGTAAGCGTGTCCGCACCAATCTCTTTGCGAATCTCTTCCACTGACATATAGGCGCCGATTAGATGATCACGCGTTGGCGTATCAATGCCATAGAAACAGGGATTTTTTACTGGTGGCGAACTAATCCTAACATGAACTTCTGTTGCACCCGCTTCACGTAATAGCGTAACGATCCGACGACTCGTAGTTCCTCTAACAATAGAATCATCTACCATCACAACACGCTTTCCTTCTACCACTTTCCGCACTGCACTTAGCTTCATCTTCACACCTTGTTCACGCAATGCTTGGCTTGGTTGAATAAAAGTACGCCCTACATAACGATTTTTAATTAAACCAAGCTCATATGGAATACCTGTCGCTTCGGCAAATCCAATTGCCGCTGAAATGCTGGAATCAGGCACTCCTGTTACAACATCCGCCTCAATTGGAGCCTCTTTAGCTAAGCGTCGTCCCATCCGCTTGCGAGCCGCATGTATATTTACACCACCTAGATTGCTATCAGGTCGTGCAAAATAAACATACTCAAACGAACAGACTGCTTTTTCAGCAGGTGCAGCAAAGCGAGTCTGTTTAAAACCTTTTGTATCAAGGACAAGCAGCTCACCAGGATCAATTTCTCGTAAAAACTCAGCACCCACTACGTCAAAAGCACACGTTTCAGAGGAGAAAATATATGCATCTCCTAAAAGCGCCATCGAAAGAGGACGTAGCCCATGCGGATCTTGAGCAACAATCAACTGATCATTGGTCATGATCAATAGTGCATAAGCACCCACTAGCTGTGGTAGCACTTCTTTTACTGCCTCTTCTAAGGAATCAGTCTCTGAACGAGCGATCAGATGGGCGATTACTTCTGTATCCGTAGTAGTCTGAAAGATGGAACCTTTCTTCTCTAATTTTTCTCGAATCAACCCTGCATTGACTAAATTGCCATTTGTCGCAATGGCAAGCTCGCCGCCAGCATAGTTAAAAACAAGGGGTTGTGCATTATGCAGACCTGTTCCACCTGTGGTTGAGTAGCGAACATGACCAATTGCAAATGGACCTGTTAATTCCGTTAAAGATTTCACGTTGAAGACATCGGTAACAAGCCCTTCACCCTTATGAACATGAAAGTTTCCATCGGAAACAACAATTCCTGCACTCTCTTGCCCACGATGCTGCAAGGCATGTAGACCATAGTAAGTTAAGAGGGCGGCCTCTGGATGACCAAAAACCCCAAACACACCACATTCCTCTTTTAATTCGTCAAAGATGCTTTCATCTTGCATGGAATGGCACCCTCCCATAGTTGTTTGATATCAGGAATCGAACGACCTATTACTTCTTCCCCATTCACTTCAATTAATAACTTTTCTTGCTCAATCACTTCACCGATTCGAGTACATGGAATCTGATATTTCGCAGCTAGTTGCTCTAATTTTTCCATATCTGATTTTTTGACTGACACAAGTACACGCGATTGACTTTCACTAAAGAGAGCAGTCACATGTGAATGAGGTGACGACAAGGTAATCTCGGCACCTAGACCGCTGTCCATACACGATTCAGCCAAAGCGAGTGCTATCCCACCTTCAGCTAAATCATGTGCGGCAGTCACAATTCCTTGGCGAATCATCGCCAACAATCCTGTCTGTAAACTTTTTTCTTTTTCTAAGTCTAAAACAGGAGGTTGACCGCTCACTTGACCTGTCACCACATACTGTAATTCACTACCACCTAGCTCAGCTAGGGTTTCACCTAGCAGATAAATCTGCTCCCCTGCTCCCTTCCATGTTTGCGTTGTAATATGTGCACGCTGTTCAATTAGACCAACCATGCCAACAACAGGAGTCGGATAGATCGCTTGATCGCCACTCTCGTTATATAAACTTACATTTCCACCTACAATTGGTGTTTTCAGCGTGTGACAAGCAGCACTCATACCATCAATCGCTTTTGATAATTGCCAGTAAATATCAGGATTTTCAGGACTTCCAAAGTTTAGACAGTCTGTTACACCCAACGGCTCTGCACCAGCGCAAACCACATTGCGGGCAGCCTCAGCTACTGCAATCCTCCCCCCTTGTTCAGGGTTAAGATAGACATATCGACTATTGCCATCCGTACTCATTGCCAACGCTTTATCTGTGCCACGAACCACTACCACCGCTGCATCTGATCCAGGTAAAACAGCTGTACTGGTTCCTACCATATGATCATACTGTTGATAAACCCAGCGCTTACTTGCTAGATTAGGAGATTGGATTAATTGTTCAAAAAGCGACTCTGGATTATGCCCTTCCAGTTGATCAGTATCATTGATCTCTTTCATTTCTGTATAATAAGCAGGGATCTTCTCTTCACGATGATAGATTGGTGCATCATCAACTAAGGTCATCACAGGGATATCTGCAACACATTCCCCTTTTTGATAGACTTGGTACCGATCACCTTTGGTTACTTGTCCGATCACTGCTGATTGTAAGCCCCATTTTTTACAAATTGCTTCAATACGTGCGAGATTTTGCTCTTCGATCACTAATAACATCCGTTCCTGGGACTCAGATAACATTATCTCATAAGGGGACATGTTTGTTTCTCGCTGTGGAACACGGTCTAGATTTAATTCCATACCACAAGTCCCTTTAGCTGCCATCTCTGCGCTTGAACAGGTTAACCCAGCAGCTCCCATATCCTGAATTCCAACTAGTAACTCCTGCTCAACCATTTCCATACATGCTTCTAATAATAGCTTTTCCATAAATGGGTCGCCAACTTGAACAGCAGAGCGTTTCTCTTCAGATTCCTCACTCAATTCAACGGAAGCAAATGTAGCTCCATGTATTCCATCGCGACCAGTGCTTGCTCCCACATATACCACTAAATTGCCCACACCACTTGCGATCCCTTTTTGCAATTGGTCATGTGACAGAAGTCCCACACACATAGCGTTAACTAAAGGATTTCCTTCGTAAGACTGATCAAAAACAACTTCTCCACCTACTGTTGGAATGCCGATACAATTGCCATAATGAGCGATTCCAGCAACGACATGCTCAAATAAATATTTCACACGATTATTGTCCAAACTTCCAAAACGCAATGAATTAAGTAGTGCAACTGGACGCGCACCCATCGAAAAGACATCGCGAATAATTCCACCAACTCCTGTCGCAGCACCTTGAAACGGTTCGACAGCAGAAGGATGATTATGACTTTCTATCTTAAATACAACTGCTTGTCCATCCCCAATATCGATCACGCCTGCACCTTCGCCAGGACCTTGCAAGACACGAGGTCCTTCTGTAGGAAACTTACGAAGAAGCGGCTTGGAATTCTTATAACTACAATGTTCAGACCACATGACACTATAAACGCCGACTTCAGTCCAATTCGGCAAGCGCCCTAGATGACCGATGATCTGCTCATACTCATCGTCCGCCAATCCCATCTCCCGGTATAGAGATTGTTCACGAACTTGCTCTGGACTTGGTTCTGTTGGCAACGAATAGACCATTTATCTTTCCTCCCAATTTCGAAGCATCGATGTAAAAATCTTGGCACCATCAGCTGAACCCATCCAATCGACAATCGCTCGCTCTGGGTGAGGCATCATCCCTAATACATTGCCTGCTCGATTAATGATTCCAGCAATCCCTGCTGTTGAACCGTTCGGATTTTCACTGTTATATCGAAAGAGAATTTGCCTATTCTCTTCTAATTCTTGCAAAGTTTGTTCATCACAATAATAGTTTCCTTCACCATGAGCAATTGGAATTTGAATCTGTTCTCCTGACTGATAATCCTGTGTAAAAGGCGTATCTGCATTTTCAACAACGAGCTCTGGTGTTGCGCAACGGAATTGCAGATGGTCGTTCGCCATTAACGCACCAGGTAATAGTCCAACCTCACAAAGAATCTGAAAACCATTACAAATCCCTATCACCAGCTTACCCTGCTTGGCAGCCGCCACTACACTCTCCATAACTGGAGAAAATCGGGCCAATGCCCCTGTTCGTAGATAATCCCCATAGGAAAAACCGCCAGGCAATATAATCGCATCAAATTCATCCAAGTCTGTCTGTTGATGCCAAACAGTCGAAACGGGGGCGCCTAATACATCTTCAACTGCATGAACACAATCCAGATCACAGTTGGAACCAGGAAATGTAGCAACAGCAAAACGCATTAGTTCATCTCCTCCAATTGATAACGGTAATTTTCGATGACAGGATTTGCTAATAATTTTTGACAAAATTCTTCTGTCTGTTGCTGTGCTTGCTCCCGTTCTGCCGTATCAATGGTAACCTCAAGTTGTTTCCCAATTCGTACATCCTGAACAGTTGTAAAACCAAGTGAATGAAGGGAGCCTTTTACCGCTACTCCTTGTGGATCTAGCACACTCTCTTTTAAAGTTACTGTAATGATCGCTTTATACATCCGCTCTTCCTCCCAAACGTGTCAATATTTCTTCATATGCCTCAATCACTCGCCCTAAATCCCGTCGAAAACGATCTTTATCCATCTTTTCTCCACTTGCTTTATCCCAGAATCGACAAGTATCTGGTGATATCTCATCGGCTAGTAACAACTTTTGATCTGCATCTATTCCAAACTCCAACTTAAAATCTACCAATGTAATCCCACGCTCATCCATCCATTGAATTAATAGCTGATTGACACGTAGGCTGATTTGTCTCATTTCGATCAACTGCTCTGGAGTCGCAATATCTAGCAACTGTATATGATCTTCGGTTACGAGGGGATCACCTAACTCATCATCTTTGTAATAAAACTCTACAATCGGTTGGCTAAATGGAGTCCCTTCTGTAAGACCTAATCGATTTGCTAATGAACCGGCTGCCCAATTGCGAACAACGACTTCTAATGGAATAATTTCTACACGCTTTACAAGTTGTTCAGTTGCTGATAGCCGTTTTACAAAATGATTCTCTACCCCGTGTTCGCGTAAGTACTCAAAGAAGAGCGAAGTAATGCGATTATTTAGTTCACCTTTGCCAGACAATGTCGCTTTTTTTTCTCCATTAAAAGCAGTCGCTGAATCCTTATATTGTACACGAAGGAGCTGTGGGTCATCTGTGGCAAAAAGCTGTTTCGCTTTTCCTTCGTAAAGTGGTTTCATCAGTTATCCTCCAATCCCAATCGAGCAAAGATCGTATCTACTTGTGATAAATGGTAACGATAATCAAAACAATCAGCGATTTCTTCCATAGTGAGGTATTGTTGAATTTGTGGGTTTTTTTCCACTAATGAACGAAATGGTACTTGTTCTTCCCATGCTTGCATCGCCAAGGGTTGCACAGTATCATATGCTGTTTCCCTGGTCAGTCCTTTATCAATCAAACTGAGTAACACACGTTGGGAATAGATCAGACCAAATGTACGATCCATATTTCGCAGCATGTTTTCTTTAAAGACTGTTAACTCTTTGACAATGCCAGCAAAACGTCGCAGTAAGTAATTTAATAGAATGGTTGCATCAGGTAAAATGACGCGCTCGACTGATGAATGAGAAATATCCCGTTCGTGCCAGAGCGGAACATTTTCATATGCTGAAACCATGTGACCGCGCAAGACACGGGCCAAGCCACTAATATTTTCGCAGCCAATTGGATTTCGTTTATGGGGCATTGCAGATGAACCCTTTTGTCCTTTCTTAAATGCTTCCTCCACTTCACGCGTTTCACTCTTCTGCAATCCACGAATCTCCGTTGCAAACTTATCAAGTGATGTAGCAATTAAGGCTAGTGTCGCCATATATTCAGCATGACGATCCCTTTGCAGAGTTTGCGTCGAAATCGGCGCCGCTGCTAATCCTAACTTTTCACATACATATTGCTCTACAAATGGATCAATATTGGCATATGTTCCGACCGCACCAGATAACTTGCCAACACGCACCTCATCCATTGCACGAACGAAGCGATCACGATTGCGCTTCATCTCCATATACCAAAGCGCCATCTTCATGCCAAATGTAGTCGGTTCAGCATGAACACCATGCGTTCGACCCATCATTACTGTATATTTATGCTCCATTGCCTTCTCACGAATGACCTCGATTAAATGGTCAATATCTTTTAATAATATTTCATTTGCTTGCCGCAATAGATAGGAGAGTGCAGTATCAACAACATCTGTGGATGTTAGACCATAATGCACCCACTTAGACTCTGCACCAAGAGACTCAGAAACAGCTCTCGTAAAAGCAACAACATCATGACGTGTCTCTTGCTCAATCTCATCGATGCGTTTGATATCAAAACGAGCTTTTTTACGAATTTCTATGACATCTTCGCGCGGAATGACACCCAATTCAGACCATGCTTCACAAGCCAAAATCTCTACCTCTAGCCAAGCCTGAAAACGATTTTCATCAGTCCATATTTGCTTCATTTCTGGTCTTGAATAACGTTCAATCATAACTTAAATCCCTCTTCCTCAAGATATGGCTGTTTCAGTAAACAAAATCGATCTCTCTTCTTCAGTTAGATTAGACCAAATTCCTAGCTCCTCAACACGTTGCATCACCTGCTGCGTTGAATCACCTAATATTGTGAGATGTCCCATCTTCCGCCCCACTTTTGCTGTGGTTTTTCCATACCAGTGAATCTGCACGTCCGTTGGGAATTGATAAAATTTCTGTTCAAATGCAGCATGATGTTCACCTAAGAGATTCACCATTGCAACAGGCTGTCTTAATTTCGCCTCATGAAGCGGTAAACCTAAAACTGCACGTAAAAATTGGGCAAATTGTGATGTGCTGCAAGCATCAAATGTATAATGTCCAGAATTATGCGGTCGTGGTGCTAACTCATTTACAAGCAAATCTCCATTAGGTAGAAGAAACATCTCAACAGCTAATAGCCCCACCATTTGTAAGTGTTCTGCCGTTTGTTTCGCTAGCTGTTGAGCTCGGCTCAATAGTTCCGGCGATAATGGTGCGGGTGCAAGCGAGAGATGTAAGATGTGATTGCGATGGAGATTCACTGTTGGGGGAAATGCCTTGATATCCCCTTGCTTATTTCTTGCTACAACGACTGAAATCTCTTTGCAAAAAGGCACAAGCTGTTCTAAAACAAATTCTTGTCCATTCTCAAAAAGATCATCTGGTAAGGTATGCAAATCTTTTTCTGTTCGAATCATCCATTGACCTTTTCCGTCATATCCACCTGTAGCCGTTTTTAGGACCACAGGTAAACCTAGCTCTTGCCATGCGCGGCTAAACTGCGTTCGTGTCTCTACAGATCGATATTCAGCCACCGGTACGCCTGCTGCTGAAACCATCTGTTTCTCATGCAAACGATGACCAGTCACTCTTAATAACTCGCTTCCCTGTGGCACAGTTGTTAAGGTTTCAATGCGCTTGACAACCGATGGATCAATATTTTCAAATTCATAGATTACCATGTCACTTCGCTTCGCTAATTCTTCCGCAGCCCGTAAGTCATCATATGCAGCGACAATATGGTCATCCGCCACTTGCGAACCAGGGCAATCTTCAGCAGGATCAAGGGTGATAAAGCGAAAACCCAGCTTTCGTCCTTCTAACATCACCATTCTCCCAAGCTGACCGCCACCTAATACTCCTATTGTCATACCTGGTAACAACGATACTTCCTTACTCATCGAAATCATACCCTCCTGCTACTTCTTGCCGTGTTGTTTCTCTACGTGCTTCCAATCGACTACGTAATGTACGATCAGAAATTGCTAAAATTTGAGCTGCTAACAAACCTGCATTTGTAGCTCCGGCAGCGCCAATCGCAACTGTTGCAACGGGAACACCACCAGGCATTTGGACGATTGATAACAATGAATCGAGTCCGTTTAAAGTAGAACTTTTAATCGGAACTCCTATTACTGGCAAGACAGTTTTTGCAGCTACCATACCAGGTAAATGAGCTGCTCCGCCTGCACCAGCAATGATTACTTCGATTCCTTTATTTGCCGCCTGTTCAGCAAAGCGAAACATTTCATCTGGTGTACGATGAGCTGAAACAACCTGTTTTAGATACGCTACTTCAAGTAGTTCTAACTGTTTACATGCTAGCTTCATCGTCTCCCAGTCAGAGATACTTCCCATAATCACGGCGACTTTAGGCTGTTCTTTCATCCGATATCATGCAACCTTTCACCTTGATTCATATTCATGAAAAAAAGCCTAAGCAGCAGACTCCAGCTGTCAGCAGGAAAATCCGCCGATTAGGCAATCGACTTACGGACCCAAAAGGCGACTTTTCTCATAGACAGGAAATTTAAGTTTCCCATTCCTGAGTATATATGAGAAAGATCACTCGCTTTTTAGTGTAACAAGTGGCACAGTTGAAGTCAATAAAAAACGAACATTTACCATATAACAATTGATGTTCGTTCGCTTTTCACTTGACTTATCCATCAATTGATGTTTGCTAACACTCATTTGTAGACAAAGTCAGCTCTTTTAACTGGTCATCGTATTTGATGAGTTCCTATTCTTCTGGTCTTTACATAATCAAAAGCCAAGCAGCTACTCGGTCAACGAGTAGCTGCTTTGGCATAATATAATGGCTATGCTCCATATGTTTTAAATTTTTCAACGAGCCGATCCATCTCATTATCGGGAATGATGACTGGATCACCGATTGATCTCGCCCGAACAAAAATCTCTGCACAATATTCGATCTCCTCAGCAATATGAAAGGCACGGTGTATATTGCCTGCACCTGCTAGTAGCCCATGATTGGCTAGTAAAACTGCATAGCGATTTTTCATACCTGCGTATGCCTTTTCAGCCAGCTCCTTTGTCCCAAACGTAGCATATTCGGAGCAACGCACATTCTTCCCTGCATAGGCAGTCAAATAAGAAGCAGCTGGCAAGTCTATTTGCAAAGCAGAGATTGTAGAGGCAAAAGGAGAGTGGGTATGAACAATTGCATGAATATCTGTACGCTTTAGATAAAAGATACGATGCATTTCAAATTCACTGGAGGGTTGATGGTTACCTTCAACTACGTGCCCGTCCAAACTCAAAATCACCACGTCTTCTAGGCGAGTCTCTAAATAATCAATTCCACTTGGACTGATCGCCATCAATTGTTGTTCCCGGTTATAGATACTTAGATTTCCGCCTGTCCCTTTGGTCAAGCCATTTTGAATCATTTTTTGTCCATATAATACAATTTGTTCACGCTCGTCTTTCAATAGCATTTTCTAAACTCCTATCTCATCGATATGAAGATATCTAATCATCGCTACTGATCATGACCTCGATTCCATCAGTTCGAAAGTTTTCAATGAGTTGCTGTTGCTCCTGGGTGAATGGGACAAGCTGATCTGTAATGATCACATCTATCTTCTCACGGTCAATAACATGGAAAAATGAGAGATTATCCAGCTTTGTATGGTCAACAAGGACATAGACTCGATTCGATTTCTCAACCATTGCCTTCTTAGCCTCTCCCTCTTCAACCGTGATATCAGTTAAACCTTCTGTATAATGAAGTGCCCGACTTGAAATAAATGTTTTATCAATATAGAATGCGCCTAATGATTGCTCAACCATAGCACCTACCAAAGAAAGCGAACTTCCACGAACAAAACCACCCAACAAAACAGTCTGAATATCGACAGCAGTTGAAAGCTCAATCGCTATGCTAATATTATTTGTAATCACCGTCAGATTTTTACGATCTTTGATCAATTTACTTACTTCAAGCGCTGTCGTACTCCCGTCTAAAGCAATCACATCACCATCGAAAATCTGCGCCGCAGCTTGCTTGGCGATTACTTGCTTCTCTTTATGATTTGTTTTTAATCTTTCTTGTATCGATGCCTCATACCCACGATCATTTCGTAATTTTGCTCCACCATAAACGCGTACTACCTCTCCTGCTCTCTCCAAGTATTCAATATCTCGACGGATCGTCATCTCAGAAACATTAAAGTACTGACCGAAATAGGTGAAATCCACAAAATCATGCTGTTCCAAGATATCTATGATTTTATTTCTCCTTTGGTCAGGTGTTAGGTTCATTTCACATCACGATCCTTGACTATGGTCTCTTCATCACCTTTACCAGATTCTCTTGGTAATTTGGTTTCACAATCCCTCTTTCTGTCACGATTGCCGTAATATTTTCATGTGGTGTTACATCAAAGGAAGGATTATAGACCTGTACATTTTCTGGAGCTGTAGCGATACCAAATCGATGAGTAACTTCTGATGTTTCCCGTTCTTCAATCGGGATTTCAGCACCTGTTGGTGTCTCTAGATCAATCGTTGGTGTGGGAGCAGCCACATAAAAAGGAATTCCGTAGTGTTTTGCTAAGATAGAAACACCTAATGTTCCAATTTTATTTGCAGTATCACCATTTGCCGCCACACGATCACAGCCCACGATTACAGCGTTAATCTTACCTTGAGACATGACAACTGCTGCCATATTATCAGTGATCACTGTCACATCAAGGCCTGCTTGTTGTAATTCAAAAGCTGTTAACATCGATCCCTGAAGTCGTGGACGAGTCTCATCGGAAAAAATTTTCAAATTCCAACCGCGCTCATGAGCAAGATACATTGGCGCAGTCGCAGTACCATACTTGGTGGTCGCTAAAGCACCAGCATTACAATGTGTCAAAATTCCCATTCCATCTTGGAGAAGCGTTAGTAGGTTTTCTCCAATATTGCGATTGATCTCCTCATCTTCATGATGAATAGTAATCGCTTCTTCTAAAAGTAACTGCTTGATCTCAGAAATAGGTAAATGTTTGTTCTGCTCTGCTGTTTGTTTCAGCCTGTTAATTGCCCAAAAAAGATTGACAGCAGTAGGACGAGATGATGCCAAATAAGCTGCTTTGATTGTTAATTCTTCATAGAAAGAAGGAAAATCTCTCTCAGTTGCATTGCGAATTCCAAGGTACAAACCATATGCCGCCGATACACCTATAGCTGGAGCACCACGCACTTTCATCACCTGTATGGCATCCCAAACCCCTTCGATTGTTTCAAACTCTTCATAAACTACTTCATTAGGCAGAAGAGTTTGATCTAATAAAATAAGTATATCATTTTTCCATTGAATAGGTAGAATGGTCTTCACTGTGACACCCTTCCTTTAAATACAGATAGAAAATCAATTCCTGAGCGAATTGTTGCACGTTCTTTTATCAATCGTTTGGCCGCTATTAAACAGATACGTTCCGCATTGATTCGCTGCTCTACATCCTCAATTGAGGTAATATCTTTTACTTTCGCTAACCCAACAATCCGTCTAATCATTTCAAGTCCAGTTACTGCCGCTGTATCTTCTATTACTTGCGAAAGATACCAAGTGGCAAAACCTGATTCCTTAGCCATTACGTCTGTTGCGTTTTCTTGCCATGATTTTAGAAATTTCTCTTTAAATTGATCAATCACCTCAACCACAGTCTGCTCAATCCACGCGAGAAAGCCTGGTTGTTGACGTGATTCATCAATTGCATTTGCATGTGCCCAAGCGAACAAAAGATTGGCTATCACATTTCCGATGTCATAACCCATCGGACCGTAAAAGGCAAACTCAGGATCGATCACTTTTGTATCATCAAGTCGAATAAAAACAGAACCTGTATGCAAATCTCCATGAATCAACGCTTGTGCATGATTCATAAATTGAAACTTACACTTTGCTGCTTCTAGATGTAATTCTGTGTCTCCATAAATCTCGCGCTCGATCCATTCACGATTAGGTGAGAACAATTCATTTCGTCCGCGAACATCTTGATAAGGCTCTGTGTAAACAAGGTCTTCCGTAATCTCACAGAGCTCTGGGTTGATATATTTCTTAACCATTTGTTTCTTTTGTTTATGTTCAAGAACAACATCCGAAGTTAACAGCAAAGTATTCACTAAAAACGTCGTAATATGATCTGCAAATAACGGAAATTGCTGCTGTTCGATTAATGCTTGCCGGAGGATCACATAATCTGATAAATCTTCCATCGCACAGCAATTCATAACGCCATCGTAGAAATATACATCAGGAACTCTTCCTGGTGCTAATTTCCCTTCAAGTTGTAACACTTCTGATTCGATCTTAATTCGTTCGGTCGAGAGTTTGAAATCATCGGAAATCCGTGCTGTATCTCCTGCTTGCTTGATAATCACAGACGTATCTGTCTTGGGATCACGAACGCGGAAAACATAATTTAAGTTGCCATCACCAATTTCAGCACATTCGAGCTTTGCATCTGTCGCAAATAAGTCTAATTTCTCCTTGGCATATTCGACTACATCGGCTGAACTCATTAAGAAATAGGTTTCGAATTTCGACATCCTATAACATCTCCCTCTAAAACATTGCATCACACAACAGCTTGTTTATGATTTTTTGTAATAAGTAGAGGCTAGAGCAATCGCTAATACTGCGCCCTTAATAATGTTAAGCGAGTAGTAGGGTACGGACAACATAACAAGACCATTCTCTAAAACACCTACCAATATCGCTCCCACAAAAGTTCCAATGGCATTTGGTTTACCAAGTCCTCGGAAAGATGAGCCAATAAAAGCAGCAGCCACAGCGGGCATAAGATAACCTGCGCCAGAATTAATTTGTGCAGAACCAACTTTTGCTGCTAATAGCAAGCCACCAATTGCAGCAAGTAGTGTTGAGAGAAAGTAAGCGATTGTCCGATATTTATTGACCGGAATGCCTGAGTAACGTGCCGCTTCCTGATTTCCACCAATCGCATAGAAATAACGACCATACTTTGTATAAGTGAGGATCACATGCGCCAAAATCACCACAACTACCATAATGATGATAATGGTAGGAGCTTGTCCCATACTTGTAAAAGTCTCACTCAATTTACCGTTGGTTGGGGTTCCATCTAATCTCGGCATTCCTTCACTAATTGAGCCACCACCGGTATAGGTCATGGCAACCCCTTCAAAAATAAACATCGTTGAAAGCGTAGCAAATAGATCTGGTATCTTTACTTTTACAATTAAAAAAGCGTTGATCGCTGCGATCAGCAAAGTAATCACTAAGGCAGCAACAATAGAAACAGCCGTTGGCATGCTATACCATACAAACATCGATACAACTAAAGAGCTAGCAAGCGTGGCTGTTGAACCAACGGAAAGATCAAAGCCATCTGTTGATAGTGAAAAAGTTAACCCAATTGCAATTACCGTTACAATTGAGATACTCTGTAGGATACTAACGAGATTAGAAGTAGAAAGAAATTGTGGCATTAAAGCAGTAAATACCCCGATCAATAAGATGATGGCAATCACAATGCCCCATCGATTGACATAATCAACAGAAGTGGCAAAAAGGTTCGAACGCTGTTTGATCTCCTCCTGCATTGATTAATTCCCCCCTGTTGAATAATAAAGAATTTCTTCTTCATTTGTTTCCTTTGTAACCAGTTCTTTTACAATCATTCCATCATACATCACATAGATTCTGTCAGATACTGCAAGAATTTCTGCAAGTTCGCTTGTTGCATAGATAATCCCTTTGCCCATTTTTGCTAATCGTGAAATCAAATGAAAAATATCGCTTTTCGCCCCAACATCGACACCTTTAGTCGGTTCATCAAAGAGAAAGAGTTCAGCATCTGTCATCAACCATTTTCCAATCGCCACTTTTTGTTGATTACCGCCGGATAGGAGCCCAACTTTTTGATTTTCACTCGGTGTCTTAATGTCAAGATCTGTGATCATTTTTCTAGCAGCTTCTCGTTCATTTCCTTGTTTTAAAAAGCCAAATCGACAAAACTTGGATAAATTTGCTGCCGAGAGGTTGCTATAAACTTCTTCATCAATCAATATTCCTTCTTTTCGGCGTTCTTCTGGAACGAGCGCAAGACCTTCTGCTACGCCATCAGCCGGTGAATGGATATCTAATGTGTTTCCATGTAATAACATCTGCCCGGATTGAATGGGCAAAACGCCAAAGATTGTTTTACACAGTTCCGTTTTCCCAGCACCTACTAATCCAGCAATCCCTACAATCTCTCCGCTATGAACTGTCATATTGATCTGTTTGACCAAGTGATCCTTTTGTGTAAGTTGCTTTGTCTCAAATATCTGTTTGCCAATTGAAGCGGGCTGTTTCCACTCTGCTTCCTCCATTGAACGTCCTAGCATCTGTTCCACGACTTGTTTAGGCGTGATCTGGTCAATTTTCTCCCGCGAAACGACTTCTCCGTTTCGCATAACTGTGATCTCATCACAAATCTCAAATAACTCTGGAAGTCGATGTGAAATAAAGATAATGCCTACGAGATGTTTGGCAGCTAATTCTTTTACAATTCGGAAGAGTTCACTTGTCTCTTTTTGACTGAGCGGAGCAGTCGGTTCATCCAAAATTAAAAAGCGCGGTTCATCTACTAAAGCACGAGCGATCAATACCATTTGTTTTTGCGCTAACGTGAGTTCAGAAACTTTCTTTTTGGTATCAATCTTGGTTCCCAATCTCTCCAATATCTTACGAGCATCCTCATGAAGACGAGACCAATTTACCCATGCTTTTCCTTTTGAATTATTGACAACGGAATCTAACATGATGTTTTCAGCGACATCAAAATAAGGAATTAAAGCAGAGTCTACCTCTTGCTGAACTATATCAATTCCTAATTTTTTTGCATCACGCGGTGTACGAATTTCTACCACTTCATGATTCATATAAATCTGTCCCGTATAATGGTCATGAGCACCAGATAATACTTTCATCAAGGTTGATTTGCCTGCACCATTTGCACCGATTAAGGCATGAATTTGACCTGTCTCTAATTCAAATGTTGCATTAGACAATGCTTTAACACCTGGGAACTCGATTGAAATGTCTTCCATCTTTAACTTGATCTGTTGTTGAGCCACCTTTTTCACCTCATATGATCACGATGAAGGAAGAGAGGAGAATCACTTCTCCTCACAGCTTGTAGACAACTTAATGGTTCCGTCAATATTTCACGCTTCGCCTCCAGTTCAGGCTACGGAGATGTCTTCAAGTCGCCACGGCTGCTCGCTCAGGGCGGTATCATCGGCTATCGCCTCAGACGTACTACTGCCTATTCTTCGCTACACTGTCGTGGCTGGTAACGCCTGAAAGTCCCTACGCACGCGAAATATTGACTCCATAATTTCTACTTCTTCTACCAAATTGTATTAACCGCTTCTTTTCATCAATAGTTTTTTATCAGTCAGAGAGGAGAATCACTTTTCCTCATTGTCTACTTATTTCTTTCCATATTGGTCACGTAGTTTTTGCATCCAAGCCTCATCAAACTCTTTTGACTCGCCCCAACCCTGTATCACTTTATTTAGATTCACCATGTTACTCTCTGGCGTAAGTTGATCTTTTTTAATTAAATTAGCTTTAATTTCAAAGCTAGCGGGTACTTGTTCACCTGCTAGTTTTTTCGCCAACAATCTCATATCTAAAGTACCAATTAATTTTGGATCAACAGCAGCCGTAGAAAGCCATGTACTTCCTTTTTCGCGCATTAGATTAATATCTTGATTTGAAATATCAATCGAAATCATCTTCATGTCATTTCGTTTGTTCTCTTTCATTGCTTTATAGGCACCTTTAGCCAATTCATCCCAGGAGGCCCAAACAGCATCAACAGTTCCTGCTGGATATTTGGAAAGAATAGAGCTTACTTTCGCATTAATATCCCCTTGTACATCCTGCATGTTAGTCGGTCCAATGGTTTCTAGTGTTTTAATCTTATTTTCTTTTTCAAACTTTTGATATATGGTGTCGCGTTTGTCAAGTGGAGGCAATCCACCAAACCAAAGTTTGATTACGTTAACTGGCTTCCCATTTTTTGAAAGTGCTGCGATTTCTGTTAGCGACATCTCAGCCAATTTTTTATCATCTTGGAAAGTGGTCGTCACATCTTTCAGGGTTTTTCCATTAGAATCAATGATCGTATCAAAGGTAACGACTTTAATCCCTTTATCAACTGCAGGCTTGATCATTTGATAAGAGTATGGTTTTTTACCATGCGAAATAATAAGACCATCGTAATTCCCTTGAATCGCTTGGTTGACGAGTTCTTGGAAACGAGCATCGTCACCATTGGATATAAAAGTATCCACTTTAAACCCAAAAGCTTGTCCTTCAGTGCGTGCTCCATCTAAAAACTGTTTGGTATGGTCATCTGAGGTTAAATTACGAATTACTGCAATTCGCTTTCCACCCTGGACACCATCAGGAACCCCGCTGATCTTCTTCTGAGCATTTGGGGAATTACCACAAGCTGCAAGTGCAAGTAGAGAAATAATAGCTAGAACAGATATCACAATTTTTTTCATCTTCATCCCCCTTGAGATGTGATTCTATGTTACTTCATGTAAATCTGTAACATTTCATATTCAAATAATACCATTCATGAAAACGCTGTCAACCATCCATTTAATAACAATTAACATCCTTTTTATGTTTATTTATAAAATCAAATCGACTGTAAAAATTAAAAAACAATTTTATTGACTTTACCGTAATGATTCATATAGACTGAAAAACAAAATAAATCGTAATCATAATGATTTAAGGTGGTTTTGCATGCGAACCCAACTACGAAAATACTCGATTGAACTTTCCATTATTGTTGTTTTTGGCTTATTTATTCTCCTATTAAATTCCGGCATTAATTGGTTGCTTCAATTTAATGCTTGGTTTACAGAAATTCGCCCTGAAGTAGCGCCAAAATTCCAAAATGGTATCACTATTTTTCTCAGTATTTTTATCGAAGGCGTTCCTTTTATTTTGATAGGTGTTTTGGTTTCAAGTCTCATACATATCTTCGTACAAGAAGAACATATCTGGCGATACATTCCTCGACAGCCCATACTTTCGATTCCGATCGCTTCCGTACTTGGACTGGTTCTGCCAATCTGCGAATGTGGGATTGTCCCAATTGTTCGCCGTTTAATTCAAAAGGGGTTACCTCCTTATGTAGCCATTACTTTTTTATTAGCAGCTCCAATCGTTAATCCTGTCACCATCTTATCTACATATCTAGCCTTTGCTGATTTAGGTATGCACACGGCTCTTGCACGTACTCTGCTAGGTGCCATGATCGCAATCCTGATGGGTTTTATCTTTTGCTTTGTTTTTATGAACCGTTCCGTTTTACGTATTGATCAAAATCAATCATCCTGTGATGTCCATTGTGATCATGATCACCAACAAGCTGAAAACACGAATCATTTACATCACGATCCATCACACGATCATGGCGAAGTTTCACATCATGAACATACTCATCATCCATCTTCTATGTTTTATCGAATGAAGCATGCGCTATATCATGCTGTTTTTGAATGGATGAATATGGGCAAGTTTTTTGTCTTTGGTGTTGCAATCGCTGCAATCTTCCAAACCACTATTGGCTTATCGGTGTTGAGGCAAACCATTTCTTCAGAGTGGTGGGCAGTCTTTCTATTGATGTTTCTCGCTTATGTCCTATCGATTTGTTCTTCTGCTGATGCATTTGTTGCCGCTTCCTTCCGAACATTTGTGGATCAATCTGCACTACTCGCTTTTCTCGTCTTTGGACCCATGATGGATATTAAAAATGTCATGATGCTTTTATCCGCTTTCCGTCTACCTGTTGTTTTGTTTTTATTGATCGGATGTATGATATTGACATATACAACTGTCATACTTTTATTTTGAATATATATTAGGAGGCATTTCACTTGACTGCCTGGATTCGAATGTTGATCTGCTTTGGAATGGCTATCATGCTAATCTCACTCATTCTCCTTGACCAATTACCCCTATTGCTTCACCCCCGCTTTCATATCTGGACATATATAAGCATCATCCTCTTTATTATTTTAGGATGGATTCAAGCAATTCATTTAAGAGAAAAAGAATTGCATCCTGTTGGTTTTTGGGGTTATCTATTTGTACTGCTACCGCTTGTTACTTATCTATTCATTCCTCCCAAAGCCTTAGATGCGTCAATGGCAAATCAAAAGGGTACACTCGTAACAAAAACTAGCCAACAACAAAAAAAGCAGCCAATTCCTTCTATAGAAACAAATAAACCTTCTGAACTAGGTGATCCAAATGATCCCAATGTTCAGAACTTAATTGCCATGCTAAAACAAAAAGAACCGATCAAGTTAACAGAAAGTAACTTTGCTAATTATCTAAGTGCAATGGAAATGTTTGCAGAAAAGGTAAAAGGAAAACAAGTCCACCTAAAAGGTATGGCCTATCAGCAAGATGAGCATATGATTTTGGGTCGTTTTGTCCTCTCCTGTTGTACAGCAGATGCCAGTATGATAGGTTTTGTGATAGAAAATAAAAATAACCTCCCTATACATAACAACCGCTGGTATGAAGTGACAGGGAGATTATCGACCATTAAAGTATTTGATTTTCCAAGTCCCTTATTACTAATAGAAAAAGCTACTCCTACTCAAGCACCAAAAGACCCATATGTTTATTTTAATTATTAATCAATATTCATATCAAACAAACCAAAGCCCAGAGCACTTACCCAAGGCTTTGGTTTGTTTATTTATGCTGAGGTTTTCTGTTCTTTTACACTTTCAGCTTCCAAATGACTATGTTTACGCCCATATGCAAAATAAATCACGAACCCAATGAAGACCCAGATCGCAAATCCAATCCAAGTGATCCCAGAAAGTTGCATAATTAAATAACTACAAAAAAGAACCGATAAAATCGGAATAACTGGTACTAAGGGTACTTTAAAAGCACGCTTGAGATCCGGCTGAGAGCGACGAAGAACCAAAATGCCAACTGAGACCATGATAAAAGCGGACAATGTCCCAATATTGGTCAGTTCGGCTAACTTGGCAAGCGGTATAAATCCAGTGAATATGGCAACAATTGCTGCTGTGATCCAAGTATTAACTAATGGAATTTTCTTTTTCTGATTGATGCGTGAAAAGATAGTTGGCAACAGGCCATCTCGACTAATCGCATATAAAAGTCTTGTCTGTCCATACATCATTACGAGTAGAACAGTTGTAATCCCTAAAATTGCACCTACCGAAATAAAACCAGCTACCCAATCTTGATGAATCGATTGGATGGCAAAAGCAACTGGATTTTTAACATTCAGTTTTTGATAAGGGATAATACCCGTTAACACAGCACTTACGACTACATAAAGCAAAGTACAAATTCCTAACGAACTAATAATGCCAATTGGGAGATCACGCTGTGGTTTTTTCACTTCTTCAGCAGCTGTCGAAACAGCATCAAAACCTATATATGCAAAAAAAACTGTAGCTGCGCCTGTTGCTACTCCTGTAAATTGGTTAGGCATAAAGGGGGTCCAGTTTTCAGGTTTTACATAATTGACACCGACTGCTAAAAACAGGAGAACCACAGCAACTTTGATCATTACCAGCACATTATTAAATCTAGTGGAATTCCGCACTCCATTCGATAAGAGAAAAGCAATTAAAAAAACGATGATCATTGCCGGTACATCAACATATGTCCCATTTGCAGGATTGTATGCACTTGAAATCGGCTTTGGAATATGGAGACCAAAGCCTGAAATTAGACCTTGAAAATAACCTGACCATCCGCTAGCAACAGAAGATGAAGCTAATCCATATTCTAAGATTAAATTCCATCCAATCACCCAAGCGATAAACTCACCAAATGTCGCATAGCTATAAGTGTAAGCGCTCCCAGAAACCGGTACTGAAGAGGCAAACTCTGCATAGCAAAGAGCAGCGAAAACACAGGTGAACCCAGAAATAATAAAAGAAAGAATAATCGCCGGTCCGGCATGTTCAGCCGCTACCACTCCAGTTAACACAAAAATCCCTGTACCAATAATCGCTCCCATTCCTAACATTGTTAGGTCAAAAGCTCCAAGTTCTTTTTTTAATGATGAATTTTTGCTCTTTGCTACATCTAATAATTCAGCAATCGACTTTTTGCGAAATAAGCTTCTCATTATACACCTCCAATAGATTGTAAGATTAGAAATATTTACTACCCGATCTATTGAAAAATTTTGTTCATATATATGAATGGGATCAGATTCTATATCTACCTATTATTATAATTCAGATAATTATGTATATGCAACGAAATACTGTATACTGGAAATAGTTTATGAGACACATAAAAAAAAAGAAAATCATCGGAAGAACCGATAATTTTGAACAAATATGGTCATCAAAAATCGGACACAAACAACTCTAGAATGAATTCCACGAGCTTTAACCGTTTAAAATGTTACCTCTTTGCATGATTATTTAGTCGATGATACACAATTCCACCTACAAGAAGTAACACAATCCCGATCATCAAATAGATTGGATTTGCACTCGCTGTTTTCGGAAGCGGTCCACCAGCTGGAGGTTTTGTAGCATCGTTTTGTTGATCCTGATCATTTTGACCTGAACCTTGAGTCTGCTCAATTTGTACAGTGAATACAGTTTTTCCAACTGATTGCTGACCATCCACCTGCCCACTAAATTCTACTACAACAGCAAAAGTGTCTTTTGGTAACGCTTCTTTTTGAATCATCCATTCACTTTTTTGATTACCATTTCTAAATTCTTTTGTCATCCCATCCTTGATCGTCCATTTCCAAGTTCCTAACACTAATTTCGCTTGAATCTCTCCAATTAAACTTAATTGATCATGATTCCAAGTTGATGAGACATTGATTGGAACGGTTTTCAAATTATTTGAATCGACCTTTAGCTTATTTTCTGCTGAACCTTTCTTTTCCTCTCCGTTCACTTTTCCTTGATAAGAAACTTTGAATGTCCACTCACCAGCGGAAAGTTCCTCTTTCTTATAATGAACTTGAAATACAGAGGATTGTTGCTTTCCTTCACGTAACAATCCTTTTACTTCCTCGCCATTAGGATTGATCGGTTGAACAACCCAATCCCATTTACTCTGTTGCCCAGGATTAGGCTCCAGATGCGCTTTTATGTCATAGCCATCTGTGGTTGGCACCGATTCAACTTTTAAAATAGACGTCTGATCGTCCTTGGGTGGATTATTGTTCTGATCTTTTCCTCCATCGGAGCCAGGTGGATTATTGTTCTGGTCTTTTCCTCCATCGGAGCCAGGTGGATTATTGTTCTGGTCTTTTTCTCCATCGGTGCCAGATGGATTATTGTTCTGGTCTTTTCCTCCATCGGTGCCAGGTGGATTATTGTTCTGGTCTTTTTCTCCATCGGTGCCAGGTGGATTATTATTCTGATCTTTTCCTCCATCGGTGCCAGGTGGATTTTCAGGTGGTGAATTATTTTCTATCGTTGCATCTTTTTTACTAGTAAATACACGCACTTTAGATAAAGAGAGGTCATCATTTTTTATTCCAAAATATTCGACATATATTGGTGATTGACCTGAAGGCAGCTCATTTTTTGCAAAAATAATACTTACTGCACCTTTTTTATTCACTTCTGTCTTTACTTTATCTTTTATCGTGACTTTCCACGTCCCAGTTAGATCTTGTCCATCTTTTAAAGAGAGATCCACTTTTAAGCTTCCATTCTCTTGAAACTGATGGTGCTCTTCAATCTGTTTGGAATCGTCTTTTTCAACAGCTAAATCTTGCAAAATCAATAATGGGGAGTTATTGTCAGTTCCAACAAATTCGTATCGAAACTTCTTCACTGAATGAAAATAGTTGAAAAGTAAATGTGGCCATAAGGAATCAATTGGTTTTCCTGGTGTTTCATCAAAACTGTAGAATTTCTGATCATTCATATAGACATTCCATTTACCATTTCGTTTCTGGTTGTAGCCCACAACACCTTTTAGCTGAAGCGAATTTTCATCCGTTAAAGCGATGAAAGAGACTGGTTTTGTGGTGATCGTCATTGCCTGTTCAAATGCTTTCCCATTTACTTCACCTGTAAATTTTACAATTACTGAACCTGGCATAATCAAATTAGCCTCTATACTAGACTTATCTCTATTCGCGCCTACTACATCTACATGTCCAGAGCCGTCTGGATAATCAAGAGACCAATATCCATTTACAGATTGTGCATTTTTTATACTAATAGTTGCCGATTTCCGATCATTGGAGAATTGATAGGATAATGTAGGATTCCCAGCTGGTACTTGTTCATCTTGTGAATTTTTCTGCTCCGCAGTTACAATTCCTGGCAACAAAGAAAAACAAAGCAATATCCATAATAAAAACGCTGAAAACCTTTTCATGATCATCCCTCCTCATGCGTGGGAAAATCAACATATACATTCTTTTTTCGATAAATTTATTATAACATTCTATATAGAGGTAAAAGAACCTATATTCATTTAATATATATTAATTCCTTATTCATGCAGCAGAGTGTATCTCTTATATCCATAATAATGATCAATCTTACCTTTATGGCTACTAGCTCATTCACCTGTTTTGTATTATCGAAAAAAATTCCTTGAATTATCTTGCTTAATGCGTTCAACAATGTACTTGATATTGCGTGGCTGATGAAATGTAGAGTTACTCACTTGTTGAGTTTTTAACTTACTCTTTAATTCAAGTTTCTTAGAAACTGATGACTTAAAATTTTCCTTCATAAGGCTTACTAATGTTTCACTTTTCAAGTCAGACTGAATGCTATTCTCCCAATTAATCTGTTTTTTATTTCCTGGGGCTATTTTGTTATATGACGGATTTATATAAAAAAGGTAGTTATTTGCAATGATATTTTTGGCAATAAATTTTTGTGTATCTTGCCAACTCTTTGTTAATACAACTGAACCATCAGGAGCAATAATAAAGATTTCCTGATCTTGCTCTGGATTACGTACGTTATCTTGTTCCGTTCCATGATTAATTACAGCTCCACCAGTATAACCAGCCTCGATAACTGCTGTATTTAATCGATTCACCATATCTTGTTGCCATTTTGTTAAATTACTTCTATCTTCATTTTCTTTTCTAATAAAGCCATATTGATACATCAACTCTAGATAATTATTATTCTTTTCGATGATTCCTTCTCTTTCAGCAACTCGTTCCTCCCAAACCTTCCTTGGAATTTGCGCTTTTGCCATTTGAATATCTGGTGCTAAAGCAAATAAATCATAATCAGCCGTAAGTGGTTTTGGGGTTCGATCAAACATCCTACCCAATATTTCGATCGGTTTCCACGAAAAGGTTTCTCCTAAGCATGTTTGTCGACCTAATCTAGTTCTATATTCTACAATCCTAGTATTATGATCTACCCGAAACTGATAAGTCTCATTTTTTACAAACAGGTTTGAATAGACACAACCAGACTCTTCGTATATGGGTCCAAGCTTTAAAACATCTTTTATTTCCAGCTCTCTCTGTCGATCTATATCCAATTCTAGGTATAGCTTCACAACGGATGGATTTCCATATTCATCCTTCTGCTCTATCGTTCGCTTGTTTTCCCTATTTCCCCAATCCACCTCTACTTTTGATCCATGTAGCTTCGATAAATCTTGGTCATAAGGAATATAGCCTGCCATTGGACCCCAGTCAGAACTTTTACCGTGAATACTCTTCTCTTTTGTCGCTGCACCCTTCGCAATCAAACTTGTTGCTAATCGATTAACAGGACGAAACATAATATAAGTATAGGTTTCAATCGCAATTTCTTTTAACTTCTCCACATGTGCGGGAACCAATCCCGAATTTGCAATGGCTGTTCGGTCTGTCTCTGCTCGGATTCCCTCTAAATCTACTAAATTTATTTGGTATTCCAATAATTCTGCTGCCAACTCAAGATATGAATGCCCATCTTTCTGTCGCACAGTACGTCCTTTGATATGATGAGAAGTTCCTCTCCTGATCAATCCATAATATAAACCTTGATTCTCTGCAAAAGCGATTGGCTCACCGGCCGGAATATTCACTCGTAAAACGATAGAGGGAGTATCAAGTTGATCAATGGTGAGATGACCGACAAAATAACCTTTCTCTGTTAATATATCTTTTGACATTTTCAACTGATTAGGATCAAGATTTATATATAACGTTAAATCGTCAGATAAAACTGGTGCTTTTTCAATGATTGAATCCATCGTTTGAATTAAAAAATAATATTTATCTTTCTCTTGTACCGCTCTATTGATGGCATTCATCGAACGTTTCATCATACCTTGTAGTACCACTCTATCTGTTATATCTAAATTGTTTAGTAAAAGTTGATTTAACTTCATTGCTAAATCTATTTGATCATGATTCGATTTATTTTGGATTTCTTCATTGACCATACCACCTCACCTCCTATATATTTATTTTTCTCTATGCATAACAACTCTCTCTAAATGCATCCTGAAAGTGTTACATATAAAAGGAATGCAAAATCTTGACAATAAAGAATTTGCATTCCTTATTCTAGCTTAATGAAAACGTTGTGTTGAATTATGATTTCGAAGCTGAGGTAACTTCCCATCCTGAGCCATCTTCATTTTAATCATTTCTACCAAGTAAACCCCCATCATCTGTACAACCTCATCTTCATTCATCTGTTCTATTAACTGCATGACATTTTCCCTTGTCTGATCCTCTAAAATATTTAAAACAATTGCCACCGCGTCATCTTCATCATCTTTCAATTGATCTCGATATAATTGATAAACCTCGTCAACAAAACTCATTTATATTTCCGCTCCCTATCTCAATGATGAGTTTATTCATTTTGCATTTCTTTTTGTACGAAGGTAGAATAGAAAAGACTTAATCATGCAATTTAAAATTGAGGAAGTGCAAGAAATATGTCGAATCATAACAATCACAACACAAGTTGGACATCCACCCGAGGGATCACGATCATAGCTTGTATTGCAGCGCTCTATGTTGTTCTTACCCTAAATCCGCCTCTGTATATACTCTCGTACTCTGCTATACAGATTCGATTTTCTGAGGTATTAACTGTTTTACCATTTCTTACACCGTTAGCGATCCCAGCACTATTTATCGGTACTTTTATTGCAAATCTTTTTGGTACAAATGGTTTAATCGATGCAATTATAGGTAGTCTAGCTACTTTACTAGCTGCATGGTTAACAAGTAAAATGCCAAATCGTTGGCTAGCACCATTGCCTCCTGTGATTGTGAATGCGGTAATCATTGGTGCCATGTTGGGATACTTGTCCCACAGTTGGCAACAAGCTCCGCTCTTCATGGTACAGATTGGCATTAGCCAGTTGTTAGTATGTTATTTGCTAGGTCTTCCATTTTTACGCTTCATGCTACGATACCAAGAGCATCTCTATCAGAAAAAATAACTTACCTAAATCGTAACACTTCTGCTCTCTTTCTTGCATCTTTTTTACTCAAATGATCATAAAGTAAATCGCGTAATACCTCTGGCATAAAAATTTTTTCCACTTTACCTACTGCCAAATCTACATAACCTACACCAAAAGTAAACATATCTATGGTAGCGACAAGATATTCTTGATCATCCACTAAACATTGTCCATCTGCTTCAATTCGTGTCACGAACTGCCCATCCAGATGGACAACAAACCCTGATACAGCTATCCTGCCCAATTTCTCACCACGGAACCCATATCCGCGAATTTCTTGTTGCTGAAACTCTGGATACAGCGATTGTTCGATTGTTTGGCGAATTACCTGCCCTTTTAATGTTAAAAGTACTGGATTGATCGGGTGAGGACAAACACGATGTAAATCTTGACGGGTTACATCTCCTTGAGGTAGTGATTCAAGAAGTTGCCCATTATTTACAAGTGCTAACCCTGCACCTGTCCAATCGGCAAGGCTATCTGCTAGTAGGTTCGCAAAAGTCGATTCTTGATACCAATCTATTAATAATGGTTCACAAAGATTTACTACAGTTTCTGAAAGTTGCTGTTCAGCGTTTGTTGTTGCATGAGTAAGCATCTTGTGAATGGTCGGTTCTACCAGGTCATGCTCTACTTCAATACATTTAGCCGAGCTACTTTGCACTTTCATCTGATCATCTAATTCAATTGTTACTTGCCCTAAGAATTGACCAAACTTTCCAGCAGCAACGATTAAAGTATCCCCGCATTGTTCTCCTTTTGGAAGAAGATGATGAGTATGTCCTCCAACAATGATATCAATTCCTTTTACTTCCATTGCCAATTGCCGATCAAATGCTAATCCTAAATGAGAGAGAACAATGATCAAGTCAACTTTTGAGCGCAAAAGACTTACTTCATGTGCGACCGTCTCCAATGGGGAATCTAAACGCCAACCCATTTGCTCATAGTAATCATCAAAGGGTACAGTTACACCCAAACAACCAATTGTTACTTGCTGTCTTTTAAAAATCTCCCATCGTCTGCACCAACTGGGTTGTTCCTGTCGCTGTGTATCGATCAAATTGCTCCCCAGTATGGTAAATGGAGCAGCTTGATATAAATTGTTTAATTGGTCTTTATCAAACGTAAGCAACTCATTATTTCCAAGTGTAATCGCATCATAGGCAAATTGCTCTAACAAGAGACGATTGATTTGTCCATCTGTACCCTCGGTCTCAAAACGCGCTCGATCCATATGATCACCTGCATCAACTAACAAATAAGGATCACCTTGCTCAGACCATTGGTTTCGAAATTCTGTTATTTTGGAATAAAGTGAAGCAACTCGCTCAAAATGACTATGCAAATCATTTGTGTGCAGAAGATGGAAACGAACCATCACATTCCCCCATTTCTCATCTATATCAGATCAAATGTAGTCCTTTTAGTAACATTCGGATGGCAACAATCATAAACGAAATACGAAGGATTAACAGCAGTTTCTGACTTGGAAGTCTGGAAGCAATCCATGCACCAGAATGACCGCCGATCCACGAACCCGGTGCAAGACATAAAACTGCAAACCAATCTACATTTCCTTGTACTACATGAGCAGCACTTCCAAAAATCGATGTTAGAAAAATGGTAAACATCGAAGTTGCTGTAGCGACATGTGGTGGAAATCCATAGAGCATTACCATGATTGGCACAAGCAATGAACCGCCGCCAATTCCAAATAAGCCTGAACAAAAGCCTACAAACAATGCTAATCCTAATGCACTCAATCGGTGATAACCATATTCCACAACTTTACCATCAATTATTTTGCTACGATGCACATCCCAACGGAGACGTTTCGTAGGTGGACGCTTTTTTAAACCCAATAAAAAAGCAACTAGCAACATCAAGAGAGAAAAAGCAATATAAAAGCGATCAACAGGAAAAAAACGCGTGCAATAAGCACCAATAAGCGCCCCGGGGCCACAGGCGATAAAAAATAACCATCCGACTGTAAAGTCAATTTTCCCCTGTTTGGCATATGACAAAGATGAGGAACAAGCCGTCAATATGATCAGCAACATAGATGTACCAACTGCAATAGCAGGTGTAATATGTGCAAACTGTGGGTGAATCGTTGCAGAGAAAAGCAACATTGGAACAATAATCACTCCACCACCCAAACCAACAAGACTACCAAAAGTACCTGCAATCCATCCCACTATCAACCAAAGCAATGCAATCCAGATCAAATCATGAATCATTCAAATAACCCCAATTGCCTAGGGGAAAGCCCCTTCATTTCAAGACCCAAAAGCTCAACCATCAACTTTGCACTACCAACAGCATCGCCTTGTGAATTGTTATTAAATAACAGGGTCATCTGCTTACATTCTTGCTTTAATCGTTTAATCTCATCTGCACATTCTGATAATTCTTCCTTATTATAGCGATAGGCATAGCGTACATCTCGCCAATTCGGTTTTCCAGTGTTATTCCAACCTTGAACATTTCTACCATGAAATCGAATCAGCACCTGATTAGGATTGGTCACTGCCATTACACGAGGGATCGAGCCATCACCAGCTTGGGGCTCATCACATATTACATGGATAAATGCTTCAGATTTTAGAAAATCAAGTGTATGCTCTTTCCGCTCATCTAAAAACCAACTCTGATTTCGAAATTCAATCGCGACAGGATCATTTGGAAAAGCTTGACGAATACGCCGTAAATAACGAACGTGTTTTTGCGAACAATCATACCAAGGCGGAAATTGAAACAATAACATTTGACACTTTCCTTGTTCTTTCATTGGCAATATCGCTTCCCGATACTCATCTATCAACTGATCCCAGCTTCGCTCAGGCGCACCTTTTGGTCGCCCATGTCCCGTTAATTCACGATAAGCTTTTATAACAAAGCGAAACGATTCTGGTGTCCGGCTCGCCCACTGCTCCATCCGCTCAGGAGCTGGGATTGCATGATAAATACTATCTAATTCAACAACTGGAAACGACTGTGCGTATATGGGGAGTTTTTCTGTCGATGCTGTGCCTTTTGGATAGAGGTCGTGATCTCCCCATCCACAGACACCCACTTGTATTGTGTTCATCTGTATACGCCTTTCATTGGACTCTTATAAAGAACATGATATTTTTTCCATTCTATCATATTGTTGAACAGAGCCTCAAATAACGAAAAATATTCATCTAAAAAAGTCTGGATTGGGGTAAAATCGTAATGGAAGTGCTTCATCACTCAAACACAGAAAGAGGAGCTATCAATGATTTCCGCCCTACATACTGACAAATATCAGATCACAATGACTTATGCACATTGGAAAAATGGAACGGCAAACCACCGGCGAATCTTTGATCTCTATTTTCGTAAATTACCATTTGGCAATGGTTTTGCTGTCTTTGCTGGTCTTGAGCGTGCCATCGATTACTTAGAAAACCTTCGTTTTTCAGATGAAGATATAAACTTTCTACGCTCTTTAAACGATGAATTTGATGAGGAATTTTTCGATTTTCTTCGTCAATTTCGCTTTCAAGGAAATGTTGATGCCATTCCTGAAGGCTCGCTTATTTTCCCAAACGAACCACTACTTCGCTTAGAGGGTAATGTCGTTGAATTACAACTAGTAGAGACAGCACTGCTAAACTTTATTGGTTTTCAAACATTGATCGCTACAAAAGCAGCGAGAATTCGTCACCTGACAGATGGAGAGCTTTTGCTGGAATTTGGCACTCGACGCGCTCAAGAAATGGATGCTGCCATCTGGGGAGCACGAGCCACCTATATTGGAGGATTTGATGCAACATCAAATCTCCTAGCAGGAAAACAGTTTGGTATTCCTACCAGCGGGACACATTCCCATGCTTGGGTACAAGATTTCCACAGTGAATTAGAAGCATTTCGCGCATATGCTAAAGCATTTCCAGACTCTTGTACACTACTGGTAGATACTTACGATACATTGCGTAGCGGTGTCCCCAATGCGATTAAAGTAGCCAAAGAGCTACAAGCAATTGGAAAGAATTTATCAGGTATCCGGTTAGATAGCGGCGATCTCGCTTATTTTTCTAAACAGTCGAGACAGATGCTTGATCAGGCAGGATTAACCCAAACCAAAATCATTGCTTCTAGCGATTTGGATGAAAATACAATTCTCAACTTAAAAGCACAAGGAGCGCAAATCGATGGCTGGGGCATTGGTACCAAGCTGATTACTTCATATAACCAACCAGCGCTTGGTGCAGTCTACAAAATGGTTGCGCGTTTTGAGCAAGGAAATTGGAAACCGACCATCAAGCTCTCCTCCAACCCGGAAAAGATTACGACTCCTGGAAAAAAAACAGTCTATCGAATTATTGACCAACAAACACAAAAAGCTCATGCAGACCTCATTACTGAAAGTGATGAAACAATTGATGAGAAAAAAGCGCTCACACTATTTCATCCTATCCAAACCTTTAAGCGGAAACGGGTCCAAAATTTTTCTGCTGTCCCATTACTTGTCCCGATTTTTAAGCAAGGAAAACGAATCTATTCTCTGCCTACTTTACAAGAGATACGGCAATTTCACGATCAACAATTAACTCATTTTTGGGATGAGTATCTGCGTACCTTAAACCCAGAGGAATACCCTATTGACCTTTCGCAGAAACTTTGGGATACCAAACATCAGATGCTAGAATCGATCCATCGTGAGGTTAAGGATCGTGAGTAATCTTATGTCCAGATATAATTGCATTAATTTGAGCGCCAAGAATTAAAACAAGTGCGGAAAGATAGAACCACCCTAGTAAAATCATCATCGTTCCTAAGTTTCCGTAAATTGTCGTATATGGTTGAAAACTAACATAATAAGCAAAACCAAGGGAAGAGATTTGCCAACCAAAAGTAGCAAAGATAGCTCCTGGTACTGCCTGCTTGATGCGAAGAGGGATATTGGGTCCCCACAGATATACAAATAAGAAAAGTACAAACAACAATAAACTTGTTAACAGCCAACGAATCCAAAACCAAGAAACTTGGAAAATTTCCCCCAACCCAAACATTTTTAAAATATGTGTTTCAATCCAAGAACCAAAGACAGGAAGTAATAGTGATACTAATAAAGCTAATAACAGACCAAACATGGTCACAAATCCAAGTAAAAACTCTTTCCAGACGGGTCGATTCTGCTGAATCTCATATGCATCATTAATAGAGCGTATGACAGAACGAAAAGCAAGTGATGCAATATAAAATGTTGTAAGTAGACTAATAGATAAAAGACCACCTTGGGGATGATCAAGAATATGAACTAAATTTGTCTTGATCATCCCATATGTATCTGATGGGGCAAACGGGCGGATCATATTTAAGATATCAGTCGTTTTCACAGGCAAATATGCAAATAATGTAAAAGTGAGTAGTAAGAATGGAAAAAACGAAAGTAAAAAATAGTATGCCATCTGTGCAGCTATATCAAAAACGCCATCTTTCATGATTCTTCTTTTCATTTCATTAATAAAATCCACTAATATCATATCCTCTTCTCTATTAAATGATGTAATTATTATTCCACTAATCTATTTTTTCAATCTCCAAATCCAATTTTAGTTATTTATCTCAATTTTTACTTTTATGAAAATAAAAAAATCTGAAATACGCTAAATTTATAAAAAAATAGATTCCCAATTTTTATAAAAACGTGTAATATATTAGTACTATTCAGATTTTAATATCAGAGGTGAACGTAATGAAACAGCTTGCTTTACATGAAATGGGTGAAATCATCCGTAAAGTTCGTAAAGATCGGGGACTGCGGCTAGAAGATCTTGCTGATGAAAATATTTCCCCTGCTACTGTCTCTAATATTGAGCGCGGTGTAGCACATGTAAGCCCTGAGAAAATTGCTTATCTATTGAACAAGTTAAATCTTCCACAACATCGTCTACCTGAGATGTTAATAGAAGAAAAAAATGATCTACAAAAAATCAAATTTAAATTCCTTTTAATCTCTTCATTACATGCTATCGGTTTAAGTGATGATGCTTTAGATGAATTAGAAAATCTCAACTTAGAGGATACTCATCCATATATTGCTCAAGCATACTACTATAAGGGTCAATGCTTTTACCAACGTGAAAAATGGAAACAAGCGGAACGTGCTTTCTACAATGCGTTGCGTGCTTCACAACAACATCCATATAAAGAAAGCAATATGGAAGCGGCAAGTTATCTCATGCTTAGCCTTGTCAGCAGTCAACAAAATCAATTTGAACAAGCACTTGAGTATATCAATCTTGGAATCGAAACATTCCTTGAAGATGGCGAAAATAAATTTGTAAAATTCTCCCTATATTGTAACAAAGTCCACCTGCTAAAAAAAGCAAAACGTATTACAGAAGGCATGCAGATTATACAAAGTATATGGTCGTCTATCCCTTTAATACAGGACTTAGAAATTGCTCTTAGCTTCTATACACTTCGCGCAGAATTTTCCCATCGATCAGGCATGAACGATGAAGCGATCTACTATGCAACTGAAGGAATCCGAATTGCCAAAAGAAATAATCATCACCAAGCATTGCTTGAACTTTGGACCACTTTAGGTGTGATTTACATAGGGCTAAAAGAGACTGATTTAGCGCATACTTGCTTTGAAATGGCTCATAAATTAGAACATAAACTAACAAATGATGGACGAATTATTGTTCCCTACTTGCACCAAGGTATCCTCTATATGAAACAAGATCGTTTAGAGCGAGCCCATCAGACCTTCCACACTGGTTTAAATTACGCGGAGAAACTTGGAAATATAGAACAAACTGCCAACATACTTTACCAGCTAGGACAATGCTCTCTGCTGATGCAACGTGTCGAGGATGCAATTGGTTACTTTCGACGTGGAGTTGAGTTTGTTAAAAAACTAGAAAATCATGATTTAGAATATCAGTACTGGCATGGACTCGCCCAGTGCTGGGATGGACGCGATGAAGAAACATTTCAGCAATGTATGCGCCATGTCTTCCGACTTCATCATTTAGTAGATGCAGATTCCATGCTTGTAACAGCAAAATAAGGCTATATCATAAGCCATCCTTTGGGATGGTTTTATAAATTAAACGCCCCCAGGAAGCTTCTACTTCTCTGGGGGGCGCTTGGGCAGACTGGTCAGTCTACCCTCTAAGAAGGAAGCTAGGACAAGCAAAAAAACGACCAGCGATCAAAAAATCCAAAGACAAAGAATCCCGTTGGATGAAAGATCAAAACCATAATATCAGTCGTCAAATCGTCAATCATGCAATCTCTAACGGTGTTGGAGTGATTCGCATGGAAGATTTGACGGATATTCGCAATACTGCCAAGTCAAAGAAAACGGATCCAGGCAGAAATCTACATTTATGGTCATTCTACCAACTCAAAGAGTTTATTCAGTACAAGGCTGAGATGGTGGGGATTCGTTTTGAGTTAGTGAATCCAAAGTATACGAGTCAAACTTGTAAAAATGGACATCAAGCCAAAGTAAATCGAAATGGTCTCAAGTTTCGATGTAAAGAGTGTGGGCACACCTGCCATGCTGATCTCAACGGAGCCATTAATATACTCGGGTTTAGCAGCCTAGCGTACTGGTAATTGGTGCGCCACCCATGCGGGTACATTCTAACTGCATGGGATGGGTGATGGCACACCCCTGAACTTGAGCGTTGTCCAAAACGGAAATGGATTGCGGACGCTAACGACTCAAGAATCCCACGCTTTCATGCGTGTGGAGTGTCAAACTTTTATTTTCTACCTCTTAATCTTATGTTGTCAGTCCCGATATTGAAACGCTTTTAAGGTTATGAAATCCTCATATGGATCAATCCGTCAATATGTTATACTCGTGTAGATAATGAATGAAGAAGGGATTGTATATTCTATGGCAACTTATGATGCTAATAAAATTATTGAATTTATTGCAACAAGCGAAAAAAAGACTCCTGTAAAAATTTATTTAAAAGGTGAGCTTTCCGCAATTGACTTTGGTGAAAATATTAAAACTTTTATCAATGGCGATGTGGGTACAGTATTTGGTGATTGGGGTGAGCTGGAAGGGATTTTACTACGACATCAGAACAAAATCTCCGACTTAGTTGTTGAAAATGATCGACGAAATTCTGGTGTCCCACTACTTGATCTAAAAAAGATTGAAGCACGGATCGAACCAGGTGCCATTATCCGTGAGCATGTGGCGATTGGTAAAAATACGGTGATTATGATGGGTGCGGTAATCAATATTGGCGCAGAGGTCGGCGAGGGCACAATGATCGATATGAATGTTGTTGTGGGCGGCCGCGGGATAATCGGCAAAAATTGTCATATTGGAGCGGGCGCCGTCATCGCTGGGGTCATTGAACCTCCTTCTGCAACGCCTGTCATAATTGAAGATGACGTAATGGTTGGTGCCAATGCAGTGATTCTTGAAGGTGTACGTGTTGGAAAAGGTTCAGTCGTGGCAGCAGGTGCAGTCGTGATCGATGATGTACCAGCCAATACAGTTGTTGCAGGTACACCAGCACGTGTCATAAAAGAGATCGATGAACAAACACGTTCAAAAACAGAACTGGTTGAAGAATTACGTAAATTATAAAGAGGTGTCAACTGATGACCGATTGGCAGCAGCTCGATCAACAATATTTGATGAATACTTATCAGCGTTATCCATTGATGATCAAACGTGCAGAAGGGAATTATATTTACGATGAACATGATCAAGCCTACCTTGACCTATTTACTGGCTTAGCTGTTAATACACTTGGTCATAGACATCCACGACTCTTGCAAGCGATTCAACAACAATTAGAGCTTTATCTACACATTTCTAATAACTTTTTAAATCCACCTGCCATTAAACTAGCGCAGAGGTTAGTAAAACATACCTTAGGAACAGGGAAGGTCTTTTTTACAAATTCAGGCGCAGAATCAAGTGAAGCACTCATCAAGTTAATTCATAAATGGACACAGTTTCATCAAGTTGATCGAGAAGGCATTGTTGTGATAAAAAATAGCTTTCATGGGCGGACGCTGGGAGCCCTTCGTCTCACCAGGCAGAACAGTGTTTATCAAGATTTCCCCGCTCCCGACTTCCCTATCTTTGAAGTAGAGGCGGAAGACCAGGCTGAGCTAGCAGCATTATGTGAACAATCTCGTCCTGCTGCGATCTTGGTCGAACCAATCATGGGTTCCGGTGGAGTTATTTCGCTTTCAAAGGAATACTTACTTTTCATCCAATCAATCGCTCAAAAACATAAGATGTTATTCTGTATAGATGAGATACAGACAGGAATGGGTCGCACTGGAACTTTATTTGCATATCAAGCAGATCAATTAGATCCAGATTGTATCCTGTTTGCAAAAGGGATTGGTGGAGGACTTCCACTAGGCGGGGTTATTGCCAAAGATCATGTGGCCAATGCTTTCAAGCCCGGGGATCATGGTACTACCTTCGCTCCCAGTCCATTAAGTGCTGCTTTAGGAAATGCAGTCTTTGATGTGTTACTCGATGATGGATTATTAGAAGAGAGTCAGCGCTCTGTTCATGCACTTTGGTCGGCATTAACTGATCTACAGGAAGAGTTTCAAGTGATTTCGCGGATCGATGGACGGGGAATGATGATCGGCATTCACACCCAACTTTCGACCACACAAGTAAAAGAGATTCAAAAGAGATTGCTTAACAATGGATTTTTAGTAAATGTAACAGCTCAGACAGTGATTCGTCTATTGCCACCACTTACGCTAACAATTGAGGAGATCAACCTATTTATCAAGGCTTTGACAAATGAATTGAAGCAACTAAAACATTTGCAATCGAGTAAATGAAAGGGTTGATCGAAGTGGATCGTTTTATTGAATTACGTCGTCAATTGCATCAAATTCCAGAGCTTGGTTTCCAAGAATATAAAACGCAACAATTACTACTCGATTATATCCAATCATTACCTCAAGACCGGCTCGAATTGGAGACATGGCGTACAGGTATCCTGGTAAAAGTTCCAGGGTACCGCTCTCGTCAATGTATTGGTTATCGAACAGATATTGATGGTCTGCCAATCGAGGAACAGACTGATTATGAATTCCGCTCCCAACATCCTGGCCATATGCATGCATGTGGTCATGATATGCACATGGCGATCGCCTTAGGTCTGCTCACACATTTTGTTCATCATCCCATTCAGGATGATCTACTCTTTATCTTCCAACCGGCAGAAGAAGGCCCAGGCGGTGCATTGCCTATGCTCACTAGCCAGCCATTTATTCGATGGAAACCTGATCAAATTTTTGCCTTGCATGTAGCTCCAGAATATCCAGTGGGCACGATTTCAACTCGTCCTGGTATCCTGTTCGCCAATACTTCAGAGCTGAATATTCATTTAACAGGAAAAAGTGGTCATGGTGCTTACCCACATCAAGGAAATGATATGGTTGTGGCCTTAACACAGTTAGTGACTCAACTTCACTCGATTGTTTCACGAAATGTTGACCCAATGGATTCTGTGGTACTGAGCATTGGAAAAATTGAAGCAGGTGAAAAAGAAAATATTATTGCTGGACATGCTTCCTTGAATGGCACTATTCGTACACTGTCATTACCAGGGATGGAGAAAGTAAAAAATAGGGTTAGTCAGATTCTCCAAGGAATTCAAACAAGCTTTCAGTGTGAAGCTACACTCGACTGGGGCTCAAATTACTTACAAGTAAAAAATGATTCCTTAATTACTGAAGCATTTTTAGATTGGGCTAGAAAAGAGACCCAGCTTCAAGTCTTTGAGTGTAATCAAGCAATGGTTGGTGAAGATTTTGGCTATTTCCTCGAAGAGATTCCTGGCATGATGTTCTGGCTAGGCGTTGACACTCCGTATGGTCTCCACCATCCCAAGCTGCAACCAAATGAAGCCGCCATTCCAGTTGCGATTCAATTGCTAAGTCAGTATTTTACCCAGCTATCAAAATAATGATAGCTTATTGATGACAACACTACCCATGAACACAAGAATCCCAATCGCTAAAATCACAAGTAGAATAAAATAAAAGTTCTTACCAATCCAATCAATCATGTTCAACCCTCGTTTCCTATTTTCATCATACCGGATTCTTACAGGATGATTATATCATTACGAGTGAGAAATCCTCTAACTTTAACGCAAAAACCAACCTGAACGCGGTTGGTTTTTTGATCTTTATTTCTCCAATTATTATGATGCCTCTTGATTTGCCTGTCTAGACGCCAATCGATTAGCTATTGCTGTGATGATAAAAGCGGATAATAATCCCCCTAGCATAGCGATCACAAAGCCCCAAGGATGATTGGATAGAAACGGTGCCGTAAAGGATGGAACATAAGCCGTTCCACGCACATCAAATAATCCAACTAACATCCCCGCAAAGCCTGCAGAGAAAATAGCGCCAGCAAAGACTATGCGATTGGAAAACATAAATGGATAGGCAGCTTCGACAAAGGTTCCAAAGCCCATATTAATTAAAAAGCCAGGTGAGGCAGCTGCAACATCACTCTTTTTCTTTGGAACAATGATATTGGCTAGTGTAATTCCCGCAGACACCATTACGAGTCCTGTCATGTCCACAGCACCTAAAAAACTATGGCCTGTCTTTTCCATTTCTAAAAGTACAATCGGTAAGATGGCTGCATGATATACACCACCTAATATCGCTGGCCAAATGAGCAGCCCAGCAACTGCACCCGCTGCAACTGGACTAAAATGAATCAGTATCTCAATGGTTGAACGAATAAGTTTCCCAATCTCCAATGCAGCAGGAGCGATTAAAAACTTACCAAGCAATCCTGCCAATAGACCAGCAAATGAACCTGCAATAATATTGACAGTGGTTGCTGGGAAGTTCCAGCGAACAGTTAACTGAAATAGATAGGTGAGTAATAACCCTGCCACAATTCCACCAATCATACCTCCAATAATCCCACCATCAACTGATAATACCCCAGCTAAAATTCCAGCAACTGTGGCAATTTCATCCAATCCTGAAATTTGCCGGGCTGCAATCGCAGCTAACATGATTGGCAAGGCTTTGATTAACAAATCAAAAATTGGTGCCAATGCTTGTAAACCAGGTATTTTACTGAGAGCTAAAATAAGTGCTAAAGCGATAAATCCTGGTAAAGCAGCCATCATCATTCCTTGTAGACGAATTCGTTGCCAAGGCAGTTGACTTTGATTCATTTCATTTTTTGCTGTAGTGCCGATTACCGGGCGATACTTTAGCTGCCAATGTTTACTAAGCGAGCTAATAAAAGAAATGGCACGTGTTCGATTAGTCGTTCCAGTTGTCCCAGACGTTGCAATCACATTGGCGCCTGCTGCGGTGACGAGGGACATAGAGGTTCCACCTGTCCCAACAATAGGAATCTGCTTCCCTGCTGCTGCCTGAACGGTCTTTTGATTTACTCCTCTGGGGTCGGCACTCATCATAATGAGACCATCAATTTCACCAGCATCAATCAATTCTGCTATTTTCTGATCCATAGTTCTGGCTTGCTGATTTACCTCTTTTAATGTGCCATGTACCATTTCGATCACATTTTGCTGAATTGAATCAAAACGATATAGTCTCCCTGACGTGGTCTCCTTGACTTGATCCATGGATGCAGTCGCAGCAATAAATTGTACTTCTTTAATTTCTAATTCAGCAGCCTGACATTGTTTTAACATTTCATTAAGTAATTGTTCGGGAAGGTTACCTCCTGATTGAAATAAATTTCCTCCACTGCTACCTATGATGCCGATACGTTTCTTCAGATGCGACTCACCTCTCAATTTATTCTAAAATACAATTATAATATCTAATATATATATAAAAACATACCAATTGCTGGCTTATATTTTAACGAAACGCATAGACAGTCTGATCAATGAATCATTGTGATATATCATTCAAATAGTTCAATTTAATTTGAGATCGTGGTATGTATGAATAAATTTCCCAAACTACTTAATAAAGGAGAAATGATGATGGAAAATACAGAGAAAACTTGCGTTCCTGGTGGAGCCGCTCTCAAGAATACTGGTTTTGGCTACACATTATCGTTAATCGATGGAAAATACAAAATGATTATCATATATTGGTTAGCTGAAAATAATGTGATGCGCCATAATGAATTGAAGCGAAGCATTGGTACAATTTCATTTAAAACATTAAGCGTTATGTTAAAAGAGCTTGTAGCAGATGGTTTGATTATTCGAAAAGAATACCCCCAAATCCCTCCCAAGGTTGAGTATTCACTCTCTGAGCGTGGACGCTCTCTTATCCCATTGCTTAATATGATGTGCGACTGGGGAGAAAAAAACCACCCTTCCATTGCTTTAAACAAAGAATAAAAATATCCAGCATCTAGGATATTTTTATTCTTTACATCATCATATTTGATCAATGAATGCTATATAGTCACGAGCGCTTTGTTCTAATTCTTGTGCTTCTAGACGGTAGTTTTCTTCTTCATTTCCACCGGGTCTTTTTTCTTTGCCATAATGAGCAAAATAAAAGCGATAATTGGCCTCACAGTAACGAAATGTTGTTTCAAATGGCACTAACAGCTGATCAAGCGTATAAAGATATTTTCCTTCTTGATGATACTCCGCTTTTCGAATACCTGCTGTTACTGCTAAAGCTACTTTACGATCTTTTAATTGATTCCCTCTTGAACCATATGCCCAACCATACGTAAAAACATCATCCAACCATTTTTTTAGTAAAGGTGGGCAATTAAACCATTGAATCGGAAATTGTAAAATTAGCTTCCCATGTGATTCAATTCGTTGTTGTTCCTTTTCTATATCTATCTTCTCATCTGGATACTCCTGATATAATTCATGTACAGTGTATTTTTCTGGGTATTTTCTTAACTCTTTAATCCACCTATTGTTGACAATTGAAGCTTCTATATTTGGATGCGCGGCGATAATAAGGGTTTTCAATTTCCTAGGCCTCCTACAAATAAATTTATATTTATAAGTATAGAGACCACAATAAAATGATGTAAGTACGCACTTTTATGCCATCTACTTACCTAAAGGTGAGTATTGATCACTGATCCAATTAAGACAAGTTGGAATCCTGGTTAGAGAAGGTATCATGATGTTCTTTAGAATCGATTACGATCTCTATCAACATTTGGTGTTATGATGTCAATAGAACTTCCCCAACGGTCACTCTGAAAAAACGACCGAGCACGTAATTGTTGTTTTTCTCCTACAAATCGGCTTACATGATTATAAATATTGATCCATCGATCCGCTTCCCTTGGATGAGTTTCAATCCACTCTGCTAATTGAGGTAAATAACTTTTCCGTATATCAAAATCTAGATTTCGACGATGAGTTCTCTCAAATGGAGCAAAAGAATGTTCTGATAACCTACTATTTTTGGATCTAAATTCCGTTCCTAGCTTTCTTATCCGATGAACTTCGTAGTCGGAGTGCTGAAATTCTGCTAATTTATCTTGTTCAATTTGTGAATGAATCTTCTTCATTATTCCATGAACAAACTCGATCTCTTCTAATTGAAATCTCCCGTTCAACTTAAAACCACTCAATAGCTCTGTACGTGGATGACGATTTTCTTGTAGATATTTCTGTATGAGTGGGCCTCTCTCAGGATCTTGTAAAACCGTCTTCTCAAGATATGCATAGATCTTTTCAAATTTCGGTTCTAATTGAATTTGTTGGGAGGTTTCCACCACTTGTATAAGCTTTAAATTTTCCAATACAGATAGAGCTCCAGACATTTCATATTGATCTGTTTTTAAAAATTTACGAAACGATTTTTCTTCAACAATATTAGAACCCGATTCTCTTGCGATCTCATATAAGCTTATCATCGACTCTATTTCCTCTATTGAGAAACGAAGTGGACTCCCTAACAAAACAGGTTGACTGCGAAGCCAATCCTTCTTATATTTCGGGTTTTCCCTATTAATCAATCCTTGCAACTCTTTGGCAAAGACTTGATAAATGCTCTGTAAATTTTCATTCCTACTTAATATAAAATCATTTTCCTTGTTTGTGTTCATAATTTTCGAAAATAAATGATGCCTGTGTTCCATTTCAAATGGGATTTTCTCTACATCCAATTTCGCTTCTCTTCGAGCTTGAACTCTCTCCAGTATCTCCAATATTCCCCTTTCCTCTTCTTGATCACTCAAACGGTCTGGATGCAGTTCCAAGCGTTGTCCCATTATTTTTTGATGCCAACCTTCTACAAAAGACCCGATTCTCTCTAATTCATCTAATTTTATATACGCTAGATAGCTTGAATCACCCTTATAAATGGAATCAAAATAATAACTCGTAAAATCATTCTCTATATACTCATAATGCTCATCAATTGCTTGGCTCAGTTCAGGGTTTTGTTTTAAAATCCCTTGAATCCTTTGATGCTCCTGGGCACATTTCCATGTAGGGGTAACTTTTGAGACGAAATCATAATCATCTCGATGAAAAACAAGTAAATCTTGATCTTCTAGTTTTTCGCCTACTTTTTCTCCATCCTTCCAAAATTCACCAAGTATTTTATGATAAGAAATTGTGGAGCTTTCTTCTTGTTCCATTATTTTCCCAATTCTTAAAAACATTTCTATTTCTTCTACTGAACGACCAAATAATTCTTTAAAGTTGGTGGCTTCCATATTCACACCTCTTTTATTTATTCTAGTAATATTCTTTATTTTTAGCATACCATTTAATTATTCATAATCTATACCTTCAAGAATCTTGCCCAACTAATCTAAGTCTAAATACTTAACATGAATAAGTACGCAAAAAAGCACTGGACAGAGCCAGTACTTTCAAATTATTGAAAAACGAATCTTCAATAAAAAATAAGTTGAATTCTAATAAAAGAACCCGATTCCCACACTTTGTGTGGTGAAAAATCGGGTTCTTCGTTTATCTGAATCCTCAGCGTATAGAAATGGCGCTTTTCTGTTGGAACTCCTATTAGCCGATTGAACCTTCCATTTCAAATTGAATCAAGCGGTTCATTTCAACTGCATATTCCATTGGAAGTTCTTTGGTGAAGGGTTCGATAAAGCCCATGATAATCATTTGTGTTGCTTCATCTTCAGAGAGTCCGCGGCTCATTAGATAGAAAAGTTGGGCTTCGCTAACCTTGGAAACGGTCGCTTCATGTTCTAAAGTAATATTATCCGTCTTGATTTCATTGTATGGAATCGTATCAGAAGTGGACTCATTATCAAGGATTAATGTATCACATTTCACATTTGCTTTGGAGCCTTCTGCTTTCCGTCCAAAGCTGGTCAAACCACGATAGGTAACTTTCCCACCTTGTTTACTAATCGACTTTGAGATGATAGTAGCCGTACAATTTGGAGCTAAAGCGGTCACCTTTGCACCTGCATCTTGATGTTGCCCTTTGCCTGCTACAGCAATGGAGAGAACATCAGCTTTTGCTCCTTCGCCTTTCATCACGACTGCTGGATATTTCATTGTCAATTTACTACCGATATTGCCATCCACCCACTCCATATGAGCACCTTTCTCCGCAACTGCACGTTTTGTCACTAAGTTATAAACATTAGGAGCCCAGTTTTGAATGGTGGTGTAACGACAGCGCGCATGGTCTTTCACAATAATCTCAACAACAGCGCTATGAAGGGAATCCGTGCTATAGATTGGTGCTGTACACCCTTCTACATAATGAACAAAGCTGCCTTCATCAGCGATAATTAATGTGCGCTCAAATTGTCCCATGTTTTGTGAATTAATTCGGAAGTAGGCTTGCAGCGGAACTTCACATTTTACACCTTTTGGTACATAGATAAAGCTTCCACCACTCCATACTGCACTATTTAAAGCAGCAAACTTATTATCAGATGGGGGTACGACTGTGCCAAAGTACTCTCTTAGCAACTCTGGATATTCACGTACAGCCGTATCTGTATCACAGAAGATCACACCCTGATCTTCTAATTCTTTTTGCATGTTATGATAGACAACTTCTGATTCGTATTGAGCGGAAACTCCTGCAAGAAACTTCTGTTCAGCTTCTGGAATTCCTAATTTATCAAAGGTTTGTTTGATCTCATCAGGAACCTCTTCCCAAGAGCGACCTTGTTTTTCAGACGGTTTCACATAGTAGGTAATATCATCAAAATCCAGTGAATTTAATTCACCAGGCAGAATAGAAAACCAACGACTATTTGTTGAATCTGGCATCGGCATTTTAAAGAATTGTTCTAATGATTTTAGCCGAAACTCAAGCATCCACTCTGGTTCATTTTTCATTCGTGAAATCTCTTCTACAATTTGCCGGGATAGACCTCGTTTTGATCGATAGACAGAAACATCACGATCATGAAAGCCATACTGGTATTCTGATAGCTCTGGAACTTTAGCCATGGGTCTTTCCTCCTTTTATTCTCTTGCAATCTATATAAAGAAAAGGGCTGATCTAAAGCAATCTCTTGTGAATACCCTGTTTAATGCTTTTGGGCCAAGCCCTTTTCCATTGCTTTCCACGCGAGCGTAGCACACTTAATCCTCGCTGGGAATTTCGCTACACCTGTCAATGCTTCAATATCCTCTAATGGAAATTGATCGGAATCTACCTCTTGTCCCTGCATCATTGAAGAAAAAAGGGTGACCAATTGTAAGGCTTGATCTGTCTTTAGTCCTTTGATTGCTTCTGTCATCATGGAAGCAGATGCTAAACTGATTGAGCATCCTTCTCCTTCAAATTTGGCTTCTTTGATTTGATCATCTTGAACACGCATCTGCAAAGCAATACGATCTCCACATGTTGGGTTATTTAACTCAACGGTAATCGCATCATTATCCATTGTGCCCCGATTTCGCGGATGTTGATAATGATCCATGATCACGCGTCGATACAGATCATCCAATTGCATTTCCAAAGAACTCCTTTGTTTTTTCTAGACCGCTTGCTAATGCTTCTATATCTTGTTCATCATTATAGATATGGAAGCTAGCACGTGCCGTAGCTGTCTCTTCAAGCCATTTCATCAACGGTTGACAACAATGATGTCCAGCGCGAATCGCGATCCCTTCTGTATCCAATACGGTAGCTACATCATGCGGATGAATGGAGCCAAGATTAAAGGTGACGACGCCGATTCGGCTCTCTTGAGGGCCATAAAGTTTGACTCCATCGATTTGCGAAAGGCGCTGATAAGCATAGGCTGTTAACTGACGATCATGTTGTTCAACCTGATCCATACCTACTTGTTGAAGATAGTCAATCGCAGCCCCTAGTCCAACTGCCCCAGCGATAATAGGCGTCCCACCTTCAAATTTCCATGGCAGCTCCTTCCAACTCGCTTCATGCAAACCGACAAAATCAATCATCTCGCCCCCAAATTCGATTGGTTCCATCTGCTCTAATAAAGCTTCTTTACCATATAATACACCAATTCCTGTCGGTCCTAACATCTTATGCCCTGAAAAAGCGAAGAAATCGACATCAAGCTGTTGGACATCAATCGATAGATGTGGGATACTTTGTGCGCCATCGACAACAATGATACCACCCTGTTGATGGATTAGCTTAGCCAAATCAGCAATTGGCTGAATTACACCCAGTACATTTGAGACGTGATGAATCGCTAAAATCTTCGCCCGTGGTCCTAGCTGCCCCTTGACTTGCTCAAGATCAAGGCTGCCATCAGCCTGTAGCTCTAAATAACACAATTTTGCTCCAGTCGCTTTTGCCACTTGCTGCCAAGGAATCAGATTACTGTGGTGTTCTGCCGCTGTGATCCAAATCTCATCACCAGCCGACAATTTTGAACGTCCGTAACTGCTCGCTACTAAATTAAGGGCAGTTGTGGTTCCTCGTGTAAAGATCACTTCTTTTGAAGAAGATGCCTGAATAAATTGAGCCACTTTCTCACGCGCTGCCTCATACGCCTCTGTCGCTCGACTACCCAATGTATGGACACCACGATGAACATTTGAGTTATCTTTTTTATAATATTGCTCGATGGATTCAATCACAGACATAGGTTTTTGAGAAGTAGCGGCACTATCTAAGTAAACCAGTCGATGATCATTAATTTTCTGCTGAAGTATAGGAAAGTCGGATTTATTTACCCTCATTGATCAAATTTCCTTTCAACAATCTGTCTCAAATGATTTTGCAAGGATTCTGAAGGGATTTCACGAATAACTGCATCTAAGAAACCAAATACAATCAATTTCTCTGCTTCTGCTCGACTTATTCCCCGTGACATCAGGTAATAGAGCTGTAAAGGGTCCACTCGCCCTACACTAGCCGCATGACCAGCCGTTACATCATTTTCATCAATCAATAGAATTGGATTTGCATCGCCTCGGGCTTCTGAATCAAGCATCAGCACTTTTCCTGATTGTTGCCCATCAGACTGGCTCGCACCTTTTTCAATCTTTGTAATACTATTTAAGATATTCGTCGCCTCATCTTTCACGACTGACCTTGCCTGGATATCACTTGTTGTATGCCGTGCAAAATGGCTAATGGAGGAAGTGATATTGGAGCGAAGTGAGCCTGCACCCAAAGCTAAAGATTTCACGCCCACATGCGCGCCTTCACCTCGTAGATATGTGGTTTGGTCTGAGAGTAGACGCCCGCTGCTAAAATCTCCAATCACCCATTCTAAATGTCCATCTCGCTCAACAATCGCACGTCGATAAATCGTATCAACCACCGATGAGCTGGTATGGTTCACGGTTGTAACCTGAACATGTGCTGAAGGTTTTACATAGACTTCAATCACACTATTTAAGACAGTAGGACGCCCTTCATAATCAAAGTAGTTAGCGATCACTTCAACTTTACTACCTGTCTCTGCTACGACCAATAGATGTGGGAAAGCGGCTGTCCGATTTCCAGCTAAAGCAAAAATAGCTTGCTGAGGCACTTTTACTTCAACATTGCGTGGCACATAGAGAAAAGCACCTGATAATAATGCTCCATGAAGCGCTGCAACTTGGTGTTCGTTATTTTGGAATGCTTGCAGTAAATACTTTTCAACCAATTCACCATGTTCTTGAATCGCCTGTTCAAGTGATGTAAAAATAACACCTTGTTTTTGCAACTCGGGGTCAACTTGCTCAAAGATAGACTCTTGATTTTTTTGAACATAAAGTCCTGTCCCTACATCACCTGCTGCAATTGAATCACGAATAGAGGCAGGCAACTGCTGAAGTGTTTGAACCGACTGTTCAGAAGGAACAGGAACAAAATCCGTAAAACCCCATGATTTCACATTTGTTTTCTCTAGCTTTGGGAGGTCAAGCTCAGCAACCAAGGCGAGTGAAGCTAACCTTTTCTGCCGTAACCATTCTGGCTCTTGTCGTTTTGATGAAAATTCTCGTATATTTTCTTGATAGACTTCTACACTCACTTCTATCACCTCCCTTAGACCTGGGCATGCCCAACAGTTTCGTCTTCAATCCCCAGTTCTTCTTTAACCCAATCGTATCCTTCAGCTTCTAGTCGCTCAGCTAACTCCGGCCCACCAGATTTTACAACCTTACCTTGCATAAAGACATGGACAAAATCAGGTTTAATATAGTTAAGCAACCGTTGATAGTGAGTAATGATAATCACACCTAATTCTGGGCTTCGCTTTTCATTTACTCCTTTTGCTACCACTTTGAGCGCATCAATATCAAGTCCAGAATCGATCTCATCGAGAATGGCAATCCGCGGATCAAGCATCATCATCTGCAAAATCTCGTTTCGCTTCTTCTCTCCACCAGAAAAACCTTCATTCAGATATCTTTGTGAAAATGAGGAGTCGATCTCTAATAGATCCATTTTTTTATCCAATTCACGAATAAATTTCATCAGGGAAATTTCGTTCCCCTCTTCTCTTTTTGCATTGATTGCGCTACGCAGAAAATCAGCATTTGTTACACCACTAATTTCACTTGGATATTGCATAGCTAGAAAAAGTCCTGCTTTTGCTCGTTCGTCTACTTCCATTTCCAAGACATCTTGACCATCAAGCTGAACTTCACCTGCTGTTACTTCATAGGTTGGGTGCCCCATAAGTACAGACGCCAATGTACTTTTTCCCGTTCCATTCGGCCCCATGATCGCATGAATTTCTCCACCATTTACTTCTAGATTCACACCTTTTAATATATCCTTATCTTCTACTTTTGCCTTTAAATCACGAATCACAAGCTGTGGTCTATTTGACATAGATCATTCCTCCAAAAATATCGCTCATCTATTTAATCATGACGAATTGCTTCACTAAGAGATTGAGAATCGCTTTATTATTATCAATGCATTCTCAATTTAGCATGATTATCATCTGATTCTCATTACATTCTATAGAAGTTACCATCATGAATCAAGTATTATCTTTTGCAAGCAGAAATCAAAGTATCACGATTATAGCATTTTTAAGCGAAAATAACCCATTTTCACATACAAAAAAGCCAAGCCATTTTACAGCTTGGTTTAGATTGTAGACAAAGTAAAGGTTCCGTCAATATTTCACGCTTCGCCTCCATTTCAGGATGCGTTGATGTCTTCAAGGCGCCACAATTGCTCCCTCTTCTACCAAATTGTACGAACCTCTTCCTTATCAATTGGGTTTTTCATCATTCTGATCAAGCCATTTTACGGCTTGGTTTACTGGAGTGACTCTACATATTTCACCAATGCATGAAGCTCTTGCTTATTTAAATCTCCCACTTTCCCATGAAGTCCCAGGGGATTTTTCTTTGTTAATACATCTTGAATCGTTTTCGCTGAACCATCGTGCAGATAAGGTGCTGTCGTAAAGATCCCTCGAAGCGTAGGAACATCAAAATGTATGGTATCTCGTGGATTTTTCATTCCTGCTCGTGGATCACCTGAACTTGGCTGATCAAGCGGATTGGTTGTCCCTACGTTATATAAATACTCACTTGTAAGAGCTGTTAACTGACCCTGCTGATCAACAGCTTTTGCACTATCTGTCATTTGGGTGCCAGCATGACAAGAAATACAATTAGCTTTTCCTTCAAATAGTGCTTTCCCTTGTTTTTGTTCAGCAGTTAATTTTCCTCTTTGATCATGAGTCGGATTTTGGGGCACAGGGATTGTTGCTAAGTAAGCCGCTAAAGCTTGATATATTTTTTTAACATCCTTTGGTAATGGCTTACTTGGATCAAAACGTAACATACCACCCATCTCAGTCTGCACTGTTAACAAATAATCTTCAAAATCATCACGACTGCCATCCCAGAGAAAGCGTCCTGTTTTCATTGCTAAAACATTACTCGGTACATTTCTTGGGCCTTTTGTGGTCATGAGCGTTAAGCCATCGGTCTCCCCACCAGCATGACAAGAAGCACAGCTCATCCAATTGTCCTGAGTCAGATCAGCAGCGTTTTCATCGCTATTGGCACTGTAAAAGAGCTTTTTTCCCTCTCGTACAAGCGGAGAAAGGGAATCCTTTTTGATTAAGCGCAAAGGTTTCTCCTCTTTTACCTGTGTTTCTCCATACTCCTCACCTTTACCCGTCTCAATCTGGACCAGATCATGACTCATTCCATTGTGAACATTCAGGACTTTACCATCTTTAGAAAGTGACATACCGATTGGAAAATCACCAGGAATTCTTCGAATGATTTCTGTCGCATTTCCACCGAGCGTTAGATCAAACACGACCAGATCTTCACTACCTGTCATCAATACATATGCTTTTGTTTTCTCTGTATTGAACTGGATATCCGAAGGATTCGATACGATCATCGTTTTATTTTGCGTATCTTTTATATCAATACCTTTAAACAATTCTTTCCTCTCAGCGAGTAATTCTACATCTTTTTGGATATCAATTTTACTAATCGCAGGAAAGATCGTTTCATCAAAGTGAATCGGTGTATCCACATTTGTTAGCAAATGGGTAACCCAAGCTGTTTTTCCATCTGGTGTGATTTCGATTTGTTCTAGTGTATTGGGGATTCCCTGACTCTTTTTTCGGTCACTCTGATCTGGAGAATTCGCTAACTTTATTTGTTTCTTCACTTGTTGATGAGTTAAATCAACAATACTGATCTTTCCATTCAAATAGTGTAGTACATATAGTTTTTTACCATCGCGGGTCATGGCCATCGCTCTTGGCTTTTCATCGAGCTGAATTTGCTTCGTCACTTTTCCTTCATCGCGATCAATGATCGATAGCGTATGGGAACGAAAGTTACTTACATATAGCCATTCCCCATCAGGGCTAGTCAGAACAGCATACGGTTCTATTCCGGTCTTAATTTGTTGTACAACCTGTTGCTGATCTAAATCGATCACGTCGATGCGGTTATCACCTGTACAGGCCACATATAGTTCTTTCTGATCTGAGCTTAAAGTTAATGTAGATGGGTTTTTACCAACTGGGATTTCCCGCAACACTTTATTCTTTGTCGTATCCACCAAAGTAACGGTAGGCACGTCTAAATTTGCAATATAAGTAACGGTTCCTGCTTGATTGGTGATGATATTTTTACTCGACACGGCCTGGTCACGCTTTTCGTTTGTAAACCAACCTGTGTTACATCCAGCGGTGATGATTACAAGGACAATGATCACGCCCACCCATCGCGAATAACTGAGGTTCATACTCCATTCATCCTTATTTTTCACGATTCAACTTTACTTCTACAGGTAATAGAATTGGAGAAATACCATATTTACCATGACCTTTTTGAATTTGCGGTACATGATCTTTATCTGTATTTCCTGATTGATCTTTTTCATAGTAGAGATCACCAGTATCCCAAAATTCACTTGCTTGCATCCCCTCTGTCAACGATGGCCCATCTATCACATGGTCATAAAAATCCTGATAACGCTCTTTTAGTATTTTTCGTTGCAGAGCTTTTGGTTTCGTTGAATCGCTTGTCGTATTCATAAGCGAGGTTAATCCTAAGCGGAGTACTGCTGACACACCACCAGCTATTGTTGGATCATAGATCGCTTGATTGCCTTCTGTACGGAAAGTTTTTAATTGTGGGTCCCAGAAATATTGATCCATCGCAACATAAATTTTCCGTGCTGCATCTCGGTATTTGCTATCCTTAGTTGCTAAGTAAGCAGCGGTTAAACCACGAATCGCCCCGATTTGGGCAAGCAATTTTGGCTGACCGCCCACTTTCCCGTTCCCAATCTCATATCCATTCGCCACTAGACCATTTTTCTCGATCAATTTAGCTAGAATAAAGTCTGCTTGCTTTTGAATCATTGCAAGTGCTTGTTTTCCTTCTTCTGTCTTTAAACCTTCTGCGTCTTCACCACTGGCATATCCTACTGGCAGCCCATCATAAGCCCGTTGGAATATTCGTAGTGACTCCACCGTATAACCTGCTTGAAAAGGATCAAACACTTTTCCTTGTGTTTTTCCATCATGCTTAGTTACAAAGATTCCTTCCTGTTCATTCCAGTGCATGGTTTGGAGGTTTCGGAATTGTTGTAAAAGCAAACCCCGATTTAATGAATATGGATCTGTGCTATCAATATCATTATCTGTGTCCTGATCAAGATTTTCTTTAGGAGCAGAAGGAAAGGGCTTTCCATCAGTTAAAGCGCGAAACGCTGGGTTGATATTCTTATTTTCGTCCCTTTGATCCATCACGCCAAAATACTCACTTGCCGGCCATAGCATCATCCATTGGTCCTGTAAATCACTACTTGGGTTCTTCACGGTCAACTTCTCAGCATTAGCACCTAAATCATCTACTTTTTCATCGACAACAACTTCATGAGGTAAATACTGTAATCCTTTACTGGGGTCATATTTACTGCCTTGTGCTTTCTCTAATTGTCCTGTTTGAGGATTGTAAAAAAGATTTTCATGAATAAAGGCAAGTTTATTCCAAATTTCCTCAGCTAAGATCATTCCTTGCATACCATCTGCTGAGCTAACGCCTAAACCAATATTGGGATCTTTATCGTCAGAAGAACTAGTTGCCTCCTTTTCTTCATCCTTATCTTTGGTATGAACACCACCTAAAAAATCCCCTGCCCACAAAGCTTGTTTGAGAAAGGTACTACCATATGCCGATGGGATAAGTGTTTTCTCCATTTTTTTACGATCCCAGCGGAGCGAAGCAAAGTCAACCTGATAATTAGGCGTATAGGCACCTTTTTCTCCATCAGCAAATTTGCCCGTATCCACTTTTTGAGTATAATGTGGATCGCCGCCACTATATTCAATCACTGTAGGGTACATATTCTGTTGAATTTGTTCAATTGGATAACCTACTTGTTCTGCTAATTCTTTTATTCTTTCACCTAATAATTCACGATTATTTTTACCTGCTGCTGAAGCTAATTGCTGGATCATTGGACCATTCACAAGGTGAATACCTAATCCAGATTTTTCAACCACTTCATACATAGCTTCTTCAGAGTATTCGTACGACTCTATCCCTGCTGTATAGTCAAATCGCGATGGTTTATCGACTGCTTCTGGTTTTAATAAATCTAGGTTAAGCCCAAGGCTTTCAACCATTGGCTCCCCGGAAAGTTCAAATTCACTATAGGCAAACATATTACCTGCTGTATCAAAACGATAGCTTGTAACTGGAACATTCAGTTTCTTTTTTTGCTTTGATCCTTGCATGCTCGGCGCACACGAAGTAGTAATCATAGCCATACTAAGTAAGCCGGTCAATACAAACCCGCTAACCTTTCGGCGTTTTCTATGCGTACTCATCATACACCACCTAAATGAATTGATAAAGATTCTCGTTTTCGTTTTCTATTGAGAATTATAATCATATTCATTCTCATGAACAAGAGTTTTTTACGCAATCCCAACAAATCCATAAATAAAAAAAGACTTTCTCAAAAGGGATAGTCAAAAAGTCGAAAAAAATGTATAATCGAACATATGAACGGTTTTCTTCTTATGTACGAACCTTTCTTTATTCAAAGGTTTACGAATCCTCTCGCAAGTAGGATCATGTTTTGGTATAATTCAAACAAGTTGAATGCAATTATAACTATTGGACCTACTGAAAATACTTGATCGTTATTTTTTTGATACATCTAGGGGGCTAAACTGTGAAGAAAATCATTTCTTATATCAAAAATGGAAGCAACCAAGCCTTTTCTGAACAGCATCGAATCCTTCCGCCAACAAAACTTTCCAAGCATATACATCCTTTTCACATCTTCGACAAAAGTTATTCATCGTACGGGAAAGTCAATCAAGAAACAGATCATACTTATCTACAAAGTTTTATGAAGCAAAGAATGTTAACCATCTGGAAAGGACAGCGTCAATTGTTGAACGTCGCTCCGATGTTTCCAGAACCTTTAGAATCGATTATCTACAAAAACGTCTATGAGCGAATCAAGCCGCTTCTGATGGGAGCTTATCATGAGGATTTCCACCAAAGCGAAGATGAATTTAGCTTTGAGAGCTGGCTTCAATCATTACAACAAACTGCCTACCATCTAAGTCGCCCTACTGATGCCATTTGCTGGGATGAAATCGCTCTCTTTATGAAAAAATATGCCGAAAAGCCACGGACAGCTCATGATTAGAAAAACCATACTAAACTCTATACAAATCTACATAATCTTGTTAACAAATGCCATTCTTTGTGAATGGCATTTGTTATACTTTTCCTTGCATATCTTCAACGATCTGTAGATACTCCTCCTGAAAATATTTAATCACTTTCTCCATTAATACTTTCCTAGTTAAAATACCTACAAATTGATTTCTTTCATCAATAATGGGAATATAAGAGCGATTCACCAAAATTTCGAATGCAAAAGAAAAGATGGAGTTTGCCATGATTCCTTGGTGATTTAAGTTCATCGCTTCTCGAACCCTGTGATTACTCAAACCAGAAAAATCAAAATGATTATCGTTTCTGCCAATATGCAGCATAAAATCTAATATATCAGTCTTACTAATCAGCCCTTCTACTTGCCCTGAAGGATGGATAACAGGCACAGAAGTTGTTTGTTTTCGAGTTAATATGAGCAATGCCCTTTCAAGGGACCAATCAGGGTCAACCGTGACCACTTTCTCCTTGGGAATGATCAAATCAGCTATCTCTCTGACGAATAAGTAATTGGCTTTCTTTTGATCAAGCATTAACAAAACTCCCTGTTCATAAACTATTAAACAAAACGAGTAACACCACTCTCCATTCCTTCCAATCATTGTGATCGCATGAGTATGCTGTGATTGATCAGTTCAGCATAGATGATGAACCATGACCAGTCTATTTCTCTATTTCTTTTATTCTCATGTGATTTTAGAGGGTGCTAGATTAAAAAAATTTGACAAATATAGGAGTTTTTCTTCCTTCATCATGGTACTGTTGTCAGCCTTCGCTGTCAATCATTTTCCGCTCTTATCTCTACTCTGTCTATACCCTTATCATGGAGAGTAAAAACCAGTTTCAACTGAATTGACAAAGGTAATAGATTCCTGAAAACGTCAGTTTAACAACTGCTGATTTTCAATCTCCTATTTTTGAAGACAGATATGATTCTAACAAAAATGGTTATGCTAAGCACTAAAACATTCTTAAATGAGTTCTCAATACCTTACTTCTCCTCGCGCGTTTGATCAATCTCAAATATAAGGTCAATCACCTTCAATTTGATTGACTAGCTACTGTTCCGAAAGAAATTCTTGTTTGATACGCAACAAAATAATTATAATTTACGAATAATATGAAATTGCATGATTCCTATTATATAATATAATCAATCCAAGCTATTCCTTAGTTAAGATATAGACACTCGATTTCCCAAACCAACAGAAAGAAGGGAGCATAATCTATCTAATTAAGGATCAATTGTTCGTCAGTTGATGCAATTGAGGGAGATGTTAAAAGAAGAGAACTTTTTCAAAGTCTGTGGACTATTTTGTTAGGAACTTGACATGTTGGACGATGATGATGGAAGAGCCAGGTGTTCTATACACCATACTGAGGTCTGCATGACCTGCAATGCTTGTCCAGATTGTGAGGAAGTTTGTCAAGAACACAAGGGGTGTCAATGCCCTGCTTGTGGTAGGTGCAACAAATAGTTAGAAACAGCAACAGCGCAAGTTAGGGAGTTTCATGCATCCCAGCATGTGCTGTTGTTGTCATGTCGAACCCCCCTTTTCGTTATGGAATTGATTCTCATTCATATTGCCCGAAAAATGAACAATTATTATCTACTTCTTTCGGTGCCACTTATACGGAATGACAGCTGTAGCAGTATTTTCCTTTCGGGCAAACTGATTTGGAAAACATAAAGAGGAATGCTGTTTGGAAAGATTGATGGATGATTGTTAGATCAGAAATTGATATAATATTTTTATCATATGACTTATATTTAATTTAATCAAATGAAGGGGTATGTAATTTAAATGGATCAACAAAAGAAACAACTCATTGGAATCATCTTGCAAATGCTAAAAGATATTTACTATACAACAAGTCAGCTAGAACAACTCTTTCAAAGTCATAATATACACATTTTAAAACGGAATTTTGATCCGTTTCAGGATATGTTAATGGCACTCGGTTTATCCGATGAAAAAGGTGATCAGATTATTCAACTGATCAAACTTTATGTAGAAGAATCTATGACATTGGAAGAAGTATTAGTCGAAACTGAAGATATCATTAGAAAAGAGACTGGCGCTCTAAATTAAGAGCGCCTAACTTTTCTCCATCAATTTTGCAACTCGGTATGAATACGAGCTACTTCTTCAGAAAAAGCATGCTCATCTAAAACTGGAGATGCTTTTTTTCCCAATACTTTTGTAGGAAGTTCAATCCAAGACTTGCACCCTAAGTATTCGTCTTTTATTTCAACTGGGATTGGCTGCTCTAATTGATAAACTCTTACTAGGAATAGATGTAAGGGCAACTTTTTCTTCCATTTTAATCTCTCTGAGGCAAATTCTCTTGTCCAAATATGATGTGCATCGACCCGTTGCAACATCTCATCATCGAGGATCTCAATATCTTCGACTAATTCCGCATAGTATTGGAGAGTTACCATCGAATCTTCAGCAGACCAATCAGCTAAAGTCTCTTGTAACTCTCCCTGTTTCTCCTCTTTTAAAAGATGTGCCTTTTGATGCTCATAGGTAGGATAGAGTAAAAATTTATTACTCTGAACTTCAAAATGTCGTGTCTCTTCACGGATCCCACCTTTTCTCATCAGCAATATTTGTTCCCCATTTCCTAAGGCACGAATTGCGACTGCCCACTCTTTCAGCGCTATATTTGTCTCAACCTTCATCATCTCACCCCATCTTCCTGTTTTACTTAGCCATTATACATGGACATCTATCGTAGTAACAGGTTCAAAAAGTGAAAAAAGATGATCTTTTGCACCGAAAAACCTGGAATTGGCTTATTTGTTTGGCTATAATGGATATAGTTACCACATTGATGCTATGGAGTGATGTTGAGAATTTTTTATCATCGATTTGTGAATTTTTATTGTATTTTTTCTTCATATCGACTCCAAAGGTAGCTTCTATCTCGAAAAATTAATGGAAGCCTTTTTTACACTTCACATTGCTCTCCACCAATTTAAGTGGTATAATGAAAGGAATCGAACACACGTTCTAAAGACCCTCTCACTAGACGAATGTAGGGGTTGATCCTATGAAAAATGAATTATTATTTGAGCTTTGTAAACTTCTTCTACCTGAAGATCCTTCTTTGGAGGCAGAAGTTCGAAATTGTTTAATCGAGCCTAAGACATCATCTACCATTATCATGAATGAGCTAGGTGATTGGTTTCGCGGCGTTGATATCACTCGTTCACTTCCTTGGTATCAACTAATCTATAGCTTATATCAACGTGACTTAATGTTTGAGCTAAGTGCCCGTACAGTTGCGGAAGGTATGGATTATTATACAAATCAGCTACTACGAGAGCTTAGCGGTGCTGATCCTTCAACACACTCTGAGTCAACTTCTAGTCATAATGACGCTGTGCAATTAATTCATTCATTCTTAGAAATTACAGGCGAACATCTTTTAGCAGCCGATTTTCGATTAGGTGAGTTTCGCTTAGACTCAGGCATTTCTACGATTACTTTGATTCCAGCTCACACAGCCACTCAATGTGTATCATTAGCTGCTGAGTCAGGATATGGAGAAATCATTCTTCATCCTCTCTCAACCGAGAATATTAAAAAAGTTTGTTTACCTTTACTACAATCATTTTACACTCCCAATGTGGAAACCGAATGTTTATTAGATTCAATTCCAGATCATAGAACGATTTCATCATCTCGTACTTATTCATCTTAATTTTTATCATCTCACATAAAATGAAGCCCCGTATCTGTCAGGATACGGGGCTTCATCTATTTCACTTTCTTGATCTGGGTCAATTGTTCTTTGATGCGCGAGTAGGGCACATGCCACCCCCACAGCCCTGTAAAAGCCCCCAGAGCGACTGCGACTGCTACAAAGCCATTAACCGGAACCAACTTGGCCAACGACATATAGAGCCATGTTGTCACCCCTGTAGCTGTAAGTCCGAGCAGGGTGACCCGCACTTGCCTCCACTTGAGCTCAGCAATTCCGAGGAATGCTTGCTCATAGTAACAAGTTTGGGGGAGGTGCCACCAGTATAGCAGTCCTGTGATCGTGATAACCGAAAACTGAATCATCACATTTGCATTTGTATGAAGAACCAGAAGTTGAAACAGGATATAGCAGACAAAAAGCATGAGCACGCCTACGACCATACTCTTCCGCTCCCGAATCATCTTCCGAATTCCCACCTCGACCACGTACTGGTCTAGAATTTGTTGGTAGGCATTGATTCGAGCTGTGCGTTCTTCCAGTTTTGGATACACACCAGGGACTTTGGAGATATCCTTCTGGGCAATCCGTCCTGCTGCCAGCCCAAGCGGATTGATCAGTAGGCTCCGCAGCTGAATCCACAGCCCATAGCCAGCATAGGTAATCACCCCTCCTAGCGATAGTACAATGCTGTTAAAGCATAGCTGCCCCCCGTAGTCCAGCGTCCAGCGAAAAGAGATCGGTACAGCGTGCTTCAACAATGCCGTAGCATCTCGAAGCTCGCAGATCCATCTTCTCTTCCAGGCATGTTCGCTCGACTTACGTCCGTGTTGAAGCTGCGAGGAAGTGCTGTATTGCTTAACAACGAATCCCATGAGTACAAATATCATTGCCAAGCGCACTACAACACTGGAAAGCGCGAGCGAGACCAAGTTCCAGTCTCCCACAGCTAGCCAAATGACGTTTGCAGCAAAGACGAGCAGGAGAGTGGCTACTGAGGTTTGTTTCAAAATCTGAGTTTGATCTTTTTCCACGAGAGCTACTGACAGGATATCCCGCATTCCATACAGAATTCCCCAGCTTCCTCCTACCCAGTTAAGATAGAGAGTAGCCTCATGTTGTTGGTTCCCACTCATAAAGAACCCTGTGAGCCAACTTGAGGAACGAATCACTACGCATAGAGTGATGATCCCAATGATCAGATTTAGCCTCATGGCAGTCCATAGAAGCGCACGAGCCCTTGCTACCCCCTCAAGTTTATTTTTCTGTGGTAGCAGCGTTCCGAGCGCACTGCTCAAGCCCAAGTTCAGAATGCCAATCACACTCATAATGGCAACAGTCTGTCCGACCACGACGACTCCAGCTTCGCCAATAGCGAATAGAGCGAGATTGGTTTCAGTAAAAGAGCGAAGTTTTTCCGCAACCTTCTCTGAAATCAGATTGCTCAGCCTATTTTGCTGATTGGACATGACTTCCTCTCAAATAAGCTCGGTTTCCAATAATTTAGATCTTGTAAGGGAACAAGTCGCCTCATCCCCTGATGGATGAGATCAAACGAATAGACGTTTGACGATGATTGCTACACCCCATCTATTCAAACATGATTCGCTAAATTGGATCAACAATAAAAATAAAAAGCTCGCTATCTAAGTAGCGAGCTCGTTTCTTTAATAACAGAAGGGTGAACACGGACCTGAGAGTTCGTTCAAAATTGTACCAGACAGTATAGTCTGAGGTACTCCATAGAAAGGAGGTGATCCATCCCCACCTTCCGGTAGGGATACCTTGTTACGACTTCACCCCAGTCATCTACCCCACCTT
>NZ_FQVL01000022.1 GCF_900129355.1 Seinonella peptonophila | reverse complement strand
CATGAAAAAATAGTAAATGCACGGCACGACTTCTTACATAAATGGTCCACTAAGCTCATACGTGAAAACCAAACGATCGCTTTAGAGGACTTACAAGTGGCGAATATGGTGAAAAACCACAGCCTAGCTAAATCCATTACTGACGTCTCATGGTCCGAATTTGTAGCCATGCTGGAGTACAAGGCACAATGGTTCGGAAGAACCATTGTGAAAGTAGGGAAAACCTTTCCATCCAGTCAGCTTTGTTCCAACTGTGGTTACAGAAATAAGGAAGTGAAAAGCCTCAACCTTAGAAAGTGGACATGTCCTGATTGTGGTACAGAACACGACAGAGACATGAACGCCGCTACGAACATCTTGCAAGAAGGTATAAGACTCATTGCCGCTGGAATGGCGGTATAGCTTGGTTCATATCCCGTCAGTAGATGGGAGTTCCCAAGAATCCCCCACCTCTTAGCGTTAGCGTAGGTGGCGGGAGTGTTCAATACTCATACATCATTTGAATTTCACTTTGTTTCCCTCTTGTTTACCTAATCTAGATAAACATGTTGTCGGCGGAGCTCGCCTCGGGCTACAAGATCTGGAAGTTCCTGCGTCCGTTGCTGAAGCTGGAACATGCTTTGCTACACGAATGGAGGAACAGTCCCATAAGTGGTAGTCCCCACTACAAGTCTTCCACTTTACTGTACGATGATGTGCAGTTGGGCCATGTCCCCTAGGTCATGTTTCGGCATGGCTGTTAACCAAAATGATCTGAATATTACAAATATAACATATCCTAATGATAAAAATTTATCATGAAGTCTTCACTATATCTTTAACCAACACTCTCATGAAATTCTCAAGCGACTTTAGAGATAGGCAAATGATTCTCCCATCCTTCCCAGTTCACAAGAATCAAGCCCTTCCTTTTCATTGATTTTCCTTTGCGAAGAATTTGCTTCAGTTCGTTTTTTCAACTGAACCTCTCATATTTTCATTTCAATAACTCAATCTTAGTATCCATGGGAATTTGATAATATGCCTTAAATGCATCGACTACCCAAGGATAATTCGTAATTTCATAAGCTGCATAATATCGATCTTTTAACGCTGGCAACTTCATAACACCATTCAATGGTTCTCTACTTGTTTGTATGATATTGATCCGTTTCTCTTGCACAACTGCATTATGATAGTAATTTTTTAGCGTTACCCCATAGTGAAGGAATGCACATATTCCTAACGTAATCATAAATACACGTATATATCGAAGCTCTTTGATTTGACTGATCAAAAAAGAAATCAAACAAATAGCAAACGGAATAGCTGGAAAAGCAACTCGTCCCCCCGCCACTGGAGCGGTAAAAATCATGATAAGATCAGGCATTAGAAAACCAATCGTAAATGCAAAATACAAACACTTCTTCTCTTTGATTCCAAGATAAAAAGCCAATAAGCAAATCATGATCATCACTAATAATCCATAGATTGTTGTAAGCAATTGATTCGTAAAAACTTGATAAATAGAAAATCTACCAAATAACTCAATCGAGAAAAGAGCAGGAACTAATAGAATTTGAATAACAATAAATGCTACCATATTTTTTGTTTTCTGATAAAAAAGCAATGCTAAAAAGAATGTAACCAAGACGATGAAGACTGTTTGTTGCAAAACAAAGTAATTCATTACATATGGTAAAGTATGTTTGATTTTCCCTAACATAGATAAATGATTATAGAATGCAAGAGAATGATCTAAAACTCGAAGTTTCGGACCTGGGGCTAGAAATAAACAAATAGCACCCAGAATAACTGCTAGCGCAATACTGATCGGACGAAGCTCGACTCTCTTTCGCTGAAACCATTGCTTAAATAACCATAAAGTAACCAGTACCACGCTTAAAGCTGACACTTGTTCTTGTGACCAGCCAGCTAAAAATCCAGCCATTATAAAAAATATATAAGCTATGTTACTTTGCACAGGTTGTCCGATATCACTTCTACGAAAATAGGCTATGAATAAAAAGAGAAAGATCATCGGATAGATATAATTAAATGCGCCCGTGGCGTAGTTAATGGTTTGTCTCATGATCAGGATATGAATAGACATAAATAGCGTGACAATAATCATACTTCTGTAGACATCATCTCTTTTTGGCAAACGAATATAGATCGTATAAAACATGCTATATGCGAGCAATGTAAGCAGTAAAGGATTTACTAAACGCCATAGCTCAATTCCATTCACAAGCGTAAAAATCGTGAATATATTGATCAACAGTCTACCGTTGGCATGAAAATAATCATATAATTGCGTGTTCAACACATTTTGAAATGAAAACTCCTGGCCCTGAAACTGAGAATACAAGCCAAAATAAGCTGCATAACGAAAATCATCACCATATAAATAAACAAAATGGTTCATCAATAAAAGAAGTACAAAAAATACAAAAAAGGGATAATGACCATATCTATTTTTCACATTAAGACATCCTTTAACATATTGATCCAACACAGCAACCTTTCGCCAACGAAAGAAATATCAATCTGGTATAGCTATTCACAAAGATTCATCTTGTTCAAGCTCATTTATTCATGAATGATCCGAAATTTAAATGTAAAGGTAGTATGTTTGTTTTCTACACTTTCAACCGCTATTTTTCCTTGATGTCGATCAATAATCGCTTTGGCTACAGCTAGTCCCAATCCATATCCATTTGCATTCACTCTTGAAGCGTCTGTCCGATAGAACCGATCGAAAATTTTTGTTAATTCCTCCTTTTTTATTCCTTGTCCTGTATTTCGAATCGAATAAATAACTTGGCGAAAGTTGGAACAAACACTAATTGAGATATGCCCATTTTTATTTGTATATTTGATCGCATTATCTAACAAAATGATTAATAATTGCTTAATTTGATCTGGATCACCTTTCATTTTTATATTAGGTTCAATTTGATGGCGAAGATGAACTTGGTTTTCAAATGCTACAGCTTCCATTGACAATATAACATTGTTTACCATATTGCTAAAATTAAAGGTTCGATAAGCGGTCCGAATTGTTGTATCCTCCGTTTTAGCTAGATATAATAAACCATTGATTAATTTCGACATACTTGCTATTTCTTCCCGAATATGATCGAACCATTTTTTTGATTGTTCAATCGTATTTTCTCTACTTACAAGTATTGCATCTGTGTTAGCACTGATAATTGCTAATGGGGTCTTTAACTCATGAGAAGCATGAGCAATAAATTGTTTCTGTTTTTCCCATGATTCTTCGATTGGTTGAATAGCCCGATTAGCAAAATATAGACTCATACAAAAGATAGCAACTACCATACCAATTCCCACGATGATTAATGTTGTTAACAGCTCCTGCAACATTTGATAAGAACTAGTCACATCGAGAAAAGCAATAGAGCTCCCTTCACCCTTATTTTCCTCTACTTTTGAAGAGACTACATTACCATCATGGAAAGTGTTTACTTGATTAGAGATAAGGGGTATTTTAGAATAAGCCCATTTCTTCCCATATGCATCGATAATTGCATATTTTTCTTTATTTTCCCAAGCAAGAATAGATAATTTTTGATATATCTGGTTGGATAAGTTCAGATATGAATCAACACTTATCATTTTTCCCGTTTTATCAACACGACTTACAAATGAGAGTGAGCGGTTTACTAAGACTTGAGCATTTTGAAATTTTATATTTTTACTATCTTCTATTGGTCCGTTAGTAGTAACCATTTGATTCATCACTTCTAATGGACGTAACTTCTCTTCTATCTCACTTTGTACTTTTTTATACGTGATAGAATAGATAACAGCTAATGCAGTAATCATCACGAATGAAATAATCGTGATGTTGATGAGCAAAAAATGGTTACGCAGCTTCTTAAACATTTTCTGCTGCACCTTTCATTTTTAAAATATAGCCAATTCTACGTACTGTTTGAATCATAATATCTGCTTGTATATTATGAAGCTTCTTCCGTAAAAACGAGATATAGACTTCAACATGATTATCAGTAGCTTCTGAATCAAAACCCCACACTTTTTCAATGATCATATCCTTCGAAAGAATTGTATTTCTCCTATTCATTAATAACTCCAACACTTGACACTCTTTTGGTGTTAAGCGAAAATCACGATTGTGGCACCTTAGAACCAACTGATGCGGATCTAATTCAACAGATCCAAATTTTAATATACCATTTTGATGCCATACTTGCTGACGCCGTCCTAAAGCACGTATACGAGCTAACAGTTCCTCTGTAGGTACGGGCTTTGCTATATAATCATCCGCTCCGCTATCTAACCCAGTTACTTTGTCATCTGTTTCTCCCAAAGCAGTTAACATCATGATCGGAACTTTAATTTTTTGCTTCCGTAATTCTTTTAACACATGAATTCCATCTAACTTAGGTAGCATAATATCTAAGATTATCATATCATATATCCCAGATAGACCTGCATAAAGCCCACTCTCACCATCTGATTCTATATCAACAATATATTGATTTATTTTTAGAACATGCGCTATTGCTTCTGATATATATTTTTCATCTTCAACGAGCAAAATTCTCAATTGATTCCCTCCGCTCTGTATATATTCCCAATATAGCCCCTTGTTTGAAAATAAAGAAGACCGAATGTTATCCAGCCTTCTTTATATCACACTTATCATTTTTTATAAATTCACAGAGCTTTAATGTTCGATTACAACATGTTGTTGACCATGCTGTTCCATTTGAATCCCATTTGGAGGGTTTTTGCTCCAAGTTTTCCCATCATTCGTTGAATACTCTGTCTTCCCATTCGTCTCTTTAATCATCACATTACCTTTAGCGCCTTTATTTGTATGGAATTTTTTGTCACCTTGAGTATATATGATTGAACCATTTTTTCCGACTATAACACCTTTAGGTGGAGTTTTACTCCAGGTTTTCCCATCATCTGTCGAAAACTCAGTTTTCCCTTTTATCTGTCTTACCAAAAGCTTACTTTTAGCACCTTTATTTGGATCCAATGATTTATCGTCTGTCGTAAATATGATCGAACCATCTTTTCCGACTATCACATCTTTTGGTGGGGTTTTACTCCAGGTTTTCCCACCATCTGTTGAAAACTCAGTTTTCCCGTTCTGTGTTCGAACTTGTAATTTTTTCTCATTCAAAGCAAATTTCTGATTTGGAATTGCCTCGTTTGGCGAAAACTGGACTTTGTTTTTTCCATTGTTATTTGAATATAGCGTAGGGCCAGTTCCAGCTTTAACTATCGGTTGTGTTTTGAACTCAAACTGATCTTTCAATCCTGATTTTGTACCACTTTCTGCTTTTTCAGCAAAAGTTGCTCCAGTACCAATCGACAATACTAATGCTCCACATACAGCAGTAATCCCTAACATTTTCTTGGTCGAACTGAGAGAAGAAAAAAACCGTTTCATCATACATACCTCCATTAAAATAATTTGCTTTTGTATTGATATTTCCTTGCAAGATTATCTTAATGGACATACCTTTAACGAAACTTAAATTCTCTTTATTTTTTTCTCTATTACTTTACTCATTCGATGTGAGATGCTTGCTGCTCAAATACATATAAAATATCTTGTATTTATGGAAAAAGTTACTTCCAATAGGCTTTTTTTGCTATGCTAAAAATATAACGAACTTGATAAGCATTGACTATCCTTCATTATAGGATACATACTAATCCAACTAGATTCGAGGTGAGTAAAATCATAGAAAAAAACAAGCTCTCAGCGATAAAAATAAAAATTGTGCGGCAGCTTTTCCAATTACTAGAGGAAAATCAATATAATCAACCTGTAACCAATTCACAATTACAACAGCACTTAACAGAGGTAAATCAGCTTTTATTAAAACAATATTTATCCGATTTACATAAAGGAAATGTTTTAGAGAGGGGAAAAAAAGCAGGCGAGTATTGGCTTGGGGAGCAAATTCGCAATCTTGACCTTTCAGCAATCGGACTTACAAATGAGGATATAGCGAAAGCGCTAATCAAACAGCAAGAAGGAAAAATGCGATATCAGGGAAAACTGAGATTATCTCCAGAACGATTGAAAATCGTACAGACAGTGATCACATTATTAGAGGAGCATCAATATCGTCAGCCGGTTACAAAGATTGAGCTAAAAAATGTGTTATCTGCTGTTAACGATAATACCTTAAAGGACTATTTATATGAATTAGAAAAGGCAAAGATATTAACAAGCGGAAATATCGGAGAATATTGGCTCGGATCACGGATTGTAGATGTTAACTTTCCCACCGCAACGGGACTATCTGATGAAGGCATTGTCAAAGCCTTTAAAAAACAGCAATTAGGACAAACTCAACAACATCAGAGACTTAGATTAACCCCTGTACAATTAAAGATCATGCAAACGATAATCGGATTGTTAGAGGGGCGTGAATATCATCAACCAGTAACAAGGATAGAGATAAAAAACGTTCTATCTGATGTAAAGTCTAGTACGTTTAGAAACAATCTTCTTTCCTTAATACGAAATGATATCTTAATAGAAGAGAATACTGGGGAATATTGGCTTGGGACACAGATTGAGAAAGTTAACTTTCCTGCTGCAATGAAACTGACTGCTAATAAAATCTCCGATATTTTATCCTTACAGCATACAGGCAGGCAATCATATCAACAAACGAATATACCTGAACCACAGCCAGATCCATCACTAGAAACGAATGCTGACCGAGTAGAAATAATGAATGAAAAGGCTCAAGAACAATGGATGAAACGTGATTTACCTGCTTTCTGTCAACAACTTATAGAGTTGAATCGGTATTTAGACCAACTCATCCAAGATGGATCAACTCCAACCTCCGATCTGGAAAAGACCTTGGCGGTAATCCCTGAGTTTGCCCAATTAGAGATAGATAAGCCGACTAATGGTCTGCTTTTTACTAGCCTTCTTCGTTTGCAGTGTATTTCACCATTACAATCCCTTCCACAAGGGGTAAAACCATGCAAGCAAATGTTCACTGCTCTCTATCAACCTTTATATTTGTCGGCGCAAGAAATGACTGATTCTTTTCATTCAGTAGAACAAATGGGTTATACAATTCCACCCGTGATGAGAATTCACTATCCGATTGTCGAACGAATCAGCCAAGGTTTTAGCCTATTAGAAGCTAAACAGACAGAAGAAAATCCTTATTCTAAGTATGAGATCATGCATCTTACTGAAGCGGCCGTATCACTTAATCAACATTTAGATCGTTTATGGAAACATGATCAGCGTGTAAAATCACCTCAATCTAATTTATTACAACCATTTCTCAACTTTCTTTCCAGGCAAATGAATTTACAAGGTCATCATCCAGCATCCAAACAACCAATCAAAATATCTCATAAGTCCTCTTCCGCTTCACAGCGGCAAACTTTATACCATACAGGAATGGGAACACAAATACGCATGAAAATATTTGCTCAACAGGGACTACAACTACCGGAATCTTTGATAACAAAATGGTATCAACCTCAGCTAATCAAACAGCCAAGAAGAAAAAAACCTCAATTAAATAAAGCTGGACTTATGGATATACAATATAAACTCATGCCCAATTATACATTTAGGCAAATCGACCCGATTTTAGTAGGTTATCAAGAGGTGCAACGAGCCTCCATTGACATCCTTGATGCTCCTACAACAGAAAGAGAAATGGATAAATAAAGAATTTGTTCATTCAAACTGATGAAAAACCTATATTTTGGTGAAAAATCACATGAAAATAAAGCATGTTTAAAGGATGGTTTGTAATGGCCGGACAAATGCTTCTAATCCCGCATTTGTCTAGGCGCTACAAAGCTGCGACTATGAAGCGAAGAATAGGAGGTAGTACTGTCTGCACACGCCGTGCATAAGTTTCGCTAAGCAGCTACGCTGCAAGTCTTACTATGACGCGCATAGCCGAGTTGATACCGCCCTGAGCGAGTAGTCGCGGCGTCTTGAATACATCTACGTAGCCTGAACTGGATGCATCAATCCTTTTCAATAACACAGAGTGCAATAAACCTTGACTCTCAGAAATGAAAGCGACTTATGCTTTGTCTACAATCTGAGCCATTCTTCTACGAAGAATGGCTTCGCTTAAATCGCAATCGATTAACAATTGTATCGATTAACTCATTTTCCGCAGAATGAATAAAAAAATGATCACCCGGAAATAAAATTTTTTCAAAAGCACCTGTTGTTAACTCTTTCCATGCTTCGAGATGTTCGAAATCTGCTTCGTGATCATCTTTTCCACCAAAAATGGTGATCGGGCAAGTTAATAGTTTTCTTTTTTTATGTTGGTATGTTTCAGCCGCTGTAAAGTCAGCACGCAAACATGGCAGGAAAACATCCAAATACTCTCTTTGGGCCAAAATTTCCTTTGGCATCCCATTTTTAGCAATTACCTCATCAATAAATTGATCATCAGGCAAATGATAGATAGGTGGATTTGGATCAGGTAAATGTGGTGCATGATATCCTGAAACAAAAAGGTGATTGGGTTGCTTTTGATATTGATCATGAAGAAAACTGGCTAGTTCATAGCTAATGAGTGATCCAAAGCTATGACCAAAAAAGAAAAAGGGACGATCTAGATAATGAAGGATCTCTCTTGCTAATATTTCAATTAATTGATCGACTGAATCAATGTTCTGCTCATGAAATCGCATGCCCCGCCCAGGCAACTGGACGGGTACGATTTCGATCCCTTGGGGCATTTTATTTTGCCATGCTCGATAAAATTGTGGATTCCCACCTCCATATGGGAAGCAAAAAAATCTTTCTTTACATGTTGATACTTGATGATTAAACGGAAACCAAGGTGAATCCATTGTGAAATAATCCTTTCTAATCTTCGTTTGACTAATCAACTTGAACTGGGTCAATTGTCAACTTACGAATCTCTATCGCAAGATGCTTTACATGTGGCAAAGATAGCATGGTGGTATGATCACCTGGGCATTCTAGCTGTTGATAAATACCTGTTGTCAATTGACTCCAATCATAACAACCAAATGTTGCTTGATGATCTGCCGCACGAAAGAGATATAAATCGGCTTTCACAGGTTTTGTCGGTTGATAACTTGCGTAGGCAAGTCCATTTTGCATCCAAATCACTACTTTAGGTGATGTTGTCTCTACACCAAGCGACTGAGCCTGTGCTTGAATCGTTTCAGGATGGGTAATACTTTCAATAAAACTCTGCTTTTGTTCGTGTGGCAGCCATGTACTATCGATTAAACCAACCCATTCTATCTCTTCTCCCACAGATTCCATATAACGTGCCATTTCAACTGCTAAACATCCACCAAATGACCAACCTAAGAGACGATATGGACCTTTCGGCTGTATGGTACGTATGTTTTCACAATACCTTTCTGCCATCATCTCAATCGTAGCAAGTGGCGGTTCTTCCCCTTCATAGCCAATCGACTGTAATCCATAGACTGGCAACTCTGAAGCAAGCAACGATACAAGGGGCGCAAAGGATAATATACCTCCACCTTGTGGGTGAATAAGAAATAATGGTCGAATCGTTTTATCTCCCTGCTGTAAACAAACAAGGGAAGACGTTTTATCTGGCTTCTGTTCAAGATGCAGTGCTAATTCGCGAATGGTAGGTGCCTCAAATAATGTAGATAACGGTAAAGAAATATCAAGATGCTCCTCGATCATCGCCATTAAACGCATCGCATGAAATGAATGTCCACCTAAAGCAAAGAAATGATCATCAATTCCCACGTGATCGATCTCTAAAATTTCTGCCCACATTTCAACCAATCGTTTTTCTACTTCAGTTTTTGCTTGCATCCTTTCCTGTGTGGTCATCGGTTTTGGCAATGCACGATGATCAACCTTACCGTTAGGTGTGAGCGGAAGTCGATCCAAACGAATGATTTGTGCAGGAACCATAAAGATTGGAAGACGTTTTTGAACATGACTTTTTAGCTCTTCTTCCGTTGCTGATCCCATCACATAGGCGATTAATTGTTTTTGCTGATCTACAATTACGACAGCTTCTTGTACATGTTCATGTTGTAATAAGAGATGTTCGATTGCTGTACGTTCTACACGATAACCGCGTACTTTTACTTGTTGATCACGTCGACCGATAAACATAAGTTCACCATTGGGCAAATACCGTACCAAATCACCTGTTCGATAAAGTTTATCAGTAGGATTCGTACTATAAGGATGACGAACAAAGACTTCTTTTGTTAACGCTTCTTGGTTCCAGTAACCAAGAGATAATCCATCACCTCCGATATACAGTTCTCCCACTGTTCCAATTGGTACAGGTTGTTGACGTTCATCAAGTACATAAACTTGTGTATTTGCGATGGGTCGACCAATTGGCAAAGCATACCCTTCAAAATCTCGAGGCACCTGATAACAACAAGCGAAAGTGGTTGATTCAGTAGGTCCATAACCATTGACAACTTTGGTTTTACCTGCTGCTAAAACCTTTTGCACATGATTAACAGATACGACATCTCCACCCACTAAAAGTTGTTGGAGCTGACATAGTGTTGATAGCTGGTGATCAGCCATCAGGGCAAACAAGCCCGCTGTTAACCAAAGGGTTGTCACTTGATACTCTTCAATGGCAGTTGCAATCTTAGAAAGGGTAGGTTTTTCTTCTGTCATGATGGCTAAACGCGCACCATTCAACAATGATCCCCATAGCTCAAATGTAGAAGCATCAAAGGCTGTTGGTGCCAGTAATAAAAATGTATGATCCGCTGTAAGTTCTGCATAATCAACATTTTGCACCAAGCGTAGAATCGACCGATGCGAAATTGCTACTCCCTTTGGCTTCCCTGTTGACCCTGAAGTAAACATAATATAGGCCAAATCCCTTGCATTGCAGGATACACTGGGCGACAGCTTCGATTGTTGGGTTACCTGTTCCGAAAGTTCATTTACCAACAGACAGTGGGTAAAGTCTTCAAACAACTTACACCGATCAGGATCAGTAAGCACAAGATCGATCGTTGTATCGTCAATCATTTGCTTGAGGGTCGCCGCCGGATATGATGTATCAAATGGAACATAAGCAGCTCCAACCTTCAAAATTGCTAATATACTCAAGACAAAATCAACTGATCTTCCCAAGGCGACGCCAATCCGATCTCCTGGTTTTACACCTTTTTGTATCAATAGGTGCGCCCATTGATTTGATTTTTCCTCACACTCCTGATAGGTAAGCTGTTGCTGATCAGTCATCAGAGCAATTGCGCCTGGAGTACGCACAGCTTGGAATGAAAATTGCTCCGCTACGTTAGAGTCACGTGCGTATTCCACTTCTGTACAATTCCATTCAACAAGTAATTGTTGTTCTTCTGCCTTTGTAAGGAGTGTGATTTCACTTAATTTCGCAATCGGCTGAAGAACCATTTGTCGAAGAATATGTTGATAGTAGCGGCGATATTGCTCAACTAATTCTAGCGAATATCGATTTTGATCATAGGTGATTTTTAGATAGACTTGTTCACCTGGCCCTGTAACCACTGTAAATGGAAAATGGCTCTGATCAAATGCTTGCACCTCTTCCAATGAAAACCCTTGTGTATGGTTGGACTCTTTGTCCATTTTCGTCAATGGGTAATTTTCAAATACAAATAATGTATCAAATAGTGGAACACCACTAGGTACGTCACTGCACTCTTGAATATCAACAAGTGGTAAATAATCAAATTGTCTCATTTCGCTTTGTTGGGCTTGTAATCCGCGCAGCCATTCACCAATGCCCAACTCATCATTTATTTGTAATCGTATGGGCAGTGTGTTGATAAATAGTCCAATCATTTGCTCAACACCAGATAAATCAGCCGGTCTTCCTGAACTTGTTACTCCATAGATCAAATCACTCTGCCCTGTCAATCGTCGCAATAGCAGTCCCCATGCACCTTGTAATACAGTATTTAACGTTACACGTTGCTCTCGCGCAAACCGCTTTATCCCTTCAGATAACTCTACTGATAACCGTTCCTTCACTTCTCCCGGCGAAGCGCTCTTCTGATGCTCACGATCAGTAGGAATCCGAATTGGAGATGTAAAGCCTTGTAACTGTTTACGCCAAAAAGATTTTGCTTCTCCACGTTCCTGATTTTTCAACCAAGCGATATATTCCCCATAATTTTGAACAGGGGGTAATTCTAGTCCTTGGTCAATCATCAGCCATTCTTGTATGAGAAGTGGAATACTCCAACCATCTAATAACACATGATGATGTGTCCAAATGAGCTGATATTGATCTTCACCAATCCTGATCAATAATAAGCGCATAAGCGGTGGGGCAGCAAAAGCAAATCCTTTTAATCGCTCTTGACACAATTGTTCGTTTAACTGATCTTTTTGCTCAGTCTCAGTAAGATTACGCCAATCCATGATTTCTAATGGGCAGTCAACTTTACGATATACAACTTGATGTGGCTCACCTTCACTAGGAATGATAAAGCCAGTGCGCAAACTCGCATGCCGTTGGATCAAAGTTTGCCATGAATGGTGTAGCCTATCTACGCTTAATTTGCCCCGTAATTGAAAACAAATCTGAGTAATATAATCATCTTGATGTTGACTATACAATGAATGAAAGATCATCCCTTGTTGTAATGGTGTAACAGGATAAAGATTTTCAACGGTTATCGAGTCTTCTACACGTTGAAGAAGGATAGCTGGGTCAATAGTAGCCAATGGAAAATCTTCTTGTGTCACTTGGAGATGTAACCAACTCTCCCAATTGCGTAACAGTGAACGCAAGTACATGATCATTTGCTCAGCAAGCTGTTGAATGGTTTCTCTACGGTGAATATTCTTGCTATATTTCCAAGAAATACTTAGCTTACCTTCGGACGTTACCGCAATGATATCAAGAAGATAAGGTCGATCTGCATTTGGATCAATCATCTCTCCTACTTCTTGGCTTACATTTTGAAAGTTAACTTTTTGTTCAGCCTGTGCTGTAAATTGTCCTAGATAATTAAAACTAACTTCAATCAAAGGCTCCCAAGGCAATAAATCAGTCCCTCGATAACGTAGAATCCCATAGCCTATCCCATGTCCAGGAATCTCTTTCATCTGTTTACGAACTTGGGTAAGCCGTTCTTTTTGTGTAAGCAAAGGATTGGTCATGAGCCGCATTGGATAAAGACTAGTAAACCAACCTACGGTACGTGAAAGGTCAATTTGCTCATCCAATTCTTCCCTACCATGTCCTTCCAAATGAATGAGCAGACTTTCTTCTTTCATCCATTCTCCCATCGTATCGGCAAAAGCCGTCAATAGTATTTCGGTTGTTGGAATCCTAACCTGTTGCAATAATTGCTCTGTTTCTTGTTCATCGAGTTGAACCGAAACCAGTTCTGTTGATGCTTCTCGATTAGCTCCTAGAGAATGATCTTTTGGAATCTGCGTTGTTCCAGCTTCTAAGAGATTTGTCCAATATGGTTGTTCATGTTCAAATTTGTCGACAGTTAACGATTCTGACCATCGCTGATAAGAAGTGGTGCGTGGAGGTAATGAATAGCCCTCGCTTAACGATTCTAGATCATCAAGCAAAATTCTCCAAGAAACACCATCAATCACCAAATGATGTGCAACGAGTAACACTTGATCTATCTGATCCTCACCAAGATGGAAATAAACTGCCCGGAATAAAGGACCTTCTTGTAAATCAAGTTGTGTCTGTGTTCGCTGGGCAATACGTTTTATTGCCTCCAATTGCTGGGTCTTGGATAACTCATGTAAATCAATCCATTCGCTCGAAAAAACATCATCCGAAGACTGATACCATTGTTTCCAAGTTCCTTGCTCCTGTTTGAAACGAAGGCGCAGAGCATCATGATGCGCAACCAATTTATGAATTAACATTTTCCAGTCTTTGGCTAGCATTTTTTTTGAAACAGTCAACATCATGGCCTGGTTCCAGTGGTTTCGTGGCTCTATTTCCTGATCAAAGAACCATTTTTGAATGGGTAATAATGAAACCTCGCCCTCTGGTCGCTCTTCATCCCTATCTTGTTGAACCTGCACATATTTTGCTAATTCAGCGATGCTTTGGTATTCAAAAATCTTCTTTGGCGATAATTGCAAGCCATAACGTTTACACTTTGCCACTATCTGAATGCTTAGAATCGAATCGCCGCCCAGACGGAAAAAGTTATCATGGATATTTATCGACTCTATGCCTAGTACTTCTTTCCACACAATCAGCAACTGTTCCTCGATTTCATTGCGAGGTGCTTCAAATGGCAAATCGAGATGATAAAGACTACTATCTGGCTTAGGTAAACGCTGACGGTCAACTTTACCATTTCGTGTTAATGGAATCGAATGAACTGGAATAAAGGCAGACGGAATCATATAATCAGGCAATCGCGTTTGTAGAAAGTTACGCCATTCATCGTAGGAAATATCTTGTACTTCATTTCCAAGTAAGTAGGCATATAAGCGTTGATCATCAACGATAACAGTAGCTTCCTTGACAGCTTCATGGCTTCGTAGAACTTCTTCTATCTCTCCTTGTTCAATGCGATATCCTCGCAATTTGACTTGTTGATCTAAACGTCCTAGAAATTCAAGATTTCCATCAGCTAAGTAACGGACTTGGTCACCAGTACGATATAGCCGACCCCATTTCGGATGATCGATAAATCGCTCCTCTGTTAGCTCGGGCTGACCTAGATATCCTCTTGCTAATCCATCGCCTCCTACCCATAGTTCACCTGGAACACCAATCGGTTGAAGTTGCTGCTGTTCGTTTAGCACATAAACCCGTGTATTTGCAACTGGTCGACCGATCGGAACTGATCCATTCTCTGACCAGTCATGAGGAATAGGATAGCAGCAAGTAAATGTAGTATTTTCTGTAGGTCCATATCCATTGATCACCGTTACAGTACCAAGCGAAAGTACCTTTTTCACATGACTTGGAGAGACAATGTCACCACCAACAAGCAATTGTCGCAGGCCTGCTAACGCATGCAGATGATGTTCAACCATCAGATTAAAAAGCCCAACTGTTAGCCATAAAGTAGTAATCGATTCTTGCTGTATCACTTCTGCCAATTTGGATAAAGAAGGGGTTTCTGGCGGCATTATCACGAGAGTTCCACCATGCAACAAACAGCCCCATATTTCAAATGTAGATGCATCAAAAGCAACTGGTGCTAACTGTAAGAAGGTTTCTTCAGGTCCAAATTCAGCATATCCTTCAGGGATCACTAAACGTAATACCCCGCGATGTGTAACTTCTACTCCCTTTGGCTTACCAGTAGAACCAGAAGTGTACATCACATAAGCACGATCATCACCATTTTGGACGGGCTGAGGATTTGTATCTAGCTGACTCCATTGATCTTTTTTATCAATCTGTAGTAGCTGTACATCTATTTGCCTAAACCGATCTTCATGCTCATCACTTGTAATCACAAATTGTAAACCTGATGATTGAATCATCTCATGTAAGCGCTGTGTTGGATCATTTAAATCGAACGGTACATAAGCCCCCCCTGCTTTTAAGATCCCTAACATAGCGGAATATAACTGAGGTGAACGTTTTAGATAAAGCCCAACTAACGTATCTCGCCCCACTCCCAACTGACGTAATCGGTGTGCGATACGATTTGCTTCTTGATTTAACGCTTGATAAGTGATTGAGACATCTTCTTGACGCAACGCAATCTGATCTGGAGCACGACGCACCTGTTTTTCAAATTCTTCTGCAATTGAATTTGCTTGTAAAGGATGTTGATGTTCAGACCAACGAAGCAGTTGATCACACTCTTCTTGAGTCATGCACTGGAGACTTTCAATAGATTGATCAGGGTCTTCGACCAATTGCTTCAATATCTCCTGAAAATGAATCATCATCCGTTTCACTGTACTCTCTTTGAATAGGTCAAGATTATATTCAATATTACCTGTTAATCCCTGATTTTCATTCTCCATTAATGTCATGGTCAGATCAAATTTGGCGACAGTATGCTCTAACTCATAAGGGGAAATCTCAAGCCTGTCAATAGATTGGTTCATCGTTGGGATATTTTGAAAGACAAACATGGTTTGAAAGATTGGGGTATGGCTGAGATCACGCTCTAGCTGTAGCTCATCAACAATTTTTTCAAATGGAACATCTTGATGAGCATATGCTTGTAATGCAGTTTGTCGAACTCTCTCTAACAATTCACGACAAGTTAATTCCCCAGATAAGTCTGTTCTTAAAGCAAGCGTATTGACAAAAAAGCCAATCAATTGCTCTAGGGCTTGATGTTGCCGATTTGCAATTGGCGTACCTACCACTAAATCTTTTTGACCTGTATATCGATAAAGCAACAATTTATAGGCCGCGAGCAGTGTCATATAAAGCGTAACATCTTCTGAACGGCTCAACTTTTCCAATTCCTCAGTTAATTGCGGATCAAGTGTAAAAGTTACATTGTTCCCAGTAAAAGTTTGTTCTTTTGGTCTTGAATAATCAAGTGGTAACTCTAAGATGGGTAATTGATCCAGTTTTTCTTTCCAGTATTGAAGCTGTTTTGTATATGACTCTTCCTGCATCCAGTTTCTTTGCCAAATAGCAAAATCTTTATACTGAATTGGCAGAGAATCGCTTAGCTTGTCAGAATCAGTCGCAAATAGCTCTTTCATCCAAATCCCTGTTGACCAGCCATCTGTAATCAAATGATGCATATGCACAAATAAGACATGTTCATCATTCGATAAAGTATAGAGATATACTCGAAACAGTGGACCCTGAACCAAGTCAAAGGGCTGATTCATTTCTTGTTGCATATGGATAGCTAATTCGGTTTCTGGATCTGTATTTGTTAATGTTACTTGCTCCAACCGAACTTTACCTTCTGGATGAATGACTTGGATCGCTTCACCTTCTCGATCAGTAAATGTTGTTCGCAATATTTCATGTTTCATCACCATTCGCTGGATCGCGTGATCCAATCCTGCTACATCTAATTTTCCTTTAATCCGCAAAGCAAATGGCATTTGGTATGTAACCTCACCCGGAGACATCTGTTCAATAAACCAAACTCTTTGTTGAGCAAATGAAAGTGGAGATTCGTTTCCTTCCAACTGCTGTACTTCAAGTCGTGGTAATGAAACAAACTCCTCTTTTCGATAACGCTCTAGCACCTGCACAAATTCATGAATAGTCGGCGCTTCAAAGAGAATTCGTAAAGGGAGTTGCATTTGTAGCGCTGATTCTATCCGGGAAATCACTTGTGTCGCTAAAAGCGAATGTCCTCCTAGTTCAAAAAAATGCTCATCTCGATCAATTGATTCTCTTTGTAATACATCACACCAAATACCTGTTACAATTTGTTCTAATGGCGATTCGTTTTGTTCCTTTGTTTCCAATAGCACCTCTGTTGATGGTTTTGGTAGCGCGCGGCGATCCAACTTTCCATTCGGTGTCAATGGCAATCGCTCTAGCTGAATAAAGTGATTAGGAATCATATACTCAGGAAGACGATCTCGCAAATATGCACGCCATTCTACTATAGATTCAGAGACTACATACGCGATGAGTGAGCGCTCCTCCATTCGCTCCCCTGTCACAATTACTGCCGCTTCATTTACAAGAGGGTGTTGTCGAATCGCTTCTTCTATCTCTCCAAGTTCTATACGAAAGCCACGAACCTTTACCTGATCATCTGCTCGTCCTAAAAATTGTAGTTCACCTGATTCCAAATAACGAACCAAATCACCTGTCCGATAAAGCCGCCCCCACTTTGGATGTTCTAGGTAACGTTGACGTGTTAATTCATCACGTTGCCAATACCCTCTGGTTACACCTGCTCCGGCAAGATAAAGTTCTCCGGCAATCCCAACTGGAAGTTGTTGCATATTACGATCCAGCACATAAACAACAGAATTATGAATAGGTCGTCCGATTGTAGGTGCTTTATTGGAATTTCGAGCGACACAAGTAAAGGTAGAGTAAGTAGTATCCTCAGAAGGACCATACAAGTTATATACTTTTTTAACTGTAGTACTCTGATATAACTTATCTACAAGTGAACGATTTAGTGCCTCACCTGCCAAATTGATTGTTTCGACAGAGTTTGGAATCGCTTCTTGTCGAACAAGCTCACCCGCTGCCGATGGAACAGTATTAATTAATGTGATCTTATCACGGGTTGTCAATCGTGCTAAAGCTAAAGCATTTTCAGCTATATGAACCGCCCCACCGTGTACTAATGGCACAAACATTTCAAAAACAGATAGATCAAAGCAAATGGAAGTAGAGGCTAATACCCCAGCTAATTCAGTTGCTGAGAAGGTTTTTCCAGCCCATGAAATCAAAGCAACCGCCTGCCGATGCTCAATCATAACTCCTTTTGGTTTCCCAGTTGATCCGGAGGTATAGATTAAATAGGCTAGTGCATCACTCTCCACCTCACAAGAAGGAGGATCAGTAGGATGGACACTCCATACTTCACGCTGATCAATCAGAAGTGCAGGGCCCGTATAAATATGCATCAAATCAACTAACGCTGCCTCTGTTACTAGTGCTGCCACTTGGGCATCGGAAAGCATAAATTGAATTCTTTGTTGTGGATAGGCTGGATCAAGCGGTACATAGGCTGCTCCAGTTTTTAAGATCGCCAGTAGAGTCATCACCATTTCTGCTGAGCGTTGAAGGCAGACACCCACTCGATCACCTGGACAAACACCCAAACTCTGAAGCTGATGAGCTAATTGATTTGCTTGCCGTTCCACCTGAAGATACGTAAACTGACGCTCTCCATCATAGAGGGCTATCTGATCAGGTGTTTGGTAGACTTGTCCTTCTATTAATTGATGGATGGTTTTATGAGCGGGAAAATCAACTTCAGTTTGATTCCAGTTCTCCCATTGTCTTCGATCCGCTTCCGTAAAAATAGAGACTTGATCCATTTTGATCTTTGGCTGCGTCACAAGCTGCTGTAAAATACATTGCAAATCGGCTAACATTCTTTGCACAACTTTTGGCTGATAGCGCGTTTGATCAAACATTAATTTTAAAGAAATTTGATCCCCTGGTGCAGCCACGAGTGTAAGTGGGTAATTGGTTTGCTCAGATGAAATGACATCAGCAAATTGTAATTGATTTTCATCAGCTGTAGACTCTTGAACTGGGTAATTTTCAAATACATACAATGTATCAAACAATGGAGTTCCTTTGGGAACTTGGCTCCAATTTTGAACTTCTAACAAAGAGGTGTGTTCATATTTACGTAATTTCACTGACTCTTGCTGAAGTTTTTGTAACCATTCAAAAATCGTCAACTCCTCATCAACTACAATACGAATCGGCAGCGTATTAATAAAAAGTCCTACCATTTGCTCTACACCTGGCAGCTCAGCTGGTCGACCTGAAACAGTCGTTCCAAATACGACTTCCTCTTCACCACTATAATGAGAGAGCAGTAGTGCCCAAGCAGCTTGTACTAAGGTATTCACCGTAATTTGGCGTTGTTTCGCAAAATTTTGTACTTGATGACTCAATTCTCGATCACAATGTGCATGAATCGTTTGGTACTCGGGCTTCCCTTTCGCAATACTGAAATTTTCCAATTTAAGCAAGGTAGGTGACTCAAATCCAGCTAAATAATCTTCCCAAAACGCTTTCAGTTCTGACTGATCTTGATCTCTCAACCATTTGATATAGTCATGATAAGGTCTCGGTTTGGCTAACGATAATTGTTCATGATTTCGATTGGCTTCATAAAAAGAAAATAATTCCTGTAATACAATGGGTAAGCTCCATCCATCCATTAATACATGATGGTATGTCCAGACGAGTTGATGCACTTGTTCATCTAAACGGATCAGGTATATTCTCATCAATGGTGCTTCAGTCAAAACAAAGTCTTTCATTCTTTCCGCATAACAAAATTCCTCGATCTTTTGTTTTTGCTCCATTTCCGAAAACTGACTCCAATCAAGGAATTGAAATGGCGACTCAACTGTACGGTAAACTATTTGCAAAGGTTGCTCTGTTTCGCCCCAGATAAATCCAGTACGAAAAATTGAATGTCGGTTCAACACTTGTTGCCATGCTTGATCAAAGGCCGCCACATCAAGCGGCCCTTTGATCTTCACAGCTAACTGCGTAACATACATTCCTGAATTTTCTGCGTAAGCAGAATGAAAGAGCATTCCTTGTTGCAAAGGGGATAAAGCATATAAATCTTGAATCTCTTCCATCAACATCTTATCTCTTCCTTTTTTTCTGAATGATAGACAATACTTTTTGCAAATCCTTCTTACTTAGATCAGCTTCTGGAAAATCAGAAGGTGTATAACTCCACAGATCACTCTTCTCTTCATCATTGATCAAAGAACGCAATCCTTCCATATACTCATCTGCGACTCGCTCAATGCTTTCTTGATTAAAGAGTTGGCAGCTGTAGAGCCAAGTAAATGTCATTTGCCCCCCAATCACAAAAGCATTTAAATCAAGCAAATGTGGACGCTCAGATTCAGGGTCCATCTGCATGCCTTGTGACTCAAGAGCTTCACCGATCAAGAGACCCTCCGACGATTCTTGATCCATCGTAAATTGACCAAGGTAGTTAAAACTTAATGGGATGGGCTGTTGAGGTTTCATCGTTTGACCAACTGGTTGTAAATATTGATATAAACCATACCCTATTCCATGATTAGGAATTTGACGCAAACTATCTTTTACCTCACGCAAGACCTGTCCAGCAGTGGTTGCCTGCTTCAGATCTATCAAAGCGGGATAAATGGAAGTAAACCAACCAACTGTTCGAGAGACATCAACTTGTCCATCCATTTCCTCTCGTCCATGACCTTCCAGATGCAACATAAGCTGACGACTTTTCGTCCAGCGTGAAATGGCTACAGCCAATGCCGATATCAAGAGCTCATTAATATGCGCTCGATACTTTACACCTACTGTTTCCAATAATTCTTTTGTCTCATCTATAGATAATTGTTGTGTCACCACACGGGTTGTATGTTGTAAATTGTCTCCATTTGGATGATCAACTGGTAATTTACCAGGGTTATGCTGTTGCATTCCTTTCCAAAATGCTACTTCAGATTGAATCTGTTTACTTTGTGCATAGTTTTGCAACTGATTCATCCATTCTTTCCAAGAAGTCGTCTTAGCTGGTAATTGAATTTGCTCGCCTTGTCTAGCTTGACGATACGCAGTCTGTAAATCTTCCAGCAAAATCCGCCACGAAACGCCATCGACAACCCAATGATGAATGACCCACAATAATCGATCAGGTTCTTCATCACCTAGATGAAAATAAACAATTCTCATAATCGGGCCTTCCTGAAGATGAAGGCTACGTTGTGCTTCGGCTGCTATTTGCTCAATGAATGAACGATGTTGCGCTGCAGGATGTCCACTTAGATCAACCCAATCAAAGGGAATCGGTTCATCCATCTGAACATGTGTAGATCGATCTTCTGCAACACGCAATCGTAAAACATCATGATGACCCATGATCGCTCGTATCGCTTCTTCCAATGCTTTTTGATCTACCTGTTCACCAATCAATAACATCATTGATTGATTCCAGTGATGGCGGTTTGGTATTTCTTGCTCCATAAACCATTGCTGAATTGGAGAAAATGGTACATCTCCTTCTACTAACCCTTGCTCTGCGGAAATCGGTTGGCGCCACTCCACAACCTGAGCCAGCTCTGCAATCGTTTGGTGTTCAAAAATTTGATTAGGTGTTAACGACAATCCCAACTGTCCAGCTCGAGCAACAACTTGAATACTTAAAATGGAGTCTCCACCACAAGCAAAAAAGTTATCATGGATGCCTATCTTAGGTTGGCGAAGTACATCTTGCCAAATTGTCACCAGCGCTTCCTCAATCTCGGTCTTTGCAGCAACATAACTTCCATCATGAATCCATTGACTTTCATCAGGCTTCGGTAATGCTTTTCGATCTACTTTTCCATTTACAGTTAATGGAAAAAATGTCATAGATTCATAGAAAGTCGGAACCATATAATCGGGTAGCCGTTCCTTTGCCCATCTACGAAGCTCTTTTGGCTCAATCTCGCCTACTATATAAGCGACCAAACGCCCTTCATGTGCTATGACTACCGCTTCTTCAACTTCGGGATGACCGATCAAGCATACTTCAACTTCGCCCAATTCTATTCTGAAGCCACGTATTTTCACCTGATGATCAAGACGACCCAGAAACTCTATCTCCCCATTTTTCCGTAGTCGTACTTGGTCTCCTGTTCGATACAATCTACCAAAGTCAGGGTGGTCAATAAAACGCTCACGAGTCAAATCAGGCTGACGATAATAACCAACTGCTAGGCTTTTTCCTCCCAGATACAGCTCGCCAGGTACTCCTATGGGAACTTGCTTCATTTTCTGGTCAAGTACATAGATTGTGACATTATCAATCGGTCTTCCGATTGTAGGTAACTGTTCACTCCCTGCTTCTACTTGACCTGCTGTAGCTACAACAGTATTTTCAGTAGGTCCATAATGATTGATCACAGTAATCGGAAAGTCTTGTGCTGGTGCTTGATGTAACTGATCACCACCTGTCAAGAAATAGCGCAATTGACCAAATTCCAACCACTCCAATAGTAATAACTGTTCCAACAATGGAGTTGGAACAAAACTATGGGTGATTCGTTCCCGCAGATAAAATCGCTGCAATGCTACAGGATTTAACCGCTCTTCTTCAGTTGGTATATGCAATGAAGCACCACTTGCTAAAGTTGGCCAAATTTCCCAGACAGACGCATCAAAGGCCACACCTGCAAGCATCGACATGCGATCATTAGCAGTCACCTGATACGTTCTTTGATGCCAATACACTAGATTGAGCAGAGACTCATGACTCACTGCAACTCCCTTTGGCTTTCCAGTAGAACCAGAAGTAAAGATCAGATAGGCAGGTGATTGAAGATTTGCACTCACCGATAAATTACTGACACGCTCATGCTTTGTTTCAGCCTCTAACATTTCCCATGTAAAGAAACGAACTCCCAATTCTGACAACGGTTCACTAAGTATTGGTTCAGCCATAATCATCTGTACATTTGCTTCTTTTGCCAGCGTAGCAATTCTCTCTAATGGCTGTGTAGGATCAACCGGAAGATAGATAGCACCCATTTTAAGTGCTGCCAATTGAGCAATCACGTAAGGAATTGAGCGTTTCAAACAAATCATAATTGGTTTGTTCGCTTTTAAACCGATCCGCTTAAAATAATGTGCAAGCTGGTTAGCGCGTTGATTTAACTGCCAATAGGTTAATTTACTTGCTCCATGTTGGAGGGCTAGGGAATAAGGACGTTCTTCTGCCTGTACTTCTATCAGACAATGAACAGGTTGATCTAGCTGATTCTCTACTGTTGTTTGATTCCAAATTTCCAACTGCTTTTCCTCTTCTTCAATTACAAACCCCAGCTCTTCAATCGGAAGTTTCGGCTCTGCTATTAATTGTTGCAATAGTAGCTTCCAGCGTTCTCCTAACCATTTGATCGTCTGATGCTCAAATAAATCTGTATTGTACTCAAATGTTGCGATGAAACCTTCTTCTACTTCCACCATGTCCAATGTTAAATCAAACTTAGCTGTCTTCTGTTGCAATGGAATCGCTTCAAGCTGAAACTGTTCGGTTATCGGAAACTCAACAGGTTGATTTTGCAAGGTAAACATTACCTGGATTAATGGCGAATGACTTAAAAGTCGTTCTACTTGCACCTCATCAACAATTCGTTCAAATGGTACTTCTTGATGGGCATATGCTTCTAAGGCAGTCTGTTTGACTTGTTCTAATAACTTCTGGAATGTGATCGATTCGCTCAGGTCGCTTCTGAGAACAAGCGTATTGACAAAGAAACCAATACATTCCTCTACTTCTCGAACATTACGATTTGCAACGGGTGTTCCGATCGCGAAGTCTTGCTGTCCAGTCCAACGATATAACAGAACTTCAAATGCAGCGAGTAATGTCATAAACAGCGTTCCATCTATCTTCTGGCTCATTTCTTTTAGACGTTTTGCTAGGTTGTGATCAAGATGAATAGAGTAAGAATTTCCTGCAAATGTTTGTTTCATTGGTCTTGGAGCATCAGTTGGTAATTGAAGAATAGGCAAATGATTTAATTTTTCTTTCCAATATTGTAATTGCTCTTCTAAAACCGAGCCACAAAGCCAACTTCTTTGCCATGCAGCATAATCGATATATTGAACAGGCAAGCCAGGCTTTCGATATGCTACCTTTTTCTTTGCTGCTTCATAACATTCCATCCATTCACGTAGCCATATTTGAATAGACCATCCATCCGCAATAATATGGTGCATATTGATAAAGAAGATCGATTTTTCTTCAGACAAAAGATATAGCTGACAATAAAAATGAGGTCCATGTTCCAAATCAAAGACAAATTGTGCTTCCTTTTCTAAACGTACAAGCACTTCCGCTTCTCTAGATGGATGTTCGCGATAATCCATGACCTCAAAAGAAATCTCGCTCTGCGATGGTTCATAAATCGTTTGGAACCATTCACCATCTTCCTGCACAAATGCAGTTCGCAACGAGGCATGTCGTTCAACTAACATTTGGATGCTTTTCTGAAGAGCTTCTACATCAACCTCACCATGTACATAGAAGGCAAATGGAATATTATATGCTGCTGGTTCTTGAATCAATTGATTCAAAAAGTGTAGCCGCTGCTGGGCATATGATAGTGGAATCCGTTCCCCAATCTGAACAGTCTGTTTTAATTGTGGCATGGCTAGATCACGGATTTTCTTCCATTCTTGTTTCACATGGTAAGCCAGCTTACGAATTGTTTTTGCTTCGAAAAGTACGCGTAATGGTAGCTCGATTGAATACTGTTGATTGACCCTTGAAATAACTTGCGTTGCTAGTAACGAATGTCCCCCAATGGCAAAAAAGTCCTCTTCCAAACCAACAATGGGTTGATTTAATACATCTCTCCATATTTTTTGGATCATTTCTTCAATTGGGTCATTGGTTGTAACAATTGAAGTTGAATTACTAGCTCGTGGCTTTGGCAATGCACGTCGATCAATTTTCCCATTTGGTGTAAGTGGGAATGCATCTAATTTGATAAATTGTGTCGGAACCATATAGTCAGGCAATTTCTGAAGCAGGTATGTTTGCCATTCCTCTTCCCAGTCTCCTGAAGAACGAGGTACCACATAGGCAACAAGCCTCTTGTCACCTGCTTGATCATCAGCAATAACTAGCGCTTCTTTCACTTGCTCATGCTTTGATAATTGGTGCTCAATTTCACCCAATTCAATTCGGAAACCTCTTATCTTCACTTGCTGGTCAAGCCGACCTAGGAACTCTATATGACCTGTTGGTAAAAATCGGACTTGATCTCCACTTTGGTAGAGCCTTCCAAACTGAGGATGGTCAATAAATCGCTTCGCTGTTAAATCCGAATCACAATAGTACCCTTCTGCTAAACTGTTTCCACCAATCCATAGTTCTCCTGGTACACCAATAGGCACTCGTTTTCCATCCGAATCAAGTACATATACCTTTACATTAGAAATCGGATAGCCAATAGGAGGAACGGTTTGCTCATATTTCCCAGGCAATAATTCTATCGATGTTGTAACGACAGTATTTTCAGTTGGTCCATAGTGATTCACCACTGGAACAGGGAAATCTCTCGGTGGTCCCATCCGCAACTGATCACCGCCCGTTAATATAGCACGTAATGCAACTGGCTTTGTCCATTCAACGGCATAGAGTTGTTCCAGCAATGGAGTGGGTACAAAGCTAAGGGTAATCTTTTCTTCGGTATACCAATTCTTCAACTGTTCAGGCACCATCCGAATCATTTCATTTGGGATGTTGAGGGAAGCGCCTGCGACTAAGGTAGGCCAAATCTCCCATACCGATGCATCAAAAGCAACTCCTGCAAGCCATGAAGTTCGATCTTGTTCTGTTAATTGATACTGCTGAATATGCCAGTCCACAAGATTGTTCAATGATCGATGCGTAATCACGACCCCTTTTGGCAATCCAGTCGATCCAGAGGTATAAATGAGATAAGCTGGATCATCTAGATCCCATTCTACGGCTGACAATGCCACGTCCATTTGTTCTTCTTGAATCAATTGTTCATAATCAAATACCTGTGTCCGAACTTGTGTGATCAACTCTTCTTCCATCTCCGAAACCAATAGCGCTGCCATTCCTGATTGCTCAGTAATAAAAGCTATTCGTTCTGTGGGATAAGCAGGATCTAGCGGTATATAAGCAGCTCCTGTTAACCATACAGCTAATTTCGCCACAATCAACTCATAAGAACGCTTCATATAGAGACCAACCCATTGCCCTTTCCCTATATTGAGCTTCCTTCGCAACTGATCACTAAGTTGTTTTGCTGCTTGAAGCAATTGCTGATATGTGAATGACTGATTTTGCAGATGGATGGCAACTGCATTCGGCAATTCAATTGCTTTTTCGATGATCAAATGCGGAATGGGATGGGTAATCAAATCATTCTGTTTTGTTTGATTCCATTCATCCAGTTGCTGTTCTTCTTCTAATGTTAAGAGCGAGAATGAACTTAGTTTCCGTTCTGGTTCTTCACACATCATTTGCAACAAATGTTGAAAATGTCCACCCATCCGTTCGATCGTTGTCGTTTCAAAAAGATCATTGTTATATTCAAATATTGCTACCAATTTACCACGATGATTTTGTCCCATGGTAAGAGTTAGATCATATTTAGCTGTCTGTTGCATGACATCAAATGGCTCCACACAAAGCTGTCCCCACTCCGTGGAAATCTGTGGACTATGTTGGAATGTAAACATAACCTGAAAGAGCGGTGAATGACTCATGTGTCGCTCTGGCGCTACCTTTTCTACAACTCGTTCAAATGGAACATCTTGATGAGCTTGAGCTTCGATTGCCAATTTACGAATATACTGCATAAATTGACGGAAGTCATATTCACCATCTAGATCAGCACGATAAACCTGTGTATTCACAAAAAATCCAATTAACGATTCGACTTCAGGAATGTGGCGATTCGCAATTGGACTTCCCACTGCGAAATCTGTCTGTCCACTCCACTTACCCAATAATAATTGGAATGCAGCCATTCCGATCATAAACAGAGTTGTTCCCTCTTGCTCCGTAAATTGCTGCAAACGTTGCAAAAGATCATCAGATAAGATGATTTGATGTGTTGCACCATGAAATGTTTGCTCAGCAGCACGTGGATAATCGGTTGGTAATTGCAGAGTCGGTAAATTTGACAGTTGTTCCACCCAATATGCTAGCTGACGATCCATCTCTTGTTGCACTTGAGGGAGTTTTTGCCATGCTGCAAAATCACGATATTGAATGGGTAACGTAGGCAAAGATTGTTCTTCTCCTGTCCGTGCATTCTCATAGCAGTTCAACCATTCTTTTAAAAATAGCTCCATTGACCAGCCATCAGCGATCATATGATGCATTTGAATGGCTAGAATCGCTTCTTCTTTATCAAGTTGGTACAGCATAATACGTAATAAAGAATCCTTTGATAAATCAAATGATCGTTTTGTCTCCATCGCAATCAACCAAGCGGCTTGAATCTCAGGACTCCCCTCCCCTTGAAGATCAGTACGCTGAATCGTAGGTATGTAGTCTGTAATCAACTGCATAGGTTGTTGATCAACGACCACAATGCGCGTTCGAAGACTTTCATGACGTTCGATCACACGTTTCAAGCTAGATTCTAATGCCTCAAAATCGACTGATCCGCGCAGCCGCAATGCAATCGGAATATTATATACAGAGCGATCCGAGAGTAACTGATCAAGTAGCCATAATCGCTGTTGTGCAAAGGATAAAGGTGCATATCTATCATCAGCTGATCGTTCAGGCTTAATTTCAGGTAATCGATGTTGCTCTTGATGCTCTGCTATCCAAGTCGCTGTCGCTTCTACTGTTGGCTGTTCCATCAATTGACGCAATGGGAAGCTACAGGAAAATACTTGTTGTACCCTCGCAACAATTTGAGTAGCTAAAAGTGAATGGCCACCAAGCGAAAAGAAGGAAGCAGTTACACTAACTTGATCCACATTCAACACGTCCGACCAGATCTGCGCTATCTGTTCCTCGAGCAGGTTTCGTGGTGCTACATACGGAATAGCTAACTTCTCCGGTTTTGGCAATGCTTGTCGATTCACTTTCCCATTAGGCGTAACAGGCATTGATTCTAATACAATCAATTGCTGTGGGACCATATATGCAGGTAATTGGCTGCTCAGTTCTCTTTTCCAATCCACTATCTCTTCACCAGAGTAGACGGCGTAGGCGATTAAAGCATTTTCATAGGGAGCGACAGTACACTCTTGCACATGAGGTAGTTGCATAAGTCGCGCTTCAATTTCCCCTAGTTCAATCCGTAAACCGCGAATCTTCACCTGTTGATCCAATCGACCCAAGAATTCCAAATTCCCATCCTCTAATCTGCGCACTTGATCTCCGGTTCGATAAAGACGTCCATAGAGTGGATGGATGATAAAATGCTCAGTCGTTCGGTCAGGTTGACCATGATATCCTCTGGCCAAACTATGCCCACCAATATATAACTCTCCTTTTATACCATCTGGTACAGGTTGCTGATATTGGTTCAACACATATAGCTGTACATTGGCAATCGCTCGACCAATGGGGGGTAATCGATGTTCTTTATGAGCCTCACCAGGTTCTAAAAAAATGGCAGTGGTGACAACTGTATTTTCGGTTGGGCCATAGTGATTCACCACAGGAACCGGAAAATCTGCGGGAGGCGCTTGATGTAACTGATCTCCACCAGTTAAAAACGCGCGCATGATACCAGCATGTTCCCAAGCAAGTGAAAACATCTGTTCCATTAATGGTGTTGGCAGGAAGCTATAGGTTATGCCTTCTTCTAGCAGCCATGACTGCAACTCTGTAGGATGAATCCGCACTTCCTCAGATGGTAGATGTAGGGTTGCACCGCTTGTCAAAGCAGCCCAAATTTCCCAGACAGAAGCATCAAAACTAACACCCGCAATCATTGTGACATGATCACTTGTTCCCCACTCGTATTCTTGTTGATGCCAAGCAATCAGGTTACTTAGCGAACGATGGGTAATCTCCACTCCTTTTGGCTTACCTGTAGAACCGGAAGTATAAATGAGATATGCCAAGTAATCAGGCTGCATTACATGATCTAGATTTTCATTTTCTTCCTTTTCCCATTCTGCCGGTGGTCCATCTAACGCAATCACTTGCTCAGCTATACCATTAACTTCATCGAGATAGCGTTGATGGGTCAACAATATTTGAATCTCGGCATCTTTGATAATCTCCTGCACCCTCTGCATGGGTATAGCTGGATCAATTGGAACAAACGCCCCACCCGCTTTATGAACGGCTAAATGTGCAATTACCAATTCACAAGAACGATCTAACAAGAGAGCAACCCGTGTTTCATTTGTTACGCCACATTTTCGTAAGTAATGTGCCAATCTGTTTGCTGTGGCATTTAATTGACCATAAGTCATGTTTTGTTGTTGTGATACAACTGCTAACTGACTTGATTCCAGCCAAGCAATCTCTTCTACAAACTGATAAGGAAGCATGGGTGGGACAGGGAGCAAATTTTTTTGTCTTTGTTGAAATTGAACCGCTTCTTCTTCTGTAATCAATCGAATATCTGCTAATAACTTCTCAGGTTGCTCCATGATCTGTTCCAATAGGAAACAGAAAGATCGATGCAATTGATTGACTTCGTACTCTGTCCAAACATTCCCTTGGTACATCCATTTCATATGAACCTGATCAGCGATCGCAGCAACTAAACAAAGCGGATAGTCAATCTGTTCGACTCCTTGCATCTCTTCGATGACTAAGCCAGCATGATCAACCTGATCTAATCCACTAGAAGGATAATTTTCAAAAACAAATAATGACTTAAATAGGGCTTGATCTCTTGGAATTCCACTCCATTCTTGAATATCCACAAGCGAACAATGCTCATACTGCCGCTGTTCCAGTTGTTGACGTTGCATGGAACGACACCAGTCGATATATGAAGTTTTACCATCTACTCGCACACGTGTAGGAAGTGTATTGATGAATAGCCCTACCATTTTTTCGACATTTGTCAATTCTGCTGAACGACCAGCTCCTGTTACACCATATAGTAAATCATCTTCCCCACTATAATGATGTAACAATAAAGCCCATACACTTTGTAGTACTTGTTGTACTGTTACTTGGTATTGTTTAGCAAATTTTCGTAGCTGTCTACTTTGTTCTGTGGTCAGTTCCCCATACCAGATGCCAGATGGTTCTTGTTTTACTCGACTTCGAGTCCCTTCGATCACGGTTGGTTCAGGATTCCCGCTAAGTTGTTCACGCCAATAATGTGCTGCTGCTTGTTGATCTTGCTTTTGAATCCAAGCAATATAATCTGCATAAGGAACCTCTGCCACTACCTCTCTACGTTCCTGATTCCGCAATGCAGCATATGCTTCCCATAGACTGCGTAATACCAAAGGCATACTCCAGCCATCTAGAATCAAGTGATGATAACTCCAGATTACCTCGACTCGCTCATCTTCCATCCAAATGCATGTCATTCTGGTCAACGGTGATTGTGCAATGTTAAAGCCTATTCGACGATCTTCTTGTAGATATTGTTCTAACTCTTGTTGTTGACGTTCTGCTGACCAATCTCTCCAATCAAGCTCTTGAATCCCTGTATCCACCTGATAATGAACCTGTTGGTGAGGCATTCGCCATCCCTTCCAGTGAAATGAAGTACGTAAGACACTGAATTGTTCAATTGTTTGACTCCAGGCTTTTCGCCAGGATTCTATATCTAATCTTCCCCGCAGACGGAATGTCATCTGAACCACATATGACCCTTCCTCTTGGTAGAGCGTGTGGTACAACATTCCTTGTTGCAATGGAGCTAAGGGATAGAGATTTTCAACATTTCCAATTGCTTGATCATGACTTACATGCTGATCCAGCTCTGTTTGTGTTACCTGCGCCAGAGGGAAGTCAGAAGGTGTATATCCCCCTGCTTCTGCCGAGCAACAATGTGTGATCAATTGTTGTAACTGCTCCATGTATGTCTGGATCAGCCAGTCCATCGTTTGTTGTTCATATTGCTGCTCGCTATACTG
>NZ_FQVL01000005.1 GCF_900129355.1 Seinonella peptonophila | reverse complement strand
ACCTCACCCACGCTCTGGTCGCGCATCCGCAAGAATTGGAAGCTGTATGTCACTTTGATGACCATCCCCATGATGGCTGCTGGAGTGTCGACCAATCTGCTTTCCGACCTTGTAAAGCTCATTGGTGGTAAGTTATACGATTGGATGCTCGCCCCTCTTTTTGGGCATGAAAAAACGGCTACCTTAGTGGCAGCCGCTTCTTACGACTACATGGCTAACGTCTTGGCCGACTTCCATGTAGTCATCATCCAGTCTCTGTTATAGAGACAACGAGGGGAAACCCTCGTCTTTTTTATTGTACTCGAAAGCAGACTCTTCTGTCAAAGGGGAGCTTAGATGGAACGCTTGATCGTATTTATTTGAAAAAAGTGTGGCGATATTAAATTTAAAATGGTAATATTACTATGTTTAAAGACATTTTAAATATATGTTCTTGTGTAATTGAAAGGGGAAGTATTAGATGAAATCTAAGAAATTAGTAGGACTTTTTGCAGCTGCAGCTTTACTCGTTGTGCCAATTGCTGGTTGTGGCAGTGATGATGATTGTAAAGACTCACAAGGAAACACAGTCTCCTGTGATGGTTATGGTGATGGTGGCGGCATCGATATCGATTAATGGCACGCCAAATTCCTGAAGATTATCACCAGCGTCGGGCTGAAATTTATCACCCACTGCGCGAAGAGGGAATTTTCACTTGGGATCAAGATGCCGTAGACCATGAAGAGTATGGTCTAGCTACGATTCACCCTGTCACCAGAGAATTTATCAAGGAAGTTCGTCATGCAACTGAGCAATTGGGACATATTTTTGCACGGGTGATCCCTGTTGTACAACAGGGAGCTGATGAGCTGCTAAGAGAATTAGGAATCCCTGAAAATGCATGGTCAGCTGTTCGGCAATCATTTGATCCATCGATTGCGACAGTGATTGGGCGACTCGATTTTGCTAACACGCCTGATGGTTTAAAGTTGCTTGAGTTTAATGCTGATACACCAGGTGGATTTGTTGAAGCATACCATGTGAACCAATGGGTTTGTGACTATTATGGTTGGGAGAATCCCAATGCTGGTCGTCAACGGGATATCAAAACAACTTTTCAGTCTGCCGTACATAAATATCAAAAACTTGGATATCACATGGATCGAAAGATTTTTAGTTCAAAGCCATCCATTGAAGAAACAGCATTGACTCGATTTTTATTGGCACACTCAGGTTTAGAAGCAGAGTATATTCCTTTAGCAGACCATGTATTTCACGAAGGTCAACTTTGTATGAAAAATACGAATAGTGGATCGTTTGAACCGATTGATTTATGGTATCGCTTTTATGCGCTCACCAGTATTGCTGCTGAAAAGAGTGCGAATGGACAACCAATTGGCACTTGGCTGCTACAAGCAGCGGCAAATCGGAAGATTGCGATGATTAACCCTCCACAAGCTTTTATTGCGCAAACCAAAGCATTAATGGCATTAATATGGAACTTACACGAAGAAGGTGCATTTTTCACAAAGGAAGAAAATGAAATTATTTCTAAATATATGATTCCTACTTATATGGAAAATGTTTTTCGTGGAAAAGAGCCCTTTGTAGAGAAGCCAGTTTTGGGACGCCAAGGTGGGTCGGTTACGATGTATGCAAAAGATGGCACCATTATTGCTCAGGATGATGAAGGAGATTTTTGGGAGCAGACAATGGTCTATCAAAAACTGGTTGAGTTAGAAACAATCGAAACAATGAGTTTAGAGGGTGCCTATAAAGGTTGGTTAGTCTGGGGTTGTTTTCTTATGAATGGACAAGCTTCAGCCGTTACTACGCGTCTGTCAGAGGAGATTACCCAGGATTCCTGTCGGTTCTTACCAATTGGATATGCGAAATAGATAGAGTCGGACGAATGTAGAATGAATGCAAAATCCGACTCTTTTTTGTGCAAAATCATCATAAAATTGGCATTGAAAGGAATACATTTATTTTATACAATCAAAATGAAAACGCTTAAATGAGCGAACGCTCAGTAGGTGGTGTGAGATGAAAAGTACATGGATCATCACAGGAAAGCGAACTCCATTTGCCAAGTATGGTGGTGCCCTGCAAAAGCAACAAGCTGTCCAATTGGGTGCCCGAGCAATCCGTGCAACTGTTCAACAATATCAGACAAAACAACCCATCGATGCTGTCATCATGGGGATGGTCTTACAAGCTGGAGCAGGTCAACTCGCCTCTAGACAAGCGGCCCATGGGGCAGGATTACCGTGGGAAGTTCAATCGGAGACGATCAATAAAGTTTGTGCCTCAGGAATGCGAAGTATTACCTTGGCCGATCAGATGATTCGGGCAGGTGATGCTGAATTGATCATAGCAGGTGGCATGGAAAGTATGACACATGCACCTTATCTGCTCCCCCATGTTCGCTGGGGACAACGGTTAGGGCACGGAAAACTAATGGATAGCATGCTAGTTGATGGATTATGGTGTGCCTATGAAAATGTGCATATGATTCAACATGCTGCATATGTTGCGAGGGAGTACCAAATCAGTAGAGAGGCACAAGATGATTGGGCGCTTAGAAGTCATCAGCGCGCATGGAAAGCAACGCAAAAAGGATATTTTGCTGCTGAAATGATCAGTGGATGTGAACAAGAAAAAGATGAGACGATTCGACCTGATACCAGTAGAGAAAAATTAGCACAATTAAGACCTGTATTTGATCCTCAGGATACGATTACACCTGGCAACGCACCAAGTCTCAATGATGGTGCCGTCGCATTACTACTCGCTTCAGAAACGGTTGCCCCACATTTTCCAAAGCGCATGGCACAAATTGTCGCACATGTAAGTATTGCATGTGAGCCTCGTCTGTTCCCGATCAGTCCTATCTTTGCAGTTCAAAAATTGTTGCAAAAAACAGGTTACAGACTTGATGAGATCGACTGCTTTGAAATGAACGAAGCCTTTGCACTTGTTCCATTACTAGCGTTAAAAGAGCTAGCAATCGATGCTACAAAAGTAAATATCAATGGAGGTGCTGTGGCGATTGGGCATCCAATTGGGGCTAGCGGCAGCCGCATTGTATTAACTTTGATTCATGCATTACGTAGGCGTGGTGGGGGATTGGGGATTGCTGCCATTTGTAGCGGTGGTGGTCAAGGAGATGCAATTCTCATTCGAGTTGAATGAGATATGATGCTTTGAGTCATTTCTGTTTTCGAATATGGTCTGGAGTGTGATCAATGAAAATTCAATCTGTTGCCGTTATTGGTGCAGGTCAAATGGGAAGCGGGATTGCAGCTTTGGCAGCTTCCCAAGGAATGTCCGTTATTGTGATGGATCAACAGATTTCGCAGCTAGAGAAAGCAAAACGAGTGATTGAGGATCGATGGAAACGAAATGAAGAAAAAGGGTATATCACCGCAGAAGAACGGAGTCATTGGTCGGCGCAACTTCAATATACCCACCAATTAGAGCAGCTAGATCGTGTTGACCTTGTGATTGAAGCGATCATTGAGCAGCGAAAGCAAAAGCAAGCTCTTTTTCAGACATTAGATCGTTTTGCTGCTGATCATACCATACTTGCAAGCAATACATCTTCCCTATCGATTACAGAACTGGCCGCCCATACATCTAGGGCGACTAAAGTGATTGGGATGCACTTTATGAATCCTGTGCATCGAATGCCCTTGGTAGAAGTGGTGCAAGGTTTAGAGACGAATGAGGAGGTCGTCCAAACGATTGTGAAACTTGCTCGAGATTGGGGGAAGGAGCCTGTTGTAGTACAGGATGCTCCCGGATTTATTTCCAATCGACTATTAATGCCGATGTTGAATGAAGCGGTTTTTGCGCTGCAGGAAGGGATCGCCTCAGCGGAAGAGATTGACCAGATTATGCGCCTAGGTATGAATCATCCGATGGGGCCTTTAGCACTGGCTGATTTGATTGGTTTAGACACATGTCTGTATATTATGGAATCTCTCTATCAGGGATTCGGTGATGATAAGTATCGTCCCTGCCCACTTCTACGGAAGTATGTGCAAGCTGGTAGACTAGGGAAAAAAAGCGGTCGAGGTTTTTATCTGTATTCAGTGGAGGAGTGAGCGTGATGGAATTTTCGTTGACTACTGAACAGCAGATGATGCGGAAAATGATTCGCGATTTTGCCGACACTTACGTTGCACCTACGGCAGCAGAACGAGATGAACAGGAACGCTTTGACCGACAGATATTTCTAGAATTAAGTAAACTCGGTTTAACCGGAATCCCTCTCCCTGAAGCATGGGGAGGTGCAGGAGCTGATTTTCTAAGTTATGTGATTGCGATTGAAGAGCTATCAAAAGTATGTGCTTCAACAGGCGTTACTCTCTCTGTCCATATTTCACTGGTGTCATGGCCTTTACTGCAATATGGTTCTGAACTTCAGAAAAAGAAATATCTCAATAGCTTGACGGCTGGGCAAAAATTAGGTGCTTTTGCTTTGACGGAGCCAGCTGCTGGATCAGATGTTGTTCATATGAAGACAACAGCAGAGAAAAAGGGTCAACATTATCGGTTAAACGGGCAGAAAGTGTTTGTAACCAATGGCGGCGAAGCAGATTTATATTTAATTTTTGCGCAAACTGACTCCACCAAAAAGCATCATGGATTAAGTGCGTTTATTGTTGAGGCAGATACACCTGGATTGACGATTGGTGCAGGGGAGAAGAAGTTGGGCATTCGCTCCTCTCCCACTACTTCATTACATCTTGATCAATGTATGATTCCAGTCTCACAGCGATTGGGTGCGGAAGGAGAAGGTTTTCAAATTGCGATGAAGACACTGGACGGCGGTCGGATGGGGATTGCTGCACAAGCCGTTGGAATCGCACAGGGGGCTTTTGACTATGCCTTATCTTATGCTTGTGAGCGTAAGCAATTTGGGCAACCCATTGTAAAGCACCAATCGATTCAAGCCAAGCTGGCCAATATGGCGATACGGATTGAGGCTGCGCGCCTGCTAACATATCAAGTAGGTTGGCTAAAAGATCAAAAGCTGCCACACGCAAAGCAAGCTGCTATGGCAAAGTGTTTTGCTGCTGATACGGCAGTTGAAGTAACAACTGAAGCGATTCAAATTTTAGGAGGATATGGCTATACCCGTGAATATCCTGTAGAGCGAATGTTTAGAGATGCAAAAATCACACAGATTTATGAAGGAACAAATGAGATTCAACGCTTAGTAATTGCAAAACACTTACAGAAAGAAAGGAAGCAATCATGAATAAGAGATTAATCCCTTCTATGGTAAAGAATGAACAACTGGTTGAGCGACGGAGACAACAAATTATTGATGGCGCTGTGCAGCTCTTTACAAAAAAGGGATTTCATAAGACAACAACGCGAGAGATTGCTCAGAAGTGTAAAATGTCGATTGGAACCATGTATGAATATATTCAGACAAAAGAGGATGTTCTTTTTCTTGTCTGTGAAGCAATTCATGAAAAGATGGAATCTCGTTTAAGACGAACTATAAAAGGTCATGATAATGGTTTTACTTTACTAAAGCATAGCTTTCGACAATTATTGAAAATTATGGATGAAATGCGTCCGCTGGTTCTCCTTATTTATCAGGAGACAAAATCACTACCAAAAGAACAAATGAAATATGTATTAGAAAAAGAGTTAGCGATTACCTCTTTATTTGAAGACGTATTAGAAAAAGGCATTCAAGACGGAAGTATCCAATTGGAGACCCATTCGATCTCCTTGATGGCGCATAATATTATGGTGATGGGACAGATGTGGACATTTCGCTATTGGTCATTAGGGCGTACTTACTCACTCGATGAATATATCGAACAGCAACTGGCTCTATTGATTCGTGAGTTAAAAGCATAATTTCACGGAGGTGTTCCCTTGGATCAGAAAATGCATCCGATTCGTTTTGTGACGGCAGCTAGCTTGTTTGACGGTCATGATGCATCGATTTCTTTGTTTCGGCGGTTACTACAAGCATCAGGTGTAGAAGTGATTCATCTGGGTCATAACCGCTCTGTGCAAGAGATTGTGGAGACAGCGATCCAAGAAGATGTGCAAGGAATTGCTGTCTCATCTTATCAAGGTGGACATATGGAGTTTTTCCGCTATCTGCTTCATGAATTGCAACAAAGAAAAGCAAGTCATATTCAGGTTTTTGCTGGTGGAGGAGGCGTTATTGTTGCTGAGGAACGAAAGAAATTAGAGCAATGGGGATTAAATCGCGTTTTCTCCCCTCATGATGGTCAGCAATTTGGTTTACAAGGAATCGTTGACCATATGATCACTGCGAGTAACTTTGCTACAATTGAAGAGGTTACGGATGAATGGGATCGCTTAAAGAAAGGTGATTTTCAAGCACTGGCACGCCTGATAACCTATTGTGAAAATGAGAAACTGCACATTCCCTCTGTGCTCAAGCGAAAACCAACGCCAGTATTTGGCATTACTGGAACAGGCGGTGCGGGGAAAAGCTCGTTAACTGATGAGCTTTTGCGCCGATTTCTTACAGATTATCCCACTTGGCGTATCGCAATTATCTCGATAGACCCTACGAAGCGGAAAACAGGAGGAGCTTTACTTGGTGATCGAATTCGGATGAATACCATATACCATCCCCGTGTGTTTATGCGTTCGATGGCGACTCGTCAGACCAAGACAGAGCTGTCCGATGCTTTAGAAGTGGTGATCCAACTCTGTCAGGTTGCTGCTTTTGATTTGATCATTGTAGAGACAAGTGGAATTGGTCAGGGGGATGCTGAGATTGCAACTGTTGCCGATGCCTCGCTTTATGTCATGACGTCAGAGTATGGGGCTGCCTCACAACTAGAGAAGATTGAAATGTTGGATTTCGCAGACTTTGTAACGATTAATAAATTTGATCGGCAGGGCTCAGTTGATGCATTGCATGATGTACAAAAACAAATCCAACGAAATCAGCAGCGTTTTTCTGAACCATTGGCAGCAATGCCTGTCTTTGGGACGATTGCGAGTCGGTTTCATGATCCAGGTGTTCTACAGTTGTATCACGCCATACGCAAACATCTTCAACTGACTACTGAGCGGAGCAAGACTGAGACACCTATCGACCATCGTAGCCCATTGTTGCGTAGGAAAGAATATTTACGCGAAATTGCGGAGACAATCCGTCACTATCATGTAGAGACAAAGAAACAGTCGGCAGCGGCAACAGAATGGTATCATTTGTCCAGTCTGAAGACGCTGATCACAGGTTCTAGCCAATCTGAAGAGATCGAAACTTATCAACAACGTGCAAAAGAGAAAGTTAAAGCTGAAAATAGGACACTAATCAAAGAATGGGCAGATAGAAAAGCAGAGTATCAAAAAGATGAAGTTACTTATTCAGTGCGTGACCAGCAGATCAGTATGCCTTTATACACAATTTCGTTGGCAGGAACTTCGATTCCCAAGATCGCGCTTCCACCCTATCAAAATTGGGGTGAACAGTTACAGTGGTTACGAAGTGAAAACCTACCTGGCTACTTCCCCTATACTGCAGGGATCTATCCTTTCAAACGAACAGATGAAGCGCCCCGTCGTCAATTTGCTGGAGAAGGGTCCCCTGCTCGAACCAATCGACGATTCCACTATCTTTCCAGATATGATCAGGCAAAGCGACTCTCTGTCGCTTTTGATAGTGTAACCCTCTATGGAGAGAACCCCGATGAACGACTTGATATATATGGGAAAATAGGTGAATCTGGCGTTAGTATCTGTACGTGGGAGAATATGAAGCAGCTTTTTGCCGATTTTGATTTATGTGATCCATCGACTAGTGTATCGATGACGATTAATGGACCAGCACCTATCCTATTAGCCATGTTTTTTCGAGCAGCAATCGATCAACAATTGGAGAAATATATACAGCAACATGGTCGCGAGCCTACATTTGAAGAAGAACAGAAAATAGAAAATGGTGTATTACAACAGATTCGTGGAACCGTGCAAGCCGATATATTAAAGGAGGATCAAGGGCAGAATACATGCATTTTTTCAACCGAATTTGCACTTAGGCTAATGGGAGATGTACAGGAATATTTTATTAAGCAGAGGGTTCGCAATTTTTACTCTGTCAGTATTAGTGGCTATCATATTGCAGAAGCTGGTGCCAACCCGATTACTCAGTTAGCATTTACCCTGGCAAATGCCTTTACTTATGTTGAATACTATTTAAATCGAGGTATGAAGATCGACGATTTCGCGCCGAATCTATCCTTTTTCTTTAGCAATGGACTCGATCCAGAATATACAGTAATTGGGCGAGTGGCACGTCGAATTTGGGCGATTGCAATGCGCGACTATTACGAAGGAAATGAACGGAGTCAAAAATTAAAATATCATATTCAAACTTCAGGACGCTCTCTTCATGCACAAGAAGCCTCATTTAATGATATTCGGACGACACTTCAAGCACTATTAGCGATTTCCGACCAGTGTAATTCGTTGCATACAAATGCTTATGATGAAGCTATCACCACGCCAACAGAAGCGTCTGTCCGTCAAGCCATCGCCATTCAGATGATTATCATGCAGGAATTTGGTTGGACAAAAAATGAAAACCCTTACCAAGGATCATATTTTATTGAACAACTCACAAATCAGGTAGAAGAAGCCGTACTAAAAGAATTTGAACGGATCAATGAACGTGGAGGCGTACTTGGTGCGATGGAGCATGGTTATCAACGAAGCAAAATCCAGGATGAATCTTTATTATATGAACAGCAGAAACATAGTGGTGAATTACCGATTATTGGTGTCAATCGATTTCAATCAGAAGAGCCGGAAGAGCCAAAGCTAGCACAACTAACGCGGGCAACAGAAGCAGAGAAAAAAGAGCAGATCGACCACTTACAACAGTTTCATCAGCAACATCGCGATCAAGTGACTCATGCTTTAAAACGCTTGAAAGTGGTGGCTCGAAAAGGAGATAATATCTTTGTCGAGTTGATGGAGACAGTGAAGGTGGCAAGCCTTGGTCAGATTACACAGGCTTTGTATGAGGTAGGTGGTCAATATCGTCGGAATATGTAAGCGGATGTTGTTCGTTGATTTTTTTCGATGATGTTGACTTGCCGCTTTTTTTGGATACAATATGTTACATGCCAAGAAGGAGCCACTCCTTCATAGAAAGGGCGTGACAAGTATGAGTGATAACATGACTGCAGAAAAACAACGAGAAACGGCAATGGTAGATTTAACCTATCAACTTCTGCACGAAAAAGGCGAACCGATGACCTATCAAGATATTATGCAATCAGTTGCAGCAATAAAAAATTTCCGAAAAGAGGATGTTGCTCGATATATTGCCCAGCTCTACACAGAGGTCAATATTGATGGACGTTTTGTCTGTGTAGGTCGAGGATTATGGGGATTAAAGCATTGGTATCCACTTGATCAAACGACTGATAGCGCTGTCGCTGCAAGCATGAAAGATGATTATTTAGATGATGAAGAGCTAGAAGATGAGGAGACCGAAGGGGACGAGCTGGAAATCGATCCGTCTGGCGAGGGTGATTAAAGCTGTTTTCGATCATCCAAAGGAGTGAATGGGCATGAAAAACCTTGACAAATACCAGCATCCGCAGGTAGACTGTTTCCTGGGCTCATTACATTTTTGTTCGCGGACTTATACTGGGCGTCCCTGATGGGGACGCTCTTTCTATTTTTTGCTATTGTATTGGTTATTCTATTGCATGATTAGACAAATGTACAGATGGATGATGAGTCAACTGGAAACCCCATAGCATTCTGTTGATCGGATGATCAAGTTGAAGTATGAGGGCCAAACGCACATGAAAACAGCCAGTTCATGATTTGATAGAAGGGAGGAAGGCCGCCTGAGAACATTGAAGTCTGTGGCGGTAGATAGAACAATGACCAAATTTATCTTTGTTACAGGGGGAGTTGTATCCTCTTTAGGAAAGGGGATTACTGCTTCTTCACTTGGACGCTTGCTTAAAAACCGTGGTCTAAAGGTTACGATTCAGAAATTTGATCCCTATATCAATATCGATCCTGGAACGATGAGCCCTTATCAACACGGAGAGGTTTTCGTGACGGATGATGGTGCTGAAACGGATTTAGACTTAGGTCATTATGAGCGTTTTATCGATATTAATCTATCGAAAAACAGTAATGTGACAACAGGGAAGATTTACTCAAGTGTGATTAATAAGGAACGGCGTGGAGATTACTTGGGAGGAACTGTTCAAGTGATTCCACATATTACAAATGAGATCAAAGATCGGGTCTATCGAGCAGCTCGTGAAACACATCCAGATGTAGTGATCACAGAAATTGGTGGCACAGTCGGAGATATTGAAAGTCTTCCTTTTTTAGAGGCAATTCGTCAAATAAAAACTGAAGTGGGACGAGAACATGTGATGTATATCCATTGTACGCTTGTGCCTATGTTAAAAGCTGGCGGAGAGCTAAAGACAAAACCAACTCAACATAGTGTAAAAGAGTTGAGGGGAATTGGCATTCAACCCAATGTAATTGTTTGTCGAACTGAGTATCCTTTATCTGAGAGCATTAAACAGAAATTAGCTCTCTTTTGCGATATTGATCGTAAAGCTGTCATTGAAGTAATTGATGCAGAGACTTTATATGAAGTCCCCTTAATGTTGCAAAAAGAAGGATTGGACGAGTTTGTTGTTCATTATCTAGATCTAAACTGTGGGCCTGCAAACATGGAAGAGTGGGTAACTCTTGTCAATCGAGTCAAAAACTTGTCTCATCGAACTTCAATTGCAATTGTAGGTAAGTATGTAGCACTACATGATGCTTATATGAGTGTTGTAGAAGCATTGAGACATGCTGGGTTCGATATTGATACAGAGATCAAGATCAAATGGGTGAGTGCTGAAGATGTGACGACTGAATCAGTTGATGAGCTTCTTTCGGATGTTGATGGAATATTGGTTCCAGGCGGTTTTGGTGATCGGGGTATTGAAGGTAAAATTATAGCTGTTCAATATGCTCGGGAGAAACAAGTTCCGTTTTTAGGAATTTGCTTAGGTATGCAGATGGCATGTGTGGAAGGTGCGCGTAACTTGCTTGCTTATCAAGGGGCAAATAGCTCAGAGATTGATCCAGAGACAGCATATCCGATCATTGATCTATTACCTGAACAAAAAGAAGTGGAGGATAAAGGAGGGACGATGCGCCTAGGTCTTTATCCATGTAAACTAGTTCCTGATAGCTTAGCGGCTGAAGCATATCAGAGCGATCTTGTATATGAACGCCATCGACATCGTTATGAATTTAATAACGAATATCGGGACCAACTAGAAGAAGTGGGTTATCGTTTCTCAGGAACTTCGCCAGATGGACGGTTAGTAGAGATTATTGAATATATACATCATCCTTGGTTTGTGGCAACGCAGTTTCATCCTGAATTTATCTCACGTCCAACCCGTCCCCAGCCATTATTTCGAGAATTTGTCGCTGCCGCTTTAGAAAGTAGCAAAAAGACAAAACTGTTGATTAATCAGTAAGGTAATGAAATCTCTTGTGTGAGCAAGGGATTTTTTTATTTGCCTTGAATATGGAAGCATTGGTTTTGATGTATCAATTTTAGGGAATAGAAAGAATAATCAATCGTTCACATAATTGTAATATTTAACTCCTTGACATAAAGGGGGAGGATGATGGAACCGCAATGGGATCAACATCCATATACTGTGAAAAAAGAGAATAGCCATCAAGTGTTGCGTTACCTGCTTTCATTTATCTGGATGCTTTTGTTTACTGGAGCTGCCTTCTATATTGTGATATCCAAAGTGGTTACCAATCCGAACACCATATTCTGGCTGATCTTTTCAATGGCAATTGTTCAAGTCATCCTACAGCTCTTTACCTTTATGCACTTAGACTGGAAACATTATCGGATCATTGTCATTTTTATTGGTTTGGCTGTTTTGATCGCTTTTATCTCTGCTTGGGTGCTTGGCTTTGATGCACCAAAAATAAACCCCTAAAAGCTAGGGATTTTAATTTGCAGATAAAGTCATGTGACCGGCTCGTGATCGTGGTTCTCGGTGACGACTCCGACCCGGGCTTGCAAAGATGTGGGTCTGTCCACGTTCTGTCAGCCTTCGCGGCCGGGCAAAACTCGCCTCCTCTGGCATCCGCCTCGAACAGTTTGCCCGAAAGGAAAATGCCGCTACAGCTGCCATTCCGCTAAGTTGCGCCCGAAATGGAGCTTTGCCGCCGATCACCTCTCCACTCGCTCATTCGGTTTTTCTCACACTCTAACCCTAAATACCCACATGATGAAAAGATAGGTCATACAATCGGGTAGAAGAAGGAGAAATCGTGGAGTCAATATTTCGCTGTGGGCGGAAAAATGCTCCTAAACCCGTATTTTACTAGGCGCTTCAAAGCCACGACTGTGTAGTGAAGAATAGGCGGTAGTACTGTCTGTACACGCCGTGCACAAGTATCGCTAAGCAGATATGCTGCAAGTCTCACTATGACGCGATAGCCGAGTTGATACCGCCCTGAGCGAGCAGTCGTGGCGCCTTGAAGACTTCTTCGTAGCCTGAAATGGAGGTGAAACGTGAAATATTGACGGAACCTTTACTTTATCTACAAGCTGGAACCACTAGGTTGATAGAGTGAAAGGCCTGTATAGATTGTGGTTAAGATCGGCAAAGATAAGTTAGCTTCTTTTCCCCAACGAACAAGGCTGCCATGTAAATGATCTGTCTCAATGGGTAATCCTTGTTTTAGGTCACGATACATAGAAGATGTGCTCTGTGGACTCGCTTTTTGTACACGATTCCAGATGATGTCTGGACTTTCTGGCGGTTTTGGTAGCGGCTGCCGAATGGTGACTTGATAAATCTCATTCAATAATTGTTGGTATAGCTCACTACCATAAGTCGAATCTCGAATGGCTCCAATCTCACTTCTCATCAATGTAGTCATACCACTTAAAGCTGCAATATATTGATATTTATTCCACATTTCTGTTTCGATGAAATCGGATTGAACGGCTTCTAGATTGGCATCTGCAAATAGCTGCTTTAGTTGATCCATCCGAGCATGATTCGCATTTTCCTGCAATTCTCCATATACCAATCGATGATGTTTTCCTAGTAGATGTATTTCGCCTGACTGATCCAAAGTACTTTCCATAAAGCAGAAACCACCAAATATGGAATCCTTGGAGAAGGCTTGTTGGAGATGATCAATATGTGCATATCCATTGAGCAATGGAAGAATCATCGTATGCTGATCGCTAAAAGTTTGCATAAAGGGGATGACCGAATCTAAATGATATGCTTTCACTGCAACAATCAGTAAGTCAAAAGGTGGTGCTGTCTCTTCTGGAGTGACCACTGAAACGGATCTATGCGAGTTACCATGAATGGGGCTATGAATCACGAGCCCTTTTTCTGTGAGTCGTTTTTTTCGATTTGGACGAACCAAAAAAGTAACATCCGCCCCTTTTTCAGCAAGTCGTCCACCAAAATAACCTCCGACAGCCCCTGCACCAACAATTCCTACACGCATTCATCCTACCTCCTTATATTTTCATGTTTCTATGCACTGTTCTAAAGAAAAAATTAAGAAATTCATTAGATTTTATCTAGACAAATGTTAAGTTTTATCTTGTATGCTATTACTATCTTCAAAACGTTGATGAATAGATTTCATGATTGGTTACAACGTAAACACATAATATATTCTACCTAAGGAAAAAACTTCTTGTTAGTTGATTATATTTAAATCTATTTCCGATGAAAACGAATGAATCCAAACAATGCCAATCGAGCATGAAAACTCGGATAGAGGGGGTTATGATGAGGAAAAAAATTTTGATTGTTGATGATGACGCGGAGATTCGTGAAATCATCCATATATATCTTCAAAATGAAAATTACCAAGTGTTTGAAGCTGAAGATGGCATTTCTGCACTTACGCAACTTCAAAAAGAAAAAATCGACTGTGTTGTGCTCGATATTATGATGCCAGGGATCAATGGGATCGAAACTTGTTTGAAAATCCGGCAACAAAAAAGAATCCCGATCATTATCTTATCAGCAAAAAGCGAAGATATGGATAAAATCAATGGTCTTTCAGTGGGTGCTGATGATTATATGGTGAAGCCTTTTAATCCACTAGAGCTTGTGGCAAGGATTAAAGCACAACTCAGGAGACAAGATTTTTTTCAGCAGTCATCACAAAATTTTTCTGAGATTCGAGTAAATGATTTAATCATCGATAAAAATAAACATGTTGTAAAAGTAGAAGGCAGAGAAGTTTCATTAACACCCATCGAGTTTTCAATTTTGGAGTTACTGGCAAGTCAACGTGGACAAGTCTTTAGTACTGAGCAGATTTATCAACAGGTTTGGAATGAGACCAGCGCCTATTATTCGCGTAATACAATTATGGTTCACATTCGTAATCTTCGTGAGAAGATCGAGGTAAATCCCCGAAAGCCAGAGTATATCAAAACTGTCTGGGGAGTGGGTTATAAAATTGAAGATTAAACTAAGATCATTCATAAAAAAAGGTGTTCGAAAACTCTCTTTGAAGAGAATACGCAATTTCTTGGTGCGAAATGTACGTGGTTTGGTAACCAAAAGTATTCGCAGATGGTTTTTATTCGCTGTTTTCTCAAGTTTGATTCTGGCAGGCTTCTTCACAAGTTTGATTGAACGGTTTATTCTTTTAAAATTCCCCTTAACAGGGCTACTTAGTATCTTTTCAAATCTATATCCAGTCGGGCTGTTTTTTCTATTCTTCCATCTATTGACCAGACGTCAAATTCATTATATTAAAATGCTCGCAAGTGGAATTATGAAGATTGCACATGGAGATTTTCAATATCGGGTTCCAGTAAATCGCGTAGATGAACTCGGCTTATTAGCTGAGAATATTAACCAAATGGCGGATCAACTTCAACAACAAAAAATTCGAGAACGTGAGTGGGAACAATCAAAAATGGAATTAATCACGGGTGTTTCACATGATTTAAGAACTCCTTTAACCAGCATTATTGGTTATTTAAATCTTTTACAGTTAGATACTGCACCCGATCCAGTAGAACAGAAACGCTATCTCAGAAATGCTCTCCGTAAAACAACACAATTAAAAAAATTGATTGATGATTTATTTGTCTATACACGTCTTGCTGACAAAGATGTTCAACTGCAATTACAAGAGGTTAACTTTGTCCATTTGCTCGAGCAATTGGTTTACGAATTTGAACCGATTGCTGAAAATCGTATCGTTCGTTTGAAAATTGATAAAGCTGCGGCCAACCTTTTTATACGCCTCGATTCTGAAAAAATGGTTCGTGCAATCGACAATTTATTGCTGAATGCCTTGAAGTTTTCTGAAGAAGATAGTGAGATCACGATTCAGTTGCTCCTCAATCAGCAGCAGATACGGCTCTCCATTCATAATGTTGGACAACCGATAACAGTAGAACAAGAGAAAAAGCTATTTGATCGATTTTATAAATCGAATGAAGCCCGGAATGATCAGAATGTCCCTTCGGGATCTGGCTTAGGACTGCCAATCGCAAAGTCGATTATTGAGCTGCATAAAGGTGAAATTGGGCTTGAACATAAACAGGGAGCGTTTACGTTTTATATTATATTACCTCGTACCCACTCGTTAGATACAGTTGATTCACCACCTTTTAGGTTTGAGAGGGGTGATAACGAAACGGCATATCTATCTAAAGAACAATGAAATAAGTAACTAAACGGAGGATTGCAAGTGAACAAAAAGAAAAAAGTTTGGATCGGTTTAGGAATATTAGCAATACTCGGTATTGTCGGTTATTTTTGGATGTATTCAACGGGAACGCCTGAAGTAAAAGTGGGGCAGTTGTCAAGTCAATTAATACAGGAGAAATTAACGACTACAGGTACGATTGCCACGGGTGGTCAACAAGACGTATATCTACAAGCAGATCGAGGAGAAATGAAGAAAATTTGGGTAGACGAAGGTCAGAAGGTTGTCAAAGGTTCAAAGTTGGTAGAGCTTACAAATCCTTCTGCCAATATGGAAGTGAGTCAAGCAGAGATTGCATTAAAGCAGGCAAAAATTAAATGGAATAATCTTCAAAAACAGAAAAAGCGGGAAGGAAACAAATCGAGTAGTTTAAAAGATCAAATTCAGTTAGCGAGACTTGAACTTGAGCAAGCAAGAAAACAATTGAGACAAGCTAAGTTAAAAAAGGATCAATTAATCATCAAAAGTAAACAAGATGGGATTGTCGCCAAGGTAAATGAAAACGCTGTTAATGGGAGTAATTCGCCGCAACCGGTCGTGATTGTAGCAGATATAAATAATACAAAAATTGAGGCAAAGGTTTCTGAATATGATGCGTTAAAATTAAAAGAGGATCAACAAGTCGTAGTCACCTCTGATGCGCTACCAGGGAAAGAATGGATGGGTAGGGTTCGGAAAATTGGGATTTTACCTGATTCAGTAGGAAGCCAGACAACGAGTGAAGATTCACAAGAAAAACAAGTAGATTATCCTGTTGAAATTGGATTGGATGAAAAGCCACCGATGAAAATTGGCTCTCGTGTCATAGTTGAAGTGATACTCACCTCTGCACGTCTTCAGGCAATCCCACAAGCAGCAGTACGTCAAGATGGTGATCAATCATATGTATTCGTAGTAGAAAAGAGAAGTCTTGTGCGAAAAAATATAAAAGTAGGAAAACGTAGTGATCAATATGTACAGATCATATCTGGGATTACCACGAGTGATCAAGTTGTATTCAACCCAACATCTGAATTAACAGCAGGCAAAGAAGTGATCGTCAATGATTGAGTTGAATGGGATCTATAAGACTTATACTGCTGGCAAGTTAGAAGTACCTGTCCTAAAAAATATTTGTTTTCAAGTTGATCAAGGTGAGTATGTAGCTATTATGGGACCATCAGGTTCAGGGAAATCTACGCTGATGAACATTATAGGCTGCTTAGATCAACCAAGCAATGGAGAATACCGACTCAATGGGCAAAATATCTCACAAACGGAAGAGAAGCACTTAGCATCAATTCGAAACAAAATGATAGGCTTTATCTTTCAGCAGTTTCAATTATTACCTCGGATGAGTGCGCTACGCAATGTAGAACTCCCTTTAATATACGCAGGTTTATCTTCGGACGAACGAAAAAAAAGAGCGCAAGCAGCACTAAAGCGAGTCGGCTTAGCATCGCGTGCCCATCATCGTCCTACTGAATTATCAGGTGGACAGCAACAACGTGTTGCGATAGCTCGAGCTTTGGTAACAGAACCATTTGTTTTATTAGCTGATGAACCAACAGGTGCGCTCGATTCCCATTCAAGTGCAACTGTGATGGATTTATTTGATGAATTATTCCGTGAAGGTCGAACGATTGTCATGATTACGCATGATGCAGAAGTTGCCAAACGAGCCCAGCGGCAGATTGTGATTCGAGATGGAGAGATCGTATCTGCGATCCAGAAGCACAATCGAACAAAGGGGGAAGATCGATGAGTTTGTGGGAAAGTATTCGCATGGCACTTGATGCGATCTTTGTGCATAAAATGCGCTCAATTCTTACTATGTTAGGAATCATTATTGGAGTTGCTGCGGTGATAATCATTGTCTCCATCGGTCAAGGGGGGACAACACAATTAACCAAAGCAATTACCGGGTCAGGTAATCGAATCAACTTACAGGTGAAGCAAGACGATGATGCCTTACTTCCTCCTTCCAAAGATGAGATTCATTTTACTGCAAAAGATATACAAGATTTAAGGTTTATTCCGGGTGTAAAAGAAGTGATCACAGTTAGTATGAAAGCTGCTAATGTACGTTATCTACAGAAAAAGTCGCCCGTCACCACCATTTATGGAATTAATAATCAGATGATGCTCGATCTTTCAGGGCTAAAGTTAGCGAAAGGTCGTATGTTTAACGCAGCCGATTATCAGAGTGGAAATGGTGGTGCCATTATTTCAGAAAATGTGGCAGTCAAATTATTTCCTGGGAAAGAACCTTTGGGGCAACTAATCATGGTCGCGGGTAGCCCGATTCGAGTCATCGGCGTTTTACAGAAGCCTGATGGAATCCAAGCGTATTTACCCAGTTCGACTGATCTTTATCTTCCAGCCCAGACTTGGCGAACAGTTTTTGGTCAGTTAAAGATTGATCAACTTTCCATTCAGCTCGATGATGCAATGCAGATGAAAAGCGTAGGGAAACAAGCAGTACAAGTACTTAATCACAATCATAACAAAAGAGATGGATATGAGGTTGAAAATATTGAGCAATTAACTCAAGGTATTAATCAAGCTGCACAAATTATGACAACAGTTGTAGGAAGTATAGGAGCAATCTCGCTTTTAGTGGGTGGGATTGGCGTGATGAATATCATGTTAGTCTCAGTCACAGAAAGAACGAGAGAGATTGGTATTCGGAAAGCATTAGGTGCCACAAGGAGCAACATTTTGATGCAATTTTTGATAGAAGCTGTGACGTTATGCGTATTAGGTGGGGGTATCGGCATTTTGCTTGGTTCTGGCGTTGCATATACATTAACGATTACCAATGTTTGGCCTGCAACCGTCTCCATTCCAGTTGCAATTGGTGGTGTTCTCTTTTCGATGCTGTTTGGAATCATCTTTGGACTCTTACCTGCAAATAAGGCCGCTCGTCTCAATCCAATCGAATGTCTACGTTATGAGTAAGTATGAGTAAGCGATAGGTTTAACTAGATATAACAATTAGGAAATAGGGGTTAGGATCAGTTATAGGTTTCTTTTAAAAGATTCATCCCATATTATCGAGAGAGAAGTTGCATTTTTTTTCTCTACTTAGCAGGAAAAGGTTGTTGTAAACAGAAATACTAGAATCGAGCAATGTGATCGGTGATTTGCTGGACAGATTAAGATAAGGAGGTGAATGCCTGCTACTTCGAAAGGTGTCTCCTAATGATGCGAGCCGGCAGTGGGACATTTTTCTATACTCTTCGTAGCAGGTCCTTCACAATTGAATGCAAAGAGGATCTTGGTCGTCGATGATCAGTATGGAATTCGCTTATTGCTCAAAGAAGTCTTCTCTAAGGAAAATCTAAATATTTCTCAGGCATCAAATGGAAATCAGGCATTAGAAGTAATCCAACAAGAAAAACCAGATTTGATTTTGTTAGATATGAAGATGCCTGGAATGGATGGGATTGAGTTATTACGTCGGCTGCGCCAAATGGGGCTTTCTGCTAAAGTAATCATGATGACTGCATACGGTGAATTAGATATGGTAACAGAAGCATCCAAATTAGGAGCCCTTGCTCATTTTACAAAACCTTTTGATATTGAGGAATTGAGGGATGAAGTATTAAAGCAGCTTGCATCCTGAAATGATCGAACCCGTTGAACACTCTGTATTGTGGATATTGAATTGTTGAATCATATATTTATATTTTGCTGTTGGCCGGTATTTCTTTGAAATATCGGTTTTTTGCTGTTTAAAACGGGATAAGCTGAAGATGTGATATAATGCTTGAAGACAATTATAGGATCAAGGAGATGCTGACATATGCCATTAGTCTCAATGAACCATTTTTTACCAAGAGCGAAAGCGGAAGGATTCGCTGTCGGTCAATTTAACATGAATAATTTAGAATATGTCCAAGCGATTATCGAAGCAGGTAAGGAAGAAAAATCTCCGCTTATTTTTGGAGCAAGTGAAGGGGCAATCCGTTATATGGGGTTGCATAATGTTGTAGCTCTTGCCCGGGTAGCTGCTGAGGAATCAGGTCTACCTGTTGCCTTACATTTAGATCATGGTAGTAACTTTGAGATGGTGATGAAGTGTATTCAAGCAGGATTTTCTTCTGTCATGTTTGATGGTTCTCATCATCCATTTGAAGAGAATATACGACTAACGAAAAAAGTAGTGGAAGCGGCACACGCTGTTGGTGTATCAGTAGAAGGTGAATTGGGAACGATTGGTGGCGTAGAAGATGATCTAGTCGTCGCTGATGAAGATGCTACCATTGCAAATCCAGATGAAGCGATTCGTTTCTGGGAAGAAACAAAAGTTGACGCAATGGCGATTGCTGTGGGTACGGCACATGGCATGTATAAAGGCGAGCCCAAAATCCGTTATGAAGTGATCGAAAAAGTAAGCAAAGCAATCGAAGCACCCATTGTTTTACATGGTGGTTCAGGGGTTCCTGACGAATCTATTACGCGTGCGATTTCTCTTGGAGTTGGAAAAATTAATGTGAATACAGAGAATCAAGTGGCAAGTACAGCTGTCATCCGTCAGTTGCTTGATCAAGATGAAGATATGATCGATCCTCGTAAATACTTAGGACCAGCAAGAGAAGCAATCAAAGAGACCGTGCGTGGGAAAATGCGTCTCTTCGGTAGCTCTGGAAAAGCTTAATTTTTTAGGGAATCCTAAAACGGATAATCGTTTGAAAAAGCCGACTGATCTTGCAATGCGATAAGCTCAGTCGGCATACGGATTACATACTTCGTGTACCGATCCCATGAAGTAATATAACAAGATGATTATACCTTGGCTGGTAGTACGGCGAAGTATGAACCACGATCACAAGCCGATCACATGACTTTGCCTTGTTTAGAGGTAAACCTATATAAAATCAGAACAACGGAGGCGTCTGTTGATGAAATTCTTTTTAGACACTGCAATCATTGAAGAGATTCGTGAAGTAAATGAATTAGGGATTCTTGCAGGTGTAACGACTAACCCTAGCTTAATCGCAAAGTCAGGTCGTATATTTGAAGAAGTATTACAAGAGATTTTAACTATTGTAGATGGCTCAGTCAGTGCAGAAGTGATTAGTCGTGATGCTGAAGGCATGATCCAAGAGGGTGAGCGGTTAGCGGCCTATGGAAAAAATGTAACTATTAAGGTTCCAATGACTTTAGAAGGATTAAAAGCTGTCCATCATTTTTCAAAAAAAGGGATATCTACCAATGTTACACTGATTTTTTCAGCGAATCAGGCATTGTTGGCAGCGCGTGCTGGAGCAACCTATGTAAGTCCTTTCTTAGGTAGATTGGATGATATTAGCCATGATGGCGTGCAACTTGTTGATGAGATTGCTCGAATGTTTGAACAACATCAGCTCCCTACAGAGATTATTGCAGCTAGTATTCGTCACCCCTATCATGTATCAGCCGTTGCACAAGTAGGAGCGCATATTGCAACACTTCCTTACAGTGTGATCAAACAACTTGTAAAACACCCGCTAACAGATCAGGGGATTGAAAAATTTGAACAAGACTGGGAAAAAGCACTTAAAAAGTAAATAAGTATAGGATGAACTCCCCTCCCCAACCGTCGCATAGTCTACGTGATCAAATGATATTCGCGAGAGTGCTTTATGTATGGGTTTGAGGGGCTTTCTCCTCCTATTCAACTTATGAACAAATTTCAGACTCTTTTATATAAAGTCTTGTAAACTCAATGTTAATAGTATAAACTAACCGATTATATTCTACTTCTGCATTTTTTAACTCACATCCATCTCCGATTTATCTTCAACTCTCCTTCGTAGACTGATTCTGATCATCACATGTATGGATATAAGTTCCAAAGCGTGTAAAAAAGGACGTTCTATTCCCTCTAATTATATGTTTTTTTAATTCGTATGTAATAATAGGGTTAAATGTGTTACCCTAATATTAACTTTTTACGTATAAAGAGGGGGATTCATAGAATGGAACGAAGTTTATCAATGGAGTTGGTACGTGTAACTGAAACTGCTGCAATTGCTTCAGGTCGTTGGATGGGACGAGGCAAGAAGGATGAAGCGGATGAAGCAGCAACGACCGCTATGAGAAGCCTTTTTGACACCATTCCAATGCGCGGGACTGTGGTGATCGGAGAAGGGGAAATGGATGAAGCTCCGATGCTCTACATCGGTGAGAAATTGGGTCTCGGTTATTTACCTGAAGTTGACATTGCTGTCGATCCGTTAGAAGGTACGAATCTTGTTGCAAAGGGAATGTGGAATGCCCTTTCAGTTGTAGCTGTTTCTGAACGCGGCGGTCTATTGCATGCTCCAGATATGTATATGGAGAAAATTGCAGTAGGGCCGAAAGCGATTGGGAAGATTGATATTGATGCCCCCATTGTTGATAATTTACATGCTGTTGCGCAAGCAACTGGCAAAGACATGGAAGATTTAGTGGTCGTCATTTTAGACCGTCCCCGACATGAGCGACTGATTAATGAAGTTTGCCAAGCTGGCGCTCGCATTAAACTCATTTCTGATGGAGATGTAGCGGCAGCCATTTATACAGGTTTTGAAGATACTGGTGTCGACTTGTTGGTTGGAACAGGCGGGGCTCCAGAAGGTGTGATTGCAGCAGCCGCACTAAAGTGCTTAGGCGGAGAGATGCAAGCCCGCTTGCTTCCAGAAGATGATGAACAGTATGAGCGATGCAGAAGCATGGGGCTTTCAGAGCCAAAACAAGTATTGCGAATGAATGATTTGGTGAAAGGCGATGATGCGATTTTCGCTGCTACAGGAGTGACTGATGGTGAATTGTTAAGAGGTGTTCGTTACCAAGGAAGAATCGTAACAACGCATTCAGTTGTAATGCGAGCAAAGACAGGAACAATTCGCTTTATGGAAGCAACTCATCGTCTAGAAAAAAAGCCAAATCTACCAATGAAAATTTGAATGAAATGAGTGGAGTTGGTTTTTGGTGGATTTTACGTTAAGCGATTTGGAGAATCGCAAGTTGACAGAATTATATAAGCTAGCAAAAGAGTACCAAGTGGCTTATTACAGTCAATTGAAAAAACGAGAACTGATTTTTGCAATTTTAAAAGCAAAAGCTGAACATGATGGATTACTATTCATGGAAGGTGTACTTGATGTTTTATCCGAAGGCTATGGCTTCCTAAGACCGATTAATTTTCTTCCTTCGGCTGAGGATATTTATATTTCTGCTTCTCAAATTCGTCGTTTTGATCTGCGTTCAGGTGATCTCGTTTCTGGCAAAGTAAGACCTCCTAAAGAGAACGAGCGCTATTTTGGTTTATTACACGTGGAGGCGGTCAATGGAGAAGATCCAAGTGCAGCAGCTGAACGATTGCACTTTCCCGCTTTAACTCCTCTCTATCCCCAAAAACGTTTGATTTTAGAGACATCACCTGACAAAATCTCAACTCGGATTATCGATTTGATTGCCCCTATTGGACTTGGGCAAAGAGGTATGATTGTCGCCCAGCCAAAAGCTGGGAAAACGATGTTTCTAAAGGAAATTGCGAACAGTATTTCTGAGAATTATCCTGAGATCGAACTATTTGTCTTGTTGATTGATGAGCGTCCCGAAGAAGTAACCGATATGCAACGATCAGTAAAAGGTGAAGTAGTGAGTTCTACTTTTGATGAATTGCCTGAAAATCATATCAAAGTCGCGGAGTTGGTCTTAGAGCGTGCGCAACGTTTGGTTGAACATAAACGTGATGTAGTGATTTTACTTGATGGGATTACGCGTTTAACCCGGGCATATAATCTTGTCATTCCGCCAAGTGGTCGCACCCTTTCAGGTGGAATTGACCCAGCTGCTTTCCATCGTCCTAAGCGGTTTTTTGGCGCCGCACGGAATATTGAAGAAGGTGGGAGCTTAACCATTCTAGCTACGGCGTTGATTGATACAGGATCACGCATGGATGATGTCATCTATGAAGAATTTAAAGGAACAGGCAATCTAGAGCTTCATTTGGACCGCCGTTTAGCGGAGAAGCGCCTCTTCCCTGCGATTGACATTAGGCGTTCCAGTACAAGGCGTGAGGAATTGCTGATAGAAAAAGAAGATTTGGAAAAGCTATGGCTACTCCGTAAAGCCATGATTGAGAATAATGAGTATACGGATAGTTTAGTGCGTCGATTGAAACATACAAAAACAAATCAAGAGTTTCTGGATTCGTTGGAATCACCCGCACCCCGTAAGGCTACAAGTGTGATCTAAGAGAATGTAGGTCTATGATCATCTATCGATGCATAGGGATGAAAATATAAGTCGTATTCTAGAACAGTATACTTAAAGCTTTACATCAAAAGAATACGATAGGCTTCATAATATTTTCTGCTGTGAGGTGCTATGATGTCACGGAAAAAGGTGTTATTAGCTTCATCCCTAACTCTTTGTTCGGCTTCAACTGCCGCATTAACGATGGGAACGGGAAGACATCCTGCTGTATATGCTGATGATGTAGGAAAAACGCCTTCTGTGCCAGAGCAACAGACGGTCTCACAAAATACAAACCAGTATTTATCTTCTTTTTCGGCTGTGGCACTTGGAAATGTGGTAGCGAAGATGAATGTTGAGAGTCAACCACTCCAGTACCAAGTGAAGAAAGGAGATTGTCTTTATCGGATTGGACTTTATCATGGAGTTTCCTATCAAGACATCGCCGCATATAATCAGCTAGCCGACCCGAATCGGATTTATATTGGGCAAACATTAAAGATTCCATTGCAAACCCAATGGATTCGTAGTGAGGCGAAAGATACGCTACATACGATTGCTCAAAAACACCAGACGAACGTAGAACTTCTACAGCAGTTAAATCCCGAAATTAGCGAGATTGATCGACCATTGGAGGGTCGATGGGTTCTCACAGTAAAACGCATTGAGATGGTTCAGCCTACGCAATCTGCTTGGCAGAAAAAAGCTTCAGCTCGGTCAAAGTCTGTAAAGAAAAAGAAGCGGGTCGTCTTAGCTAGTTATCCAAATCCAGCGAAAGAGATTCGGTCGGATCGGGATTTCCTATGGCCAGTTCATGGACGGATCACAAGTAAGTTTGGTTGGCGACATGGTCGCGCACATAAAGGAATTGATATATGGAGTTCTGCTTGTAACCGAGCTTTGATTCATGCTGCTCGAAGCGGGGTAGTATCGCGAGCAGGATATGCCAGTGGATATGGGAATTTAGTGGTCATCGATCATGGAAATGGTTGGGAAACTTATTACGCCCATTTAAGTCAAATTCGTGTGAGCAAAGGTCAACATTTAGATGCATTTGATATTGTTGGGAATATGGGGCAAACAGGAAATGCGACGGGATATCATCTTCACTTTGAAGTCCGAAAAGATGGGCAGGCAATCAATCCGTTAGCAGTACTAGATTGATTAAATACCTCATCTCATGCTATAATGCACTTTGATTCGTTCTGGTGCGAATAGAGCATGAGATAGTGAGGTGAAGATGATGAAGACAGCAATTCATCCTGAATTTAAGATGCGGACGATCACCTGTGCGTGTGGCAATACCTTTGAAGCAGGTTCTACTGCAAAAGATGACCTGCGTGTAGATATCTGCTCTGCCTGCCATCCCTTCTATACTGGGAAACAGAAATTGGTCAATGCGGGTGGACGGGTTGATCGATTTAAGAAAAAATATAACCTTAAATAAGCAGTATAACCGAGACCCCAGTGAAAACTGGGGTCTTAGTTTGTAGATAGAGTATGGTGCATGTTCATCGATCAGACTAAGTTTATGGCACTTTATAAAAATTATTAACAGAGAACACAATACTGTCTACAATTTGATGATCCCCTGACTGATGAATTACAAAAGATCTTGCATGAAGGTCAGTCAGCAGGAGTGTTATGTGAGTTCGATGTTCGTGTGATGGCAAGTGCAATCCAAGGTGCGATAGAAGAGTATGGATTCAATAGAAATTTGAACAATAAGCTGGATCTAGACTTATAAAATGCGGAACTTGTAAGACTATTTGACCGTGCAGTCGCGGCGCCTTGAACCACGATCACGAGCAGATTGTGTGACTTTGTCTACAAGCTACGGCTATGAAGCGAAGAATAGGCAGTAGTTACTGTTTGCACACGCCGTGCACAAGTTTCGCTAAGCAGCGAACGCTGCAAGTCTCACTATGACGCAGTAGCCGAGGTTGATACCCGCCCTGAGCAAGTTAGTCGCTGCGCTTTGAAGACATCAACGCATCCTGAAATGAAGGCGAAGCGTGAAATATTGACGGAACCTTACTTTGTCTACAAATCAAAAGAGCCCAGCTTTTCACTGGACTCTTAGCGTTGATTGTTATTTGGTATCTTCAGGGGTACAGGTTTTTGCGATTTGACCATTTTTACCGGTATAAACGTATGAATCAGAGACATAGCCTTTTTTCCCTTTATGATCACCATCAAGAACTTCGACATAGTCCCAGAGCTTGGTAGTGCCAAAGCGTCCACTTACTTCATCACCATCTGGAACTTGACATTTTACCGTTACGGGAGTACCTGATTTTAGTGTGACCCAAGGATTGAATTTAGCTGACTCATCAATTTTAGGCTCTTTTCTGAGGTCAAAGCCAGCGTCGGTCGATGTTTGAACATATTGACCACTTTTGCTTGTATCTGGGTTTGCATTGGGATTAGGATTATCTCCCGGTGTTGGTTGTTGTTCAGGCTGTGGTGATAATTGTTGTGGATCAGTCTTAGGTGCAGATGCTGGGGCAGGTGCAGCGTCGGCTTCGATTACTTGATATTTGATCCGGTGATCTCCACCATTCACTGTCTCTCCACTAAATTTTAATTGATAAGTAGCGCCTGGCTCTGTATCAAAGGAGAAGGTTTGCGTTGTAAAACGTCCTGTAGGGACGATTTGTTGCTTGCCTTTCTCTTCATTCCCTTTTATCAAGATGACATCGAGTGGTTTTTTACCATCTGGTTCATGTTGATAATCATAGGTTATGGTTACGTTTGCCTTTGGCTTGGTAGCTGTCCAATTTTTCGAATTACCTGTAGGGTCAAAGGTGATATCATCTTGGACAATGGGACCAACATTGTCTTCTACTTCAGCAACTGTATATTTGATCTGATGTTTTTTATCTTCATTTTTATCAGTATCACCACTCCCATCAAATTTTAGGGAGTAAGTAACCCCTTTTACAAAGAGGTTCTTATCAAAATAGATATCTGCGCTCTTTTCTTTAGAGGTGGTTGGCAGATCTTTGTTTCTTGCTACTTCCTTCCCATCCTTTAAGAGAATGATATCTACACTGTGATTCTTATCAGGATTATTGGTAATATCATAGGTATAAGTGATTTTTACCTTTTTACCTGTAGAAACCCAATTGCGTGATGTTTTTTTATCATCTAGGAATTTAACTGTTTCTTCTGTCTTTTTGGTTTCAGGTGCAGATTGCCCATTTTGGTTGATGCTATAGCGTACTTTAAATCCTTTGTCTCCATTAGGGCCATCAAATTTTAGTCGGTACAATTTGTCATCAAAGATTTCTTTGGTAAAAGCAGGTTTTTCATCATTACCACCGTCGATGGTTGCTAATTTGTCGATACCATGGCAATCCATTTGAATCTTGCCGCCAGAATCTTTCCAATCATCCCCTTCTTTCCGTTGCAGATAAACACCAACGCCGATTTCTCCCTTTCCGCCGTCAATCGCTTCACTACAATAAAGCTGGAAGGCAACATTTTGATCAGTACCGTGCCATTCCTGTGAATATCCTTCGTCTTTAAAAGGTGTTGCTGCTGCCATCATAGGGAAATTAATTCCCTTAGTAGGGTTTGGATCGGCTGAGACATGATTGAAGCCGCTTAAACCAAATGGAGCCAGTGCCAAAGTTAAACTAGTAAGTCCAACTGTTAAATAACGCTTAAACTGGGTCAATAGATAACCCCCTCCTAGATGAATCACAAAGATGAATTTATTTGCATGTATACAATTTTATTAGAAAATATTCATATAGTCAAAGATTATACATATTTAAATTAAATATATATATCGTGAAAGTTCTTTAATTCTAATCGATTTATAAAGAATTTTGGAAATATAGGGAGGAGATTTGCAAATAGTCGTTTTTCAAGCACGATAAAGCCGCGTCTACGTTGCGCAGACAAGTTGAATTTGCTGTTTGTTACAAAGCACAGCGCATATTGAACAACGCTTTCAGGTAGACGCGGCAATTTTCTTTCATGAGTGCAGGTTCGCCCTAAGGAATTTAGATGGAGATGCTTGTATTAAGAATGATTGAAAGCGAGAATTCCTAATATGATATTGTAGGTTGCATGCACGACCATCGTAAAAGTTGTACTGTACCGCATTCGTAGCCAGCCTAACGCAATCCCTAAGATGAGGACAATGAGTGAAGAGAGGCTAAAACCATAATTAGCATGGACAGCAGCAAAGAGCAGACTGGAGAGGATGATCCCAAATCGCGGTGTAAGTGCGCCACGAAAAATGGTTTCTTCCCCCAAAGCGGCAGCCACGCCCAATGTGAAAATCCCGAACCATGAGCTAAAAAGAGGTCCAATCAACTTATCAGTATATGATTCTACCTCTGGGTCCACGCCGACTTGAAAGTGAGTGGAAAACAAGTCGACCAATTGTCCAAGTACAACGAAGAGTACCGCAATACCCATTGCTAAAAATACATGTTTCAGCGAGATCCGAGTAATGCCTAAACGTTGAAAAGTTTCTTTACTGTTGCGCGATGTTAGCCAACCTACTCCAATCATCCCAAATATGAAAAATAGAATGTCCTGAGACCAGATGCTAACGAGTGTTTCAGCTAGGCTTGCGCTTCCCGTCCCTTCATTCAAAGAACTCAGTCCAATTAGGTAGGTAATGATGAGCTGGAAGGGAATAAGTACAGCAATGGCAAGAGAAACGGTATGTATACGGTTTTTGGGGTCGATCGGAATCAAGCGAGCGATAAAACGCCTAAAGAGGGGAATAAAGAATAACATTCCCAGTAGTGCTGATAACCAAGTGAACAGAGCAATCAGATGTAAACTGCTAACATGAACTTGATTCGGCTTTATACCGATCAATTCCGCAATCATGGTTAGATCGGAGATAGAGAGCAGAAAAGCGACCAAATGGATCGCAAACCCCAACAGGAGGCAACAGAAATAGATAGCAAAGGTGATCCAGTATAGAAATGAAGAGGCATAACGAGCAATCTTCGATTTTTTTCCTTCTTGTATCAGAAAATGGAATAGAAAATAATAGGCAATGAAGAGACCAAAGCTCACAATATTACCGATTAGAATATCATATATGTTAGGGTTCATTAGACGAATCGCTCCTTTACTCATTTTTAGTGGTGGGATGAGGATCTCTCTTTCTTAACTCTAACATAGTATCATGAAGGATATATGGAGTTTTGAAAAAGAATGACCTATGATACAATAGCTTTTATGAGTGAATTGATCGAGGTGAATCAAAGTGTTGGATCGTTTAGAGGCTATCCATCAAAGATATGAGGAATTAACCCGTTTTTTAAGTGATCCTGAAGTGATCAGCGATCCAAATAGACTTCGCGATTATGCGAAAGAGCAATCGAGTATAGAGGAACAAAATCAAGCCTATCTTGAGTATCGAGAAGTAATGGATCAGTTACAGGAAGCACGGGAAATGCTTGATGAAAAACTTGATGATGAAATGAAACAACTTGTTAAATCAGAGATTAGCGAACTGACCAGCCGACAAACTGAGCTTGAAGAGCGGATTAAAATCTTATTATTACCCAAAGATCCAAATGATGAAAAGAACGTCATTGTCGAGATTCGTGGTGCGGCTGGGGGAGAAGAAGCAGCGCTCTTTGCCTCTGATCTCTATCGAATGTATTCGCGGTATGCAGAACGTCAGGGTTGGAAAGTGGAAGTGTTAGAGACCAATGAAACAGGTTTAGGCGGCTTAAAAGAGATGGTCTTCTCTATACAGGGTAAAGGCGCTTATAGCCGTCTCAAATATGAGAGTGGAGCTCATCGTGTACAACGTGTGCCCACCACCGAATCAGGCGGACGCATTCATACCTCTACCGCGACTGTAGCAGTGCTACCTGAAGCAGAAGATGTTGAAATTGAAGTTCATGATAAAGATATACGGATCGACACGTTCTGTTCAAGTGGGCCAGGTGGTCAAAGCGTTAATACGACGAAGTCAGCGGTACGAATTACACATCTGCCAACAGGTATTGTTGTCTCTTGTCAGGACGAAAAATCTCAAATTAAAAATAGAGAGAAGGCTATGCGCGTATTGCGTGCTCGTCTATATGATCTCAAACAACAGGAAGAACATGCAAAATTAGCAGATGAACGTAAATCCCAAGTAGGGACTGGGGATCGAAGCGAGCGGATTCGAACTTATAACTTCCCACAAAGTCGTGTAACTGACCATCGTATTGGATTAACATTGCATAAGTTAGATTATGTCTTAGATGGAGATCTGGATGAGGTGATCTCCCAATTAATTATTTATCAACAGGCAGAGTTACTCGGTCAGTTGGGATAGAGAGGATGTAAGAAATGACAACACTTCGTGAAGCCTTCCAGGAGGCTTCTTCTTTTTTGGAGAAATGTCAGATTGATGATCCTGCATTTGAAGCGGAATGGTTAATAACAGCTTTGCTCGATTGTACTCGGACACAACTTTTTTTATCCTGGGAGCATCAGCTTTCTACCGAGCAGATTCAACAATTGCATGGTTGGCTTCATCGTCGATGTAAGCAGGAGCCATTGCAATACATTGTCGGGAAACAGTCATTTTATGGACGAGATTTTATTGTCAATCCTGCTGTGTTGATACCCAGACCAGAGACAGAGGGATTAGTCGAGCGCGTGATTCAATTGATCTCAGACAATTTTGCGAGTGATGAATCGCTCTATTTGGTTGATGTAGGTACAGGTAGTGGTGCGATTGCAATCACCTGTGCTTTAGAATTGCCTCAGTTGCAAGTGATTGCCATAGATCGCTCATCCGCTGCGCTGGAAGTGGCAAAGCAGAATACACGAAAGTATGGTTTGGAAGAGAGAATCTCTTTTTATAACGGTGATTTGCTATCTCCTCTTGAGTCAATCAATGTCCAGGCACAGATTATTGTCAGTAACCCTCCCTATATTGATCAAACAGCTTATCAGGGATTAGAAAAGCAAGTAAAAGGGTTTGAACCGCGATTAGCGTTAGATGGCGGTGAAGATGGACTCACCATTTATCGGAGATTGGCGACACAAATTGCGCACTTGCCTCAGCCTCCTCGCCACGTTGTTTTGGAGATTGGTTATGATCAAGGAAAAACAGTACCAGAACTTTTCCGCTTTCTGGCAATAAATGGCTGCATCCAGGTAGAGCCTGATCTAGCTGGACATGACCGAGTCGTCTGGTTCTCCATGGCAAGAGATGATTTAGTCTGAAAATTCTATCGTTAACTGTTTAAGATCCTTTCGCTTTGTCCATACTCTTGAATAAGAGAGAAAAGCGGAAGGATGAAGCCACATGAAACGTCGAATTTATATAATATTGACCGTTATTTGTTTATTGATTGCAACTGGATATATGATTGATCCGATGTCGATCACAGAAAATGCGAGTTTGGATCAGCCTGCTATTCCAGCTCAAGCTATTCGCCTGCGAATCTTGGCAAATAGTAATACTGTTCAAGATCAGTGGCTGAAAAGAAAAGTACGTGATCAGATTGTATCAGAAATGAAACAATGGGCTCAGCAACCAAAAACACGTGCTGAAGCTCGACAGCTCATTCGTAAGCGGCTGCCGCAATTACAAGAAATAGCAATCGAGACGATCAGACGATATGGTTTCAGTTATCCTGTTCATTTGCAGTTTGGAAGAGTCCCCTTTCCAACAAAATTATATGGAGAACAGGTTTATCCTGCTGGCTTTTATGAAGCTCTGTTGATTCGTATCGGTCGCGGAGAAGGAGATAATTGGTGGTGTGTCCTCTTTCCACCGCTCTGTTTTGTTGAAATGCAAAATGGTGATGCGGTTCAAGCTCATTCGTCGGCATCATTAGTTGATAATCAGGCTTACGCAGAAGAAGCGAAACGAGTAGAGCAAGAGCAACCACCACAAGTACGGTTTTTATTGTTGGATAAATATAGAGAATGGATGCAAAATCTGCAAAAGTGATAATCTTCTATCCCTTTTCATAGAGTTAATAGAAAAGGGAGGGCGGATGGATGATTATCGTTCGTCGCGCAGTTGCGACTGATATGAAAACAATTGAACAATTATTAACTGAAGCATCACTTCCAGCAGTGGAAACGGGTAATGGAAGGCAACACTTTTTTGTAGTCGAAGAACCTGAACAAAGACTTGTAGTTGGAACAATTGGAATGGAAATCTATGAGAAATGTGGTTTGTTACGCTCGTTTGTTATGGATCGACAATTATGGAATGCGGAGATTGGTATCCAATGTATTGAAATTTTGATTCAGTATGCGAGACAATTAGAACTAGCAAGCATTTATCTGGTTACACAGGCAGCAGAAGGTTTTTTTCAGCAATTGGGTTTTGCTCCTATATCAGTAGATAAATTGCCAATTGAGATACAGGAAAGTACGCCTGTTCAAAAGATGGAGCAAAGCAGTTCGGTCATGGTCTACTGGATTCAACATTAAGAAGAGGATGAATCGATTGAAACAGCAGGAAGCAACTTATGTAGACTTACGGCAAATTCCTACAGAACAACTATTGTCAAGCCCAGCAGTTAAAGCAGCAGCTGAGGCTCTTCGAGATGGAGAACGTGTTGTCTTTCCAACAGAAACGGTTTATGGACTTGGAGCTGATGCACGATCGGAGGATGCAGTGCGTGCGATCTATATCGCAAAAGGTCGCCCAAGTGATAATCCGCTCATTGTTCATTTTGCAGCTCAAGAGCAGGTAGAGCGTATGTTTCGACATCTTTCATCACCAGCTAGACAATTGATGAATCGATTTTGGCCAGGCCCTTTGACCTTGATCTTACCAAATGAAGGTCATTTTGCTTCGTCCGTTACGGCAGGTCTACCCACAGTAGCAGTGCGTGTGCCTCGGCATCCGGTGGCAACAGCACTCTTGCAAACGGCTGGCATTCCGATTGCGGCACCAAGTGCAAACCGTTCAGGTCGTCCTAGCCCGACACTGGCAGAGCATGCATGGCGGGATTTATCAGATCGCGTTTCATATATCTTAGATGGTGGGGCAACTAATATGGGCTTAGAGTCAACAGTTCTTGATCTCAGTCTCGAAAAACCGACCATTTTACGACCTGGTAGCATCACCTATGAAATGCTTGTCCAGCAGCTAGGGGAAGTAGATCAGGTGATGCTAGATTCACCTACGCCTGATACCCCTCGAGCACCTGGTATGAAATATCGTCACTATGCGCCTAAAGCCGATCTCTGGTTGATAATGGGAGATGAAGAAAAAACTCGTTTACAGATTCAAGAACAAGTATCAAAGGAGATGGCAAAAGGGAAACGAGTGGGCATTTTAACTACAGAAGAATATAAAGATCAATATCAAGCAACGATGGTAGTGGCGTGCGGCTTTCGAAAGCATCCACAAAGTGTTGCACAGCACCTCTATCAGTCATTACATCAATTTGACCAAGCAGAAATAGAGCTCATTTATAGTGAAACATTCCCCTTAAAAGATTCTTTTGTAGCGGTGATGAATCGACTTGTCAAAGCCGCTGGTGGAAAGATAATAGAAGTTTAGTGAACAGAACCCGACACTCGAATCAGTTCGTGTGTCGGGTTCTGTTTATCTATTTTCTGCATACGATTTTTTGAGGATTGTACAAAGGGGGAGCATGTATGCCTGAATTAGGCCAACTATTAACGGTATCAATGCTAGCAGTTGCTTTAGCAATGGATGCATTTTCACTTGGATTGGCTTTGGGGACAAGGCAGCTCACCTTGCGGAGAATGCTGTTTGTTTGTCTACTTGTGGGAGCATTTCATGTAGTGATGCCTTTTCTCGGTATGTTGATCGGCAGTGTCCTCAGCCATGCTATGAAAGGGATTGCTACTCTTGTAGGAGGAGGTGTTTTGTGTTTTTTAGGGGCAAAGATGATCTGGCAGGAGCCTGATGAAACCATTCAACTTCATACTTTGGGACAGATGATTTTGTTGACGATCACAGTCAGCTTAGATTCGCTTTCCGCTGGATTAAGTCTAGGGCTATTTGCTACTGATCAAGGACTGGCATTATTGCTATTTGGTCTATCCAGTGCATTGTTAACTGCGATGGGTATCAGCATTGGCAGATTAGCAGGTTTTTGGTTAGGTCACTATGGTGAAACATTTGGAGGCATTTTATTAATTGTATTGGGGATGAAATTTATATGGTGAATCAAGCTATCTTTTATAGTTTTTTAGCTGGACTTTGCACCATGATTGGACCAATCCTCTCTTTATTAGTACCATTGAGTCGACAGGCAATTTCTTTCGCTTTTGGGGTTTCTTCGGGAATCATGCTCCTTGTATCCTATGCCACCCTGTTACCAACAGCTGTTCAATATGGGGATTTTTATCATGTTGGAATCGGTATGGGACTTGCTGTTTTAACTATGATCCTTTTTCGGCAATTGCCATTTGGTCATTTTCATGCAATATCCCCTGAATCTGCTTATCAACGATTGGGGATTTATTTAATTATGGCAATCATAGTCCATAATATACCTGAAGGAATTGCCATTGGTGTTGGTTTTGAAAGTGAACATCATGCTGGAATGCTGCTGGTTCTAGCTTTAGCGATTCATAATATACCCGAAGGGATGGCAATGTCCCTGCCTCTCTTAAAAGAGGGGTATCGACCTTTGCAGATTATTAGTTTGAGCTTGTTATGTGGTATGGCATTGCCGCTTGGCACTTGGATGGGGATAAACTGGTTAAGCAATAATATTGATATTACCGCGACTAGCCTTGTTTTTGCAGCAACTGTTATGATCTGGATCGTTGTCTGTGAAGTTTTTCCACATGCATTTTACCTTGGAAGAAAATTTTCCGTTTATGGTTTGCTTGCTGGGGGGATTTTTATGTATATTGTGCATCAATTCCACAGATAGACAAAAATACCCTAAAATAATAGAAGATGGGTAATGTAGATAGTCTGAACCGGGAGTGAAAGAAATGAAAAAAATATTATTTGTCTGCACTGGAAATACTTGCCGAAGCCCAATGGCAGAAGCCTTATTGCGTCAGATCGCACATGAAGAAGGGTTGGAGATCGAGACTCGATCAGCTGGAATTGCCGCTTTAGATGGTGGTACAATCTCTTCTCATGCAATCTCTGTTTTACAGGAAAAAGGAATTAAGTATACAGGACAGTCGCAAATGATTGATTTAGATATTTTGCACTGGGCGGATTTGGTCATTACGATGACAACAAATCATAAACAAATTTTATTTCAATTTGCTCCTGAGAAGATTGAACAAATGATCACATTAAAAGAATTAGCATACCATCATTCTGATGCCGCTTCTATCGAGCAGAAATTGGACAAAATCTATCAACAGGTTGAAGAAAAACGCCTAGCGATACAGAGTGAATTTCAAATTGAATCCGAGGAAAAATGGCCCGAAGAAGCAGAGGAACGTTGGAAAAAAGAGCTGTCTCCTTTACTTGAGGAAGAGAAACAGTTGCGAAAAAAATTGGATCAGGTTAACCTAAACGCAGACATACAAGACCCATTTGGCGGTTCTTTGGAGGAATACCGTGCCTGTAGAGATGAGATTGAAGCAGAATTGCGTCAGTGGATCTCGCAGTTGAAAAATGAGAAATGATCATAGACTACGTGAAAGGAGGATATGTAGATGAAAATCATCTTGGGTTCGGATCATGGCGGGGTTCGTTTAAAAGCGGATCTTATTGGATTATTAAAAGAACTAGACATAGAGGTAACAGATGTAGGATGTGATTGCAGTGACTCTGTCGATTATCCAGATTATGCACAGCCAGTAGCCCAGCGCGTAGCGAATGGTGAGTTTGATCGGGGAATTTTAGTTTGTGGGACAGGCATAGGCATGTCGATTGCGGCCAATAAAGTGAAAGGCATTCGTTGTGCTGTGGTGAGCGATGAATTTTCTGCAAGAATGAGCCGTGAACACAATAATGCAAATATCCTTGCTCTGGGTGAACGGGTGATTGGACCAGATTTGGCAAAATCAATTGTGCGTGTCTGGCTGGAAACAGAATTTGCAGGGGATCGTCATCAACGCCGTATTGAGAAATTGCATGCCCTGGAAGGGTGAATGATGAGATGGATCAACTTTCAGCACAATTGGTTACAGCATTATATGAGTTAAACGATGCTCATCCCATAAGACCGACGGATGTAGTGGTATTTGGAGTGAGTACGAGTGAAATCGCTGGGAAACGAATTGGGACAGAGGGTTCAGAGGAGATTGCAGAAGCACTTTTTCAAGGAATTCAGCAAGCACGTGCGGAGATTGGCTTTCAACCTGTCTTTCAATGCTGTGAACATTTGAATCGAGCCTGTGTGGTAGAACGAAAAACAGCCGAACGAAAGGGTTGGGATGAAGTGAGTGTGATTCCGGTTCGCTCTGCTGGAGGAGCAATGGCGAGTTATGCATTTGCCCATCTGGATCAGGCGATTTGCGTTGAAACCATTCAAGCGGATGCAGGAGTCGACATTGGCGACACTTGGGTAGGGATGCATATGAGACCAGTCGCCGTCCCTGTCCGCCCTCGCTTGCTACGAATTGGCGAAGCGCATATTACAATGGCTTATTCACGACCCAAGCTCATTGGGGGTTTACGGGCTCGATACGAATAAATTAGGCATATGAAAGAATTATTTCATTCATCTTGATCGATTAATGCAAAGTGAAAAGGGGACGTTACGTTTGGAACATTTACGCAAACAAGATCCACAAGTGATTGAGGCGATGGGGCAGGAACTGTCCAGACAACGGGATAATATCGAGTTAATTGCTTCTGAGAACTTTGTTAGTGAAGCAGTCATCGAAGCAATGGGTAGTGTCTTAACAAATAAATATGCAGAAGGGTATCCAGGACGCCGTTACTATGGTGGTTGTGAATATGTTGACATTGTAGAAAATCTTGCGATTGAGAGAGCCAAAAAACTCTTTGGGGCAGAACATGCCAATGTCCAGCCTCATTCGGGCGCTCAAGCCAATATGGGTGTTTATTTTAGCGCTTTAGAGCCAGGAGATACCGTGCTGGGGATGAATCTTGCTCAAGGTGGACATCTGACACATGGAAGCCCTGTTAATTTTTCTGGTCAGCTTTATCAATTTGTAGCATATGGTGTAGACGATGAGACACATCGAATCGATTATGATGAGGTACATCGGCTCGCCAAAGAGCATCAACCAAAGTTAATTGTAGCAGGTGCGAGTGCATATCCGCGTGTGATCGATTTTGCGCGATTCCGTGAGATTGCAGATGATGTAGGTGCGCTACTCATGGTTGACATGGCTCATATTGCAGGACTGGTAGCGACTGGACATCATCCTAATCCAGTTCCTTATGCAGATTATGTGACGACAACTATTCATAAAACCTTGCGCGGACCTCGCTCCGGAATGATCCTTTGTAAAGAAAAGTATGCAAAGGCAATCGATAAAGCGATCTTTCCAGGGATTCAAGGTGGGCCTTTGATGCATGTGATTGCTGCAAAAGCGGTTGCACTAGGTGAGGCACTAGAGCCAGCTTTTAAAGAGTACTCGGAGCAAATTATTAAAAATAGTACCCGTTTAGCAGAAACATTGCAAAGTGAAGGTTTCAAGCTGATCTCAGGTGGAACGGATAATCACTTAATTCTGATTGATGTACGCAACCTAGGTCTAACAGGTAAACGAGCAGAAGAGATATTGGATGAAGTAGCCATCACCACAAATAAAAATGCCATTCCAAACGATCCTGAAAGCCCGTTTGTGACAAGTGGTATTCGGATTGGTACGGCAGCGGTAACTACTCGCGGAATGAATGAAGAAGCGATGAAAGAAATCGCGAAGATCATGGCACTTGCATTGAAAAATCCTGATGATGAGCAGATCAAACAAGAAGCGCGTGATCGAGTAGCAAAAGTAACAGAACAATTCCCGCTCTACAGGGGTATGAAGTTATAGGAAAACCGGGTGGACAATGACGTCCACCCGGTTCACTTATTCAGCGAAAATTGCGAATCACGCTCAGAAGATCGTGAGATCGAGCGAATGTTACTTCGGAAATGCTTTTTATAAAAAGGTCGCCAATCGCGGAAAATCATAATATGATAGAACAGGAGTGTTTCAAGGTTATGAAATATACATAATAGGATGTATTGATCATTTTCTGGCTACAATGAACGTAGAAGGAGAGTAAAGGATGGAGAGCGTACAGACATTAGATCATCCATTGATCCAACATAAGTTAACATTATTACGCGATCGTACGACAGGTACGAAGGAATTTCGAATGTTGGTTGAAGAGGTTTCTATGTTAATGGCATATGAGATTACACGTCTAATGCCATTGCGGGAGGTAGAGATTGAAACGCCTATTACGAAAACGAAAGGGTACCTGATTGCTGGGAAAAAAATGAGTTTAGTTCCAATCTTACGAGCGGGCTTGGGGATGGTTGATGGTATGTTATCCATTCTCCCTGCGGCAAAAGTAGGGCATATCGGCCTCTATCGTGATCCGAAAACATTAAAACCTGTGGAGTACTATTCTAAAATGCCACAAGATCTTCCTGAGAGAGAAGTGATCGTGCTCGATCCGATGTTGGCTACAGGTGGTTCAGTTTGTCAAGCGATACATATGTTAAAGGGGTGGGGAGCTGAGCAAATCAAATTTGTTTGCTTACTAGCTGCACCAGAGGGGTTAGAGCGTCTGCATAAAGAACATCCAGAGATTATGGTTTATACAGCAGCAATTGATGAAAGACTAAATGAAAAAAGTTATATTGTTCCGGGGTTAGGTGATGCAGGAGATCGGCTATTTGGTACGAAATAAAAAGCAAAGTCTGAGCAATATGTAGGTAAATGTGACGATTTGTTCATATACCATTTGTGCGAAAGCGTTGACAATGCATCTATGCCTTCGTTACTATAAGCAGTGGAATGGTCTGCTCTTTCCTCAAATATCCCTATACATCCTACTCCTTACACTCTGATGGATGGGGGATGCAGATGAATAAAAAACAAGAGAGCCCGTGGCAGGTGCTTGCAGTACTCAGTAGTGTCAGCTTACAGTTTATTGTGTTAGTAATCGGTGGGGGTTGGATTGGGCGCAAGCTTGATGCATACCTACACAGTCAGCCCATCGGTCTTTTGCTAGGGGTTTTGTTAGGTCTCGTGTTTGCTTTTGTCAGTGCGATTTACACATTTCGTGTTTTACTGAAGAAAAGTTAACCCTGATCAGATAAACCTAATCATGAATCGGTTTTACCCGCTATGAGGTTGGGGTGATATGATGTTATTTATTGGGCTTTATTCAAATAAAAATAGGATGATCAGGTGGGTGACTCGACTAGATGAGTCTTTCATCGATTAATCCTCAGACCAACCCCTTTACTGCCATTCGACGTTGGGTCATCATCTTTACCACTGGACTCCTCGCTCTCTGCCTTATCTTATGGTTTCTCTTCCCTATTCAGCCGTTTATTGCTGGTGTGATGCTAGGTCTTTCAATCAGCCTGTATAATATCCTCTATCTCACCCGTAGAATTCGCTTGAAATGTGAACAAAGCATTTTATCGTCGATCCGCTTGCCAGGAAGTGGTATGTTTCATCGGTATCTTATGGTAACGCTGGCGATTATTATCGCGATACTCTATCGTGATTGGATCGATGTGCGTGCGGTTGTGCTAGGGTTACCCATTTGCTATATACTTGTCGTTTTACTGGAGTTGATTGCAGTTTTGCGTCAAGGAGTTCGTTCCAGAAAGGGGTGAATTTGCTCGAGATGGAAAAAACGCCTAAAATTGGCTTTGAGTTAGGCGGTGTGCCAATCGATTTTGATCTCACCGTCGTCATTACAACCACTGTTACTTGTCTCCTCGTCTTCTTAATCGTTGTCTTAGCAGCACGAAAACTAACAATGGTTCCTTCCGGTATGCAGAATCTTGTGGAGATGGTAATCGATTTTACCAAAGGCATTGTCCGCTCAAATCTAGACCTCAAGACAAGTTCTCGATTCTATGGGTTTGCATTTACTCTTTTTCTCTTTTTACTGATTGCCAATCAGCTCGGTCTAGTCTTTAATCTTGTGACTGAACACCAACAGCCCATTCCCTTCCTAGGCATTGAAGCAAGTAATCATGCTGAGGTAGCGGGGAAAGAAGCAAGTAAATATGCTTGGTGGAAATCACCAACAGCTAATCTAAATGTTGTCTTCGCTATGGCGATTGCAATTACGCTGATGGCGCATTTTATTGGGATCAAACGCTCTCCAAAAAACTATCTCGCACATTATTTTCAACCGTATCCTTGGATGGTGATATTGCATCTGATTGATGAAGTTGCAAAACCAGTTACACATGGTATGCGGCTATGGGCCAATATTTTTGCCGGAGAAGTTTTGATTGTAATCATGCTACAAGCCAGTCCGCTGATGACAGGTTTACCGCTGATTCTATGGATTGGATACTCGCTGTTTGTAGGTGTTGTACAGGCGTATGTATTTACGACACTCGCATTTGTTTATCTATCACAAAAAATTACGACTGATCATTAAGGAGGAAATAAAAGATGAGTTTAGATGTTCTTGCTGGTGCATTGATGATCGCATTTGCTGCAATTGGTGGTGGTATTGGTAACGGTTTGGTAATCAGCCGTTTTGTAGAAGGTGTTGCACGTCAACCTGAAGCACGGAGTACACTTTTTGTTCAAGCTATTTTAGGTGTAGCGTTGGTAGAGGTTGTTCCGATTATCGCAGTTGCTTTCGGTATCATGAAAGTTTTGGGAGTCTAAGAAGAGAATAGGGCGGGGTGGGAAGTCCACTATGTTTTCCCCGTCCGATGGGCGTTTGCATACCAGCGTATGACAGCCGACGAATGGACAGTTATGTTCAACCATCGGAAAGGAGTGAACCCGGATGTTGAAACTAGAAATCGGTACGATGCTGTTTCAAATCATTGCTTTTGTTGTCTTGATGCTCCTCGTATCTCGCTTTGGATTGCGTCCTGTTTTGGGAATGATGAAACATCGTCAAGATCATATTCAGGCACAAATTCGTTCAGTTGAAGAGAACCGTGAGCAAATGGAGAAACTAGTAGAAGAACAGAAAACTGCCTTGCATGAAGCGCGAATCGAAGCAAAAGAGATTATTGAACGCGCCAAAGTCCAGAAGGATCGAGAGGCAGAAGTGATTATTAATCAAGCAAAAGATCGTGCGGAGCGGATGCTTCAGGAGGCGAAATTAGAAATTATCCGTGAGAAAGAGAAAGCGATCAGTGAGCTTCGAGACCAAGTAGGCTTGCTTAGTATTGATCTAGCTGGGAAAGTACTGGGTCAAGAGATCGATTCCAAACAGCAATCAAAGCTGGTGGGTCGTTACCTTGAAGAAGTGGGACGTGTACAATGAGAGATCTAGCTGTTGCAAATCGATATGCGAAAGCGTTTTTCGAAATTGCCTCCGAACAAAGCTTGATCGAAGAGTTAGAAAGTAATCTAAAGCTGATCAATGACGTATTGAAGAGACAGCCTCAGTTAGCTGAACTGCTGATTGCCCCTTCCATTAACGTGACAGCTAAAAAAGAGATTATCAAAACAACTTTTGCCCAAATACATTCGTTATCGCAGAACTTGCTTTTTCTGTTGATTGATCGTCATCGAATTGAGCATTTAGAGGATATCTATCTTTATTTCCATCAGTTTGTGCTCGAAGCTCATGGCGAAGTAGAGGCGATTGTAACATCAGCCACTCCTTTGACAGAAGAAGAAGAAAGGCAACTGATCGAAGTATTTGTTGGGTTAATCAATAAAAAACTATTGCTTACAAAACGTGTAGACTCAGAGCTTTTAGGCGGTGTTGTCGTCCAGATCGATGACCGTGTTTACGATGGTAGCTTACGTACGAAGTTGAAGCGTTTTCAAGAACAATTACAGCATTCACGTGTTGATGTAGGTTAGATCATGACAAGATTGAGGTGATGAACGAGTATGAGCATCAAATCTGAAGAAATCAGTTCACTGATCAAACAGCAGATCGAGAACTATCAGACTGAACTAGAAGTTCTTGATGTGGGTACAGTGATTGTCGTTGGGGACGGAATTGCCCAAGTTCATGGTTTGAAGAATGCAATGGCAGGAGAGCTATTAGAATTCTCTAATGGCGTCATGGGTATGGTACTCAACTTAGAGGAGAACCATGTGGGGGTCATTATTCTAGGTCCTTATACTGGAATCCGTGAGGGTGACCAAGTCAAAAGAACGGGTCGTTTGATGGAGGTGCCTGTTGGTGAATCATTGCTCGGGCGTGTTGTGAACCCACTAGGACAACCATTGGATGGAAAGGGACCGATTGAGACAACAGAATTTCGTCCAATCGAAGCACCAGCACCAGGTGTTTTTGACCGTCAACCCGTATTTGAACCCATGCAAACAGGAATTAAAGCGATTGACTCTATGGTGCCCATTGGTCGGGGTCAACGCGAATTGGTAATTGGTGACCGTCAGACAGGGAAGACCACAATCGCGTTAGACACCATTATCAATCAAAAAGATCAAAATATGATTTGTATCTATGTAGCAATTGGACAGAAAAAGTCCACCGTTGCAAATGTTGTAGAAAAACTGCGTCGTCTTGGGGCTTTAGATTATACCATTGTTGTATCAGCAAGCGCTTCTGATCCAGCACCTCTCTTATTTATCGCACCATATGCCGGCTGTGCAATGGGCGAATATTTTATGTATAACGGCAAGCACGCACTCTGTGTGTATGATGACTTATCAAAACAGGCGGTTGCTTATCGGGAACTTTCCTTATTACTTCGTCGCCCTCCAGGTCGTGAAGCGTATCCAGGGGATGTCTTCTATCTTCATTCTCGCCTTTTAGAACGTGCTGCGAAGTTGAGCGATGAGCGCGGTGGTGGTTCATTAACGGCTCTTCCCTTTATCGAGACACAAGCAGGTGATATCTCTGCTTATATCTCTACGAACGTGATCTCAATTACTGATGGACAAATCTTCCTTGACTCGGATCTGTTTAACTCGGGGATTCGCCCAGCGGTTGACGTAGGCTTTTCTGTATCACGAGTAGGAGGAGATGCACGGATTAAAGCAATGAACAAAATAGCGGGTACTTTGTTACTTGATCATTCACAGTATATGGATCTGAAGGCATTTGCTCAGTTTGGTTCTGATTTAGATCAAGCAACAGTGGCAAAACTAGAACGTGGTGAACGTACGATTGAGATTCTCAAACAGGATGAGCATCAACCACTGCCGATTGATAAACAAGTTGTTGCACTCTATCTTGTAACAAAAGGTCATTTAGATGATGTACCAGTCGCTGATGTACGTCGATTTGAAAAGGAATTCCTCGCCTTCCTCGATGCAGAACATCCAGAAATCTTAAAGAGCATTATTGAAGAGAAGGTTATGACGGATGAGAACGATCAGAAGTTGGTCGAAGCAATCAGTACCTTTAAAAAAGGCTTTATTGTTTCAGATGAGGATTGATCAACGAAAGATTGAACGGAAGGCGGTGAATCGATTCAATGGCACAAAATATGCGTGAGATTAAGCGTCGGATTCGCTCGTTTGATAAGAACCGTCAGATTACGAAGGCGATGAAGATGGTTGCCGCTTCCAAATTGAGGCGCGCCCAACAACAAGCAGAAGCAGCAAGACCTTACGCTGAGAAGTTACGTGATGTAATTGTCCATCTGGCAAATGGAACATCAAATGTAAACCATCCTATGCTCGCTTCAAGACCTGTTCGGAAAGCTGGCTATCTGGTTATCACCTCTGATCGTGGACTAGCAGGAGGTTATAACAGTAACCTACTGCGTAAGTTAACGCAAACCTTGGATCAGCGTCATGATAACAATGATGAATATGTAATCTTTGTTATTGGCCGTAAAGGTCTGGAGTATTTACAGAGACGTAAATATCCTGTCATTGACTATGTAACAGGGTTAGGTGATTCACCTACATTTGCTGGGATTAAAGAAATCGCCAGACAAGCTGTTCAGTTCTATGCGGAAGAGCGATTTGATGAGTTATATCTTGTCTATAACAAGTTTGTGAGTGCTGTTAATCAGCATCCGGAGGAAAAGAGATTACTTCCGCTTGCAGCCGAAGAGCTAGCTCAGTCGCAGGAAGGGACAGCACTATCGACGATGATTGAGTTTGAGCCTTCAGAGGAAGAAGTCTTACAAGTCATTTTGCCAAGGTATGCCGAAACACTTATTTACAGTGCATTGCTAGAAGCGAAGGCAAGTGAATTTGCGATGCGAATGGCTGCCATGACAAATGCAACGGATAATGCAACAGAAATGATTGATAATCTGACGCTTCAATATAACCGAGCTCGTCAAGCAGCGATTACGCAAGAGATCGCCGAGATCGTCGGTGGAGCAAACGCGCTGTAACGGAAACGACGAAAGGGGGGTATGCGTTACGGAAACGCTTTTTCGTAACGGTAGATATGAGTACTGGTCGAGTGATTCAAGTAATGGGTCCGGTTGTCGATATCGCTTTTGAACATGGGCATTTACCGGCAATCAATAACGCAATTAAGATCAACTATGAACAAGATGGAGAAACAGTTGAGCTCGTGGTGGAAGCGGCACTACACTTAGGTGACCACACCGTGCGTACAATCGCCATGGCCTCAACCGATGGGTTAGTCAGAGGGATGGAGGCTGTGGATACAGGAGCAGCTATCTCTGTTCCCGTTGGACGTGAGATATTAGGACGTGTCTTTAATGTATTAGGACAGCCAATTGATGAACAAGGTGAGGTAGGTGCAAAGCAATTTCATGTGATTCATCGTGAACCGCCTACTTTTGAACAACAATCTAACGAGCAGGAATTGCTTGAAACAGGAATTAAAGTTGTGGATCTGCTTGCACCTTATGCAAAGGGTGGTAAGATTGGGCTCTTTGGTGGAGCAGGGGTCGGCAAGACCGTTTTGATTCAAGAATTGATTAACAATATTGCTACGGAACATGGTGGTTTATCCGTTTTCGCAGGTGTTGGAGAGCGTACCCGTGAAGGGAATGGACTCTATGGCGAAATGAAGGATGCTGGTGTTTTGCCAAAGACAGCAATGGTTTTTGGACAGATGAACGAACCACCTGGTGCCCGGATGCGAGTCGCTCTATCCGGCTTGACCATGGCAGAGCATTTCCGCGACTCTGAAGGGCAGGATGTACTTTTATTTATCGATAATATTTTCCGTTTTACCCAAGCAGGTTCTGAAGTGTCTGCGTTACTAGGTCGTATGCCTTCAGCCGTTGGTTATCAACCTACGTTAGCCACTGAAATGGGTCAATTACAGGAGCGAATCACTTCAACGAAGAATGGATCTATTACCTCGATTCAAGCGATCTATGTGCCTGCTGATGACTATACTGACCCAGCTCCAGCAACTACCTTTGCTCACTTAGATGCAACGACGAACTTGGAACGTCGTCTGACACAAAAAGGAATTTATCCTGCTGTTGATCCGCTTGCATCAACATCACGTATCCTTTCTCCTGCAATTGTGGGTGAAGAGCATTACCATGTTGCACGAAGTGTACAAAGCATCCTCCAGCGTTATCAAGAGTTGCAAGATATTATTGCCATGCTGGGTATGGATGAGCTATCTGAAGAGGATAAAGAATTGGTTGCACGGGCACGTCGGATTGAAAAATTCCTTGCACAGCCAATGAATGTTGCTGAACAATTTACCGGGCAGCCTGGTGTGTATGTACCTGTTAAGGAAACGGTACGTAGCTTCAAAGAGATTTTGGAAGGTAAACATGATGATCTACCTGAAGATGCTTTCTATATGGTAGGAACCATCGATGATGCACGTGAAAAAGCGAAAAATCTGGTTGGCTAAGTACAATAATTAAGATGAGCGGGGACGAACTGAGTATTTTAACATAGATGGGTCAATTGTGCCCTGCTCTTGTAGTGAAAAGGATATCCCTTTATCAAGGCCAACCAAAGGATGGTGTTTACATGCAGTTAGATATTGTGACACCAGAGCGGAGAGTTTATAGTGAGCAAGTTACGATGGTGATTGCTCGTGCAGCTGAGGGAGACATCGGAATTTTACCTCAGCATGCTCCACTCGTCAGTCCGCTGAAGGTGACGGCTGTTCAAATTAAAACCCCCAAAGGTGAGCAACGTGTTGCTGTTGGTGGTGGTTTTATCGAAGTACGCCCTGATCATATCACCATCTTGGCTGAGTCTGCTGAGCTACCTGATGAGATTGACCTTGACCGAGCAGTCGCAGCTAAGAAAAGGGCAGAAGAACGAATCGAACAAAAGAGCATAAGCGAAGATGATCTGGTTCGGGCAAAAGTTGCTTTAGATCGTGCTAATGTCCGAATTGAGGTTGCGAATTGGAAGTCGTAATACGTAGAGAAGAATAATTTAGTTTATAAAAGATGTCATAGCATTTAGGTAGAAGAATAAGAAATCGCGGAGTCAATATTTCGAGGCGGGTGGAAAACGGCTCCTTCACCCGCATTTTACTAGGCCTACAAAGCCTTGTTAAGTGTAGCGAAGAATAGGCTGGTAGTACTGTCTGTACACGCCGTGCAAAATTTTTGCTATGCAGCTAAGGCTGCAAGCCTCACTATGACACGATAGCCGGGTTGATGCCCTGAGCGAGCAGATGCGCGTCTTGAAGACATCAACGCATCCTGAAATGAAGGCGAAGCGCGAAATATTGATGGAACTACCTTTGTTTTTAGTCTAAGAGGGCATATACCCTCTTTTTTTTATGGTGAGGACAATTGCAGACTAAAGTCAGACCATTCTGGAAGTATTAAACATAAAAAATATAACTGTAAGTATATTTTATAATATGTTAAACATATTTTTATATTATAATGTGGAGAAGAGTACTAGGGCTCTGTTTTTTTTGAACTGAGTAAATCGATTATTACATTTGTTATTTATGGTTAAATACTACCAAATAAGTAAAAAAAATTGGTTGACAGTGTAGAATTGCGACACTACTATGTATATAGAAAATACTTTCCAATTCTAGGGCAGCTTAATGATTGGAAATAATAGGAAGAGTCTTATTCTACATGGAAACCATCAATTTTGGTGAATGGAGCAAGTTGTGTAGAGATCCATTCAAAAAAGACTTGTTTGGTTATATTTTTCCAAATAATCAGCAGGTGTAAAAATCGACCTCAGTTGATCAAGTACAGAGACGGAAAATGATTCCCTATTTTATATAAATGATTATATATTGGGAATCAATTCGTCGACTTCATGACACAGGCCTACTCTTTTTAAGAATTTGACAGCTGTGAAGGAAGGGAGAAAGTAGTTAAGGGGGATTAGATTTGAACAAAAGAAAATTAGCATCTGGTGCAATTGTTCTATGTCTTTCTATTTTTGCAGTCCATCCCGCAGTTGTTTCAGCTGATAGTAAACTAAACTTAAAGTTTGGTGAAACGAGTAAATCACACACCGTTGCTAAGTCAGTAAATGCATCTACCAAAATCAAGATTAAGTTACCGGATGGTAACGGACCAGGAGATCCTGGTGATGACAGTCAACCTGGTGGAGACGATAAACCCGGTGGAGACAAAGCTGGTGGAGATGATCAACCAGGCGGAGACAAAGCTGGTGGAGATCCTGGTGATGACAGTCAAGCTGGTGGAGACGATAAGCCAGGCGGAGACAAAGCTGGTGGAGATGATCAACCAGGCGGAGACAAAGCTGGTGGAGATGATCAACCCGGTGGAGACAAAGCTGGTGGAGATGATCAACCCGGCGGAGACAAAGCTGGTGGAGATGATCAACCAGGCGGAGACAAAGCTGGTGGAGATGATCAACCAGGCGGAGACAAAGCTGGTGGAGATGATCAACCAGGCGGAGACAAAGCTGGTGGAGATGATCAACCAGGCGGAGACAAAGCTGGTGGAGATGATCAACCAGGCGGAGACAAAGCTGGTGGAGATGATCAACCAGGCGGAGACAACAAACCCGGTGGAGACAACCAACCTGGTGGAGATAACCAACCCGGTGGAGACAACCAACCTGGTGGAGACAACCAACCTGGTGGAGACAACCAACCTGGTCATGGACAAGATCCAGGTAACGGACAAACCCCTGGCGACAATGGTTGGGATGGAGGTTGGAATGGAGATGGCGACAATGTACAACAAGTTGCTTTAAATAATGAAAATTCAACAACCACAACTCCAGATACAACGACAACTCCAGAGACAACTACGAAAGAAGAACCAAAAACAAAAAATGGTGAGAAATTACCGAAAACAGCTTTACCCATTCCTTTTGTTGGTGTAATGGGTCTTGGTTTAACAACGCTGGGCGCAATCCTTCGAGGTAAGAAGAAGAAGTAGTGGAAACGCATGAGAAATAAGTTATCATTATGCTTGGTTCTAATTGGGCTAGCAATGATTGCTTACTCTGTTTATGATTATCTCCCTCAATTTTGGATTGGCGACTACAGCAAATCATCAGTTGAAAAAGAATTAAAAACGAAGAAACATATCAAACAAAAAACAACTTTTATCGCTGACTATAGAGTTAGACCAAAGACAGATGAGGAGTTTGGAAAGCTGATTATATCTGTACCTGATTTTCAGGCAGTGTTGCCAATTGTTGAAGGGACAGATCCTGATCAGCTTGAAAAAGGCGTTGGTCATTTTTCAGGTAGTGTGTTACCGGGTGAAAATGATAATTCCGTTCTTAGCGGACATCGAGATACTGTATTCCGCAGTGCTTGGAAATTAAAGCAAGGTCATCAGTTAATCGTTAAAACATCCGCAGGTATCTTTACCTATCGTATTAATAAAAAGCCTTGGATTGTTGATGATGATGACAGAACGGTCATTGTTTCTCACCATGGAAAACAAATCCTCACATTGACAACCTGTTATCCATTCAATTGGATCGGTTCAGCTCCCCAACGCTATGTGATACAAGCTGAATTAATCAAATCTGAAAAGATTTAGCCCCAATGGAGGGCTACGAATAAAAGAAGAAGTCGTCATGATTTCTTCATAGATAAGGTGAGGCTGTATTTTTAAATTGAGAACGGACATCCCCAGACCAGGGAGTTGTGTAAAAGGTTCCACTGGTGTTGCGTGCCGTTCCGCGATAACGCCTTCTAGTGGTCACAAAATCGCGCCTTTTGCGAGGTATGGTCTAACAACCTTCCTTCACAGCTCGTCACAACACTTGGGGATAGAGGTGATCACCTATCCCCTTTCCTTATTGAGTTGCTTCTTGATTGAAAGGCAGGTGCAACGATGGTCGATCGAAACACAAATTTACTAGAAGCTTTTCGAACGCAAGGTGAACAAAAGCGATTAGAAGAGCCCAAAGCACTTAGCAGCGGAATTGTCCAACCTGTTGTTGGCAAAAAGAAAAAAGCGAAAAATGCACTTATTAAATTGTATGTTAATGGGGCATTGTTGCTAATTTCTGCGGCATTGGTCTTTGTCGCTTATCGGTTAGCAGTCTTGCCTGAAATTTTCCCTCCTGAGACTTCCAATCAAAAGACTGAGACGACGACGAATTCCAACATCGCTCCCTTTGATTTTCAAGGTGCAGGCACATATGCAAATAACTTTGCCTTTCATTGGATTTCAGGTGATCTACCCATGGCGTCTAAATATCTTGCGGTTGGCTATCAATTTCCAGAAAATGTAGCAACTTTAAAACGCCAAATTGTAGACTGGAACCTGGTTTGGGATGTAAATGTCAAATCAGATAAGGAGATACAAATAGTCATTCAAGCTGGGGTAAAAGCAACTGCACAAGATCAGGCTCGTTCTGTTTATCTTTACGTTCCTTTAACACGGGAACCAGGAGGAAAGTATGGGGTAACAGGTATACCCATCTACTTACCATTCCCAGGTAAAGCTAGCTATCAAGCTACCTCAAAAACAGAAGCGCATGTTTCACAACCTGACTCTGAAGCAATTAATAAAAATGTTCAGCTCTTTTTAACAGAGTTTTATGGGGGGGCACCAGAGAAAATCGGTGTTTATTTTGCTGACCAAAAACCACGAAACACCTTAAAAACAGGGCAATTGGTTCAAATCAGAGACACGAAATTATATGAAGTACAAAAAGATAATCCCAATAAAGTAATGATAGAAGCATCTGTAGATGCAAAAGTTGATGGGATGCAAATGTTACAATCATTTAAAATTTACATGACTAAAAATAGTAATCGGTGGTATATAGAGAAGACAGAACCTTATATACCGCTATATGTATCGAAAACAGATGGAGGTGCTTAGCATGTCAATGATGGCAACCATTATGAATTATGCGATGATGTTATTAGATGAAAGTACGGGATTTATGGGTGCAATGATTATGGGGTTACGGATCGTAGGAATTGGTTTTATCGGTTGGACGGCTATCAAAGCAGCGCAAGAAGGAGATGTCTGGGCATCTGTCACCCGTATTGTTCTTGGTGGTGTCACCTTAGCCTTTGTTACAGAAGAAGATTTCCGTAATATGATCATGAATATCATCAAAGAGTTGACACAGAAAACGTTCCAAGGCAAATTTTAGCAAAAATAATCGAGTCGTTGGAGGGAATGCATAATGGCAAAACAAGAGTATGAATCCGATATGCAGCCATTGCAGATTCGCTCATATAATAATGCATTTGACCTTCAATTTCTGGGAGAATCAGCCAAGTCATTTATCATTGACTGGCTTTCTCTAACTTTAGCGATTGAGCTGGTCATGTTGCTGCTCGGTTATATCCCCATTGTGCAAACGTTTTATCAGTGGCTATGGGATCAACAATTTTATATTGTTCAATATGTCATCTTTCCTGTTGCAGCACCATTTGCTATTATCAAATTAACAAAGCGAGATGGCGTCGGATTTTGGCGATGGATTATCATCTTAACCATGGAGAAGCTGTCTCGTGATCGTTTTACACCTTTTGACGAAGGTAATGTTTTGGAACAGGTGCAGGCCAACTTGAGAGGAGAGGAGGATTAGCGATGGCAAAACTTGAAAGCCCTCTTGTGTTGAAAAGGGACAACTTGATTGTTACCAAAGCCGGAAGATACCATGCTGCAGCCTGTTATGAACTAGAACCGATTCATTTCGATTTTAAGAAGATGGATGACTATCAATTATTCCTCTCTCAATTTCAACAAGCCATTTCAAAAATGTATTACTCAGGCATGTTTCTAATGGCCCCCACCCCATATGATCCCGTTGATGACTTGATGAAGGGAGCAAAAACTCCTGAAGTGCTGCAAGAAAGCTTTCTTCATGGCGTTCAACGAATGGCCGCGCATATCAGACAAATTCCCTATAAATATCGAATGTATATGATTATATTTGTAGAACAAGAATCAGGCTCTGCTTTTAAAGAAATAGCGAAAACGATTGCGGAGACTTTCCGCGACTTATCTAAGAAAACACAGCATGCGCTGGGTGGTGAACCATTTACTCTAGCTAAAAGTGAATGGGAAGGATTTAAGGAGAAAGAAGAACAAGTTTTCACCTTCTTTAATCGTTTTATCAGCCTGCGTCGATTGAGGCAGATCGAAGTAGATTGGTTAGTCAGTCGTTGTGCAATGCGTGGAATCGACCCAGCACGTTTATCGAATGAAGATTATATTGAGGATTCTGGCGAGCTGTTATCGGCTTCCCCTGTTGAAGTGATGAAAGCATTTACCGATGTTGCGCTGGATAAAAAAGCGGTTCCTGGCATGTTGCGGTTTGAAAAAGGGTTTCCTGAGGGAGTGAAGAGTGGATACTTTTCATTTATGTGCGTCTCCCGTTTGCCGAAAGGAATGGGCACCTATCCAGGTGATACGACGATCTTTAAGGTGATCCAAGAGCTTGTTCCTTGTCCTGTTGAAGTATGTGTTCAGTTTCAACCGATTAGTCCAGAGGATGTTCGATGGAAGCTAAACACAAGTCGCTATCTCTCACGTGGAAAAGCTGGAAAAGAGATGCAGCGAAAGCAAGAGGTTTCGAAGAAGACACGGGAAGTACTTGGCGAATCAAGGGCATTACAGGAGTATCTGGATGAAACGGAACATCCGATGTTTAAGACGACGATTACGATCTGTACTTGGGGTGAAACGCCAGAGCAAGTCGTATCGAATAGGGAAGAAATTTCAAAAGCACTTCGCAACTACGAATTACAAGTTCCTGTCCTACAACAAAAACAATTATTTTATAATACATTACCCGGTTTTCCAAAGAAGACGGGTTATCAATATTTCCTGCGTTTAACCACAGAGTGGCTAGCAGCAACCATGCCGATTGCATCAACTAAACTAGGTGATCCATATGGATTTTTAATTGGATATACAGGTTTGCAAGAGCTCTATCCAGTCTTGCTTAATCCAAGACGAGGTTCTGAAGATTCGAGACGAGCCTCCACAGGTTCTTGTTTGATTCAAGGAGCGCCCGGTGGTGGTAAATCCGTTCTAGGAAATTATATTGTTCACCAGGAACTCATGCGTGGAGCAAAGGCTCTAATATTCGATCCGAAGAATGAGCGTTGGCATTGGCCTTATGAACTACCTTATCTGCACCCTGTTACCAATGTGGTGACGCTAAAGGAATCAATTGATGACCAAGGGAAATTAGATCCACTTGCTCGTGTGAGAAATCAGATTACAGACACCACTGCAATTGCTTCAGCAAAAGAGATTATTAACTACATGGCGAACCGTCGAAATGATAGCATATATGAGAAAGTGATCGATCATGTAGTGAATGAAGTTGTGGAAGAAAGCAATCGAATTCAGCCTAATATGATGCGTGTAGTAGAAAAGATGCATGATTACTTAGAAGGTAGAGCACGATGGGACTTCCATCCTTCATTAAAAGATAAAATCGATTATGCTGCTGCTGATATTCACTCTACCCTGAAGATGCGTTCACGCTCAGGATTATCAAGACTTCTATTTAATGATGGAACCAACCAACCAGTCGATCTATCCAAACAATTAACCATCTTACAAGTTCAAGGTTTATTGTCAGGGACAAACCAAGATGAGAGTACAGATACTCGGATTCGTAAAGTGGTCTTTATGGCGGTGCTTGATCTAGCACGTGAATTCGCTGATGAGGAAATTGGTTATCGAACTGTTTTTATCGATGAAGCGTACTTTATCACGGATGATAAAGAAGGTGCCTCCATGTTACGGATCTTATTGCGGACAGGACGTTCAAAGCGTAATAATGTCATCCTCTGTCTGCATAATGCCCGTGACCTGAACTTAGATGAAGATAGTAGTGAGGAAGATGGTGGCGGTGAGGTACGGAGTAACGTTACCAACCGATTTTTATATCGTCTTGATGACCGTGCAGAAGCGATTAAGGGTTGTGATTTACTTGGGATTCCAGCAGTGAAGTCAAATGTAGAGCTGCTGAGGGATCGTACGGTAATGGGTTCTGGCTCATTTATGATGAGAGACTTCAATGGTAACGTTGGTTTAGTTCGATTTAATCTCCAGCAAGTTGATCCTGCTCTCTATCGTTGCTTTAATACTTCAGACCCTGAAATTTTAAGAATTCGCGAAGAAAAATTTGGTCACTTCCGAACTATGCGTACACAGGAAGAGATTGCAAAGCTACAGGGGCAACAAGTGCCAGGACAAATCGGAGGACCTTCCATGCAATCACAGCCGCAGATCAAGCCCCCTGCACAAGCACAGCAGTAATGGATGATGAGTAGCAAGTAAATTTTGCTTGCTACCTGTCTTCATTTGCACTGAAAGGAGTGAACATCTTGAAGGGGAACTGGAAGCGCGTTCTTGTTTTGATCATGATCCTATGTGTGGGAATGGCCTTTTTTGTTCCAGTTGGTAACATCTACGCTGATAGTGGAACGATCAATCCTTGGAACGCATTATTTCCATTTACTGGCGATGCATGGGATATGGCTGGAATCAAATTTGGATCCGATCAAAATGCTCCTTTGTTTAAACGCTATCCGATGTGGAGCTATAAATTTTCAACTGATATTTTTTCTAGTACGATTGGGGCATTGGCTTTCTTACCGGTTATCAATCAAATTTTAAGTCTCTGTATGCAGTTTATGGCAGGTGCTGCCATGCTGGTCATCTATATTAGTTCGATGGCTTTTAATTATACAGGGTTTGAAAAGATTGCAGACGCAGTAGGGGAATTTGTCAAGATACTAACTGAAAAGCTATTTTTCGGTGAATTATTTACAGTCGCACTCTTTTTCCTGGGCATTTCATTACTTTTCTCTTTTGGACGGAATGAAGATGTAGCTGGGAAACTGTTGCAAGTCATTGCCAACTTAATCATCGCGCTAACGATCTTGTTTAATATGCAGCCGATTATCTCAGGACTTATTCAATTAGGAAAGACTGGTTCCGACATTGTACTTCAGGCTTATGGAACATTTGGTGCATCAACTGGGAAACTAAAAACATATAGTAGTGATCCAGGTAAAAATGCTTTTCTCAATATTTCCGACCGTTTCTTTGAATATAACCTATTGATCCCTTGGCAGTTTGCGGAATTTGGTGAATATGCACCTGAAAGTCAAAAAGGAAATTGGGCACGACCCCATCAAAGTTGGGTATACAATAAAACTAAAGATCAGTTAACAGCTAATGCCAATCCAGTAACAGAAAAGCTTCAAGATGTAGCAAATAAATTAAAGGAAATTGGTGGCTTTTTAAGAGAAGGTTGGAACAAACTTGCGCCTGGAGATAAGGCAGATATTCATGCAGGCGATCCGATCTTGGTTTCCAAATCACCCGCTGGAATTCCATTTCGCTTTTTCGTTGTCTTTCTCACTTTTACGATTGGGACAGCATATGGCGCATTTTTACTGGCGATTTCAGGAACGGTTGTGATTGCACAGATTTTGATGTTTTTGCTAGCCATTGTCTCACCTTTGGTCTTTTTGATCGCAATGGTGCCTGATTATGGTGGACAAGCACTTATGGGCTGGGTGCGAGCCGTGTTAGGGGCTGCTTTATATAAGATTGTGGTTGCCCAGCTATTGGTGGCTTTATTGTTGATGCAAGAGGCCATCTATGCTGCAACTAGTAACTGGTTAGAAGCCATTTTTGGTCAGATTTGTTTGATGATGGCGTTCTTTGCCTTACGAAAAACCTTTTTTGGAATGTTCCCCGCATTATCAATGGATATGCTAAAGACAGTAGAAGACCAATTGTACGACAAAGGAAAACAAACAGCTTATCAGATCAAGGATACTTTGATCGAAACTGGGAAAACAGCAGCTTTGGGTGCGGCAGCGGCTGCCGGAGTAGCAACAGGAACACCCATGCTGGCTCAAGGTTTAAAACAATTTGGTTCAGGTCCGTTGTCAAAAATGCTTGGTGCTGCCGCTGAGAGTGCAGCAGAGAGACGAAGCGGTGAATCAGATGATCCAATGAACTCTGACAGGGAAAATCCTGGTGAAGTACCTCAACCTCCGCCCAATCAGCAATATCCTCAAGGTGGAATTGATGATGGTGGCAATGATGATAATGGCGACTCAGGCGGAGGTGGTGGAGGACCTCGTAGAGGACCTACGCCAGACCCTACTCCGCAAGGTGGTCAACAACAACCTATGCCAGAAGGTGAAAATCAAGAGCGTCTAAGAACACTACGCACGCGTTACCAACAAGAAACGCTCTTCGATGTTGACAACAAAGGAAATCCAATTACTGGAGATGAACAGACAGGTGAGTCTGCCCGTTTATCACGACGAGGTGTAGTCGATACCGACTGGGAGTTGGGTAATGGTACGCCATCAACCCGAACAGATGTTGGAACTACATTTGCTAGTGGAAACGCAACTTATAGTGGTGGCTCAGCAATGAATATGAGTACTCCTCAGACCGAGTACGAAACGAATTCTCGAACCAATATTCAGCAAACCACGCAACATGTGACGTCGACTCCAAGTACTGGACATAGTGTACCGACTCATTTTAGTGGAGGATCAGGATCATCGCATGTACCAACATCCGATAGCATTGTTTCTCGAGGGTCAATCCCAACGCCTATTCAAACTGGTGGCGTTCATACGCCTTCATCGGGAAATGTACAGCAACATATAACGCAGCAAATTCATAATCACATCAACAAAGCAGGCGATGTTACACACGTAACGCAAAATGTGAAGATGCCTACTCAATCCAGTTCTTCTTCTAGCGGAATAATTCAATCGCCAAGTTCCGGTGGAACACATACGAGAGAAATTATCCGTGAAGGAGGAAGCGGCGGCTCAGGACATATACCCAATTCTTCACAACCGATCAATGTACAAGTAAACCCACAGCAAGTAACAGGTGCTGGGAATAATACAGTGAATGCTGGGGGCTTGTCCAACACAAACCAAACGCAACAACAAAACTTTAATCAAACCGTTAATAAAACGACTCAAGCTCAAGTAAATCAGCAATTCCAGCAAATGATTGATCAAGAGTTTAATAATGAAGAGACTGTACAGATTGTGGAACGAGTCACTCGTGAAGTAGCGGGACAATCAGGAGCCAATGAAGCTGGCTCAGTTGCCAAAAATATCTCTGTAGGTGAAGATGGAAAAAAAGATAAGAATGATAAAAAAGATTAACCTTTTAGCTATGTGGGGATCCATCTTCACATAGCTACATACTGATCAACTAAGATGAGATTGTGATGTACAAATCAGTCACATCATACGAGTCGAAGATTGGCGATAATCAAGATTGTATAAACTTGTTTTTCTCATCGTTAGGGGGAAAACTTTGTGGAGCCAAAGAGGGATTGGAAGTACTTTCTTCGCATCACGGGACTCATCATCTTTTGGGGATTGCTCTGTTTTGTTATTTATTACTATATCTGGGGCATTGGAATCTCCAAGGCACAGGGGAAAGAACTCTCCAGCAAATTTCCAATTCAAATTGAAAACAAGAGAGTCGAACCGTTAAAAAAACAACAAACATAAGAACGCCTATAAACCCATCCTTTAGTGGGTTTTTCTTTATCTTTAAAAGTTAAATTTGCGAGTTATCAGTATAAAACTGAATTGATTCTTGTTAATTTAGGGTATAGGTAGTGTATAATCGAAAAATAAAGAGATTAACATTTTATTGAACTTTTTGCGATTCATGAAGGAACTATTTACCTACAAGAAGTAACCTTCAAATATCTTATGATTGCCAAAAGAGAAGAGGCAATTTTTTGAATTGAATCAGGAGGGTTGGTAATGAATCATAATTTGCTCGTAATCACTCTCTTTCTTGTGCTTGGACTTGCACTGCCAATCGCCGCTTTTACACTAAGCCGCTTTTTACGTCCAGATATTCCTTCTGTCGAGAAGAGATTAAACTATGAAAGTGGGCTTGCACCTCAAGAGGGAAGCTGGGTTCAGTTCCATGTACGTTATTATCTCTTTGCATTGCTTTTTGTCATCTTTGATGTAGAAACCGCTTTCCTCTATCCTTGGGCAGTGGTTTACGATTCATTGCGAAGCAGTATGGGGCTCATGATTCTTGGTGAAATGGTGCTGTTTCTTTTCTTTTTGGTATTGGGTCTCGTCTACGCTTGGAAAAAGAAGGTGTTGGAATGGAAATGAACCTAGAGCAGTATCAACCTTGGGAAGAAGAGGAATTTAAGCGCAACGTCTTAACCACAACACTTGATCAAGTAAAAGCATGGGCGCGTAGCAACTCAATGTGGCCATTAACGTTTGGTCTAGCTTGTTGTGCAATCGAGATGATGGGAACGGGTGGTTCACACTATGATCTAGATCGGTTTGGTGTCATTTTCCGCGCTTCACCTAGACAATCCGACCTGATGATCGTAGCAGGTACCGTAACGAAGAAGATGGGCCCATTGCTCCGTCGACTGTATGACCAGATGCCAGAGCCAAAATGGGTGATCGCGATGGGCTCTTGTGCAACGGCTGGTGGCCCTTATGTAAAGTCGTACTCAGTCATTAAAGGAGTAGATCAAATTGTACCGGTTGATGTATATATTCCAGGTTGTCCCCCTAATCCAGCAGCATTGATCTATGGCATTCATAAGTTGCAGGAAAAGATTCGTTATGAAGCAAAACACGGAAAGCGGGTGACCCATACATGACAGAGGAAAATAACAAGGAGGAGAAAACTGCACAATCAAAAGAAGATCAAGAGAAAAAACCAGTTCAAAGACCTGCCGCCAGACCGCGACCGCGAGTGAAAAAGGAGGCACCACCACCTGAGCCATCGCCAAAAGAGCCATTACTTGCTGAGTTGGTTCAGCAAGTGACAGAGAAGCTAGGTGAACAGGCAATTGAGGAATCATATGTGAATCAAAATGGTGAGCATCTACTTACATTGGTAGTAAACCGCGATCATTGGGCAAAATTGGCTTCTTTACTAAAGCAGGAAGCAAATTGGCAATATACGTATTTGCAAAACTGTGCTGGTGTTGATCAGCAAACGTATTTTGAAGTTGTCTATCATCTCTATTCTCTTGAACATCATGATCAAATTTGCGTTCATGTGAAAGTTGACCGGGATCAGCCTGAAATACCTTCTGTGGTTAACATTTGGCCTGCTGCGAATTGGCATGAACGAGAAATATATGATCTGTTGGGGATTCAATTTACAGGTCATCCTAATTTACAGCGCATTCTTATGCCAGATGAATGGGAAGGGTATCCACTTCGTAAAGATTATCAACCATTAGACGAGGGGGTGTAGATTTTGTTAAGGACAGAGGAAATGCTGCTTAATGTGGGCCCACAGCATCCAAGTACACATGGTGTATTAAGAATCGTTGTAAAAATCGATGGGGAAGTGATTCGAGAAGCAACGCCTGTAATTGGCTACTTACATCGCGGGACAGAAAAGTTAGCAGAAGACTTAAACTACACACAGATTATTCCCTATACAGATCGGATGGACTATGTTTCTGCGATGTCCAATAACTATGTGCTTGTCCATGCTGTAGAGACAATGTTAAAGCTTGAAATCCCAGAAAGAGCAGAATACTTACGAGTGATTACGTTAGAGCTAAATCGAATCGCTAGTCATCTAGTGTGGATGGGTACATATCTGTTAGATATCGGTGCGTTAAGCCCATTCCTATATGCATTTCAAGATCGTGAAAAGATTCTCGACTTATTTAATGAGCTTTGTGGTGCCCGATTGACCTATAACTATATGCGTGTCGGTGGAGTCAAATGGGATGCTCCAAATGGATGGCTTCAGAAAGTAGAGCAATTTATCACGATGATGGAAAAAAGAATGAAGGATTATCATCAATTGATTACAGGGAATGAAATTTTTATTCAACGTACTCGGGGTGTTGGTGTCTATAGTCAAGAAATGGCGATTCAATATGCCTTATCTGGTGCAAACCTTCGAGTGACAGGATTACAACGAGATTTACGTAAAGAACATCCCTATTCGATCTATGATCGATTTCAATTTGATGTTCCTGTGGGTCGTCATGGTGATCTGTATGATAAATATCTTTGTCGAATGAATGAAGTGGAAGAATCATTGAAGATAGTCGGACAAGCACTAGCTTCTTTCCCCGAAAAAGGACGTGTGCTTGGGAAAGTACCTCGCGTTTTACGCGTTCCAGAGGGTGAGTGCTATGTTTCAATTGAATCTCCTAGAGGGGAACTAGGCTGCTATCTTGTTAGCAAAGGTAAAGATAAACCTTGGCGCTTGAAGTTTCGTCGACCTTCATTTTGCAATCTGCAAATTTTGCCTGTGTTACTGCGAGGAGAAAATATGGCAAATTTAGTTGCGATTCTAGGTGGCATCGATATAGTGCTTGGGGAGGTCGATTGTTGATGGACTGGTTGTTTTATATAATTGGTCCCATTCTCTTACTCGGGATCATGTTAGGATTTGTAACATATGCAATTTTATTTGAACGTAAAGTAATCGGCTGGATTCAGAATCGTCCAGGACCAAATCAGGTAGGGCCTTGGGGTGTTTTTCAGACTGTCGCCGATATCTTTAAACTATTGACAAAGGAAGACATCGTCCCTGAACGGGCAGACCAAACGCTATTTAAAATTGCCCCCATTATCACCTTTGTTCCTGCATTTCTCGTTTTAGCAGTGATTCCTTTCACAGATCGAATTCGATTTGCGGATTTAGCTGTTGGGCTACTCTATTACATGGCGATCTCAAGTATTACTACGATGGGCATTCTCGTTGGATCATGGTCAGGTAACAACAAATATGCGCTACTTGGTGGAATGCGGTCAGCAGCGCAGATGATCAGCTATGAGATTCCCTTGGTCATGTCTGTGATTGGGGTCGTCATGAGCGCTCATACGCTAAACTTAACAAAAATTGTGGCAGCACAAAATGAAGTTTGGTTTATCTTTCCACAGTTGATTGGCTTTGTTGTTTTTCTGATCGCTTCGATTGCGGAGTTAAATCGAACCCCCTTTGACTTGCCTGAGGCAGAGTCAGAGTTAGTTGCAGGATATCATGTTGAATATACTGGATTTCGCTTTGCCTTCTTTATGTTAACAGAATATGCCTATATCTTTGCTATGGCCTCACTTACAACGATCCTTTTTCTTGGTGGTTGGCAAGCACCTTTTGGTTGGACATTTCTACCTCCGCTTATCTGGTTCATACTTAAATTTGCGGTGATTGTATTTTTACTTTTTTGGCTACGTGGTACACTTCCACGATTAAGGACAGATCAATTAATGGAGTTTGCTTGGAAAGTTTTGCTTCCACTCGCATTGTTTAATATCTTTTTAACCGCTGTATTGAAAGAAGTACCATGGATTCAAACTTTTTATCGCTAGCTTTGAGAAAGGGGAGCTTTCAATGTTTGGATTAGTCAAAGGCTTAGGGCTTACCTTGAAAAATATGGTTAAACCCAGAGTAACTTACAAATATCCTCATGAACCATTGGAAATGCCCAATCGCTTTCGGGGGATTCAATATTTTATTCCTGAGCTCTGTATTGTTTGTAATCAATGTGTGCGTATCTGTCCAACTGATTGTATCACTTTGACAGGCAAGAAAAGTGATGATCCAAATGTCAAAGGGAAAGTGATTGATACTTATGAGATCAATTTTGAGATTTGTATCCTTTGTGACTTATGTACGGAAGTATGCCCGACAGAAGCAGTCGTGATGACTAATCATTATGAGCTTGCCACTTATAGTCGTGATGATTTGTATAAAGACATGGAATGGCTCAGTCAAAATAATACTTTGGTTCGGAAAGAGAATACTCTTCATCCATTACCTAAGAAAACAGGGGCGAAGAAAGCATGACAGGAGAATTTTTTGCTTTTTTTATCTTAGCGATCTGTGCGATTGGTGGAGCCGTCTTTATGATTCATTTTGATCGAGTGATGCATATGGCTTTATCCCTCGCTTTTACTTTTTTTGCAATTGCAGGGTTATTTTTCTTACTTGATGCTGAGTTTGTAGCTGTGATTCAAATTTTAATCTATGCCGGGGCTGTATCGATTTTGATGTTATTTGGTATTATGCTGACCAAGCATCAGGAGAAAGAGCAGACTTTTACCCGCACGAAGCTGCACCAATGGCTTAGTTTTCTATTTGCGCTTGGTTTTCTAGCTATTTTGATGAGTGTGATTTACCTTGCTCCATTTACATTGCCTGCAGGTGATCAATCTCTTTATTCTGTAAATAAGTTGGCAGAGCAATTGTTTAAAAGTGGATATGTATTACCGTTTGAATTAACGTCTTTACTCTTGTTAGTTGCTTTGATTGGCTCGATTATCCTTGCCAAAAAGGAGGAGAAGGAGTAGTGCAGATTACTTCGTATTTAGCCTTAGCTGCAATCCTCTTCAGTATCGGACTCTATGGTGTACTATCCAAACGAAATGCCGTCATTGTGCTCTTTTCCATTGAGCTCATGCTAAATGCGGTGAATATTAATCTGGTTGCCTTTTCTAAATATGGTCTCAACCCGAGTGTAACAGGGCATATTTTTTCGCTCTTTACCATCACAGTTGCAGCGGCTGAAGCAGCGGTAGGGATTGCGATCCTATTAGCCCTCTACCGTTTGCGAGGCACATCTAATGTAGATGAGTATGACTCATTAAAGGATGAATCCGATTTACAAAAATGAAATCTATTTAACGAGGATGGATGTATATGAGATGGATTACTCTGACCATTCTTCTCTTGCCATTACTCTCTTTTCTGCTACTAATTGGCGGTAGAAAATGGCGAAGTCGTGGACTTGTAGCAGGGATTGGTGTACTTACATCATATGGTGCTTTTCATTTATCCAGTTATTTGCTCATGAACATGATTCAAAAAAAGACACAAGTCGTCATTTCGATGCCTTGGTTAACCCTCTCAGATCAGGTCGTGCACTTGGGAATCAAGATTGGCGCTTTACAAGCAGTTATGCTTGTGTTGGTCAGTTTGGTAAGTTGTCTTGTGCAAATTTATTCCTGGGGTTACATGCGTGATGATGAGAGATTTCCCGTCTTCTTTGCATACTTAGGTCTGTTTACTTTTTCTATGTTAGGGCTTGTCTCATCAGCTAACTTGTTGCAAATCTATATTTTCTGGGAGCTTGTAGGTCTTTGTTCCTTTTTATTAATTGGCTATTGGTATTACAAACCTGAGGCGCGCGATGCAGCGAAAAAGGCTTTTATTGTGACGCGGATCGGTGATGTTGGATTTTTTATTGCGATTCTTATGATCTTCTGGAAGATCGGGAGTTTTGAACTAGATGCTGTAAGTAAAGCTGTTTCCACAGGGACGATCAGTGGTGTCTGGGTTACCTGGATCGCAATCCTCATTTTGATCGGAGCAATTGGTAAGTCAGGGCAATTTCCACTACATACTTGGTTGCCAGATGCCATGGAAGGTCCAACACCTGTGAGTGCATTGATCCATGCGGCTACAATGGTGACCGCTGGAATTTATCTTGTGGCTGCTACCTTCCCAGTCTTTTTAGCCTCATCGTATGCTTTAGATATCGTGTCATACATTGGAGGCTTTACGGCTATTTTTGCTGCTTGTATCGCATTGGTACAAACGGATATCAAGCGTGTACTCGCTTATTCCACTGTTAGTCAGTTAGGTTATATGATGTTGGCATTAGGATCAAAAGGCTATGTGGAAGGGATCTTTCACCTCGTTACACATGGTTTCTTTAAAGCTTTATTATTTTTAGCTGCTGGAGCAGTTATTGTTAGTCTTCATCATGAACAGGATTTGCGCAAGATGGGAGGGCTATGGAAAAAGAATCGAGGTTTAGCAATCTGGTTTTTGATCGGCTGTTTTGCCTTAGTTGGATTACCGCCATTCTCAGGTTTCTTTTCAAAAGACGAAATCCTACAAACAGTCTATATGGATGGGCGAATTGGACTCTTTGTACTGGCGCTAATTACTGTTTTCCTAACAGCATTCTATGTTTTCCGTTTATACCATCTGATTTTCGCCGGCACTAGTCGCACAGAGCAAAAAAATACTCCTGTACCAAAAGTGATGATGGTGCCGATTGCCATCTTAGGCTTACTCTCGACCTTAGCAGGGTTCGTACAGTTCCCAAAAGCGTATTTTTCCAGCTTTTTACTTCAAGGAAGCAAACTCGCTTCCCTTACATCAGAGGCAGCGCCTGCTTGGATTGGATGGGTAGCTGTTTTGTTTTCACTTTTTGGAGTTGGTTTAGCTACACTTCTATACTGGCGCGGATATCAACCTGCAAAACCGAGAGTCGGTCTGATCGGCTGGGCACATCGTATCTTAGAGCAAAAGTTTTATATTGACCAGCTTTATCATTATGTTTTTGCCCTTCCATTAAAGGGACTTGGCTATTTTCTAATTGGTTGGGATCGATTTGTTGTGGGAGGCTTAGTGCGATTAGTCGGACTGGTTCCTGTTGGTTTATCTCGTATTGCGAGCATGTTGCAAAACGGGCAAACACAAACTTATGCCCTAGTGAGTCTAATTGGTTTTATCCTATTGGTAATCGGTGTTACAGTGGGGAGGTTTTTTAGTTGAAAACATGGATGAATTGGTTGCCAACCATTATTATTTTCGCCCCTCTGTTAGGTCTGTTCATTTTATTGTTTACGCCTAAAAAGAAGCAAAATCTTATTCGAGTGATTGGGATTGTTGCTACTTTGCCATCACTTGCTTTGCTGTTATATCTCTTTCAGCACTTTGATCTTGGTCAGAAAGATTGGCAGTGGGTTCAAAACATTCCTTGGTTTCAGTTTACCTTTGCAGGCGAACGTGGATGGGCGTTTTTCTATCATCTGGGAGTAGATGGAATCTCTATGCCCTTGCTTTTCATGACAGCTTTGATCTCTACTTTAACAGCAATTGCTTCAGTCAAAATCCAATCTAGAATTCGTGAATATTATATGCTACTCCTGCTGATGGAAACGAGCATGCTCGGTGTGTTCTTTTCACTCAACCTATTCTTATTCTTTATCTTTTTTGAAGTCATTTTAGTTGCGATGTACTTCTTAATCGGCATATGGGGACAGATTCAGAAGGAACGGGCGGCAAATCTCTTCTTGCTTTATAACGGTTTGGGCTCTGGTTTTCTGCTATTTGCGATGGTATTGCTGTTGATGATGTGTAATACGCTTGAATTTCCGGATATTTCCAAAATGATCCCTTTGGCTGCCAAAGCGGAACCGACATTTACTTGGGTCATTTTTTGGTCATTACTGATTGCATTTGCGATCAAATTACCGATCTTTCCATTCCATACTTGGATGCTCCGTGTTCATGTACAGGCAGCACCATCAGTCGTGATGATTCATGCTGGGATCTTATTAAAAATTGGCGCTTATGGGCTACTACGCTTTCATGTGGGCTGGTTTCCAGAACAGATGAAACAAGTCTCGATTCTATTGATCACTTTTGGTTTGATCAATCTTTTCTATGGTGCGATACTCGCCTTTGTTCAGAAGGAGCTCAGGCAAGTGTTAGCATATTCAAGCATTAGCCATATGGGGATATTGTTAGTTGGGATCGCTTCCATGCAATTGATTGGTTTGCAAGGAGCTTTATTTCAAGCGATTTCACATGGTTTTATCGCTGCGCTTTTCTTCTTCCTTGTTGCGATCCTATACGAACGTACAAACACAACTGAATTAAATGAGCTAGGCGGTTTGACAAAGTCAATGCCTTACTTTGCAGGATTTTTATTATTCACGGGTCTTGCATCACTTGGTTTACCAGGATTATCAGGGTTTATCAGTGAGTTTCTGTCCTTTTTAGGGCTCTTTCGTCAGCATGTCATCCTGGGCTCCATTGCATCGCTTGGCTTAATTTTTGCGGCAGTCTATATCCTTCGTGCGATGATGAAGATTAATTATGGTCCAACACCTAAGCGATTTGATCAATTAAGTGATCTCAGATGGACAGAAAGTTTGCCCATCGCTGTTTTTGTAGCAGTGATTATTGGCATCGGTATCGCTCCTGATCTAATCGGGAAATCAATGCAAATGACTTTGCAGATGATGCTAGAACGGATTGGAGGATAGACGATGGAGACATTTTTAAAATTTGGCTATTTATTACTGCCTGAAGCGATTATCATCGGTTCAATTGTTCTACTCATGTTGCTTGATTTATTCATTCCTGCCAAGCGATCGAGACGATTTTTTGGATGGCTAGCTCTGCTAGCAGGTCTTGGAGCATCTGTGGCTCTTATTTGGGTGTGGATCATCTGGAAGACTCATCTAGATGGAAGACCCATTCAATATTTCGATTCTGCTTATTTATTCGATGCGGTAAGTTTGATTTTAAAACTTTTTATTCTGCTAAGTCTCATTTTTGTTTTCTTGCTTTCATTAGGAAACAAACAAAATTCAACAGGTAACTCATATCAGGCTGAATATTATTATTTGATGCTTGTTGCGTTACTTGGGGCATGGGTATTAGTCTCTTCTGCTGACCTGATCACGCTTTTTGTCGGATTAGAATTATTAAGCTTAGCTTCTTATATTCTCGTCGGAATACGTAAAGAAGATCAGAATGCTGTAGAAGCTGCCTGGAAATATGTGGTCTTGGGAGGTGTCGCTTCTGCCTTTATTCTTTATGGAATGTCATTTCTTTATGGCATGACAGGGAATACAAATTTGATGGAAATCTACAATTCGTTACAATTATCTGTTCAACCTGAAGCGATTCTCTATATCTATCTCTCTTTCTTTCTGATGCTATTTGGATTTGGATTTAAGATTTCTGCTGCCCCTTTCCATACCTGGGTTGCTGATGTGTATCAAGGTACGACAAGTGCAATGGCAGCTTTCTTAGCCACAATTACCAAAGTAGCTATTTTTGGCTTTATTGTTCGTCTGCTATTACTCAGCTACCTTCCTTTGTTCTATCGAAACAATTGGAATCACTATTTAGAATGGGCGTTGATGGGAATTGCTATTTTGTCCATGATTGTAGGAAATGTATTAGCTCTGCGCCAGACCGAAGCAAAACGTCTAATGGCTTATTCGGGCATCGCGCAGATTGGCTATATTTTAGTTCCACTTACCTTGATCACTTTAACGCAAGGCATGTTGTTTTTCCGAGTCACCTTTTTCTACTTCTTTGCCTATATCCTCATGGTAGCAGGCGCATTTGCCGTTATTTCACAGGTAACGGCACAAGCTGGAACGGGAGAGATTCGTGCTTTTGCCGGTCTTTATCGACGTAATCCTTTGCTTGCATTTGCGATGTCTATTTTCTTAATCTCCTTGGCAGGCTTTCCGCTCACAGCGGGTTTTATCGGGAAATTTTTTCTCTTAACCAATGCTTTTATGACTAAAAAGGGAATCTTGCTGGGCGTCGTAATGATTCTGACCACGATTCTCTCCTATTTTTACTACTTCCGCTTTGTCAGACAAATGTACTTTCGTCAGCCAGATCAACCAGAGAGGATTGCCATTCCTTGGACATTGCGCATTGCGATCACAATTAGCCTTGTTGGAACCATAGCATTGGCGCTCTTGCCACAATTGCTTCTACAATTGCTACAAAGCCTTGGATTGTAATGTAGAAAAAGAAAAACACATTGCGATCAAAAGAAGTGACAAGCTAGGCTTTTTTAGAAGAGATATAAATCGTAATGATGGTAATGGTAACTTGTAGCTTAAGGAGTCGTATAATTGAGTGGACAAAGCCGTTTGATCTACTCATGATCAGGCGAAGCGTGAAAAGATTGACGGAATCACTACTTTGTCTACAAGCTGAAGCCTCATAAGAGGCTTTTTTTTTTTGAACATGATATAATCGAAAGGTATTTAGCTAGGCAGGGAACCTCCCATATTTAGTTTGTTGGTGAACGAGCAAGAGCAGCATTGTAGTTGACATCGTCGTTTACATACAATGCATCAACAACAAATCGACTCCCAGTAGTCTCTAGCAGTTATCCCTTTCCTATTCATGGGGGTTGAACCTGTTTTTAAAGAGGTGCATATGATGGAGGGAACGACGGCGTTTGGAGTCAACGCACTAATCAATCTTTTCCTTTCTCTGATCTGTATTGTGGTTAGCTGGCGTATCTTGATGTTTGTTCGAATTGAAGAGTTACTCCGTGTTAAGCGCCCAGGTTATGCGAAAGCACTGATGATATTATTATCGGTCGTAATGGGTCATATGTTAGCTAATTTCTTTATCGATTATTTGAGTTGGACGCGTCAGATTAGCCAGATGTTTTTATAACTTTCAGTATATTCATCTCTCCTTTTGTGCAAGATATTGAGAAAGAGTTTCGAATAAAGAGGAGAGAGTGTTATGAAAAGTAGTCAACTGATCAAGCTTAGTTTGTTATTCCTATTCAGTCTTTGCTTAATGGGAACTGCCAATGGACCTGGGCTAGAACAAGCAATGAAAACGGTTTTTCAACAACTTCGAATTACGCCATCATTTTATGTTGTGCATCATGGTGGACGTACTGAGAGTTTATGGCGTCGCTCTGAAATTGATCAGTTGGCCCGCTATCTAGCACATGAGCTTCATCTAGCTGAGCCTATGAGAAGTAGTCATGCACAGAATATAGAATTTTCAAGCTCAGGCTTCTGGCGTCCATTGGGAATGATCGATTTGAAAGTTAGTAATTTAGAACCAGGACGGACTTGGACGCGCCCTTATCTCTCAATTCGAATTACCGGAAAAGGGGAAAGATGGGAAGAATCTTTTTTCACGAGCCGAAAAGTAATAGAACGGATTCTGACCGAACTTAAAATTCAGCCACAAATTGATTTATCAGTACAAGGCACCAAAAAGAATGTAGTAAACGGGCAGCAGTATGTCGCTGAAGCACAACGATTGCTTCATGCTAGAGAAGTGGAGGGAATCCAGACGGATTCATTTCTCAGCCAGTCAGGGTACACTCCTTTTTCAACACGGAGCTTAAAGACAAGAGGCGGTTGGATGAACGTACAGATTGCTTCTAGAATCGCACCTGACCAGAAACGACTTATTTTTACGATTGGATCACCTATTATCACAATTGAGTACTAGATTGTATGAATTCATTTCTAAAAAAGTTTACTAGAAAAACATATGGGTTTTACAAAATTATACGATTTTGGAGGGAAGAGATTTGGAGAAAATTATCGTTCGAGGTGGGGCAAAGCTAAAAGGTAGAGTAAAGGTTCATGGTGCAAAGAATGCTGTCCTACCCCTGATCGCTGCATCAATTCTCGCTTCTCGAGGTGAGATACAAATTTATGATGTTCCCATGCTAGAGGATGTCAAGACGATTACTAAATTATTGCAAAGCTTAGGTATATCAGTAGATTTAAGTGAAGACCGCGTCAAAATCAACGCTGAAAAGCTTCATTCTACAACAGCACCTTATGAATTAGTACGTAAGATGAGAGCTTCTTTTGTAGTCATGGGACCACTATTGGCTCGAAAAAAACATGCTCGCATCCCGCTTCCTGGTGGTTGCAATATTGGTAGTCGTCCCATTGATCAACATCTAAAAGGTCTCGAAGCATTGGGAGCAACTTTTGATATCCAAGAAGGTCATATCGAAGGATATGTTCATGGACGGCTCAAAGGAGCGCGTATCTACCTTGACTTCCCTAGTGTTGGTGCAACCCAAAATATTATGATGGCCGCTGTGCTTGCTGAAGGACGAACAGTCATTGAAAATGCGGCATGTGAACCTGAAATTGTAGATTTAGCAAACTTTTTAAATGTTTTAGGTGCCAAAGTCGTAGGTGCTGGAACAGACGAAATACGCATAGAGGGTGTTGATTTCCTCCGTGGTGCAGACTATACAGTGATCCCTGATCGCATAGAAGCAGGTACGTACCTTGTTGCTGCTGCTATTTCTGGTGGAGACGTATTTGTAGAAGGAGCGATCTCAGATCATCTCAATCCACTCATTGCAAAGTTACGTGAGATGGGCGTACATGTGGTGGAGGGTGAAAATGGCATTCGTGCCCGAGCTGATGAACCGATCAAAGCGGCAGATGTGAAAACATTGCCTTATCCAGGGTTTCCAACTGATATGCAGTCACAGATGATGGCATTACAGCTAGCTGCCGAGGGTACAAGCGTGATGACAGAAACCGTGTTTGAGAACCGTTTTATGCATGTTGAAGAGATGAAACGGATGGGAGCGCAAATCAAGATTGATGGGCGAACTGCTATTATCAAAGGTGGTGTACCATTGTCTGGGGCGCAAGTGAAATCAACTGATCTTCGCGCAGGCGCTGCATTGATTTTAGCTGGTCTCATCGCTTCAGGAGAAACAGAGGTGACCGAACTTCAACATGTTGACCGTGGCTATGTGGATATCGTTGGGAAACTTCGGTCATTAGGCGCTGATATCGAACGTGTAAAGATAGAAGAAGAAGAATTACCTATTCAAGAACATTCTTATGCATAATATGATGATGTAGCTTAAACAGAATGGAAACATGTGAAATGAGATGACTCATTTAGAGTCATCTCAGATTGAAGAAGAACTTACATTTTGGTCTAAAGTCAAATGAAAATAGAACATGTTCAAGAAGGAGATGGTTTGCAATGTAGCCAACTTTCAGGCGCTACCAAGCTATGACTGTGTAGCGAAGAATAGGCGGTAGTACTGTTTGAAGGCGATAGCCGAGTTGATACCGCCCTGAGCGATCAGTCGTGGCGCCTTGTTTACTTCTGTGCAGCCTGAACTGGAGGCGAAATGCAAACCTGGACTCCCAAAAATGAAAGTGACTTATACTTTGTCTACAAATTGAGATGACTCATTTAGAGTCATCTTTTTTCGTTTCGGTTGTACGTTTATGTTATGCTAGGGTTGAAAAAACTCTCTTTGTGTTGATCAAAGATGCCCTTGTAAGAGGCAACCGCATAACAAGTGTCGGAGCTGCCTTTAGGCGGCCATTTGAAGGAATTTCGTGAAGCACACTATATCCTGTGCAGTTTCGTTCCTTTTGACAGCACTACTGGCAGTTTTCATCTGGCAAGAACGGGCAATTCACTTTATCCCGGCCATTCAAAGCACAGACCACCGAGTGCTGGTGAAGCAGACCGATCAAGATCCTTACACATCGATTGTACCGCTAACAATTGAAAAGAGGAGCACGACAGAAGAAGACAATCAGAAGTATCTATGTACAGGCTTTGTCATCGCATCAAAAGTGATCGCAACAGCTGGACATTGCTTGAAGAATGCGCTCTCTATCAGTTTGCCTTCCGGTCAACAAGAAGGTGAAGTCATACATGCTTCAAAGTTTGCACAAAGCGCTACAGGTCAGGACTATGGTGTCATATTTCTAAGTCAACCGCTGAATCAGAAACCGTTCGAGCTAGCGCAGTTTGAACAAGATGCTCCGCCTTCGCTCACAGCAGGGTTTCCAGGTGATAAACCTGCCGATACGATGTGGCAGGCACATTATACTTATTTCTTTTTTGCGAAGAAGATTGACCGCCTGGTTGCTCCTGGAGTTGCGATTGGTGGCCAATCTGGTTCTCCGTTTTTCAGAGAACAAAAAAATAACAGATTTGTTGCAAGCGCAATACTCGTTGAGTCATCGTGTCACAAAAACCAAACGTGTCCGAAAGGAACAAGTTTCTTCCTTCGATTTACAGCTTCCGTAGTACAAGAATTTCAGCATTGGATCACTCAGAGCGAGTAAAGCTTATCAACGCGTCCCCCAGCTAGAAAATTGCTGGGGGCGCTTTTTTGGTTGAATAATAGATCGACCTGCAAATCAGTTCTATCGTTTCTCTCTTTTCATATACTCCTACTATGTGAATGAGTGGTAGGAGGAGGATTGTGTGCGGATCAGTTGGTTCGGATGGATGATCGGATTGATGCTCTGTTTTTTTTTGGTGCCTACATTATTGGTTAACTGGACAACCCCAGCTATTTGGCAGAAGGCAGAACCCGTCATTGCACAACAAGCGCAGCAAAAAGTGAAGGTTTATTTAGTAGATGAACATCGGACAATCACTCTTCCGTTGGAACAGTATGTAGCAGGAGTTGTCGCAGCGGAAATGCCAATAGAATTTGCTTTTGAAGCATTAAAAGCCCAAGCTTTGACAGCAAGAACTTATATAGCGAAACGTTTGGAAGAAGATCGCTCTGATATGCGCCGTTGGGGAGCGGATGCCGCTGAGGCAATGGTTACAGATACTGTGCAGCATCAGGCTTACATAACGGAGCAAAAACTGCGATCAAAATGGGGAAATCACTTTAGAGAAAATTGGAATAAAGTGAGAAAGGCAGTAACAGAAACAGAAGGGCAGATTATTGCATATCGCGATAAACCAATCTATGCCGCTTTTTTTTCCACGAGCAATGGTTATACCGAAAATGCAGAAGATTATTTTTCTAATGCATATCCATATCTACGCAGTGTCCCTTCTCCTTGGGATCGCCAATCACCTAAGTATCGACATTTAACACGAACGACCATCCAACAAATGATTCATAAGCTAGAAGCGAAAACAGGACGGAAAATCAGTCTGTCTGCTTCAAAGATGACCCCAATTGCTCAGATTCAAGCGCTAACAGCCGGGAAACGGGTAGCAAGAATGAAGATAGGCGATCAAACTTTTACAGGTCGGGAAGTACGCGATGCATTACAGTTGCCTTCCAGCGACTTTACTTGCTGGCGTCGGGGAAAGCAGGTTTGGATTTTATCGCATGGATATGGACATGGAGTCGGGATGAGCCAATGGGGTGCAAACTATATGGCTGAACAAGGAAATACGGCTGCACAGATTATTGCTCATTACTATCCAGGTGTACAGATAAAAGGATTATAAATCTGAAAATATCAGACTGAAGAGAAACTTATCTTTTGGTTAAAAGTGTAATCTAAATAAAAACATGCTGTGATTTTACAAAATGGAATATTCCATCCATTTTGAGATGAATAAAATATTCCTCACCTCGGGTATAAAAGGACGAATCACTGACCAGAATGGTTCCTGAGGTGATAGGATATGAAGCACGAGCAAGAAAACGCAAAAAATCAAGCACCTTCGTTTGCACAAGCAAAACGTAGACTCCGATGGAAGCGTTTATTTGCAAGAAAGTGGTTTTTACCGGCCGTTTATCTTTCAATCGTCGCTTTGATTGTTGCTGTGACTTGGTGGTATCAAGGGTATCAAATGCGTGATGTTCATAAACATCAATCAACAATGGATACATTACTACATGAAGAAGAAACAGATCGCGATATCATGGGCATGCCTGTGATGACAAGTTCTATGGCAGTCAAAACAAAAGACTTCTACCAAGAGCAAGCATCCAAGCAGGATCGTGAGTCGGCACTTGTAAAATATGCAAATACATTTTGGCCCCATTCTGGTATTGATTTTGCCCGAAAAGATGGAGAAGTGTTTACAGTCATCGCTGCATTAGATGGTGTCGTTCGCCGGGTGGAGGATAACCCGGTGGTAGGTAAACAGATCGAGATTGAACATGATAACGGTATGGTCACTGTTTATCAGAGCCTGGGAGAAGTCAGCGTAAAAGCAGGACAGGTGATCAAAAAAGGGGACCAGATTGGTACAGCCGGACAAAACCAATTTGAAAAAGAGAATGGAAACCATATTCACTTTGAGGTGCTAAAAGAGAAAAAACATCTAAATCCAGAACAATATTTATCACAAGCAAGTAAATAAACATATAATCGGACATCGCTTTGCTAAGCGGTGTCTTTTTTATGTTCTTTTCACGATTCTAGGCTCGTACAAAGCGAATAACCATCAAAAATGCTCATATAATGTAGCAATTGTCATAAGGAAAGGAGAGAACTCAGTGCATGATTACATAAAAGAACGTACGATAAAGATTGGGCATTATTTTGTGGAAACGCAAAATACAGTCCGATCGATTGCAAAAGAATTTGGGGTTTCTAAAAGTACTGTTCATAAGGATTTAACAGAACGCTTACCCGAAATCAACCCCGAATTAGCGAATCGGGTAAAAGAGATTTTAGAATATCATAAGTCGATTCGACATTTGCGTGGTGGAGAGGCAACCAAAATCAAATATAGACGACGAGCAAAATTAAAAGAATCTTATAAGCAAAGAGTAAATACGTTAAAAGTGTAGATGTGGCAAAAGATAGGCTGCACCGGTAACCAATTGATTTATTTTGCTCTCATTCTATTTGTATTGATCATCCTTATACCTCCGGTGCATCTTTGTATGCTATAATAAAATCTATGCATAATGAGCATGTTGATTGTTATTGATTATAGAGTGAATAAAGAGAATGCTTGATTTCTCATCATCATATATAATGTTCATGGTAATCTCCAATCTCATGCAAAATGCAGAGTTGGTTTGAATTTCATCCCATTGTAGACTTGTGCTACTGGTTGGGATATATTCTATTTATAGATTTGGACAAGTTATTTATCTATAAACGTGATTGATGAGAGGAATGTTCAATGAATCAAAAGGGGAAAGAAAATCTTTCAAAAACAGATAAGAAAGAAAAAGAAGAGACATTTGTCCCAAATGGGGAATTAAAATGGAGCAAAGAGGATGAATTCTCACAGAAAGCAGAAAAAGAAGATCTGAAGGCGGAATCAAAAACGGAAGCACAAGATCAAGACCCAGATGCAAAACATAATGATAAGAATATAGTTGATACCAAAAAAGAGAAGAAAAATAAAGCAAAGAATCGCAAAAATAAGGATAAGAAAAAGCTATCTCAAAAAAATGGTTTAAATGAAACTAGAAAAGCAAAAGCTAGAGAGAGAGCAAAAGAAAAAGAGACTGAATCAGGAGCTAAAGAATCCAAAAAAGATTATTCCATTGAGGATACTTTAGGTCCAATAGAGTTCAAAGAATACTCGTTGAAATCGAATGAAGAGGTAAAACAGTCAACGGAAAAAGGAAAAAAGAACCAAGAGAAAACGACGGATTTAGGGCAAGGTAATCAAGACTTAGAAAAGACAAAGATTCATAAGAAAAAGCCAAAGAAACCTGTAAAGGAAGCTGAAAAGAAGGTAAATAAGAAAGATCAACCAGTAGTACAAGATACAAGCACATCTTTTGTATTTTCAAAGTCTAAAAAAGATGATAAGCCTTCAACAGCAGCTGAAAATGAAGACCAAATGAAAAAGAAGCGAACCCGTGAGTCGATTGATCCAAAAAAGAAAAAAGAAGAGCGTCCTTTTTGGAGTTGGAGCGCAAAGATCGTCTGGTTACCAGTTGCTCTGATTGTCGCTTTGATCATTGGATTAATAGTCGGTCATACTATAATCGGGGATCAACCGGTTGGAGACATTTTTAATTTCAACGTGTGGATTCATTTGTATAAACTTATATTTACAAAATAGATCCCGTCTCACAGAGTTTCCTGCGAGAGACGGGGTCTTTCATGTGAACGAACTGAGAGACATCAGTTGATCCTGTCAGAGGAGGTATTATTCATGAATCTACCCAATTTACTCACAATCATTCGATTTATACTTGTACCCGTGTACTGGGGAGTCTTTTTTTCTGAAATTCCAGGGAGAGTCTATTGGTCATTGGGGATTGTCTTGCTGGCTGGATTAACAGATGTAGTGGATGGATATATCGCACGAAAACATAAACAAGTGACTCAGCTAGGGATTATGTTAGATCCATTAGCCGATAAATGTATGTTAATCGCTGTCTTTCTATCATTATTATTATCAGGTGTGATTGGAATCTCTGCAGCGATTGCGATTTTAATTCGCGAGTTAGCGATGATTATCTTTTCCGCCATCTTTCATTTTCGTGGCAAAAAAACCGTTCCAGCGAATTTGCTGGGAAAGTTAACGACAGTATTATTTTATGTTGTCTTATTCATGTTAATGCTTCATTTACCTGCTGCACAGCATTTACTTTGGGTTGTGATCGGGCTCTCCTATCTAGCTTCACTCATTTACATTTCTCAGTTTCGTTCCCTAAATCGTTCATCTCATGCAAAGTAGGAAAAACAACTTTGAAACAATTGTATGCTTTTCGCTATAATGGATTCATATTTGAATGAGGAGGCAAAAGCATGGATATTCAAGAAATACAGAAAATAATCCCACATCGTCCCCCTTTTTTACTAGTAGATAAAATGTTAGAAGTAGAACCTGGAAAACGAGCCGTTGGGATTAAAAATGTTACCATAAATGAACCTTTTTTCCCTGGGCATTTTCCAGACTATCCCGTGATGCCTGGTGTGTTAATTGTTGAAGCATTAGCACAGGTGGGTGGGGTTGCTGTTTTAAGTATGGAAAAATATCGTGGAAAACTAGTTTTCTTTGCGGGAATCGATAAAGTGCGTTTTCGCAAGCAAGTCGTACCTGGTGATGTGTTAACATTAGAAGTTGAGATGACCCGTTTGGCAGGTAAAATTGGTAAAGGAACAGCAATCGCCAAAGTAGAGGATCAAGTAGCGGTGCAAGGAGAGTTGATGTTTGCTATTTCGTGAATGTTTCGAAAGGGTGGTTTAAACTGCGGGTTCTTGTTGTTTCACATATGTATCCCAATTTGGTGAATCCACAAGCAGGAATTTTTGTACATAATCAATGTAAAGCCTTACAATCTATTGGGATTGAAGTAAAAGTAATTTCACCAACCCCTTCGTTTCCTGGTTACCCAAAGTGGCGAGGTTACAAAGCGATGAAAGAAGTAACGGAATATGAAGGAATATCTGTCACTTATGTGCCAACTCGTATGTTTCCAAAAGGATTTTTCTTTGGTTCCTACAGTCATTTTTACCAGCAGGCATTAAAGCCAATTCTCGCTCAGACGAAGGCTGATTGTATTCATGCACATACACTTTTTCCCGATGGTCACGCAATCGTTCGATTGGCGAATGAGCAATCTCTACCAGTAGTCGTTACGGCTCATGGTTCAGATGTGATGTTGTACCCAAATCGGAATCCACGGGTAAAGTTGAAAACAATTGAAACACTAGAACAAAGCGATCAAGTGATTACAGTTAGCCATCGCTTGGAAAAGGTTGCAAGGTCTTTTGCCGAAACAGCAAAGCTAAAAACGATCTATAATGGTTTTTCTGCAAATCAGTTTTCCCCTGGAGATCGTCAAGAGGCTCGTAAGGAGTTAGGATTATCCCTTGATCAAGGAAATTTGCTCTTTATCGGAAATCTATATCCTGTAAAAGGAGTTTCGGATCTATTACAAGCGTTTCGGCAAGCTGCGAGTAAGGCGCCTGATCTTCAGCTACATTTAGTGGGTGATGGTCCATTGCGCGCTTCGCTTGAAGCCGAGACAAAGCGCTTACAACTCGAACATCGGGTTACATTTCATGGTCGGCAGCCGTATGAAAAGATGGTTACTTGGATGAGAAGTGCAGATGCGATTGTATTATCTAGTTTAAGTGAAGGGCTTCCTTCAGTGCTGTTGGAAAGCATGGCTTGTGGGATTCCGATGATTGCAACAGATGTTGGAGGTATTGCAGAAATCCTTCAGAATGGTAAAACGGGGTCACTGGTTCCCCCACAAGACGTGACCAAGTTGGCTAAAGTGATAGAGCAATGGTTTACGACTGATGAATCATTGCGAAAACAGTATGGAGAAGCAGCATATCAAGCATCCTATCAATATACATGGGAAAGTAATGCTACACAAATGTTTGATGTTTATAAAGAAGTAATTGCTCAAAAGAAATAAAGTTGATCTTTTTTTGGACAGGGATACCCAAAAGATTTCAATTATGTTACAGTGAAAAGTAGTTTGTAAAATTACTGTAATATAAATGAATTGAATTTGTATAAATAACTGTAGATGACTGATTTTGGGTAACTAAATCCTTATGGCAAACAACAGGTTGGAAAGGAGCATGAACATGATTGGTTATGCCATCGTGGGCTGTGGTCATATTGCCAAAAAGCATGTTGCTGCATTACAAGCTGTAAAAGATGCGAAATTAGTTGCGGTATGTGATACAGACCCAGTGCGATTAGAGGATTTTGTAAATGATGAGGTAAAAGGTTATACATCTCTTGATGAATTATTAAAAGACCCACAGGTTGAGGTCGTATCGATCTGTACACCAACTGGTCTTCATCCAAAGCTGACCATTCAGGCAGCAGAAGCAGGAAAGCATGTACTGGTAGAAAAACCAATGGCATTATCTTTAGAAGATGCCGATCAAATGATAGATGTTTGTGAGAAAAATCACGTAAAACTGGCAGTTGTTCACCCCAACCGTTTTCGCCCTGCGATTGCAATGATGCATAAACGCTTAGAAGAGGGCGCTTTTGGTAAGTTGAGCCATGCAAATGCAACTGTGCGTTGGAATCGAAATCAAGCCTATTATGATCAAGCTGCATGGCGTGGAACAAAAGCGATGGATGGCGGAGTTTTGATGAATCAAGCGATTCATAACATGGATCTACTATTGTGGATGATGGGAGAAGCAGAAGAAGTGAGTACCTACTCTGCAACTCGCTTACGTAATATTGAGACAGAAGATGTCTCAGTATCGGTTATTCGCTTTAAAAATGGAGCGTTGGGCGTGTTAGAGGCAGCCGTTACGCTTTACCCTCGGAATCTAGAAGAATCGTTAAGTATTTTTGGTGAGCAAGGAACTGCAATCATCGGTGGACCTACGGCAAACTGGATTAAGGAATGGAAATTTGCTGATCTATCTGAGCAAGAGGCTGCCGTTTATAAAGAACAGATTGAAGCTGATCCATTTGGTGTATCCGGCCATCAATGCATGATTGAGGATTTAACTGAAGCGATTCAAGAAAATCGTACACCTCTGGTCTCGGGAGTAGAGGGGCGCGAAGTGTTGAAATTAGTTTTAGCATGTCAAAGATCAGCAGATACGGGCAACAGAATTAAGTTGGAAGAGCTAGAGAAAAATATAACAATATAAGGGAGATATGAGCATGTCATCAATATCATTACTTGACTTAAAAGCACAATTTGAGACAATCCGTGAAGATATACAAGCCGCTGCAATGCGAGTGCTGGAAAGTGGAGCATATATCATGGGCTCAGAAGTAAAAGCACTTGAGGAAGAAGTAGCAGCGTTTTGTGGTGTGAAACATGCTATCGGAGTAGGAAATGGCACAGATGCCTTGTTACTTGCATTAAAAGCACAAGGAATTGGTGCTGGCGATGAAGTGATCACTACACCATTTACATTTTTTGCCACAGCAGAAGTGATCGCCGAGCTAGGCGCGACACCAGTCTTTGTTGACATTGATCCAAAGACTTACAATATTGACGTGAAGAAGATTGAAGCGAAGATCACAGCAAAAACAAAAGCGATTATTCCAGTTCATATTTTTGGTCAACCAGCAGATATGGATCAAATCATGGAAATTGCTGAAAAGCATCATCTCTTTGTGCTTGAAGATGCTGCTCAAGCAATGGGTTCAACATATCAAGATAAGCGAATCGGCAATTTAGGTCATGCGGCTACATTCTCCTTTTTCCCAACTAAAAATTTAGGTGGATATGGAGACGGCGGTATGATTGTAACTAATGATGATCAACTAGCTGACACAATCCGCATTTTACGCGTACATGGTAGCTATCCTAAGAAGTATTATCATAATATGCTTGGCTATAACAGCCGTTTGGATGCGCTTCAAGCGGCAATGTTACGTGTTAAATTACCCTATCTTGATCAATGGAATGATGCACGACGCCAGCGAGCTGAGCGATATAATCAATTGTTAGCAGATACTCCATTAGTCACACCTTTTGCGGCTGAACAAAGAAAACATATTTATCATCTTTATATCGTGCAAGCGGAAGAAAGAGATGAATTGATGGCATACTTAAAAGAACAAGGTGTTTCTACGGGCATATATTACCCATTACCACTCCACTTGCAGGAAGTATTTAAGCATCTAGAGTATGCAGAAGGTAGTATGCCTCATGCTGAACGAGCAGCATTGCGGACATTTGCGATACCTCTTTATCCAGAGCTATCTTTTGATGTGATGGAGCAAGTGGCCAATGCAATCAAGACTTTCTATAAAGGGAGAATCTAAGGTGACAACTGAAACCAAAGTAAAACAAAGCGTTCTGCTTGATAAGATTCAAAATCGGACTGCTGTTATTGGTGTAGTTGGCTTAGGGTATGTAGGTTTGCCGTTAGCAGTTGAAAAGGCAAAAGCTGGTTTTAGAGTAATCGGTTTCGATGTACAAGAAAAACGTGTTAATATGGTGAACGATGGTGTGAATTTTATAGGTGATGTAGTTGATGATGACCTACAGAAGATTGTGAACGAGGGGAAATTGATCGCTTCTGTTGATTATTCTAAAATCAAAGAAGTTGATGCAGTGATGATTTGTGTCCCGACACCCTTAGACGAGTATCAACAACCCAACACATCTTATGTAGAATCTTCTGCACGTAGTATTGCTGCTCATCTTCATCAGGACATGTTAGTGGTGTTGGAAAGTACAACTTATCCAGGTACAACAGAGGAAATCGTGCGACCCATTTTAGAGTCATCTGGCTATGAAGTAGGAAAAGACTTTTATCTTGCCTATTCACCAGAACGAGTTGACCCAGGAAATAAGGTATTTAAAACCAAAAATACACCCAAAGTAGTCGGGGGTGTAACCACTAAGTGTACAAAGATTGCGGCTGCCCTCTACCGTTCTGTTTTAGAGGGAGATGTCCATGAAGTTTCCAGTCCAGCAGTAGCAGAAATGGAAAAGATTTTAGAGAATACCTTTCGGAATATCAATATCGGGCTAGCCAATGAAATGGCGATTCTCTGCCATAAGATGGGGATTGATGTTTGGGAAGTGATCAATGCTGCTAAAACAAAACCATACGGTTTTATGGCGTTCTATCCCGGTCCAGGATTGGGCGGGCACTGTATCCCCATTGATCCATTTTATTTAACTTGGAAGGCGCGTGAGTATAATTATCATACTCGATTGATTGAGATCGCAGGCGAGATTAATAATTCCATGCCAGATTTCGTGTTATCACGTGCTATGCAAATGTTAAACGATGCTCAGAAACCATTACATGGTTCCAAGATTACTGTATTGGGTGTTGCTTATAAAAAAGATATTGAGGACATGCGGGAATCGCCAGTTCTGCCCATCTTAGAGTTATTAGAACAGAATCATGCAAATGTTACAGTAGTTGATCCACACGTTCCCCGTTTCCAACTAAAGGGGCGTACGATTGAAACAACTCCCCTGACGCCGGAACTTCTATCAGCAAGTGACTTGGTATTGATCACTACCGATCATACGACTTTTGATTATCAAATGATTGCTGATCATTCACCCATGATCTTTGACACGCGTAATGCCTTGGCAGATGTAACAAAAATCAAAGCAATTTACGAAAAACTATAAAGGGGAGTTATCATGAATGTCATCCATGACTCCGTAAAAATGGGAATGCAGGTTTCTGTCGGACATTTTACTGTAATCGAAGAAGGGGTCAAGATTGGAAACCATGTCTCAATCGGCAATAATGTAACGATATATGCTGGTGTTGAGATTGGGGATTATGTGACCATTTTTGATAATGCTGTAATTGGTCGGCGGCCAAAACCAGCTAAACTCTCAACTGTAAAAGTTCGCAAGGATTTACCACCATTGATCATTGGGGCTGGAACAACAATTGGTGCAAATTCAGTTCTCTATCGAGGTGTGACAATTGGCTCAGAAGTAATGGTTGGCGATTTAGCTTCGATTCGGGAACAAACAGTGATTGGTGATCAAGTTGTAGTCGGACGAGGTGTCGCGGTAGAAAACGAGGTCACAATTGGCAGCCGCACCAAGATTCAAACCAATGCCTACATCACAGCATATACAACAATCGAAGAACAAGTATTTATAGCTCCAACTGTGACAACAACAAATGATAACTTTATGGGCCGAACCAAAGAAAGATTTCAATCAATACGCGGAGCACATATTAAAAAGGGAGCGCGTGTTGGGGGTGCTTCCATCCTATTACCTGGTGTTACAGTTGCAGAAGAAAGTTTTATTGCTGCTGGAGCGCTAGTTAGTAAAGATACAGAGGAAGAGACTGTATATTTGGGAGTACCTGCTAAGAAATTACGTGCTGTACCAGAGAAGGAGAAGCTCAAAAATCAAGAGTGATTATTTATGAAACAATATATTAAACGATTATTTTCCGATTCCGCAGCTTTTGCTGTAGCCACAATGGGGAACAAGCTAGTTGCTGCATTGCTTGTTCCTGTTTTTACCCGCTATCTTCATCAAGATGGTCAGATGGCGGATTGGGGATTAACAAATAGCTATACATTAATTTTGACTTATCTTTGTATACTTGGCACAGATGCTGCAATGGCGTTTTTCTTTTTTGACGCGAAGGATGAACGAGAAAGAAAAATATATTTGACCAATGCGATTATGTTTAGTGCAGGTATTTGCTTAGTCTTTACCTTAATCTCGTTCTTTGCAGGAGAATCATTAGCGAAACTTATTTTTAAAACCAATCATGATTATAGCCAGCTCTTTACAGTTGCAACACTTGCAACATTAGGTGCGATTATTATCCAGCATCTACTTGGTTATGCACGTTATGGTCGACGTGTTTGGTTGTTTAACAGTTTTAGTATGGGCTATGTGATCGGCTCAAGTTTGCTCAGTGTCTGGTTTGTGGTAGAAGGTCAAGGTGTGCTCGGTCTCTTTTATGGTCAGTTGATCGGTCAGTGTTCAGTTGCACTGATATTATTGATTATCTTTCGGAAAGAATTTGTTTTTCAGCCATCGGGAAAACATCTTGGGGATTTAATCAGTTATGGTGCTCCATTACTGCCTACACTTCTTTCATTCTGGATTATTACAACTATTAGCCAGCCGATGGTCTACTATCTTTCTTCTGTCCATGATGCCGATATTTTGGCAGTCTGTTTGCGTTTAGCAAGTATTATTGTACTTGTCACTTCCCCGTTCCAACTCGCATGGAGACCTTTCTCAATGTCAATTAAAGATCGAGAAGATGCTCCGCAAGTCTATAGTTTGGTCGGGCGCGCTTTGTTGGTTGTAGGAACTCTTGCGATTATGATTTTAACTTTCTTTATGGACCCGCTCTATCAAATATTTGCTGGGAGACCAGATCTCGCCTCAGGGTACATCTATGTTTGGCTACTTTCACTCGGAACCTTATTTAATGTTTTACACACAGTGTTTGGGGTTGGTTTGCTCATCAAGAAGCAGACAAAGAAAATCTCTCAGTCCTTTCTGGTCGCTGCTATTGTCTATTTATTAGGCAATATCTTGCTAATCCCTCTCTTTGGATTATGGGGAGCGGTTTCCATGACTGTTGTAGCTTATCTTGTCGTGATCTTATTCGTATATCGGCAGAACCAGAAAATTTACCCTGTAGATTTCCGTTTTGGATCTATGTTAATCTATATCACGGTTTATTTACTAGCAATGATCGGAATTACATGGGTGCAACTTAATAATTTTGCTAATCAATGGATTTATTATTTGATCGCATTGATGATTGTATTATTGACAGCTATTGCTAGCCAATTATTACCCCTTGCAGCTTTGAATCGGTTGAGTGCTCTTTTGCCAAAACTAGGAGGAAAAAGGTGAGAGATGGTGAGTGATCTTTTGTTACCCAGACAGAAGCGTTTGGATACATTGTTTTATCTAATGATCGCCTGCGCTCTTTTGGGGCCCACCTTAGGAATCCCAATTACAGAAGGATTTAAGTTAACCTTCTTTCGAGTAGTCTTTGTGTTACTCGCAGGCGGCGTTATATTGAAATTTATGACTGAAAAAAATCTGGAAGCATCCCATATGTATCCAGTTCGTTGGTATGCTGCGTTTTATCTCTTTTGGTTTCTTTATGCCACACTTTCCCTAACGTGGGTTGTCAGTATGGGTGATGGCATACGATACCTCATTTTTCTTGGCATGATGTTACCTCTTACTTTATCTTTTCCTTACTTCTTAGCCACAGAATCCAAACTGTGGAAGATGGAGAAGATTTTGTGCGGTGTTTTTGTCGCAATCATCTTCTATGGTGTCTTTGAGTCGATTACACTTTTACATCTTCCCTCTTCCCGTGCATTTGGCTTTGATTCTGCCGTGGTAACATCTGTTTTTAATAACCAGAATGATTTAGCCACTTGTATTACTCTAGGTTTACCCTTTTTAATTACTGCTTTATACATGTTAGAGATAAAGAAAAAACAAAAGTGGTTTCTCTATGTGACGGCTGTCTTGGCGATTTATGTATTATTAGCGACTGGTTCAAGAAGTAATACTCTTTTCGCTTTGCCACTTTTCTCGGTCATATTGTTGATCGTCATGCCGCTGTCCATGAATCGAAAGCGAATCACGAAGAAAAATATTTTAATTGGTGTCGCTGCGATTCTGGTTGCTGCTGTTGTAGTAAACGTGATGTCAGCTACATTTTTGTCTGCTGAAGCAAGAAAACAAGCCAAATCAAAACTCAACAGTACATTTGGTATTTTTTCTGACCTGAATCGTGAGGGTTGGAGTGTTGAGGAAGGAGATCAAGCTGTTGTCCAAGGTGAAACGGGGCAAAGCGTAACGGTTCGTAAGTTTTTATTACTAAATGGGTTAAAGTTCCTGAAGAAAAGTCACTATATGGGTGTGGGAGCCGGGAATATTGAACCACTGATGAAGGGTCAGCCAAAAGTAAATAAAGTAAATATGCATAACTGGTGGGCTGAAGTTTTAGTTAATTTTGGTGTGATCATTTTTGTCATTTATATGGCTCTATATGTTTGGTTGTTGTGGCGTTTATTTATCTTGGCTAGACGAAAAATCTCTCCATATATCAGTACCAAACTTCGTTGGGCTGCAGTTTCCTGCCTTGCTGCGCTGATTGGCTATGGCTTTGGAGGGATTGCACCTAGTACAGCGATTCATTTTACACCGATGTGGATCTGTATTGGAATTGGGCTAGCTGTTGTTGTGCTTGGAGAGCTACAGAAAAAAGAAGCATTGCCAAAAGGTTAAGGAGGGAGAATCAAACATCTCTCCTTTCCTAATCTAAAACAAAAAGAGCAATATATTTCCCTTTCATATGGGTAAAATGATCATTCGATACAATTGAGAGGGGTTCTACAGTGGGTAAAAAGAAGGTCATGATTTTAAGTTCTGTGCATGCTTATGATGATCCACGTGTCTTTCATAAAGAGGCCGTTTCGCTTGCTCAGGCTGGATATGAGGTGGAGCTTCATGCCGTTGCAGAGTTTGAACAAAAAGAGGAACAAGGGGTAAAAATCGTTGGTGTGAAACGATTGTCCCGCTGGAAGCGGCTTTATAATGGTTGGGTGCTTTATAAACGTGCCCTAGCGAGTGGAGCGGATATCTTCCATTTCCATGATCCCGAATTGCTCCCATGGGGGGTTTGTATTCAGCGGCGCACAGGAAAACCGGTTATTTATGATTCGCATGAGGATTTGCCTCAACAAATTCACACAAAACCTTGGATTCCTCGCTGGATGCGCCCCCTTGTCTCATCTATTGTCAAAGTTATCGAAAAAGGCTTAGCTAAACGACTAGCAGCCGTCATTACTGTCAAAGACGATTTTAATGTGAAATTTACATCAAAGGGAGCAAAAGAGGTTGTAACAGTTAAGAATTATCCGCTCTTTACTCCCCTGACAGAGCAACAGGAAGACAAGAGTGTGAATCGAATTTTATATGTTGGCGGTGTTTCGTATTTAAGAGGATACCGTGAAATGATTGAGATGATGGAGTACATTCCAGAAGAGTATCAAGCGGAATTGCATATCATTGGACCATTGCAACATATTAAACAGGAAGACCAAAACCAGGAAGCATTGAAAGAAAAAAATATTTTTATACATGGAAGAGTTTCATTTGAACAGGTAAAAGAGTGGTACAAGAAAGGAAAAGTAGGGCTTACTTGCCTGCATCCGATTGATAATTATCGAGAATCTTTACCAATCAAATTGTTTGAATATATGTCAATGGGACTGCCGCAAGTGGCAACAAATTTTCCACAGTGGCAAGAGATTTTAGAGAGTAACCAGTGTGGATATGTTGTAGACCCTTTGAAACCTGAACAGATTGCTGAAAAGGTTGTAGAAATCTTAAAAGACCCAGAGCATTTTCAGTTGATGAGTCGCCAAGCAAGAAAAACATATGAAGAGAAATATAACTGGCAGATGGAAGAGAAGCACTTATTTGCTCTCTATCAACGTTTGCTACAGGATGACTCTAGAAAGGAGCATACGAGATGAAGGTACTGGTTACAGGTGGGGCTGGCTTTATCGGTTCACATATCGTTGATCAATGCATTGAGCAAGGTCATCATGTCGTGGTGGTTGATAATTTTTCAACTGGTAATCGAGAAAATCTGAACGAAGCTGTAACATGTTATCAAATGGATTTGACAAGCCCTCAGCTTGAACAAGTATTGATGAATGAACGTCCCAAGGTCGTCTTCCATCAAGCCGCTCAAACACGAGTGCCTGTATCGATTGAGCAACCCATAGCAGATGCACAAACAAATATTATGGGAACGATTCATTTACTTGAAGCAGCGCGCAGGTCAGGTGTCGAGAAAACGATTTTTGCATCCACTGCTGCAGTCTATGGAAACCCGGTTTATCTTCCGATTGATGAAAAACATCCCATACAACCCTTATCAGGATATGGTGCAGGAAAGCATACAGCAGAGCACTATCTGCACATCTATAAGGAATTGTATGGGATTGAATATACAATTTTACGTTATGCAAATGTGTATGGAATTCGCCAAAATCCACATGGGGAGGGCGGAGTCGTTTCCATTTTCATTGACCGTTTGTTACGAGAAGAGTCGCTTACCATCTATGGAGATGGAACACAGACACGCGATTATATCAATGTACAAGATGTTGCCAGGGCAAACCTTGCAGCAATAGATCGAGGTCATGGAGAAATTTTAAACATTGGTACAGGTGAAGACGTTTCGTTGAATCAATTGATCCAGTTATTCGAAGAGGTTCAGGAGCATCCAGTTACGAAAAAGTATGCTTCCGAGCGTACAGGCGATATCAAGCATAGTTACTTTGACCCTACTTTGGCAAACCAAACATTAAATTGGAAAGCTGAAATCAGATTGAAGGATGGGCTTCGCAGTACATTCACCCACTATCAAACTGAGTATGCTGTCATGCATGTTGGTCCAAAAGTATAGCAAGAATTAAAATTTATAGTTGTAAACTGACAAAGGCTAGAGTATACTTAGCACTAGGGTTGCTTTGTAACATTACTGTAATCTTTGAGTGATATAGGAGGTGACGTACTGTTACTTGGAGCGTTAGTCTCTTTTGTAACAGTCGACTATGAAAGCAGAGAATGTATTATTGACAACAACGACAAATATTGGCGGTTCATCCGCTTATCATATTGGTAAGAGAGTGTTTGAAGTGCTGTTCTGCTTGCTACTCTTAGTGGTTACGTTGCCTGTGCTCATTATTACAGCAATTGCGATCAAATTGGAGTCTCCGGGCCCCATTTTCTATAAACAAGTACGGAATGGTTTAAATGGGACGTTATTCAATGTGATAAAGTTTCGTTCAATGCGTAATGATGCTGAGAAGAATGGTCCGCAGTGGGCAACACAAAATGACGCTCGTGTGACGCGTATCGGACAGTTCATTCGCAAAACAAGAATTGATGAATTACCACAGTTATTAAATGTATTTCGTGGAGAAATGAGTCTGATCGGTCCTCGTCCAGAACGCCCAATTTTCACTGAAGAGTTTGCCCAAGAGATTCCTGATTTTAAACATCGTCTGTTAGTCAAACCTGGTTTAACTGGTTGGGCGCAAGTAAATGGTGGATATGATATTACACCAAAAGAAAAGTTGGATTTAGATCTTTACTATATTCAAAATCAATCAATGGCTTTAGATACAAAAATCTTTTTCAGAACCATTTGGGTTGTTTTAACTGGAAATGGAGCAAGATAGAAAAAACGGGTTGATTCACCCGTTTTTTCTTATATATAAACCGAAGGATTATTAGCTTAGCCCGTAATCATGTGGAGGATGTAGAAGAACAAAAACCAAAATGGAAGACTGAGCAGCACAGCATTGAGTGAACCAATCAAAAAGTTTTTGTTAACTACTGTTGCGTTATTCATAACCAACACCTCCATCAATCTGTTAACTGTATTATACCCAACTTGAAATAAAAAAAGCGCCTATACAGCGATTTGTAAACTAAATGTAATTGTCAAGTAATCTTAGGGAAAAGAGTACAAACTCCTCTGCATGATCGCACAGTTAAAGTATCACTTAAAGGGGACGGACTTTGTCAGAAAGATTGATCGAGGAAAGAGTTGAAAAGTTCAGTGCTGCTCTACTAAAGAAGATGCAACGAGTTCAAGCTGGACAATTCACTTTAAATATAACGGCGTTTGGCTCATTCGAGGTGGTAGGGTCAAGCGTGAAGCGTTAAAGCGGCTGATAGGTTCGCTCTCCATACTTGATTTCGATTTGTCCATTTGTCCAATTTTGCAGTTGGGCGACTAGATTGGAGACAGTAGGAACAGATACCCAGATGTTCCATATGACTTTATCTAAATAGATGGGCTCTTCATTGATGACTGCATGTTGCCGCAGTTCATACTCTAACCGACCGAAATAAACATAGTCAAAATAAAGCGTTAGCTGTTGTGAATGATCCATTGTGACCATTGTTGCCGCATCAAGAGCAAGTTTTGCGCCCTCTGTATAGGCACGTACCAATCCACCCGTTCCTAGCTTTACACCCCCATAATATCGTATAACTATAATTCCCGTAAAAAAACAATTCATTGCTTGAATCTGTTCAAGGATGGGTTGACCTGCTGTTCCAGAAGGCTCACCATCATCACTCGATTTTAAAATCTTAGAATCAATCACAAACCCATAACAGTGATGGGTCGCTCGATAATACTCTTTTTTTACAGTTCGAAGCCATTCGTTTGCCTCTATTAATGATTGAATGGGACGAATCATACTGATAAAACGTGATTTTTGGATCGTATATGTTTGGATGGCAGGTGTTTTGACTGTTATGTATGATTGCATGGGATCACTCCATTCCACAACAAAAAGAGCAAGAACCATTCTTGCTCTTTTGTTATTACTCCTGGTTATCAGTTTGCTGAGTTCCTTGTTGATCATTCTTTGGTTTCCATTCCAATTGCTCTTGCAAAATCTTACTGATCCGTTCACTATCTTGTTTATCAACTAGAACAACATCTTGTCGGTCGCGACGACCATTTGTTACCTTTAGATTTAGCGTTTCAGTGTTCTTTTTTGGAATACTTTTATAGATTGCAATCAGAGAAGGAATCTCAGTAGGCTTAAAACTATAGCTGAAGTTTGCTCCTACTTTTTGTGTTAACTCTGAGAACTTTGTAATTCCACCTAAACTAATTGCTTTATCAACTAATTGATTCAACACCTCGCGTTGGCGCTCATTACGCCCTAAGTCCCCTCTTGGATCTTTCTTCCGCATTCTTGCATATGCTAAAGCATGTTCTCCGTCTAAATGTTGAGGACCTAATTTAAAAAATAGTTTACCTCCGCCAAAAGTCCCTTGGCTAAACGCTTTTTTATTATTTATATCGACGCCGCCTAAGACATCTACAGAATCCATAAATCCTTTAAAGTTAACCTTTGCATAATAGTCGATTGGAATATGTAAAAAATTTTCGACAGTCTCTCTTGTGTTTTTTACCGGGTCTACACCATGCTGATAACCGTAGAGAGCAGCGTGGTTAATTTTTGCTTTACCACCATTTGTATTGGCAATTTCTACATAGCTATCTCTTGGAATACTAATCATTTTCATTGATTTTTTCTTTGGATTGATCGCAGCTACAATTAAAACATCTGGTCGCCAATTATGACCGCCTTCCTTACGTGCATCGGAACCAATTAACAAGATTGCAAAAGGGTCTTTATCCATATCGATTTGACCTTCGCGGAGTTTTGACTTTTCTAACTCATCTTGGCCTTTTGCAATTGCATCCCAGATTTGAGTCCCAGCATAAACTGCCGACCCTAAGGCGACTACAATGATAAAGACGAGTGCACGAATCGCCCATTTACGCCTTTCTGTTTTTGGAAAGCGATCCTTTCGCCTTCGTCGATAATTTTGCATGTTTTTCACCACTTTATTGCTGACAATCGGTTTCTGTAACGTAACTTTTTATAAAAAAAGGGAACGAAATATTTCGAATGGGAAAATTTCTCCTCTTTGTACGTAGTATTATTGTAGACGAATCCGCAAACACTGGCTAGTCTTTTTTAAAAAATTAAGCAAGTATCATAAAAAAATTCGTAACTTGGAAATAATCGGGATTACTTGATTGGTTTCCTATTTTCATTTGATCATCATATTTTCGACCTTTTCATAGAACAATCCTAAATCTCCTGTTTTCAATGAGCAATACGATTCTTATCAGTCATCCCAAAAAGATGAGACCTTATCGAATAACGCCTATCCTTGTAGAAACAGAGTCCTGTTGCAATTTGAGAGTGCGTTAGTCTGTTATTTCCTGTATAATGGCACGTATATATACTACTTTAAAGGTGTGAAGGGAACGAAGGATATGTCTGAGGAGAAACAACGCAGCCTATTTAGCTCTGAATCTGTTACGGCGGGTCATCCCGACAAAATATGTGATCAAATTTCGGATGCCATTTTAGATGCCATTTTAGAAAAAGACCCAAATGCCCGAGTTGCATGTGAAACTGCAGTTACTACAGGACTTGTCTTAGTATCTGGAGAAATATCAACACAATGCTATGTAGATATTCCCAAAATCGTTCGAAATACGATAAGTGAAATCGGTTACACACGAGCAAAATATGGCTTTGATGCTACTACTTGTGCTGTATTAACTTCAATCGACGAACAGTCTTCTGATATTGCTCAAGGCGTTGATCAAGCATTAGAGAAGCGTGAAGGATCAATGGATGAGCAAGAAATTGAAGCGATCGGTGCGGGCGATCAGGGATTGATGTTTGGATATGCGTGTAACGAGACTCCTGAATTGATGCCATTACCCATATCACTCGCTCATCGACTTGCTCGGCGTTTGCATGAGGTGCGGATAGACGGAACCTTGCCATATTTACGTCCTGATGGAAAGACGCAAGTAACAGTGGAGTATGAAGAGAATCGCCCAGTGCGGATTGATACGATTGTGGTTTCTACGCAGCATGCTGAAGAGATCGAGCATGATCAATTAAAACAAGAGATTATTCGTCATGTGATAGAACCCATAGTACCTGCAGAAATGTTAGACTCCCAAACACATTATTTTATTAATCCTACAGGTCGATTTGTTATTGGTGGGCCGATGGGCGATGCGGGCTTAACAGGTCGAAAAATTATCGTTGATACATATGGTGGCTATGCAAGGCATGGAGGAGGAGCTTTTTCGGGTAAAGATCCGACAAAAGTGGATCGCTCGGCAGCATATGCAGCACGTTATGTAGCGAAGAATATCGTAGCTGCCGGATTAGCTGATAAGTGTGAGGTCCAACTCGCTTATGCCATTGGGGTTGCCAGACCTGTATCCATCCGGATTGATACATTTGGTACAGGCCGTATTGATGAAAAAAGCTTGATTCGCGCTGTTCGTAAGCATTTTGATCTTCGCCCTGCAGGCATTATTCGCCAACTCGACTTGCGTCGTCCGCTCTATCGACAGACTTCTGCCTATGGTCATTTTGGTCGAACTGACATCGATCTGCCTTGGGAGCAAACGGATCAAGTAGAAGCTCTTCAAATTGAGCTTGGAACCCAAGTGAAGGATTAGAAAAGCAAAGACTCAGCATAGATAGCGGCTGAGTCCTTTTTGTAGTAGAATATCAGTGAAAGACTCATTAGGAAAATGATCATGGTACTCACTTTTTTTGGCGTGGTAACCTACATCAAAATGAATGATGGGTCGTTCCGCGCCTTCAATTATTTCGGATTCATGTTACTCTGGTATTCCAGTTCAAGATCGTAAAGATTTTTGTTTTGATTAAAGGAAGAGGTGGATTTCTTGATGGAGAGGCAGCCTCCAGTTGAACAGGAAATAGAAGCCCCCCAAATTGAAATGGTATCCACTCCTCCGATTCGAGTGGTAATCGCCGATTCCAACCAGAAATATCGTAACCAATGTAAAGAAAACTTAAAACTGAAGCAAGATATCCAATTGGTTGGTGAATGTTGTGAAGGATTAGATGTACCCATTCTATGCGATACTCTGCGTCCTCACATTGCAATTGTTGATCTTCATCTATCGCGAATGGATGGAGTAGAAATAACCTATCGATTAAGTCAAATTGCGCCTGAGACACGAGTGTTAATTATGTCAGAAAAGAACGACCCCTATGCTGTGGAAAGTATTCGTTCAGGTGCGCGAGGATACTTGCTGAAAAATGTGAATCAATATCAAGTGGTAGAAGCATTACGAGTAATTGCTCGTGGAGGTTATTACATCCATCCTGTTATAATGGAGAAGTTGGTTACAGAGTTAAGAAGGCTTAGTCATCAAGAGACAGCTTTTCATCGTATTCATACAACTGAACAAAGCACAAATTGGCAAGAGATCTTAACATATCGCGAAATGGAAGTTTTGCGCTTAATGACGCAGGGAAAAAATAATCGAGCAATAAGTGAACATTTATATATTAGCGAAAAAACAGTAAAAAATCATGTGAGTAATATACTATATAAGCTGGGTGTTCAAGATCGTACACAGGCTGTCTTAATGGCGATTAAATGTCGTTGGGTTCAGCTTATTTGACCTTAGATCAGTAAGAAAGGGGGAAGCTACTAAAAGCCCTGTTTTTGCAGGTTTTTAGTAGGTATATTATGGAACATTGGCTATTACTAACGCTTGCTGTCTTGGTGGGTGTGGCGATTCCATTTGTCTTTCCCTATCGGATGATTGCGGCTTTGTTTGGTGGTTTTTATCATAATAAAGCAAAGCACCTTATTTTATTAACAAGAAATAGTCAACGTGCTGTAGAATGGCGGATTTGGTCTTATTTCTTTTGGAACCGCTTGATGGGAAAAAAAGGGCATGTTACCAGTATTGATACAGGCTCAACCGATGATACATTAAAGATACTCTATCGCTTAAAAAAGAGATATGATCGACTTGAAGTGATTAAACTGCATCCAACCATCACTGTAGAAGAAGCCATTGAAAGTTGTGTGGGTAAACACCAAGGCGATAAAGAAAAAATGGTTGTTCTTGATTTACAAGAAGTTGATCAAGAAACAAAGAAGCACTCTGCTTAGGTTGTGGGTAATGTATGAATGGGGTTCTCGACTGTTGATCAGTGGGAGCCCTTTTCCATATTCAAACTAATTATGTGAAAAGTGTTAAGATTTGTATATAATAGATTTTGATGAAAATTTTTGTTTCTGTTTTCCATACAGCGAAGCTATAAAAATAATATTTTGGCTTAACTTGACATGAATTTGTGAGACTGTAGACAAACCCCAATGAACGAGTGAGGGGTGGTCGGAAAAACTCCATTTCGGGCGCAGCTTAGCGGAATGACGGCTAAAGCGACATTTTCCCTGCAAGCAAACGGTTTGAGTCTCCAAGGTGCGTACGCCAGAGAAGACGAGTTTTGCCCGACCGCAAAGACTGATAGGACGCGATCGCACACTTCCTTTCATGCCCGAATCGAAATGTTGCTGTGATCCACGATCACGTGCAGATCATATGACTTTGTCTACATGCTGAATTTATATGAATCATTGTAGGCGAAGATAAACGAGCTAACAGCGGTAAATAAAATTACTTCTGAGGGTTGACGCTATGGAAATGTTTATTTATCAGTGTGAAGGTGATGACCAACTTCGTTTTAGTCTCGCCTTTGAAGTGGATGAATATGCTTGGCGAAATCGAGGGAGATTGGTGAAGCCAATTTTTCAAACTCGATCCATTGCCAAAGCATTTTGGTATGTAAAAAGGAATCAGCCAGACACTTATACGTCTCTTACCTATTCTCGACCCATTTGGAAATGTGGACAGCAGATCGGGCAAGTAGAGCAAATTTATCATTTGTGCGAAGGAAGAGCTTTATTACTATCAGAAATCAAACAATGTTTAAGACAAAATAAAATAGGCATAAGTGACACAAGATTGTTGCAAATTTTGCAAATATTATATCTAGAAGGTCGTTTATTTATTCAACCATCTGTAGAGTGGGATGACGCAGTAACAGACTGGTGCTGTAATCGATGTAATGCCGGCATTCAGCATTTACAACAAGTTACATGTTTACGATGTGATGAGCATTGTGTAATGTGTCAACACTGTCATTTGTTGGGGAAATCTTGTTCATGTGAACCCTTATTGCTGTTTCGATCATCGGTTGTGCCGATGGTACGGAGAAGGCGAAAAGTGATGTTAGCATCGATTTTTTATACCCCTTGGCAGCAAAGAGCGATTGAGAAACTAGAATATTTTATGCAATCAGTTTATCAGAGATTGCTGCTCTGGGCGGTTACTGGAGCAGGTAAAACTGAAGTAGTTGTTCCGATTATTCAAAAAGTGTTGCAGCAAGGGAAACGAGTATTATGGGTCACACCACGTAAAGATGTCGTGCTAGAATTGATTCCCCGTCTAAGACAAATATTTTATCAAGAGCGCTTGATTGGTATGTACGGTGGGAGTAGAGAGAATTGGATCAAGGCGGATTTTGTCGTTGCAACTGTACATCAGGCAATGCGTTTTCATCAGTTTTTTGACTTAGTGATTGTTGATGAAGTAGATGCCTTTCCTCTCTACCGCAATCGCATGTTAGATTCGGGTTTACGTCGTTCGCTTCATCCAAGGGCGAAAGAAATATATTTGACAGCTACTCCCCCAGCAGAATGGAAGTCATTATTAAAACAGCGCTTACTTCAAGTTGTCATGCTACCAGTACGCTATCATGGTAAGCCGCTTCCGGTTCCACGAATTATTTATGAGTGGAGCTTATCGAGAAAACTAGTGAAACAGAAAGATATTCCGGCTATCACTTCTTTTGTTCGACAAGTACAGAGGACATATGGACAAGCCTTTATCTTTGTACCGCGGATTCGTGATGTTGAATTGGTTTGTCGTTGGCTACGTATACAACACCCCGAATTGAAAAATCGGATTGCTGGTGTCCATGCTCGTTGTGCGGAACGGAGTAGAATGGTAGAGCTATTTCGGCAGCAAAAACTTGATTTTTTAGTGACGACAACCATTTTAGAACGAGGCGTCACCGTACCAACAGCACATGTGTTGGTCTTATTTGCCGAACATTCGGTCTTCGAAAGAGCAACGCTTGTTCAAATCGCAGGAAGAGTAGGTAGAGCAGCACATTACCAACAAGGTCAGGTAATATTCTTAACCAGTCAACGCACTGAAGCACAAGTGCAAGCGATCCAAGAGTGTAAACGGTTAAATATTTTTGGCAAAAAAGAAGGATTTAGCGAAAGAGAAGCGTATTGTCAATGAAGAGATGGTGGTCGTTTCTCTTTCCGGGTTCTGGGCAGTGCTGGTTTTGTTCATCCTTTGTTAGTCGTAGACCTTTACAAAGTATTTGGCAGGAGATATGTAGTGAGTGTAAATCCGAGTTACATCGTATTCAGGCCCAAAACTGTTTCTACTGCGGACGTCAAAGGTCTATGGATAGACAGAGTGAGATATGTTTAGATTGTGAACAGGCTAGTCATCGACTCATCAATCGCAGTGTTGTAGAATATTCTGCGTTTGCGAAGCAGCTTATTTGGCTATATAAATTTCGGGGTGACCAATCATTAGCAGAACCAATTGGACGAATGATGGCAGAAAATGTACAAATAAACTGGCAAAAGAAGTCGTTTATCATCACATATGTTCCTTTAACAAGTGAAAGACTATTAGAGCGTGGATTTAATCAAGCACAATTATTAGCAGAAGTAATTGGCTCTCAACTCCGAATGCCCGTCATTCCGTTACTTAAACGAGAACATTTCATAGGAGCGCAAAGTCAGAAGGGACGAGTAGAGCGCATACAGTCATTAACCAATGCGTTTTCTGTGTTGGAAGAAGTTTCTCTTATGTTATGGGTTGACAGACCTGTGTTGATCGTTGATGATATCTATACGACAGGGACAACTCTGCGTGAATGTGCGAAACCTTTGCAAATTGCCGGAGTAGAAGAGATATGTACCACTACATTTGCCCGATAGCTTTTCATAAGATAGGGAGACGGATCAGGTATAGAATATAGAAAAGCTGTCAACACCAAGGGTAAATATAATAAAGCCTTAGGAGGTGACTTTCTATTACTCGAATGGTTCTTGAGCCATCGATATGAGTAATAGATTCATGATGAACAAAGCTGAATTAGTAGAACGTGTGGCAGAGATTACGGGGAAAACGAAAAAAGAAGCTGCGGCAAGTGTTGACGCTATTTTTAAAGCGATTTCTGAAGCGCTAGAAAAAGGCGAAAAAGTAACATTGATCGGTTTTGGAAACTTTGAAGTACGTGAACGTGCTGCGAGAACAGGTAGAAATCCGCAAACTGGTGAAGAGATTCAAATTGAAGCAAGTAAAGTACCAGCATTTAAACCAGGAAAACAATTAAAAGAATCAGTGAATACATAAGGAGAGCGATTGGATACATTCCAACGCTACAATATAGGCATGGTATTTCCTCGATTGAGAATCGATGATCGTCGGTTCAATGAAGAGGTGCTCGCCGTTTCAATGGCGATATGCTAACATGCGGTTCTCACAGATATAACGTTGATTCGATTAGGTGGAAGTAACATATTTCGGTAATTTGACAGGGGTTTGCATGAAATGATATAGTGTAGTTCACACTATTGTCAGGATAGTGCAATTGATTTTAAGAAGGGAATGTTCTTCATGCTAGGCAAAGTCAAGTGGTTCAATGTTGAGAAAGGGTATGGATTCATCGAGGTAGAAAATGCTGACGATGTATTCGTACACTACTCTGCGATTCAGGGAGATGGGTTTAAGTCATTAGAAGAAGGACAACAAGTTGAATTTGAAATCGTAGAGGGCTCTCGCGGACCACAGGCTGCAAATGTAGTAAAGTTGTAGATTTCAAACGAGGTAATATGTTCTCGTTTTAAAAATGACAAACGAGTGTCGGGCATTAGAGAATCTTCTCTAAGTCCGACCTTTTTTTGTATGGTAAATTATGTCAAAATTAAATCTAAATATTGCGTATTATTTTTTTAATTTATAGAGGTGTTTTTCTGGTGAAAAAGGGAATAGAGTAAGTAGATCATGGAAGGAGGTGAATCCTGTTGCAGGAGTGTTCCTTCTGTGGCAGGAATTCGAGTGAACTTGGTGATTCGAGGAAACCATATATCTATTACAAGTGCTTTAGGGAATTTTGTCAGAAGCAAGTTAAGCCGGTTAGATAAGTTTTTGGACATGAATCCAACAGGAGATGCTAATGTAGTATTGAGCGTCTTAAAAAATGATCACAAAGTTGAAGTAACCATTCCTTATCCAGGGCTTGTTTTTCGGGCAGAAGAAAGCAGTAAAGATATGTATGCCTCCATCGATCTTGTAGTGGAGAAGCTAGAACGGCAAATCCGCAAGTATAAAACAAAAGTTACTCGAAAACTCCGTTATGATGATAATCTCCGTCAGCAAATGATTGAAAATAGCCTTGGACAAGAAACAAATGAAGTGAAAAGCCAAAGCGAAACAACAGAGACAGCAGAAAGATTTCCAATTGTTCGTAGCAAACGTTTTCACTTAAAGCCTATGGACGCGCAAGAAGCCATCTTACAGATGAATGCATTAGGACATGATTTCTTTGTCTTTACTCAAGCTGAAACCAACCAGGTGAATGTGATTTATCGGCGAAAAGATGGACAATATGGATTGATCGAACCTGAATAAATAAGTTACATAAATCTAAGAAAATGGGGCGGTGGTCATCTCACCGCCTTTTTGATCTGGGCTTGCTATTCAAGTTCGAATACATCTGCTAAAATATATATAATACTTTGCGTGATTCCCCCTGAACGCATGGTCAGGGGTTTGTATACGTCAGTCTGTTTAAAGACAGGAGGAGAAGTCCGTTGTTAGGAGTTCTAAAAAAATTATTGCCAGATTCAAATGAGAGGCAGATCAAGAAATACATGAAGATAGCTGATCAAGTGGAGCAGTTTAGTGATGAAATACAGCAGCTATCTGATGATGAGTTAAAACAAAAAACTGTTGAATTTAGGAAACGTTGTCAGGATGGAGAAGACCTAGATGATCTTCTGCCAGAGGCGTTTGCAGTTGTGAGAGAAGCATCAAGTCGTGTTTTAAAAATGCGCCATTTCTACGTACAGCTTATTGGTGGTATTGTGCTCCATAATGGAGATATTGCTGAAATGAAGACGGGTGAAGGGAAGACATTGGTTTCCACTCTACCAGCCTATCTAAATGCCTTGTCTGGCAAAGGTGTGCATATTGTTACAGTAAACGATTATTTAGCAAAGCGTGACCGTGAATGGGTTGGACAAATCTTTGAATTTTTAGGTTTAACCGTCGGTCTAAATTTGCCTGATATGAGTCCTGAAGCGAAACGACAAGCATATCAAGCAGATATTACCTATGGGACAAACAATGAATTTGGCTTTGACTATCTTCGTGATAATATGGTTCTTTACCCAGAGCAGTTGACACAACGAGAGCTTCATTATGCGATTGTCGATGAAGTCGATAGCATTTTAATTGATGAGGCTCGTACGCCTTTGATTATTAGTGGGCAAGCGAATAAAGCAACCGATCTATATTACACAGCGGATCGAGTAGTACGTCGTCTGAAAGAAGATGATGATTATACAATCGACCTAAAGACGAAGCAAGTAGCGCTTACTGAAGAGGGTGTCAAAAAGGTCGAGAAGTTCATGAATGTTGATAACCTCTATGATATGAAAGCAATTACGCTCAACCATCATGTGCAACAGGCTTTAAAAGCTCATGTTCTCATGAAACGTGACCAGGATTATGTAGTAAATGACGAAGGTGTTGTGATTGTTGATGAATTTACCGGTCGATTAATGCAAGGAAGAAGATATTCAGATGGGTTACATCAAGCAATCGAGGCGAAAGAGGGTTTACAAGTACAGCATGAAAGTATGACTTTGGCGACGATTACTTTGCAAAACTACTTCCGCCTATATAAGAAGTTATCAGGTATGACAGGGACAGCAAAAACAGAAGAAGAAGAGTTTCGTAAGATTTATAATATGGACGTATTAGTCATTCCAACCAATAGAGAAATGGTTCGTAAGGATTTAACCGATTCGCTTTATCGAACTGAAGAAGAAAAGTTTCATGCTGTTGTAGAGGAAATTGTCAAATGTCACCAAACGGGTCAACCTGTACTCGTAGGTACTGTTTCGATTGAAAACTCTGAACGCCTTTCTCGTATGTTGAAAAGAAAAGGAATTAAACATCAGGTTTTGAATGCGAAAAACCATGAACGAGAAGCAGAAATTATCTCAAACGCAGGACAAAAAGGAACTGTTACGATTGCGACTAACATGGCAGGCCGTGGAACCGATATTGTGCTAGGTGAAGAAGTAGAAGAGCTAGGTGGTTTGCATATTATTGGTACAGAGCGACACGAAAGTCGTCGGATTGATAATCAGTTGCGTGGTCGTGCAGGGCGTCAAGGAGACCCTGGTTCATCTCAGTTTTTCCTCTCACTTTCTGATGATTTGATGCGTCGCTTTGGTGACAACCTTCAAAAAGCATGGGATCGATTAGCCAATCTGGGACTTGAAGAGGGCGAACCGATCGATGGTACATTTTTTACCAAGGCGGTCGAGAATGCACAGAAGAAGGTAGAAGCGAATAACTTTGATACACGTCGCTGGGTGCTACAGTATGATGATGTCATGAATCAACAGCGGGAAGTAATCTACAAGCAACGACGCGAAGTTTTAACCAATGATAGTCAGCAAGAAACAGTTTTCAATATGGTCAAAATGGCGATTGAACGCATCGTCAGGGCACACACTGCTGATGATTTAAATGAAGAATGGGAACTTGACGCCATTATTGACTATGTGGAAGCCAATATCTTACCTGAAGGTCGAATCGACGAATCTGATTTAGAAGACCTTGAGCCTAACGAAATGATTGACTTCATCTATGAGCAAGCTACAGAATACTATGAAGAAAAACGAGAGGAACTAACCGAAGAACGCTTGCAGGAATTCTCCAAAGTAGTCATTTTACGCACAGTAGACCGTAAATGGATGGATCATATCGATGCGATGGAACATTTGCGTCAAGGTATTCATCTGCGTGCCTATGGTCAAGATAATCCTTTGCGAGAGTATCAGTTTGAAGGCTTTGCCATGTTTGAAAAAATGACCGAAGAGATTCAAGAAGAGATTGTCAAGTATATCTTTAAGTCTGTTGTTAGCGATGAGGATGAGTTTGAACACGAAGAGGTTGCGGTTAATCCCGTTGCATCATCACCTGAGTGGGATGAGCCTCAAGCGACTGCTCAGCCGGAGCAAGAAGCGAAGAAAGTACCAATCCGACGCGGAGAGAAAATCGGACGAAATCAGCCTTGCCCATGTGGAAGTGGAAAAAAATATAAGAACTGTTGCCAACGGAAAGAACAAGCTGCAAAATAAGTAAAAGAGTTATAGCATTCGGATGATTTTACCTTGAAAGGCGGAACCAAAGAATGGAAGTATCAGAGTTAAAACAGGAGCTTTCTAAAACAGCCAAAACATTGGTGGATATTCGGAGGTCTCTTTGACTTAGATGTCAAGAATGAAAAACTACACGCGTTAGAAAAACAGATGACAGAGCCAGAATTTTGGAGTGATCAAGAGAAAGCGCAACAAGTGATTCGTGAAGTGAAAGAGTTAAAAGATACCATCGAAACTTTTAACTCTCTAGAAGTACAACAGGAAGAGCTTGAGATGATGCTTGACTTAATCATCAGTGAAGCGGGAGAAGAGAGCGCCGACTTGATTCGTGAACAGGCGAAGGAATTTTCGCAATATCAGCAGAAGCTAGATGCATTTGAGCTCACCTTAATGTTGCATGGCCCCTATGATCGTAATTCTGCCATTATCGAGCTGCATCCGGGTGCTGGGGGAACGGAATCGCAAGATTGGGCTGAAATGTTACTTAGGATGTATACGAGATGGGCTGAAAAAAAGGGTTACAAAGTAGAGACACTTGATTATCTACCTGGAGATGAGGCAGGCATTAAAAGTGTAACGCTCTTCATTCGTGGTCTGAATGCATATGGATATCTACGAGCAGAGAAAGGTGTCCATCGCTTGGTGAGAATCTCTCCTTTTGATTCATCGGGTCGACGTCATACATCATTTGCATCATTAAATGTGGTGCCTGAGTTGGAAGATGACTCAGAAATAGAGATTAATCCCAAAGACTTGCGCATTGATACCTATCATTCCAGTGGGGCTGGAGGTCAGAGTGTCAATACTACAGACTCAGCAGTTCGGATTACGCATTTGCCGACTGGTATTGTAGTCACTTGTCAAAACGAACGTTCACAGATTAAAAACCGTGAACGGGCATTAAAAGTTTTAAAAGCACGTTTGTTAGAACTGAAACTAGAAGAACAGCAAGCAGAACTTAACGCTCTAAAAGGGGATCAAGGTGAGATCGCATGGGGAAATCAGATTCGCTCCTATGTTTTTCATCCATATAGTATGGTGAAAGATCACCGGACACAGGTTGAAGTAGGTCATGTTCAGTCGGTGATGGATGGTGACCTTACCCCTTTTATTGAGGCGTATCTTCGCTCACCTTTCAATCGATGAAGTTTCAAGATACATGTGGTAGAATGAGGGTGTTATTGAGAGACGGTAACACCCCCTTGCTGCTTACATCAGGAATCGAAGTCTTTTAGCTTGATGAAAGAGTGGGATTCGATGTCGAAGTGGAAATATGTAAAGGTGGAAAGAGGCGGTCGTTGGGTCACATTGACTTTGAATCGTCCTCAGGTATTAAATGCTTTGAACCAGGAGTTGTTACAGGAGCTTGGCGAGATATTCGATTGGATTGCCTCTGTGATGGAGATTCATGTGGTGATCGTACGTGGAGCTGGAGAAAAAGCCTTTGCTGCTGGAGCCGATATTGCTCAGTTTGTCGATCTACAAACCGATGCAGAAGCTAGACAATTATCACGTCTAGGGCAAAACGTTTTCCAACAAATCGAAAATCTACATAAGCCTGTTATCATGGCTGTAAATGGTTACGCGTTAGGTGGCGGTTGTGAACTCGCATTAGCAGGTGATATTGTTCTGGCCGCTGAGCATGCTCGATTTGGGCAACCGGAAGTTAACTTAGGCATTATACCTGGTTATGGTGGTACGGTGCGTTTATCCCGGGCAATCGGAATATCGAGAGCGCTACAATTATGTATGACAGGTGATCCATTTACAGCGCAGGAAGCCAAGGAATGGGGCTGGGTTTGGCGTGTTTTACCCTTTGATCAGCTATTTGCAGAGGCGGAAAACTTGGCAAAACAATTATCAAATCAGCCTGCCCAAGCACTTGCTCAATTGAAAAAAACAATTCGACAAGGATATGAACTGCCGCTTGCAGAGGCGTTAGAATTAGAATCAAAAGCATTTGGAACCGTTTGGGAAACCACTGATCGAAAAGAGGGAATCTCTGCCTTTTTGGAGAAACGGAAACCATTGTTTCGTGGAAAGTAGATAGGTAAGCAAGCATCAGCATCGGCTGATGTTTTGAAATGGTAAGCTAAGAAAGTGAGGCTAAGAAATAAGATGGACATCTTATGGGATCCAAAAGTTTTAGGAGGAGGGGCTGTCGTTGTAATCGCTCTAATCATTGTCATATGGATGGTGATCGAAAAGAAGCGAAAACGCGAAGTAGAGGAACTGGAAAATATGTTTCCAGAGGGTCATCTTTCCGGTGAACAATTGGAAAAGATCCCAGTTGAAAAGGTACGTCGATCTACGATCGAGCGAGAGCGTCGTAATAAGGAACTCAATAAAAAATATGCAGATCGTCAACGACCCAAAAAAGGCGAAAAAGTATTTGATGAAGAGGATCGAGAATTCGTTCAAACTACACGGATGAGTACATTAAAAGAGTCTACTCATGAAACTCAACAATCCGAGGAGAGCGGGATGGGCAAACGACCACGTTTTCAATCTTCCATCCTAGAGGATAGTACCTTACATGAACAAGCTGCTGCGGCTGCTTCTACATCATATCCGCCACGACAAGATACTCGTAAGCGGTCCAATAAGCGGCAAACTGAGCAAGAACCATTAGAACGTTTTAAAAAAGGGTTAAAGCCGTCAGCAGGTGCGCAACAAGAAGAAAAGGCAGCTATCGAAGCATCCAAAAAATTTGCAGGTTTTCCAAGTCAAACATCACGTCCTAAACCAAAAAATCAAACCGAGGAAGCAAATGATGCTGCTAGATCAAATGTAAATTCGTCTGATGGAGCAACCGCACGACGGAAGTTTAAGCAAAGCGTTTTATCTAGTGAAGAAGCGAATGGAGAAACACAACCACAACAGTCACGTCCTAATTATAACTCAGCTCGCCGTCGTCCTATGCAGACATCATCTTATGCAACGCAGGAACAGGAAGAAAATCCATTCCAAAGCGGTCAAACGGCTCCATTCCAACGATCAAGCACTACATCTCGTCCAAAACGATCCACTACTAATCAACAACAAGAACAAGGAAGTTACTCCCGACGTATGACAACTAGACGCAAGAAGACGTTTTAGCATGGAGGAGAAGGTTATGATCAAGAAGTCAATCATTCATTTGTTAACTGTCACAGCTCTAATTATTGTCATAGCAGGTTGCCAAAGCCAGACAAATCAACAGAGCCAAAAGACTGAAACCACACAAGAAGTTTCCCAAGCACCAGATCAAATCTTTTCAAATAATTGTTCAAGCTGTCATGGAATGACGTTAGAGGGTGGCATGGGTCCCAATTTGCAAAAGATCGGGAGCAAGCTCAAGAAAGAGCAGATTGCCGATATTATAAAAAATGGTAAAAATAGTATGCCAAGTCAGCCACAAATTAGTGACCAGGCGCGAGATAAATTAGCTGATTGGCTTGCTCAGAAAAAGTAGTGACTATGACGAATGATTAACATTCGTCTTTTTTTGCAACTAAAAAACGCACAGTGTATCTGCACGTTTGTAGATGAGGCGAATTTATTTAGTTCTTGTTACTGTAAACTCATAAACCTCTTCGCTTTTCATTTCATATCCTCCCTATCTTTTTATCTACATTAATTATTTCCTAGTATATTTCTATTTAAAACTATAATTTATTTCGAATAATATCACTTGTCCATTAAATTTTTGCCAGAAAATAAAAGTGTTTTTTTACGATTTTATTGCATAAATATAATTAAGTATGTATAATTATACAATAAAAGTTGTTTAAGAGGTGGATGGAGTGAAGGCGGTAATCATTGGTGCGACTGGTTACGGTGGTTTAGAACTTATTCGATTATTACAATCTCACCCCCAGATTGATGCCTTATCATGTGTCTCAACCAGTCAATCTGGAGAAGCGATTGCAAAAATATATCCTCATCTAACACATATGAAGAGCCGTTTGGAGGCACTAGAGATTGATCAACTCGTTCAAGGGGATGAACTCATTTTCTTTGCTACTCCTCATGGAGTTAGTAGTCAGTTGGCGCCATCATTTATAGAAAAGGGTTGTGTGGTGATTGACTTATCTGGCGATTTTCGCTTGCCAGGCGATGAATATCGTCAATGGTATCAACGAGAACCTGCCCCCCCTCAATGGCAAAAAAAATCGATCTATGGATTAACTGAATGGGTTGACGATACCATACTTGATGCTTCATTGATTGCAAATCCAGGCTGTTTTGCAACTGCTAGTTTGTTAGCGATTCTTCCATTGTTAAAACATCAACTGATCGAACCCCGGCTAGTCATCGATGGAAAGACTGGTGTGAGCGGTGCTGGGCGTACAGCTGATGCAACATTTATTTTTAGTGAGTTAAATGAAAATATTCGCCCCTACCGCGTAGTGGGTCATCAACATATCCCTGAAATGGAGCGTTATGCCAAGTTATTTTCGGGGCAGCCTGAAGTGTTGATTACTTTTACTCCACATCTAGTCCCGATGACTCGAGGAATGATTGTGACGATCTATGCGCATGTGCGACCTGAGTATCAAGCATTTGATTTCAATGAAGTTTACCAAACCTATTATGAGAAGAGTCCATTTATCCGATTATTTCCAAATGGTTTTCCCCAAAGTAAACATGTTCAAGGAAGTAACTTTTGTGATATTGGATGGTCTTTTGATCAGCGTACAAATCAACTCATCATCATTGCTGCAATCGATAATCTTGTAAAAGGTGCAGCAGGGCAAGCGATTCAGAATGCTAATCTTCGTTTTGGGTATCCACAGGAGAGCGGTCTTCTCTTTTCTCCGCTTTCTCCCTAACCGATATAGATTTAGGAGGTAGGATCAAATGAGTCTCTTTCAAGTGGTCGAAGCAGCTTCGATCACAGCGCCAAAGGGTTATTATGCAGGCGGTGTTCATGCAGGCATTCGCAAAAAAGGCAAACTTGATCTAGGATTTATTTTCTCTGAACAAACAGCCCATGCAGCGGCTGTTTATACGACGAATGCCTTTCAAGCTGCACCTTTAATCGTGACACAGGACAGTTTGTCCAAAGAAGGGCGTCTGCAAGCTATTGTCGTAAACAGTGGGATCGCCAATGCATGTACGGGGAACCGAGGTCTAGAGGACGCATATCAAGTTCGTTCCCAATTTGCTGAGCTTTGGAGTATTCCCTCACCCTATGTAGCAGTTGCCTCAACAGGTGTGATCGGAGAATATTTGCCCATGGAAAAGATGGGAAATGGACTAACGTCTTTGAACAAAAGCGCATCTGATGCGAATAAATTTGCCCAAGCGATCCTAACAACTGATACGCGAACAAAAACGGTTCAAGTAAAGATGGAGATTGAAGGAAAACAGGTAACCATTTCAGGTGTAGCGAAAGGCTCAGGGATGATCCACCCAAATATGGCGACAATGCTCGCTTTCATCACAACAGATGCCCAAATCTCAAGCGATTTATTGGAGTTATTACTCCGGCAAGCAACAGATCAGAGCTTTAATATGATTACTGTTGATGGAGATTGTAGTACAAATGATATGGTAATTGCGATGGCAAATGGATTAGCTGGACATCAGCCCCTTCATCGTCATCATGATGAGTGGTATGTATTTAAGCATGCATTTGAATATGTGTGTCAAGAACTTGCAAAGCAGATTGCTCAGGATGGAGAGGGAGCAACGCGCTTGATCGAAACAAAGGTAAACGGAGCACCAACAGTAGATATTGCCCGGTCGGTCGCAAAGGCGGTTGTGGGTTCAAATCTGGTGAAAACAGCGATCTTTGGTGGTGATGCGAACTGGGGACGTGTCGTCTGCGCTGTAGGTTATGGTGCAACCAATGTGGACCCAGAGAGGGTTTCTTTACAGATCGGAAATATTCCACTGATTCAAAATGGATTGCCTGTTCCTTTTTCTGAAATAGACGTTTCAAATGCTTTGCAACAATCACCAGTTGTCATTGACATTGATTTACAACAAGGTGAGGAATTCGCCATAGCATGGGGATGTGACCTTACTTATGAATATGTCAAGATCAATGCAAGTTATCGAACGTAGGGGGAGAACCGTGAAAACGATTGTGATCAAATTAGGTGGCAGTATACTTGAACATTTGGACTCCACATTCTTTCATGACTGTCAACAGTTATTGCAAGAAGGTTTTTATCCCATCATTGTTCATGGTGGTGGTCCAATGATATCCGAACATTTGAATAAATTAGGCATCCAAACTCGTTTTATCAATGGGCGACGATATACTGACCAGCGGAACTTGCAACATGTGATTCAATCGTTAGCTGGTGATGTCAATAAACAGCTTGTCTCACGCTTTATAGCTGAGGAGATATCAGCGATTGGAATCAGTGGAATCGATCTGCAATTATTAAAGGCACAGCCAAAAGATCCGCGCTTTGGTTTTGTAGGAGAGGTTGTAGATGTTCATACAGAGGTTCTTATAACACTCCTAGCAGCGAAATGGATTCCAGTTATTGCCCCGTTGGGCTTAGATCACAATGGGCAAGCCTACAATATTAATGCAGATGAAGCTGCGTCAGCAATTGCCGATGCGGTAGGAGCAGAGAAGCTAGTCATGGTAAGTGATGTTCCGGGGGTGATCATTCAGGGAGAAAAAATGGATCAACTCACTACCCAGCAAATTGATCACTATATACAAACGGGAGAGATTACAGGAGGCATGATCCCAAAGGTGCAAGCAGGGACAACTGCATTGCAAGGAGCAATCAGTGAAGTCGTTATATTAAGTGGTCATAAAAAACATCCACTTACAAGCCAAGGGACGGGAACACGATTACTTAGTAAAGGAGCTGGCAATCATGTCATTATTTCCTAATTATCAACGTGACTCCCTTACATTTGTAAAAGGTCGTGGCAGTTACCTTTATGATCAATCAGGAAAGAAGTATCTTGATTTCGGATCAGGGATTGGTGTTACAAACCTTGGTCATGCTCATCCCAAGTTGGTGCAATCCCTGCAACAACAGGCAGCATCACTTTGGCATACTTCAAACCTTTTTACTCAACCTGCTCAAGAAGAAGTGGCAAACCTGTTAACCCAAGCGAGTCAATTGGATGCTGTTTTTTTCTGTAACAGTGGGGCTGAAGCAAATGAAGCCGCTTTTAAATTAGCAAGAAAATGGGGGCATGAAGTAAAAGGAGTAACCGAGCCAGAGGTCATCACGTTTTCTCGCTCATTTCATGGAAGAACGATTGCTACATTAACGGCGACCGGGCAAGAGAAGGTGAAAAAAGGTTTTTCACCACTCCCGGCAGGCTTTGTGATTGCGCCAGAATTATCTCTTTACGCAGTCGAAAAGGTACAGAGTCCGCAAACTGTGGCTGTCTGCCTTGAGCTGGTTCAAGGAGAAGGTGGTGTCTATCCCGTCCCAGCTACCTTTATTGGTCAATTAGTCGCATGGTGTCAAGCCAACCAAATATTATTGATCATTGATGAAGTTCAGACAGGTATGGGGCGAACCGGTGAATGGTTTGCTTTTCAACATTATGGAGTGAAGCCAGATATCATCACCTTAGCCAAAGGTATGGGAAATGGCTTTCCAATTGGAGCGATGTTAGCAACCTCAGAACTGAAAGATTTGTTTTCACCCGGTTCTCATGGAACCACCTTTGGAGGAAATCCACTAGCGATGGCAGTAGCAAAAGGTGTTTGTGAGCTATTACAAGAACCCTCGTTTTTGGAGCAAGTGAAGAAAAAAGGACAGATGTTACTCGCACATTTAGCACAGTCTCTTCACCCCTTACAGATAGTTAGAGAAGTGCGTGGATTAGGATTCATGATTGGCATCGAGCTATCCCACCCAGCAACGGATGCAATCAGCGCATTGCGGTGTAAAGGGCTGATTGCACTACCTGCCGGTGACCGTGTGATTCGTTTACTTCCACCATTAATCGTAACGATTGATGAGTTAAAAAAAGCTGTCGATTTGATCTATCAAACGCTATCCGTTGAAGAGGAGATGGGGGAAAATGATGCAAAGCTTGAAATTAGCGAATGAAGAAATACTTCTTTCCTTAAAAAATAAAGATTGCCTCACCTTATTCGACTATACCCCAAAGCAGATTGAGGCATTGGTTCTAAAAGCATACGAATTGAAACAGCAAAAAAAGGAACAGGGCTCACTTCAGTCTACCCTTTCTAATAAAGGCTTAGCACTCATCTTTGATAAAGCATCGACCCGTACAAGAATCTCCTTTGAGACAGGCATGAATTGGTTGGGTGGATTTGCTATGACCTTTAACCAACAAGATTTACAGCTTGGTAGAGGGGAGTCGATTGGAGATACTGGTGCAACAATCTCTCGCTATGTGGATGGAATTATGATTCGAATTAGTAATCATCAACTTGTGGAACAATTGGCGGCTGCTGCTGAAGTACCCGTGATCAATGGTTTAACTGACTTATATCATCCCTGTCAAACATTGGCTGATTTGCTAACCATATATGAACATAAAGGGAATTGGCAAGGTTTGAAAATGGCCTATGTGGGTGATGGAAATAATGTATTGCATTCATTGATGCATGGGGCAGCCGCAGTAGGAATGGATCTATCGATTGCTACACCATCAGGATATGAACCGCTAGCTTCAGTCGTTGATGAAGCAAAAGAGTGGGCAAAACACACAGGTGCAGTGTTACACTTATGCCATGATCCAATTGAAGCAGTACAAGATGCAGATGTTATCTATACAGATGTATGGGCAAGCATGGGGCAAGAGCAAGAAAAAGAGGCACGAATCAAAGCATTTGCCGGATTTCAAGTCGATGTAGCTATGATGAATCAGGCCAAACAAGATGCGATCTTTATGCATTGTCTACCTGCTTACCGCGGAATTGAAGTGACTGAAGAGGTGATCGATGGGTCCTCATCAGTTGTTTTTGATCAAGCTGAAAACCGTTTACATGCACAGAATGGATTATTAGTTACTTTATTGGCTTAATTTGTTACGAGGATGTTCAAACTTAGCCGCGAGCAAACAGCATAGATTTATATATACTATAAAGTGAGAATGAAATAAGAACGAGCCTTCTTTGTATGAAAAGGGGAGTAGCTATCACGATAAAGTCGTCATTACGAGCAAACGCTCCGGCTTTTTCGGGCAACATTTTTGTTGTCAGCAAGACCTTTACTTACATGTTTTATCGTGTAGGTAAGGGTCTTGCTCTTTTTTATGATAAAGAAATTTATTTTTACACAAAATGAAATGGTAAAGGAAAGGTGGTTGGATCTATAAATGGAACTCTTTACAACATCTTTTTTAACAGGTTTACTCACTATCATCATCATCGACCTTGTCTTAGCAGGCGATAATGCCATTGTGATTGGTATGGCTGCTAGAAATTTACCACCGGAACAACAAAAAAAGGTGATCTTCTGGGGGACGGCTGGAGCTGTGATCCTCAGGATTATTGCCACATTGGTTGTCGTTTATTTACTACACATTCCAGGTTTATTGTTGATCGGCGGACTGCTATTACTATGGATTGCTTTTCAGCTGCTGACCGATGAGAAAGATCATAATGTGGAAGCTGGGAAATCGACTTGGGCTGCCATTCGAACGATTATTGTTGCCGATGCGGTAATGGGCTTAGATAATGTACTAGCCATTGCCGGAGCTGCTCACAATAACTACTGGCTTGTTATTATCGGTCTGCTTGTAAGTGTACCCATTGTGGTCTGGGGAAGTACACTCTTTATTAAATTGCTTGATCGATACCCCTTTATCCTTTATATTGGCTCTGCCGTACTCGCTTGGACAGCAGCAAAAATGATGCTAGATGAAAAGCTGATCAAAGCATACCTTCCTAATCCTATTTTTTTCCAGATTATCATTGTCGCCATCGTCCTCTTACTGGGCTGGTGGATCAAACATCGCAATACAGGAAAACAAGATGAATAGTAAAGATTTATGGGCAAAGTCATGTGATCTGCTTATGACCATGGTTTGCGGGGATGCTTCTAAAAAGAAATGGCTGATTCATAACATAGGTAATGGTTTCTATTCTTCAAGATAAAAAGGGTGTAGTGATCACAAATTATTAACTTGATCACAGCCCTTTGTTCTTCGAATGGGGGAACTTCAGTTTGAGAATTAACTAATGTTCTCCCTTTGTACATGATAGTTGCATGTACATGTAACTGATGCTCAGGATCGGTTAAATCTACATCTAAATCATCAAGCACTAAAGATGTTTTCACTTGTTGGTCTTCATGTTTTTCGTAATTATTAGGAAATACAAAATCCCCGGATTTACTCAAACAGATGTCTCTAACTCTCCATGAGTGGATCCAGAATATTTCGTTTACCGCTACATGATAAGAAAATATAATTTTCAAAACAATGGTAGATTATGCACCCGTTTGCTTATATGTAGTATTTTTAAAATAAATCAATTATAGTTAATATGACAGATAAAAGTGAGGCGAAGAGAATGAAGAAAACGAAACAACTGATCACATTATTTGTCAGTGCATTGGTTGTAGCTCCAATGTCTGGATGTAGCCCTGATGAAGAAGTAGGGGTGTGTTATGATAACGATTACGATAATTACTGTGATGATAGTGGAAAAACATATGACAAAAACTCCTATGTTGTGATTGATGGTGTGAAGCAGCGTCTTTTTATTGATGAAGATTCATTTGATGATTTACGAAGTGGCTTTGGACGAAGTGAGTTACATAGCAATGGCGGGTGAGTATACCAGTGGAGGATTATGCAAAATTAAGAAAAAAAATATATCAACCACTTCAAGCAGCAGGGATTTTTAATTGGGATTTTCTTTACAAAGAAGAGTATGCGCTTTCAACTGTCTATCGGATAACTCCTCAGTTTGTCGAGGAGATCAGAGAAGCAACACGTCGAATCGGTCAGTTATTTACACGGGTGGCAAATCAATTGCGTTTGGCCCCAGATTCGTTATTTGCTAGCCTAGGTTTGCCCCCAGAAACATGGGAATCTGTAAGATTACTAGTGAATCAACAGGTGGCGACTACCATCGGGCGTTTTGATTTCGCATATACTTCCTGTGGGCTAAAATTGCTTGAATATAATAGTGATACGCCTACCAGTATTGTCGAATCATTTTATGTCAATCAATATATTGCTGATTACTTTGACTGTGAAAATCCAAATCAAGGATGCGAGCAACAGTTGACAAAAGCGTTTCAGCAAATGATGGATGATTATCAAAAAAGTGGTTATCACATTGACTCAATTGCTTTTAGTGCATTAGATTGGCATCGAGAAGATCGCGGCACTGCAATCTACTTGATGAAGCAGTCGGGTCTTCCCAATGCGCAGTTTGTCCCGTTAAATCGGATATCGATTAGCCGAGAAAGGGTATATGCAATCAATCCAGAAACAGAGGAACAGCAGCCGATTGATCTGCTTTATCGCCTTTACCCACTGGAGATCATGGCACATGAAGTAGATGAAAAAGGTTTTCCGATTGGCTCCCAGCTACTTCGATTAATCGCTGAGAAAAAAGTGGCAATTGTGAATCCGCCATCTGCCTTTTTGATGCAAAGTAAGGCTGTGCAAGCATTAATTTGGAATCTTCATGAACAAAAAACTTTTTTTACAGATGAAGAACATGAACTGATCGAAACTTACTTGCTACCCACTTATTTAGATAATGTGTTCCGTGGTGTAACTCCGTATGTTCAAAAGCCCTTTTTTGGTCGTGAAGGAGGTGGCGTCACACTCTTTGATCAGTCAGGAATCATGGAGGCTACAGATGTAGAACGGAAATATGTGGATCAGCCAATGGTATATCAACAAAGAGTAGAGTTAGAGACAATTGAGACTCCTACCTTAAAAGGTAAGTTTCAAGGAAAAGTACTGTGGGGCTCTTTTTTTATCGGTGGTGAAGCTTCAGCCATTATTGCTCGTGTAGATCGAGAGATTACAGGAGATATGGCCTATTACTTACCCATTGTTTATTGAGATTTATCTTTTTGTTGTTCCAAATTGAATTTTGCAGCTTTTCGCTTTAGATATGTTGTTCCCAATATCATAAAAAGGAAACCCAGCATGATCAGTAACTTTCCCCAATCCATTTTCAATCACCTCTCTACTCATATCATCATTTTTATCGGTCTACTAAAGGATACTGTTCTAGTTTTACAAAGCGAAAGCCTTTTTGACGGAGTTCAGGCAAAGCAGCTTGAAGTCCTTCCGCAGTATCACCATTTGGTTGATTCATATGCAGGATAACAATAGAACCTGGCTTTGCTTTGAGCAATGCTCGCTTTACTTCGTTTTTGGGTAGAGTCGCTCCAGCGTCACCCAAGATATCGAAATTGACAATTTGATCCCCAAGTGCTTGTACCACTTTCACAGCGATGTCATCATAAAAAGCGGTTCCTGAGCGGAAAAAATGAGGGCTCCGCCCAGTCAGCTCTTGGATACGCTTATCATTCCCTTCCACTTCTGCCAATAGTGCTTTAATATTTTTTGTTCCTTTGATTCCATAGGCGGAATGTCCATTAATCGATAATGGACGATGTTCAGTTCCATGATTTTCAATTTCAAATAAGGGATCATGAGCTAGCTGTAAGAATCGTTGTGGGTCAACATCGATCCATCGGCGATTGATAAAAAGTGTCGCAGGAATTCGCTCTTTGCGTAAGAATTCAATCAGTTTTTTATCATATTTACTCCCTTTTGAACCACCACAGGCGTCAAAAGTCAAAGCGATCACTCGTTCTTTTGTTTGTAAGCGCTCTCGAACACCAGGAATATGTTCACCCCATGCAGTAGGCTTTTGATTTTGGTATTGCGCTATTATTTTTTGATCAATAGGGGCTTGTCCAGTCTCTTTTTTCGGGGTTGTTTTTTTGACTTTACTAGCATCTACTTGTTTGATCACTGGTGTCACCGAGCAAGCTGCCGTTAATAAAAGCGGCAGGATGATTAAGAAAAGCCATTGACGATGATGCATAGTTCCATCCCTTTCTTTTAGTCTGAGTTGAACCAACCTTTTCTTTTAAAGTTATAAAAAAGTATGAGTCCAATCACTAGCATAATCAGTAGTACCGCAAAGTACCCATATTTCCATTCAAGTTCGGGCATATATTTGAAATTCATGCCATAGATACCCGCGATAAAGGTGAGTGGCATAAAGATAACTGTAATAATGGTAAGTGTCATCATATGTAAATTCATCCGGTGTGAATTAACGGATAGGTAGTGATCACGGATATCATTAGCAAGTGCGCCACTCGATTCGATCATTCCTGCTAACTTGATTAGATGATCATGAATGTCAGAGTAATAGAAACGCTCCTCAGCACTTAAAAGCATCCGATGTGAGTTTAGTGTTCGATAGAGTAGATCGCGCATCGGCCAGATCGCCATTCGCAAGTCAAGTAAATGACCACGAATTCGAAATATTTCTCGCATAAAATGATGGGAAGTACCCCGTTGATTTAAAATGTGTGCTTCAAACTCGGTCAATTGATCCTCCATATTCTGTGCAACAGGGAAATAGTTATCTACAAGCTTGTCTATAATCTTATATGTAATACCATGTGTGCCGCGATTGCGAATGCCTTCTTCATTTACACAGAGCCGCTCCCAGATGATGTCGATTTCAGGACGTGGATCATAATGAAAGGTTAAGACAAATGTAGGACTAATGAAGAGATCCACTTCTTCAGCCTGATAATTCGTTTGGTTCATTGCTTGAAGAACAAAGAATTGATAGTCATCATAATAATCGAGTTTTGGTTTTTGGGTATAGTAATAGCAATCTTTCACAGCTAATGGATGAAAAGAGAATCGTTCTAGTTCTTGCGCTTCATCAGGTGTTGGTGTTGAAAAATCAACCCAATACCAATTCCATGTTTTTTGCAGTAGATCATCAATCTGTTTGGGATAATGTAGTTCACCCGTTTCATCCATTGCCATTATACGAATCATGTAAATCCTCTCTTTCAACAAAAGATTCTTTTAGTATTATATACTAATCAAGTTTAATAAAAACCTTTCATTAAAATTAAGAAGTAAATCAGAGGGTGGGCAAAGGTAGTCGTTCCGTCAATATTTCAGCTTCGCCTTCAGTTCAGGCTGCATAGATGTATAAAAGGTGTTTCTACTCGCTGTATCAACTCAGTTGCATGCGTGAAAGTGAGACTTACAACATTCATTGCTTTTGCGGTTGAAGGGTGAAATATGGATGAAGAAGCCTTACTTTTGTCTAGGAATGGTTTTTTTAAGAAAGTAATGGACTTTTGGCTGTAAATATGTATAATAATACAAAGTGATGAATTTTTATGAGTGGAGGCACGTGAAAAGTGACCAAGGAGAAAGTAGTACTCGCCTATTCTGGCGGATTAGATACTTCAGTAGCGATTAAATGGATCAATGAAAAATATAACTATGATGTAATTGCAGTTGCACTTGATGTTGGGGAAGGTAAAGACCTTGATTTTATTCGAGAAAAAGCTTTAAAAGTAGGGGCGATTGAATCGATTGTGATCGATGCTAAAGAATCATTTGCACAGGCGTTTCTAACCCCTGCATTGCAAGCTAATGCGTTGTATGAGGGGAAATATCCGCTTGTATCCGCTTTATCACGTCCCTTAATCACACAGGCACTTGTTGAGATTGCTGAGGAAAAAGGTGCGGTCGCTGTAGCACACGGTTGTACAGGAAAAGGAAATGATCAAGTTCGGTTTGAAGTAGCAGTGAAAGCATTAAAGCCAGATTTAAAAGTGATCGCGCCTGTTCGTGAGTGGCAGATGTCACGCGATGAAGAGATTGCTTATGCGCAAAAGCATGAAATTCCAATTCCGGTTGACTTGGATAATCCATTTAGTATCGATATGAATCTATGGGGACGTAGCTGTGAATGCGGTGAATTAGAAAATCCTTGGAACGCTCCTCCAGAAGCTGCCTATGAATTAACAAAGCCACTTGCAGAGACACCAGATCAGCCAACAGAGATTGAGCTTACATTTGAAAAAGGTGTGCCAACAAAATTAAATGGTGAGAGACTCAGCCTAGACCGGATCATTACAAAGCTGAATCAAATTGCTGGAGAACATGGGATTGGTCGAATTGACCATGTTGAGAATCGTTTGGTAGGGATTAAATCACGTGAGGTTTATGAAGCGCCTGGTGCGATCACTTTGCTAACAGCACATCGTGAGCTTGAATTTTTGACGCAGACACGGGATATTGCTAAATTTAAGCCACAAGTAGAACAACAATGGGCACAACTGATCTATGATGGGCTCTGGTTTTCACCACTCAAGCAAGCTCTAGATGCATTTATTGCGGAGACACAGAAAACAGTGACAGGAAAAGTGCGTTTATCCCTTTTCAAAGGGCATGCTACAGTGACAGGACGAGAATCACAATACTCCTTGTATAATGAACAATTGGCTACTTATACACCTGACGATACTTTTGATCATCAAGCGGCAGTAGGTTTTATTAGTTTGTGGGGATTACCTACAGAAGTTTATGCCAATGTACAACGGGAGGCAAAGAAAGAAGGACAGAAGGTATGAAATTATGGGGTGGACGGTTTACAAAAGAGACCAACCAACTAGTCGAGGCGTTTAATGCCTCGATTCTTTTTGATCAACAGTTAGCTGAAGAAGATATTGCGGGCAGTCTTGCCCACGTTGCCATGTTAGGTCGATGCGGAATTATAGCCAAAGAGGAAGCTGAGCAGATCAAGGAAGGCCTTATCACAATTCGTGAGCGAATTCGTCGTGGCGAGATTGAATTTCGAATTGAAGATGAAGACATTCATATGAATATTGAACGATTATTAATTGAAGAGATTGGACCTGTGGGCGGGAAGCTACATACAGGAAGAAGTCGGAATGACCAAGCGCAGGTTGATTTCCATCTATATGTGCGTCGGCAGACAGTTCAGATGGTAGAACTTTTAGTCGCTTTACAGGAGGCATTACTTTCACAGGCACGAGAGCATGTGGATACGATTCTTTCAGGCTATACACATTTGCAAAAAGCGCAACCTGTCAGACTCGCTCATCATCTCATTGCCTATGTTTCGATGTTTGAACGCGACATAGAGCGACTGATCGATAGCTATAAACGTGTCGATCTCTGTCCGCTCGGAGCAGGGGCAATGGCAGGCACTACTTTTCCCATTGATCGGCACGATGTAGCTGAGCAGCTCGGTTTTGCTCGACTCTATGACAATAGTATGGACGCAGTGAGTGACCGTGATTATGTAGTTGAGTTTTTAGCCCATAGCTCGCTTATTATGGTTCATCTTTCGCGTTTGGCGGAAGAGTTGATCCTCTGGTCAAGTGATGAGTTTCGGTATATTGAGTTAGATGATGCCTTTTGCACAGGTAGCAGTATGATGCCACAAAAGAAAAACCCTGATATCCCTGAATTAGTGCGTGGGAAGAGTGGACGCGTCATTGGTCACTTAATGGGCATTTTAACCACAATTAAGGGACTTCCTCTCACCTATAATAAGGATTTACAAGAGGATAAAGAAGGTCTGTTTGATACTGTTCACACCCTGCAAGGTTCATTACAGTTGATGGCACAAATGATTGCCACCATGACGGTAAATAAGAAACGAATGGCATCAGGTGCAGAATCTGGCTTTACCAATGCAACCGACTTAGCGGATTACCTTGTGAACAAAGGTCTTCCATTCCGCGAAGCACATGAAGTCGTGGGTCGTTTGGTACTTCATTGTATACAAGAGAAGAAAACGCTTAATGCATGTAGTTTAAGCGAGTTTCAACAGTTTTCTTCATTGGTAGAAGAAGATATTTTCAAAGCGATTAGCTTAGAGCAAGTGGTTGAAGCAAGAAAGAGCTATGGTGGGACTGCACGTGTACAAGTAGAAGCAACATGGAAACGGAAACAAAAGCAGATTGAGGCAGCCAAAGTTTGGTTGCATGAGAAGAGCCAATCCTAGTATGGGGATTGGTTCTTGATATTAGTGTGAATATTCCATGTGTCATTCCACTTGCCTCCTGACGAAGATGTCTGCCGAAGGAGGGGGAGATCAGATTTTTCCAGTTTATGGGATATTTGATTGAGCTTAATGATAATCTGTTTGTCAGGATTCATCCCAGTGAACAGAGGGATGATATGCGAGTGACTGCTGAACGTTTTGACCCCCATGCTCATGTACTCATTGATGGAATAAAAATACTAACAAATTGATTGCAGATCGAGCTTATCATAGAGTGAAGGAAAATCCTATTTTATTAAGAGGAAAAGTAGAAGTATCTTGTTGAACTACTACCACCTATAGAGGTGGTAGATTCCTGCGAACACCAGACCAACGTCCAGTTATCTTAGCAGGCTCTACCCGCCGTCCCAGCGGTGAAAACAAAGTATGCTCTGCTATGCTCCCTACATTCGCTTGGTTTTCGCAACTTCGGTGAGCTGGGTGGTTGAAGATTTTACGTTACTGACCCTTTCCAGCAACAACCCCATATCTCCAGTTTTCAAAGAGCTACAACTATTCTAACAAAAAAAGTGGTTCTAAGCATCCCCGCATAAGGGATACCGAACCACGTCCCATTCACCTCACCGCTTGTAGAAGCGGGAGTACTCTTGGACGAATTTGGATAGAAGTAGAAGAAATCGTGAAGTTAATATATGGCGGCACTTTGCATACATCTTCATAGCTTAAATAGAGACTAAGCGTGAAGTAATGACAGAACCCCTATCTTTGTCTGCAAAATGGAATAAACTTGCCGTATACTTCCTTTTTAATATAAAATGTGAAACGTGTTATAATAGATTGTGAGTTTTGTAAAGGCAATTTTTGTTGTATAATGTCAGGCATGGTACACCCCATTATTTTGGGAGGAATTGATTTCGATCAAGTAAGACCTTCCCTACATATCAAGATGAGCATATGAGCATCAGCTGGGCGTAGAGAGATAGAATCAAAGGATCATATGTGACCTGAGATTCTCTTTTGCATTGAGTGACAGTCAATGAGAGTTTGTGGTTTGGAAGGTGATGTTGTGATTGAAATGCATGGTGTTTGGAAAGTATATCCAAACGGTGTAGAGGCTTTACGTGGAATTGATGTACGTGTAGAACCGGGCGAATTTGTTTATGTGGTCGGGCCTAGTGGTGCAGGTAAGAGTTCCTTTATCAAGTTAATGTATCGAGAAGAAAAACCTGATCATGGGGTAGTACTGGTTAATGGAGTAAATGTTAAGCGTGTGAGAGATTGGAAAATTCCTCACGTCCGAAGAAAAATTGGCATTGTATTCCAAGATTACAAATTATTGCCGAATATGACAGCATTTGAAAATGTGAAATTTGCGATGGAAGCAGTTGAAGCGCCTAAGCGGAAAATGAAGGCACGTGTTGAAGAGGTGTTAGAACTGGTTGGTTTATCTGATCGGATACATGCAAAGCCTAATCAGCTTTCAGGGGGCGAACAACAACGTGTCTCTATCGCTCGTGCCATTGTGAATAACCCATCACTTGTGATCGCGGATGAGCCGACAGGTAATCTCGACCCTGAGAACTCTTGGGATATTATGTATCTGTTAGAAGAGATCAATAATAGAGGCACGACTGTTGTGATGGCAACCCATAACAAAGAGATAGTAAATACACTTCGACAAAGAGTAATTGCGATTGAGCAAGGTCTGATTGTTCGAGATGAACTAGGGGGCGAGTACGGATATGAAGATTGAGACCCTGACTCGTCATCTGCGTGAGGCGTACCGCGGGGTGCAAAGAAACTTGGCGATGAGTTTTGCTGCTATCAGTGCTGTAGCAGTTACCCTGTTTGTCTTTGGAATTTTCCTAATCGTGGCCTTTAATATGCGCTATATCTCCAATGAGCTTGATAAACAAGTTGCGATTACAATCTCATTAAAAGAGAACTTGGGACAAGCAAAGATCAGTGAAATGGTAAACAAATTAAAAGCTGATCCAGATCAGAAGTCAGTTGAGTATGTTTCAAAAGAAGAAGGTTTAAAACAGATCAAAGAGCAATGGTCAGATACGCAGTTTATTGAAGGACTAAGCGATGATGGATCAAATCCATTGCCAGATGTCATCCGAATCCAGCCCAAGAATCCAGATATGACTGGCAAAATGGCTGCTCGTTTTGAAGGTATGCCAGGCGTTGAAGCGGTCGATTATGGGCAAGGGGTTACTGAAAGGCTACTCAGCTTTTCTGGATGGCTTAGAAATATCGTGTTGATCTTTGGCTTTGGATTAGCAGGACTTTCTGCTTTCCTTATCTCCAACACAATTAAATTGACGATTATTGCACGCCATCGCGAGATTGAAATTCAGCGACTGGTAGGAGCGAGTAACTGGTTTATTCGATGGCCATTCTTTTTTGAAGGTTCCTTTATTGGAGTAAGTGGAGCGGTCTTCCCGATCATATTAGTCTTGATCCTCTATCAAGCAGCTCTTAGCGTGATAAATGATGGACCAACTTATGGTATTTTTAAACTGATGCCTATGCTTTCACTCGGGCCATATGTAGGTGGATCAATTTTGCTACTAGGTGCTTTCATTGGAGTAACAGGAAGTATCATCTCCGTCCATCGATTCTTAAAGATTTAACGTTGTAATTTGCCAATTTTTAGAAAATGATTATACTGAAAGACTAACAGTGAATCCTTATTTGCTAAAACATCAGGAGGGTCTAGTTTTGAAGCAAAAACTATTCATCACTTTGGTGGCAACTATCGTTCTGGTCAGTTCATGGATTCCAGGGTCTAGTTTTGCTGAGAAAAAACCACAAGAAAAATTAAAAGAGATACAAAAGCAGAAACAGAATGTCGAAAAAGAAGTTGACAAAGTAAAAGGTCAACTGGATCAATCGAAACAAGAAGTTGAAAAACTAGAGACACAGATTGAAGAACTGGATAAGAAAATGGCTCAATATAACGAACAAATGGCAGCAAACCAGAAATTATTGGCGAAGAAGGAGCAACAATTAAAAAAATTTATTCGCCGCATGTACATTCAAGGTGAGACTCGATATATGTCCAAAATTCTTACCTCGAAAAGCTTCGAAGAGTTTTTGGTTCGTTATCAATTAATCAGTACATTAGCCAAAAGAGAGTCAAATGTAGTCACTGGCTATCGAGAAACCAAAGAAAAAATCACGACAGCACAAAAACAACTAGCGGCTTCTAAACAAAAACAACAACCATTGATTGAAAACGCTCAGAAAAAATTAGCGACAATTAAAAGTACATATGACAAAAATAGTCAACAATTAGAAAAAATCACCAAAGAAGAAGAGGCTACAAAGAAAGATATTGAAGAACTACAGAAGTTGGCAAAGAAAGCTTCTGGGGACTTCAATAATAACTTTGGTTCAGGCGTGTTAGGGTTCCCATCGACACAGGGAATGGTTTATTGGAATTATGGGCAAAACCGTGGCGATCATATACACGCGGGAGTAGATATTCCAAGACCGATTGGGAAACCAATCTATGCTGCTGACTCGGGAGTTGTGTCACTGACCAAGGCGAATCCTGGTGGATATGGGTATTATGTCATGATCAATCACGGTGGAGGCTTGTCCACTTTATATGCACATATGTATCGTAGTACGGTATTGGTAAGTGTTGGTCAAAAGGTGAGCAAAGGACAGAAAATTGCTGAAGTGGGAAATAATGGTCGCTCTTCAGGGCCTCACTTGCATTTTGAAGTGTGGAAGAATGGAAATCCAGTCAATCCACGAGGCTACATCAATTGATCCTTCCAACGAAGGGGGTACAGATGATTAATGAGTTCTGTTGGCGGGGAGGACTTTCAAATTGGTTAAAAAAGTAGCCATCACGCTCAGTCTATTTATTCTAGTAGCTTCTTTTATTCTATCGCCTGATCTGATCTTTGCAGAAAAGATATCACGTGAAAAAATCAATCAGATTAAAACGCAGAAGAAAACGGTCTTAGATCAAATAACAGCAAAAGATTCGGCAATGAAAAAAGAAATCGATAAAATGAAAGCTGCGCAACAAAAAATCGATACAATCGAACAAGATGCTGCAAAAGTAGAGATTGCTTTGAATCAGGCTGAACAAGAATTAAAAATATATGATGATAAGTTTAAACTAAGGGTTCGTAAACTTTATCAACGAGGCGAAATGGGTTACATGGCAACGCTGTTTGCTGCCGATTCATTTGGTAAGTTTTTACATCGTTTTGAGATCGTGCGTGTGATTATGAAGAAAGATTACGCTTTGATTGAAGAACGCAGGCAAGCAAAGAATAAAGTGAAACAAAAGTTGACAGCGTTCAATAAATTGCGTGATGAGCAAAATCAAGAAGTGCAAAAGTCAAAAAAAGCATATGATCAGTTGATGGCAGCTCAAAAGAAAGATAAGACAAAACTGAGTGAGATCCAAGAAATCGAGGAAATGCATGAGGAAGAAATGATTCGTATTAACCTAGAGGATTTGCGTAGTGGTAAATTGAATTTTCCTTATGTTGGACCTTTGCAAAGGCCTTCTCATCTACGTCAAACTTCAGCTTTTGGTTATCGAATTCATCCCATCCACCATACAAAGAAGCTACATGCAGGAATCGATTTTGCAGGACCGATTGGCACCCCGGTTTTAGCAGCTGGTAACGGTGTAGTTGTTGAAAGTCGCCCTTCTAATGGATATGGCTGGCTAATAACTATTTACCACGGAACGCAGAATGGTAAACGGGTTTACACGCGTTATGCACATAGTTATCCCAATCAAGTAAAAGTGAAAGCAGGACAAGAAGTTGTAGCCGGAGAACAGATCACATCGATTGGAAATAATGGTTGGTCGACTGGACCACACCTTCACTTTGAAGTACGTCTTGGAAATAGTGCCCAACCACCACCAGTTGACCCAGAAACATATTTCTAACAAATTAGAGTGGAAAAGATATTCCACTCTTTTTTTATCAGATAAGATTTTTATAGACTTTTATTTAACAGGGAATATGGCATAATGATTTATTATATATATTCGGTTTTTAGCCGAGGGCGGTGAAAGAATGGTATTCCGAGGGAAAGTTGTATTAGGCATCATCCTAGTAACCATGATTTTTAGTAGTGTGGTCACTTTTGCAGTGACAGACTTTGTTGATCAATTCGACTTAACAAAGGATGTCTCCTTAAAAAATTCTTCTGTTCAGAACGAAAAATTGGGCAAGGCTTTTAAATTAATTAAATCTCGTTATCTTCACCAAGTCACAGATCAGCAACTGATCGATGGCGCGATTGATGGAATGGTTCGTGCGTTAAAAGATCCCTACTCTACATACATGGATCAAAAAACCGCAGCAGACTTTATGTCTGATCTTCGATCTTCCTTCTCGGGAATTGGTGCAGAGGTTCAGATGCGTAATGGAAAAGTGACGATTAGCACGACAATTAAAGAGTCTCCTGCTGAACGAGCAGGCTTGCGACCGAACGATCAGATTTTGAAAGTAGATGGAAAATCACTAGACGGATTAAATTTAAATGAAGCAGTCAGTAAAATCCGAGGGCCAAAAGGATCAAAAGTAAAGCTGGATATTCATCGACCTGGTTCTGAAGGATCTGTCGAATTTACATTAACTCGTGATGATATTAAGCAGGATACGGTAACATCAGAAGTACTTGACAATAACATTGGATATATTAAGATTAAGCAGTTTTCCGAGAATACACGGCAAGAGTTTGTAAACCAGCTAAGTAAACTAGAAGGGAAGAAGATTACTGGTTTATTGATCGATGTACGTGGGAATCCAGGAGGATTGCTTGAATCTGTGCAGCAGATTCTTGAAGAATTTATACCTGCTGATAAAAAGATTTTGATGACTGAAGATCGAGATGGGAATAAGGAGTCATTCTATGGTCGGGCCAATTCATTCAAACCTTATCCAATCGGTGTTTTAATTGATAATGGAAGTGCGAGTGCAGCAGAGATTCTAGCAGCCGGTTTAAATGAATCTGCCAATGCCTTTTTGTTGGGCGAACGGAGCTTTGGTAAAGGAACTGTACAGACAGCAGTCGATTTTGAAGATGGCAGTAACATTAAATTAACCATGGGAAAATGGTTAACACCCAAGGGAAATTGGATTGATCAACATGGTGGCAGCAAGGGGATTCAACCAACAGATTTGGTGAAATATCCTGAGTATATGAAGGCGATTTTCCCAGAACCCAAACAACCACTCGTAAAAAATAATAATTCCACGCTCGTGAAAAACATGCAAATTATTTTACAAGCGCTTGGTTATGAATCTGGTCGAGTCGACGGATATTTTGATGATAAAACGGAACAAGCACTCAAAAGGTTCCAACAAGCACAGAAAATCCCTGCCAATGGGGCTTTTGATCAAGTGAGCGCAGAGCATTTGAGAGATGCATTTGTGGACATGTTAAATGATTTGAAGAAAGATGTGCAAATCCAGGCAGCCGTTCAAAAACTCCAAAAGCATAAATAAGAAAAAAAAGGAAAATATATCATGAATCTCGAATTGAATCGAAAGTGATCAAAATGCGTACAAAGTAGAGATTCATGATCTGCTTTGAATGGGAGGTTGTGAGCACGTGATTATGCTCCATTTGAATTGGACCACCTTTTTTGCACAGCCGTGGTGGGTTTTAAGTTTCTGCTATCCTCTGATTCATATTACCCTGTTGAATTTTAGGGAACGAAATCGCTGGGGAAGCTCTTTACATCCACCAATCCCTTATCTATTGCGGACATATTGCCTCGGCATCTTTGTCGGGGCTGTTCTTTCCGGATTATTTTCATTATTTTCTGTCACATTCCCTTTTACTTTATATGAATTTTACCTTGTTTGGTTGTTTACACTTATTTTCTCAATTGCTGGAATGCGTTTTGCATGCTTCAGCTATGCGGTTACTTGTTGTGGGTTTCTACATCTTTTGATCAAACTGATTCCTTTTGTTCCTGATTTATCTACTTTCTATTATCAATGGTGGAAGTGTTTACAGCAATTTCCGTTACGGAACTGGCTTTGGCTTGTTGCTCTGTTACATTTATGTGAGGCCTTTTTGGTACGAATTGACGGCTCATCAGGAAAACAAATTATTGAACAAAAGCATCTGAATCAACAGATTGTGAATGGATTTTACTTCTCTCAGGTGTGGCCAATCCCACTACTACTACCTACACCGATGGGGCTATTTCCCTGTCCCTTTTTGCTCAGTTTTTCCGATCTCAATTTATCTCGTACCATTCGTAGACATCAGCGTCAATCTGGAACAATCTATTTTCTATACGCCACTGGACTTGTTTGTTTATTGATTTTATCCTCTTTTTATCCAATAATTACTTATGCAGCGCTATTTTTTACTTTGATAGGTCATGAAGGATTGTATCAATGGCGCTGTTATCAAGAGCGGAAGATGACCCCTCTTTTTATCTCAAATCAGAAAGGATTGCGGGTTTTAGATGTGTTTCCACATTCGCCTGCTGATGATATGGGAATCCGTAACGGTGATATCTTATTCCGATTAAACGGAGAAACCGTCCGTACAATTGATGATGTTACAACCATTACTCAGAAAGCGGCTTACTGTAAGTTAGAAGTACTCGATGAGGAATTAGATCATCATAATCTTCAACGTCCCTTGTTTGAAAATGATCCTTATCATCTTGGAATGATAGGTGCGATTGCTGATCAGTCTGAGGAAGATGAACAGAAGGAACAAAGTATTTGAAACAAAGAAAATCTGATTTGTTAAAAGAAGAAGCAGTAGCATTTGGATAAAAAGAGAAGAAAAGTAGAGTCATATTTCACGGAGTCTTGAAGACATTTATGCAGCCTGAACCTGCGTCATAAGTATGAAATATTAACAGCACCACTACCTTTGTCCTAGTGAATCGAAAAAAAGAGTGAAACATTCTAAATCTGGCGGTCTATATGAATGCCAGATTTTTCACGTATGGAACCCTTGTTCTCTATTTGTTAATGATTGTGCTATAATAGAAAAGTACATAATAGTAAACTAGACAATTTACGGGCTTAAAATTGATTTTAAGAAGAATCATTGAAAGGTTAGCATGATTCAGCTACGATCTGTTAATCATAGAGAAAACGAGGCGATTCTGGTGAAGTCAACATTTAAAATATCAGCACCATTTCAACCAATGGGTGATCAACCACAAGCGATTGAAAAACTTGTCAAAGGTATCCAAGAGAATCATAAATATCAGACGCTGTTGGGGGCAACAGGTACTGGGAAGACTTTTACAATCGCTCAAACCATTGCTCGTGTAAATAAACCAACACTGTTGATTGCACCAAATAAAACACTTGCAGCTCAACTATGTGGAGAGTTGAAGTCATTCTTCCCCGAAAATGCAGTAGAGTATTTTGTTAGTTACTACGATTACTTTCAGCCAGAAGCCTATGTACCAGCAACAGATACTTATATTGAAAAAGACTCATCGATTAATGATGAAATTGATAAATTGCGACATTCAGCTACCAGTGCATTGTTTGAACGTACAGATGTAATCGTAGTTGCAAGTGTCTCCTGCATTTATGGTTTAGGTTCTCCCTCTGAGTATCGAGATTTGGTTTTGTCTCTTCGTGTAGGAATGGAAAAAGATCGAAATCAAATCATTCGTAAACTGATTGATATCCAGTATCAACGAAATGATATGAATTTTGCACGGGGGACATTTCGTGTGCGTGGCGATGTACTAGAGATTTTCCCTGTCTCTCGAAGTGAGCAAGCAGTTCGCGTTGAGTTCTTTGGAGATGAGATCGAACGAATTCGGGAGATCGATGTTTTAACAGGTGAAGTGATTGGAGATCGGGAACATGTGGCGATCTTTCCTGCTTCTCATTATGTGACCAGAGATGAAGTGTTAGCTCGAGCAATTCGCGATATTGAGTTTGAGTTGAAAGAACAGCTTACACTATTTCAGCAAGAAGGTCGGCTTCTTGAAGCACAACGATTAGAACAGCGGACACGTTATGACCTGGAAATGATGCGTGAGATTGGCTTCTGTTCTGGGATTGAAAACTATTCGCGTCATTTGATTGGTAAAAAAGCAGGAGAGTCCCCCTATACGCTGATCGATTATTTTCCAGAAAACTTTCTGATCATAGCAGATGAATCGCATCAAACGATTCCCCAAATTCGGGCGATGTATAATGGCGATCAAGCACGCAAACAAGTGCTAGTTGATCATGGTTTTCGTCTTCCTTCTGCTAAAGATAATCGTCCGCTTAAATTTGAGGAATTTGAAAGTAGAGTGAAGCAGATGATTTTTGTCTCTGCTACACCAGGTCCTTATGAACTGGAAATTGCCCCTGATTTTGTAGAGCAGATTATTCGTCCGACTGGGCTACTTGATCCAAAAATCGAAGTTCAGCCGATTGCTGGGCAAATTGATCATCTGATCGGTAAAATCCGTGAACGGATTCAGCGAAATGAGCGAGTACTCGTTACAACACTTACGAAAAAGATGTCTGAGGATTTAACAGATTATCTAAAGGAAATTGGTATTAAGGTGCGCTACTTGCACTCTGATATTAAAACAATTGAACGGATGGAAATTCTGCGTGACTTGCGTTTAGGTGAATTCGATGTGCTTATTGGAATTAACCTATTACGCGAGGGTTTAGACTTGCCAGAGGTATCATTAGTAGCTATTTTAGATGCTGATAAGGAAGGGTTTTTACGGGCTGAGCGTTCACTTATCCAAACAATTGGACGTGCTGCTCGTAATGCAAATGGCGAAGTGATTATGTACGCCGATCATGTGACTGATTCAATGAAGAAAGCAATTGAGGAGACAGAAAGAAGACGTCGGAAACAAGAGGCATATAACAAAGAACATCACATTACGCCTCAAACGATTCAAAAAGCAGTGCAAGAAGTAATCGAGGCGACGAAAGTGGCTGAAGATCAAGCTGAGTATAGTATTTCGTCAGATCGCCTTTCAGATAAAAAGGCACGAGCTGCTCTATTGGAGCAATTAGAGCAAGAAATGAAACAAGCAGCAAAAGATTTGCAGTTTGAACGAGCGGCGGAGTTACGTGATTTACTCATGCAATTAAAAGCGGAAGGAGCATAAAGCAAAAGATGGTTCAAGAAAATATTGAGATATACGGTGCGCGTGTTCATAATCTAAAAAATATTGATGTTGTGATTCCACGCGATCAACTTGTAGTGATTACAGGGCTTTCTGGTTCAGGAAAGTCCTCACTTGCCTTTGATACCATTTATGCAGAAGGACAACGACGCTATGTCGAATCCTTATCAGCATATGCACGACAATTTTTAGGGCAGATGGAGAAACCGGATGTAGACCGAATAGAAGGATTGTCTCCCGCAATTTCAATCGATCAAAAATCAACTAGTCGTAATCCTCGCTCTACTGTAGGGACGATTACGGAGATATACGATTACTTCCGACTTCTGTTTGCTAGGGTTGGACAGCCGCATTGCCCAGAACATGGTATCCCGATTCGGTCTCAAACCATTCCACAAATGGTTGATCGGATTATAGAACTGCCTGAGCGAAGCCGGATTCAAGTGATTGCTCCCCTGGTAAAGGGTAGAAAAGGAGAGCATCAAAAAAAACTTCAAGAGATTCGTAAAGAAGGATTTGTGCGTGTCAGAGTTGATGGCGAAATTCGTGATCTTTCGGAAGAGATTCAATTGGAGAAAAACAAGAAACATACAATTGAGGTAATTGTTGATCGCTTAATTTTAAAAGAGGGAATTGAAACAAGGCTGACCGACTCATTGGAGATTGCCCTTCAACTCTCTGATGGGGATGTTTTAATCGATGTAATCGGAGAACAAGAGTTGAAATTTAGTCAAAATTATGCCTGCCCAGAGTGCGGCTTCAGTATGGATGAATTAACACCTAGAATGTTTTCATTTAATAATCCATTTGGCGCATGTCCGACTTGTGATGGCTTGGGGACACGAATGGAGATTGATCCACAATTGGTTGTCAACGATCCCCATAAGTCGTTGCGTGAAGGTGCGCTGGGCTTTTGGTCATCTGAAAAACGGACTTATTACTTTCAAATGCTAACTTCTTTTTGTAAAGCACAAAAGATTGATATGGATTGTCCATATGAAGATTTACCAGCAGCAGATAAGAAAAAGATTCTATATGGTTCTAAGCAGAAATTTTTGTTTGAATATGAAAGTGAGTCTGGATTTTCGCACCGAAAGGAAGTTACATTTGAAGGTTTAATCCCTCAATTAAAGCGGAGACATCGCGAGACGAATTCTGACATGGCTCGAGATTATATTGAAGGGTATATGGTAGAGAAAGAGTGTTCAACATGTAATGGAGATCGATTGCGACAAGAGAGCTTACATGTTCTGATCAATCAGCAGAATATAACTGCGTTAACACGTCTTTCCATTCAGCAAGCACACCAATTTTTTACCCAGTTACAACTGACTGAAAAAGAGTATCAAATTGCACGTCTTGTTTTACGTGAGATTAAGAGTCGTTTGCAGTTTTTAATCGATGTAGGGCTCGATTATTTAACCTTGCATCGTGCGGCAGCTACATTATCTGGCGGTGAAGCACAGCGAATACGACTAGCTACACAGATCGGATCAAGTTTGATGGGTGTTCTGTATATTTTGGATGAACCAAGTATTGGTTTGCACCAAAGAGATAATGCCCGATTAATCGCAACCATGGAAAAAATGCGTGATTTGGGTAATACTTTAATTGTTGTAGAGCATGATGAAGATACAATGCGGGCTGCGGACTATTTGATTGACGTTGGTCCAGGAGCTGGTGTGCATGGTGGACAGATCATTGCGATTGGAACACCTGAGGAAGTAATGAAACATCCCAAGTCCCTTACAGGGCAATACTTGAGTAGACGAAAAGAGATTCCGATTCCTGAGCAGCGTCGCAAACCAAATGGGAAATGGTTAGAAATCGTTGGTGCTGCTGAAAATAACCTCAAAAATGTGCATGCAAAAGTTCCGTTGGGGCTATTTACATGTGTAACGGGCGTATCAGGCTCTGGAAAAAGTACTTTGGTAAATGAAATTTTACTCAAAGCATTATCTAGACATCTTTATCGGTCGAAAGTAACTCCAGGGAAATATCGTAATATCAAAGGTTTGGAGCATATTGATAAGGTCATTGATATCAATCAAGCACCAATTGGGCGGACACCACGCAGTAATCCAGCCACCTACACAGGCGTTTTTGATGATATTCGGTCAGTTTTTGCCTCTACACCGGAGGCAAAAGTACGTGGGTATCAGAAGGGGCGATTTAGTTTTAATGTGAAAGGAGGCCGCTGTGAGGCTTGCAGAGGTGATGGAATCATCAAGATCGAGATGCACTTCTTGCCAGATGTTTATGTCCCATGTGAAGAATGTAATGGAAAACGTTATAACCGCGATACATTGCAAATTAAGTATAAAGGCAAAACAATTGCTGATGTCTTAGATTTGACTGTTGAGGATGCGCTTGTCTTTTTTGAAGCGATCCCACGAATCAATCGAAAGTTGCAAACACTGGTTGATGTTGGATTAGGATATGTGAAATTGGGTCAACCGGCAACGACGTTGTCCGGTGGGGAAGCACAGCGCGTCAAACTAGCTTCAGAACTCTACAAACGGAGTACAGGTCGAACGCTCTATATTTTAGATGAACCTACCACAGGTCTTCATATGGAGGATGTGGCAAGGCTTTTAAAAGTATTAGAACGTTTAGTTGAGAGCGGGGAAAGTGTACTTGTTATCGAGCATAATCTTGATGTGATCAAAACAGCCGATCATGTGATTGATTTGGGACCTGAGGGTGGTACTGGGGGCGGAATGATCGTTGCAGAAGGGACTCCTGAACAGATCATACAAGTAGCAGAGTCACATACAGGACATTTTTTAGCACCTGTATTAGCCTCAAATCAACCAGAACTGGTAAAGTGAAAGGGTGAACGTTGATGACTGCATATACAACACAAGTAAGTGGCCCAATTGAAGATGTAGTTCGTGCTTTTGAAGAAGAGAGCAAGCAGTCTAAACTAGCCCTTGTGAGAAAGACAGATATGCAAACAAAGTTATTAGAACGGGGGATCTCCCTCGGTCATTTTTATTGGATACTTGAATTTATTGAGCCTGATCTAAGTAAAAACATTCTCTTAACAGATTTGCTAGCGGGTCTCTATCTTCCAGGTAGAATTGCGATCTATCCCCACAAAGAAAGTGAACTCATCACCATTAGTCTATTTTTACCTACACAATCTCTTTCCAATGAAATGAATCGAGTCAGTTATTGGCTACGACAGTGGGAAGGGAAAATGATTGAATTGGTAAAGCGAGTTCAAGCTCGATAAAAGATGCTGTAAAAATTTAACCTGTGTTGAAAATAAATGCATAATCGAATGTGGTTCGTTAATAAAAATAAAGGATTTTAGTAAGATTAAGCGAATGTATGAATATATAGAAAATACCTCTGTCGATGCTTGGGAAGGTCGGAATTTCCATGTTGGAATCATCGGCAGAGGCGAATGGTTATTTGACTATTCTGATATTGAAGCGGCTGTCTATACTATAATAGCATCAGTCCTTCTTTTTTATAATCCACTGTTTTCGAGGAACAGTGGGTTTTTTTGGGAGAAAATATGTCATAATTTTTCCCATAGATGATCGTATTCCCATTCCCCATGTTGATGACATTTCCATCCAGTAGATGAATACGAAGCTTTTCCTGATCTTCTGTCACCAACTCAACCCAAAAAGATTTGCGCAACGATGGTTTTAGTACTTGATGTTGAAACTCAAATTGAACGACAGTTGCCGCATCCTCTTTTAACTCGTAGTCACCATCAGGTGACAGTAACTGATAGTAAGGCTGTACTCGGAAATGGTCAAGAAAGCGTTTGCGCTCTTCTTTGGGCCCTGCAATGGATAGATTTAACATGAAAACCCCCCTTAAAATAGTGCTGAAAATTCAGCAATTGCATTATAACAGAAATTGGATTGTTTACCAAATATATTTTTGTGAATGTTCTTATCTGTTTTAAGGATGTTTTTAATATGGGCAGTGCACAGAGAGTGCTTGTTTTATAAGTGATCTCGCCGAAATACACCTTTTCATAAATATCAAACCATTTATACATTGAATAAAATAATACAAAAAGTTTTTATGGAATGTTTGTTTTTTTATATTAATTTCGTTGTTTTTAAACGGGAATGTTCGTATATTCGGATAAAAAGCGAACAGTATACAAAAAAGAAAGCAACAGTTCGTTGCTTTCAAATTATTGACTTAACGGAATCAGGTCAGATTGAATAATATACCGTTCAGGTGCTGAACCTACGAAATCAAATGGATAACAGGTGGTCAGGGTAAGTACAGGTGTCTTGGTCGGCACAATTACAGTGCGGTCATCTTTGTTTACTCTCCAGATTTTACGTACTTGATATGCGTATATTTTCCCATGGTAATGTACGTAAAGCTTATCGCCCTTCACTACTTTGTTTAGTCCACGAAAGACGGTATCCCGGTGTCCAGAGAGAACAACATGTCCTGTTTGATCAGGTGCAACAGTACCATAACCAATGTACTTACCAACACCTTTTTTTAATGAATTATCATCCGTACCTTCAATAATAGGATAAGTTTTTCCCATCCGTGGGATATAAAGAGTTCCGATTTTGCTACCTATTTTATCCGGTTTGTGTGTGGTTACTTGGGTAGTGGGCTTTTTTTCAACTTGTGTTTGTTGAGGTTTGGTTTGCGTTTGCTGCTGCTCAGGCTGTTGTTGTTTGGGCTGTTCTGTCTTTTCTGGTTGTTGTTGCTGCTGATTTGGTGTAACTTGTGTTGTATTTTGATTTTCAGGCGGATTATTCGTTGTCTGATCAGGGGTCGGTGATTCCTGATTCAGCATTGAATCTCCAACTGTGGTTAAAGATTTCTCTTCTTTTGTACTATTCCAGTTTTTAGATATCTTTGTGACTTGGGCTGCAAGTTGGGGATCATCTACTTCAGGATTACTTTGATCCCACCATTGGTAGCCATTATATCCTCCTAGCCCTAATCCCGTTACAATCATAATCCAAGCGACTACTCTTGGAATAATATCAGATAACATCATGATTTTTGATTCATCTCCTTAGAACACGGCTTCAAGTAAAAAATTTTGAAAGAAGGAAAAGAAACAAGCCTGTTGAAGAATTATTGCATATTAAGTGAGTAGAAAAAATCAGAATAATTTAGATCATAAAAGTATGTTGATTTGTAAGTAGTTTACCCTGTTTTTGTTTAAGATTTCAACAAAATTAGTTAATATGTCCCTAGTCTTGAAGAAAGGTGTGATATATACGTTTGTTTTCATGAAAATATTTATCGCTTTAAAAGTCGGGAAATCAAAGTGATCAACTTGTTTATGATAATTCGTTTTATCAAGGATTTCATATTAAAACTCCTTTCGTAAATGTTCAACTAAGTCAGATGGTTACCTTCATTCTATCTAACTTCATGTATGTTTCAAAGAGTAATGTACTTCACTATAATAGAAGAAATTGATGGAGAAGGGATACATCCAAAGATGAGTAAAAAAGTAACAGTGAAGGATTTGGTAAAAGAGTTTTCTTTAGAAGTGATGACGGATTGGAATCAGCTTCACCGTCCAATTGAAGTCAGTGATTTACATAGACCAGGTTTAGAAATGGCAGGTTTCTTTACCTATCATCCCGTGGAACGAATTCAGCTGTTGGGTAGGACAGAACTTACTTTTTTACAGGGGCTAGATGAACAGACACGTGCAAACCGACTGATGGAATTTTGTCATCCTGATATCCCTTGTATTATTATCACAAGGAAATTAGAAATTCCCCGCGAATTAATCAATGGGGCAAAAAAAAGCCGTGTTCCTGTTTTGCGAACTTCACAAGCGACTACTCGCTTTGGTAGCCGTGTTACAAATTATCTCGAATATAATCTAGCACCGTCTACAACGCTTCATGGTGTCTTGATTGATGTGTATGGTGTAGGTGTCTTATTGATGGGATCAAGTGGCATTGGAAAGAGCGAAACTGCTTTAGAATTAGTAAAAAGAGGGCATCGCCTGATTGCGGATGATGCGGTGGAGATTTACCAATACGATGAGAACTCATTGGTAGGAACCGCACCAAAGCTGATCCGCTATCTGTTAGAGATTCGTGGTGTTGGCATTATCAATGTTATGACACTGTTTGGCGCAGGTGCCGTTCGGGATCGAAAGCGTATTTCCTTAGTGATCCAGCTTGAAGCTTGGCAAGAACAGCAGCATTATGATCGACTCGGTTTAGATGAAGAGAATTATACAATTATTGAAACGGAGATCCCCAAGTTAACAATTCCTGTTCGACCGGGACGAAATCTTGCTGTAATCATTGAAGTAGCCGCAATGAATTTTAGATTAAAACGATTAGGTTTTCATGCAGCGCAGCAATTTGTACAACAATTAGGAAAAGCGATTGAAGACTCAGATGATTTTTCCGACGAATAAAAAACCACACTCCACGAGAGAGTGTAGTCATGATGATAGCCACCAAATCTCGCGGCCTGCACGGCTTGTCTTTGGCTTGGTCCAGTCTGGATGAAAGACAAATTGTACCAAGTCTCCTTGTAAACAACCGATTGTTTGACAGTAACCACGATTATCTCTGACAGTAACGGATTTTTTGCTGCCACATTCAACACAATCAAATGTATCTATTTGCTTATCTATATTCGGTTTTAATTGGAACATTCAACAAACTCCCTCATATTCGATAAAATCGGTCTCTTAGATGAGGATATATGAAATAATAAGTCCTTTTTTTAAAGAAATACAGCGTTTGCATAAAAATAATTAAAACATAATCATCTAAATGATAATATGCAGATTTTATCATTTTCTTTTTATTTTGTCAATTATCGGATCGATTTCTCTTTCGGCGTGTTTTGCGGTACTATGAAGGGGTTAGAGTTATTAAAGAAAGGAATTTGCATATGTTTGCGACTGTAATTAACCCTGTTGCGATCTCATTTGGCTGGGTTTCAATCCATTGGTATGGCATTATTATGGGATCTGCCGCTTTGATCGGTTTATGGCTAGCAACATGGGAAGCGAAAAGAAGAGGGATTGATAGCGAAATCGTTCTTGACTTGATGATTTGGTGTATTCCAGCTGCCATCATTGGCGCTAGACTTTATTACGTGATCTTTCAATGGGACTACTATTTTGCCCATCCAGCAGATATTATTGCCGTTTGGAAAGGCGGATTAGCAATACACGGTGGACTAATCGGGGCCTTTTTAGTTGGATATCTGTTTGTTCGTGTGAAGAAAATTCCATTTTTAATTTTGGCTGATTTAATTGCTCCTAGTATCCTTTTAGGACAAATGATTGGGCGTTGGGGTAACTTTATTAATCAAGAAGCGCATGGAGGACCTGTCAGCCGCTCTTTCTTACAGCATTTACATCTGCCCAATTGGATCATCGAGCAGATGAATATTCAAGGTACATACTTCCATCCAACATTTTTATATGAATCTATATGGAGCCTTGTTGGAGTCGCGCTTTTACTATTACTACGTTATTGGAATCCGCTGCGTGGTGAAGTCTTTTTTGCCTATCTTTTTTGGTACTCACTTGGTCGCTTTTTTATCGAAGGAATTCGCACAGATAGTTTAGCTTTCTATGGACCTAGCTGGTTGGAACATCTACTTAACTTCATCTGGTCGCCCATGCGCCTACTCTTTCAACCAGGTTTGCTTGAAGGAGGAAATATCCGAATTGCCCAGTTGGTAAGTTTTTGCTTAATCTTATTGGCGATTGTTTGTGTGGTTTGGCGACGTGTGAAGGGAGTTACTGAAAAATACCGTGATATGGATGCGATGCCTCGCCTGACAGTACCAACAAATGCACAACAAGTGGGAGAACAATAGTCAATGCGTCGGCTTGAAAGATTTTCTGTTCAAGGTAGTAACGCTTTGTGGCAAATTTACCAGACAGTATCATTTTTTAAAGTGTTAAAGAATACATGTATCATTTTATTAGGACGAATGATTCCTTGGATGGCGATGAAACGTTGGTTATATCGAGTTTTTTTACGAATGGAGATTGGAGAGCAGACAGCATTTGCCTTTATGGTGATGCTTGATCTACTCTATCCTGAACGGATTAAAATAGGGAAAAACACAATTATCGGGTATAATACAACAATTCTAACGCATGAATATTTAATTGATGAGTATCGCTTGGGGCATGTCGTAATTGGAGATCAAGTGATGATCGGCGCAAATACGACCATTTTGCCAGGCGTAACGATAGGTGATCATGCTGTCATTGGTGCGGGCACGGTAGTAAGTAAAGATGTTGAGCCTTATCAATTTGTAGTCGGCAACCCAATGCAAATTATAAAAAAGAAGGGGTAATATCGGACGCACAATCTGGGTCGGACACTTGTCCGACTATTTTATAATGAAGCAGAGTGTGCGTTACCGATTGCCTCTTCGATTGAGGATAAACCAGACTGATTCAAAATTTGGATCAACTCTCGGTTGATCTGTTTTACAATAGCTGGCCCCTGATAAATCATGCCTGTATATACCTGAATCAATGTTGCTCCAGCTGTAATCTTGTCAAATGCATCACGACCTGTGAAAATACCACCTACTCCGATGATCGGAATCGTACCTTTCAACTCTTGATATAAGGTCCGAATAAATGAGAGTGATCGTTGTGTCAATGGACGACCGCTTAAACCACCCGTTTGTTCTCGATGCATGGATTGTAGATGAGAACGCTCAATGGTGGTATTGGTAGCGATAATTCCATCGATCCCAACAAGTTTAGCAGTTGCTATAATATCGCTGAGTTGTTCATCGGTCAGATCAGGTGCTATTTTAACTAAAATAGGATGTTTGCTCCCATTTTCCACCGCTTGTTGATTACGCTTCATAATAATACGCTCTAATAGATCACGGAGAAACTCTACTTCTTGCAGATCGCGAAGACCTGCTGTATTAGGGGAACTAATATTGATGACAAAGTAGTCCCCATATGGATACAGGGTTTCCAAGCCTAATAGATAATCTTCAGCAGCCTGATCATTAGGGGTTGTTTTGTTTTTGCCTAGGTTAATACCAATGGGTACTCTTGGACGAGGCAATCGGATAAAAGATTGTTTTGCCGCCTCTGCTCCTTTGTTATTAAATCCCATCCTGTTGATTACAGCTTGGTCAACTGGAAGCCGGAAGATTCTTGGTCGCGGATTTCCTGATTGGGGACGAGGTGTTAAAGTCCCTACCTCAATATATCCAAAGCCAAGCGCGGCAAGAGCAGGATAAATTTCTGCGTGTTTATCAAAACCAGCAGCCATACCTACTGGATTTGGAAATGTAAGTCCCATACAGTGGGTCGTTAGACGTGGGTCCTGGACTTGGAAAAATCGTTCTAAGTTACGTCTTACCTCAGGGACTTGTTGAACGATTTTTAGCAAGTTTACCGTCAAATGATGCGCCATTTCAGCATCAACGCGAAAAAGTATTTTTCGAATGAGGGAGTACAATGTGCGACATCCTTTCCGTACAGCATCTTTATCGTAACGTAGGATATCATATTTTAAGAGGAAAATACATCTATCGAGGAGGCTGCTGTTACGATTGAAACTCTACTTTGCAACACAGAACAAAGGTAAACAGCAAGAAGTGAACAAAGTACTTCTTCCTTATGGGATCGAAGTGGTTCCATTGGAGATCGAACTAGAAGAAGCAATAACAGGAACCATTCGAACCATAGCTGAACAAAAGTTAGCACAAGCGGTTGCCATCGGAGTCGAGCCGATAATGGTTGAGGATTCAGGGCTTTTTCTCACTGCTTATCCTAAATTTCCAGGAATCCTTTCCAAACGGATATTTGAGCGAATTGGGTATCGCGGTTTCGAAAAGTTACTGGTGGGAGAAAAACGGACAGCTTGGTTTGAAGGAGTGATTGGGCTTGCTTTTCGTGGGAAAATGGCTTTTTTCCATGCTAAGACAGAAGGATCAATGGTTGATCCATTTCCACCACAGCCACAACCAGAACCAGGGTTACCTTTTGACCCGATCTTTATTCCTGATGGAGAGACCAAAGTTACACAACAATTAAGCATAGAACGGCAAATGTATCATTCCTATCGACGAAAAGCGTTGGAACAAATGATTCATTGGATGAAAGAAGTAAAAGATGATGAGAGTCTCTGCTAATGATTTTTTAAAGACAAACTGTTTTGGTAGTCCATCTCAAGTGATGGTTTGATCGACCCCATGTTATGGAGAAGGAAAAATTTTCGATACCATTATTTAGCTATGTTTGATTATAAGACAGTAGTAGTCAATGCTGTAAGGGAATGCTATAATGAGTGATACATTTTTGCTTTATCATATTAGCAAGTTAAAGTGTTTGAGGAGGTCAATGTATTGGTCAGACCACAATCATTTGAGAAACCAACGGGGTTTCGGGACTTTACCCCGCCTTTTGCGCGTAAAAAACGTTTGTTGGAAGAGCGGCTTCAACGACAATTTTCTAAGTGGGGATATCAGGAGATCCTTACGCCGACCTTAGAATTTTATGATACAGTGGGAAGTGCCAGTGCGGTCGCTGAACAACGGATGTTTAAATGTATGGATCGAGAAGGAAATACTCTTGTCTTAAAGCCTGATCAGACGGCACCCATTGCCCGTGTGGTCGCTTCTTTATTAAAAGAAGAACCATTGCCCATTCGGCTCAGCTACCATTCCTCCGTTTTTCGCGCACAGGAAAGCGAAACGGGACGAAAAGCAGAATTGCTTCAATCTGGTATTGAATTGATCGGATTAGCTGGACCGGAGGCAGATGTGGAAGTGATTCGGTTAGCGATGGAAGCGGTTCGTGCATGTGAGAGTACACCATTTCAGATTGCCATTGGTCATATTGGATTGCTCGATACTTGGTTAAAAGAACGGATTGAGCAAAATGAGCAAGTAATTGCTTTAAAGCAGGCATTGGAACAGCGAAACTTAGCGGGTTACCAGCAATATGTCGAGCAGTGGATTAATGACCAGAAATTAAAAGATGAATTGTTAGCACTTTTGCGGGTGCGAAAGCATCCACAAGAGAGTCCATTTTTTCAGGGAAGTTTGCAGACTGATCATCAGCATTTACTGGATGCCTGGGAACTTTTGATGGCGTTAGGTGAGGCAGAATCAATTGTCTTTGACCCCTCTCTCACGGGAAATGTGGGTTATTATACTGGAATTGTATTTGAAGCGTATGCCGCTGATAGTGGATTTCCTTTATTGAGTGGTGGTCGATATGATCAACTGTTATCTAGCTTTAAACGACCATTACCTGCTACTGGATTTGCGTTACAGTTGGATCGACTTCTTGAAGTATCATCGCTGCAAGAAGTAGAACCATCCTCGACTTGGGTTTACTATGAACAAGCATACAAGCAGAAAGCATTTTTGGTTGCACAAGAAATGCGAGAGCAAGGGAATGTAGTGATTTTAAAAAGAGTTGATTCTATTTTAGTAGATCAGGAGATCGATAGAGATGATCTGCATGTTATCTATATAGGAAAGGAGTGAGCGAGGATGGCGGTTGAACCTTTAACGATTGCTATGCCTAAAGGTAGAATCTTTGAAGAAGCGCTTGATTTAATGCGTCGTTCAGGTTTTGCCATTCCAGATGAATTTGCTTCAGACTCACGCAAATTAACGGTCACTTTGCCTGAAGCAGGATTGCAGTTTTTCCTGGCAAAACCAATGGATGTAGCCATCTATGTTGAATACGGTGTTGCCGATTTAGGCGTAGTTGGGAAAGATGTTTTGCTTGAAGAACAACGGGATGTCTATGAGTTGCTTGATTTACGAATCAGTCCATGTAAGATGGCTGTAGCTGGCTTGCCTAGTTGGAAGCCAGCTCCCAATCCTCGTGTGGCAACAAAATATCCGGTTATAGCAGAAAATTATTTTAAAAGCCGAGGGGAACAAGTAGAAGTCATTAAAATGAATGGCTCAATCGAGTTAGCGCCGATTGTCGGATTGGCTGACAGGATTGTTGATATTGTATCAACAGGTCAGACATTGCGTGAAAATGGACTTGTTGAATTAGAAGAAATCGTCTCTGTCACCTCTCGATTGATAGGGAATCGGGCAAGCTATCGGATGAAAAATACACAAATTCAAAAGCTATCTGATCGTCTAGCAGAAGTTGTGCAAGGGAGTGAAACAATTGATCCAAATCGTGAACGGAGCACAGTTGACAGTTAAGCGTGAACGTTCGATGGGAACAGCACGGGAGCGGCAGGTAGTTCGAGATATTATTGGGCAGGTGCAAAATGATGGTGATGCAGCCCTGTATCGATTCACAGAGCGATTTGATGGCGCCGATTTGTCTACATTCACTGTGCAGGAAGATGAATTTGCGCAGGCGATGCAGCAAGTAGAATCTGACTTTATTCAAGCTTTAGAAGAAGCTGGAAAGCGAATTCGAGCTTTTCACGAACGACAACGTCAAAATTCTTGGTTGATGCAAGAGGAGACAGGAACGCAGTTAGGACAGCTTATCCAGCCGTTGGAGCGTGTGGGTGTATATGTACCTGGAGGTAGGGCTGCATATCCATCTACTGTTCTCATGAATGTCATTCCAGCACAAGTTGCTGGTGTAAAGGAGATTGCGCTTGTCACTCCACCACAAGCAGATGGAACGATTGCTCCAACAGTACTTGTAGCAGCGAAGCAGCTAGGGATTTCTACCATCCATAAAGTAGGTGGTGCGCAAGCAATTGCTGCACTCGCTTATGGTACCGAGACGATCTCTCCTGTAGATAAAATTGTAGGTCCGGGAAATATCTTTGTTGCATTGGCAAAGGAACATGTTTATGGTCAGGTCGACATCGATAGTTTTGCTGGGCCAAGCGAAGTGGTGATCATAGCAGATGATAGTGCCAAGGCAAAATTTGTAGCTGCTGATTTGCTTTCACAAGCAGAACATGATCCGATGGCAGCTGCGATTTTGATCACACCTTCGACAGAATTAGCAGAGCAAGTAGCGAAAGAGGTAAATCGGCAGTTAAAAAAATTGCCTCGTGAAGAAATCGCCAAGGCATCCTTAAAGGACCAAGGCGCGATTGCGCTTGTCGAGAATCTAGATCAAGCTGCTCGTCTAGCTAATCAATTGGCGCCTGAGCATTTGGAATTAGCTGTGAATGATCCTTGGACTTGGTTGCCAAAGATAAAGAATGCCGGGGCAGTCTTTTTAGGACATTATAGTCCTGAAACTGTAGGAGACTATTATGCAGGACCTAATCATGTACTTCCCACAAGTGGTACAGCTCGCTTCTTCTCACCATTAGGTGTCGATAGTTTTATCAAACGAACCAATGTGATCGCCTATAGCCGTGAAGATTGCTTGCGTGATGCTGACCATGTGATCACACTTGCTGAAGCAGAGGGATTAAGAGGTCATGCTAACTCTTTGCGTGTACGAGTTGAAGAAGAGAAAGGGCGGGAATCAGAATGACCCAATCACGCGTTGCACGAATTCAGCGCAATACATTGGAAACAGAGATTGATCTTACATTAAATTTGGATGGTACGGGGAAAACAAAGCTTCATACAGGCGTTCCTTTTCTCGAGCATATGTTAGATTCTTTTGCAAAGCATGGGCAATTTGATCTAGATATAGATGCAAAAGGAGATATCGAGATCGATGACCATCATACAGTGGAGGATATTGCGATTTGCCTGGGACAGGCTTTTCAGCAATCTTTAGGGGCGAAAAGGGGGATTCGACGATTTGGCAATAGTTTTGTCCCAATGGATGATGCTCTTGGACAAGTCGTAGTCGATGTATCCAATCGCCCTCATTTGGAATATCGAGCGACTTTTCCTACCTTGCAAGTCGGGTCATTTGCTACAGAATTAGTAAGAGAATTCTTTTGGAAGTTTGCTTTAGAGTCGAGGATCAATCTTCATGCAGTCTTACACTATGGGCAAAACTCCCATCATATGATTGAATCGCTCTTTAAAGCGCTGGGAAGAGCCTTGGATGAAGCAACACAGATCGATCCGAGAATCGAAGGTGTACTTTCAGCAAAAGGAGTTTTATAAATGATTGCGATCATCGACTATGGGATGGGGAATTTATATAGCGTGAGCCAAGCGTTAGAGAAGATGGGGTTTTCCTGGGAAATCACAGCTGATCCAGAGCGCTTACAAGCTGCGGATGGTCTTATATTACCCGGAGTAGGCGCTTTTGGTAATGCGATGGAAGAGTTAGCAAAGCGTAATTTAATAGAATGGATCCGTAAAGAGGCACTGACAGGAAAACCATTGCTTGGTATTTGCCTAGGAATGCAATTATTGTTTACGAGTAGTAATGAACATGGGTTTTATCAAGGGCTTAATTTATTACCTGGACGTGTTGTTCCCTTCGTGACAGCAAATCCAATTCCGCATATGGGTTGGAGTTGGCTCCGCTTTCGCCAAATCCATCCGCTCTTTCAAAATTTAGAAGAGGATTATGTCTATTTTGTCCATTCTTTTCATGTGGAAGCAGATAACGAAAGCGATGTAATCGCAGATACTGACTATGATCAACCCGTGACAGCTGTGGTAGCTCGCAATCATATCTTTGGGATGCAATTTCATCCGGAGAAGAGCGGACAATTAGGTCGCAGACTATTGGCTCGATTTGCTCAGTTTGCTACAGAAGGGAAGTTTCAAGCATGAAGTTTACACTTTATCCCGCGATTGATATTCGCGGAGGGCGATGCGTTCGCCTAAAACAAGGAGATTACCAACAAGAGACGATCTATGCAGATGATCCAGTACAGGTAGCAGAGCGATTTGTGCAAGAAGGCGCAGAATGGATTCATGTCGTTGATTTGGATGGCGCGCGTGAAGGTGAATTAATCAATCTTCAGGTGATCCGTAATATGGTACAAGCAACTGGTATCCCGATTCAAGTAGGTGGGGGCGTTCGGGATATGGATCGATTAGAGCGCTTGTTATCGATTGGAGTTGACCGCATCATTATCGGATCAGCAGCTATTGATCATCCTGAGTTTGTGGCTCAAGCATTGCGAGCATATGGACGACGAATTGCCATCGGAATCGATGCCCGAGATGGAATGGTCGCAACACACGGCTGGTTAGATACATCAAAGATTTCAGCAGAGAAATGTGCGATTGAAATGGCGAACTTAGGGGCAGAAACATTTATTTTTACAGATATTGCTCGGGATGGTATGTTATCTGGAGTAAATGTGGAAGCTGTGGCAGCTCTTGCGAAGGCTTGCGGACGGGAAGTGATTGCTTCAGGCGGTGTTCGTTCATTAACAGATATCAAACAACTTGCATCCGTATCTACAGATGGTGTGGGTGGAGTCATTATCGGGAAGGCGCTTTATACCCATGCATTTCAACTTCTCGAAGCGCTCACAGTAGCACGGCAGGAGGTGACTGGGCGTTGACAACCAAACGGATTATCCCTTGTCTAGATGTGAAGGATGGTCGGGTCGTCAAAGGTGTCTCATTTGTAAATCTGCGCGATGCGGGTGATCCAATCGAACTAGCAGCTCTATATGATCAACAACGTGCAGATGAACTGGTGTTTCTCGATATTTCCGCTTCCCATGAAGGGCGGAAAACAATGGTGGAAATTGTTCGCCGGGCGGCTGCCGAGCTGACGATTCCCTTTACTGTTGGGGGCGGGATTAGTACGGTCGAAGATATGTTACGCATTCTTCATGCTGGAGCGGATAAAGTGTCACTCAATACGGCATCCTTGTTAAATCCTGAATTAATTACTGCTGGTGCTGTTCGTTTTGGAAATCAATGTATCGTGGTTGCAATTGATGCAAAGTATGATGAAGAGCGAGAAGATTGGTTTGTCTATACACATGGTGGGCGTCAACGAGTGGAAAAGACAGCAGTTGAATGGGCAAAAGAAGCTGTTCATCGTGGTGCAGGGGAAATTCTCTTAACCAGTATGGATCAAGATGGACAAAAAAATGGTTTTGATATTCGCTTAAATCAGCAAGTGACAGAAGCGGTGTCTGTTCCGGTGATTGCCTCGGGAGGAGCTGGAGATGAACAACATTTTGTTGATGTTTTTGCCCAAACCTCCGTATCGGCAGCACTTGCGGCATCGATTTTTCATTATCAAGAGGTTTCCATTGCCAGCGTGAAAGAATCTCTACGTGAGAAAGGATTTGAGATGCGATGAAAGTTGATCTAAATCCAAATGAAATGAAATTTGATGCAAAAGGTCTCATACCTGCAATTGTACAGGATGCAGAACAAGGCGATGTGTTAACACTTGCATATATGAATCGAGAATCGCTGGAGCGCACGATTGAAAGTGGTGAGACTTGGTTTTACAGCCGCTCTAGGCAAGAGCTTTGGCATAAAGGAGCGACATCAGGGAATCGACAACGTGTTGTTTCGATTCAGGCGGATTGTGACCAGGATGCGATTCTTGTTCGTGTTAGACCGCTAGGGCCTGCTTGTCATACTGGGAGTTATAGTTGTTTCCAATCATCAAGCGAACAGCAGGTGACGCAGACAACCATTTTACAGCAATTAGAAGCATTGATTGCGGAACGTGAGCAAGAGCGACCTGAGGGTGCTTACACGACCTATTTATTTGAACAAGGGCTTGATAAAATTCTAAAAAAAGTTGGCGAGGAATCATCCGAAGTAATTATTGCCGCTAAAAATCACTCTGCACATGAATTAAGTAATGAAGCAGCCGATTTGTTGTATCATCTTTTGGTACTGCTTAGACAACAACAACTTCCACTTGCAGATGTCTTGTCCGTCCTTGCCGAAAGACATCAAAATAAGTAAATGAAAACGATCTCTTGATTTTACGGTCAAGAGGCTGTATGCTATAAAGCGTAGGAATTTTTTCTAGCAATACCTAGCATTGAACAACTTTCCCAAAAATTTGTGAATCAATCCATCTCCATATGGCTGAGCGTATTCGGTCAGTCAATCAGGAGCGGAGCTTACTCATGTAAGCTCCGTTTTAATTTGTAGCCTTTTCATTAGCGACTGAAAGTGGACTGATTGCGAGCCTTTTCTAGGCCTATTTGCTACTAAGTTTTTCTAAATTTGGATGAGACTTATTGTTGTAAGGAAGTGTGACCACAAATGTGCTTCCTTGTTTGAGTTGACTTTGGACTTCGATTTTTCCTTGATGCAGTTCTATAATCTTCTTTACGATGGACAGACCAAGACCGCTTCCTGCCGTTTTGCGGTTGCGAGAACGATCTGCTTTGTAAAATCGTTCAAATATGTGAAATTGGTCTTCCCTGCTCATTCCGATGCCGCTATCCTGGATGATGACCTGAATTGAATCAACATTTGACTCTATTGAAATGTGTATGGTTCCATTGTTTGGTGTAAATTTGATGCTATTATGAATCAAGTTCATCCAGACTTGACTCATTAGGGTCTCATCTGCTGTGATCACTGTCTTAGGTAATGAAATGTTTATATCAAGCTGTTTAGCCAACCATTGTGGCTCACAGATCAGAATGACAGATTGAATTTGCTGATCCAATCGGTATCGATTCGGTTCAAACGGTGGCTCTGCAGATTCTAAAGAGGTTAGCTTTAATAGATTCTCACTAATATTGGAAAGACGTTTACTCTCAATCTCGATAATTTCTAAATATCGTTTTTGCTCTTGCGGAGGTAGGTTACCTTCCTTTAACTCTCTAGCAAATCCGCGAATCGAAGTAAGCGGGGATTGGATTTCATGGGATACGTTAGAGATAAATTCTTGACGCATGGTTTCCATATGGCCTAATCGCTGTGCCATATCGTTGATACTTTCAACCAATTTTATGAACATATGATTTTTGGTTTTGGGTAATTGAATATGAAAGTTGCCTTGGGCAATTTGTCTAATCGCATTTACAAAAAGATCAAGGCGATCTTTTTGTCTGTCCAACCCCAATCTGGAGATCAGGTAGATCACAAAGAAGAACAGGAAAAAACCTAACAGAGAATTGATTAATTGTCTGACCAGCTCATGTGGTTGAATTGCAAATAGATCATAGATATATGCGGTTATTTTGAAGGAGAGGGCCCATAATAAACTTAATGCTAAGAGTAAGCCAATTAATCCAATGGTTCTCTTGCCCAATTCTTTTACATCCCTTTTCATTGTTTTTCCTCCAAACGGTAACCAAGTCCACGTACCGTAGTAATCTTGAAACCGCTGTTCTCTTCAGGAAATCTGCTGCGCAATCGCTTGATATGGACATCGACTGTCCGTTCATCTCCTTCATAGTCATAACCCCAGATTTGTTCAATGAGTCGATCTCGTGGAAGTGTTTGATTTGGATAACTTGCAAGCATAAATAGTAACTCAAACTCTTTTAGGGGCAAAATTAAGTGATCTCCTGCAAGCTGGGCTTCATAGGTTTTGCGATTGAGCTGGATTTTACCAACTTGGATCACCTGCGAAAACACAATTTGGTATCGTTTGAGCAATGCCTTTACTCGAGCTACTAGCTCTGCCGTCTCAAAGGGCTTGGTAAGATAATCATCTGTTCCTAATTGAAAACCTTTTAGTTTTTGAGAAGTCTCTCCTTTTGCTGTTAACATCAATATAGGGAGAGTGGAGTCAAACTGCCGCAATTGACGACAAAGTTCCCAGCCATCCATGTTGGGCATCATAATATCTAGGACGACGAGGTCAGGCTTTACTGATTCAATCAAAGTTAAGGCTTCATATCCATCTGATGCCTCAAAGATATGAAAGCCCTCTCTATGTAAAACCAAGCTTGTTAATTCACGAATATATGAATCATCATCAACGATGAATATATTTGCCATATCTTTCACCTCTATTCAGTTTGAAGAGTATCGCACATTATTTGCTTATATAAAGGTTGCCCTAAAGTAAATCTCATTGAAAGTAGCTTTTTTGCCCTCTTATAGTTTTTAACAGGATTTTTAACATAGATTATAGGTTCCGTTGCTATTCCCTCCTTGTTTTATTGCTTTGTATGCTTGATTATAAGAACCATCTATGAACTGAATATGAACGCATCAGTTAAAAAGTTGGCTTGTCAAAGATGACTACGTTATAATGGTAGCGAAATGGGCAATTATTTTTTTCGATGAATAGGTGGTTGTAATGGATAGAAGAATGATTTTTTCAGGTACATCAAATCCAAAATTAGCAGAAGATATATCAAGATATTTAGATGTTCCCCTTGGTAGAGTGCGAATCAGTCGGTTTAAAAGCGGTGAGATATATGTACATTATGAGGAGAGCGTTCGTAATGCGGATGTCTTTTTAATACAGACACTTGGAGACCCTGTAAATGAGAATTTAATGGAGCTACTGATTATGGCGGATGCAGCTAGACGCGCTTCAGCAAAAAGCATAACAGCTGTTGTTCCATACTTTGCATATGCGAGACAGGAGAAGAAAGACGCTCCACGTGAACCGATTACAGCAAAGATGTTAGCCGATGTCCTGCAAGTTGCCGGAATTGATCGGGTAATAACAGTTGACCTTCATGCACCTGCAATTCAGGGCTTCTTTAATATCCCTGTAGATCATTTAACTGCGCTTGATTATATTACAGAATATTTAAAGAATAAGAGAATCCATAAACCAGTCATTGTTTCACCTGATGCAGGTAGAGCGAAGACTGCTGAAAAACTAGCAACCTATCTAGATGCGCCATTTGCTATTATGATGAAGAAGCGCCCCGGTCATAATAAAGCAAAGATTACGCATATTATCGGTGAGGTTGAAGATCATACACCGATTATCATTGAAGACATGATCGATACTGGTGGAACGATAGTGAGTGTAATCGAAGGATTAATTGAAAAAGGCGCTCATCCAGCATATATTTGTGCAACACATCCACTCTTTTCAAATGACGCATTTACAAAACTAAAGCATCCAGGCATACGTGAAATTGTTGTCACCGATTCGATTGCTTTACCAACTACAACAGATGATCATTATACAATTCTATCAATTGCACCACTGTTAGGTCAGGCAATTCGTATTGTAGATAACGGTGGTTCGATCAGTACATTATTCCGTGATGGTATGTAATCTTTTTCAAACCACCAGCCGATTGCATGGACTTTGCTGGGTGGAGGGGAAATATGAAAAAATCACCTTTCGGACAGAGTGATCAGGCTGAAAACGTCGTCCATTTGGAATTGGATGCCGGATTCTTCTTTGAACGCGCCGTTCGGTCGTTAGACAAGCATCAATATGGAAAAGCACTGCGTTATTTTCGACTCAGTGTTGAAAAAGAACCAGATAATCCGATTAATTATTGCAATCTAGCAGGTTTGCTCTCCGAGTTGGGCTATTATGAAGAGTCAAACGAGATTTTGCAGCAAGTGATTCATGAGGTAGCACCTGAAATGCATGAATGTCGGTTTTATCTGGCTAATAACTATGCCAATCTCCAAGAGTTCGAACGATCAGAAGAGTTTTTACTAGAATATCTACAAAATGAGCCTTATGGAGAGTATGCTGAAGATGCAGAGGAGCTTTTGTATATGATTGCGGCAGAGTTAGGACGTTCACCCCGTGATCCGAAAACCGCTACATTGATGCCTGCATATATGAAAGAGCACGAAGAAGCGCGTCGTCAGTTAGAAAATGGTCAGTTCCAAAAAGCTGTAGAACTTCTACAACCGATAGTAGAGGAGCATCCTGATTTTATCGCTGCTCAAAATAACCTTTCCTTAGCTTATTATTATTTAGGAGACTTTACTCGGGCTTTTGCAACCGTCAAAAAAGTCTTAGATCAAGACTCCGCTAATATCCATGCATTATGTAACTTGGCTATTTTCTCAGATGCTGTAGAAGAGACGGAAATGAGTCAAATGCTTACGAAAGTCTTGAAGAAGCTAATTCCATTGCATCCAGATTTGCTGTATAAGTTGGCTACTTCATTGGGGATTTTAGGTGAAGATCAAACGGCTTACCGATTATTTGATCGCTTTTTGCGCTTAGAAATGACCGCAGAAACCAACTTATATCATTATTTAGCTGTAGCGGCTTGGAATATTGGTCGTTTTCGTGAAGCTGCACGGTACTGGCGTCTAGGCTTAGAATTGGTTCCAGATTCTCAAGTATTTCGATACTATCTTGAACAAGCAGAGCGTTGGCAAGGGCGTGAAACAGAATTGGGTCGTTTAAGCTATTATTTTTATCTTCCATTCCAAGAAGTTTTCATGCGCCTTTCCTGGCATAAGCGAGTGAAAATAGAGTTAAATACGGTATTATTTGAATCAATGCTTTGGGCATTCTCACAGGGATCACAGTCATCGCGCTTACAGGTCGTACAAATTCTTGGGCACTTGGCAAATGATAAAAGTGAAGCCTTTTTGCGCCGCATTTTAGTGAAGCCTCATGAAGATGATGAACTAAAAAGAATGACACTGCTAGTACTACGACAGATGGGTACCAAGCCACCCTACATGATCTGGTTTCAGGGACAGCTACTGGAATTAGGTCTGGATGATCAAGGAGAGGCTACTCTGTCTACACAATTTGAAGTTTGGTCAAAAATACTCGAAAGTACTTTAGACGGAATGACGACGTATACGGATCGGCAGCGCGAAGATGTACAGTGGCTATGGGCAGGTTTTATCTGTCAGAAGGGTGGCAACTTGCCAAAAGTTCGCAGTTTTGGTGCTTGGTCAGCAGCTTTTGAGTATATGATAGGGCGTTATGATCATCTTGAATTGAGCCAAAGAAAGATTGCCGAGAAATATGGCGTTTCTCCATCAACTGTCTCTCATCATACAAAAGAGCTACTACCTATTATGGAGCAAGTATTGAAGTAAATAGGTTTGACTCTTGATCTGTACAAAGGTAGATTGCTTGAAATGAAGAATAATGGGTTTGTGCATTTGTCAAATATGTAAATTTATTCATTTTCAGCCACCATAAAATTGAGATAAAGCATGAAAGATGATATGTTAAGAACGTAATAGGATATTTGGGGAAGAGGTGGAAGACGCTTGACGAAGAGTTTTGTCGGAGTTGATTTGGGGGGAACATCGATGAAGATCGGTGTGACAGATTCTACAGGGAATTTATTGGCACAAACAGAAAAACCAACTATAGCTGAAGAAGGTGCAGAACGAACTATTCATCGTTTGAATGTTCATATTAAAGAACTTGTAGCATCAGCCGGTATCTCATGGGATGAAGTCTCGGGGATCGGGCTTGGACTCCCAGGATTTCTCGATTTAAAGCAAGGGATTGTCATCCATCTCACGAATCTCCATTGGGAGCAAGTGCCAATTTGCAAACAAATGGAATCATCATTAGATAAACCTGTGATCATGAATAACGATGCAAATGTGGCTGCATTGGGTGAGTCTTGGGTTGGCGCAGGTGTTGGTGTTGATGATCTTGTCTGTGTAACATTGGGCACAGGTGTTGGCGGTGGGATTATTGCGAATGGACAGTTAGTCTCAGGATTTCGTGGCTTTGCGGGTGAAATCGGGCATATTCAAGTTGATTCCCATGGTCAAGCTTGTAACTGTGGATGCAACGGATGTCTAGAAACGATTGCATCAGCTACTGGTATGGTGAATCAAGCAACATCGGCGATCCAGGCAGGCACCTCAACACTGTTAACGCAAGAGCCAACCATTACGCCAGCAGAAATTTTTGCAGCGGCTGCAAAAGGTGATGCGCTAGCGAAACAAATCATTCAACGCACAGTAGAGGCGCTTGCACAAGGATTTGCTCATCTCTCTGTCATCCTTAATCCGCAGCGTTTTGTGGTTGGTGGTGGCGTTTCTAACGCAGGTGAAGCTCTTTTTCAACCATTGCGCCAGGCATATAGGCAGATTGCGCAGCAACATTCCGCTAAAGATGTAGAGATTGTTCCAGCAAAGCTAGGGAATCAAGCAGGTATTATCGGGGCGGCAGGCTTAGTCGCTCTTTTCGAAGACCCATCATGATTAAATGAACGTTGCACGAGATTTCTTCTATATTGAGCAATAGGATGGGGAGAAAGATGATAAATAGAGAGTTTAACCTTGTTGTGATTACGGGAATGTCAGGTGCTGGAAAAACAGTTGCTATACAAAGCCTTGAAGATACAGGTTATTTTTGTATCGATAACTTACCACCATTACTATTACCAAAGTTTGCCGAACTCTTGGAGCAGGCTGAGAAAGGATTACAGAAGGTAGCGATTGTTGTGGATTTACGAGGTCGCGAATTTTTCGATACACTGATGGATTCGTTGAAAAGCCTTGAAGCAAATGCTGGTATTCGCCACCGTATTCTCTTTCTTGATGCAGATGATTTAACACTTGTTCGACGTTATAAGGAAACGAGACGCCGACACCCATTACAATTCCAAGGGACGCTTTTAGAGCGTATTCAACATGAGCGAAAATTACTCCTTGATGTAAGAGAGAAAGCAGAAGAAGTGATTGATACAAGCTCATTGAAACCATTGGAACTAAAACGACAGGTGACTGCTCTCTTTAGTAAAGATGAACCTTCATCCATGAGTATCAGTTTTCTTTCATTTGGCTTTAAGCATGGGATACCGATCGATGCTGATCTTGTCTTTGATGTTCGGTTTATCCCAAACCCTCATTACATTGATCAATTACGTCCTCAAACAGGCAAGGCCATTGATGTTTATGAATATGTAATGAAGTGGCAAGAAACACAACAATTTGTTCACAAATTAGAAGATCTATTCCGTTTTTTATTTCCTTATTATAAAAAAGAAGGAAAAACACAACTGGTGATTGCAATAGGATGTACTGGGGGGAAGCATCGTTCAGTCGCCCTTGCGGAATACTTTTATCGAGCCTTTAAAGAAGGAGAGCAAACTCAAGTGATTCATCGTGATATCGAGAAAGGCGGATAAATGACGTTGTTGAAAAAAAACGGGTTAGAGAAGAGACCACATGTCGTCTGCATTGGTGGCGGTACCGGTCTTAGTGTGATTTTACGTGGCTTAAAGAATTTACCAATTGACATCACAGCCATTGTGACTGTTGCAGACGATGGTGGAAGCTCTGGTCGTTTGCGGGATCAATTACAGATGCCCCCACCTGGGGATATCCGTAATGTTTTGATAGCGCTTGCAGATACAGAACCATTACTAGCTAGTCTTCTTCAACATCGCTTTCGTAGTGGAGGCGAATTGGATGGTCATACGTTAGGTAATTTGATGATTGCAGCATTGCAAGAGATTACAGGAGATTTTACGCAGGCAGTAAAAGAGATGAGCCATGTATTAGCAGTACGTGGTCGTGTCTTACCTGCGAGTGAACAAGATGTTACATTAGTGGCTGAAATGTCGGATGGTTCCATTGTAAAAGGGGAATCCCAGATCCCTAAAACGGGTAAGAAGATTCGCCGCGTTTTTCTTCATCCGCCTGACCCAAAGCCTCTAGAAGAGGCAGTGCAGGCAATTGAGCGGGCAGATGGCATTGTAGTCGGGCCTGGGAGTCTCTATACCAGTATTCTTCCGAATCTATTGGTAAAAGATATGACGGAAACGATCCGCGCTTCTCAGGCAACTAAAATTTATGTCTGTAATGTTATGACGCAGCAAGGGGAGACGGACGATTTTTCCGCATATGATCATATACGTGTCATTTATGATCATGTCGGTGAGCAGCTATTTGAAACTGCAATCATTAATAATGAAGTTCCGCCTGGATCGATCTTAAATCGCTATGCTCTCAATCATCAATGTATGGTACTTCCAGATAAAGGGCGCATTCAGCAGTTAGGGTGCCAGGTGATTGCTGACAATTTACTTCTGTACCATTCTGTGATCCGCCACGATGCACAAAGAGTTAGCCAACATATCTATCGTTTGATTTCCGATCGAATGAAAAGACGGCAAAGTGGATAGGAGGGATATCCATGTCTTTTACTTCGATGATGAAAAAAGAACTAACACAATTAGAAGAAAAACGCTGTTGCAGATTAGCAGAATTATCCGCTTTAGTAAGGATGAATGGCACGATTCAATTAAGACAACAACGGATGACGTTGGAGATTGTAACCGAAAACCCTTCTACAGCTCGGCATATTTTTTCTTTAATCAAAGAATTGTATAATGAATCACCAGAAGTGTTAGTAAGAAAAAAAGCCCGACTGAAAAAAAATAATGTTTATTTACTACGGATTCATGCAAAAACACAATCAATGCTAGCTGACTTACACATTATTCAGTCGAAGCAGCTAGAGCCTGTAGAAGGAATCTCACCACAACTATTTACAGATCTCAATTGTAAACGAGCCTATTTACGGGGTGCATTTTTGGCGGGTGGTTCAGTGAACAACCCTGACAGTGCATCATATCACTTGGAAATCGTTTCTACGTATGAAGATCATGCTGTCGCTCTTTGTGAATTAATGAATCAATTTCATCTCCATGCGAAGATCATTGAGCGAAAAAAAGGGCATGTGGTTTATATCAAAGAAGGGGATAAGATTGGGGAGTTTCTAAACATTATTGGAGCGCATCCTTCTTTGCTTCATTTCGAAAATGTTCGAATCATGAAAGATATGCGTAATTCCGTGAATCGCCTTGTCAATTGCGAGACAGCTAACCTGAATCGAACTATTCAGGCGGCGATGAGACAGATCGAAAACATTCGTAAAATTGAGCAAGAGATTGGTTTGGATCAGTTACCAGTGCGTTTGCGGGAGGTCGCAGAAGTGAGGGTGCAATATCCAGAATTAAATCTAGCTGAGTTAGGGCAGCAAATTCCAAGTGGTACAATCAGTAAATCGGCAGTCAACCATCGATTACGAAAAATTGAGGAGATCGCGAAACGATTATAACCGAACGATCAGGATGAAGGAGGAATTTTCCTTGGTTGAGAAAAAAGTGGTAGTACAATTATTAACAGGTTTGCATGCGCGTCCTGCGGCGCGTTTTGTGCAAGAGGCAAATAAATTTGCATCAGAGATTTATGTGGTGAAGGAAAATAAAAAAGTGAATGCGAAAAGTATCATGGGAGTTATGAGCCTTGCAGTTTCTAGGGGAATGGAGATTTCGATTCAAGCTGAAGGTCCTGATGAGGAGCAAGCGGTTGATGTGTTGATTGGTATGGTGGATAAAGCTGAATAGTGAGACTCAAATGAGATTCTGCGCTTCGTACTCGCCTAAGCTGTGAGTAATTGAGGCGTTTTTTTTACTTTTATCAGCAAAACAAAGTTAGCTCGGATTTTTGTAACAATTAGAGTGTCTAGAGAAGGGAATGAATAGATAAGATGAAGAGAAAGGGCTGAACGGTTTTTGCAATAGGAGGGATGAAATGGATGCATTGCTATACCCAGTTTTAACTATTTTTTATCTGGGATTATTTATATGGAGTTTTCGAACATTCCATGATTCCTCTTTCTGGGGGACCTCTTGGTTACTTTTTATTATGGTGGGTCTCATTTACGATACGACAATTATATCACTTGGGAATTGCATAGGCCCAGGTTCATTGTTAGAGACTTTCAGCCTACTTCGGTATTTTTTAAAAGTGTTTCTAATGCCGACAGTTATTTTTATTGCTTGGGATATTTTAAGAAGAGTAAAAGTGGAATGGTCAAATTATTTATCTGCTCGGATTGCATTTAATCTTTGTACATTTGTAGTGACTGTAATCGGAGTATTCACTGAGATTTTGCTTGTTACGCTTCAGCCAGTTGAAGCAGGAGGGGTACTTCGTTATGTACAGCAAGGGCATCCATTTCCTTATGGAATCCTGTTAACCTTTGTGCCACTATGGATTGCAGGTGTCTATGTGTGGAGAGAAGAGCGGTGGCCTTTGCTTTTGGGCGGTGTGGTGCTCTGCTTTGTGTTAAGTCTTTTTTCTATTGCTTTTGGTAGCTTGTGGCTGTCTTCCTTATGGGAGTTTTTATTAGTTTTTACATTGGTTTTAAGCGAGTGGAAATTACGATCAGACGATTACGCTTAATGATTTTAGAAATAGAAAAGGGTACTCCTTTAAGAGTGCCCTTTCATTCATCTTTAAAGTTTGGTCATTACTTTATCGATTAAACCATATTCAGCAGCTTCTTCAGCAGTCATAAAGTTATCGCGATCAGTATCTTTTGCGATTTTTTCTAGTGGCTGACCTGTAAATTCTGAAAGCAATTGATTGATTCGATCACGAGTACGAAGAATTCGCTTTGCACTGATTTCAATATCAGTTGCTTGACCTTGGGCTCCGCCGAGTGGTTGATGTATCATGACTTCACTATTTGGGAGGGCAAAACGTTTCCCTTTTGTACCAGCAGATAGCAAGAAAGCTCCCATTGATGCCGCCATTCCAATACATATCGTTTGGATATCTGGCTTCACAAATTGCATCGTATCATAGATCGCCATTCCTGCTGAAATAGATCCACCAGGTGAATTAATATACATCGAAATATCTTTTTCGCTATCTTCTGCGGTTAAAAATAATAACTGAGCAACGATCAGATTGGCAACGTTATCATCGATTGGACTTCCAATCAGGATAATCCGATCTTTTAATAGGCGTGAATAAATATCGTAGGAGCGTTCCCCACGATTGGTTTGTTCTACAACCATAGGTACAAGATTCATTGTCGCATTCCTCCTGCTGGGAATTTTGATCATCTTTATCATACCTCAAAGGTCAAAAAAGGTCAAATAGCAAACATGTGCTATAATGATCTTAAAATTAGCTCAATAATCGAGGGATTTATATGGCTAAAAAATTTTTTGCATCGGTATTTGGAACATTTTCTCTCTTCCTGGTCGTTTTACAGCTATCTGTCTATGCATTCTTTCTACTTTCTACCTCATTTTCCATTGACGTTGAAATGTCATTATTAATTGCTGGGTTTATTTTTTATAGCATAGTTCTAGGAATTCCTCTTGCTTTTATTGGCTTTTTGTTGGATTATCCTCATTATCCTTCTTATCTTGCATTAAAGATACATTTGATCATTGTTGCTGCATCTCCTATTTTTGCAGTTGGTTACTTGCTTTTAAATTGATCTGTACTTTACATAATGTTTGTCTAAAAAATGAATTCAAAAATTTTCCCTCCTAAAGATATGGACATTTTTTGGAAAATAGGGTTGTCTATATGGTAAGAGAGCTAATTGTCACCAATCTACTGGATAGATAGATGGGAGCCTTTTAAAAAGGTGACTGGCTCTATGTTCCTCGAAACTGGGAAGGACACAAGATGAGCCGTTGGCAGGGTGACGAGCCGATCCGATGCAGTGTCGTTCACTTCGGGCAGGACAAGCTTCATCCGGATCAGGTACTGTACGCTCAGTACACCTCCAAGAGCGCCCGACGGGCAGAGAAAGAGAGGTTCGTCTTCACTCTCAAGTTCGAACAGGAACCGCAACCCGTCCCGTTCTTCCAAGGGGTGTCGTTTCAGATCGTGAGGGAGATCGCGAGGCAGAGCATGAAACAGGAGGTTCACTTCTCCCCCGATGATGTCCAGTCAATCAGCACCTTCAAGGAGTACGGTACGGGTGACTACTGCATCAAGGTGATCGTCGCCGCTCCCGACAGGAAGCGGTAACCGCCGACACAAGCGGTGTCTGGGGCATGTTGTCCTGGACACCGCTTGTGTGTTTGAAAAGCTTTTTCTAAGTCTGTAATCAAACCTAACGAGCGAGTACTCTCCATTCATTCAGCTGAATATCATTTGAGCCTTCACCAGACGAGTGGGGAATTTCAGCCTCTAAGAACTAAGCTCTACGATAGGTTTGTGTTGAAATCTTCTGCTCAAGTGGATTGCAAACCAAGCGATTGCGATCAATGCCGCAGCGATCACAAAGGGTAATACAGGTGTAAAGGATTGACCTAAAAATCCAGAAAGAATCGGTGCAATACCAGCTCCAAGCCAACGGACAAAATTATAAGTTCCTGAAGTAACACCTCTAGAGTAAGGAGATTGTTTCATTGTATAACTCGTAAAGAGAGCGTTATTTACACCACAGATCAGCCCTGACAAGATTAGTAAACTGATGAAAAGAGCATGATGATTGATAACTGCGAGTAGGGTTAGTAATACGAAAAAGGAGCCAAGTGAGATTTTTAATAATTGATCCATTGCATAGCGTTTTTCAAGCTTGTGTGTTAAGATAGCGGAACCATAAGCGAGTAGTAGACCCCACCCAAAAAAGACAAATCCTAACTGGACTGCTGAAAGATGTAGGACAAGGGGAGAATAAGCTAAGATAGTAAAGAATCCGTAGTAATAAAGCATCCCGGCAAGCGCACTTGTGATAAATGGCTTATGGACAAAGAGTCGTCCCATATCTGATAAATTGGTTGTTTTTGCAGTGGGTTCTAACGGCTTCTCTTGTGGCTGCCGCACCCAGAAAAAGACAAGTAAAGCTGCGATAAACATTAAGATACCAGTAGCTACAAACGGCTGCCGCCAAGAGTTTTCACCAAGGACACCACCAAGTAAAGGCCCTGCTGCCATTCCAAGACCGATTGCAGCTTCATATAGTCCGACAGCTTTGTTGGTGTCGTCAGATAAGGCGATTAATAAGGTCATCGCTGTAGCAAAGAAGAACGCATTGCCCATACCCCATCCAGCGCGGAAAAGTGCTAGTTGTAGAATTTCAGCTGATAGAGAACAACAGATGGCAAAAGCGGTCACGGCGATCAAACCGACCATCATCACTTTTTTGTCGCCCAAGCGAGAAATAAGTAACCCCGCGGGTAACATCATCATCGCCATTGTAAACATATATGCTGAAAATAAAGTTTCAACTTGCCAATGGCTCGCACCGATTTGTTCAGCAATAGCTGGTAAGATCGGATCAACAACGCCAATCCCCATAAACGCGAAAAAGGTGGCCAAAACAGTAATGTTTCGTCCACGTTGACGTGCTTTGTAATCCATGCAAGACTTCCTTTCATATATAAATATTTATATATTATAATATGCTTATCTGTTTAATATGTCAATATTTATATATGAAAAGAGAGGTGAAGAACTGCATATTTGCAGAAATTGAAATGAATTCTTTAGCATATGCATTATTAGCAATGGTAGCAAGAAAGGATTGTTCGGGTTATGAATTGGTACAATTACTCGAACTATTTTGGCAAGCAAAACATAGCCAAGTGTATCCATTATTAGCGAAGTTAGAGCAAAAGCAATATGTAGCACATCGTTTGGTAAAACAAAATGGTCGACCTGATAAGAAGATTTACCGTTTGACGGAGCAGGGACGGGAAATTTTAAGCGCTTGGATTCACGAGGAACCGGCAGTGCCAGTCGTACGGGACGAGTTTCTCACAAAAATCTATGCCATTTGGCTGACAAGCACAAAGCGAGCAAGAGAGCTGTTGCATGAACGAATTCAGTATTTTACAGATATGCTGACTGATCGGTTGTTAAAAATTAGAGAGATGGAAGAAAGATGGTCTGATGATCTGTATGATCCTCACTCCCCTCAGTTTGGGCGTTATATGATTTTGCAGCGAAAAACGCGTCTAGAGCAAGAAGAGATCAATTGGTGTCATTGGGTCTTAGAGCGTTTAAAAAAAGACTGAAGAAAGACTCCATTGTTTGAATGTCGTTAATTCATAAAGGGCATACCAAGGTAAGAGAATGATGTTAAGGAGGAATTGGTTTGCAGACATATCAAACAAATGAGGTAGAAACCTTAATCGAAGGGTTAAATGAAGATTTGTCGGCTGAGTATGGTGCCATGATCCAATATTTATATAATGCATCTGTTGTATCTGGACTGAGTCGGCGTATCCTTAAACCTTTTTTTGAAGAAGAAGCACAAGATGAGATGAGACATGCCCTATACCTCTCTGAGAAAATTAATTACTTAGGTGGACAGCCGAGTGTCCGACCAAAAGCGGTCAAACATGTAACCGGCGTCCGAGAAATGCTACAGCATACACTGCAAGAAGAGATCGATACGATTGATCGATATAAAAAACGAATCGACCAAGCTGAGCAGGTGGGTGACATCGCCCTTAAAGTTCAACTTGAAGACATGATCTCAGATGAAACAAGGCATAAGGAAGAAATTGAGCGACTATTAAAGGAAAATAATTTATAAAACTGTTTTCCGATTCCCCGCTGATCGTTTGGCGGGGATTTTCCTAGGTATCCATTTAGCTGAAAAGAAACTTGCTCACTATACTGTTTCATGATAGAATGAATACTGCTATTTATCATGCACCTATAGCTCAGGGGATAGAGCACTGGTCTCCGGAACCAGGTGCCCAGGTTCGAATCCTGGTAGGTGCACCATACATAAACGCAGTTATATTAAGGTTTTGAGGGGTTGAAGAAATCACCTCTTTACTGCAAAAAGCCCAATTGCTCACGAATTGCTAACGTTTAGTCGACTAAAGCGTTTGCTGTGGGAAGCAGAGGTTGTCTAGTTTTTGGACGGCCTCTTCTTGCATGTTCGGCAAAACATGCGAGTATAGGTTCATAGTAATATCGATTGATTTGTGACCTAATCTTTCAGATATTACTTTTACATGGATTTTTTGATCGATCAGCAAAGTTGTATGTGTGTCTTAAATCGTGAAAGCGTACATGAGGGAACCCTTTGGATTGCTGTTTTACTCTTTTAATTAGTTTATTGGAACCCTGTGAGTAATAACCAATTCGTAATTTTGATGAAAAGATGGACAGCTAAAAACTGTCCATCTCAGACTGAGGAAAAACTTAATTTGTTACATGTCCCCTTGATCGTGGAATTCAAAAAAGTGCCATCAGTGTGAAGTTGGTTAAAATGATATGACAAACTAGGCGGTAGATCATGTCTTGGCTTGACGATATTTACCGTCCTGACACCTATATCATTTAATTATCATTTGATTGATAACTGGTCATAATAAACGATTTCGCTTTTTCAAAATCGGCATCATTTAAAATCGATAACTCCAAATCCCCTGTTCCCCAATGTCCTTTTTCTCGAACATCGCGGCTGAACCCCTTTTTCAGCCTTATTTTGTTCAGATCTGCTTTCAGATAGAGTTTGATTTTTTGCGATTTTGTCTGAACGACACAAACAAAATTATTCTTGTTTCTTTTAAAGGCGATATAGTTTTTCAGCACCTTCATTTGCACGTCATCACCCAATGACATGAGAAACTGCTTAAGTGATTTATAGAGAGCCGTAGACTCATCTGATAATTTGGTGATATTATCCCCTGTCTTACTTCGTGAAATTTGTTCGCTATGGAGCTTTGCCTTACCCTTAATCGTTGATTGAATCTGCTTACCTGTCACTGTTGATCTTCCCCGTACAGATTTTCGTTTCCTATCTGTTTGAGCCACATTGACTTGACTATTTCCCGTTGGTGCTTTACGTCTATTGTTTGATTGGTTCTTTGTCGCTTTACGATGCTTACTTTCGGTCGAATCCATTTTTACATCCTGGTTCTTCATCGACTCTGCGCTGTTTATTGCTCTATTTCTCGTTTTTCCTTTTCTCCGCTTGGGAGTTCCGTCCTTTTGTATTGAGACTTTTCCTTTTGCTACAGCTGATGAAGGGATTGCTTCATGCACCAGATTGAGCATCAAAATATGATCGTCATAATAATTGTATTCATATAACTTGATATTACGATTCATCTGCTGAATTGCATGTCCATCAAATTTATTGAACCCATTTGCCAGACAAATCAACTGCGGATTTGTCCAATTTATCTTTTCGGCAATCTCATTTCCATAGACTTGCATAACCAGCAAGGTGAATTCAGCTTTATGATCCATCAACCAATTGAGATAATACAACCCTTGATTAATCACATTTGGATTCGTTGCTTTTTTATATTCGATAATCACAGGACAATCATCCCCATCAATCCCTAACGAATCAATTCGCCCCCCATGTATCTCACCAGTTGAATATTCAGTTGCTATAAACCGAATCCCCAGCAATGTCTCCAAATTATTTTCCACCAACATTTGCAATGTCCGTTCTACTCGTGCAGGAGCTCCATGTAGTTTTGATACTTTCGTTCCTTCAATCTCAAATAACGATATATTTCCCATTTATTTGCCTACCTTTAAATCGATATATAAGATCCATAAATAGAATGAATGAAATATGACTATATAAATATTCCTTCTAGTATATCATTAAAGATATATCTAAATAATCGCTACGTTTGTCTATCAACAAGCAAATTACTTATATCAATCAAATAAAGGATATAAAAAATGAAAATGATAAGGAGGGATATATTTAGAAATCTATTGTTACTTAATTGATCACTTGATAAACGATCTTATTATTTTAGTAGATATATATTATATTGATTGTAATTGCAAAAATGGAGAGATGGTTGAATGGGATTTAAAGATAAAATAAAAGCAGCGCTTTTTGAGGTTGCTACTGAGGTACATCAAAGACAACAAGGAACTTCTGAAGAGGAATTTTTACGTCCAGGAGGTAAAGATGGAGGAAAAAAATTAGACGAAATAGCAGAAGAAGACCATTATGGTTTGAAAGAAGAAGATGGAAGAGAGCGCTAATAAGGTCTTGAACAAACATGCGAAATAAGTTAATAAGAAGAGTCATTTTTGAAGGAAGATCGCTAAATATGATCATAGAACGCCCCTACACTAAGTGAAATTTATATTTCTGCATATCGAAAAAGAGAGCTGGGTTTTCAGACTAGACTCTCTTTAACTTAAAATTGCAATTGCAAACAAAACTGTAAACATAACTGTAAACATAACAAGTTTACTTGTCTTTCATCAAGTTATTGGCTATTCATCAAACCCTTGATACATTGTACTTTATTGGTTCAAATTTCGTTTTATTCCCCTACCTACCAGGATTCGAACCTGTGCACCTGGTTCGAATCCTGGTAGGTGCAACAAAATTCATTTCAAGAACCATCTTTTTTAGGATGACTTTTTCATTTAGCAATTTTTGTTTTGCTCGATCCGTCATGAACATTCTTTATAAAGCAAAGCAAATTAGCTAAACTAAATATATATCATAGTCATTATCGTAGGAGCAATCCCAAACGATTTCGTGATCCGAAGCTACGGACTTCAGTCCGAGACAATGTAGTCTTTGAGGAGGAACAATGACGGAATGGGAAGTCTGGCTGGCGGCCTTGATCGGGTTGGTGGCCTTGATCTGCATGTACACCTTGAGCCCGGCATTCTACTGGGTTTTGATCGTTTTGATGTTGATCTGCTCCATCCGTGTTGTTGTGGGAGGATTGATCCAGCGACGGAAGGCGCAAAAAAAGGACAAACACTGACTACACTAGCCCGCTACTCAGGGGTAACAGTGACCACCAAGTAGATTTTTGATGAACGAAGTCTTGACCTTGTTCCCATTAGCCTCTACCTACAGGCCATTTGCACAGTTGTGTGAATGGCCTGTGGGCGTTATGGATTGATGAATTTGAATCAGGATGAATCCTTTCTTTATAGAGATGGTTGCCCTTTGGCAACTTTTTGTTTTTTCTTTTATGTGGCAGAATAATAACAACCTATAACTAAAAAGGATGCGTTAATATTGACTAGACAATTACGGGGAATTCCACTTTCTGTATTAGATTTAGTAAATGTTTTAGAAGGCGAGGGCGCTCAGGAAGCATTTCAACATATGGTAAAACTTGCCCAATATACAGAGCAACTGGGATACCATCGCTATTGGCTAACAGAGCATCACAATAACCCTCGTGTAGTTAGTTCCGCAACTCCCATTTTGATCAAGCATGTACTTGAACATACAGATTCGATGCGCGTTGGTTCTGGAGGCGTGATGTTGCCCAATCATTCACCACTTACAGTAGCCGAACAGTTTGGGACATTAGCAACATTATATCCAAACCGTATAGATTTGGGATTAGGGCGAGCCCCAGGGACAGATCGAGCAACAGCGATTGCCTTGCGTAGAACAGTGGAGGAGCGAGCAGAAACGTTTGCTGATGATCTAATGGAGCTACAACAATATTTACAGCCCCTTGAAAAACAATCATCTGTTCGAGCGTATCCAGGTGTGGGGACTGAAATTCCGATATATGTCTTAGGATCGAGCTTATGGAGCGCTCATTTGGCTGCTGAATTGGGTCTTCCCTATGCATTTGCAGCGCATTTCGCACCAACCTATCTTACTCAGGCAATGCAAACCTATCGTAGCGAGTTTCGTCCCTCAAAATTCCTGTCATCACCATATGCAATGGTTTGTGTCAATGTCGTAGCAGCAGAATCTGATGAAGAGGCACGTTTTCTATTTACCACGACGGAGCAATTGTTTTTGCAGATTATCCAAGGTCGCGAGGGTTTAACTCCTCGACCAGTAACTTCGGTTGAAGACCAATGGACTGCCTTTGAGAAGCAATCAGTGAAGAGTATGGCCTACTACACTATCAAAGGGAGTCCCCGAACAGTTCAATCACAACTAAAATATCTAGCAAGTGAAGTTGAATTTGATGAATTAATCGCTGTATCTCATATTTATGATCAGCAAGCAAGACGTCAATCTTATCGTTTGTTTTATGAGACTGTTCGGCAGATGGATTGATAACGAAAATTGTTCAATTTCTTTCCTTTGTAGATTTATAGTTGTAGGCTTTGGTATCTTTATTCGGTTCATACCTAAGCAAATGACTATTTTTCATCGTGTTCAACAAATTCTTTCAAAGAAAGTAGCTTCTCATCCCAATAGTGCTCAAAAAAGGAGAGCCAATGTTTGAGGATGATTAAGCGTTCGGGTTTCAGTCGATAACGTGTTTCCCGGCCCAATTTTCGACGACTGACAAGACCTGTAGTGGTAAGTACATGCAAATGTTTGTTAACAGCAGTACGGCTGATGGGAAAGTGTTGCGCAATCGCTGTAATCGACATTTCTTTGTCAGCGAGTAATTTTAATAATCTTCTTCTGTTCGGATCAGCGATTGCTTGAAATACATCTTGGTGAGGTGAGGTTTCAGCCATGTTAACCCTCGATGTATGCAGGAAGTTTCTCTGTGACAATCTTCTCCCATCCGCCGTCCATAATGCTGCGTATGATCGTATGCGGTTGATCAAACTCTGTTGTTTTATTTTCATCCCATCCAGAATGAATGAGCGTAAATTCTGTAATGTCATTTGTTAATGCTGTTAATTCGAAGGTAAGTTGCCAATCTTTTCCCCAGTCAAAGCTAACTCGCTTTAGTGGTTCTAATTCTGTAACTTTGCAAGGTGAGTCCCCAAATTGATCTGAACGAAGAATAAAATGATGACCGAGTTTTGGCTCAAACGTATTGGGCATCCACCAAGAAGCAATCCCTTCTGACGTTGCGACTGCTGTCCATACTTTTTCAATGGGTGCATGAAGTCGTATTGTCTTTCTGATTTCTGGCATAAACTCTTGTTTTTGCATGATATACCTCCTAATCGATTATAACACCCTAAGGTGTCAAATTTATTATAACACCTTAGGGTGTTATATGTAAATATACTAGCCAGTCATTTCTCTAATATATTCTGGATGAAAGGTCACAGTATTATTCGTATCTCTATATAATGATGCTTGAAGATTTTTGTCATACAGTCTGATGAAGGGGAAAGATAGAGTGGGGCTGTTGCTGGCGGTTTTCGTCGGGCTAGGGATCACGGTCAGCAGATTGATGAATAAATATAGGAGTATCTGAAAAGTTGTTTGTTTTTGAGGAGAGAAATGCAGATATAGAGTAGTCTAATAGGTAGCCACAGTATTTATAAAATTTCGATATATAATATGACAAAGGACCGAGCAGGATACGCTCCCTGCTCGGCCCGATGTTGGATCAGTTGTAGCCGCTCTTAGTCATCATCTTCGTCGGGGTCCCTGCCGTCGACGTGCGGCCGATCGTCAGTGATGTCATCATCATCCCCAGGTCCTTTACCTGAGACAAGGGACAGCATCAAGGTTTCGCTCCTTTCGAGGCTCGAAGGGGTATGCTCCGATCAGATCGGCATGTCGATAGTGTTTTGTTAATCCCTTCTTTATACTATTCGACTGTACATGGTTGATTCTATTATATATCAAAAGGCTGAATAATGGTTTATATTAAGTGTTTTTATTGAATATAGAAATGAATAGACTAGATTCCCTAGAATAGATAATCTCATTCAGACTGATGAAAAACCTATATTATGGTTAAAGGAGGAGATGGTTTGCGATGACCGGACAAATGCTCCTTACCCCGTATTTGCCTAGGCGCTACAAAGCCACGACTGTGTAGCGAAGAATAGGCGGTAGTACTGTCTGCACACGCCGTGCAAAGGGGAAAGATAGAGTAGGGCTGTTGCTGGCGGTTTTCGTCGAGCTAGGGATCACAGTCAGCAGATTGATGAATAAATATAGGAGTATCTGAAAATGTGTTCTGAAAAGTTGTTTGTTTTTGAGGAGAGAAATGCAGGTATAGAGTAGTCTAATAGGTAGCCGAAGTATTTATAATATTTCGATATATAATATAACAAAGGACCGAGCAGGATACGCTCCCTGCTCGGTCCGATGTTGGATCAGTTGCAACCGCTCTTACTCGGGATCTGCATCATCGATGAAGACACGAGTGTCGGTGATGTCATCATCATTCTCCTCAGGTCCTTTGCCTGGGACAAGGGGCAGCTTCAAGATTTCACTCCTTTCGAAGCTCGAAGGGGTATGCTCCGATCAGATCGGCATGTCGAAAGTGCTTTTTTAATCCCTTCTTCATACTATTCGACTGTACATGGTTGATTCTATTATATATCAATAGGCTGAATAATGGGTTATATTAGAGTGTTTTTATTGAATATAGAAATGAATAGACTGGATTCCCTAGAATAGATAATCTCATTCAGATTGATGAAAATCCTATATTATGGTTATAGCCAAATGAAAAAAAGCATGTTTAAAGGAGGAGATGGTTTGCGATGTAGCTTGAACTGGAGGCATCCATCCTTTTCAATAACACGTAGCATAAACCTTGACTCCTAATAATGATAGCGACTTATACATTGTCTACAAGCTGATATCATTTTAATTATGTATAAAAATATATATTTTGCTTGACAGTTAAATTCTCCTGCTATATGATGAAAGCGCAATCAAACGTCATGACGTTATGTCATTATATCTAGAGCTAGGAGATTTATATGAGAGATTTTGGCTTTCAAATTGATAAAAAGGCAAGAATTCCCTTGCATCATCAGATTTTTTTACAGATTAAGGAATCGATTGAAGAAGGGAGATGGAAAGAAGGGGATAAAATTCCTTCTGAAACAGACTTACAAAAGATATTTGATGTGAGCAGAATTACGGTTCGAAAGGCAATTGAAGATTTAGAGAGAGATGGATATGTCCAAAAGCGCCAAGGGATTGGCACTGTTGTTATGCCGGTCAAGCATGATTACAGCTTAGAAGAGTTAACCAGTTTTAGTTCTGATATTGAAAAGATCGGTGGCACATCCAAGTCTGTCGTTCGAGCATTTCAAGAGATGGAAGCAGATATCAAGATTGCCAGTGCACTAGGTGTTGAAATAGGAGAGACGGTCTATTATCTTGAACGTTTACGTATTAGTGATGATCGGATCGTTGGTTTGCATAAAACCTATATCATTAAAAATGAACGAATCCAGATTGATCCAAATGAGATTCATAGTGAGACTTCTTTGTATCGTTTATTAACGGAAAAAGGGGTCCAGTTGGATCATGCAGATGAAGTCATAGAAGCAAGAATCGCAGATAACGAGTTGAAAGAAATTTTAAAGGTAAACGGCGAACAAGCGATTTTTTATAAGGAACGTGTCACTTACGATTTACTGGATAAACCAATCGAGTATGTAGAGATTTTTTATCTAGCTGACCATTATCGCTATAAGGCTTCGATGAAGATAAAAAAATAAACCATTTGACCACGCTACTATTAATCAGGAGGATTTTGTAAATGTCGAAAATTAGTGTACTTCCACAAAAAGAGAATGCGATTGTTGAGATTTTCGGGAAGAAAAAAGCGATCATCGGCATGATTCATGTTAAACCATTACCTGGTGCACCACGTTACAAAGGTGAGAGTATGCAAGAGATTATTGAATACTCTTTGCAGGATGCAATCACTTTACAAAAAGCTGGCATTGATGGATTGATGTTTGAGAATGCCGGAGATATTCCATTCCCTAGACCTGAAGATATTGGTTATGAAACGGTTGCTGCATTGACTGTGTTAGCAAATGAAGTGACAAGAACTGTGCAGATACCATTTGGTTTTAATTACTTGGCAAATGGTGTTATCCAATCGTTGGCTTCAGCAAAAGCAACGAACGCGAATTGGGTTCGTTGTAATCAATGGGTAAATGCATATGTAGCCAACGAGGGGATTATGAATGGGGCTTCCTCGCAGGCGATGCGTTACCGGGCAAATATTCAGGCGGATCAAGTAAAAGTGATGGTTGATGTACATGTGAAGCATGGGAGTCACTCGATTGTAGCGGATCGAAGTTTGGAAGAACAGACTCGGGATAATATTTTCTTTGATGCGGACATCCTGATTGCTACCGGAAATCGAACAGGTGATGCCACCATGTTGAGTGAAATTTTAGGAATCAAGGATCATACTGAGTTACCAGTGTTAGTTGGAAGTGGAATCGATACTGATCATGCAGATGAGCTATTACCACATATTGATGGTGCGATTGTTGGGTCGTCATTGAAAGAAGATGGGGCTTGGTGGAACCCAGTTGACTATGACCGTACTGCTCGATTGATGGAAATTGTAGAGAAATATCGGTAGGAAGAAGGGGAGAATATGAAAATATATGATATTCATTCTCACCTTGGAAAAACAAGCTCAGGGGAGGAAAATTCCCCTGAACAATTAGTAAATGAATTAAGTCAATTTGGTATTTCAAAGGTGGGAATCAGCTCTTTATCAGGTGTCTCCACCCGAGCACAAAATGATTTGATCTATGACGCAATGTGTAAATTTCCCGGTGTAGTCGAAGGGTACGCCTTTATTAATCCAAAAGATCCACAAGCAATTGAAGAGGTACACAAGTGTTTAGGTGAATACAAAATGAATGGAATCAAGTTTCATTCATGGAAACATGGCTATTATCCAGATAATTGTCCAAGTTTGCCAGATATCTTATTTGAAATCCAGAAGTATGGTGTCCATGTTCAAACACATGTAGGAACTGCACCACTTAGCACCCCATTTATATGGGCAGAGTATGCAAAGAAATTTCCAAAACTAGACTTTTTATTCACTCATACAGGGTTTTATGAATTTGGCTTTGCAAGCATTGAAGCGGTGAGAGAGCTTTCAAATGTATGGGTAGAAACATCAGGGCAAATGGATGTTGAGGTCTTAACAAAATCAATTGACCTACTAGGCCCAGAACGAGTCGCCTTTGGTGTCGATTGGCCCTATAAGTTGGTAAATATTGAAGTGGAAAAGTTTTATTTGCTTAAAATACCTGAACAGCAATTAGAACATATTTTCCATAAGAATGCTGAGTATTTATGGAGAATGTAAAGGAAGTGCATCGAGTGATGAAAATAATCGTTGCCACACATGGGGAACTATCTCAAGGTTTGATCCATGCAGCTAAGATGTTAATTGGAGTATTGCAAGATGTTGCTTCCATTCAACTGCAAGCAGGAGAAAATATTGATCATTTCCAAGAAAGATTTGCTCAATTGATTGGAGAAACGGATGAACATCAACAATGTCTTATTTTTTGCGACATTTTAGGAGGAACACCTTTTAACATCGCAAGTAAACTATCCTATCAAAATCAGCATATTGTCGTTTTTCATGGTGTGAATCTACCCATCTTTTTAGAAGCAATCATGCAAAGAGAAGGGAAAAATGTAAACGCTTTAGCTGAAGAGTTAGCTACAAATGCTGCAAATAGTTTAGGAATCGGGATGTTTTAGGAGGACAATTATGAAAATAAATCTGATGCGAATTGATGACCGTTTAATTCATGGGCAAATCGTAACAGCTTGGATTGCTTATGCAAATGCAGATCGAATTCTAGTAGTCGATGACCTAGTGGCAAATGATGAGTTTCAACAGACCTTATTAAAGATGGCGACTCCTGCAAATGTGAAACTAACAATGGTCTCGGAGGAAGAGGCGCGTTCTCTTATCAAGGAAGATCAATCCGATGAGCCATCCTTTCTAATTGTAAGAGGTGTTCAGCAAGCACTAGCGTTAATCGAGAATGGTTTGGATATTGCAAGCCTAAATGTAGGCAATATCAATATGAAAAAAGGAAAGACGAAAATTTTGTCTAGTCTTTGGTTGGATGAACAAGAAGTTGCCGCTTTTCGCAAATTAGCAGCGTTACAAGTAAAACTTGATGTCAGAACAGTACCAACAGATCGTAGTCAGGATGCAATTGAATTGATTGATAAACATTTTAGATAAAGGGGTGGTGCCGGATGGATCTTTTACTGCTCAAAGCAATACTTGTCGGGGTCTGGGTAACAATCGCTTTTATCGATTCCCATACGTTTCAATTGCATATTTTCCGGCCTATATTTACAGGCCCCATTGTCGGACTCATCATGGGCGATCTACAGTCAGGACTTGTTGTGGGTGCAACGGTTGAATTGATGTTTTTAGCTGTCATCTTTGTCGGTACAGCGGTACCACCAAATCCTACAATCAGTACAGCGATTGCCACTGCTTTCGCAGTGATTGGAGGAGGCGGGGCAAAACTTGCTATTGCAACCGCTTTACCAATTGCTCTGATTGGACAAATTGTTGAGACATTACAAAATACGGTGATCAATGTTTACTTTATGCATCGAGCAGAAAGAGCGATTGAGAAGCTTGATTTACGCGGCTTGATTTATAATAATACTATTTTTCCTATGGCTATGAATCTTGTTTTATATGGTTTACCAACTTTTTTAGCGATCTATTTTGGAGCGGAATATGTCCAACACATTATCAATGCAATCCCAGATAAAGTGGTAAAAGGCTTAGCTGTTGGAGGTGGTTTAATCGGAGCTGTTGGGTTTGCATTACTCTTAAAATCAATCAAGTCAAAAACTTTGTGGCCATTTTTCTTCCTTGGATTTTTCTTTGCGGCATATATGAAAGTAAACATGATTGGCATTGGTTTATTAGCGGTTATTTGTGTAGCACTCTATTATTATTTAAAAGTTGCTAAACAGCCAACAGAACCGGGAGGTGTAGAGAAATGACAGATCAAAAAATAAAAGAAAAGAAACTATCCAAAAAGGATTTGTGGAAAGTTTTTTTTAACCAAATGACCATCCGGTGTGCTAATAATTTTGAAAGACAACAAAATGCTGGATTTACGCAAGCAATGATGCCTGTAATTGAAAAAGTTTATGATGATCCTGAAGAAAAGAAAGCTGCTTATGAAAGACATATGGAGCTATTCTTAACCCAAGATATGGTTTCGGCTATTCCTGTTGGGATATCAGCAGCAATGGAAGAAAGATATGCCACAAAGAAAGATATTGCCCCAGATTCAATTAATGCCGTAAAAACAGCAATGATGGGCCCGTTAGCAGGATTAGGCGACTCATTAATCAATGGTACAGCGCGTCCAATATTGGCTGGGATTGCTTGTTCCTTGGCGCTAAGTGGCACTGGTTTATTAGGACCTATTCTATTTGTCATTGCGATGAGCATCATCACATTGGGTGTGCGTTATTTAGGTGTTTTTAAAGGGTATGAGCAAGGCACAAAAATCGTAGCAAACTTACAAAGTAGTGGTTTAATCAGTCGAATTTCCGAGCTTGCTTCCGTTGCTGCATATGTGATAAGTGGTGGTTTTATCTCTGCTATTGTTTATGTGAAGATACCGATCGTCTATACAGCAGGAAAAACGACATTGAAAATTCAAGATATTTTAGATGGCATGATACCAAGTTTAGTCCCCCTACTCTTTACCGGCTTAATCTATTGGTTGATGACGAGGAAGAAAATGTCCCCTGTTATGTTAATGCTTTTAACAATGCTAGTTGGGATTGCTGGCGTCTATCTGGGTATTTTGGCTTAAAATATTTATAGCTGAAACTGGTGATAAAGATGATCATTGACTTTCATTCACATATAAAAAGAGAGAAGGAGTCAAAAAAATATCTTGCAGAAGAATTAATAGAGGATATGAATCAATACCAGATTGATTTGCGTATGGTCTCAGCAATTGAAGGACGATCAATTGTTGAGCAAAACCGTTATATTTCATCATTGGTCGAGCAGTATCCTGATCGATTAGTCGGAGCCGCTATGATCAATCCAAAAAATGACCAAGCTGTTGAAGAAGTTGAAGAAGCCTTAGCATTACCAGGAATAAAATGTGTAGAAATGAATGCGCTTGAACATGGCTACTTCCCTGAAAAGTGCGAGCAAATCAATGATATTTTAAAAGTTGTAGAGAAATATCATGTCCCTGTTAAGGTATTTACTGGCATAGGAGCGATGTCTTTACCTCAACAATGGGCAATCTATGCAAAAAGGTTTCCAAAGGTTGATTTTGTTATGCTTCATATGGGTTGTTTCGACTTCGGTTATAGTTGTGTTGATGTAGCCAAAGAGCTAGATAATGTTTTTGTTGAAACTTCTAATCAATATGAAGTGCAAATTCTAAATAAAGCTTTTCAGCAATTACCGAAAGAGAAAATAATTTTTGGTTCGTTATATGCAGAGCGGTTGACAAAATGCTCGATTGATCTTTTTGAACTATTTCATTTAGATCAAGATATGCTTGATGCAATCTATTTTAGGAATGCAAAAAAACTGCTAGGAATCGAATAACATAATCGAAAAGATCATCATATCAATAAATGTTAGCTAATCTAGAAAAGCTTACGAATCAAGGAAACTAGCATAATGGCAGCGACAATCAAACAGAGCCACATCAGTTTGCGGTCACTTCGGTCAAATGAATTCATCGATTCGACCTCCTTTGCTTCTTCCATTTATTATCTCATATGTAGAGCCCATCACTCGTTATACGTGTGATGGGCTCTTGTCGCTTTGATGACAACTTTATGGATCCATTTGTGGACACTGATGAAATATTTTTTTAGGTTCTATTGACACCGCAAATGAATGGGATTATTATAAAACCATAAAAACAATTTGTTGTTTTGTTTTTTAAAAGGAGCTGAAGCCATAATATGCCGCAATTTACACAAAGAGAAAAAGAGCAGATTAAGGAGCAGTTGCTAACAACGGCTAGGAAGTTATTTGCTACCAAAGGATTAAAGAAAACTTCTTTAGAAGAGTTAACGAGTTCTGTTGGTATTGCGAAGAGTAGCTTTTACATCTTTTTTGAGTCAAAAGAAGTTCTCTATTTAGAGTTACTTGATGAGGATGGGCCTGGGATTGAAGAGCGTGTTTGGACGGTTGTAAACGAGCAGAAAACTACCCAAGATAAGTTAAAAAGCTATCTTCATGCAATGACAAAGGAATTAGAGGAAAATCCTTTAATGAAAAGATTACAAACACATCCAGAAGAAATTCAATTAGTGGCGCGTAAAGTAAGTCCTGAGTTTTTACAGCGGAAAACAGCGAGAAATATCATACCGCTTATTCAATTTCTGGAGCAATTAAAAGAAGCTGGGCAACTGATCGATGAGGATATTATGACGATTGTCAGTTTCATGCGTGCAGCCATGACGATTTCTCGACATAAGGAAGATATCGGAGAAGAACAATATCCAAAAGTAGCTGAAATGATGTTTGATGCGATTTCCAAATATATAACCATATAACTTTCAAAAAAAGGGGTAAGAACGATGGATGTGCAAAATATATTAGACTGGGCATTTGAACGGCATTTGAATCCGCTGAGTTGGTATATCCGTCCCATTTTTTTAGTGATTATCTGTTATTTTGCCTATAAACGCAGTTGGAAAGGGATACTGATTACATTTTTGGTGATGACGAGCAGTATGGTCTGGTTTCCAGCTCCAGAAACGATTGATCCTAAAATGCAAGTTGTCTTAGAGTTTGAAAAAATGCTGTTAAGTCAACCTTTGACTGCTGTGATTACGCTATTTGTAGGTGTGGTGTTTGTTGTTTTAGCTTGTATGGCATTTTGGAAACACTCCTTAAAAATGGGCTTGATCATTCTCAATAGTGCATTAATCGGTAAAATCGTGTTGGGTTTAATCTTTACTGGTGAAAATGGTTGGGCTCCGATTGGCAATACGCTCTTCGGTCTTCTAATCATAAATGGAATTGGTTACTTTATATTTAGAAGGATGAAAAAAAGACAAGTGGCTTTATAGGAGAATAATAAGTTTCATGATTAGGAAATGATTCATTCACTCTTTTCAATCTCGAGTGAATGAATCATTTCTTGTCTTACAAGTTGAAATTGATTTGTTTAGATAGTCTCAAATCAAATTTACTCATACTGATTCAGCGTATACAGATCGATTGGCTTAGGAATATCTAGCTTCTTGATAAAAGACTTCAATGTTGAAATTACCAGGAGCCATGACATAGAATGTCCAATTGTGTAACTGTTCCGGCGGTTTTACATCAAAGCCATCTTCCTTTAGACGTTGATTAATCTGATTTACTTTTTCTTTGCTCTCTTGACCAAAACCGATATGAAAAGTCTGGGGATACTTCACTTCTGTTCCCTTCATCAAACTGAGCATCAAGTTATGATTGTCCCTCAACAAAGCAAATCCTTTACCCCGGACAAAATATGTTTTCAAATCAAAATACTTCTCTAGAAATTCTTTAGTTGCAGTTACGTCAGGTACAGTCAGGTTAAGGTGATTCAAGATCATCTTTCATCACTTCCCTTCTCTTCTGATTATATCGAAATGAATAATAGAATTTGAGGAAATAATATAGCGAATTATGGTGACAATTGTGAATCACAATATTCATTTCTATTCGTTTTGAAGTTGAAATAGACCATGATGGTATGCGTAGATTACTGCTTGCGTACGGTCTTTTACCTGTAACTTGGACAGTAGATTGGAAATATGATATTTGACAGTGGCAAGACTAATATGAAATTCTATAGCAATTTGTTGATTGCTTTTTCCCTGTGTAATAGCCTTCAAAATATCAAGTTCTCTTGAAGTGAGTGAATGATGAAGTGAATGTAGATCATTAGAATGCGTGAGCAATTTTCCAGCAATGGTTTCATCAATAACTGCTTGTTGATTCATTGATTGGTAAATTGCAGAAATAATTTTTTCCGGATTGGATGTTTTGAGTAAGTAGCTAAATGCACCAGCATCTAAAATTCGCCTTGCTTGCTCGCTATTTTCATAACTTGTTAGAACAATAATCTTTACTTGTGGATGGGCTTCCATAATGGACTTCGTCGCTTGAATACCATCTAGCTGTGCCATTTTCACATCCATTAGGATGACATCTGGATTTGTCGTTTTTGTATACTGAATCGCTTCATACCCGCTATTTGCTTCACCTACAATCTGAATCTTTGGTTCATTTTGTAGAAGACTTTTTAGACCTAAGCGAATCATTTCATGATCATCTACAATCAAAAGCCGAATCAATATTTCTCGCTCCTTTCAGGTATAAATGGAATTTGAACCATTACTTGTGTACCTTCTCCAGGAGCCGTCATGAGATCGAAGATTCCTCCCATTTCTGCTGCTCTATCCTGAATAGAAGTAAGTCCGATAGAGGGAGGGGTCTTTTTCAAATGAAATCCTTTTCCATCATCGATAATCTTAAAATAAATTTGTTTATCCAATAGTTTTAATGAAACAAAGATCCTAGACGCATTTGCATGTCTACGAATATTGGAAAGTCCCTCTTGAAGGATGCGAAATAGATGACTGGCAACTCCCTTTGATAGTTTTGGAATGGGGGTCAGCTCCCATTCGATGTGGATCGAGTATTTGTTTTTATGATCTTCAAGTAATGATTGAATAGCTTTGTCTAAGGTTTGGTTCTCTAAGGGAAGTGGATGAAGGTGCAATAATATAGAACGAATTTCATTTTGAGCATCATGAATAATATTTTCTATCATTTCTATTTTCTTATATTGCTCAGAAGTAGTCGAATTCCGTTTTTGTAGACTGGAAAGTATCATTGAGATTGCAAACAATTGTTGACTCACCGAATCATGAAGTTCTCTTGCAAGTTTTTGTCTTTCTGCTATTACAACGGTTTGTTTCAGTTGGTTTTCCCATTCAAGTCGATCAGTAGTGAGCTTCTGTAATATTTGTGTTTGTTTCAGGCGCTGTTTGTGAACTTGTGGCAAGATATGTTCGATCAGATCAAATGCATCAGTTGCATAAAGCGTCAATCTTTCTATGTCAGCATTCAACTTTATTTGTCTGATTAATGGTTGTATTCCTCGTAATCGACGTTTTGTTTTTTGAAACTGAAGAAGTTGGCTTGAGTAACTAAGTAATAAATTAATCATTGGTATCCAGATTATAAGCGGAATAGCGGCTATTCTTACTGTTAAGAAGAAGAACCATTCAAGATGAAGTGAGAACTGAATCAAACAGAGAATAAATATAGAGATCGCATTTCCAAACACGAATAGGTATCGAAAATGTTGATGATTCATTGCTGTATCACTTCAATCTCACCAATCAAATAAAGAATTGATATGCTGATCTTTTGAGCGGAATGAGGATCGTTTTTTGATGAAACTTGGATGGGAGAAGGGAAACGTTTGACTTCACCAAAAAAGTCCATTTTTCCAAATAAACCAACTGCGGAGATGGAGATAGTAAGATCAGCAGGTACAAAAATTCTGGTTTGACCAAACCAGCTTTGGATGATGATACGATTTTCACCATTGAGTAGGATCGCTTGATGTAGATTTAGATTGATCAATCCTACACCGCAAAAGAGATGAGCATGATCAAGTCTTCGTGGTGTTTGCAATGGGTCAACCTTACCAAACCAAGTATGATTTTTTTGTGCATGATTTTTATAACATAAGAGTTGAAAGCCGTAATAAATAAACATGATGGCAACACAGATCTGTATAACTGGTAAGATCAATTGGAAATAGATCAGAATCAATAATGTGATACTGATGATTGCAGCTAAATAATAACGACCTATAAATAAGAATATTGAAATAGGTAGTATGAGAATAAGGGTGGAAACATAGTAATCTTCTGTAAATAAGTATACCAATGAACTAAAAGCTCCTATGAGTAAGAAAAAGAAATAGCGTGAGTAGTTCATCAAACTCCCTCTCTCAACTATTGAATCGAAATATTTCCTGACTTGTTTTCTATGCGAATCGGCCATTTCCCTTGTCCATAATCTCCCTTCCAATGCTGTTTAGTAGTGAGACCTCTAATCGGTATCTTGCCGGATATGTGACCATGCTCTGTAATGGCATCAAGCGAGAAAGCGGATGATGGAGGGAGCGATAGTCGAATATTTCCGGAGATCACTTTGATATGAGTTGGTTTGATCAATTCTTTTAGCTCTATCTGCACCTTTCCAGAAACTATATTTGCATCTAACTTCCCCGTATACTGATCGAGATTGAGGTTTCCAGATAATATATTGAAATTTGAAGTATGAGCTTTTAATTGATCTCCATAAAGACTACCAGTAGTACCTTTGTACATGAGTTGATTTAATAAAAGATGATCTAGTTTTGTTATTCCGGCAGTTGATTGAATAGCGAGACGGTCAATTGACCAAGTTTGTTTTATACGAACCCCTGAAATGGTTAAATTGCCTTCTGTATGAAGGATAAAAGACTGATGATAAGATGAGGGTACAATGATACGCACTTTTGATTTGTTTCGAAGTAAAAAATGTACAGTAGTTGGTTTGATTTCAATGTGTAGTTGCTTGTTCTGTTTTGACATCACCAGAGTAGGTTGAGGAATTGACTGACTGGCAATCTGAATTTGTAGTTGCTTTTGCTTAGCAGGAAGAATTTCTGTATCAAATGGAACGTTAACTTTAATCGATTGGATTTCATCTAATGATGATGTGTGTTGCAACATCTTTTCGCTCAAAAAGCCGAATCGTTGTCCAATATGATAGATCGAAATAACGAATAAGCTAAACCCGATTAGTATGAGAGTTACTCCTGCCAAGTTTCTATAGAAATTGGAGTGATTCGATTGGTATATAAGCAAACTCTCCTTTGTTAAAACAAGCAATGTATCACAAATGATACCATTGCTTGTTTATATTTTTGTGAGCGGGAAAACCCTAGCTTTAGCTACGGGAATGAGAGCGAGTGTCAGACGAAGGAGGGAGTTTTTGCCCCTATGTGATTTCAGAATCGAGTGTTTCTTGGCTTCGGTAGAAGTATTTCCACGTAATGTATATTGCTGGGACGAACATAAGAATATCTACTACATGAGCAAATAGCTCTATGCGAGGTGGGATTCGACTGATTGGAAATCCAATCGCAGCAATCGTCCACATCAATCCAATCCACCAGGGCGTAATCTTTTTCCAGATCAGTACGATTGAGAGTATAAACAGACTGATGGGGTAAAGAGGACCAAGCCAAAACAACGTGACGTTAAAAGCTGTAGGGAAGTGATCATGCGCCTGAAGAGTGTAATGATTTGAAAGATATAATGCAGCTGTATATAGCCCTTCAAACCCAAATGTGACTCCACCCACGCAACCTAGTATAGCAATGAAAAGACCGATATTCGCATAATAAGGCATTTTGGCTTTCAGTAATCCAAATAGAGCGATATAAGCAGGAATCCATAAAGCGTCAGAGACAAGTGCCCAAGTACTTCCATAGACCCCGTACTCCCCATTTTGCCATAAAAAAGTTGATAAGATTTTAAATAGAGTTGCCAATATTAAAGTAGAACCAAATAGTATATGATTCACTCTCTTAAAATTTGTCAATTTGATCCACCCTTTCTTTTTCATGTTTAGTATAAGAAAGGGTGGATTAAAAAGGCACAAGCGATAGTATAGTTTTGTACCTATACTTATGGCTAGGATGATAGATGAATGTGGACTGAAAAGCCTCTGTTCATATTAGTTAAGCAGCTTTTTTCGTTTGCGAAGATAAGCGAGATAAGGAAGACCTGTAAAAACAAGCAAAACAACTGAAAGTAGCATCAAGACTATACAGATGTAAGAAATTACGCTTGGTATTTGAAACATGAAGCTTAATTTTAGTAATACGCCAAAGAGCAGGGTAAGCAAAAGTGAAAAGAATGCATATTTTCCAGTAAAAGATGCTACATGCTCATATTTATCAATTAATGTTGATTGATCTGAATAAATCGGCTTCGTGTTGATCGGTGCTTGGAAAATATGAATGTGTCCAGTTGAGCAAATATGTTTCCAGCCGGCTTCTTGAAAAAAAGCGAAATATTCTTCATCTACATTTACTTGATAGTCAAGATTGTATTGTACTTCTTGAGGGGTTCCTTTTTTTAGCTTAAAGAAGAAACCACCTCCAGCGAATCCTTCTAACAACCAACCTTGCTTTGCATATTCGTTTAACTGTCGCATATCCTGTTCCTCTGAAAATGCTAACCCTCTGTTGATCATATATTTGGTATTACTCATCCTTCATTCTCCTTTTTTATAAAATGCTTTTTCAGCATGTTCAACCATTTTTCTTCTACGTTCTACATCTTTCTGAAGTAGTTCCAATCCTTTTTTAGTCGTTACATAGGTTTTTTTATTTCGATCCCCAGTACCTCCTATTTCTGAAATTAGTTTTGCTGCAAGCAATTTTTTAATCGTTGTGTACATCGAGGCGGGGCCAATGGTGAATTGGTGATCAGTCATTTGATCAATCGTTTTCATAATTAAATATCCGTGCTTAGCCTCAATGAGAGATAGAAGAATATAGTATGAGATATCGGTTAATGCACCTGCTTCTAATGAATCAAATCTTGGCATAATCTTCTGCCTTTCTATATATCGTTTTATGATATGTCATTAACTAATATATATCATAAAACGATATATGTCAATAAAGTGTGATAATCTCCACTTCAATTTTGTGGGATGGGAGTTGGATAGGATGATCAAGCGGGCAATTAATTTGTTTCTACCTTTTTCAAATACACATCAAATTCAGGAGTGGCGCAAGAGATATGATCCTCTATATGCTCTGATTCCACCGCACATTACCTTGGTTTTTCCCTTTGAGAGTGAACATCCTTCATCATTACTTAAAAAGCATGTTCAACAAATTGCTCATGAAACGAGCTCCTTTTCTATTCAGTTACAAGGGATTACAGGGACAATTGAACAATATCTCTTTTTAAGAGTAGTACAAGGCAATGATTTGATTATTCATCTACATGATGATCTATACACAAGTGTGCTATTGCCTTATTTGAACAGACAGTATTTTTATGCTCCCCATGTAACTGTGGGTAGATTTGAACAACGTGAAGCCTTTAAGCAAGCTTTAATTGAGACAGAAGGATTGAACCAAGTGTTTCAAGCAAAAGTGGATCGAATATATGTTGAACAGATTGATCATCATGGTAAGTCAATCATTGAATCAGTCATCTTTTTAGCAGATTAGGACAAGTTGGAAAAGGGATGAATAGAGATTGAATAACATGATGCGTAGTAAGGTGGAAGGACTGTTTTCACAATCAATTTCTTCAATTGAAGTCATTAAAGGTGGGTATTTAAATCGAAAGTGGAAAGTAAGCTTAGCAGATGGGAAATGGTATTTTGTAAAGCAGTATGATGAGCAACGAAATCAAGGGAAATGGTCTTCAATAGAACGATCATTATCGATTCAAGCATGGTTAAATGTTCAAGGCGTAGCTTGTCCCCGAGTCTATCCTGATCTAGGTCAATTCTTGATCACTCTTCCATCTGATGACTCGTTTGCAGTGATGGATTTGATAAAAGGCGTTCATGTGATGCCAGGAAAACCGACAGAGCTTCAGATGTATCATTGGGGAGAGGCATGTGGAAAGCTTCATTTCCATTTGCAGAGAATACCAGCAACCACTTTGCATTGGGTTCCTAAGCCCAGCCAAGTATACCAGGAATGGAGCAAACAATATCAATTGGCAAAAAAATACAAAGACCAGCACTTCATGACTGTTTTAAACAGGCAAAAGGAGATTCTAGATTCCCTTGATTTCTCGCTTTTCACTGTGTGTCGACATGGGTGGGCACATTGGGATATGAGTATATATAATGTGCTATTTAACCAAGAGAATTTTGTTGGAGTTGTAGACTTTGATCGGATGAGATATGTCTATCCAGAGTTAGATGTGGGGCGAGCTATTCTTTCGGGCTGTTTAGTTCATGGGGTTATGGATAAGCAAAAAGTGAATGAGTTTTTAAGAGGTTATCAAGCGTGGATTCCTTTCTTTAAGCGATCAGATTTAGCGAGAGCCTGGCGTTTGATTTGGGTGAAGGAGAGTACTTGGTGGCTACGTATTGATACCCTATCAAAAGGGGAAGTTCCACAGCGGTTTCTAGCTGAGATTATTTGGTTACAGGATCATTGGAAGCAGTTAGAGGAGTGGATTTAAAGCAATGACGCAAACCATAGAACGGTTCGCGCCATTTTTATCGATTTTTCGAGAGATTTATTTCCCTTTTGTTTGAATCTCTTCTGTTAACTTTTGAATCATTTCAGCTAGGTTTTCTGATGTTTGTGTTTTAGAGCTGCGGTTTCTAACATTTACTGTTTGTGATACCATCTCTTTTTCACCAACAACAAACATGTAAGGGACTTTATGAACTTCAGCATCACGAATTTTATAGCCGAGTTTTTCATCTCGTTGATCAGTAGTAGCACGAATACCTGCTTGACGCAGTTGTTTGGTTACTTGTTTTGCGTATTCGAGGTAATTGGCTGAGACAGGCAAAACTTTGACTTGAATGGGAGATAGCCATAGTGGGAAAGCACCACCATAATGTTCAATCAAAATTCCCATGAAACGGTCAATCGAGCCAAAGATGGCACGGTGAATGACAACCGGCGTATGTTTTTCATTATCTTCGCCTATATAACTTAGCTGAAACTTCTCAGGCATTTGGAAGTCAAGCTGAACAGTGGCGCATTGATGACTTCTTTTTAAAGCATCTTGAATATGGAAGTCGATCTTTGGACCATAAAAAGCGCCGTCTCCTTCATTCAAGCGATAAGTGATTCCTGATTGATCAAGGACATTTTTCAGTGATTGCTCCGCTGCTTCCCATAATTCATCTGAGCCCATTGATTTTTCAGGTCTTGTTGAAAGTTCAATCGTATAGGGAAAGTTGAACACAGCATAAAGTTGGTCAACTTGTTGAATCACACGTTTTACTTCAGCTTCGATCTGATCTGGACGTACAAAGATATGGGCATCATCTTGTGTAAATGTCCTTACCCGAAACATACCATTTAAGGCGCCGGACAGTTCATGACGATGTACCTGACCAAACTCAGCATAGCGAATCGGCAAATCCCGATAGGAGCGTAGTGAATTTTTAAAGATCAGCATATGTCCAGGGCAGTTCATTGGCTTTACTGCAAACACATTTTCATCTACATCTGTAAAATACATATTCTCTTTATAATGGTCCCAGTGACCAGATTCTTGCCAAAGACGTTGATTCATCATGAGTGGAGTCCGAACTTCCTCATAATCGGCATGAAGGAAAAATTCCCGAGAGAGCTTTTCTAACTCATTACGGATCACCATTCCATTTGGTAAGTAGAAAGGCATACCTGGAGCCTCATCAGAAAAAGCAAACAGCTCCAGCTCTTTTCCGATCTTACGATGATCACGCTTTTTTGCTTCCTCTAGGAAATGTAAGTGTTCATCCAGTTGTGCTTTCTTTGGCCATGCTGTTCCATAAATGCGTTGTAGCATCTGATTATCCGAATTTCCGCGCCAATATGCGCCTGCGATATTGAGTAGTTTAAATGCTTTAATCTTGCCAGTCGAGGGAAGATGGGGCCCACGACAAAGGTCAAGAAACTCTCCTTGTTCATAGATCGTAATGGTTGCATCTTCGGGTAGATCGCGAATCAGCTCTAATTTAAGCGGATCATCAATCTTTTCAAAAATTTGAATTGCTTCTTCCCTTGTGACGACGCGCCGTTGAATGGGGAGGTTTTCTTTGACAATGCGTGTCATCTCCGCCTCGATCTTAGGCAGATCTTCAGGAGTGAGGCGGACAGGTAGATCAACATCATAATAGAAACCATCTTCAATCACAGGCCCAATTCCCAGCTTTACATCCTTATATAAGCGTTTTAAAGCCTGTGCCATTAGATGGGCTGTACTGTGACGATAAACCTCTAATCCTTCTTGATCATCGAGTGTAAAGATTTGAATCTCGTCCTGGTCAGCAAGTTCACGACCTAAATCGACCATTTGACCATTGATCTTTCCGGCAACGGCTTTTTTACGAAGACTACTGCTCAGGGACGCTGCAACATCTGCAAGTGTTGCGTGTTCATCGTATGCACGTGATGAACCATCGGGTAAACGTATAGATAGACTCATATTGAACAATCAACTCCTAACTGAAGAAAAATAAAAAAGCCCTTCCCTAGTAGGGACGAGCTTTGTGTTCGTGGTTCCACCCTTATTTGGTCCTCATCATCCAAAGTAAAATCAGCATCAAGGCTATCAAGCAGTGATGAACCAGCCCTTGAATAAAGGATGATCAGAACCCTCTTTAGCACCAATAACGGTGTGCCTCCGATTGCAGATACTCAAGAAACTCTTTCCCTGCAATAGCTCCAAGGTGGTAATGATGAATGATTGGGTAAAGGAGCTTACAGCCACTGACTCCTTTTCTCTGAAACCATCAATTCACACTCTGATCCTCTTCATCGCTAAACATGAAAATTTTTATTTATTATACTCACTTGGGAAAGCAAGTGTCAATTTGAAAGGAAAATAAAGTTTTCTGTAGTATTAACCTTTTAGTTGTTACTTATAACAAGAACTTTATTTCGTTAAATGATAAATAGACGTGAAATTGCTATTCATTGTATGTGAAAATTGTATTAGGGATGGAAATCTGACTCATCAGGCACAGCTTGCAGACAAAGTATATATTGTTTTCATTTCTGGGAGCCAAGGTTTATGCACTCCGTGCACAAGTTTCATTTATTTTTGACCAAAATGTAGGTTTTTCTTCAGTTCGAATCCTCAAAGCTAGTTTAGCTTGAGGATTCGATCTTTTTCAGTCGTTTATCTGTTAAATTTAAAACTTGGTGGGTTTGTCCTTGAGTCTCACTCAATGCGGTAATAGCTGTCAGGAGCATTTGGACATCATCTTTGGTAGCAAGGTTTGCAATGTCGTCTTTCGTGACCATTCGCTGTTCAATTTGATCAAGCCGGCTGTTCACTTTTTTCAAAAGTTGTAAAACCTGTTCCATTGCATAACTCCTTCACACCCTTAGTTCTTTTTAGTCTATCAAAATAGATTTGTAAATGGAACCTTGGTTTTTAGACCAAGTGAAGATGATAAGGATCATTTCAATGTCTTCTAGATAGATGTATATAAAAAAGACCCACTTATCGGGTCATGAGTGTATATTTATCAATCTTTTGTTAAGCGTTAATACTTAGCCCCTTCACCATTGCAATGTTCACAAACACCACCATGTGCATTTATACCAGTTCCTTTACATTTGCTGCATTGAATCCATTCTTTTGATTCGATTATATCTTTGATATGAGTCATGCTTTTTTTCAACCAATCTAGCATTTTCACTCATTCCTTTCATGTTTATACCTTGATAAGTTTATTATCGATATATATCTAAGATATGTAATTATTAGTTTTTAACATATATATTACCTCTTGATAATGAGAGTAAAACAATTTTTGTTTATATAAAAGAACAATTCCCCTATTCGCTCGCCTTATGAAAAGACAAAATTTTGTTTCGAAGATTTAGAGTGAATCAATAGTAATATCTGTTTATAAATCGTATATGTTATTTCTATTTTGAATCCATTTATTTATCTAACATATTTTGATCGATATAATGAAGGGTGATAGGGGTGGTATGGATGGATGTGAAGACAAGTCCATTTCTAGAAGAGCTTATTTTATTCTTTTATGACGACCAGAAAAGCAAAGAGAGCCAAATCGGCGAAAAACTATTAGAAAAGATTGCGACACGCTATTCCATTCTAGATGTATTTGATAGACATGATGAGTCACAGGGGAAGCGAGAAGTAAGGATAAAAGAAATTGTACAAAGAGCAGCAGACCTAAAATATCGTCATACAATCTTTCAGATTGGTAAGCGATTGATTAACGGAAATGATTTGAAGCATAATGAGCGGGAAGGAATCATGTGGCTTGAGATCGCTGCGGAAGCAGGTTTGCAAAATGCCTCATTTGAATTGGGGAGGTGTTTAATTGATGGAAAGGGTGTGAAACAAGATATACAAAAAGGTGAATACTGGCTTCGAGTAGCTGCTAAGGCGGGATATAAAGATGCAGTACTTGATCTAGGAAAGCGTTTATTAACCGGAAAAGGACTCAGCAAAAATGAAAAAGAAGGATTTCTTTGGTTAGAAAAAGGAGCTACAGCAGGACATAGTGAGCTGCAATTAGAACTGAGTAAGCAACTGGAACGGGTAATCACGGAGTCGAAAGATAAAATGAATCATAAAGAGCGGGGTCGACTATATCGAGTGGTATCCCAATGGGCGGCAGAGGAAATAAGCAAGATATCTCATCCGATTTGTGCCGAGATACTTAAAGAAGAGTCTAAACAACCCGCAACATTCATCACTGAGGAAAAGACCGTTTATGGTGAGCAAGATCGACAGATGTATCAACTAGGATATCGTTTAGCAGAATCGAATCAACAAGATATTAAAGCGTGGATGGATGCTCAAGCGAAAATGGGGCAAACGTCGCAGACAATGGATCAACAAATAGGAGAAAAGATAGAAACGAAGACAGGAAATCAAGATTGGGAAGATCAATTTCAACTCTCAAGAAAGTTATTAACAGGTGTTGGGATGCAAAAAAATCGTCCTCTAGGAAGAAAGTTATTAGAAGAGGCAGCAGAGGCTGGGCACCAAAATGCAATTTTCGAATTAAGTCGACGGCTCATCGAAGGCAATGGAATACCTAGAAATGTGAAACAGGGCTTACGATGGTTAGAACAGGCGGCAAAGTCGGGAATGGCGTTTGCCTGTCTAGAACTAGGTAAGCGTTTGCTTGATGGAAAAGGAGTGCCTAAAGATAGAAAGCAAGGACGAAAATGGTTAGAGCAGGCAGCGAGGGATGGGGTTAAGGATGCGTATCTTGAATTGAGCAAACGGCTCATCGCTGGAAAAGGAGTTCGTCAAGATGTGCAGCAAGCAAAAAAATGGTTAGAGTTAGGGGCAACCGCTGGTTATAAAGATATTATGTTTAAACTAGGGAAGATGCTGATATCTGGGGATGGATTAAAGAAAAAGAGTAGAGAAGGAGAAAAGTGGCTACGGAAACTTGCTCATGTTGGTGATGTTCAAGCAATGTATGAGCTGGGTAAGCATTTCATGAAGCATCCTTTCGACCTAAGTCGAGTGAATGAAGGAAAGAATTTGCTAGAAAAGGCTTCCAAAGCGGGATATCAACCCGCAATGTTAGAGTGGGGAAAGCAATTAATCATTGGTTCGCGTTTTATCAGAAGATCTTTCTTAGGCAGACAATGGCTTGAAAAAGTTACATCTATTCAAAATCCAGAGATTGAACGAAGTTTACGTAAAAGCTATCATGAGCCATTGCAAATAAAAGAAACGCTTCATCCATCGTGTGATGTTTTATCTATTTATGAACAACTAGCTAATCCGTTTATACGTCAATCCATCATCGAACGACTCACAAATCCATATCAAGTGCGTCGTTTTCGATATCTACAAGATTCCACCTTCCACTGTAAAAAGGAGATTCTTTCACTACTATATAAACAGAAAACATCACCGATTGTCGAAGAGCGGGTTACAGATACTGAACATCCTTTTAAAGTACTGTTAACCGATCATGCATTGGAGCGTTGGAATGAACGTGTAGGGCCAATCCTGACAATGAAAGATTTACGACCATTGTTGCAAATTTTAGTGGAAGCGAATCGAATGGACATTTTCGCATCCCGATTGGGCGTGATTGATCATGATATTGTGTTTGCCTATCGCTTAGAACGGAAAAATCGATTGGTGATTACAACTTTCTTTGGAAGAATTTCATTGAAGCCAGGAATGATGGATGCTGAAGATGTGAAATGGAGTATCACAAAATATCGTGATCATATTAGCTTAAAAGTAGATGCGGATATGATTAAGCAACAATCACTCCCGATCTTACCAAAAGAGATTGTACAACTTCAATCAGAGCGAGGAGTTGTTTATATTTTCTTAGAGTATGAATATATAGAGGATCAACAGCCAAAGACGTTGATTCATTTATCGGAGGTAAGCAAGAATCGAATTTGGAAGAAGATTGATCCATTTCTCATCGATCCACATAAGGAAGAGATATTAGATCGTTCATTAGTAAGATTTTTATTTAATAAAGGATATGAAGAGTATGCAATGACCTATCTAGCATTTCATCAATCAACGGAATGGTTTTTGAAGTAGTCACATTTCAATATAAACTGACTAGATGAAACTGAAAGTGTCCAGAACAAACTTGTGAATCTTTTCGAATTTTACTTGTCAGCTACACGAAGCGAGGATAGTTGAGAAAGAGAAAGATTAGACGAATTGACCTGTATCATAAAGTTTGTTCTAATATGGGAGATCTAAGCGATCTTCCTCTTTCATATCGTCTCTTAAATGGACGAAAGGAGACGGAATAGGGGAATTCATGTACAAGCATGAAGAGACCATTCGGAAGTCCTGACGGACTCACAGTTATTTGGGGGAATTCATTGGATTGGGAAAGGGCGCAAGAGATGATGCGCCTACAGATTTCTCCGCACATCACGGATAAGCATTTTCCACAAAACATCTTTCCAGTCATTCCGGGATCATCAATCGAACGCGCTGAAGTAGATGAAGTCTACTTTGGTACAGACTATTCGATCGATACGCTCAAAGGAGTCGCGCTTTCCTTGGGTCACCTCAAGGTGCGCGACTGCCAAACTGGAAGCTGGGTAACAGGACGAAGTGTAACAGTACGAATAGCAGCAGGCCAGATCGTCGGAATCCCTGATCAGAAGGAGGCCGCTGAGATCAACGTCAGATTCCTGACGAAGACGGGACAGATTCAGGGTTTGATCCCTGGGTCGAAGATTCGGGTTCAGGAATCCGCTTACAAGTCCCAGATTCGGGGGGAAAAGGTCGAGATCAAAAATCATCGTGGTCAGGTGTTCGCGGAGCACTTGATTGTTACTGGTGAAGTGGGTAGCCAGATTACGGATCGTTCGATCTATGAGGCGATCCTTCGTGGAGATAAGCCCAGGATCGAGGGAAGCTGTGCCGAGGCAGACCAGGTCAGTTTGAAAGGAGTTCGAGAAGAGATCACTTCAAAACAGTTGCGCAAGATCAACAGAAACTGGACTGGCAGCCCCAAAAGACTGAGCAAAGTCAGAGGGGGCAAAGTGATCTATCGGCTCTCCGAAGATGAGTGGGTGGTCATCTATGAAAGAACAGGTGAGCTAATCTGTCGGCTCACTCTGTCCATGGCTGAGAAAGTTCTGATGGAGGGACTCCAGCTTCAATCGGAGCTGTAAAATCGCAAGCGGGCATGGGAACTAATGTTCCTGTGGGTCCGTTTGGCTTAGAAAGAGACTGAAAAAGGATTAGTCCTCATCCTGCTCTGCTTCAGTTCTTCCGTATCTCCTTCACATCAAAGTATGGATCTTGTCTTCACCCTCGGCGGAGATGTCAATATGTGGAATTACGATTCCCCCATTCGGAGGGTTTTGTCAGCATAGCCTGTAAGTCGGTTGCGTAACGCCGCCTTTCTACTAGCACAACAAACAACTCTATAACGAAACTGTCTGCCGTATATTTCCAAAGATTAACATACATAATAAAGTTATCGGGAAGGGGAGGTGGATAGATGAGATTAGAAGAGAGAATCAATGAAATTAAAGAGAATCTATCTAATTCTATAGATATTGAACAGCGTATGTTGCATTGTAAAGGGCAAGTAGCAGCTCTGCTTTATCTAAAAACGCTTTGTGATGAGCAAAAAATTGTCCGGGAAATTATTACTCCCTTACAACGGCTTGAACGAGGCTCGCCTGTTCATGTCGTTCGTTCTGTTAACATTCTTGTAAAGCAAGATGTGGAGCAAGTAATCAAGCAGTTACTCCAAGGCTGGGTTTTGTTGCTCTTAGAAAATGAGAAGAATAATTACCTATTTGCCGCATTAAAAGAAGAAGCTAGAGAAGCTGTTGAACCAGAGAATGAGCGGATTGTAAGGGGGCCACATCAAGGTTTTACAGAAAATATACTGAAAAACCTATCATTAATTCGCAGACAGATTCAAAGTAAACACCTTCATTTGTCCACCTTCTATTTAGGGAAGGATACACACACACAAGTTGTTGTAGCCTATATGAAGAATTTGGCAAATCCTATCCTGATCAAGAAAGTGAAGAAAAGGATTACAAGCATCAAAGTTGATCAATTATTACCTGGTTATCTAGAAGAGTTTATCGAAGAATCACCAGCCTCTCCGTTTCCCCAATTGCTGAATACAGAACGGACAGATCGTGTGATCGCCAATTTGATGGAAGGACGTGTTGCAATTTTTATTGATGGCGATCCTTCTGTTTTGATCGCACCAGTATCATTATTTACGTTCTACCAATCTACAGATGATTATCATAGTCGATGGCAAGTGAGTTCTTTTCTGCGTATAATTCGTTTAATTAGCTTCTTTCTTGCCTTTCAATTACCTGCCATTTACATTGCGATGGTTTCATTTCACCCTGAGATGCTTCCGCTCAATTTAACTTACAATATTCAAGGTTCTCTCAGACAAATTCCTTTCCATCCATTGATCGAGGCAGCGATTATGGAATTAACACTTGAGTTGATTCGTGAAGCAGGAATTCGACTGCCTAGTCGAGTAGGTCAGACGATTGGTATTGTGGGAGGTTTAGTAATTGGTGATGCGGTTGTAAATGCTGGTTATATTTCATACACAATGATTATTATTGTCGCGATTACAGCGATTGCTTCCTTTATTGTCCCCACTCAAGAAATGAGCAATGCTGTTCGGCTTTTGCGGTTCCCTATGATGTTTGCCGCTGCTGTATTGGGATTAGTCGGGATCACATTTGGAACGATGATTTTAGTTATTCATTTGTGTCGTTTAGAATCATTTGGATTACCTTATTTTGAACCTTTTTCACCTTTGCGTTTGAAAGAATGGAAAGATGCTGTCTTTCGCTTTCCTGTCTGGAGCTTAAAAGAAAGATCAAACCAACCGGAGCCATTACGTAAGAAACAAGTAGAAAGCTCAAGAAGGTGGGGACATGATCAATCAGAATAAAACCAAAATCACACGTGGTCAATTTTTTTGTATGATATTACAGACGCAGATCGGAACACAGCTAGTCTCTCTTCCACATAATTTGCAAGAAACTGCAAAGGGTGGAGCTTGGATATCATCATTGTTGATGGGCGTTTGTATCCAGATTTTCATATTCTTGTTTGGTCTACTTTTAAACCGCTTTTCAGGGCAAGACTTTTATCAGATCTGTATCCATATTTTTGGCAAATGGCTAGGACGCGTATTATGTGGAATATATAGTAGCTTCTTTCTATTAGCAGCCGCCTTTACGTTGATGGTTTATGTGAAGATAGCAAAAGCATGGGTATTTCCTAAAACCCCCCATTGGTTCTTATTATTCGTTATGTTACTTACAAGCGTTTATCTCGCTCGTTCTTCACTTCAAGTTATGTCAAGAGTGATGGTCATCGCATCACTTTTTCTTCCCTCATTGTTTTTGCTTGTAGCAATGGGGCTTAGTATTGCTAATTTTACTTATCCCATGCCCTTTCTAGAAGTGGGATGGCTGAAAATTATCCAAACCGCGTTTCTAGCATTGCCTGCTTTTGGTGGTTTTGAAGTGATCTTATTTATTTATCCATATGTGCATGGAACAAATAAACAAAAATTAATGGCGGCTTCACTAGCGAATGCTTTAACAACATTAATTTATACAGTTTTAGTATATACTTCGCTTGCTGTGTTTGCCCCAGAAGAGATAGCTATTGTACCAGAGCCATTAATCTACATGTTAAAGGCGATTCGGTTTAGTTTGGTAGAAAGACTAGACTTGATCTTCCTCAATCTTGGTGTACTCTCCTCTACTACAACTTTGGCAATCTATCTGTATATCTCAGGAAAAGGTTTGAAAAGTATAAACAATCATATTGCGATTAAAAAAGTGGTTCCTATAATTGCTCTTATTGCTGCCTTACTCACTTATGTAGCAACAGATCCATTCTCTGTTAAATATTATGAAATGAAATTTATTGGAATTATACCAGTTTTCACCTTTATCATTCCGGTCATCTGCCTACTCCTTTCTTTTTTTCGGAAAAAGGAGCGATTATCATGAAGCGACTCAAGCTGTTTTTGATGCTACTCGTGTTAATTTTCCCTTTGTTTTTATTAGGATGTTGGGATCAAGACCAATTGAAGCAGGCACGGCTCGTATATACCATTGCTCTTGATCAAGCAAGTGGTGGACAGCTGCTTGGAAGTTTCGTTGTCCGTAATACAACATCCCATACACAACAAATTGAGACAAATAATACCATTTACTATGCAAAAGGACGTTCGATGCGAGAGATGAGCCAAGCGGTCAGTGCAAGTTTAAATGGAAGATTGCGTGTTTTTAAATTTCGTGTGTTACTTTTATCAGAAAAATTAGCCAGAACACAGGATCTGTATCCACTACTAGATTCCTTTTATCGTGAACCAAAAAGCCCCCTAAATGCTAAGGTTGGCATTGTAAAAGGGGAAGCAAATGAAGTGGTTCAACATCAGAAAATTGGTACAACATTGATCGGTGAATATTTAGATCAGTTGATAGAAGGAGAAGAAAAGCTATCTGTTATTTCCCCTCAAGATATTCAGTCCATTTGTCCGTTGATGTTTGATCCTGGTGAAGATTTTTCTTTGCCATACTTTGAAGTAAAAGGTAATGAGGTCGAAGTGGTAGGTGCTGCCATGATGCGAGGACAGAGAATGGTCGGTTCATTAAGTCGTGTAGAATCGAAGCTTTTGCAGATGATGCGAGGGAAAAATGATGGAACCGCCTTAGTAAGTTTAGCGATTCCAATGACAAATGTGCATTCTGCTGTGAATCGTGTGAGCTTTGAAATAATGAAAAGCTCACCTGAAATAGAGCTTCGAGTTAGGAGAAACCACTTGGATGTTTACTACAAGTTAGGATTAAAAATCAATGTGAAGGAATATCCACCGGCAAATTTAGATTCTCCAAAAGAAGTGTCTAAATTAAACCGTTACATTGAGAAAATTTTAAAGGACCGTTGCAAGCATTTATTTGCAAAGATGCAAAAACACCAATTTGATGGATTAGGAATAGGGCGGCAAATCATCGCCTACCATAATGATGAATGGAAACATATGAATTATAAAGAAGTATACACACATGCAAACTTCTATCCAACTATCCACGTAGAGAGCAAAGGGAATGGCATCATCTATTAAAAAAATGATTACCTTTTTTCATTGATCCATTTAATTGCTTTGCTAGCAGAGAATTGGGACATGCCTTGCTCAAATAATAAATCGGCTTGCCCAAATAGGGGATGAAGCGGTGGCTCAGATAGATAAGGGATGGCAATTGCATACATCTTAGCTCGTTTGGCAGCCTCTACTCCATATTGAGAGTCTTCCAATACTACACATCGCTCAGGATTGATGGATAAATCATTAGCAGCTTTTAAAAATACATCAGGTGCTGGTTTTCCAGCGGCTACTTCTTCAGCAGATACAACGACTGAAAAATACGGTTGAAGCTCTGTGATTTTTAAGATCTCTTCAATAATCGATCGAGATGAACCAGAAGCAATAGCGAGTGGGATGTTGCTATTTTTTAATTGTTGTAGGAATGTACGCATTTCGGGATAGACATCCATATTTCGGTATGCTAAGTATAAATAGCGTTTGATTTTCTCTGCAACAAGTGATTCAAGTGAAGCATCTAGATGATATTTTTCTTTTAGTGCCTCCATAATCGACTCTGTACTTTTACCAATATAAGGTTTTTTCATCTCCATCGTAAATCCATCAATACCATATGCTTGTAGCAATTCCTTTTCCGCGAGGTAATGAACAGGTTCACTATCAATTAGTGTTCCGTCTAAGTCAAAAATCACGGCTTCGATATGCTCATTAGTCAAGGGTTAACGCGTCCTCTCTATCACAATGTTTCTAAATAATCGTTTCGGGTATAGTAATAATTGAATATAAGGTTAAGGAGTGTTAGCATTGAAAATTGTCGCATTAGTAGGAAGTAATCGTAGTGATTCTTATAATAAAAAGTTAGCTTTATTTATGAAAGAACGATATCAAGCGAAATTGTCGATTGAACTAGTGCCGATTGATCAGTTACCCATCTATAACCAAGATGATGAACTCAATCCTCCTGATATCGTCAAGCTGGTCAAAGCTCAGATTGCAGATAGTGATGGGGTACTGATGCTCACTCCTGAATATAATCATTCGATTTCGGCTGTATTGAAAAATGCTTTAGATTGGTGTTCGCGTGTTGAGCAAGTATTGGTTAACAAGCCAACTATGGTAGCGGGTGCATCAATGGGCTTACATGGAACAGTCCGTGCGCAAATGCATTTGCGAGATATCTTAAACTCTCCTGGTGTGTCAGCCCTTGTACTTCCTGGCAATGAGATTTTTGTGGGAGTGGTACACGAAAAAATAGATGAAGCGGGACAATTAATTGATCAACCGACTATCGAATTTATAGATCAAGTGGTAGATCGCTTTATAAAGTGGATTCATACTGTAAAAAAATAATTGTATCAGAGAGCCCTGTGGGCTCTTATTATTTCCCAGTGACAGCTTTTACAATCGCCTTTACTGCGTTGCGGGTTAACTTTCTCTTGCCCGCTTCCATGATATCTAATGTTCCATGCGCAAGTGCAACAGGAATTTTACAAAAGTCATAGATTGCTTTATTTGATATTTGCGTCATGTAACGATCTGCCATCTCTAGATTTTGACGTGCATAGGAAAACATGTCAGCCTTTTCCCAGCCATCAGGAAAAAAATCAACACCTCGTTTGAGATCTTCATCTCGATTGCGGATGATGTTTACAGCCTGTAAACCGCGTCCGAAAGCGATTGCAAGCTCCTGATCTGCATCTGTTTGATCATACCAGTGCCAAATTTCATTTAATAGTTCACCCACTAAGCCCGCTACATAGTAAGTATAATTATCTAAATCATCCTTTGTACGAATGGTCCAATTACGTTGTACCCAAACTGCCATTCCTTTTGCCATGACCGCAGTAGCATGGAAAATATTTTGCGCGATAGGAGATGGACTTAACTTTGCCCAATCATTGATTCGAAGTGTCACTTCTGGTAATAACGAGTGGTAGTCTCGAAAGAGGTAGTTCCAATCACTTGCCATGAATGGCCGTACGAGGATCGAACTGATTTTTTCCAAGAGCGATGTTTTATGAGATGCCGGAAGAGATGGATCATCTTCAATTTCGTCAATTGCTCGCATACAGAGGTAAGCAGATGCCACCGCCTCTTTTAAACCATTTGGTAATCGATCAATCGGGATAAAAAAGGTACGACTTGTTGCTGCTAATGTTTTCATTGCGTCATTGTACAATGGGGAATTAGCTTCGATCATATTTATCTATAGCCTCCAGTTATCTAAGCTTGGTTGCTTTCCAAGAATAAAAAATCTCAACCAAGGCCTCTTAATATTAATTGTACCCTGTAAAGGAGGATTGAAGCAAACAAAAACGACCAGATCATCTGGTCGTTTCATGGTTCACTTGAGATATTGTGTAAAAAATGATGTCACACGTTTTATATATTCTTGGGGCTGGGCAGGAAAAGACCCTACATGTTCAGTACCTGCTGTCAGCCACACTGTCATACTTGATTGATTATGATACACATGTGATAGTTTTTTAGTTTCAGTAACAGGTATTGAGGGGTCTTTCGAAGTATGGATCAGTAAAATTGGCATTTTTTTAAGTTTTTTCATCGCTTCAATCGGTCTATTTTGGCTAGGATTGACACCGCTCCATTCTCCTAAGCGAAGTATAATGGGGGTGAAAAAATTAGGTAGACCACTCCAAACAGGTAGATTCTCCTCTAGATAGGGCCGTAAATCGGAGAATGCCGAATCGGAGACAAGTGCTTGAATATCATGGCGTTCGGAAGCAGTAACGATTGCTGTAGCTGCACCCATTGAAAAACCATATAACCCGATGTTTTGGTAACCCTTATGTTTTGCAAATTGAATCGCAGCATGCAGATCGAGTTTTTCCTCAACACCTACAGTTGTCAAGGTTCCTCCGGCTTCACCAGAATTTCGAAAATCAAAAAGTAGTGTAGCAAAGCCTTGCTCATAAAGTGCTTTAGCCATAGGTAAGGTCGCATCGATTGATGATCGATTGTCGCCATAGCCATGTGCCATGATCACGATCTTTTTGCCAGGATGTTTACCAGGTATTAACCAACCCTTTAAAGCAACCCCATCTTTGCTTTGAAAGGTAACATTTTGATAAGGAAGATGAAAACTTTCAGGTCGATGCTCGATTGGCTTTCGTTCAGGATGTAGTAAGTTATATAGTACATAACTAGAGATAGAAATCATGAAAACACAAAGTAAGATCAAAATGATCAAAGGATAGCGGTAGATTGCGGGTAGATTGGGAATAGAGGTTGCCAATTTCATCGGTTTTCTTGTCACCTCATCTTCAATAGTCGATATGGCACAGCCATCTATACAATCGGTATAACCTGACCTTGGAGATGACTTTTGGTCGCCAGTTCAATCATCTGAATCACATTGCGACCTTCATTTGCAGTTACGGGTACAGGTTGACCTTCAAGGATCGCTTCAGCAATCTCTTGATAATAGCGTAGATAATTACCTTGGACGAGCGGTACTTTGCTTGTGCTTTCGATGCCAGCAATTTCATGTGTAAGCTGTGCAAAAGATCGTGGCTTTCGATATCCAAAGTTTGGATTGGTAAGGGACATACCTTTGTTCAGCTGTTCTTCTTGTGGATCAAGACCATAGCTTGTCCAACTTCCTTGATCACCATGAATTTGTATTCTTGGCCCTGGATTACGGACTAAACTACTTGAATGAAGAACTACGCGCATCCGATCGTAACGGAGAACCATATGAAAATAATCGGTTGTTTGCGCATCGGTTCGTTGATTGCTTAAATCAGCCCAGATTGAACGAGGAAATCCAAATAGAACCAATGCTTGATCGATCAAATGTGCTCCTAAATCATAGAGAATACCCGATCCAGGTAAGTCTTCTTCGCGCCAACGCTGGCTAACAAGTGGACGAAAACGGTCAAAATGGGCTTCATAATGGGAAAGTTCGCCTAGGATACCCGCTCGTAATGTTTGTTGTAATGTTAAAAAGTCGTTATCATATCGTCGGTTCTGATAAACACTTAGTAAGACATTCTGTGCCTGAGCTGTTTCAATTAATTGATCAGCTTCCTCAACCGTATTTGTAAACGGTTTTTCTACTACTACATGTTTTCTGGCTTTGATTGCAGCATGTGCATATGGGAAATGTGTGGTGTTGGGTGTGGTGATCACAATAAGGTCAAGATCTGTTTGTTCAATTAAATCTTCAAAGGAAGAGAGTACCTGAACATTAGGATAGTCATGTTTTACCTGTTCTACTCGTGATGTTACAATAGCCTTTAACTGAAAAGGCTCAAGATGCTCCAGAAATGGGGCATGAAAGACACGGCCAGACAGTCCATATCCGACAACGCCTACACGTATGCTCATGGTACACACTAACTCCTTTTTATCTTGAAGATTTGATACACTTCCTATGATAACAGAACATTTATACCATCGTGAATCTACTTGCTTTGGTATAATACGTGTAAACAACGGAGGTGAGAACGTGTCAAGAGATATAAGTAAAGAATTGCCAATGGTTGAAATCTTTCAGACAGTAGAAGGGGAAGGTCTGCGAGCTGGCTTTCCGACTACATTTATTCGTTTATTTCATTGCAACCTCCGCTGTACATGGTGTGATACTACTTATAGTTATGCGCCAGCTAAACCAGTATTTACAGCCACAATTGCTGAAATTGTGAACAAAGTAAAGAAATTGCCTAATCCATCCATTTGCTTAACGGGTGGTGAGCCTTTGATTCATGGCGAACATTCTTTACATTTAATACAAGAACTCGTTTTACTTCCTTTTATTAAAGATATTCATATTGAAACAAATGGGGCGATTGATTTAAAACCATATCATCAGTGGCGTTTGAGTGACAAAAATGGACAGAAGGTTCGCTTTATTCTCGATTACAAGCTGCCAGCAAGTGGTGAACAGCATCGTATGATTGAAGACAACTTTTCTCAGCTAACAGATACTGATGAAGTTAAGTTTGTGATTCAAGATGAACATGATTTTCAAGTGGCAAGGAAGATTTTGCAGCAAAAAGTAATACGAGGAACACCATTATTTAGTCCTGTTTGGGAAATTTGTGATCCAAAACAACTCGTTACATGGATACAAGAGAATCATCTTCGAAATGTAAAATTAAATCTTCAATTACATAAATATATTTGGGACCCAGAGGCACGGGGCGTGTAGAATGAATGGAGGATTAGGGATGAAAGCAGTAGTGATTTTAAGTGGTGGTCTTGATAGTACGACATGTATGGGAATTGCACAAAAGGATGGATATCAGTTATATCCGCTTACTTTTGACTATGGACAACGCCATCGAATTGAGCTTGAAGCTGCGGCTGCTGTAGCTGCGCATTATCATGTGAGTGACCAACACCAAATTGCTTCACTCGACTGGCTAGGTGTATTAGGGGGAAGTGCATTAACGGATCAAACGATGGATGTACCTTCGGCAGGTGAGGAAAAGGGCATTCCTTCGACTTATGTTCCTGCTCGCAACTTGATCTTTATTTCCTTAGCTACAGCTTATGCGGAAGTGGTTGGAGCTACGGCTATTTATTTAGGTGTGAGCGCCGTTGACTTTAGTGGTTATCCAGACTGTCGTCCGGCTTTTATTGAGGCAGTAAACCAAACACTTGCATTAGCAACTGAGGTAGGGGTAAACGACCAGAAGGAAAGTATTCAAGTTGTTACTCCATTGATTCATTTATCTAAAAAAGAGACCATTCGACAAGGTATAGAATTAGAAGTACCCTACCATCTCACAACCTCTTGTTATCGAGGTGAAGCAAAAGCGTGTGGCAAATGTGATAGTTGTCATCTTCGTTTAAAAGGATTTGCTGAAAATGGTGTTCGCGATCCAATCCCTTATCATGATTCGGTGAGCGTTAATGTCTAAACAATATCAACTTGTCAAAACGTTTTCGATCAGTTGTGCGCATTACATCCCAGGTGCTGATAAATGTGGACAACTGCATGGTCATAATTATCAGGTTACTTTTTGTATTGAAGGTAAAGAATTAGATCAGTCAGATATGTTAATCGATTTTCGTGAAATAAAACATGCCTTAGTGAAACGATACGATCATCAACTGTTAAATCATTTTCCCGAGTTTGATCGGGAACAAGGAGGCGTTTTTCCGACTGCAGAACGGATTGCAGAAGTGTGCTTTCAGCGCATTGCACAACTTTGCAGTCAGAAAGAGAATCAACCTCGTTTGCGTTGGGTTGAGATACGTGAAACCGCAGAAGCTTATGCGAGATATGGAGAGATATAACATGGAACAATCAATCAAAGGACTGACTAAGTTAGGTCAAGATACGGAATATTCCTTTCAATATGACCCAAGTGTCTTAGAAGCCTTTCCCAATCAACATCCTGATCTAGATTACTTCGTCAAATTTAATTGTCCTGAATTTACCAGTCTTTGTCCAATGACGGGGCAACCTGACTTTGCTACTCTATATATCAGTTATGTTCCAAATCTGCGATTAGTTGAGAGTAAGTCGCTCAAGCTTTATTTATTTCGCTTTCGTAATCATGGTGATTTTCATGAGAATTGCGTTGTAACTATCATGAAAGATTTACAGCAATTACTAGAGCCAAAATATATTGAAGTCTTGGGGAAATTTTTACCTCGGGGTGGTATTAGTATCGATCCATATGTGAACTATGGTATGGAAGGGACAAAATGGGCCGATATGGCAGCTTATCGGTTGCATAGACATGATTTAAACCCAGAGAATATTGATAATCGCTAAATGTAGATTTGAAACGGAAGGTTGGATCGAACAGATCATATGAAACATCATAAAGGAGGCTTTCATGAAGCAGACAGATATCGGAAGGATGCGGATTTCTTGTCCGGATCAGCCTGGAATCGTGGCGAAAGTGTCACGTTTTCTTTATGAAGAAGGAGCCAATATCATTCATTCAGACCAGCATACAGAAATTGAAAAGAAGCGCTTTTTTATGCGTGTTGAATTTCAACTCCCATCACTCGCACAACGTCTGGATCAAGTAAGAAGTAAATTTGAACCACTAGCAACTGAGCAGCAGATGGATTGGCAGATTGCCTTAGCTGCGCATCGTCAACGATTGGCCATTTTTGTTTCTCGTGAGGATCATTGCCTGCGTGAACTTCTTTGGAGATGGCAAATTGGGGAATTAGATGCAGATATTCGAATGGTGGTTAGCAATCATCCAATTTGGCAGGAAACAGTTGAGCAATTAGGGATTCCCTACTATCATCTCCCAGTAAACAAAGAGAATCGTGATCAAGTGACAGAGCAACATTTGCAGTTATTGGCTGAGAATCAGATTGAAACAGTCGTCTTAGCACGGTATATGCAAATCTTACCACCTGCATTTGTACAAGCATATCAACAACAGATTATTAATATCCATCATTCTTTTCTACCAGCTTTTATAGGTGCAAATCCTTATCACCAAGCATATGATCGTGGTGTGAAGCTGATTGGTGCAACAGCTCATTATGTAACTGAAGAATTAGATCAAGGGCCGATCATTGAACAAGATGTATATCGGGTAAATCATCGTCATGATGCGGAGGAACTAAAACGCTTAGGGCGCGATTTGGAGAGAATCGTTCTTGCACGCGCTGTCCAATGGCATTTAAGCGATCAGGTAATTGTAGAGGGAAATAAGACGATCGTCTTCCCTGGATAGTAAATAGTATGATAGCATCGTATCAAAATATGATTTTAGACTTCCTTAATCATTGATTCAATTTGAATAGATAGGGAATAATATGAAGAAGGCGTCAGGCTGGATCAGACAATCACAGCTTGACGCTTTTTTAGACTTATCGATCAAATGCTCCATATACTATTTTTTCGCTAATTGGAATTCGATGTCTAGGATGTGAAGTAGTTATAGCTTTACCAATAGAAATAATCATAACAGGAAGAAAGCGTGGAGGTATACGAAGTTGTTCGATCAATAGCTTACGGTTAAAGCCGCCCATTGGGCAGGTATCATAGCCATGATCTTTGGCAACTAACATGAGTTGCATCGCAAATAGGGAAGCATTGGCAATTGCTTCATCTCGTGCTGTTTTCTGATCTTGATAAGCAGTTTCTATATTATTTTTTAACTTTTGATAAGCATCTGCTGGCAATTGTCCTGCTTCAACCATCGGCTGATAAACCAAGTCTGCATTACGATTCGCTTCTAAATCACCTAGTATAATAAAGAGAGCTGAGCAATCTAAAACTTGCTGTTGATGATTGATCGCTTCAAACAACTGCTCTTTTTGTTGAAGGTCTTGTACTAAAATCGTTTTCCAATGTTGGAGATTCCATGCAGTTGGTGCTGTTGCTGCTAATTCGATCATGGATTCCAATTCTTTTTGATCGATATTTATATCCGGCTGATATTGACGGATACTGTGTCGTGCATGTAATACTTGTTCAAATTGGTTAGCCATTGTTTTCCTCCATTTCTAAAGCATAAGGATATATGTAGTATATTTTCATGATAAAATCCATTCAAATGTAGATCAATGGGCGATGAGGTGACAAAGATGGGTCGGTACATTCGAGATTTTACAGAACTGGGCAATGAAGATGTGGAGATTGTTGGAGGAAAAGGAGCAAATCTAGGTGAGATGACACGAGCGGGATTCCCCATTCCCTCTGGTTTTTGTTTGACGACAGAAGCTTATCGACTATTTAGCAATCAAAGCCCAAACCTGCTCCATTGGTTAGAACAGCTAGATCAGCTAAAGCCAGAAGAGCAAGCAGAAATTGAACAATGGGGCAAGAAAATTCGCACCCATTTACGGCAATTAACGTTACAAACTGAGCTGATAGCAGAGATTCGAGCCGCCTTTAACCGACTCGGTCAAGATCAATTTTATGCAGTACGGTCAAGTGCGACAGCGGAAGATTTACCTACAGCATCATTTGCAGGACAACAAGATACTTATTTAAATGTCCGCGGAGAAAGAGCGTTGATCGAAGCGATTCAAAACTGTTTTATTTCCCTTTTTACAGATCGAGCCATTACTTATCGCAGTAAACAACATTTTTCCCATCAATCTGTTTCATTATCCGTAGTTGTCCAGGAGATGGTCTTACCCGAAGTGTCAGGGATCTTATTTACCGCTGATCCAGTGAGTGGCGATCGAGAAGTCGTATCGATTGATGCGAGCTATGGTTTAGGTGAAGCATTAGTATCCGGTTGGGTATCACCTGATCTGTACCAAATTCGTAGGGGACAAGTGATAAAAGAACAAATTGCTGAGAAGAAGATCGCCATACTACCATTAGAAAGCGGAGGAACGGAACGGATCGAACTGCCGAAAAGAAAACAGAAAGCTCCAGCTCTTCACAAAGATGAAATTCTCTCTTTGGCTACGCTAGGGAAACAGATTGAGCAGCATTATGGTCAGCCTCAAGATATAGAGTGGGCGATTGCCAAAGGAAAAATCTATATTCTGCAAGCACGTCCGATTACTTCCCTCTATCCGCTACCAAAGCCGACCCCTGCTGATTTACACCTTTATTTTTCCTTTGGTCACTTACAAATGATGACTGAAGCATTAAAACCATTAGCTTTATCGCTCTTTCGTACCTGTTTTCCCTTTGGCAAGAGACATGTATTTGAAGAAAGTCAGCTTATGGTTGAAGCTGGCAGTAGACTCTTTGTTGACTTAACAACGTTGCTGAAAACATCTGTGGGGAAGCGGGTTGTGCCACGAGTTCTTAGACAAGTGATCGATTCACAATTGCAAAATGCGGTAGAACAGTTTATAGCAAAAGAAGAGTTTCAAGCGCATGCTTCTAAGAAAGCAAATGAAATGTTCACTACGATGCTATGGGTATTTTGGTATCCGCTTCGGCGTGGCTTGACTAACTTTCTCTTTGGAAAACCTGAGCGCTTTCATCAGAAAATAGAAAAAGTCTTAGCAAAGCTCGATTCGGAAACTGCGCAAGTGATCGAACAAACAGAAGGCAGCGAGCAACTTCGAATGGTACAGATTCAAAGTGGAAAAATGTTATTAAATATTATTAAAAATGCAGTCGCTTTTGTGATTCCAGGTCTCATGGCGATGTTTGTTTTAAAGAATCTGCTTCGAAAATGGTTGGATCGAGAAGATTCTATTTCTATTTTAAATAAATCCTTAGAAGGAAATGTGACAAGTGAGATGGGACTCGCATTGGGCGATGTAGCTGAGAAGGCACGTTCTCATCATCAACTCATCCAATATTTGCAGCAAGCACATGATCAACCCAACTTTTTAGAGCAACTTGATTCGATTGAAGGAAGTGCTGACTTTAAACAGGCATTTGCATCCTTTCTCAATCAATATGGAGTTCGATGTCCTGGTGAGATTGACATTAGCCGCCCTCGCTGGCAAGAGGAACCTGGACAGTTGTTTTCTTCTATTCTTAGCCACTTAAAAAGAGAACCAGGTGAACATCGTAAACAATTTGATCTTGGAAAGCAAACAGCTATTGCCGAAACCGAGTATCTATTACAAGAGGTGAGAAAGCAACGCGGTGGTTGGTGGAAACGGTGGGTTCTGCAACGGCTCATTCGTCTTTTCCGTTATGGAATGGCTTTGCGTGAACACCATAAGTACTATATGATGCGCATTTTTTCTACTTTTAGACGGTCGATTCTCGATACAGCTCAACAGCTTGTCGATCAAGGACTGCTCAAGGAGGTAACAGATGTGTACTACCTTCGCCTTGATGAATTGGTCAAGTTAAGAGCTGGGGCTGATGAAACCGAATATTTCCGCTTGATCGAACAGCGCAAAGATAAGTTTCGTCAAGATATTAAAAGAAAGGCACCTAGAACTTTTACAAGTCGGGGTGAAGTGATTACTGGACAGCTTCAGAATCAGCGAGACTTGGCAGATGGAGTATGGGTTGGGAACCCTGTTTCCAGTGGCGTAGTTGAAGGTATTGCCCGAGTTGTGTTAACGCCAAATCAAGCCGAGTTAGAGAAAGAGGAAATATTAGTTGCACCTTTTACTGATCCCGGTTGGACGCCGCTCTTTCTATCAGCAAAAGGTTTAGTGCTAGAAGTAGGGGGAATGATGACACATGGAGCTGTCGTTGCAAGAGAGTATGGAATTCCAGCAGTAGTCGGTGTAGAAAATGCAACAGAAACGATTCAAACAGGTGATAGGATTCGCGTAGATGGAACACAGGGCATTGTGGAACGCATAGAGAAATAAAATGGCAGCCCGCTTACAGGCTGCCTGTTATATGATCTGAATGATTTACTTTCTTGTAAAGGTGGCGACTTGACCTGCTGGAATCTCTTGGAAGTCAGGCATGCTTGCTAGTTCTTTCTCAGAGCCGCCAGGATTATAGATTGCTAGTAACCGAAGTGGTTCCCAGCCCGTATTAAATGTAGAGTGATAGACACCCTTAGGAATATGTATGACATCGCCAGCCTGAATTTGAAAAGATGCTTCATCATTTACCATCTGCTCACCTTCACCGGAGAGGACATAGAGAATTTCTTCTGACTCTGGGTGATTATGGCGTTCATGTCCTTGTTCTGGAAGTAAGATGACTTCACCAAAGGTCATGTTCGCTCCTTTAATCTGATCCGGTGTGACTAGCCACTTGATAACGCCCCAAGAAAAAGAATGTGTTGAAACATCATTTGGTTGAATGGCTTTTCTCATACAAGTCCACTCTCCTTTACTCAGATAAATTCAATCATTTTGTGATTACAAATAGATTGATATAAAATGATTAGTATAATTATTTTACCAAAGGAGAATAAAAATATTAACCACCTATTTAGGGTTATCAGTTATTTAGCGAGAAGCGAATCGAAGACTATAATTAGAAAAAAGCCCTATGTAGAGCTTTCGCTTCTACAATGGGCGACTTCAGTAACTATGTTAGACATAAGCTCGATTATGATTCAGCGGGTTGTCGAAATAGAATCTCTTTCACTGAATACTGATCCTTATGCTGCTTTAATTGGGCAATCTCTTCTTTTACAGTGGTTACATCTTCTTTAACCTCTACTACTTGTTCGACTAGTCGATTTTCCATCCGGTCAATTTTAGCATTTAAATTTTGCATTGCTTCTAAAAGTGTAGCTAGGGTGATGTCTTGTTCTTTACGCATTGGACTCACCTTCCCTTACAGTTTTGTATCTATGTAACAGAGGTATCATCTACCTCTAACATTCGGTTTCGTTTATCTACTATTATAGCAATGAGATAACCAAAAGAAAAGAAAAATATCTAAATATTACCATTATTTAAACGACAAATTAACAAAATGAATTTTAATCGTGTTGTATAATTTAAATAGTAATGATTCTTTTTTATAAAGCTGTCTGTATGATATGTTTCACTAGGATGTGCACAGAAAGTTGTATTTGAATACATTTTTATTTTGAAGAAGGTTGAAAGGTAGCTTCTGATGATGGGTCGAAACAAAACACCCATTCGCAACGTTCATTATATGGATAATAATCACTCTGATTTATAAAAAATGCCCTGTATCATCTTGAACGGTGAGATCGAGCCATGAGAAAAAGAAGATCCAGTAAATTTGGATAGGTTGTTCGTTCTTGAAAAAATATGTTCTTTTATTAATGAGGATAAACCGATGGTTCAATCATTTGTACGCTACCGTTCGAAGCATCGATTATAGCACGGCAGCCTAGTGGAATGGGTAAATTCGGCAGGCGGTGTCCAATGGGCAGTCCATAAAATGCAGGAACAGATATAGAGGATAATCGATCCAATAGCACTTGTTCTAAAGAAAAAGAAGGATGATTGATGGGTGGATTACATTTGTGACATGAAGTAAAGATGATTCCTGCTGCTTGCTGAAGTTTATTTGCCAGTAAGAGTTGTGTCAGCATACGATCAATACAATATGGAGCCTCGTCTACATCTTCCAGTAACAGAATTGAGCCAGTTGTTTCGATCTCAAAAGGTGTCCCTAATGTAGAACAGATTAAACTTAAATTCCCCCCAATCAGTTTCCCTTCTGCACAGCCAGGTGTTAGACATAGAAAATGATCAATTGATTGATAACAGGGAAGCGGGTTATGACCTTGTAATATTCGGAAAAGCTCCAAAAAGCTCGATTCACTTTCTTTTTTCCTTGTCTCACTGACCATCGGTCCATGAAAAGTGACCATGCCTGTTCTTTGGTGGATCGCTATGTGGAGCGCTGTAATATCGCTATAACCAACAAATGGTTTGGGGTGTTGGGCGATGATTTGATAGTTGATATGCTCAAGTAAGCGCATGGTGCCATATCCACCGCGCAGGCAAAAAATTGCATCAATATCATCGCGTAAAAACATCTCTTCCAAGTCGCTAGCACGCAATTCATCATCTCCAGAAAGATATCCATATTGCGCTGAAACACTTTTTCCTAATTGAATGGAAAAACCATATTGTAAAAAACGTTCTAGTGCAATATCCCTTTTAATAGGGGAAACAGGGCTGGCTGGGGCAATAATCCCAAGCACAGCATCAGATGGGAGTGTGGGTACCATCATGGTGAAGTCACTCCTTTCACTATAGAATATTCAGCTCCTTTATGAACTTTCGCTTTTCAATTCTTGATAGGATTATTAAAATAGTAAATAGAAACAGGAATAATGCTATTTTATGGAGGATCATTATGTTTTTTCTATTAGTCACAGCAAATTTAACGTTGTATGTTTCATCTGCTCAACTCCTATTTAACAATAGCTGGGTAGCTGGGCTCTCGACATTAGTCGGTGGAGTTTCATTATCTCTCTTTTCAAAACTAGGCTATAGTAAGCTAAAAAAGAAAGGAAAGATTGGTAAAAAGGTATGTGATGGGCTCGATTGTTTTGATAACTGTGATTGTGTTGATTGTGATTGTGGTGGATGTGATTGTTAGGCTCATGGGCGTTGACTTATCTCAAACGAATGATTGATATTGTGCCATGTCATCGTCGCCCTGATCGCTGTTTTCATGTGAATGGTAAGCCTTTGCCCATTTGTGCAAGGTGTATGAGTATGTTACTGGGATTTTTCTTTGTTCCCGTTTTATTCATATTACCATTTGTAATTCCATGGTGGATTGGCGTTGGGGCGCAAGTTCCGATGCTAATCGATGGTTTTACACAAAAGTTTGGTTGGAGAGAAAGCACAAATGGATTACGTCTTTTTACTGGACTGATTAGCGGTTTTGGCTTATCCGTTTTTGTCGTCTTCTATTCAACTTGGCTTGTTCATTTGTTTGCAATGAAATAGAAGATGATGCACATAAGGTAGGGATACATCAATGATGTCGTATCAGCAATTGGTGAAAACGTTTCGATTATTTGAGATAACTTATCCATACCATGTGGCGTATATGTTCAAAGGAATTGTGGGTCGCTTATATTCGAATCGACAGGAAGTTCTTGATTGGTCAAAAAAATATTTTCGTCCTCATTATCAATCAGTTGAACTTCCTCAATCGGTTCGCCCTCATTTTTCTGTCGCTACATGGATAGAGCATGAGCTTTTTATACAAATGAATCATTACTTGCAGGAATATCTACCACAACAGTTAGATCAATCGTTTGAAGAAGATATTGAATTTGTAAATGGTTCCGATGGTTCCATTTTATATGATAGAAAAAAGATGCTTTTCTTAATCTGTGATCAAAATTTCCAACAGATATTCTTAGTTGCCTCTCCAAAATCCCAAGGCTTTATCTATGAACCGGCGCGAATGGTTCGAGAGTTGATGACTCGTTATATGGAACGGAAAGGTTTCTTTCTGCTGCATGCGGCAGCCGTTGAAAAGGATGGAAAAGCCATTTTATTATGCGGAGATAAGGGTGCAGGAAAGACCACGATGATGCTTGGGCTGCTAGCTGCTGGGTATAACTTGATCAGTAATGATAAAGTTTACGTTGGGATCGAAAATCGAAAAGTAAAGATTTACACTTGGCCAGGCCCTGTTGGTATTACCATGCAAACGGTCTTTCATTATACTGCTCTGCAACAATTGATCGATCGATCAGAACAGTTGATGTTCCCTCAATTCCGTTGGGATCATGATATCTATGCTTTGGGTGACATCGGCTTAGATGATAATGAAATACACAAAATTGATTTAAGTGTTGGTGAGACAGCACAAGCTTTTCGACGGAACTTTGTTAGAGAAGCGGAGCTAGGTCTGATCATGATTTTAGATGATCTTCCTCTGACGGAAAATTTCCAACCTGTACTGCAAAAGGAGAAAGCGATGGAATGGCTTGGAAACCATTTTCTTTTTGCAAAAAATGATTCCAACTATCCTCCTAGTGACCCTTCTTATCCTTATTGGTATGGGCTAAATAACCAATCAAAGAAGTGGATACAACTTTATCAAATGACATTAAAGATCATCGTTCATTTGAGTAAGATATATCGGATGAGTAAGACTCGTGTTGAACCGTTGGAATGGAAAGTTCACTCCTTGTTACAGTTTATTAAGCAAATGTATGATCAGTAGTTGTACTGAGGAATGAGCATTGTGTAGAAAAATTTCGCTCTGAATGATGGTTGATCATTTTGATGAATCCTCATCCTTGGATGATGCCATTGCCCACAATATGGCTGTAAGAGGAGATTGAGCGGGTATTCTTTCAGCAATATTGTCGAAACAAAGGGGGATATTTGTTCGTAAACTGAAATTCGAGTTGACAATCTTATATTTGATTGGTAATATTTAGAATACGAATAGATGCAAAGGAGACCGAAGTGTAACATGTTTATAAAGAAAAAAATCATCCTATTTCAACTTTGTGCGTGCTTACTCCTTTTTAGTTTAACTGCTTGTACGAGTACCGCTGATCAAGTACAGCCTCCTGTTGAACAATCGAACATTCGTGGAACCGTTACCAAGATTGAAGGGGATCGCATTTTTGTTGAAGAAGATCCAAATGAACAGACAGTGAGCGCGAAGGCTGATATCGAATTAGGTTCAGATACCAAGTATTACATAAAACAGAAAGCTGGCTATCAAGAAGGGAAAAAGACTGATATCAATCAAGGGAAAACAGTAGATGTATGGTTTACGGGAATCACAAAAGACTCTTTTCCGCTCGAAGCAAAAGCAAGTCATGTGGTCGTCGATTTAACAAGTGAAAATAAATAAAAGTGATAAGCCCATGCAGATACATGGGTTTTTTCATGTATTTTTTTCCAATTAAACAACCCGATTCTATGATTTATAATGGTTTGAAACATGCGAGATAGGAAGAAAAAGATATGAATGGAAAATTGTTGAAACAACTAACTCAACGACGACTGGTCTTATTTTATGAAATTTTTGTTATCTTTCTTGTCCTAAGCTATAGTATTTTACTTATCCAAAATTCCTCTGGTGCAATTCCTGATATTTTGACCCCTCAAGAGATGTTATGGCTAGATTGGGGCTTAATTTTCTTATTTGGGTTGGAATATCTAGTTCGTTACATCTATGCAGCGGAGAAGCGTAAGTTTGTAATGAAAAACTGGTTTGAACTCATTGCGATGCTTCCCCTCGATTCTCATTTTCGTTTTTTCCGCATTTTACGGTTTATTCAGTTAGTACGGATGTCGAAGATTTTAAGTGCCTTTTTTCGCCGCAAAGAACTTCGTTATTCTTTTGTGATTGTTAGTTTGGTTGTATTATGGGGAGCTACAGGTGTGTATTTGATTGAGGCTCCTATGAGCAAGAATATTCATTCATTTCTAGATGCTATTTGGTGGGCAATTGTAACGACTACTACTGTTGGCTATGGTGATATCTCCCCAGTCACACTCGGTGGACGTATGATTGCTGTCGTACTCATGTTTACGGGGATTGGCTTAATTGGGTCTGTGACAGCAAGTATTGCAACACATTTCATGGAGTACCTCAAAATCCCTCAGGAGATTACTGGTGAAGATCGAGTTCGTCGGGATCTTATCGAGCTGATTGAGAAAAAATTGGAAGAAATAGAAGAGCTGAGCGATGAGGAATATAAAACGTTACTGGCAATGATTGAGACAATGCGACATCAAAAGGTAGACTAACTCTCTGTCTGCGTACATAGTAGCTGTCACTTATGATGTCTTTCTTTTTGAAAACTGAATCGATCTAGGTATAGTTGTTTTCCAAATTTTGTAATATAATATTATATTAGTAACAGTATAGGTTACAGCCCTGTATCGCTATATTTATCATAATATTATAAATATTATATTCCCTTGTAGGAGGATTTTGAATCGATGAACAAAAAACGTTTGTTATCCGTTCTTGCTTTTGTACTGATTTGTGCGTTGTTGCTGGCATCATGCGGGTTTGAAGGGAATGCGATCAAACCCGCAGGAGGAGATAATCGTACCTTTGTATTAGCCGAAAGTGCTGAGCCTCCGAATCTGGATGTCTCGAAGTCGACTGATGAAGTTTCATCACGCATTCTGAATAATACGATGGAAGGGCTACTGCGTCAAGATCGCAATGGTCGACCTCAACCTGCTATTGCAGCCCAGCTTCCCCAAGTAAGTAAAGATAAACGAACCTATACATTTACACTTCGCAATGCGAGATGGAGTGATGGCAAGCCGGTTCGAGCACAAGATTTTGTATTTTCCTGGCTACGTACTTTAAATGCCAAGACCAAGTCAGAATACGCATTTATTCTATTCCCAATTCAAAACGCTGAGGAGTATAACGCAGGGAAAGTTTCCGCTAGTCAGGTGGGCGTAAAAGCATTAGATGATTCACATCTTCAAGTAAAACTTAAATTTCCGACACCTTATTTTATGGAATTATGTAGCTTTACGACATTCATGCCACAACGGGAAGATATTGTGAATCAGTATGGATCAGAGTATGCATTAGAGGCAAACCGATTAATCTTTAATGGTCCCTTTACATTAAGCAATTGGGAACATGAAGCAAGCTTTACCTTAAAGAAAAACTCTTTTTATTGGGATCAGAGGAAGGTAAGATTGGATCGTGTTGAAGGCAAGATTATAAAAGATGTTGCCTCAACGGTAAATCTATATAGTGCAAATCGACTTGACTTTACTGAGATCAACCCCGAATTTGCCGCTATATTTGAAGGGAAATCAGATCGAACAGTGATTAAGGAAATGGCGAGTTGGTATATCGAGATGAATCAGACAAAGGCTTTTTTTAAAAATCTAAATATTCGCAAATCGATCAATTATGGCATTGATAAGCGGTCGTTAACCAAACGAGTATTAAAAAATGATTCAGTTCCTGCTGGGGGATTGATGCCTACCCATATGAAAGGAGATGAGAAACATAAATTTCGGGAGCTGTCTCCTGATACAGTCCTATATGATCCAGCAAAAGCAAAACAGCTTTATGCAGCAGGTCTAAAAGAACTTGGTTTAAAAAGACAACCAGATCGATTAGAGATTGTAGGGGACGATGCGGATTCTTCAAAGAAACAGATGGAATATATCAAAGAACAGTTGCGAAAAAACCTAGGTTTACAGGTTGAAGTAACTGCTATTCCATTTAAGCAGCGTTTACAGCGTGGAAAAAGACAACAATTTGATTTACTTATTTCTGGTTGGAATGCTGATTATAACGATCCAATGACCTTTAGCGATTTATTTTTGAGCGGAGGTAGCTATAACAGAGGAAAGTGGAGTAATCCTACGTATGACCAATTGGTACGTAAGTCGATGACCAATCCAAATGATCAGGAACGATTAGCTGACTTGATGAAAGCAGAGAAGATTTTGATTCAAGATGCGGCGATTGTCCCTTTATACTACCGGTCTCGGCTAGGGATTAAGAAGCCTTTTGTAAAAGGAATTTATTGGATATCAACGGGTTCTTCTTATGTGTTAAAGGAGACCTATCTTGATTGGAAAAAGTAGTGAAGAAAGGGTGATGACTCTTGACATTCTATATATTACGACGACTGATACTGATGATGGTTACACTGCTGCTGATTATTACAGCAACTTTTTTCTTGGTACACAGCTTGCCAGGAACCCCGTTAAAAAATGAAGAGAAGTTGCCTCCTGAGATACGTGACCAGATCTTACATGAGTATGGACTGGATCAACCCCTTTATGTTCAATACTTCCGCTTTATGGGAGGATTGTTCAAAGCCGATTTAGGTAAGTCTTTGATGTATGATGGTCGGGATATTAGTCAAATGTTAAAAGAGCGTTTTTTTGCTTCAGCATTTATCGGATTTCAGGGAATTTTAATCGGATTGATAATCGGAGGTGGACTGGGGATTTTATCTGCCCTTTATCAAGGAAGATGGATTGATAATTTCGCTACTTCTACTTCTGTATTAGGCGTTTCCATCCCTAGTTTTGTATTAGCAGGTTTACTTTCCTTTTGGGTAGGGGTGAAATGGGGAATTTTACCCCCGGCGCTTTGGGGGAGTTATGCGCATACGATTATGCCCTCTCTCTCGCTTTCCGTTGCAGTGATTGCACAGTTTTCCAGATATGTTCGCACAGAATTGGTTGAGGTTTTAAATCAAGATTATATCAAGACGGCAAGAGCAAAAGGTCTGTCAAAAGCGGCAGTGATATGGAGACATGGTCTGCGTAACGCATTGATTCCTGCTGTAACGGTCTTAGGTCCTTTAACGGTGAATATTTTGACAGGGTCGCTTGTGGTAGAAAAAATCTTTGGTGTTCCTGGTATGGGTGCGTTGTTTGTGGACTCGATTATCAATAACGATTATACAGCAGTATTAGGAACGACAATCTTTTATAGCTTGTTGATTATGATCTCTGTCTTGCTCATCGATATTTTATACGGCTGGATTGATCCGCGGATTCGTGTTGCGGGTAGGAGGGGTGAGTAGATGGAAAAAGAATCGTTTCAACCGATTCAACGTAATTTTCTCTCTTATCAAAGATTGGAGCGTAAACAAGTTGGATTTTGGCAGGATGCTTGGTATCGCTTTCGTTCAAATAAGGGAGCACTCCTTGGGGCTATTTTTATTATCTGTATTATGTTTTTTGCTTTTTTTGGTTCTTCATTTAGCCAGTATGATTATTATTCGCAAAACTTGCTAGAGGTTGATCAAGGAGATTCAGCACAACATTATTTTGGAACAGATAGTCTAGGGCGTGACCTTTGGGCTCGTACATGGTATGGAGCAAAAATTTCTCTATTAATCGCTTTCTTAGCAGTTGCTCTTGATGTTTTAATTGGCGTTACATTTGGGGGGATTTCAGGTTACTTTGGGGGTCGCGTAGACGATACTATGCAGAGAGTTATCGAAATACTCTATTCAATTCCGAATTTGATTGTGATTATTCTGATGTTAATGTGGCTGGAGCCAGGGATAATCCCGATCGCAGTCGCACTATCGATTACGGGCTGGGTACCAATGGCAAGAATTGTGCGGGCTCAAGTCTTAAAGTTAAAGTCACAAGAATTTGTGTTGGCGGCACGATCATTAGGAGCGAGTCATCGACGTATTTTCATTCGTCATTTGCTTCCAAATACAGTTGGCCCAATTATTATTTCCGTTAGTTTTTCCATTCCAAGTGCGATATTTTTTGAAGCCTTTTTAAGTTTTATTGGCTTAGGGCTTCGGCCCCCACAAGCGAGCCTAGGCGTATTAGTAAATGAGGGGTATCGATATTTGCAGCTTTATCCTCATCAGCTCTTGTGGCCTGCTTTGTTGATTAGTTTGATTATGCTTGGATTTAACTTAATGGGCGATGGTTTGCGAGATGCGCTTGATCCTAAAATGAAACGATAGGGGGGGTATGATGACACCATTATTAACAGTAAATAACCTGCATGTCTCTTTTCATAGCTATCAGGGGGAAATCCAGGCAGTACGGGGAATTCACTTTGCAGTGAAGCCAGGGGAGACACTTGCAATAGTAGGGGAGTCAGGCTGTGGGAAGAGTGTAACTGCACAGACGATTATGCGCCTTTTGCCAAGCACTGCAAAAATTGTTCAGGGAGAGATTCGATACGAACAGCAAGATTTGACCCAGCTCACCGAAGTAAAGATGGAATCGATCCGCGGTTCCCAGATTGCGATGATTTTTCAAGACCCGATGACCTCGTTAAATCCGACCATGACCATTGGTCAGCAATTGATGGAGGGCTTACGAAAACATCTTCATTTGAATAAGCGGTTGGCAAAAAAACGTGCAGAAGAATTGCTTTCACTTGTGGGGATTTCAAATCCACACCTACGCTTGAAGCAGTATCCACATCAGCTATCTGGAGGAATGAGGCAACGCGTCATGATCGCGATCGCTCTTGCTGGTGATCCAAAGCTTTTAATCGCTGATGAGCCTACGACCGCTCTTGATGTAACGATTCAGGCGCAGATTATGGAGCTATTAAAATCGATCCAGGAAAAAATGGGCATGGCTTTACTCTTGATTACGCATGACTTAGGGATTGTAGCAGAGGTGGCTGATCGAGTAATGGTGATGTATGCGGGGAAAATCGTGGAGCATGGAACCGTCGATGAACTATTTCAGCATACAAAACATCCTTATACTTGGGGATTGCTACGCTCTTTGCCACAGTTAAAACAATCAAGAGAAGAATCGCTCGTTGCGATCCCAGGTTCGCCTCCTGATCTGCTGCATCCTCCTAAAGCATGTCCCTATGTGAATCGCTGCTTGCAGGCTATGGTCATTTGTGATCAAACCCCACCAGAACTTACTGCTTGTTCTAGCACGCATCAGGTTGCTTGCTGGTTAGAACATCCGATGGCTTCAAAAGAACATGAGAACCGAGCGGGGGGTGATGAGTAGATGGCAAATCAATCAATCCTTACCGTAAATCAGGTTTCAAAGGTATTTTCATTGAGTCGGAAAAAACAGCTACAAGCTGTGAAGGAGCTATCATTTTCGATTCGAAAGGGAGAGACATTCGGGTTAGTAGGAGAATCTGGGTGTGGAAAGTCTACAATAGGTCGGTTAATACTTGGCTTGTATACACCTACAAGTGGCACAATTCGATATCGAGATCAAGATATCCACCAACTAAAAGGGAAAAAGCAGCAGCATTTCCGTCAAAAGGTACAGATGGTTTTCCAAGACCCTTATGCATCGCTAAATCCTCGTATGACCGTAATGGATATTGTGGCTGAAGGAATGGAGATCCATCAATTAGCAAGTGGCAAACAGAAGCGTGAAATGGTATACCAGCGCCTAGAGCAAGTTGGGCTTCAATCTGACCATGCAAGTCGTTTCCCTCATGAGTTTAGTGGAGGACAGCGACAGCGCATTGGCATTGCACGTGCTCTTGCTGTGGAACCGGAATTTATCGTGGCTGATGAGCCCATTTCCGCACTAGATGTATCGATTCAAGCACAAGTCGTGAATCTGCTGCGCAAACTCCAACAAGAACAAGACTTGACCTATCTATTTATTGCTCATGATTTATCGATGGTTAAGTATATTAGTGATCGAGTAGGCGTGATGTATCTAGGTCGACTGGTAGAACTAGCAGCCAGTGATGAATTATATCGTCGCCCCTTACATCCCTATACACAAGCATTGCTTTCATCCATTCCTGTCCCAGACCCAAGGCAGGCTAGACAGCCAAAGCGTGTGCTTCTCTCTGGTGAGGTGCCCAATCCAATTGATCCACCTAGTGGTTGCCCTTTTCGAACTCGATGTCCACATGCGATGAAAATCTGTGCAGAAGTTGATCCAACGGAGATAGAAGATACACCAAATCATTGGGTTGCGTGCCACCTCTATACGTAGAACGATATCTATTTACAGAAATCTGCCAGCTGAAAGCCACGGTTTGAATAGTGGGATGAAAGATGGCGTTGCTCTTAGCAATCCCTTTCAAGGGATTGCTAAGAGCAACCATTTTTTGTATAATCGAACACATGAGCGGTGCTCATCCTGCTTGTAGCAGGCTTTGTTCCTGTGTACGTGATGGTATGAGGTTCAAGCGACGAACCCATCTCTCCCGCTTGGTAAAACCATAAGAGTGAGTGATGGAACCGAAACTAGCGTACTGGTAACAGGTACGCCGCCCATGTAGATACATGCAACAGAAGTTGTAGAACTGCATGGGATGGGCTGATGGGACAGCCCCTAGCTTGGGAGTTGCACGAAGCAGAAATGAATGGAGTGCGCAAACTACCCAAGAATCCCACGCTTTTAAGCGTGAGGAGTCTCAATCAAGAAGGTTTGTGATTTGAAGAAATGTGTATAGTTTAAGTAGATGATAGCAATTATCGCTCTTGATTGAGGGCGATAATTTTTACGCTATAGATTGATTTACTCTATTTCAAGAACAACCTTTCCGCGAACGTGACCCGTCTCCACAGCTCTGTGAGCTTCGGCAGCTTGGTGGATTGAAAATGATTTTGATATGAAGATTCGAAGTAACCCTTTTTCGTACAATTGGGTAAGCTCATGTAACCTTACAATACTACGTTTATTGAAGATGCATACAACTCCTAGCTCTTTTGCAAGATCGAAATCAACGATTGTGCCAATTCTTTTTTTGTTTTGGACAAGCTTCATAGAGGGCTCTAATGCGTTTTTTCCTGCTGCGTCAAAGGATACATCAACTCCTTTGGGAGCTAATTTGCGAACTCGATCAACAAGTCCTTCTCCATATGTAACTGGAATCACTCCTAAGGATCGCAAGTAGTCATGGTTACGTGGACTGGCAGTGCCGATTACATTTGCTCCCCAAGCCTTCGCTATTTGTACTGCGAATGTTCCAACTCCACCAGCGGCTGCGTGTATGAGAACGGTTTCTCCTGCACTGACTTTCAGCTCCTCTAATGCAGTATGGGCAGTTTGCCCAGAAGCAGTGAGCACACCAGCTTCTTTCCATGGCATATTTTTAGGCTTTCTAACGAGTTGAGATGTCGGTACGACTACATATTCAGCATAACTAGACAGAAGTGCCCAACCAATCACCTCGTTACCAACTGAAAATTCCTCAACTCCCTCGCCAACCATATCAATGGTACCAGCAAATTCATTTCCAAGTATTTGAGGGTAGTCGATTTTCATTCCTGGAGGGCTGATGCCTTCTCTACGAATTGTACAGTCAATAGGCTGTACACCTGCTGCTTTTACTTTTACTCGAACTTGTCCTGCTGTTGGGATTGGAGCATCGAAGTCCATCACTTGCAATACGTCTGGAGTGCCAGGTGAATGAAATGCCACTGCTTTCATTTTTATCAGCTCCTTTATACGATTAACTTCTTATTTTAGTATGTTGCTTGTTCAATCAATTATATAAATGTAAATAGATAATAAAAAATACTTCTTTTGCTATATATTTATATACTGAATGTAATGAAAGGAGAGGAACAATGGAACTACTTCAACTTAAATATTTTTTGACCGTTGCTAAATTAGAACATATGACGAATGCTGCACAAGAACTTCATGTATCCCAGCCGGCATTGAGTAGAACAATTCATCGGCTGGAAGAGGATTTAGGTGTACCATTATTTGAACGTCAAGGACGACAAATTCGTTTAAATCCTTTTGGTAAAGCTTTTGAAGCAAAAGCGAAGGCTGCCATGCATTTACTCGAAGAAGGGAGACGGGAAATAGAAGATCTATCTGGATTAAAGCAAGGTCGTATTCACTTAGCAATGATGAATATGGAACAGATGAGAAAACCATTGCAGATCTTCTTAGCTGAACATAGTGAGGTAAATTTCCATATGTTTCAATTATCTATTGAGGATTTTGAGAACTTAGAATTAAAGAGAGAGGTAGACTTCTATTTAACTTCAATGCCAATTTATCAAGAGGGATTCATTGAGATTCCATTGGTACGGGAAAAACTCTACCTTGTTGTACCGCATGGACATAAATATGCAAATCGCAAATCGATTCATCTTAGTGAAGTGTCAGAAGAAGCTTTTGTTGGATATAAAGAAAATTCTCCATTACGGTTAATGAATGATCGCTTATGTGCCCACGTCGGATTTCGCCCGAAGATGGTATGTGAAACTGAGGATCCTGCGAGTATCATCGATCTTGTTCGTTCTGGATTTGGTGTCGCTATTATTGGTGGTTGTAGAAGTGAGGAGGAGTTAAACTTAGTCAAATTGCCGATTGTTGATCCGATCGGTGAAAGAATTTTTCGTATCACTTGGCGGGAAAATCGATATTTATCACGAGCAGCAATCGTATTTCGAGATTTTATCGTGAATTATTTCAAAGATGAAGAACCAGTAGGGAACACGCTCAGGAAAGCATTGATGTTACGTTGAATGACTACACATGAAGTGAGTCTTGCAAATATCAATCTTATCTTAGCAGACTCAACCCATAGTTCTTGCAGTGAAAGTATTCCCAAGGGAAATATCGAACCATATTCCATCCACTTCACCGCTAATTCCATTGTTATTCTCCTTTGAGTTGTTTGAGGACAAAACATATTTTGGGGATTCTATCGATCATCTTTGCTGGTTAAGGGTTAGAAAACTTTAAGCTGTATTATGCAATAACCCCATAGTTATGTTAGTGATTAACTGATATTCTTATATTTGGGTGATAGAGCTTGGTATTAGTAGAAGGGAAATATCTAGGTGTGATGAATCATTTTATTTTTTAGTGTTGGCATCCTGGAGTTCGATTTATAAAAGACAGCTAGTGAAGAAATGAATGGAAGAAAAAACGTAACATGAGTGGTGAGAAGTTGATGTGATGAAAAGGGATGCTAGAAACCGAGGCCTACTACTTATTTTTTATCTCAATTAAATTAAATTCACACATAAGAATAAAATGACTAGTTGGATTATTGTTTGTATAATACAATTACAATTAGTAATTATCAGCACGAAACGGAGCGCGATAACTTATGGATCAATTTCATTTTAAAGTTAATTTAAAGGGAATGATTGATTTATTATCAAATCATTTATATAGTACACCTCATGTTTTTATACGTGAATTGTTACAAAATGCAGTAGATGCGATTACAGCACGGCATAAAGTAGAACCAGCATATGATGGGAAAATCAATGTAGAAGTCTATGCTGGTGAGAATCCTACTATTTTTATTGAAGATAACGGGCTCGGTTTATCAGAAGAAGAGGTTCATTATTTTCTTTCGCAAATCGGACAAACCTCTAAACGTGGTGAAGATGGGGACGATTACATTGGACGTTTTGGTGTAGGGTTACTCTCTTGTTTTATTGTGAGCGATGAGATTGTCTTGCTTACACGCTCTGTAAAAAGTGAGCAGACTGTAAAATGGAGAGGGAAGCCTGATGGAAGTTATACGATTGAAAAAGTTGACTCCGAAATGAGACCAGGAACGCGAATCTATTTACAAGCAAAATCAGGCTATGAACATTACTTCCGGGTTGATCAAGTCAAGCAGCTCTGCGAGTATTATGGAGAGTTTCTACCATACCCAATTCATTTTTCGGATACGAGAGATTCCCATCGTCTTAATGCTGAGTTAGCCCCATGGGAGATGACAATTGATCAAGCATTAGCTTATGGGCGTCAGCGTTATGAAGAAGATTACTTAGATGCGATTCCCCTTCGTTCTACTGTAGGTGAAGCGCACGGTGTTGCTTATATCTTGCCATATGCTGTAAGAATAAACGCCAAACAGACCAGCCGAGTCTATGTGAAACAAATGCTGCTTTCTGAGAAAGTAGATAAACTTCTACCCAGTTGGTCATTTTTTGTCAAAGGTGTAATCAATGTCAACCAATTAAGACCAACTGCTTCTCGAGAAGAATTCTATGAAGACCCCTTATTAGACGTGGTTCGGAATGAATTAGGGGATTGTATCAAACGCTATCTAGTTCAATTAGTAGAAAAAGATCCTGATTTATTAGCGAAGATTATCCAGATTCATTATGAATCGATTAAAACTTTGGCAAAAGAAGATAACGAACTGTATCGGCTCTTTATTGACTGGTTACCGTTTGAAACTTCATTTGGCCGGATGAAGTTAAAAGAGATTCGTGAACAGTCACCCACTATCTTCTACACACCTAGTCTTGATGAGTTCCGTCAAATCACACAGGTAGCGAAGGCTCAATCTTTTTGTGTCGTAAATACTGCCTATGTACATGATACGGAACTGATCGAAAAGTTACCGATGATCGACCCCACAATTCAGATCAAGCGGGTAAATCCAACAACATTTACGGATCAATTTATGGAGTTAAGCTTTGAGGAGCGCGGGCATGTATATGATTTTATTCGCATTGCAAATATTGTTTTACAGCCTTATCTCTGTAAAGCAGAAATCAAGAAATTTAACCCAGACGAATTGCCTGCTCTCTATACGACAAACGAAGAAGCTTTATTTTGGCGGACGGTAGAGCAGACGAAAGAGGAATCAAACGAGCTTTTTTCATCGATTATTGGCCAGATGTCCGGTCATCAGACAGTTGGTCAGCTTGCCCAGCTTTGCTTTAATTACCAAAATCCCATCATTCAGCGGGCAATCAAAAGCGAAGATGAAGAAATGAAACGAATGATTGTAGAAGTACTTTACATTCAGTCACTGCTTTTAGGGCACTATCCGTTGCGACAACAAGAATTACATTTATTAAACAATGGTTTGATTCGTCTTATTGAGAAAGGGATGGATGCCAATGCGTGATCGATATTATGATTTAATCTATGAAGCAATGGATTTACCATATGGGAATAGCAAAGTAGCCTTATTAGAAGAAGCAGTGCGAATTGCTGATGCACACTTGAGCTCAAGCGAAGCATATAATGCAAGAATGGATCTAACCAATGCCGCAGTCATGTCAGGGAGGATCGAAAAAGCGATTCTCTCCTTCGCTTGGTGTCTATCCTATTACGATAAACAAGAGAATAGGGAAGATACACACAGTATTCTTTGGCACTATAAATGGATATGTGAGAATTTGCATGATTTCCCGGAAATCAAAAAAGAAAAAATCGAGGAATCACTAGAAGATTATCGGAAGCGTCTGCTTGAAAATGGCTATGGATTGCGTTCTTACTATAAGCTTCAACGCTCTAATGCTCTACATGCTGATGATATTGAAAAAGCGGCTCATTATTTTGAGTTATGGGATCAAGCGGCTCACGATGGGATGACAGATTGTTCCGCTTGTGAGTTGGATAGTAAAGCCTATACACTTCTGCGAAATCAAGCATTTGATCAGGCATATGAAGTGGCGAAACCCATTTTTGCAGGTCAAATAAGCTGTCAAGGCGTGCCGCAAGCTACATATGCATCTTTTTTGTTACCGCTATTAGAGCAGAAACGAGCAGATGAAGCAGCAAACTATTACCAAAAATGCCGCGAAATGATTGATTATACTTTTCTTTACGAGGTTACTTGCTTATTAGAGTATTTAATTGTGGTTGACTTAGTAAAAGCAGTTAGTTGGTTTGAAGAGTTTCTGAAGGACGCAATTGCTTCGTTTGTCCCTTCGCGTAGATTTTCATTTTATCGAGCATCGGTACTCTTATTTGAACAATTGAATGAACAACAATTAACTTCGATTCAATTTCCTAACGGAATCACACCAGAGCAAATTCGAGTAGAGATGTATGAAATTGCCGAGCGATTTGATGAGCGAAATCAAAATGACCATTTTAGCACAGGAATTGAAAAAAAACGTAGAAAACTACAGGAACTAAAGGGTTGGTACGAGAAATTATAAATAACATCTATGAATCCACACAATTTGCTGTTTATTTCGTACGATAGTATGAATGTAAATCTAGCGAGTGGTGGTGTGAAAATGGTAGATCGTTATGTAAAACGTTGGTTACGGGGAGCTTGGATTGCAACTGTGAGTAATATTGATTGGCCTTCACGTTCGGGATTGAGCAAAGAGGAGCAACAAAAAGAGTTTGTACAGTTGCTCGATCTATGCCAAACGTTAAAGCTAAATGCAGTCGCTGTGCAAATTCGCCCGATGGCAGATGCCTTCTATCCTTCCCATATCAATCCTTGGTCAACTTATCTAACAGGAACTCAGGGGAAAAGCCCTGGTTATGACCCATTGCAGTTTATGGTAGAGGCATGCCATCAACGTTGTATAGAGTTTCACGCTTGGTTCAATCCTTATCGGGTACTCTTAACGGAGAAGACATCAGAGCTTGCTTCAAATCACCCCGCAAGGAAACATCCCAATTGGGTAGTTCGGTATGGTGGCAAGCTCTACTATGATCCCGGTTTACCTGAAGTTCGACAGCATATCGTTCAAAGTATCGAAGAAGTCATGCAAAACTATGCGATTGATGCTGTACATTTTGATGATTATTTCTATCCCTATCCAGTAAAAGGGGAGTCTTTTCCTGATGATCAGAGCTTTAAAAAATTTGGAGGTCATTTTAAAAATCGAGCAGAGTGGCGCCGGGATAATGTCAACCAGTTGGTGAGTGAAGTTTCCAAGCGGATGAAGCAGCTGCGGGCAAGTGTTCGCTTTGGTATCAGTCCATTTGGAATTTGGCGCAATCGTTCAAGTGACCCTGCCGGTTCAGATAGTAAAGGGCTAGAGAGTTATGACGCGTTATATGCAGATACACGGAAATGGGTACAGAAAGAATGGGTTGATTATGTTGCTCCCCAATTATATTGGAAAATAGGAAACAAGGCTGCCGATTATCAGAAGTTACTGCAATGGTGGGTAAAACAAGTTCATTCTGTCTCTGTACAACTTATGATTGGGCAGGCAGCCTATCGGATTGAAGAATGGAAAGATGGAAATGAAATCCCTCATCAATTGGATGAAAATCTCTCACATCCAGAAGTAAAAGGGAGCCTCTTTTTTAGTCTAAAAGACCTGAGCAAAAATCCACTACAGATTCAAGAACAGTTGAAGAAAGATTATTTTCGATACTATGCACTGCTACCTCCTTTTGGTAACCTATCTCAACATCCTCCTACACCGCAAGCCATGCCCACAAGCTCAACAAGAGAAGGAGTTCGTCTTCGCTGGACAGTCTCATCCACAGCAGATATCCGCTATTTTGTCATCTATCGCTTTGCCCCTGATCAAAAGATTGATTTACAGCGTTCGGAAGCGATTCTTGCCATTGTCCCCAAACAAGCAAAAACCGTTCATGAATATATGGATCGTACCAATCAAAAACCAGAAGCCTATCAATATCTAGTTACAGCAGTTAACCAAACGTATCAAGAGAGTGACCCCGCAAAGTTATAGCAAGGAATCATGCGACTTTGTCAATCGAATAGACGGAAGGTTATGAACTCTCCTTTAATGGTTTTTCTTCGGTGGAATTGGGAAATAAGAGACTTTGATCAGTTCGAATCAACCAAGTGCTCAATCCAGAGAGAAATGCAGCGGTCATAAAGAAAAGAAATCCAGCTTGATAAGAACCTGCTGTGATTTTTACTAAGTATCCAAAAATAGTAGGAGAGATGGCCGCTGCTGCCATTCCGCCAAAGTTGATCAGACCTGTCACGGAGCCGGCAATTTGCTGGGCAACATATTTAATGGGGTAGACAAAGATCGTAGCACTCACACAAGAACCACAAAAAGCAACAACTGTTTGAAAAAGTAGAGCAATCCAATCTGAATTTGCGAAGAGAAGACCTAGTAGAGAGATACAAGCAACGATCGCTGCTCCCGCGCCTAATAAAGATTCGCGCCCTTTTAACCATCGATCCAAAACCCATCCACTGCCGATCATACCGATCATCCCTGCTAAAGCTGGTATGATGGACACGGTACCCATTTCCATGAGATTTAGACCGCGAACCTTAACCCAGTATGAAGGCATCCAAGAGTTCATGCCCCAGAGAACAATATTCCAACAAAACCAGCTACTCAAAATGTAGACAAGCATTGGGGAGCGGAAGATTTGTTGAAATGGGTAGGGTTCATGTTTTTTTAGGGGTACCGATTGTGGTTTCATATCTTGAAACATGAAGCAGAAGCAAAGAACGAGAATGGTACCAAGTAAGCCCAGCAAATAAAACATCCCGCGCCATCCAACTGAGAGAATCAATGAAGCGGAGACAAAGGTACCTAGTAATGTGCCAGCCGTTGTACCCGAGAGTACGGATGTCTTGGCTCGCGCACGTTCGTCCGGTTGAAACAGATGGATGATGATGACTGTGCTAGCGGAAGGGAACGTTCCTTCACCAACTCCAAATAAGATTCGGATGAGGATAAGACCTAGAAAAGAGGTAGCAAGTCCAGTCAACCCTGTAAAGAGAGACCAGACAATGACTGAAAGTAAGATTAACCATCTGACATCAAAACGGTCGGCTAACCAACCTCCAATGAGTTGCATCAGTGTATAACTAAGGAAAAAAGCACTGAGGATGAGACCTGACTCTACTTCATTGAGTGAGAATTCTTTTGCAATTGGAATGATTGCTGTATTGATCGCAAGTCGATCTAGATAGCCAACCATCCAAGTGGTAAAGAGTAGCGTTATGACTACATAACGCCTTCGAGCCTGATTTTTCATACCTAACCTCTTTGAATGAATTTTTAGATAATTATGTCGTAGGAGATGATATTCATTCGTCTATTCTTATTATTTTTTTTAGCGTTGCTCGGATTTCTTTTTGCTAATGCTTTATATATTCATCATCCACAACAATCGGATTGGTATCAAATTCTGATCTATACCTTATTAGCAATTGGATTATATAGCAGTACCTATCAAATTGAAAAAGTGAGGGATCGGGCACAAGTTTTACAAATTCTACAAGTTATCGTCTTCGGTGTTTTACTAAAAGTGATCTTGATTGGTGGTCTATTGTTTCTGCTTAGTAAGAAACCGATTTTTCTATTGTTAGGTGTAGTTGTAGCGCAGATTGATCCATTGTCGGTTGCTGCTTTAATGGGGAAAAGCAAGATGTCAAGCAAAGCACGCACGCTACTTGCATTTTGGTCGTCATTTGATGATCCGGTTACCGTTATTCTTTCCTTATTCATTTTACAATTTGCGACGAAGCTAGATGATCAAACGGGCAATCTGTTAGTCTCTAGTGGCTTATTAGGACAGCAACTGCTTCTAGTAGCTTGGAATTTTGTGTTTGCAGCAATGATTTATCTCATTTGGAAAGGGACGTATCGATACCCAGCTTTTCAATATGTGTGGGTCGTTTTTTCTATCATCTTTGCCATTTATGCACAGTTGATGCTAGGAATCGCCTTGATTGGACTCTTTTTACGTCCAGCTTTTGGGAAGTTCATCGACTATCTTTCCAATGGCTCATTAGCAATTGCCACTTTTTTATTAGGTATGTTAATGGTGAATGGATGGCAACTATTAGATGGGCTTTGGGTTGCATTGGCTGCGATCTTTGCACAAATAATTGTCGTCCTCTTACTAACAAGGCGAATGGATAAGATGGATCGAGTCTATCTAGCTTTTGGACAACAAAATGGGATCACAGCAATAATTTTGGCTTTAACGTTTGAAACCACTTTTCCAGGTATTATAGCTATTACTGCCCCTGCTATTTTTATCATTAATTTGATTCATCTCATGGCCAATTCCCTATTGGATAAAAGGATGGAAAAAAACCAGCGATATCTCTCTAGCTGATCAAATCTTTAACTTCTAGTATGAGAATTAGCTTGTAGAAAGAGTCCATGATCTACTCCTGATCGTGGTTTACGGCGACGCTCTGCTCCAGATTTGCGAGGATGTTTGGCTGATAACCCTTGTGGCTGGGCAAAAAACTGCCTTCTCTAGCATATAAGCCTGTGGAGAGTTGAACAGTTTGTCCACAGACTATAGCTTCCAGTGCACGAAGTAGCACTCGAAATGCCACCTTCACATGATCATTAGGTTATTCTTTCGTTTTATTAGCAAGACGATATGGGTGATTCACTTCATAAAAAAGAGTCGGCATCTAAAGAGGATGATCCTCTTTTGTCCGACTCTTTCTATGTTCGATCATTTTTGATGCGCAAATCGAATGATATAAAGTTTTACCAACCTGATAAAACGAGAAATCAACTTTTCAAGTGGCAATTCTTATGGATCATTACTTACATTCAGGTACAACCATATTGTCAGAACCTGTGTAAACATAACTATCGGTGACATATTGGTCTTTACCAATTCGATCCCAGAGGTTGTTATCAAATCCTTCATGAACACGAGGACCTTTTACCTGACATTCTATTTTTACTTTATCCCCATTTTTTAATGTCCCTACAATGGGATATGAGGTACCGGGGCCCGAGCGGATGGAGAGTGGCTTACCTTCAAATGTAGTTACTTTGTACTCTTTTCCATCACTTTTTTGTTCAGTCCCTTTTTTGGGTTGCTCGGTTGCTTTAAGTGGTTCTTCTTTTTTAAGGGTTGTTACTTGATAATCGTTTTGCGTTGTATCGATAGGTTCGCTCGATTTTGGTTTCTTTATCGTCTCTTTCTCTTCAGGTTTGCTGGAGGTATCTTGATTTCCACAGTTAGAACTTGTATAGACTTGGACTAATTTGACTATTTTATCTTCTGTTTTATACCACCAATCTTTTCCTTCGGTTCCATGTGGTTTAGCTGATCCCATAAAACTGTATGGAACGCCCTTTCCTTCAAGCGTCATAGCTTGAGAGACGCCATTGTAAAACTGTTCAAAATGGAGATGGGGTGTTATATGATTGCCAATACGGGTTGTATTCCCTACAGTACCAATTTTATCTCCTGCTTTGACTGAAGCACCATTTTTTACATCAATCGTGTCCAAATGGGCGTAGAGTGAGACCCAGCCATCACCATGATCAATTTTAACCACATTTCCATAGCCTGTACCTTGATTAGAAGCCAGGGTCATATTTTGTGCATAGATAACTTTCCCTGCTGCTGAAGCTACTACAGTTTTCCCTTTTGTCCCCACTCTGGTTCCATCACTTAACTCTTTAGAAAAAGCAAGATAGAAGTCAACAGAAGGCTTATTATTATGAATTGCATAGGTCTTTCCTTCCCATTGTTCTTTACAGGGAAAGGGGAGTAAAAAATTTGGCTTTCCCGCTGCATTTGTTTGATTTGGGAGCGTTACCGTAAGTAGACTCACAATTAATACAAAAGAGGCGAACAAACTGGATATTTTCTTCAAACGGCAAAACTCCTTCCTATCAGAAAAGGAAAAATTTAATATAGAATGGACAAGATTATATTATTGATTTGATTAAATAATAACATATTATTTAAGTCAATTATATTTTTAAACGATTGAAACGTTTTCGCTATATGGATCAATCTTCATCATAGAAGGTCGTTTTTTAAAAGCAAGCCAAACCATTATACTTAAAAATTAGTAACCATACATCTATTACTTAGGTAGTTAAGAATCAGTGAAAAGCCCTATTTTTGTATGGTTTATCGCCTATTGAGATAGATTAATCAGTTGTTCTGAGGAATAGATGGAAGGGGATTCCATCTATCTGTTTCATCCTGACTTATATTTTCTATTATTGATCTCTTCTGTCTGTTGCTGGATCAACCAGACACCGATAATCATAATCAATGAGCCCATTATTTGAACCAACGTGATGGTATCGTTGAGTAGTAGGGAAGAAAGCCACAAACTGATAATGGGAACCAAATAGTTTACTGAGATGGCTAGTGAGGCACCCACAAGCTCTATTGCTTTAAAATAAAGTAGGTTAGCTAATGCACTAGGAAATAGCCCTAAAAAGATTTCTACAAGCCAAAATTGCCACGGAAGCTGCTTCCAGTTTACGCTTTGCAGTTCTGGAAGTGCCATCAATGTTAATAGCAATGTACCAGCAAACGTACAGATTATACTAATCAAGAGGCTATCAAAGCGTTTCATCAAGCGCCCTGCTAAGATGGCATACCATGCTCCACAACAAGCAGTTAAGATCATGAACCCAATGCCTATCAGACGATCCGCATCAACATGATTTGTTTGCTGTAAAGTAGAGAAGAAGAGAATTGCCCCAATAAAAGCAATGGTAAACCCGATTAATTGCTTCTGGCTCAAACGTTGTCGGAAAAATAGAAGGGTGAACAGAACGGTAAATCCAGGATTCCCAACCGATAGAATCATCGTTGCATCTGATGAGGTAGTATAATGTAATCCACCAAAAAAAAGAGCCTGGTACAGGCCCACACCCAGCATACCTACTAGAGCCACCATGATCCATTCGCGACCTCTTGGCTTCTCTACCTTCCTGACCAAATAGAGAGGAGCTAAAAAAAGCGTTGCAAATCCCCATCGAATCATTGCTGCTACTGTTGGTGGAACCATATGAAGCACAGCTTTAGACCCCACATAAGTCGTTCCCCACATCAACGCAACACTTAGCAAAATCAAATAAATCAATCGCTTACTCAAAACCTACTCCTCCATTCCCATCCCTATAAAATATCATTATTTTTTATAAAATCATAGAGCAGTGGCCAATCTCCCTTTCTTGACAACCCTGCTTAAATCATATAAAATATCAAGCATCGCTATCAACATGGGGCATTAGCTCAGCTGGGAGAGCGTCGCGCTGGCAGCGCGAAGGTCAGCGGTTCGATCCCGCTATGCTCCACCAAAACAAACCCTTGCATATGCAAGGGTTTTTGCTTTGTTGAGAAAGTAGAGGAGATCACAAATTGCAAACGAAATGCTAACCTTTAGTCTGCTAAAGTGTTTTTAACTAAATGAAGATCGTTTTCTTTTGTGAGGAATTGGTCAAAACGATCCGCAGCTCCTTTTTGCACGTTTGGTAACACATGACTGTAAATATCTAGGATGACACGGCTATTTGAATGTCCAAGTCGTTCCGCTCACAATTTTTGGATGTTCGCCTTGTTGCAACATAAGCGTAGCGTGTGTGGCGGATATCATGAAAGCGAATCTTGGTTAGTTTGTTTTGTTTGATAATTCGGTAGAAGCTCCTAAGAAGATTTCGAGGTCCTATCAGAGTACCGAAACGAGTTGCGATAACTAAATTTTGATCTTTATAATCTGCACCTAATTTTAATTTTTGTTGAGACTGCTCAATTCTATCCAAATTCGTCCAAGAGTACTCCCGCTTCTACAAGCGGTGAGGTGAATGGGACGTGGTTCGGTATCCCTTTTGCGGGGATGCTTAGAACC
>NZ_FQVL01000010.1 GCF_900129355.1 Seinonella peptonophila | reverse complement strand
GAAAGTCGTGCTACACTCATGATGATCCGCCCTTTGTGGATGATGGTTGTGTGAGAGCTTTCATCTAACCACATTTTGGCGGATTTTTCTATTTTATTTTCGATTAATGCAACAACCTCTATATAATATAAAAACGAACTAATAAATCCATTCTATAGACACTTTTTATCATTGGAAGTACACTAAAATTGCAATTAATTACTATATTTGGATAAAAGCCTATTCCCTTGACTATCAGTTGACCATAGGTGGCTGTCTTGTATTCATAAAATTAATTTTCATAATCGATGAATATTCGATTTCTTTTTCATATCGCTTTTTTTACAAAAATAATACTACTCAAAGAAGGGATTTATATGTCAACTCTATTAATCATTGAAGACGATCAACATCTAGCACAACATCTGCAAATATATTTACACCGTTATGGCTATACCACCTATCTTCCAGAAGATTTTAAAGATGTAATCTGCACTTTTCAAGAAGTACAACCGGATTTGGTTTTACTTGATGTCAATCTCCCATATTATGATGGTTTTTACTGGTGTCGTCAGATTCGTTTTCGGTCAAATTGCCCTATTTTATTTATCTCTGCACGTGAAGGGACGATGGATCAGGTGATGGCACTTGAGAACGGTGCGGATGACTATATTACAAAACCATTTGACTATGATGTGGTCATTGCAAAGATTCGCAGTTTACTGCGTAGAGTATATGGTTCCTATGCAATGCCTAACCAGGAGCGTACCATCGAGTGCCAAGGTCTGATTCTCTTAATTGAACAACTCGAATTACAATGGAGAACAGCCAAAATCGGATTGAACCGCAAAGAGGCACTCTTACTTGAAGCACTGATGAACAGTCCCAAAAGAGTGGTCAGCCGAAATTATTTGTTAGAACGGCTATGGAAAGATCAAGAATTTGTTGATGAAAACACATTAAATGTTTACATCACACGAGTCCGGAAAAAATTAGGCTCCATCGGACTAACAAATACGATTGAAACAGTTCGAGGCGTGGGCTACCGATTGAAACCAAATTGGAGTGATTTCGATGAAACTTCTCCAACGTGAACAATTGCCACTCATTTTTATCTATCTATTGCAAACAGCAACTTTATTAACGCTTCTTTGGGATCAACAAAACTTGTGGCGATTAGCCTACGCTGGCATGATCAGTCTTTTTTTTCTTTTACTCTATTTACTGATTCGCTATTTTTTTCATCGAAAAATGTATGCTCAACTCACACATTTGCCTAAGTCCTTGGATGAATCGATTCAGATGCTCGATCATTCGCCATTATCTCATGCCGTGCATCAGTTGGTACATAAACAATACCAGTTATATCAAGATCAACTTCTCCAAACGCAAAAAAAAGTCGACGACCATCTTGCTTTTATCAATCAATGGGTTCATCAAATGAAAACTCCTATTTCTATCATCAATCTCGTCTTACAGGAAAATCCTGATCCACTTCTTGACGAGATTCGACATGAAATCGATCAAATTGCTGATGGTCTTGAACTCATTTTATATATTTCACGGTTAAACGATTTTGAAAAAGATTTTCAAGTAAAAAAGCTACATTTACAAACAATGATACAGCGCTGTGTGTATGAAAATCGAAGAATGTTTATCAAACATAAGATTCGCCCTAAAGTACAAGTTCCCGAAGACTGCTTCATTTACTCGGATGAAAAATGGCTAAACTTCATCTGTAAACAACTGATTTCAAATGCTATTCGATATTCAAGTGGCAAAGGGCAATTTGTCGAATTTGTTGCACAAGAAGTGGGAAGCAACATTCAGCTATTCATTAAAGATGAGGGGATCGGCATTCCCAAACAGGACATTCCCCGTGTATTTAACCGTTACTTTACTGGAGAAAATGGGCGCAAGCAACGAGAATCAACAGGAATGGGTCTATTTTTGGTTAAGGAAATTTGCAAAAAATTAGGCCATTCCATTTCACTCACTTCTGAACCAGGAAAAGGAACGAATATCTGTTTGCAGTTTGCTAGCTCTATTCATCCTTACAAAAAAGTAAGGTTACTGTAAGTCAACTTACTTGATTAGCAGAATGCGAACATCAAAATCGATTGTACGCTGATTTGTTTTCCATTACAGTGATAGAAAAAGAAGGAGGAAATCAACATGACTCTCATACAAGTAGAACAGTTATGCAAAGTGTATGGAAAACAGTCATCGAATCGAGTCTTAAATGGGATCAATTTTTCTGTCCAACTAGGGGAGATGGTAGGTATCATGGGCCCGTCTGGAAGCGGGAAAACGACCCTACTCAATCAGCTCTCTACAATCGATAAACCAACATCAGGGAAAATCTGGTTTTCAGAAATGGAGCTGACTCAACTGTCACATAAAAAACGAACAGATTTTCGACGAAGACAGCTTGGCTTTATCTTTCAAGATTTTCAGTTACTCGATACGCTTACTGTTAGTCAAAATATCATCTTTCCACTGGTGCTACAAAAGGTTTCAGCTACAGAACAGAACCAACGCTTAGCTACAGTCACCGAGAAACTGCAATTGGAAAGCTTGCTTGATAAAAAGATTTATGAACTCTCAGGAGGACAAGCGCAACGAGTTGCCATTGCTAGAGCACTCATCCATCAACCCACTCTTGTCTTAGCAGACGAACCAACTGGTAACCTCGATGCACAAAGTTCACAACAGGTGATGAAACTACTACAAGAGCTAAAGCAGACGGAGCAGACAACCTTATTACTCGTTACACATGATCCAGTTGTAGCTAGTTACTGCGATCGCGTGATCTTTCTAAAAGATGGGATTTTCCATAACGAACTATATGCTAATGAACTGCAACAAGCGTTCTTCCAAAACATCCTTAACTATCTCTCTCTACTCGGGGGGAATATCGAATGAATCTGCTGACGCTTGCCATAGCAAACCTTCGTTATCAAACCCGTTCCTATCTGATGTACTTTCTAAGCAGTGTCAGCTTTATATCGATTTTTTTCCTATTTGATATGTATGTTGAGCATCCTCAAAATCCTTTTCATCAAATGGTAGTAGGCGACTATGGTCCTCTCTTTTTATTCTCTTTCACTTCATATATCGTGATAATATTTGCGATTCTCTTTCTCTTCTCTTCCATGAGTCTGTTTCTGCAATTTCGCAAACAAGAGTTTAGTCTCTATCATGTATTTGGTGCGACGAGAGGGCAAATCAATTGGATGATTATCTCAGAAAATATCATCCTAGGATTACTATCAATCCTAGTAGGCATTGGGATCGGCATTCTCTTTTCCAAGCTATTCCTCATCATTACCAGTCTATTAGCAGATCTGCCCATTCCAGCTTTTTATTTCCCAACAAATACAATCCTCAGAACAAGTCTCATTTTTAGTGGAGGGTTTCTGATCAATTGCCTTCTGACGCTAATCTTTGTCCGATACAATCGTACACTTACTCTGTTGAGTCGATTCTCTCAACCAATTTCATCCAATAAATGGATGACGATCTTTGGACTGATTGTAAGTATCTTTCTTATTTGGCTATCAATGCATGATTATTCAACTATGACTATATTGCTCCCCGGATATATCATCAATGGACTGATGATCATCATGAGTCTTTTCCTTTTATTACACTATTGCGGGAATGGTTTTTTACTACTTATCACAAAATTTAAGAAGAACCCAACATTTTTTTTGCTGCGAAATCAAAATCAACTTCAATTGAGTAAACGGGCGACTCTTGCAATCAGTATTCTAATCATTTCTTTAATCAGTATTAGCTTTTCTATGTCTTATCAGCTTTCATTACCATCGACATCTCAACTATTCACATACCGGACTGATAACATCATCTCAGACAAACCTGCTCATGTTAATAAAGTAGGAAAAATCATTGAGAAACAACTGAGCAAACACAACATACAGTACAAAAAAATCGACTTTTCCTTTCTTTCGTTAGGTTACCAAGTAATCCGATATTCAGACTATCAGAAGTTAAGTCAAACTATAGGACTTCAACCAACTTCTCCTTTAGCTGAAAATGAAGCGATACTGATCACAAAGGAACTAAATAAAAAGGGGCAAATGATCCGCTTGCCGCAGAGTAACACTAAATATCGAATTCACCAAGTGATCCATCGAAAGATTTATGATAATATCGTTGTTGTTTCTAATGATCAGTTTGATAAACTGCTCCATTTCAAGAAAACAAACAAAATCGATCGCTCAATCGGTTATTATGTGGCTAACTGGATGAATCAACCACCTGGATATTTAGAATTAAAAGTGGCGAAAGAGATTGAACAAGAGACGAAAACAGATTGGGATGTCATCAATCGTGGAAGGGAGGCAGGTATTTCCTTAACTATTGTTCCGTATCTTGTGGTGATCATGTTGCTCCTCTTCGCTACTAACAGCTTTTTATACTTTCATCTGTATGCCCGTTTAATGAACGAATTGGACCAATGGCGCAAAATGTATGCGTTAGGATTATCGATGAGCGAAGTACAACAAATCATTTCCAGTCAACTGTTCTATTGGACGTTTATACCCAATATCTTAGGTACACTTCTTCTCTGCTCACTGTTCAGCAGTCTTCTTTCAATCCAAATGATAATTTTTTCAATCTGTTTCATCGGATTGATTCAACTGATTTGCTATCTAATGGGAAAAAGGCTATTTACTCATACATTGCGTTCCTATTTATCATTTGAATAAAACTACCACAAACCTTTCAGCCTCTATAAACACTCATTTGATAAACATTGGTCAAGAGCATTTCTGAAATCCTTTTAGAAGTGCCTTGTTCCTTTTCAAATTAAGGTTTAATTAAACCTGTCACATAAAAATCAGATTTTCCAGCATATGAGTAATGTCTTATTTTTTGAGATTTCAATTGTGAGTAGTCCGACTATACCGGTTAGACTTCAAATCTTAGCCTGACTTGCTTGGCCTATCGATCAAAATTTCAGCTTTCCGACAAAGGCTGTTAATCAGACAGGTTGATAAACATTTTTATCCAATCTTACAAACTTGTAAGACTGGAGTAAGGAAGCTAAACAAAATCACAGGTAATTAATAGATAAATCGATTGTAGAATCACAAGATTTCCTATAGTGTAGACAAAAAGGAGGGCAGAAATGGAAATCTTACAGTTGGAACAGCTTTATACAATATAAGTGAAAGGATCTGATTGTTTTGATTAAAAAGAATTTTTCATTTATTTTTTTGGCAGCATTACTAATTATTTCGATACCAAGTTTTGCATTTGCCGATGAGGAACAACTACAAAAAACAAGTTCTTCAGATGCTCTCTGTTATGAACTTTATGAAAAGCCCAATTTTAAAGGTTTGACGCACAGTGTTTGTGATGATCAGTTCTATGACTTAGCGGAGGTAAATTATCGGGGAACAAAAGTAAGCCTAAATAACAACATCTCGTCCCTAAAAGTAATTTGTTCTAAGGATACTGATCTATCTTCACTGCTTACACTTTTTGACCTCCCTAATCACAAGGGTAATTATTTCGAAGTCAAATGTGGAGACAAGATACCCAAGTTAAGAGACTTCAATTTTAATAATTATACCTCCTCTATTCGTGTCGAAACATTTGCGAAATAATAGAGAATTACATCAGTATATCTTTAACGTTTGTGTCAATGAATTTCGTTTTTTTCTCAACCTCTTCATCCAATCTCCATCATCTGAGATTGGATGAAAAAATAGATTGTCTGCGTCTGTTTTACTGGTTCAATTTATCCCATTTGGATTTCACAATATGAGCAAGTCTCTTAACAAATATCGACCAAATATCCTTTGGAAGTGGGTATTTGGTCGCCATAACCTTTTCTATTGCTATTTGCTCCACCAGAAAATTTCAAAATATCACTCCAATATGAGCACTTAGTAATTAATCCTATATATTCATTGAAACTTTTGACGATTTCCCCGACTCACCCTCTGGGCTAATATAGATAAAAGATACATTCGAGCGACTATTTCCAAGTCAAGTGGCCCCTCAATCCTTTGGGTTTTTAAGTCATTATCGCTTTGTTCAAATTTCCACTCATAGTCAAATTTCGAAAAATCAACTACATAATTTTCTAGTTCTATCTCAAGTGAAAACGAATGTCTTGTATACCTTCCATAAATAAATTTCGTTTTAAATCGCCATCAGGAACTTCATCATCATTCGGATTTGTCAAATGTTTCTCTTTTACTTCAAACAAGCGTAAATCAAACAGTACATCGTCTTTATTACTGTTTAAGTATATGAGCTTGTCAGAATCCGTAAGATCGTATCCGCTAACGGTATAAATGCCTTTAAAAGTAGTGGTATTTCGATTGTCAGGTCACCACCAGTCAACAGAATATTCTTTTGTAGTAAGTTAAATTTCTTCAAATTAAATCACACCTTTTGAGAATTTAGATAAAGACAACCCTTAAATTAAGCTGTATCACAAAAAAAGTGACCCGAACTTCAGGTCACGAAATAGATTACATGTTATGACGAAATAAAGACCAACAATTAGTGAATACCATAACATTCATATTATAATCTTTCACTTATACATTTGAAGCAGTTAAAAGTCTATAATACTCTTCCTTGGTTTTCGCAGCATTTAACTCTTTCCGAAAATCTTCATTCATCATTTTTCTTGCCAGCATAGCAAGGATATTTAAATGTTCATCCTTTGCCTCTTCATAGGGAACAGCAATGGCAAAGATATATTTGACTTTCTCTGATTTTGTCCAACCTATCTCATTTTCTAAATGAATAAAAACCAGTGATGCTGTTTTAACCCCTTTTGATTTAGCATGAGGTATAGCAAATGAATACCCTGGCGCTGTTGCTCCTGCTCCTTCTCTTTCATAAAGGTCATTTAAAAACAATTGTCTATCTAATAATCGGTTATCAGCTTCCAAAAGTTTGCAAACGGTTTCAAAAATCTCGCTTTTCGTGTTCAATGTTGTGTTTATCTTGATGAGATGTTGATTTATCAGGTCCATTGGTTTCCTCCTCTCCTCATACATTAAGTTTGTTCAACTGGCTCTTCTTTTTTAGTCAAAAACCCGATCATCAATGTAGAAACCAGTGTGCCAATGATAAACGACAAAATGTACAATGGGATGTTACTCGTTAACGGAATCGTGAAGATACCCCCTATTGGAGCAGACATCTTAACACCAAAAGCGGAAACTAATGCGCCAGCAACTGCTGCGCCTGTAATAATAGAAGGTAGAATCTGTTTCGGTTTTGCAATAACGAACGGGATCGCCCCTTCAGCGATGTAACTAGCCCCCATAACATAGGCAGCTTTCCCCGCCCCTTTTAAATTGTCATTAAATTTTTTAGGAAATAATGTGGTAGCCAGTGCACAACTCATACTGATTGTCATACCACTACAAGCTGCAGCAGCCATAACGATCGAGGAAGTGGCAGATCCATCAGCTCCTGTAAGTGAAGCTACAGAAAAGAGGTATGCCGTTTTATTTACGGGTCCCCCCATGTCAAAGGCAAGCATTCCACCAATAACTGCTCCTAATAGAATAGAACTTGTCCCACTTAAATCTTTTAAAGCACCTGTCAAGAATTGATTTAAAGGTTCCACGACAGCATTTACAGCAATCATCACACCTGCAGTCAGGAGCAAACCAATGACAGGAAAGATGATAAGTGTTTTAGTCGCTTCAAAGGTTCTGGGTATATTTGAGGTCAATTTTTTTAATAAATATATAATATAACCTGCTACAAATCCTCCCAAAATCGCCCCGATAAAACCAGATCCACCACTTTGTGCAACCATGCCAGCAACGATCCCCGGAAGTATTCCGGGGCGATCAGCTATGGAAAAAGCAACGAAACCAGCCAATATTGGTAACATTAAGGAAAAAGCAATTTTACCAGTTTCGAGTAACCATGCTGCCAAAGGAATGGTTGAACCATAGGTTTTAGTACCAACATTGCCAGCATCAATTAAAAAGGCTAAAGACATCAACATACCGCCAGCGATAACAAAAGGTAAAAAATAGGAGACACCTGTCATAATGTGTTTATATATTTGCGAGCCCTTTGACATATTAACCTCTCCCATACAATTATGATTGGTAAATCTCTATATCCCCACTTTTAACTTGGTTCATAATGATGTCAGCTTTTCTGATTGCTTCCCCAACAGATACTTCGATTAGCGGTTTGCCATGAAATCTTTTCATTTCCACACTGGTATCTGCCGCAATAATGACTGCTACAGCTTCTTCGATATCCTTTTCAGTCAAGCGATTTTCTACTCCAGAAGCGCCATTTGTCTCCATTTTGATTTCGTACCCTAGTTTTTTGGCTGCTTGTTCTATACTTTCTGCAGCCATGTACGTATGTGCAATTCCAGCTGGACAAGCTGTTACACCAACAATTTTTTGCATGATGATTCTCCTCCTATGACTTTATAATTTTAATATTTCTCAGCTCCCCAGGTTTTAGAACCCCCAGTTCACTAGAAGTTTCTTCGACTTCACTTTCAAGCAAATTTGTGTTGTAAATGTTTTCATAATCAATATCCAAATTCAGATTTCCAGCCGCCACTGCTTGATTTTCATTATTGTAAATCCGTACTACGTAACCAGAGTTGTCAGCCGATTTGACGACCGTTCCAAAAGAAGCATCGCTCTCATCTAATGAAAAAAAGTGGTATGTGTCTGGAACTGGGAATCTTAAAGGATTTGTTGGGAAATATGCCAATGGAAATACCGCTTTTTCAAACTGCTGATTTTGATAATAGATCACATCCGTCGCATATTTGATGTAATCATTCATTACTACATTAGCATCGAACTCCGAATAGAAAGATACTCCAATTTCAAATTTGATTTCACCCAGCAATTGGCTTTCTGGTGTATCGAATACCATATAATCAAGTCCGCTCGGACGACCCGGTCGCCGATTTAAGTCAGGAAGACCAAGATGACCCACCGACCGAAAAATTGTCAAAGCAACATCTTTCTTTCCTTCTCCTATGAACTCGTATTCTTTCACACTACGCGTAAATGCACTTAACACATACTCATTACCAACAGCAGAAACATGATTCAACAAGGGATTGGTGGGACTAGGTTCTTCAAACCAATTTTCCTGTTTCCAAACTTTTAATTCTTCTGGTTCAGTCGCCCGTTTGATATAACCGTACTGAGTTCCAGCATAAGAATAAGTATTGGAAAAGTCTGTAGAATAAACAATTCTTACCCGATGATTTTTAGCTGCATTTTTGAATGAACCACTCAGTTCAATAACATCGCTATCTTCTTTTAACCTGATGTTTAATGTATATTTCAACAGACTGTTTAATTTTTTCTTCCTTCTACTTTCCAAATCAGATGGAACATCAAACTGTCCTTCAATCGTCATTTCACATATCCCGTCTGCATTGTAAGCAGAACAACTTCCTGTTTCAAAAAAGTGATGGATCACCATGTCATCTTCTGGGTCAGGATAAGAGTAATCGTAGTTATCTCCTTCATCGCCAGATTCATCAATATAAATCGCTTTGTCGAAAGTTTTGCCTAGTTTTTTATCTGTAATTTGAATTCCAGTCTCATTTAATACAATTTTATATCTTGTATTTTCAATGATATTTTGAGCAGGTTTCACTTTTTGTTTGGAAGCGATTTCATAGTCATGAACGTAAATCGTTTGATACGAAATCCCTTTAAAGTTTTTTAGTTGGACAATCACTGTTGTCTTGTAGAAATACTCCTCATCTAGCAACAAACTTGGATCTTTTCGTAACACACCGCCATAAATTTTTTGACAGTCTACCACTGTATAGTCCAATTCTTTTTCGTTTAGAACTAATTTAAAGTCTTCGTTTTTAGTGAAAATGTTTAACTTTATATTCACATCACGGACATATGGTAGCGTATTGTATACAACCAAAGGCATAATGCGAGAATCTTTGGTTGGAATAGAGATAGAAACAACTTTCATTAAATAGACTTTGGTCGCGGTTGCAATGTTCACTGCATTGTTACTTTCAACTTTAATATATTCATTTGTCTCATCAGTTAATGTTGCGGACGAATGTGTTTGACACCTCACCAAGGTTTCCCATGCTTTATCAATAATACTCTTATCATATTCGATCCCTAAACTATCAAGCATGGACATCAGTGGTTGCACTTCAAAAGTCAAAATGCGTTCTGCTTTATCTTGCAGAGATTTAATGTCTGAGCGTGCTGAAAAAATCGATTTGTGTACTCTGTGATATTGTGTTGAAAACAACTCTGATTGATGAGTTTTAATGTTTACTCCCTTTTCTCTAACTTTCTTCATGTACTCTTCCCACGTGGTTAAACGAAATTCAATTTCCTCTGATACAGAATTGTACTTTTCTATTTGCTCTTCAATATTTAAAATCGCAGGATTTTGATCAAATCCTAATGGGAAAACAAATTCTTTAGGAACGGTAGATTTTTCTATCAAACGGTCAATCAAAGACTTTACATCAATTTTGTTATAATCAACCGCTTCCTCTGAAAACAAAGTTCCTGCTTTAAACGCATAGGTCCCATAACCGTACCCAGAGAGCATCGTACAGACTAAGAGGCTACTTCCATCATTTGAAGTCATGTAAAATTCGCTACCTAAGTCATACTCATCACCCACTCCTCTAGTAATGACAAAGTCATATATCCCCATTTGATTAAAGATTTTAGGGAAATCATAAGAGTGACCAAACGAATCCGGCAAATAGGCGATTTTTGATACTCCGCCAAGTTTGTTTGCGCTTGATATGCCCAAGCGTAAATTGTTGACAACAGATTCACCACTTGAGATAAAACAATCAAGTTGTGAATGAAACGGACCAATAAATAATTTCTTCTCTTCAATCAGCTTCTTTACTCGTTCTCGATCTTCTGGATGCGTCTCCAAGTATTCGTCGATAGCAGCGGTTTGTCCATCTAGAAAAAAGTCCTTAACCAATCCTTCATCAAATGCTGATAAAAGTTCTTTCATATTGTAAGAGAACTGCACGAAAGCATCCTGTGCTGTAAAATACCAAATGGGATCCCAATGTGTATGGTGAATACTATTGGCGATTTTTTTCATAACGTACGATCGTCCTCCTTTACCCGTAGCGATTGACTATTATTATATCATTATGATCATATAACATTCAATCATAGAACGGAAGTATCCAAAAATTGCAATGTCTAGATTTCTAATTACCGTATAAACGCCTTGATTGTAGCTACTGTTTTTCCTTCACTCGGTCCGTGGGGAGCAATTATATATTTTTTTACCAGCTCTGGTACGATAAACGTTTCCCCATAGTGAACAATAAAAGGGTCAAATGACTCATCTATACTTTTGACGATAATCTCTTCACCTTCAACCAAATTTAATACATTGACACTACCATTTGTTTCATGGATTACCTCTTTTGAAAACCAATGGCGTCTTGTTTCAATAGGTTCTGTTAAGTGTAGGCCTGTTCTCTCTTCACGCAAGCCATCTTCCTCATTGACCAATTCGATGGGATTACAAATTTCTCTTTCCACCCAAGTTTCATCTCGATCCATGCGAATATTATTTGCTCCATGGTCTAAATGAATGGGACGAGGCAATCCATCTAGATCTACTCTCCCCCAATCCCAAAGCTTGAATGTAAATCGGTTTGGTGTTGAACTAATTTCTAAAACGACACTATTTTTGCCACTGCAATGGATTGTTCCAGCTGGAATGGAAAAATGATCATGTTTCTTAGCATTTCTCCTATAAATGTACTTTTCGTCTGGGAACATCGTCCCTTCTTCTTGAGACTGCTTCAACTCATGAATCAACTCTTCTTTACTCACCCCATTCTTTACTCCTAAATAAACAACTGCGTCGTCTGCAGCTTCCATAATATAGTAACTTTCATCCTGCGTGTAATGCAGACCAAACTTTTGTTGTGCATACTCTACTTGCGGATGTACTTGCAAGCTAAGATTCTCACCATTCATCGTATCCAAATAATCAAATCGAATAGGAAAATCAGTACCAAATCTGCCATAAACTCTTTCCCCAAGCAAAGCACTTGGTTGTTGATAAACGACATCCATTGCCGGTACTTCTAATCGCGTTCCGTCAAATACAAGATACAGGCTATTTTCCTCAGGTACACCATCAAAACACCAAGCCAAATTGATTTTGTCTTTTCCTACATGAAACCGATTCTGCATCCAATTACCTCCCCAAACACCTGGAACAAAGAAAGGAACTAATCGAAAAGGAGCTTGGACTATTTGACTTAGTGCTTTTTGATAGTTTTGACCTGAAACCATCTTTGGATTGTTTATTTGGTTCCCATCTAGTAAATAATCAATCTGATCAAACAGACTTTTCTTCAGCCGATCTGCGACCTGCCATTCAAAAAAGTAAGCACGTTTCACTTTTCTTAGTGTATCTTCTTCTGCATTGTCTGCTTTCCAATTGCTTACATTTTTTTGTTCCAATCTACTTAAAATCCCTGATCGAGACAGACTTACATAGATCAAAACATCTGCTTTCGAAATGAATGAAGCACCCACACCATAGATAACAATTTGCTTTCCCTCATGGTCAGCTAAATATTTTTTTATTTGTTCAAGCCGATTTCGATCGATAAAGTCTGTAAAATGATGATGACTCATGATGCCAAATACCCTGTCATCGGTTAGATTGTGATGAATCATATCAGTAATCTCAGAACTTGAGAAAAAAATTTCATTCGAATGTATGACAATATCGGGGTTTAATTTGTCTACGAGGTTTGATCGCAAAGCATTTTCATCGGTTCCTGGATAACATTCAATCGTAATCACTCTAGCTGCATTTTTATCAATATCGGATTGTATTTTATTTGCAATCTCATCATATCCTACGTAGGCTTTTGTCTCTCCTTTGATATAAATTTCCGGATACAAATCATATGCCACGTAACATCCTCCTTATCATTATATTATTATTACTATATAACAATATTGTACCAGCAAGGAGCGAACACTTCCAATATTTTTTTATACAGCTTAAAAATACCCCTATATAATAACGTTTTTGATGCGAACTCAATTGTATAAAACGAGTAGAGAATGTGCTATAATGTTATAACAATAGCTACCAAAGTTAATGGGAGGTTATATACATTGAGTAACATTCCTCTCTATGTTCAAATCGCTGAACACCTAAGAGACAATATAAAAATTGGAAAATGGAAAGAAGGAGAGCGAATACCAACAGAAAAAGATCTTTGTGATATATATAATGTCAGTAGAATCACAATCAGAAAAGCAATTGATGAATTAGTGAAGGAAAAGCTTCTTTATCGGGAACGTCCTAAAGGGACTTTCGTCACACCATTTGAAGATACTGCGGACAATTACACGCTCGTCAAAGGTTTCACAGAAGAAATGAAAGAAATTGGGAAACAAGCGCGTACACTCAATGTTGAGTTAGAAGTAACCCGGGCAAATAAAAAGCTTGCCATGTACCTCAACATCGAAGTAGGGGATAAAGTACTTATCATTCGTAGAATTCGAGGCGATGATGATAAAACTTTTGCTTATTTTGTCACCCACATTAAATTTGAAGAACATTTTTCTCTAAATCCAAAACTTTACTATGGCTCCTTTTATGCTTATTTAAATCAACTTGGCATCAGTGTAAATCAAGAAAGAGAAGTTGTCGAAGCGATATTGCCAAATCATGAGATTAAAACAGCCTTGAAAATAAAAGAAAATACCCCTGTTCTAAAAAGAACTCGATACACCTCCTGTAAGAGTGAAAACTTTTATGAATACACAGAGTGTTATTATGTTGGGAATTTATATAAATACTATTTAGATTTTTCCCTCTAACAGCTTATCAATCGATCTTCCGTACAATTCTTGTAAATGAAATGACAGCTAAAAAATATCCATGGTGGTGGAGAAATTGAGTTACCCTTTGTTTTTACAACCTGTAATGAAAAAACGCATCTGGGGAGGAACGAGATTAAGAGATCAATTTTTATATGATATCCCATCAGATCAAACGGGTGAATGTTGGGGAATTTCTGCTCATCCACACGGAAAGAGCACTGTGAAAAATGGAATCTATGGTGGATTAGATTTAAATGTACTCTGGGAAAATCAACGGCATCTCTTTGGTCATACCAAGGGAGAGGTATTTCCACTTTTAACAAAAATTTTAGATGCTGATCAGGATTTATCCATTCAGGTTCATCCGGATGATACTTACGCTCAAAAAGTTGAGGCTGAAAGATCTGGTAAAACGGAATGTTGGTATATTATAGATTGCGAGAAAGATGCAGAAATTGTATACGGACATACAGCCCAATCAAAAGAAGAATTTCAACAGAAATATCTCAGTAAAGATCGAGATACATTGTTTCGGCGATTAAAAATAAAACCAGGAGACTTTTTTTATGTACCAAGTGGTACACTTCATGCATTGTGCAAAGGGACTTTAGTATTAGAAACACAGCAAAATTCCGATCTTACGTATCGTGTCTATGATTATGAACGTGTAGATGAACACGGGAATATTAGAGAATTACATATAAACAAAGCATTAGAGGTGATCAATTTTCCTCACCAAGACATTTTTATCCAACCTATAACTCATGTTCATCAATCAACGGAAATTATTACATATATTGAAAACCAATTTTTCACAGTACAAAGATGGAAGACTGAAGGAAATACATCATTTATACAAGATAAGAACTTTCAAATCATCAGTGTTCTCAATGGAGAAGGCGAGTTTTTTGTAAAAGGAGAAAGATATCCTTTTTTCAAAGGCGATCATATTATATTACCTTTTGGACTTGGTGAGTATCAGACAAGTGGAAATACAGAGTGGATTGTTTCTTTCATTTCTAAGGATCAATAAGAGCTGCAAAACCTCTCATCTTCTTCCTAATGATATAAAATATGAAAACAGTAAAGACTCCACTTTTGAACAGTGGAGTCTTTATCGGAAAGATCACTCTTACTTGAAAAATTAGTAGTTTCTTGACCACTCCCTACCCATAAATGAAAGGGATTCTTAGATAATCTCTTCCATCGAAGAAAAACCCCGTTTACACTATATGCCTCACAGCTTTGATCCCTCATTCTCATCGATCAGCTTACTTGATTGAATTTCACTTTCGGTTGATTCGACACCTAAATAACACCAATCGAATACGTATTTGTAAACTCCATATTCTAAAAACCGTCAGACTTGGGAAGGGATAAAATCCTCCCCTGTCCGAACTTGCTTTTCATCCCCGTAGCTAAGCTAGGGGTTTTCACGCTCGCAAAGATATAATGTGTGTTGAATAGATATGATATAATTATGCAAATAGATCATCTATTTTGTCACCGAAGAGAGGTGGCATTTCATGGGCAACTTGTTAATCTTATTCATTGTCATTGTATTTTTTATATTTTTATTCAGGGATTGTGACTGTAACGATTTGGATAATGGTAATGGCAATGAGTGGTCAAGTTATAGAGCTAACAAATATAACAATAAATCATGCAGTGGAGGGTCAGGTGGCTCTGGAGGATCATGTGGCTCTGGATGTGGAGGTGGATGTGGGGGCGGGAGTTAAAGATCTATTCATATTTGTTTAATAAGCATGTACACTACCAAATATCCATATTTATTAAACAAAATATTGTATATACTTTAGATGGAACCAATTTCTTACAACATACCCTACCCTTTCCCTTTTTGTACCCCTCTTTGCTATTATAGATGATTACATCTTTATTCAGGGTTATCCCACACTCAGTCAGTCATGCAGGCAGTATAGCTTTCATCTTTGTTCATAACGTTTCACCTAGGCATCGATCAACTTTTCATCTTCATATGTACTCCTTTATTATGATTTCGATCTCATCGACTCCATTGTTAGCAGGAGACTTAGTTGTATCCTACTTGCTATTGCTGGAGTATAAAAAAATAACATAAACTCCTCAATGGTCAGTGCTTAATGCATCAGCCACTTGCTTGCTTCATATAATTTTTCGGCGGTAGCCGCTCCAAAGCTACTACCGCCCGTTGATCAGGATTGCTGTCGTTTCCACTTCTGGTATACTCCCACGTAGCAGAAACAGAGGGTGATTCACTTGTTTGTGTCAGGCACATACTAGAGTTTCGTCTGTGGGGATCAAGAGAAACTGGTTGAGTACTTTTTTCTCTGTCACCCAAAACCCTCGCCTTCTCTACATGCTGAGAAGGCGAACATCATCAAGGGGATACCAACAAGCTTGGTGAACTTGGACATGAATCCTCTTATCAACATATCCCTTTTACAGAAATCACCTGGGTCACGGAAGCGAATTCTAGTGACTTGGGTTACTCGTATGAAAACCTTCTTAGCGACCATCTCGTCTCCCTTCCACATAACTGCCAGCAGACCAGCAAGAATGATGAAGGCAAAGAACATATCCATTGTTCTACTCCAACGATCGAAAACAAATGACTAACTCTGAAATACCATACTGCATGGTATATAATCAAGCGTATTTTAACAGTTTTCGCTGAAGGGAAACTGTCACATACTGTTCTTAGGGATCGATGTGTGTGGCAACACAGACCTGTTACCCGACTTCCAAGTTACAAGATTTCTATATATCCTTCTGTTCCATTTACACGAATCCGTTGTCCGTCTTTTATCAGTTTTGTAACATTATCCACTCCTACAACAGCAGGAATACCATATTCACGTGCGATGACGGAACCATGAGTTCCTACTCCTCCAACTTCTGTTACTAATCCCTTGATGGACAGAAACAGAGGTGTCCAACTGGGATCAGTGTAAGCAGTGACTAGGATATCACCATCTGCAAACTCGGCGTCTTTCATTGTTAAAACAACACGAGCACGACCTTCGACAATCCCAGATGAAGCTGGTATACCTGCTAGAGCATCAGAAGGAATATTCTCTGTACTGTACTTGCCAACTATAATTTCTCCCTCGGATGTCATTATTCTTGGTGGTGTCAAATTTTTATAGCTTTTAAATTCTTCTCTTCGCTCATTTATGATTGTGTAGTTCAATTGGTTAGTACGAACAACTTCTCGCAGTTCTTCAAAGGATAGATAGTAAATATCTTCTCTTTTTTGGATCACTCCCTTTTGTACAAGTGTAATAGCCTCTTTTAGCAATGCTTGTTTATAAATATAGTAACGCCTGATGTAGTTATATTTGGGATATTCTCGATATCCGGCAAAATTACGCAATATACTAATCATCTTTTTTGTTTTCCTAACCTTTTGCTTTCCAGAAGGTAATTGCTCTAAACGTATTAAAAGATCTTGTTCTTTTTTCTCAGCTTCCAATCGTCCTTGTTCAAATTTGATTTCCCGTGAATTAGGCTTAAAATTCCTGATATTATTAAGGATCATAGGGATGAGCGCAGTTGGTTGTTCTGCCCAACGAGTTCTAGTGATATCAATCTCTCCAACACAACGTACACCATATTTTTCAAGATACATACGGATAGCTTCACTGACAGCAGAACCGCCTTTTAATTTTGTCAAGTCTTCAAAAAATGTCTCATCATTAGGGTGATGGAAATATTCAATCACTTCCGGATATTGTCGTACTACATCTGCTACATCCAAAAGTTCAAGACCCATTTCGGAAGTGATATTATTGGGAACCGATTGTGAGAGTATATCTGCTGCATTCTTTTCCCCCAACCATTTTTCCATTTTATTATTAATCCAATAAGTGGCGTAAAATCCAATCATGAGTATTCCCATACTTTGTGGATCAGCCAAGATTTTTTTTAGCTGTTTATGATCTTCTAAAATAAATGCAAACAAATCCTCTCCTGATACTTTTGAAATTCTTTGCCGAAGATCATTAATAGATATCTCATTTTGTGAAATAATTTGTTGAATGATCGTTGGATCGTTTTGTTGATAAATTTTTATCGCATGATAAGGAAGATTCCATGATAGTCCATCCATCTGTGTGAAAGCCTTTTTACCTTGAGGCAATGATTTTATAAGATCATCCCTTTTGATTAAATTTAAGAGAGCGCTTTTCACTAATGGATCGCTTTGCCCCAACGTATTAGGTAATATTCTTTGCCATATCGATGAGGCCAGTTCGTGTGTGATATCCACAAACAACCTTCCACCCACTTTTCGAAATGGAATATTACCACCTAAAAATTCAAGGAATGAAATACCTAATGGTTTAATCGCTTCGGTCATCATTTGCTTATGGCCATAAGATAAAAAAATATGTGTTTTTCCATCGCTCACTTCTGGAACAGGGTATAATGTGGTAACAGGACGACTTTGTACAATATAGAATTCATCTCCATCCATACACCATTCAATATCCTGTGGACAACCAAAATAAGACTCTATTTTTCTACCTAAGTATTCCAGTTGTAAAATCTGTTTATCTGTCAGTGTTTGCAAATTCTGTTGATCATTCTCTATCTTCTGCTCGACCGTTCCACCTTCTTTTAATGCATAAATGGCCAATTTCTTGGGAGAGATTGTTTTCTCAATAATTTTCCCCTCTCTCACCTTATAATTATCAGCAGACACCAAGCCAGAGACAAGCGCTTCACCAAGTCCAAAACTGGCATCAATGGATAGTATCTTTCGGTTGAAAGTAATAGGATCAGCAGTGAATAGAATCCCGGAAGCCTGTGGAAAAACCATACGTTGGACGACAACAGATAGGCGAACTAGATTGTGGTCAAATTCATTTTGCATTCGGTAGATAACAGCGCGATCCGTAAAGAGGGAAGCCCAACATTTACTGATATGTCGCAAAATTGCCTCTCCCCCGATGATGTTCAAATACGTATCTTGCTGACCGGCAAAGGAGGCTGTTGGTAAATCTTCAGCCGTTGCACTGGAACGTACAGCATAAGCATGTTCTTCACCAAACTGCGATAGATATTGTACAACAGCTTTAGTAATTTCTGAAGGAATTTCTATATTTTCAATGGTTTCTCGGATCCTACCGCTAATTTCACTGATTTTATCCTGATCTTCTATTTTTAGAAGTGCTAATTGATTCAACAATCCCTGAAACTCTTTGTTTTGTTCGATCACTCTTTGATATGCCTTGGTCGTAACACAAAATCCTTCCGGCACTTGGATTCCTTGAATTCTTGATAATTCCCCTAAATTTAACCCTTTCCCTCCTACCAGCAAAAGTTGAGATTTTTCGATCTCTTGAAAATGAAGCACATAGGAACTCATACTATATCTCTCCTAAAAATGGCAATTTTCTTTTCTATTACAGGTGGTAATAGTTCAAAGTACATAAAGGTAGATATCATCTTTATCGTTAAAATATTGATAGAAACTACCTCTTTGTAGTTTTGCAATTTTGACAATCTGAATTACGACGGGTTTAAAATGCTTGTACTGCGGCATCAAAGATTTTCTGTATCTTACTATCACTCAAATTATAAAAAAGTATCTTTTGCATGCTTAGTTCCTTCTTTTATAGGGAGATTAGATCTTCAAAAGATTTAAACTTCATAATGGTTGTAGGATCAGGTCATTGATATTAGTTGAGTGAAAGAATAAGATAAATTTATCCACCTCCAAATATCTCGATAGTATTTCAGAAAATAATTGTTATTTCTTTCTATAGTACCAAAATAACCCGAACATGACAACCTTGTCACATGTCGATGTTGTCATGTTTATGAACGAGGTCATGGATTGCATGAAGTGATTGCCTGCTTTCTCTGATTTTACATAGATGTTGAAGTCGTCCGCATAGCGGAAGAACTTGTGTCCACGCTTTTCCAGTAATCGATCAAGCTGTTCGAGCATGATGTTGAAAAGAAGCGGACTTAGAAGGACTCCTTGTGTAACCCCCTCTTCATTTCTCACTTTTACTCCATTTATTATGACCCCATCATTGAGATAGTTATGTATAATCTTAAGAATACTTTTGTCTTTGACTTTTTGGGCGACTAAACCCATCAATTTGTCAGGATGAACACGATTGAAGAACTTTTTGTAAAAGGAGAAAGATATCCTTTTTTCAAAGACGATCATATTATATTACCCGATGGACTTGATAAGTTTAGACAGCTGGAAAAACAGAGTAGATTGTTTCTTTCATTTCTAAGAATCAATAAGAGCTGCAAAACCACCTCTCATCTTCTCCCTGATATAACATATGAAAACTGGTAAAGCCTCTTTTGAACAGTGGCGTCTTTATCGGAAAGATCACTCTACTTGAAAAATAAGTAGTTTCTTGACCAATTCCCACTCATAAATGAAAGGGATTCTTAGATAATCTCTTCCAATTTAGCAATCTCTATTTCTGAAGATGGAGAATCCTTGAATCGGAGCGCTGCACTGACCATAATTTTTCCATCTCGATTCATTTAACATTATTTCAACGAAAGGGTTGAAGAGATTATGAAAAAAGCAATTGGTATCGATTTGGGTGGAACGCAACTTCGAGGTTGTGTGATAGATCAATCAGGAAAAATACTGAAGGAATTGAACCAGCCTACTCTGGCTCAACGCGGTCCTGATGCGGTCATTGCGGATTTAAAAAAAATGATTGATACGCTGACAGAGGGTGAATCCATAAGTGGTATCGGGATTGGATCGCCAGGTCCCTTACATAATGGAATTATCCATAATCCACCTAACCTTCCAGGTTGGTCAGCAATTCCATTGGTAGAAATTTTGCAACAATCATTTGATCTACCCGTTTATTTAGAAAACGACGCAAACGTCGCTGCATTAGCAGAAGCTTGTCTAGGGGCAGGCAAAAATGAGGAAAGTGTTTTCTATATTACTGTGAGTACTGGAATTGGTGGAGGATACGTCTTAAATCGACAGCTAATCAAAGGAGCAAAAAATTGCGCGGGTGAGATTGGGAACATGATTGTATCATCGAATGGACCCCTTCTACCAGGTTTAAACCGCGGAAGTTTAGAATCCTTAGCAAGTGGGCAAGCCATTGGAAAAAGAGGGGTTCAACTATTACAAGTAGCGAATGGAGCTAAGACTGTTTTCCAACTAGCAAATGAAGGAAATCCAATAGCCAAACAAATCATAGATGATGCCATTAACTATTTATCTATCGGTATTGCAAACATTATTCAGACCGTCAACCCGAACATCATTATCCTTGGTGGAGGAGTCATTCAATCTCAGCCGCACATTCTTTCAAAACTTACTACACAAATCGACTCATATGTATATTCCTATCTCCAACAATCAACACCGTTGGCTCTCGCCACCTTAGGTGCACAAACCGGTACAACGGGGTCAGCTTTGTTAACAGGAATTTTTGAGTAACTTTCATTTAAAACCCCAACATGCAACAAGAGTCACTCAATGTGGTAAAACGTGAATGCAGACTAAGATTCTTCATCTGCTAAAATTCCCCTTTTCGTTTTTAAACAAAAAATCCGCCAATCAATAGGACATAAACTATGATTGACAGATCTCTTATTGTGGCAGAAGGGTGATTAATATTTTAGATTTTCCAGACGGAATCACTTAATTCGAACTCCCTGATAGTGATAGCTACTAATTTTTAAATCTTGTATGCATTAGAGCTTGTGCAATAATGAAGTGGATGAAATGAGACGCAGTGAATATATATGGAAAGCTGCATATGTTGGAACTTGGGTAGGTGAGGGGATTTTTATTGAGTTAAACAAGATATTGAGAAAAAAGCAAGTTAAAAGCACCCTCACAAGCGAGAGTGCTTTTTGCTCTTTTTCGCACACAAAAGCAGGTAGGGGATCGCTTGACTGCGACCCACACCTACCTGCTTTTGATCTTACTTTGAGTTCGAGTTGATGGAGTATCTGCGGGAATATCTCATGATGCCGATGCCCCCAATGAGACCATTGACTGAGATACTTAAAACGATCGTTCTGATGACCTCTGGCATGCTGTTGGGGTCATTCACGCCGATGATCGAAGCCACATACCCTACCAGCCCTCCGAAGAGGCACCCAAACAGGGTCCAGGTGATGGTCACGATCGAGACCAGAATGACACGATTGTGCATTGTACACTCCTTTTGGAAATCAGGCACTACTGAGAGTGCGTGTGGACATTGCCTTGTTAAGCTAAGTATAGCAAAAAATCAATTAACGACACTCTCAACATTTTTTTCTTTGCATAATATCAATAACATTATTCTATCAACTTATAACAATAAGATAAAAGAAAAGTCAGAATAGTATATTCATAATATTCAGATTTTGTTATAATATACATGAACACAAATCAGCTACAAGGAGATGGTACCATGAAAAGATTTTTAGCTCTATCATCTACTTTAATGTTAGTTTGTGCATTACTTGCACCTACATCTGTGTTTGCTACACATAAGAAGTCATGTATTACTTTGTATGAACACATCAACTTCAAAGGGAAATCTATCAAGCTTTGTGGGAACGACAAAAATCTAGTAAATGATAATTGGAATGACATTGCGTCGTCCGCAAAAGTTTCTAAAGGTGATGGCGTAACGCTATATGAACACATCGATTATAAAGGCGCTAAATTAAAATTAAAAGGTGGACATAATTACTCTGACTTCACAAAAATAAGACTGGGGAATGGAAGCTGGAACGATGTTGTATCCTCTTTGAGAATTCGATAATTTAAAAAAATGACCTTCTGATATTCAGGAGGTCATTTTTAATTGACTTATCAAACGCCACACAAGGCGTCTTTTTGCACAAAAATATTAACATCGAAAAAATGTTTCAGCTCTAAGATGTTTCTGATGACGATCCCTTTTCAATATGTTAGTTTGATTATAAGCCTTAGTATTCGTTCGTGCATCAATAGCAGAAACCCTTTTGGGGCGACCGAGTAAGGCTATCGGCAGTATTCGGAACTGCAGGGATGCAGTCACACAGAGGGGAAAACAGGTGTCTCTCATCTACTTCTTTCTGGCTTACACGGTTTTCAGCGTCCTTTGGGGTGCCTTGCTAGGTCAGCTCATCGGTCGTAAAGCCGTTGGGCGCTCGTTCAGTATGAAGTTACTCGGACGGAACAGCCAGAAGGCATCCATCACAACCTGCACCATCTTCTTCATCATCTTTAGTGAGACTATCAATCTAGGCTGCACTTACAGCCTCTACAGGATCACCAAGATGCCTGAAGTGAACATCATCGAAGGCATCGCTTACATCATCATCGGCTGCTTCATCGGTGCATATGTCGGAATCGCCATCGGACTCAGTGTTCTCTACCTCATCAAGGTGGTGATGCGTCGCCGTTAACACGGTTAACGCACCCCTGATACCAAACAGCCCTCTTTTCCACCTCGTCGAAGTGGAAAAGAGGGCTGTTGGTGTTTTTATATGAAAATTAGATTACACAAATCCCCTACTTGCAAAGCTCTCACACACGAAAAAGTGGACTGCGAGAAGAGTTAAACAAGATGAGAAAAAAGCAAGTTAAAAGCACCCTCACAAGCGAGAGTGCTTTTGCCCTTTTTTCGAAAGCAAAAACAGATAGGGGATCTTGCGACCCGCACCTACCTGTTTTGTAAAGCTCTTTGATAACTATTTGTCCTAAGTTGACTACTTATGAAGACTTGTGTGTAGCCCACTTGCGGGAGTTACTTTTTCATGAAAAGTCCGATGAAGAACCCGACGATGAAACCCAGGGCACCCCCACTGCCGAATCCAGTGAGAACTGAGTCGAGGGACACTTCATCCGAGAGGTTGACGAGCACGCCGAAGATACCCCCAATCAAGGTCGAGATCAGGATCGTCGCGACAGCCTTCAAGAAACCGACGAAGGACATTGTTCACTCCCTTTGGAGATCAGGCACTACTGATAGTGCGCGTGGACATTGCTTTGTTAAGCTAATTATAGCAAAAAAGCAAGTTAACGCCACACAAGGCGTTTTTTCTATGCACAAAAAAAGCATCCTCACAATCTAGAATGCTTGTGCTCTTTTTTAGAAAACAAAAACAGGTAGGAGATCGCTCGGCTGCGACCCGAATCTACCTGATTTTGTTCTTACTATTTTGTTCGTGATGTGCCCGATGGATTCGTGTAGCCCTTGCGAGAGCTACTTTTTCATGGAGATACCACAAACGATCCCGATCAGGGCACCTAAGGTGCCTCCGGTATAGACCCCGTTAATATACCAGTCGAGATGAGACCACTCGAGTGACGACAGTTCGAAGATATCGATGCAGCCAGCGACGAGGCCCCCGATCAAGGATCCGAGCATCATCGTGACCAAAGTTGCCGCGATGATCATCATGAAGCGGGTGAAGGACATTGATAGTCTCCCTGGACTCAGGCACTACTGAGAGTGCATGTGGACATTGCTTTGTTAAGCTAAGTATAGCAAAAGAATCAGTTAACGCCACTGATATTCCGCGTGCTATTCTTCCTCCGAGGCATACGATAAGATAAAAGAATAACTCAAAGTTATATTCATAATATTCAGATTTTGTTATAATATACGTGAACACAAATAAGCTACAAGGAGATGGTACCATGAAAAGATTTTTAGCTCTATCATCTACTTTAATGTTAGTTTGTGCATTACTTGTACCTACATCTGTGTTTGCTACGCATAAGAAGTCATGTATTACTTTGTATGAACACATCAACTACAAAGGACGATCCATTAAACTTTGTTCCAATGATAACACTCTAGTTAACAATGACTGGAATGATCTAGCATCATCGGCTAAAGTTTCAGCAGGTCACGGGGTTACCTTATTCGAACACATTAACTACAAAGGTGCCAAATGGCATTTAAAAGGTGGACACAACTATCCTGATTTTAGAAATCGTGATCTTGGTTCAGGAAACTGGAACGATGTCGTTTCCTCAGTTCAAATAAGATAAGTAGATTAGATCCTAATCAATTAACGCCAAACAAGGCGTTTTTTTTTGCAAAGATTACCCTGATCATCCATATTTAAAAATACACTAAATTCAAACAATCGCACGAATTAAATAATAATAGAATAATACATAGGAGTTGTTAATTTTGTTTATGTTTATGGCTTTGGTGTCCCTTCTACTATTTATCCTATTTCTCATCAGTGTCATTGGTATAATATTTCCAAAACTTTTAAATTGGATTTTAAAAAAGTTTGATGCACAATGGACAGTAACCCGTAAAATCGCATTAATCATGTCCATTATTTTATTTTTTATGGTTGCAGTTGCTTTTGGGGTAACGGATAGTTTCAACCCCGACCCCAACAAATATAAGGATAAAAGTAGCATTCAGCCTAACACCCCAACAGTTAAAAAACCCAAGCTTGTTAAAAAAATCGTAGTGAATAAACCTATTTCCAAACCGATAGTTACTAAACCAAAAACACAAACCCCTCCACCCAATCCATCTCCTAAACCAAACCCAATAAAAAAAACCATTACACCAACTACTCCCGTTAAGAAAAAAAGCCCTACCCCTACCACTTCAAAAGAACAAAAAACAGCTAGCCCTAAAACTGTTTACTATTCAAATTGCTCAGCGGCAAAAGCAGCAGGTGCAGCACCACTCTATAAAGGAGACCCAGGCTACAGATCAGCCTTGGATCGAGATCATGATGGAGTAGCGTGCGAAAAATAATTGAATCCCTAGTTCAGTCTAGGGATTCTTTCAATTTCTCTATCTCATCTTTCGTTCTCATCCGCATCACTTGATCTAGTTTCAAGTCGTATGTCAAACAAATTTTCGCAATAATATCTGACCTCATGGGAAACTGATCTCCCCAAATTTTAGACATTGTTTTGGTTCCAAAGCCTAGTTCTTTCTGTACATGCATCTTCCTCTTTGTGGTATGGCTAGTTGTAAACCAAATTCGAAAGGGCTCAAATGTAAATAATAGGTTTGGATCAATATTCTTTGACATCTGTATCATCTCCTTAATAATTACTATACACTAAAATGAATTTTTTTTCACTATAGTGTTGACATTATTTTTCCGATAGTGTATAGTCAGAAGTGTCAAGAGGAGCACACAAACATTTAGGAGATGATTGTGATGAAACAGGTATTTAAGCTGTTCGAATCAGAAAAAAAAGAAGTCAAATGCAAATGCTGCAACGATAGAAAAAGAACAATAAACCCGCGTTACGTTGTAAATGAATAACAAATATTACGACTTGTACTTTGAGCTGATTGATACTGGATTAGCTCCAGAAAAAGCAGATGAAATAGCTAAAAAAACTTTCCCACGAGATGAGGTTGCGGAATACATCACTTGCCCTGAATGTGAAGAAGGTGAAGAGATCGTCGAAGCAAAACCAGAGGTTATAGCACCTAAGGTTAAGATTGAACCCAACAATCATGGTAATGGTAACGGTACAAAATTTATAATCTTTGACTTTTTCGAAGCTGAAAAAAAGTAAAAGCCCTCCAACGCCGGCAAGCATCTGAAGGGCTAAGTATCACATAGTCATTGTAACATAATGTAGACCCCAATTGGGGTCTACTATAACATCAAGGAGAGAGCAACTATGATGAGTAATAAAGAAATAAGTAAAGGTGATATGTCCGCCGTAATTCTGGGTTTACGCGATACTGGATTAAAGAGAAATGACATAATCGAAATTCTTGAACATGTTATTTCTTATCGGTATTGGAAGAATGATGAAGAACTAGTAGATGAAGCCGAACGCTTCTTCGGTGATCTTTATAAGATAGCTAAAGACAATTATGAAAACGATGTATACGAAGGCGATAAATTGGAACCATTGACCGAAGAACCTAGCATAGATTTAGATAATGGTGGAATCAAAACGATTAAAGACTCAGTTTGTCAAGACTGTGGGGATCAATTTGACCAAGGAATTGAATTCAAGTATAAGAGGGTACTGCCCGGATTGTGCTTTGGACGATGAGTTGATTGACTATGACATATATGATGAACTAAAATATGGCAAGCCAGCCCAATAGAGGGTTGGCTTTTTCTCCATAAAAAAAGTGAGCGGTAAGGATTGCTCACGTTCCAATTATATGTATTTAAGAAACCAATGTATGTATTTTTGATATCTCCCCAGTCAAAGCCAATTCCTTTATCATTTCTAACTGATCTGTATTACCGTGTGGTATCCTTAGCCTCTCTTCTCTTACTCTTACATAAGTACCGTCTTCAATAGCTTCTTGGTATGGGTAACGCTCCCACAGCCATTCTACATTCTCGATCAAATCATCAATACTAGCAGCACATTGGACCCCACAATAACGTAATCCTATATGTTTTTCCTTTAACTTGAGATACTCCGCTGAATGTTCTCCTAGTGTCCTCTTTATTTGCTTCTTAGTGATAAAAAATTCTACTGCCTTATCTGGAAATCCGAGCACCTTCCCTAGTTCCTTTTCAAAATCGAGCGATATATATTGCATTTTACACGTTTTACTTGCAAAGTCTTGTTTTAGCTCGTTTGATTGAAAAAATATATATTCATTATGATCTGCTTCGTATATATGTGAATATGTTTCTATCAACAATGGTAGTTTATCGCCGACTGATCTGGTGCCTGGAATCGCCAGGAAAGCAGGTTTATAAGCTTTTAAAAATGCATCAATAGTTCTCATGTCATCTCCTACCTTTCCCACAAAGTATATACCATATTTCTACATATCTGTGTGATTACCTTTAAAAGAAAAACCCCGCCGATTTCGCGGGGCACTTTACATTAACCGTCGTATTCTTCGTATCCACACTCGTTACATGACAAGTAGCCATCCCGGGTTTTGTGAAGCTTTCCATCACATCCGCTACGTGGGCAATCGCCACCATCACTTGACATCATAGATAAGCCTGGTAGATGTACTGGTCCGTTCGATTGTTTCAGTAGCTTGATAGTAAATTTTTTAGCCACTCTACACCCCTCCTTTGTTGACTTTGCCGACAACTTAGGTATGGTAGTGCAATTATGGCGTGTCTATTAGCATGTATCTATATATCTATACTTTCCCACCCATATCATCAGAATTGATGATATGGTCTATAGTAGACCCTCCTGATAATAACAGTTTGCATCTAGATAAACTGATCCGTCTCACTATCCCCTTCCTCATCAGTGCGGTATGACACCACAGCAGGATTACCGATGAATTTGATAGCTTCATCCCACCCAAGATAGTTATTTAATTCTGTTTGCTTATAGTAGGTAATAGATGTTGTTTGCTATCCGGATTCCCGATCACTTCATATACATACCGCTCATTGTTCAGACCAATATCGAAAGCGCAACGGAATTTCAGATTAAAACCAGCTTGCATAATACTTTCTATTAATTCACTCATTTCATCAGCGTTGTGATGCTCAATCATTATGAGCGGGTGTTCTCTCTTCAATTCTCATCCTCTCCCTGTACAATTCTTGGGTGTTCCTTCTGGTCATTTATATTTTTCTTTTCATTTACATGATCAGTGTCTATTAGTAAGTTTGACTTTTTCTGTCTCTCTTCGAATTCTTTCTTGCCTTTCAAAAAAGATTCTGTAATTGCTTTCAAGTCCATGAAAAACAGCTCCTTACTTTGTTAACTCAATTATAGGTCTCCTCAGAATAGTTATACAAACACTGTATTATTTGTAATATTTCCAGTAAATTTAAACAATTCGGTTTAACTGATTCTTCGAAAGAGTAATTTCCTGGAAAAATACTAATGATTTCCTGGATAGAAAAGGAGTGTAGAATGAATAAAGAAAAAATAGGAGCGATCTTGCGTAAAACTAGAAAAGCTCACGGGAAAAGTTTAATCGATATGGAGCCTATAAGTGGATATGGCAAAACAACTTTATCTAATATGGAAAACGGCTTTCCATCAGTGTCTGATGATAAATATATTCACTATGCAAAGACATTAAATATTGCTGAAAAACTGTTTGGCATAGTATCTAAAGAGGAAGAAAAAGAAAGGTTTCTCGAAAAAAGAATGTTCGAAATAGAACCTATAGTATTTGCCAGTCCTTCTATAGCTTTAAATCAAATTAATAACATTGAAAATATGATATTAGAACATTCTTCCTTATTGCCGGTAATGCATTACATAAAAGGTCGATGTTTTTTTGCACAGGATAAATGGAAAGAGGCACAAGAATCCATATTAGAATCCGTAGAACTATTACAGGATGTTCAAAAGTGGAAATACTCTAAATCATCCCGATATGTTACAACACTCTAGGAATGATTGCATACTATAAAAATAGTGATTTCGATTCAGCTTTAAACTGGACCAAAAAAGGAATTGGCACTTTTGTATTAGATGGTGATCGAATAGATCATTATTATTATTTACTTTTAAACAAAGCTATCTACCTAGAAAAAATGAAACAAAATGAAAAAGCACTAAGAGCTGTTAAAAATTTAAGAAATAAAATAATCCAATCACAACAACAAAATAGCAACACTCATCCTATTCGTCACTCTGTGATTACTCAAATGTATATTGTGTTTGGTAATGTACTAAACAATCTCGGTTTGCGTGAGGAAGGTTTAGAATACACAAAAGAGGGAATAGAAATTGCCCAAGTTAATCAATCCTATGATCACTTATTTACGCTCTGGACAACAATGGGAATCATATATTATTCTTTAGGTAATTCCGAAGATGCTGAAGTCTATTATCGCCTTGCACTCAGTATAGAACAGAGAGTAGAAAATAATAATTATCTCTCTTTTGCATACACAAATCTAAGCTCTCTATTAATCAAACAAAACAAATTTGAACAAGCTGAAAAATACATGAAAAAGTCTCTCAAAATTAGTCAACAAAGTGATAATAAGCTTAGGCAAACAGAATCTTATTCAGTGATGGGTCAATGGTATCTAGAACAAGGTAAATATTAAGAAGCTTTGTATCACTTTTTAAAAGGTCAAAGAATAGCTAATCAACATAAGTTTTTACATGAGGAAAAAGACCTCCTAACAGATATATGTACCTGTTTAGAGGTCCTTGAAGCAGATGAAAAATACGTGGGTTATGTAAAACAATTGCATAAATTGTGCAAACAACTAAAAGAAGGGAGTGATTAATATGGCATTATATTTAGCTGGTCCTTCAGAACCAGAAGGATAGAAAATTAATAAGAATTAATATATCTGAACATCACTATAGAAATTTTGTCCCTAGTTTCAAAACTAGGGACTTTTTATTATTTAATTATATCAAATGCAAATAATCAATCCAAGAACTCATAATAATTACTATCACCCAAACAACGCCTTCCAAGTGAGTACTTCTTTCTCTATAAAAACCAAAAAGCAGCCACTCCCTCGAACTTGCAGAGGTAGGCTACTTTTGGAATTTTTTCCTTCCCTTCATCTTCTTTTTTTTTGGAATTAAGCAGTTTCTAGGAATCGATCTTAGTCCCCCCACTTATTCCTTACAACGATGAGACCGATGAGAATCCCAGTAATCGTACCTATAACCAGTCCGAAGACTATTTTACCGATGAGATTCCCGACCAGCCCACCGATAATTAATCCAGAAGCCATGAGACTGTATAGCAGACCCAATATATCAGGAAGCTGTGGAGGAACATTCAGCAGTTTTTGTATCTTGTGACCCGTTTCTCTTCCCATCTCGTATGAGAAAAGGATTCCAGAGGTAAAGGCGACGAGGCTGGAAAAAATTACGATGTAATCGAGAAGATCCACTTCTCTCCTTTCGAACTTGTCGACCGGTTGCGTATGAGCTTTTCTTACTATTAATAAAAGCATAAATTTGGCGACTTCGCACTGTTTAATTAGTTCCAAACAAAGCATTCCAGGTCAATAGTCCGACAATCCCATCAACATCTAATCCTTTGCCTGCTTTGACGACATTCCCTTTCTCATCGTGAACACGTTGCCAACTCATAACATCCTCTCTAGTATTAGGGCCATAGATGGAATCTATTACTTTTGATTTTAAGCGAACTTGAACTCGTTTTATGTCCTCACCTTTCATCATAGGAGAGGTTACTTTGAGTAATCGGTGATAGTTAGCGTTTTTGTCGTAAGTCTGTGGCTTAGGTGAAACCACGGAAGACCCTTGTATTAAATTGATAAACTTGTCCCAACCCTCTGCGCGGATATGCCGAGGACAATTTTTTCCGCTCCATTTGTTATGAGGAACCACATGGTTAATATCGATTTTATGCTTGTCCATGAGATACCGAACAAGCGCAGCAGCATTTTCTTTCGCTTTGATGAAATTTCCGTCATGATTTACACATATTTCCACACCAATGCTATAGCGATTCCCGGTTCCATTGGCTCCATCACCAGCATGAAAAGCAACCTCATCGTCAGGTACACTTTGATAGATACCGCTCTCGTCAACTGTGTAATGCCAACTTGCGACTCGTTCATTATTGCCGTTATAAAGCAAATTTGCGTGTGCTGCTGCGGTTGCTCCTTTGCTCTAATTATCCGTTTCATGCACGGTCACCCATAGAGGCGTGCGCTTCGTTCCAGGACGAATTCGCTTATATTTAGTGGGAATCAATTTCTGTATGATATTCATCTATTTATTTCCCCCTTTGTTTCGCAACGCCTCGATCATCCTGTGGAGAACCGGCGGTACAGGCAAACCCATTCGCCCACAATTCTCTACTATAGACAACGCTTCATTAGCAATAAAAAAAGTAATGACCCCATCTCGAAATAGGTCATTAACAACCCCTAAGTAAACATCAGCTAAATGCCCTAAAGTGACAAAAATAAAAATCGCGACTTTTTTCGCGATTCCATTAAAACCTAAATTGCTTGATAGTTCCCCTCGAATTCCTGCCGCTAATATACCTGAAATATAATCAATAACAACAAAAGCAAACAGAATTTGTACCGCTATCTCCCACCCACCCCATAGGTAAGAAGCGACTGCCCCAAAGACACCCGCCATTGTTTTTAATATATTTTCCACTATTTGTATCTCCTTTTTCCTAAATAGCTGTTAATGATGATGATGTTTTACTCCCAACATAACTTGCCTTATATGCATATCCACGCATAGTTAAAGCATTTCGAGATCCAGTAGACACTATGTTTTTAATAGGCATGATCCTGAGCGTAAAACCGCTATAAGTTGGAAAAGCCGCGACACAATTATAATCTGGAAAATCGAAGGGTGAAAGATTACAAATAACTTGATAATCCGTTCCTTGGACTCCTCCGCTCCCAAATGGTCTATCAAATGTGACCACACCGCCGGTATAAATCGTGTCTGCATTTAACGTCCCACTGAATGGAGCAGTTAAAGTAATTAGCTGCACTTCTGGCGATGCTGCTATGTTATAAACATCGACAGGAGTCATCAACATGCTCGATGCAAGCATGTAATCATCATAGTAGCCTCTAACCCAATGCAATTTAAAAGCATTAGTAACATTGGATTCATAGTTGACTTGAAAGTATACTCTCGCTCTGGTAGTACCTGGTGAAAATGTCATCCTGTATTGTAGTAGATATTTGTTTGAGCTTTGCGGAGTGGCTTCAGTGTGGAATTGATTAGGTAGTTGGTTCCCATTTGCGTCATAACAGTAAATAAAAAAGCGCACATTTTTTTGAATGGAACCACCTACTGGTGTTTCAAAAAGCGCTTGAAAAGTGGCTGCTGTCGGGCACCTGTGCTGTTTTTAATAACATTGATGAGCTTATACTCTTTGTACTCGTGGATCTCATCGAAGATTGCTAAGTGAGTGTTAAGTCCATCCAGCTTTTCACTGTCAGATGCTTGCGGTTCAATCTTAGAAAAAGCTCGATCAAAATGAATCACATCTCTGAGTGGTCGAAAGTGTTTTGATAAGAACGGCGATGACTGAATCATCTTTTTACACTCGTCAAATACCACTCTTGCCTGCTTCATACTATTGGCTAGTAGAAATACATCTGCACCTTTTTCCCCATCTTTGGAGCATCCATAATTAGCAAGGCCACTAACCATAGTAGATTTACCATTCTTACGACCAACAAAAATAAGACCCTCCTTAAATCGTCGAGCCCTGGTTTGTTTATGCACCCAGCCATACAAAGAACCAATGATAAAATGTTGCCATGGTTGCAGGTCTAGACGCTTAAAACTACCCTTAGAAGGCTTACAGAACTTCTCGATAAATTCAATGGGTCTATATGCTAGTTTTTCATCGAAAATATAAGGGAAATCATCATTTTCAGATCGTTTTAGATCATTTAAATGTCTTTTACAGGCTAAAAGCACCTTATTAGAAACTTTAATTTTCTCCGTTACAGCTTGATTTGCGTAATCAGTGGTCAGCAGTTTAGAAGTCTTCGAACTCATCCACCGTCACCACCTCAGCTACTCTCTTATCTGAAGCTGGTGTCAGTTTGAGTTCTGCTTGTAGTTTCCTTTGCTGTTCCACAATCTTGAGAATCTTATCGACTGACTTATTTTCACGGAACATCTCTTGCGAGCCATTTTTAAAGAGTTCCACAACTCCACGCTCTTTTATATCATCTACATGCTCATGCTTTAACTGCTCCAGCAGCGTAATGTTATCCACAATTAAGATGGTCCTGTCATTTAGCTGAGATTCTTTCTCCAACTCCTGCACGATCAATTTAAACATAGCTTTTGCTTCTTTTCTTTTGATGATCTTTTTTGGTTTATACATAGATGGTCACCTCACTTTCTAAGCCCCCTTACGTTTAAAAAATAGTCCGTGCTGTAAACGAAGGACACTCGCCGGTCTCTTTGAGCGCATTTTTTTAAAATCTAGGGTAGGGGGGATGTCGAATTTCTCTCACCATCTCTCGATGTTTGACTTCGATTCGATAATACGAACGCTCGTTTTTATTTTTTTCTTTTTACTACCATCGTAACGTTTGTTTCCTTTCTCTGGATGCAAACGATTATGACAGGTGTGACATACACTCTGTAAGTTACTCATATCTAATGCTTTGTCTGGTCGATCCTTCAGGTGTTCGATATGGTGCACTACATCAGCAGGTGTATAGATCCCCTTGATAATACAGACCTGGCATAGATAATGATCTCTTTGTAATACTTGTATCCTGCATTGCTGCCATGCTTTTCTTCTATAGAATGAATCTACCTGTTTCATACATCACACTTCCCATAAAAATTAGACCACATAAATGTGATCTACTCTACCTATTAAAGAACCTAGAATCATTCCCTTGTACCCTGGGCAACTCTAGATCCTTAAATACCATCTGCTTATCCTTTGTGGTCGTCTTACAATTACGACACATCCAGTAGCTTGGAATCAACCACCATAACAGTGGTGTAAGTGCTAACAGTACTAGACCCACATACACAATCAATAAGACTAATGAGAAACAAATCCATATGCTTAGCCACAACCACTTAGAAACATGATGCACTCTTTGAGAATTGCAGTTAGGGCAATGTGGTACATTCTTTTTAGTGTATGTATCAGACAATATAATCCCCCCCTTTCTCAGTCTTATTCGAAAAAGGAAGAATATTTGTAGTACATAGAAGAGTTCCAGATCATAAATTATCTTGGCATATTGAAAGGGAATCGAAACCTTGTTTCCTACTCCGAAATATAATATATATTTTTAGTATATATATATTTACTTCAAGTATACATTGTGTTATAATAAATATATCAAAACGAGGGGAGATGATAACAAAATCAAAAAAGATCACCATGAAAGGAGGTGATCACGTGAAGGTCTACGACTACTATTCTTTCTTAATTGACGAAGTAACCGAATTTGAAATCATCGTTATAAACGCTGAACCACACGTCAAACTACCAGATGGACGAACCTACCTAGTAAAAGACTTACTCGTAAAGCAAAGCCGCCCAACCATCACATTGGACGACTAACACCTTAGAGTAGGGAGCCAACACTCCCTACTCACCAATATACCACATTGAAAGGAGCTGATAAAACCCAAATCACCAACCGAAAGGAGGTGAAACCATGTATAACCCTCGTATGACATACATGTACACATGGCGTGTGAAAGGGGAAGAGTTCATTGTCCTCATCGGAAGAAATGATCAACTCAAGGTCTACATTCCACACAAAGATGAACTAGTCCACCTAGATGAGTATATGAAAAGTCGCCCCAACGCTCGCAACGGTAAGGACGACTAGGAAAGACATTTGAGTAGGGACTCGCAATCCCTACTCTCTAATATATCATAATTAGGAGTGAATTCATATGAATTATATCTGTCATATAGGCTCAATACTGCAAAAAAGAAAAGAGCAAGGAAAACCGATTGACCGTTATTGGCTTGCTGAACAACTGGGAATCAAATATCAGATGTTAAACAAGTACATCAACAATAAAGCGGACATTCCCATGAGCAAGGCTATCAAATTGTCAATCTTACTTGAAACACCGATCAATGAGCTTTTTACACCAAAAGGGTAGCGGTTAGTAGCCGCTACCCTACCCTGTTATATATAGGTGGCATTCGTACCTCATATAGATTATTGATTATAGTATTTATTCTTAACTATTTTCTTTACCTCCATCAGTGCCTGATATTCTTCTCCCAGGCGTCTTAACCTACCTAACGACCAACCGTAATTATATGCAACCTCACGAGATCCATTCCCAATTAAGCCAACTGTTTGATTGTATTTCTCTATTGGTTCAATTGAATTGATTGCAATCTGCTTCAATGGATCATGATATTGTACTAATACGGGTTTAGGAACCGGATATTTATCCATCTCATCAATTACCATCTTCATTTCTTCGGAATCTTTTGCATATGAAGCATTGCTAATTTTGGACTCCCATTGTTCACTTTTCTCAAAATATGCTATGACTTGCTCTTTCTCCTTTTCAATCTCTTTCTCCACCTGCACTTGCTTCATTTCGACCTGTTTTTGCTTTATTTGTTGTTGATGCTTTAATTGTTGGTCTTGTTCCTGCGAATTTGCAAACAATATGACTCCATATACTACTGAGGCTGTTATAACTATTGCACAAAACAAAAGTATTAACATTAAAACTTTTTTTAAATCCATCAAAGTACCTCTTGAGCTAGTTTTTAATATTATTCGTTCGGCAAAAATAATATAGGGAACATTTCTTATTTTCAATCCCCATAACTATGCACACAAGATAATCGAAATTGTAATAACTTCCTTTCAGCACGCTCAATCTTACTTGCAACAGTTGTCTTTTCTGCATTCCCAAGCTTGATGTAATAATCGGCAAATGCCTTTTGTTTCGGGGTTAATTTCACATGTCTCACCCACCTCCAATTGCATAATAAAGTAAAACCGCTTCAACGGATATCATGGATAATTTCCTTTGAATCTGAACATGTCAAAAGAATAGAGCAGAAAGGAAATAAACGATGCTTCCTTTCTGCTCTATTCTTTTTAACTATTGCCTCTTAGATCACTTTCTTGGAGGCTCCTGTGGCGGCTTCGGTTGATCAGTCGGCTTCCGCTTCGGGACTCCTGGCGTCCTCGGTTTCTTTTTCGGAGGTCCTTGAGGCACTATTTTCGCCTGCTGCACAATTTACTCCTTTGGCTCAGGCAAGATCTTTTGAACCCTGCATGTTGCAATTTCCGGTTAAGGTTTTTAATCGGAAAATTGCTGGACAAATTAGATTATACATTAGATGAAGTACATGGAGAACCTTTCTCATCTCTATAATCAAATAAAGGTAAAACAGTTAAGTGCTACCTCTATCACTGAACATCAGTCGATTAGACTATTTAAGGCTATACTTTTTGATTCTTAATACATAAATCCGAAATCAATATGTAGTGTTTTTTGTCTTTATCCCTCTATGTATAAGTGGCATTCGTACCTCATACTACTCATTTTTTTTCAAATTGTTATAATAAAATTGTTCATGCACATAGTCGATTCGATTGGAGATTTCGATCGACTCCTCAGAAGAGGAGCTTCTTGCTATTCCTGCTAGAGCCTTAGGAGTAGGCTTCGATGGAAGATGAAATCACCCCTGATCCTAACGATGTGCTGATCGATTCGAGCCATGATGTAGTAGATGGAATCTTCTACGAGACAGAAGTCTGGCAGAGACCCAACGGGACTACCTACACCATCATCCATGCCAGACCCTGACCTATAAAGACAATGTCTTACACCTAACCAATTAGCCTCAGTCAAAAAACTATTCAAAGGTTCGAAAAGAGGGCACAACATTTATGGTCTAAACGGCTGAGATCATGCACAAAACCAGGTGGGGAGAGATCCTCATCTGGCGTGCTTTATCCAACCAAATTCTGTCGCTTAAATTTTATCAGCTTTTTCTTTTCTTGTTCAATCTTACTTGCTACAGTTGCCTTTTCTGCATTTCCTAGCTCAATGTAATAATCTGCAAATGCTCGCTGTTTTGGGTTTAATTTCACATGTCTCACCCACCTCCAGATACATAATAAAAACCACCGAAACGAGTGGTTTATTAATTTATTTTATTTTAATTGACATAGTAAAACTGTATTTTCTAATGATTCTTTGAGGTATGTTAACTGTATCATCTTCAAATCAGGGTTATATGTTATAATTTAAATAGTCGAAACCGTACAGGTGCTCTCATTAGAGAAGCGATCCCACTTTTAGTGGGGACGCCAGGATTCATCAGACAACTGGCGGAAAGAGTCCGAAGAAGATCACCATGACCGCCAGAGCATCGGGGCACGGTCGGGTCTACCAGTCTCAGTCTGGAGGCGATCAGGTCATCTCTGACTAACGATCTGACTCCCTGCACCCGCGGTTCTCGATTGTAGAAAAAACAGGCTGTGGATTCAATGGCAAGCAATATGAGCCAACAAGTCCACAGCCTGATTGATTAAGATTTAACCACCGTCGAACCCTTGATTGCAATTTTGGAGACTGCCGTGTTGCCATTACACCATCGATCTATGATGATAAAAGCACCCTGATCGATTCAATAGTGCCATTATGTATCTTTGTGTATAATGATTTTTAGACCGATATACTGTATCTAGAAGCATTGAGAAGGGATCAAACCTAGATACAGCAGCATTTTTTTCGCTACTCCCATAGGGAGAGAAGGGAGATCGGTGTGACCACCGACAACACGCCGAACAAGAAGCCGCCGACCCCGAAGGAGATCCTCGACATGCCTCTCGATGATCTGATTCGAAGGCTCGCGGACGGCACTGCCTCCGACGAGGAGATCTCGACAGCTCATCTGGTCAACAAGCTGCTGAGCGGTCAGAACAACCCCCCCGACAAGAACAGCAACTAGCACGGCTTCCGTGAGATCTGGTGGGGAGAAAATCCCCACCAGATCTTCCATTTATTCAAAACTACAATAATAAAACCGCCCTCTCAAACATTGAACACGACAACAAGTCATGTCTACTGAGAATGGCGGCTATTAAAACGGATACATACATCCGCCGACCGGACTATTTAAGGCGATGCCCTCCGATCCTTGGTAAACATATGCACACTACATAATCCCCTGTGATTACTATGTATTGTATTATTGAAGGATTTTCCCTTCTATATAGGTGGCATTCATACCTCATACTACTCATTTTTTTCAAATTGTTATAATAAAGTTGTCATTGCACATGGTCGATTCGATTGGAGGTTTGGATCGACTCCCCAACAGAGGAGATACTGGTACAATCCATGCTAGAGCCTTCGTGAGGAGGTGATCATGACTAAGCCAGAACCCAGGTTCAGAGGCGTTTACTTAGCGGTTAAGGTTCTGAGTGGAACCGCAACTGTTGAAGAACATGCAGAGTTCGACGCTGAGTACAACCGTGTGTTCGGGGATGACTCAACTGATGACCAGTGATGTGAGTCGCTGAAGAACAGCACAAAATCAGGTGGGGAACGTTCCCCACCTGATGTGCGTTATCCAACCAAATTCTTTCGTTTAAATTTAATCAATTTCCTTTCAGCACGTTCAATCTTACTTGCTACAGTTGCCTTTTCTGCATTTCCTAGCTCAATGTAATAATCTGCAAATGCTCGCTGTTTTGGGTTTAATTTCACATGTCTCACCCACCTCCAAAATTATATATTATTACTTAATGTACCCCTTCAGGAAGCGTTTGAATATGTCCATGAAGACAACAAAAAAGAGAGATAGCGGTATGTTGTCGCTATCTCTTTTATTGCATACGTACAAACCCTATGACTCTTGATACCATATTACACTGGATTATTAAACCAAAAGTGCAATCTTTGTGCAAAATTCTTTCTGAACATGACTAATTAATTATTTCAATATCCACTACCTTTATCCATCTCCTTAAATCCTAATATTCTAATGTCTTCTTCTATTACTTCTATGTCTATCTCTTTAGCAATTGTTTTCCATAAAGTTTCTCTTATTTTCCAAAGATCCTCGGAACATTCATCAACTGAAACAATTTTTTCTGTAGAAATTTTATAAAGTTCTAGATAAACAGTGTCCTTCATGATAAAAAAAGCATCTCGTATAAGTTTCTTTACCTCCTTCGATATATAATATGAAGAGGAATCATACATAAGTTTATCTAACTCTTTTTTAGACTCTTCATAATGCAATATAAAATCTTTGAATCTTTTCTCGCTTGGGGAAGGTTCTAACCCTATAATTTCAACAAAGTAACCTATATTCTGTACTTTTTTATAAATTTCTGGATACTTCTCAAATCTTTTCTCCAAAATCTTATCTCTTATTACAGACCTACTTTGATGTATTGTTAAACTTTCTGTCAGACGATTGGATTGTTCGGTCATATCCTTCTGTATCTGAATCGCTTGAAGTTGCATTTTTTGGGTCTGGATATTGATATACGCGGTTACACCAATCGTGCCAATAAATGTAACTATAACTCCAAAACTATTGATAATTGCAGCATCAACTTCACCACTATAGTTCTTACTCAACCAAAGATAAATAACAACAGAAATAATTGTGATCAATAATATAGCCCCTATAATAATCCATAACAAATTAAAAATCTTGCGTTGTTTAGACAACATGTTACCTCCACATTCTTTACTCTTACAACGCAAGATTTTCCCTCATCTATAAAAGTAGAAACATTTATTTTTCCATCTACAAATAGGTGGCATTCGTAAGACAAAGATTAACTTAGCTCTTCTCTCATTAATGTTTTTAATTCATCTACACTTTTAATTAAAATTTCCTTGTATGAATCATTTTCCTCTCGAAGTATCCTTTGATCAATCCCACTATCAGGATGTTGATAATATTCAGGATAGTAATTGGAGTGTAGTTTTTTTAGATATGAATTTATTGTACTAATTAGTTCGATTGTCTCTTTTGAAAAAAACAATTCGTTTTCAAGGAAAAAGTTATTACAACCACAGATACTTTGATAAGCTATACTATACATCGTTTGTTTTTTGGCGATACTAAATAATCTTTCGGCTTTTTCTTTATCACCCTCGTTAAATACTCTTTGTATGTCTTTACCAACTCCATCAGTTACATATTCTTTTATATATTCCATTAAATCCTTTTCGCTGAAATCTTGAAAAGATTTTACGTCAGGATACCTTCTCAAATCAAATATGTTACCTACAGTTATTGTGATTTTAGAGTACATTTTTGCATAGACCTCTTGTTTTTTCGACAAATACAGGCTAGTACTATGAAATTTAACTTGCCATTCTTGCTTATATGTTTCTAATTGCTTATTGAGGATAAATTTATAGGATTCTAATTTCTTATTAAAAAATATAGAAAATGCTCCTCCTACAATAGCCGTACCAACCATACTTACAAATAAAGTTCTCCAAAGCACAGGATCGAAAAGAAAATTAAGAAATATACATATCAGCCCCTTTGTTTTTTAATTATACGGAAAAGGGGTATGGTTTCAAATTATACACTTTTCTTCTTTGAACATTTTAAGTTTTTTTCTGCCCTTTCCAACATTTTTTGAACTGTGCCCTTTTTTACACTCATCATCATAGCAATTTCGGAGTAAGAAATCCCCCGACCACGACTCATCAAGTATACCTCTCTTTCAAGTGGGGAAAGTGAACTCAATGCCTCATCAATCCTTTCACGATCCGTTTGAGTGATCCGACTACCCACCATCCCATCAGTTGAAGTATAAGCATAGTTTTGGATCCAAATTGGATCAAAGGATATCTCTTGTTGGTATGCTGCTAGACGTTCAACCCCTCGTTTATTGCCTGGTCTTCTTCCAGTTTCCATCCATTGAATAGACCATAGCAAATCCCGTTCCATGCTACAAAGTAATCGATATTGCTCTTTTTGTTCCTCAGTTTCTTTTATTTGAACTCGCTTTTTAGCTAATCGAACTTTCTCAAGGGAATTTTTATACTCTTTGATTAATTGATTCATAATACTTATCCCTCCTATGGTATAATAGGAATTGGACATATTCTATCTCTCCCTATTGGAGGGATTTTTCTATTTATATTGATTTGCTATACTTTAACTGTAACCAGGGCAATTGTTATCCAAAAACAAATAACCTCTTCCCGAGGCAGCAGCATCAAAAAAGTTGATGTTGAGCCGATTCTTCGACCACTCAGGAGGGCAACTGTGGGAAGGATTCGTCGTATCCTCAACTTCTTCCGTCGTCACCGTTCCATCATCCTCTTCGAACTCGGAATGGTCGCCGTTGGTTTGGTGACCTACACAGTCGTTGATATGCTGGTCCCCACCAAAATCCACCTCGATGAACCTTTCAGTACAATCAAAGACTGCATCATAGGAATGATAATCGGTTCTGGTGTTGGAGTCCCTATCGGATTCTACAATAGAGAGCAGAGGCGTAAGAAGATAGAGTCGAGACGAGCAATCCGCTTCCCCAGATAAGTTCCCTACAATGCAAAGAAAGTCCTCATGATCAAAAAAGGTTGGCGTACGAAAATTCGTATGCTGATCTTTTTTGACCTTTTAATTTCTGTCTAGGAATGAAACAACATAATCGATAGCTTCATGTATTTGCTCATTTGTTAAATTGTAATCTTCGCATATCTCTTCAATTGTTAATCCAGTTTTCAAAAACTTTAAGATATCAGCAACCCTTATTCTGATTCCTTTTATAATTGGATCACCTGAACATATCTTCGGATTAGTTGATATCATTGGATGAGGTTTAATAGGTCTGAAACGCTCCTGAAGTTTTGTTAATGGCATACATACCAGCCATTCTTTCCGATCAGCTTTGAGCGCAAGAGCATCGTTATTGCCCTCTAGCCAGCTATAGAGCATCTTAAAACCGTCCTTACGCGCCTTACATTCCCATGTCATACCCAATCCCTTCACATCGCCTGTATAACTTACATCAATTAGAAATAGCGGAGTTTTACAGAGATGATGGAGTTAGTGGTACGATACCTTTTGAGGAAAGAGAAGCTGGTTCAAAGGCATTAGAAGACGCTAAAAATAAAGTATATGAACTATTATTAATATATAAATTGGATCGTCTAGGAAGGTCTACTAGGGTGATACTAAACGCCGTTCATGATCTCGAAAAGATTGGTGCAAAAATCAAATCAATGACCGAGCCGTTTGATACTTCTGATTCATCTGGAAGATTTCTGCTAACTGTACTGGCTGGTGTTGCAGATTTAGAAAGGTCTAATATACTTGATCGAATGTGGCATGGTGCTAATCGTGCTGCCAAACTCGGTAAATGGCTCGGAGGTATTGTTCCCTACGGTTATTTTGTAAATGATGATGGCTTTTTAGAAATTAATGATGCGCCGATAATCGGAAATATGAGTGAATCAGATATAATTCGCTTGATCTTTCGATTGATAGCTGATGAAAATTACTCTACCATAAAAGTTGCTAAACATTTAAACGATCTTGGCATACCACCCTCATATGTAAAAGACAATCGAAGTATCACTCGTGGAAAACGCAAACAAAAAACATCTGGTCGTTGGCATCCTACAAGAATTGGTAATATCATTAAGAATACCACTTATAAAGGAGTACATAACTATGGAAAACGATCAAATAAAGATAGAGAAATTATTACGAGAGAAGTGCCTGCAATAATTACTAAAGAACAATGGGAAAAAGCTCAACAGGTGTTAAAAGATAATTTTATCGAATCTAATCGAAACGCTAGAAGGCAATATTTACTCAAGGGACTAATTTTTTGTGGGACATGTGGTCGAAGATATACAGGATTGGCATACTCGTCAGGAACGAAAAAACATCCAGCAGACAAAAGACCAATTAAAGCATATTATGTTTGTGGGAGTAAACCCAACTCAGCGGTATTTGGGAAATGTCCATCTAAAAACATCCCACAAGCATGGATTGAAAAGTTGATATGGGATCAAATATTGAAATTTATTAGTAACCCTGGTGAAGCCTTGGACATAATTGCTGCTTCCAAAAATCAACATCACCTAGATAAAGAAAAAAATCTACTTTCAGAAAAAGAACTCATCCAAAACAACTTAGCAAGCAAAGATTACGAAAAACAGGACATATTAGATTTATTCCGCAAAAAGATCATATCTTACGATGATGTTGCATCTCAAATCGGAAAGATTGAAAAAGAACGTGAAGAATTAGAAAACCTTCTTAATGACATTGAGTTTGCTTTAAAATCTGAGATAAGCTATTTACATTCGGTTGAAAATGCAGAACGTTTATTAACGAAAATTAAAAATGAATTGACTTTCGAAGAACGTCGGGAAATAATAAAGTCATTGCTAAAAAAAATCGTTGTAAAAACAACTATCAACAATCGGGGAAAAAAAGAAGCTGAGGTTCAAGCAGAATTTTTTTTTGGACAAAATGCCATAATTGATAATCTCATGGACACGGATTAATCGAACCGACCAGAAGAATCGATGCAGGATAAGTATAAGTGGCTCGTGCGCGGCTTATGGTTACCTCACCATCTTCTAAAGGTTGGCGGATTACTTCTAAAGCTGTTTTTGAAAATTCAGGCATTTCATCTAGAAATAAGACGCCTCGGTGGGCAAATGAGATTTCTCCTGGTTTGGGAATGGACCCACCACCGACTAGTCCAACTGGTGAGACTGAATGATGCGGAGAACGAAAAGGTCTTTTGGTAATAAGTCGACCTCGATTTTTGGTTAATCCCGCTACGCTATATATTTTAGTCACTTCAAGTGCTTCTGCTCGATTCATTTCAGGTAGAATTGATGCCATTCTTTTCGAGAGCATGGTTTTTCCAGAACCTGGAGGTCCAACAAGTAGTATGTTATGTCCTCCAGCAGCAGCCACCTCCATTGCCCTTTTTACAGGGTAATATCCTTGCACATCAGAAAAGTCAACAGAGGATTCTATCTCTTCTGTTGAGCTTGCAACTTCACATAAGTGAGGGGTATCTTCAGATTGAACAAATCGAACTGCATCTTTCAGATGTGCGGCAGGAATCACATTCATCGTTTCTACTAATTTTGCTTCCTCAGCATTTTCAGCTGGTAGGATGACAGTTGTAAATCCTTGTCGCACTCCTTCCATCACCATAGACAATACGCCTGACAATGGGCGTAATCTTCCATCTAATGTTAACTCTCCTAGCACCAGTGTTTTCCGAAGGTTTTTGATCTCTAGTTGCTCACTTGCACCTAATAAACTTAATGCAATTGCTAGATCAAAAATCGTTCCCTCCTTTTTGACATCTGCTGGCGCCAGATTCACAGTAATACGCTGTAAGGGAAACTGAAATCCACTATTTTTAAGTCCGATGCGAACACGTTCTTTTGCCTCTCGAACCGCTGAATCAGGAAGCCCCACAATTTCAAACATAGGTAAACCATTACTTATATCTAACTCTACTGTGACCAATAGACCATCAATTCCAATACTTGTAGCACTATGTAGACAACTATACAAAAACATCGCCCCAAAAAAGTAGTCTAAATAAAGGAATTCGTGAGGATTCGTCATATTCCTTCATAAACATCATGATAAATACAGTTGGATGTTATCATTAGTTACCTTTTTATTTAGTTTGCTTTCAACAACACCAAAGCCCCACCAAATCTCTCAAAAAGGACTAAGATGGGTTTTCGATTTGGAAAAAGTTGATATTTTTTCTCGTTCATAGAAAAGAAGACCTCTGAAATAAATCAGAGGTCGTTTTTGTTATCAATAATATTGGGAAATGGAGAAAGAGCTACCACTATTAGATGTTTGAAGATAAATCTCGGCTTTCCCATTCGTCCCATCTACTAAATTTTGAATATAATATAACCCGCAATACCCTGGGCTAAGGTACGACATGGTATCATATAAATATTCATCTGAACCATCTGGATCATGATCCTTGATATAAAACCATCTTCCAAAACTAGATGTATTGCATACTTGTATAGTTCCTGAGGCATGCGCACTATCTACAGGTGTAATATATGCATCAAGATCGGAGTTATATGTTACACCTCCGGACCATAGCAATGTCGTATCTGCAAATGCTGATGAAAAAGGTACTACTAGCAACGCAAAAAGCAAGCCAAAAAATAATACTGTGATCTTCTTGAATCCCATTCTGACTTCCTCCTAGTTGTTTGTAATGTAACCGTTCACAAAAAAAATAGGTCAAATAAATTTAATGGTGAGGTTAGAGTAATTGAACCATTAACAGTGATTTAACCAGCTTCTATATATTTAGTTTATACTAAATTGTATGAATAGGGAAGTATTCATTTAGGAAATCAGATTTAAGGTAAGCAAACGGATCTTAAAGAAGCAGATATTTTGATTAAAGAGAGTGTGGATTCAACATGCTTACTTATCTGGTTTAAAAACTAGCCTAAATAACGTATTGTTAAAGATAGCAGTCTAAGATTCAATTCTTGAAGTAAAGGCAGCTAATTTGAACTACTACCACCTATAGAGGTGGTAGATTCCTGCGAACACCAGACCAACGTCCAGTTATCTTAGCAGGCTCTACCCGCCGTCCCAGCGGTGAAAACAAAGTATGCTCTGCTATGCTCCCTACTTTCGCTTGGTTTTCGCAACTTCGGTGAGCTGGGTGGTTGAAGATTTTACGTTACTGACCCTTTCCAGCAACAACCCCATATCTTCAGTTTTCAAAGAGCTACAACTATTCTAACAAAAAAAATGGTTCTAAACATCCCCGCAAAAGGGATACCGAACCACGTCCCATTCACCTCACCGCTTGTAGAAGCGGGAGTACTCTTGGACGAATTTGGATAGAAGGCTCATTTATGATTTAAATAAGGAAATCTTTTTAGACCAACAGTGAGTTAAGCTAAAAATATGCCCCAAATGTGACTCAGAAAAAGGAGAATGAATGCTGATTAAACAGATTCAGTCATTAGCAACACTGAAAAAACGAATATTCGCTTATATACTCGATTTTTTAATTATTTTGCCCTACTGTATCTTACTGTATTTTATAAATTTACTTTTAGATTTTCCCCTTACCTCTTTCTTTTCCCATTCTGCAATTTTTGCTCAACTTGTTGGTTTCGCTTGTATAACGTTACCAGTCTCTATTTATTTTTTTATTTGTGATTATAAACTGAATGGAACATTAGGAAAAAAAAGGGTTCATATTCAAATAGTTGATATTAATCATCGAAAACTAGGTGCTTATCAGGTATTTGTCCGAACCTTTTTCAAATTTCTTCCTTGGGAAATATCTCATTTTGTCATCTGGAGATTTCAACTACCTACCATACTTCCTAACTGGTTTCTTGATCTCGTGCTTAGTCTTGTTTATGTAATGATTATAGGAAATCTCATTCTTGTACTTAAAACGAAGCAAAAACAAACTATCCATGATATTCTGGCTCACACTCAAGTAGTTGAGATAGAACAACATTAAAAGAGGAATCCCAGATACTCATGTATATTACGTTGCAATGCGTAAGTGGGATAGATCGATTTGATATTCTAATGCTCTTCCTTTCGGGAGGACGTTCTGTAAATATTCTTACTGTGCGACATTCTTCATCAGTCTCTTGTTCTTGAACACCTGGTAAAAAATATCCACCAGGTGTTCTCAAAACTGCGATTTGTTAATTCACTAGATGCAATACAATAGCATAAATCCCTGTCTGATTTTTATAACAGACTCCATCAACTTTTGTTCCAAAAACTCTTTTATCCATTGGTTCACCCTCTCCTCATTACATTACGCATCCGAATCATGGAGAAACAAACAGTTGAATTTATTAACTCATCATGCATCTCCCATAGAGATGGTGTAATTCTCAGCTCAATTTGAGCGGATATCACCCGATTTACTAAATCATCAATCGGTTCAACTGCAAGTGGAACAATCGCTTTTTCAGCAACAAAGTAACCTGCATTCTGATCGATACAATGAAAATCTTCGCTGGGAAATTGATATCGATATAGTACTGCTCTCATTATGTGTTGATACCAATTATTCTCAACTGCGATTACTTTCTTGGCTTTTGTTTGCGCAAAAAATTGAATTTGATCTGATTTAGACGTAAATGGCGAGTTCCAGAAGACAATTCGTGGACAGTCTCTAGGAAAATAATAATGATACATATGATCCTCATCGATTGCCCATACTCTTGGCTTTTCTCTAGGATGTTGCACGATTCTTGGATAAAAAACTTGAATATCAGCCTGTTCGCTGAAATGAAAGAGCTTCACGTTTTTTCTGTCCTTATATTACTTTTTAATTTCATATCAATCCCTCACCACAATATGTTCGGTAGAACCCGGTAATTTACCTAGCTGTTCTTTTAAAAAAGATGGCATCAACTCGCATTGTTTCAACTCTTCGATTGGTATCCAACGAAATAAAATACTTTTTCCTTCATTCTCATAAAAATCGCCGATTGTGAATCGATCTGGTTCCATTCCAATCACATGATAATACAAACCTAGCTCATGATAGCTTTGCTCCCTCAACTCAAAAAAGTTTTCTACAATCCAAAGTAAATGACCTACTTGAACCGAGACCCCCAACTCTTCGTAAAATTCCCTCTTCAATGCACAGACTGAATCTTCATGTAGTTGAATACGCCCTCCTGGGAGTGCCCAAAAAGAATCGTTCATTCCTTTTTGCAACAAAACATGTTGATGATTAATAAAGATCCCGGCGACTCGATGGTTAAATATCTTCCCATCTGTCTGAAACACAATATCCATAAAAGATCCCCCAAAAATCAATTTATTTTTAACGGAAATTGAAAAAACAAGATGGGCAAAGCTTCCAAGGGTAGGAGGAAAATACTTCATATCAGGATCGAGCCTGAGATCCCATCATTACAGTTACGGGCAAATAGGAGATATCCTTTAAGATCAGGTAATACAATCATTGACACTCGGCAAAATTCTGTAATTTCAAGGGATTAAACAATCTCAGTTGATCTGAAATACTCCAAGGAAATACACTATATTTGCAATTTGTTTGCAGTTTAATACAACTCAAGTTGCTTTCAATATGCAAGAAGAAACTGAAGATCGTTTTGAAATTTTCATTTCCTATACTCTTCAAGTTTAAAAAGAAAAAACCCTCGTAAATGAAACCTGGAATATACTGTTCAACATCGAGGTACGGAATCTCTTCCTCGGTTTCAAAGCATGAAATTTTTCAAAGATCGCAACAGGTTTATTTGTAAGTGCTTGGACCACATGGAATCCAATATATAACAAGGCTAATTTCTTAGCATGTGGCGTGTCCTTTAATATATTGGTGGCACGGTCTACTAATTCTGCTTGCTTGCCTTCGAACTAGTACTTGCCACGAATGTAACGGGCTATTTTTGGGATTGAGTTATCATCTGGGAATTGGACACTTACTTATATTAGTAATCTCCTTCATTGCAATCCGAGTATCAAAGAACGTCATCCATCCTTTTCCTATGTCTAAAGAAAGAATACATGTTTTTTTGCTTTGGTGAATTATTTCGTTATTAATCTGATGGACATATATGCACGGCGGCCCTTATGTATTTATTGAAGCACATCAGAAGAGTATTCTTCTGATGTGCTTCATCTACCAGTTGATTGTGGCCTATTTTTCAAACTTCATTCCTTGGAGCCAGACCAAACTGCTCACAAAACTTCTTCACCTCGCCCTCAAAGGGCAAGGTCGGGCCACAAGTCGAGCATCCTGTTCCAGAGCTTGGCGGCTACCCCATGAAGTAATGACTCTTTCATGTTCATCAAAGACATGGTAAAATTAATTCAATATTAAAGGGAGTTCTATAATAATATTAAATTTTGATAATTCAAATAAAAAGGGGAAGATTACGATAGCGGAGATGAACGTTACACCAAATAAATCAAGAAGCAAATTCACTGGTAGAAGAATACTGCAACTAATCTTGCAACTTGTAGTCGTTGTGGTAATCACGGCACTCGGGAGCATCGGAAACGGAGCAGTGGAGGGCAATGCGATCCTAACGCTACTCATCGGTCTTGCCACATCGGCGGCGGTGGTTCTCGGGTACATTTGGGTGGTACAACGGACTGAGCGCCAAGCGCCACTGGAGATGGCGAAGAAAGGAGCTGGGGCTGCCGTTGGGATAGGAGCAATGATCGGCTTGGTTCTCTTCGGTGCGGTCATCTTGAACCTTGTATTCCTCGACTATTACACCGTATCCGGACTGGGCTCTCCGATAGGGGCTTTGGGGTTATTTGGCGTGCTGACCGCCGCCGCCGTTACTGAAGAGGTCATGTTCCGTGGGATCTTGTTCCGGATATTCGAGGAGTGGACGGGCACTTGGATCGCGCTGGTAATCACCAGCATGCTGTTCGGGCTGATGCACCTAGCTAACCCAAACGCCTCGCTTTGGGGTGCTCTGGCGATCGCTCTCGAAGCTGGTGGCCTGCTGACTGCTGCATACGTCGCCACCCGCAGGCTGTGGCTTCCGATTGGTCTACACATTGGCTGGAACATCGCCGGGGGCGTCATTTTCAGCACCGAGGTGTCTGGCAACAACACCCCACAAGGCCTGCTCGACGCAACGCTGCACGGGAACATATTATTAACCGGCGGATCCTTCGGTCCCGAAGCGAGTCTCTACTCGGTGGTTTTCTGCGTGCTGACCGCAATTGTTTTTATGTGGCTGGCTTACCGCCGTGGTCACGTAGTTCCGCTACGTGGGGACGCTCACAAGACAGCGACTGCTAAGTCCGACCAATGATTGACCATTCAGATAAAATGATCGTAAGGCAGGAGAAGGCAAGTGCAAGACTTGTCTTCTAACATCTTTACCCTAACAATCACCTAACACCAATTTTTTGTAGCACACGAATCATGAACCACACGCAATCAACAATGATGATTGATGCAGGAAATAATGCAAACAGACGACTTGTTGTTGACTATCTTAAAAAACAGAAAATCATAAAATTGGACTATGTAATCGGGACTCATCCACATAGATCATGTGGGAGGTTTTGGATGATGTGATTAATGCTTTTGATATAGGTAAAGTCTATCTACCTAAAAAAAAACAAGTACAACTAAAACATATAAAGATTGCAGTCTAACAAAAACAAGCATCTAAGCATAACTGAAGGTAAAGCAGGTGTGGTAGTCGTAAATGACAACCAAAACGCACTCAAAATGAATATGGTTGGTCCCATAAAGAAATATCAGAATATCAACAATAATTCTATCGTGGCGAAGATCCAATATTGGAAAGCACTCTCACAATTGAGAGCACTTTTCTTTTTTTGAATACAAATTATTTTGAATAAATGATATATTATAGATAATATATCATTATTTCTAGGAGGAACCGATATGAGAAAAATGATCCTTTTCTCTACTTTTATGCTAACCCTCATTCTCTTAAGTTTAACAGCTTTTACTAACACCAAAGTTAATATTCTTGATACGAATCAGAGTGCTAAAAATAAGCCTGACAATCAATCACATGAAGAGTATTTAGCTGGTGGACTTCTGGGAGGCGGCGGCAGATAGCAGTCTTAGAAAGAGCTTCATATTTTTAATTTAGTTTGAAAACATTGAACTAGTACCACCTACAGAGGTGGTAGATTCCTGCGAACACCAGACCAACGTCCAGTTATCTTAGCAGGCTCTACCCGCCGTCCCAGCGGTGAAAACAAAGTATGCTCTGCTATGCTCCCTACTTTCACTTGGTTTTCGCAACTTCGGTGAGCTGGGTGGTTGAAGATTTTACGTTACTGATCCTTTCCAGCAACAACCCCATATCTCCAGTTTTCAAAGAGCTACAACTATTCTAACAAAAAAAGTGGTTCTAAGCATCCCCGCAAAAGGGATAACGAACCACGTCCCATTCACCTCACCGCTTGGAGAAGCGGGAGTACTCTTGGACGAATTTGGATAGATATTAAGCCAGACATCGTATTTAGACCCCAATGATAAAATCATTGGGGTTCATTGGGGTTACTCATTCAATAGTGTGGCGTGTCAACACTCACAAGATAAAGATTCCAGCGACAATCCCATTGAGCAAATTAGCTAATGTAGCAGCAAGGACTGCTTTGACACCAAAACGGGCTACATCGGATCTTCTTTTTGGTGCCAATCCTTCAATCATTCCAATCCAAATGGCAATGGAACCAAAGTTAGCAAAACCACAAAGTGCAAAGCTAATGATTGCAACTGTTTTATCAGATAAAGCAGCAATATGTGGACCAAAAGATGAGTATGCAACCATTTCATTTACAACAAACTTCTGCCCTAAAAAAGTACCTACTTGTACTGCCTCTTCCCATGGTATTCCCATTATAAAAGCAACTGGGGCAAATAGAATACCTAATATCCCTTCCAACGATAACTGAGTATAGGAAAAAACGCTTCCAACCCCATGTAAAACTAAATTAATCAAGGAGATGAGTGAGATAAATGCGATTAACATCGCTCCCACTCCTAAAGCCAAACGTAATCCTTCCATTGCACCGTGGGCAGCAGCATCGAGCACATTTTTAGACTCATGTTCTGTCGTCAGTTCAATTTGATTATTTGCCTCTCTTTTTTCCGTTTCTGGCATAATTAATTTTGCCATGAGTAACCCAGCGGGTGCCCCCATTACACTAGCTGCCAATAAATAGGTTAATGGAACGCCAAAGGCAGCATATGCAGCAAGATTTGAACCTGCAACACAAGCTAATCCTCCCGTCATAATGGCAAACAGTTCTGATTGGGTCATCCCGGCAATATAGGGTCTGACCAAGAGCGGAGCTTCATTTTGTCCAAGAAAAATACTCCCAGCTACTGACATTGACTCAGTTTTACTCGTCCTCAAAACTTTTGAAATAAATCCGCCAACCATAGATATGATCCATTGCATAACTCCAAAATAATAAAGAATGGACACAAGTGAAGCAAAGAAAATAATCACTGGAAGAACTTGAAAAGCAAAAATAAATCCAATCCCTTTTACCTCTAGAATTCCTCCAAACAAAAATTGACTTCCTGCATTAGCTGAATCAAGTACTTTTTGTACTCCGCTTGCAATGAATTTCAACGTATGCTTGCCCCAATCCCATTTTAAAACAATAAATGCAAAGAGTAGCTGAAGTAAAAGTGCCGAGAGTACTGTGCGAGGATTAATCGCTTTTCGATTTGAAGAAAGAAGAATAGCGATACCAAGTAATACGATGATTCCTGCAATACCCCAAAGAATACTCATCTTCCCACTCCTTTTTCTATCCGAATGTGAAACATATGATAGCGGTTGCAATTTAATTGGGCTTGAATCGTGATCTAATCACGATTCAACTGATGATAGGCAACAGCGATCTGCGCTCCTACTTTGGCATTTTCACGCACCAAAGCTAGATTGGTTAACAGACTTTTTCCATCTGATAGCTGATTAATTCGTTTGAGTAGAAAAGGTGTTACTTCTTTTCCAGTTATCTTTTGCGACTCTGCCTCAGCAACTGCTTGTTGAATCAAATGGTCAATCTCTTGGAAAGGAATCTCCTCTGACTTAGGTACTGGATTGGCAACTAATAAACCACTTGAAAAACCTAAGTCCCACTGTGTATGCATAAGTTTCGCCACTTCTGCGGGCGAATCCAGACGGAAATTAGAAGGTAATCCACTTGTACGCGAATAAAAAGAGGCAAAATCATTTGATTGATAGCCGACTACAGGAACACCAGTTGTCTCTAGATACTCTAAAGTTAGCGGTAAATCTAGGATCGCCTTCGCCCCAGAGCTAATCACAGCAACCTGATTTCTAGAGATTTCCTCTAAATCATTTGATACATCACCATGTAAATGAGATCCTCGGTGAACTCCCCCTAGTCCACCAGTAGCAAAGACACGAATACCCGCTAGATGGGCAGCGATCATCGTCCCAGAGATTGTTGTCGCTCCCAGCTTTTTCTGTGACAAAGCATAAGCAAAATCACGACGGCTCACTTTGATAATCTGTTCCTTGGTCGCAAATAGCTCAATTTCTTCTTTATCTAGACCTATCTTAACCTTGCCCTCGATCAGTCCAATTGTCGCTGGTACAGCCCCATGCTGTCTAATTATCGCTTCCATTTCCAATGCCGTTTGTAAATTGTATGGATAAGGAAATCCAAAGGAAATAATGGTTGTTTCTAACGCAACTACGGGAAGCCTTTGTTGAAAAGCCTGTTGAACCTCTTCTGAAAATGAAAGATAAGGATTCAAACTTCATCCCCTCCATCAACCATCGATTCTATCTGTTCTGCATTTAAGTGAGGGTACACTGAATGATTAGACTGTAATGTTAATGATGAAACAGACAATCCTAGTTGACATGCTTTCTTCACACTTGTTCCATGAAGGACACCATAAAGATATCCTGCAGTAAAGCCATCTCCTGTCCCAGTAGTATCTACAACCTCTTCCACCTGAGCCACAGATAGGAAACCTTCTTCATCTTGAACCGAATAATAGACTCCTTCCTCACCCAAGGTAATCACTACATTATTTACTCCGCGCCTTTTGATTTGTTTAGCTGCTTGTTGACAACCATCTTTCCCTTGAATCTCAATACCATCCGACAGAAGTGTTGCTTCAAAACGATTAGGGAAAATCGTATCGATTCCGGTAAGATCTGCAGGTAATTTTTTTGCATCTGATAAGGAAACTGGATCAACATAGAGGAGCAAATGCTCTTTGTGACAGCGTTGAATAACATATGCCAATGACGCTGCCGATAAATTGGTATCTAAACAGACTGCATCAGCTGCAGCTACATGTGACCATCGTTCATCAATCATCTTAATCCCAATCTCTTCACAGATATCAAGATTGGCTAATGAGATAAATAAATCCCCTTCTAAATTTAACAATGCAGTATAAGTACCTGTTCGTTCATCTGGCAAAATTTTAACTTGACTGATATCTACACCACTTTTTCGGGTCTCTTCCAAAAGCCATAAACCTTCTTTATCGTTTCCAACGCATGAAATCAACACTGACTGTAAACCAAGACGTGCCAGATTTTCGGCAACATTACGGCCCACTCCACCTGTTGCTTGCGTAAAATGAACAGGATTGGCTGTTCCTAAATGAAGCTCTTCTTGTGCATACGCCTTTAAATCAAAGTTCATTGTACCGATACAAGCAACTGTTGAGCTCTCTCTCAGTACATAGGCTCGTCCCTTAATTTCACCTCGTTTCATTAAATTTGAAATATAGTTGGCAGTGGCTGAACGGGACAACCCTACTTTCTCCGCTAGTTCTTGTTGTGAAATATACGGATTTAAGCGGATATAATGCAAAATTTGACTCTCTTTATTCAATCAGTTTCACCACTTTCTATTAAACATTTGTTTGCAAATAGGACAATCGTTTATAAGGTTGATTATAATTGAAAGCGATTTCTTTTGCAATTGTTTTCTAAATAAACATTTGTCCTATAGTTTGGTTTGAATATTCGCTCTTCTATCCAAATTCGTCCAAGAGTACTCCCGCTTCTATAAGCGGTGAGGTGAATGGGACGTGGTTCGGTATCCCTTTTGCGGGGATGCTTAGAACCACTTTTTTTGTTAGAATAGTTGTAGCTCTTTGAAAACTGAAGATATGGGGTTGTTGCTGAAAAGGGTCAGTAACGTAAAATCTTCAACCACCCAGCTCACCGAAGTTGCGAAAACCAAGCGAAAGTTGGGAGCATAGCAGAGCATACTTTGTTTTCACCGCTGGGACGGCGGGTAGAGCCTGCTAAGATAACTGGACGTTGGTCTGGTGTTCGCTGGAATCTACCACCTCTGTAGGTGGTAGTAGTTCAACTAATGATCCAAGAGTACTCCCCAGTTTCTATAAGTCGACGGTTTTTCCAAAATGTTAACTATTTTGATATTGATAAGTTTGAAATAAGAAATATATGTTATGATCAGACTCTGGTAAGTAATTTTTCTAAAAAAGAGAGGTTTTGCCTATGAACCAAAAGACCCATCAAAATTTAACTAGGAGGAATCATCCCCCAAATTTTTTACCCATTCAAGATCCAAAAAGATTCAAGTTGCCGTATTTTTATGGTGTAGCTGTAATTGTTTTAGTCAGTGTTCTTGGCACATTTATCTGGTTTACTCCAGATACAAAGGAAAAAACAGTTGGGTTGAAATCGACTAAGTTGATTCAATCACAGTCAAGTCTTGTAAAAAAGCCTTCCATCTCTACATATAAGAAAAGAGTAGCGATTAATGAAGCTTTCGCATCCGCTAAATTGATCTCAACGAAAACTGTAACAAAAAAATACAAACAAAAGAAGAAACCGAATTTAGCAAAAACTAGCACAAAAATAAAAACAACTCAGCTCCCAAAACATCAACAAAAGACGAAAACTGTTGCGCTTTCACAACCATCAAAAAAGGGTAACTCCAAACCCTTACCATCTACGAAACCATCTTCAAACAAATATCAGTCGAGCTTCTATGTAAACATGAACAATCATTCTAGCTATATCAGTTATGATTACAATGGAACTAATTATAAGGTTAGTAGTAATAATGGAAGAACCTATACAATTGAAACCAACTCTACCAACAGTAACAACTTTACTGTTGTAAACCCTGGCTCTTCTAACAATAGCTATACCAGTGAACCTGGCTTTATTGAAGGAAGTTACTAGGATTGTGAATGTATGATTTTATGATTATTTGCAGAAAATCACCCCGCCTCATACAAAGAGAGTCGGGGTGATTGCGCTATAATATGAATTTATCCTAAACTATTCTAAAAAGCTGTGTTAATTACCCCCATACCTCGATTCACTTTTATTTATTCCGGGATCGTTGCATATATGATGAGTTGCGAGATACATATGTTCTATATAATTTTTTCATCAAAATCTTAAATACGACACTCTGTAACGAGCTCTTCACTTTTGTCTCCAATTAAATTTTCATCGATCAGGACGATGACTTTATTCACATAAATTCCTCCCTTCAACAAATGGCTTTCCAATTTAGATAATACCCTTTTCATATTTACTACAATCCTTAAAATATACGAACTTAAAATAAATACGCGAATGATCCAAAATGCTGTGACTATAGAATTCATTACTTACTTAAATGTAATTGGTTGAAAAAATAAAAAAAAAGACCTGATCAGCTCGAAAATATTGTCTGAACTAATGGTCTATTCACAGTTTTAATCACATCTTGAAGTACTAATATAACTTTATCTTTATTCATCTGCTAGGATAACAGGTAGAGACTGTAGCATGCGAAAAGCTACGTTTGGAACATAAGTTGGTTGAAATGAATCTGCTAATCTCATTTTCGGAAATGTTGTTAATAGAGCTTTCAATGCAATTTTTGCTTCTAAACGTGCTAATGAGGCACCGATGCAGAAATGTCGACCTTTACCAAAGGAAAGGTGCTCATGCGCATTCTCTCTTTCTAGATCAAATTCATTAGGATTCTCAAACTTTGTCTCATCACGATTGGCAGATCCTAACAATAGCAGCACTCGTTCACCCTTAGGAATCGTTACATCACCGATTGTTGCTTCTTTGGCGGTATATCTTTGCCAGCAAACAACCGGCGAATCAAAACGTAAGATTTCCTCAATCGCCTTTGAGATTTTTTCTGGGTCATTAACCAATTGATTCCACGCGTTCTTTTGTAATAATCGATACACACCATTAGAAATAAGATTAGACGTTGTTTCATGACCAGCAATCAAAAGGCTAAAGATCATACTAGCGATTTCATGGATGGTGACGATTTCATCTCTACCCTGCCGATAGTTAAGCAACTTACTCACTAGATCAGTTCCTGGCTCTTTTACACGTTTTCCCACTAATTGAAGACAATATTCCCAGAAATAAACCATTCCATATGCAGCTTTGACTTGATCTTCCTCAGGTGCATTCCCCCATGTGATTGCCAATCTTCCATCTGCCCATTTCTTTATCTGTTTTACATCTTCTTTTGGTACATTTAACAACGCTAATATTACGATGATAGGTAATTCCCAAGTAAATTCAGGTACTAAATCAACATTGCTTTTCGTGGCTAAATTCTTAGTTAACTTGTCTACAGCAGTGCGAATAATTGGTTCATATTCTTCTGCTTGGGCTAAAGTCATCGGAAATACCGAAGCGATCGCCTTTCGAACTCTTGTATGATCTGGTGGATCAAGTGAAACCATAGACCCCCCCGATAATTGACTTAGAATTTGTCCAGCGTGTGGACATAGTTGAAAGATGGGAGCGGTTGTCAATGCATTGCTAAATGTTTTGCTATCTTTAAAAACTGTTTCTATCTCTTGTCGACGAGTAATCAACCACATGTTTAATTCTGTATCAAAAAAGACGGGTTGTTCGGTACGCAACTTTTCATGTGTAGCATAAGGATCAGCCAGATAGGTAGCAGATAGCGGATGTAACACTTCTCATTCCTCCATTATTAGCGATTTTCATATCTAATTAAAAGAAGTGCGATTGCAGCAATTAAACCTGGTATGGCAAAAAAGATAAAATTTAAGTAAAAAGAAAGCTTGAGTGATAATAAGTAGCCGCCAAAAGATGGCCCCACAATACCCCCAAGTCGACCAATGCCTAATGCCCAACCAATCCCTGTAGCACGAATTTCAGGCGCATAGTATTGAACTGTAAATATATTTGAGATCATTTGCGAGCCGATAGTGGTAGCGCCTGCCAAAACAACCAGAACATATAAAAGAAACATATTCGTCTTTAATCCAAGCAAAGATAGCGTTAATGCGGCGATTAAATAATAGAACACGAGCAACCATTGAACTTTCCAACGATCCGCAATCCATCCACCTAAAACTGCACCAATAATCGCACCAAAGTTAAGAAATAGCAAAAATAAGAGACTGGAACCAAATGGATATCCGGCAGCTAACATAAGCTTGGGTAACCAAGTATTTAACCCATAGATCATTAAAAGACTCATAAAAATAACAATCCAAATCATAAATGTCCCAAAAGCTTGTCCATGCTGAAATAGACGTATCACAGAAAAAGTTGTTTTGCTCTTTCCATCATTTTTCTTATCATCTAGGACATACTTATCATCAGCTTGAGCGGAAAAAGTAGGGTTCAGTTTAGTCAAAGTTCCCTCTACTTGTTGGCGATTCTCCTTTTTCAAGTGATAGCTAAGCGATTCAGGCATGAACTTATACATAAAAGGGACAATCAACAGCGGAAAGGCACCAATTAAAAAAAGTGATTCCCATCCATGCGTAGGTAATAATCTAATACTTAGACCAGCCGCCAATACGCCACCAACTGCATAGCCGGTTGACATAATGGCAACAACAGTATTTCGTATTTTTCTAGGTGAATACTCTGTCATCAAAGCAATTACATTTGGTAGACTTCCACCTAGACCAACACCAGTTAAAAAACGTAAGATACCAAATTCCGTAGGATCATCCACAAAACTCGTAGCTGCTGAGGCGAGGCTAAAAATAACCGTTGCTAATAGAGCAACATTTCTTCGACCAAGCCTATCTGCAATTGGACCACAGATTAGGGCTCCTAACATCATACCAACTAATGCATAACTGCCAATAACTCCAGATTGAATGGGAGTTAAATGCCATACCTCCATCAACCTAGGCAATACAGATCCATAGATTACTAAGTCAAAACCATCAAACGTTATAATCACAAAACACCAAAGCAAAATTTGAAAATGAAAGCGGTTAAATTCTGAGGCATCCACAAATTTAGTTAGGTTGATTGTTCTCAATTTTTCTTTCCCCTGTCTGAGTCTGATTCAGCCTGTCTTTTTATTCAGTTTTCAAATACACATTACCAAATTTACTTCTTAATTTTTTTCATAATATCTAATAAATTTACTATTTGTCAAATGTTTTTATACTATTATTTAATAATATCTAGTTATTTTTACTAGAAATCGCGATCTGTAATTGAGTTTCTTGAGCTCATCAACCCTTACCTCTACTATGATCGTCGATCAAATGATAGCTCTTGTTGCTATTCCTACTATCCGTTAAACAAAAACGAACCTCATATGAAATGATAAAAATGAGGTTCGTCTCTTGCTTAGATCTGCATAACTGCTATGTTCAATTGTTGAGTCTTATTCTAGTTCATCATCATCTATCATCACTTTAAAAAATAATCATGAACTTTTTGCTCTTAATAATGATTTATATTGATCAATGTAAACAAAAAGCAGATAAGTATTTATCACAGCGATTACCAGAGCAGGAGGAATTGTTTGGATATCGAGAAAGAGATGAAAAAGGACAATATTTACAGAAAATGGAGTAGAGAGAATTAATGCCAAAGGAACAAATCGATTAACTAATAACGATATCCCAACGACTAGATTGATGAAATTGATAAGTATTGGGAGATATTTCGTATTTGTCATACCTGTTATAAATTGATTTGCAATTGGGTTAGTATATTGGGCAGCAGGTGCAAACTCAAAAAAAACATTTAAAATCCCCATAATACCACAAAGAACGAAAATGATTCCTAACACGATTCGTAAAATTAAACTGAATTTCTTCTTCACTTCACATCATCCCCTATATTTTTAATGAAAAAATTAATGAACTTATAGACCTTCTAGCAATGAATATTCCACTAAAGGAATATTCAAGTGAAAATTTTTTGATCCTACACTCTACCATATTTTTTTGTCTTAATATTGCTGAGTCACTAGTTAAAACAACTGAAAGAACTTATGATTTGAACATTTCTCTTAGCTCTTTGATGACTGTACATTTAATATACCATACTAGGAATATTCCTGTAAAGGTATATTCTAAAAAAATTTTATTAATCATTGTACTGACAAATAATATGGGTAGCGAATTGTCTCCATATATTACTCATTTCTAAATTCAAAAAGAGAAATTTCAAAATCCCCTCCTCTTTTTACGGGCACTCATGTATGATCCGACCGGTTTCATTTGACTCTTTCTGTTCAGTGGTACTATTTTGTTATAATATCAATAGATATCCAACTTAATTTATCTAGAAAAAATGTTATTGGAAAATTAAAAGTGAAAAGATTCTACTTCTGTAAAAGATACATACTCTACTATTTGAACTACTACCACCAACAGAGGTGGTAGATTCCTGCGAACACCAGACCAACGTCCAGTTATCTTAGCAGGCTCTACCCGCCGTCCCAGCGGTGAAAACAAAGTATGCTCTGCTATGCTCCCTACTTTCGCTTGGTTTTCGCAACTTCGGTGAGCTGGGTGGTTGAAGATTTTACGTTACTGACCCTTTTCAGCAACAACCCCATATCTTCAGTTTTCAAAGAGCTACAACTATTCTAACAAAAAAAGTGGTTCTAAGCATCCCCGCAAAAGGGATACCGAACCACGTCCCATTCACCTCACCGCTTGTAGAAGCGGGAGTACTCTTGGACGAATTTGGATAGAAATAAGATTACGATTGTCATCCTTCTACAACAGAAACTCAAATTTACTGTGCGGATAAACATTTGTTAATATTCGTTCTAGCTTCAAATAGCAAGTACTCAGTTGGAGTATAAAAGAGATTCATATTTTATATATTATCATTCCATTGTTCTGCAAATATTTAAGCAATATATCTATATTTATACTATTATATAATAGAAAGGGGTGGAAAAATATTGAATAGCAAATTAGCAAAAAGAGGGAAACTGGCACACTTCATGGCCAATAGAAAAAGGAGTAATATGACCACTTTAGCGGCTCTAGCAAGTTTAGCTTTAGGTGGATTCGGTGTGTATGGAATCACAAATTCCCTGCAATCCGAACAATTAGATAAGTCTTCATCTGTTTCTTCAGTACAAAAAAATTCTTCACCGCCTGAGCAATTGTCAGATCGAGTTGCTGAGGTTGATTGTAAAAATCTAACCGACCAAGACTTTGCGCTACTAAGCTCAGGTGAAATGATGCTAAAGGATCAAAGCCGTATTAACATCTCAGAAAGTCCCCAAGAGAATCCAAAAGAATTTATATCTACTTCACACATTTATGAAGTCTCTTTTTTAGGAGATCACTCATCTCCACGTCTTTATACCAATCATACACCTGAGGCGACAAAAGATGTATCAGATCAAAAAATAGTCTTATTTGAAGATAAATTAAAAGACCTAGTTGACTTCAACAAAGAAGTTTCCAATTATGCTTATGCTATCTGTGTTCAAGATCAACAAAACGGCTATGTAATGGATGGTGATGGAGCTACTGTATATAATCTTTATGAAAAAGATTAATTCATCTAAAGGAGCAAGCATTGATCCTACAGCATCATCGCTGCAAATGGACCAATGCTCGCTCCTTTTATCAATCGTCTAGATCGTCTAAATCGTCTAGATCGGCTTTCGCCGCATCCTGATACACGTCACGTACGATACACGCATCAGTACCTTCACACGGATCTTTTCCACAAATGGTACACTTCACTCCGGTCTCCTTAAAGTAAACAACAAACCGGTTGCTTCAAGACATAAGTCATGAACTTGCTTGTTCCTACTCTCCTTCTACCAAGCAAGGATTACCACAACCTAACATTATCTTAGCATATGTAAGAACAGAGACAATGCACTTGGAAGGAGGATTTAAATGAAGATTGAATTGAATCGACAAGCACAAATTTCATTATCGAAACAAATTTCCACCTATGTATCTTCCTCCTCTAAAAGATGGATATGTTTATTTCGATCTCATTTGAAAAGAGGGATGAATAGTGATCAAGGATAAAGAAACCAACTTGGAAAATACTTCTCCTGTGCTTTCAGTATTTATCGGGCCATCCAATTCAGGTAAAACAACAATAATTGAAATGATTGAAAATATTTTCGGAGATCGGTTTGGAGAAATATTTATTCCCGATAAATTGATTCAACAATTTCAAAAAGAGCAAAGGGAATTAGATCGAAATCTTTCATTTCAAGAGGCACAGAGAAGGGCAGATTCTCTAAATATGATCACAAATAAACGCAATGAGTATATACGAATGAGAAAATCATTTTTATTTGAAAGTTGTTCCATTCCCATAAACTCTTTAGAAGTTGCTCGAAACAACGGCTTTATTACAAACCTTTACATAGTCTATTTAGATGATCTTGATTTAAATATTGAGCGGTCAAAACAAAGAGCCCAAGATGGTGGAATTGCAGTAACTTCTGATTTTATAAAGAGCAATAACAAAAAAATTACAAAAATGTTAAATGACGAACTTAAAAAAAATGACTGTATTTTTGGGATTAATAATTCAAAGCATCCTCGAATCATGTTTATTGTACACAATGGAAAAGGAATATATCGTGAGGATAAATACATACCCGCCTCTATTCAGCCATGTCTATCAGGGATTCAATTTCCTGAAAAAAATCCTTCTCTTCCCTTACTGGCATCTTTACTTAAAGATAATCCATTAGCAAAATTAATGTGCGGGAAATTATTAGATATATTTCTACGTAGCAAAATAGTAACCAATCAATCACTTACAATAAATGAAAGAACAACAGAAGAACGATATAAATGAGAAGGATTTTATTGATATTTTGCCCTTGTTGCTATTAACTGCTTATCTTCTTCTGGAAATCTCGATCAATCTGTAAATAGCAACTACATTTATCATCATTGTTAAGCAGAATGAGATTTTGATGGATACCTTTCCTGATCTCTTTTGTGTAAACCCCGTCCATAATAAATAATCGTAAGTATACCATAAAAAATGGGTCCAACGATCACAGAAATTCGTGTATCTGGAAAATACATCATCACCCCTACTACCATTAATAAAAAAAGTAGCGTGAAATAATTACTATATGGATACCAAGGCATCTTATATTTTAATTTTTCCTGTTGATCCTTTGTGAGGCCCTTGCGATAGCGTAGTTGAGAAAGCAGAATAATCGCCCACGTCCAAATAGCACCAAATGTGGCAACACTCGTAATAATTTTAAAAGCCTCTTTCGGCATCCAATAGTTAAGTCCTACCCCTGCTAACAAAGCAAGACCCGAGATTAAAATAGCTTTTCCTGGTACTCCCGATTGATTGATCTGTTTCCAATTACTTGGGGCATCCCCTTGTGAAGCTAAGTTAAATAACATTCGACCCGTACTAAAGATACCACTATTACAAGAGGATAGAGCTGCTGTCAGTACTACAAAGTTAATAATACCAGCAGCTGCTGGAATACCAACATGAGCAAAAGTTGTGACAAAAGGACTTCCTTTGGTTCCAATCTCAGTCCAAGGATAAATAGACATAATGACAAACAATGCACCTACATAAAAGATAAGAATACGCCAGAAAACATTATCAATGGCTCGAGATAATGTTTTCTCCGGTTGCTCTACTTCTCCTGCTGTAAGACCAATCATCTCTATTCCCAAATAGGCAAACATCACCATCTGTAAAGACATAAGAATTCCTTTATAACCATTTGCAAAAAAACCACCATGATTCCATAGATTACTTATCCCCGTGGCTATACCACCATTTCCTAACCCAAAAATAATAATACCAAAACCTACAATAATCATCAGAAGGATCGTGACAACTTTAATTAGCGCAAACCAAAATTCCAACTCACCATAAGCCCGTACAGCAATAAAATTAATGGCCGTAATAACAAGTAAAGAAATCAATGCCCAAATCCAACTCGGTACACCTGGAATCCAAAAGTCCATATAAGTACCAACCGCTGTCACTTCCCCCATACAAGTTACAACCCACATAAACCAATAATTCCATCCGGTAATATATCCCGCCCATGAGCCAAGATGCTGATGAGCATAGCGACTAAAAGAACCCGCCACTGGATTTTCAATCGCCATTTCGCCAAGGGCTCGCATAATAAAAAATAAGGCGAATCCTCCTAATAAGTAGCTAATCATAATCGATGGACCAGCCAGCTTAATTGCAGAAGCAGAACCTAAAAATAAACCTACACCAATAGCGGCACCCAATGACATTAAAGTTACATGACGCTGTTTTAGTCCACGTTGTAACCCTTGTTTTCGCTGTTCTTTCTCCATATAATCCTCCTTTAGTTTTTTGGTATTGCCTATATTCAATTATATATGTTTCACTCTCTTCCGACTTATCTAATTATAAATTAAAACAATATTATTCTATTAGATGGGCAATTAAGCAAATCATTTCATATTGACATTTTAAATGATCTCTCATATCATTAATTTCAAATTCAAATATTACAGGATTGAAATATTTGAAGGAAGGAGGACTATCGTTGAATGATGACACTACACTCAAGCTATTTATTGTTTTATCACGTGCATATAAAAGTGTAATGGAACACTCTCAACTAGATGCAAAACGGCATGGTTTGAGTCTATCCGAATTTTCTGTGTTGGAACTGCTTTATAGTAAGGGAGCTTTTTCGCTTCAGGCAATTGGTAAAAAAATCCTATTAGCAAATGCCAGTATCACATATGTAATAGATAAACTGGAGAAAAAGGGCTATATCACCCGTAAACCAGATCATAAGGATCGGCGAATGATCCTTGCAAATCTTACCCCTGCCGGTCTCAAGTTGATGAAAGAGATCTTACCTCAGCAGTTTGCTGCTTTAAATGAAGCCATGGACGGTTTAAATCAACAAGAAAAAGAATTGGCGATTCAGTTACTTAAAAAATTGGGAATCTCAGCAAAGAAAAAACTCTCCTAAAAAATTTAGCCATTTATTTTGAATTCGTACTATATGAAATTGAATGAAACAGGATGTGAAAACGATGGTCATCAGTGGTTTATTATATGGATTACTCTCTGCTTTTGCTTTTGGAACAGCCGATTTTCTAGCTGGTTTATCTAGTCGAAGAATTGGGAGTTATACCACTTTGATTTATATGCAAGCGGTTGGTCTAGCTGTACTAAGCATTTACCTCTTTAGTAGTGATGAGTGGCATTCTATTATGAATCATGGATATATGGTCATGCTAGCTATGATATTTATGGGAATTGATCTTCTGGGAATCCTTTGTCTCTATCAAGGGCTTGCCATAGGCAAAGTATCCATTGTTGCTCCCATCGCTTCAAGTTTTGCTGCCATTACGGTAATCTTAGCTATTATATTTGGCGAAACTCCGTCTATCATTACACTTATCGGGATTATTCTGACAATTATTGGAGTTATCATCGCTTCTCTTAAATTAACAGAAGAACCTTCGTCAAAAAGTTCACGAAAAGGAATCATGTGGGCCATTTTAGCATCCATTTTACTAGGAGTAGCATTCTTTGGGCTAAAATTCCCAACAAGTCAAATGGGCGCTTTTAGTACAGTCTGGATTGGTCGAGCTCAATCTATTATTGCACTACCACTCATTCTACGGGTTTTCAAACAAAAACCTAAAAGACCTCAACTAGCTGATATAGGCTGGATCTCTTTAGTTGGCATTTTCGATGTGATTGCTCTCATTAGTTATAACTTAGGAATCACTACTGCAAATACTTCTGTTGTCGTTACGATCACTTCATTATTTGCCATAGTTACTATGATTTGGGGAATAATAGTTTGGAAAGAAAGGATCATTTGGAATCAAATATTAGGTATTAGTACGATCTTGATAGGTATCCTATTAATCAATTTATAACCTATCTACAGGAAACTGCTAGATGTTCATAAGACTCATTTCAATGGAATTCTTGTTGGTAAGCTGTAGAGAACGAAATTTTGCATAATAGGTAAGAAAAAGCTAAATGATATGGTTTAAAAGGGTGCCTTTCTGATGGAGTTATTCTTAATAATATTATTGCTATTGTCAATAATTGGGGTTTCAAGCATCTTGAATCACTGGCTTCCATTTGTTCCCGTTCCTATTATTCAAATTATATTAGGTGTAGTGATCGCTTTACTGCCTCTAAACATCCATGTTTCACTGGAGACTGAGTTGTTTTTGGTTTTATTTATTGCACCTTTGTTATTTCATGATGGTCGAAATGTTTCTAGACGGGAGTTATGGAATTTACGAATCCCTATCTTATCGCTTGCTTTAGGTTTGGTATTTCTTACTGTACTTGTAATCGGACATTTGATTCATCTGATCGTACCATTGATTTCGTTACCAGCAGCTTTTGCACTCGCTGCAATCTTATCCCCAACAGACATTGTAGCTGTAAGCGCTATTTCAAGCCGAGTGAACATCCCTCAAAAGTTGATGCATTTACTTGAAGGGGAAGGATTGATGAATGATGCATCAGGGCTTGTAGCATTTAAGTTTGCTGTTTCAGCAGCAGTAACTGGAGCTTTTTCATTATGGCATGCAAGTGTTAGTTTTATCGTAATTGCATTAGGTGGTTTCCTAGGGGGAATTATTCTTGCTATCTTGATTATTCGATTGCGAGTCTTCATCCGACGATTAGGGATGGAAGACGTCACAATACATATGCTCATTCAGATTCTTACTCCTTTTTTCATCTATATTGCCATAGAGCAAATGCACTGTTCTGGTATTTTAGCTGTCGTATCCGCTGGAATTGTTCATGCAATTGAAAAAGATCGAGAAAGAACACCTAAAATTGGATTACAAATTGTTTCAAAAAGTACTTGGACGGTTGTTTTATATATTTTAAATGGACTCGTTTTTGTTTTGCTAGGATTACAGATCCCCCATGTGATGAATGAGATTTTTTCCAATCCTCATTTTAATAACTATGTTGTAGTTCGATATATTCTTATGATTACGATTGCACTTATATTTCTACGTTTTGTCTGGATCTCAACGGTATGGTGGATTGGATGGAAATTAAAGATAAAGCGAATTGCCACCCCCACATTGAAATCAGTTGGCATTTTAACAATCTCTGGCATTAGAGGAGCCATTACTTTGGCTGGAGCATTTTCAATTCCGTTAAGTTTAGCAAATGGTATGCCGTTTCCAGGAAGAGAACTTATTATCTTTATTGCTGCTGGTGTTATATTATTTACATTAATCTTGGCTACTTTGCTATTACCTATTATGGCAAAATCGGAAGACTATATAGAGAAAAAAGAAATTGAAAAGATGGAGAAAAGAGCCTTAATTAGGATGAAGGAAGCTGCCATTCGGACTTTACAAGAATTAACAAACGAAGAAAATCATCTAGCTTCCCTAAGATTAATTACAACCTATAGTCATGAGATGAATGAGTTAAAATATGGGATTCCTGCTAGAGAGTCAAATGAAATAAAACAAAAAAAGAATGATCTGCGATTGAAAGCATTAGAAGCCCAGTCGCACTTTATTACTTCTTTATTTAAAAGTAAAAAAATCGATCGTGAAACTGCTTATCTCATTCAACTTTCCATTCGACGATTGGAAATGGCTGTCACCAACCGATTTAGATTTCAAACCCTTTATCTAGGCACAATTTTAAAAAGAATTTTTTACAAGCTCCTTCTATTTTTTCGCTTCAAAAAGCAAAAGCGTTTCTTCAATAATCAAACAAAAACAAACGAATTAAAAAAGAAATTGGCAAAGGTTGCAATTCAAGCATTGAAAGATGAAGTAACACCAGAGAATAAGAGTATTGTCTTTCTAATTATTGGAGAGTTCAACAAAACTCTAACAAAACTAAATGATTCCATCCCACAATCTGCTTCCACTAAAAAATTTCGTTTGGAACGAAAATTACAGGATAAAGCATTCCAAGCAGAACGGGATGAATGTCAATCTTTATATGAGAAAGGAAGCATAACATTAGAATTGCTAAGAAAGTTACGACAACAAATCAATATTCGTGAAGCATACTGGATGGATGAATTGAACACTCCCGCCACCTAGCTGGCGCTTGTGGTGAGGGATTCTTGGGAACTCCCATCTACTATGGGATATGAACCAAATCAGATCCTATCTTCTTTTTTATTCCTACCCACATATACAAATCCATTAGAACGGTTACCATTCATTGTAAAAAACCTTATCTTTTCATACTTTAACTCTTCAAAGTCTCTTGTCAATTTTCCCACTCGATTCTCACTATGATGGCGCAAAATTGCTCCATCTGATAATTCAAAAACACCGTAAGTCGAATATTTATCACTATATTGTTCATATCTTTTTTTGTTTCGTTGATCATCATTAAGTAGAAAATCATTAATATAGAGAATTCCTTCAGGTTTTAATACACGTTTTATTTCATTTAAAATATCATTCTGTTCTTGATCCTGATATACACATGTGAGAACAGCCAGTAGTAAAACTGCATCAAAAAAGTTATCTGAAAATGGGATTTTTCCACTCTCAACTGTATCAAATTGAATAGGCATACCATGCGATTTTGCCCGCTTTATCATCGCTTCTGAAAAATCTACTCCATATAAATTCGTAAATTTTCGTTCATTTAAATCAAGTAATGTTCTCCCATACCCACAGCCATAATCCAATATATACCCATCTTTATTTACATACTTGGAGAATAGCTCATTCTGGAAATCTGTCGTAAATTCCTTTTCATTTGCTACACTGTTCCAGTATTTTAATTGTGATCTCATCTGCGTACATACTCCCTTCTATTGACCCATTGAAAGTATAAAAGCTAAGAACTAGCTAAGATCAGCACAATGGAATTTACTTTTAAAAGTAGACCATCATCTTACCATAATCTACTGATAAGAAAGCCGAGTCAACGTTCAAGAAAATACACTCATTATGTTCAGATTGTATAAATCACCTCACCTTTCCATTATTTCCACGAATAATATGATAATGAGGAGGTTCAATTACTCCACTTAATGCACCTTGTATACGAGTTTGATTTTCTAAATAGCGTCTATCCAAATTCGTCCAAGAGTACTCCCGCTTCTACAAGCGGTGAGGTGAATGGGACGTGGTTCGGTATCCCTTTTGCGGGGATGCTTAGAACCACTTTCTTTGTTAGAATAGTTGTAGCTCTTTGAAAACTGAAGATATGGGGTTGTTGCTGGAAAGGGTCAGTAACGTAAAATCTTCAACCACCCAGCTCACCGAAGTTGCGAAAACCAAGCGAAAGTAGGGAGCATAGCAGAGCATACTTTGTTTTCACCGCTGGGACGGCGGGTAGAGCCTGCTAAGATAACTGGACGTTGGTCTGGTGTTCGCAGGAATCTACCACCTCTGTAGGTGGTAGTAGTTCAAATCCATTACCTAGAAAGTGACCTAGTTGAAAACCCCTTCTATATTCTCCTTCCTGATAGAAACGTATAGTAGTCTGTCCAGATAAAGTGTTTGGTTCTGTAATTCGATGCATTAATCAATCCGCAATGCTATCCAATACTACAGGTTTTTTTCCACGAAATAATAAGATAATGGATCAGTCACAGGAAAACATATTTTAAGGTAAACACTTGTATAAACTGTATATTCGTAATATATCGATTATTTTTTATATAAAACATTAGGATGAAACGATAAACCTAATGTTTTTGATTCCAAATCTTAACCAATCGATTCCATGTTTCAGGTCCTGGGTATCCATCTGCGTCTTTACCAACCCAACCTTGGGCAACTTGAAAAGATTGACAATTTTTTTGATCGGCTTGTGTAAATGTAGAATTAGGACCCTCTTGATAATATTTTCCATAACCAGCGTTAACCAATAATTGCCCTAATTGAGTCACATATTCATTTTTAGCATTCAATTTAAAGTATTCACGACCAGGGAATTTTTGGGAAATAGTTGAAACTTTCTCTTGATCTGATGATTTATCTACCTGATTCGTTTGTTTTTGTTCGATATTTTTTTCTTTTTCATTTGTATTTTGTTGAGGTGTGTTTAAACGCGATGATGCTGGCTTTTTCACTACAGAATTTTCTTTCAGCTCTTTCGAGGGGGAAATTGACTTTTGTTCTGGTGATTCAATTTGTGAAGAGTGTTCATCTTGTTGCTTGGGTTCATTTTTGTAAGAAGCAGGACTTTGGGGATTGATGAATTGCTTGGTTTCTTTCACAACATCAATATTATCTCCTGTAAAATAATTATATACCTTTAGCCCTAAAGCCGAAACAAAAATAATCAAAGCTAGACCCATTAAACCAAAAAGCCCTTTGTAAAATAACCATTTAGATCGACTCATGATACCACCTTTTATTAGATTATTTCTACTTGGAAGAATGATTGATGAAATTGATACATATCTACCTATTTTTGCTCGAAAAGCCCATGAGTCATTTTATAGTAATTGCCTATGAAAAACCACGTTTTTTTAGTTGATTTAACAAAATATAACTAAATATCCCTTTGATACAAAACAAAATTCAACTAGTTATGCGTATTGCTTATTGTTTTGTTTTTTGTCGGAAATATTTGAGAAATAAATACTAGTATAGTAAAATGATTATTGCGGAAAGCATGGGCCGAATGCCCCATTTGGTAAAAAAAGTAGAATCAATATGTTCCTTAATGTCAAATATTTTTGAGAAAAGGATGGCGATGAGAGAAAAAATGTTTACAAATCAGCGTTTTCGTAAATATTCATGGTCCTCTTTACAGCGTGATCTGCTCGCAGGAGTAATTGTTGGGATTGTAGCAATCCCCTTGGCCATGGCATTTGCAATTGCCTCAGGTGTAAAACCAGAATATGGCATCTATACGACCATTGTTGCTGGTTTTCTAGCCGCACTTTTTGGTGGATCACGATTTCAAGTAGTAGGACCTACAGGCGCTTTTGTCCCTATGCTATTTGGGATTGTTATGCAATATGGATATCAGCAACTTTTGATAGCAGGTTGTCTTGCAGGTGTGATTCTCATTATGATGGGGTTGTTTCGTTTAGGAACATGGATACAATTTATTCCTAGACCCGTTACAATTGGTTTTACAGCAGGAATTGCAGTGATTATCTTCTTTGGACAAATTAGTGCTTTTCTTGGTCTCGATATTCAGAAACAAGGGCAGTCTTTTGTAACAAAATTATTAATCATGATCAATCATGCCCATACATTTGATATATGGAGTCTTCTAACAGCTTGTATCTGTCTGACTGTAATTTTGCTTCTTCAACATTTTTGGCCAAAGCTACCCGCACCCATTATCGGTCTTGTCTTATCAGCATCAGTTGCTTATCTTTTTTATCCCGGAAAGGTCAGCACAATTGGCTCACTATTCGGTGGTTTCCCCAGTTCTCTCCCCTCTTTTACATGGCTTCCCATTTCAATAGATAACGTAATCAATTTGTTGGTTCCCGCTATGTTAATCGCTTTTTTGGGTGGTATAGAATCACTATTGTCCGCTCATGTCGCTGATGAGATGAGTGGAGATAAGCATCACAGTAATCGCGAGCTGATCGGGCAAGGAATTGCCAACGTTGTAACGCCTTTTTTTGGAGGAATTCCAGCAACTGGTGCGATTGCGCGAACAGCAACCAATATTCGAAGCGGCGCAATCTCCCCTTTGTCATCCATGATCCATAGCTTATTTGTACTTTGTACTCTGCTCTTTTTCGCACCCTTTGCTGTTCATGTACCCCTCGCCAGTATGGCCCCCATTCTCATGGTTGTCGCATGGAAAATGAGTGAACGAAAAAAATTCCAACAATTATTACAAATGAAAACCAGTGATTCACTTGTACTCTGTGTTACCTTTTTATTAACTGTACTCGCTGATTTAACCATTGGTGTGTTAGCTGGGATCATATTATCTATGCTGATCTTTATGATTCGGATGGGCAAATGTCACATTCGGTCTATTGAATTGGACAAAACGCCTTCAGATATCGGGATCTATTCCTTAGAGGGACCTGTCTATTTTGGATCTGTCAAGCAATTGATGAATTCGATACAGGCTCACCCTGAACACCAAAAAGTGATTTTGATGATGGATCATGTGCCATATCTAGATACTACTGGGGTTACTGTGATGACAAAAATACGGGATCAATTTCAAGATCGTGGAATTGAGCTGGTCGTAAGTGGTCTTCGTTCACAACCAAAGAGCGTTCTAATGAGCACGGAAAATTGGAAAACATATGATTCCCCCATAGAAGCGATAGAATCCGTTAACATGAAAGAGATACTCACTCAAGTAGAATAAAAAAAACAGTTGAGTACGTTATTTTTAATAAGAAGGAAAGATTTTAAAAGTACATGTAGAACTTCTTTTTACATGTACTTTTTAGATTGGCGACTCTTACAACAGTATGGAGACTATATGTACACGTCATCAAGGTAGATACTCACTCAATTACATAATAAAAGGTTCTTTAGGCTTATTGATCAATACAGATCGATATCTAAAGGAGCAATCAGTTAGAATAGAACATATAAGTTCAATCGACTTATTATAGTTAAACTCTAATGAATGACCAACATATTGATATCTCACTACTTTTTCTTTGATTTCCTCATAGTATATGCAGCTCCCATTGATAAGCCAAAGGCTAATCCAAATCCAATACCTATTAATAAACCTTGCAATAAATTCTCCATGAGAAGACCGATTGCAGCTCCAAAACTCACCCCAAATCCAATACCTATTGATAAACCAATCACAGGTCCAAGTTCTTTTTTTATCTGCTTTTGAGGTTCAGACATATCTTACCTCCATTCATTCTAAAAAGTCTTGGTTTCATATTACTAATCTAATAATACTCCATCCCTCTCCAATATTACAAAAAGTCTCTCAAATCTACTATTTACTCATATAATGCTATAGTTAAATAAAAGAAACCCAGGGATCTTGAAGACCCTGAGTTTTTTCATAACCTTAGCGAAACCATAAATGTTATTTTGTTAAATATCCCCTAACGCTACTACTTGCTTCATTTATCTACAGTTCATTTAGGATATAAAATCTTCCGGTTTTAGTAAGATTAAATCATCTTTCTCCAATCTACTTAGTTCTTGTAATCGCAAAGCTTTATTACGAACCGCTTGTTCAAATAGATTGCGAACAAAGCGACCATTACTTGAACTGGGGTTAGCAGCTTCTTTTTCAAGGATTGGCCATAAAGCAGCTCGACAATCGTTATGTAAGCGATAATTTTCTGCTTCTGTCTGAATGACTAGAATCTGAAACAATTCCTCTGCACTGTAATTTTGGAAATGGAACACGTGTGGAAATCGGGATTGAAGTCCTGGATTTACAGCAAAAAATTGATCCATATCTTGATCATAACCAGCCAAAACAACAATTAGATTTTCTCTGTGATCTTCCATTCCTTTTACCAACGTATCGATCGCCTCTCGACCAAAATCACCTTCTCCTTTTGGAATCAAAGAATAAGCTTCATCAATAAATAGAATGCCACCCAACGCTTCCTTTATTATTTCGTTTACCTTTACTGCTGTCTGGCCAATATAGCCTGCAACTAGCCCACTACGATCTGTCTCTATCAATTGACCTGACTTTAAGATGCCAACTTCTTTCATTACTTTTGCCAAAACGCGTGCAAAGGTGGTTTTGCCTGTACCTGGGTTCCCTTTAAAAACCATATGTAACGATTGACTCCATCCTTTACTTAAACCTTGCTCTTCACGCATTTTTTGAATACGTATCTGAGCAACAAGTGAACGAATGTGCTGTTTCACTTCTTCATTTCCCACGATCGTAGAAAATGCTTCTTCTAGCTGAAACGGCTTAGTATCGACAACTGTAGGATTAAAATCTTCCGCACGAAGCATAGTGAGTTCATCTTCTGAATAATGTTCAAGTTGCTTTAATCGTTTGGATTGCTTTCTTACGGCTTGCTGTATGATATTGCGCACTAAACGTCCATTTCCATCATCATTTCGACCTGCAATCTGTTTGCTTCGAAGTACGTCATACAACGCTTTTTCTGCCTCACCGTGCAACTTCAACTGTTCTTGTTTTAATTGCTGTAAGGCAAGTTGAAACAATTCATCCGGCGTATAGTCTGGAAATTCAATTTGGTTTGGAAAACGGGATTTTAAACCACTATTCATTTTCAAAAACTCATTCATCTCTTTTGTATATCCTGCTAAGATCACAACCAAATCTGAACGATATTCTTCCATTCCTTTTACTAATGTATCAATTGCTTCTCGTCCAAAATCAAACTCGGCTCCTCTGGACAAAGCATATGCTTCATCAATAAATAGAATGCCACCCACTGCCCTCTCAATCACTTTTTTCGTCTTTGGTGCCGTTTGACCAATATACTCAGCAACCAAATCTTCACGCGTCACTTCTACCAAATGCCCTTTGGATACTACTCCCAAGGAATGAAGCGTCTTTGCCACAATACGTGCAATTGTTGTTTTTCCTGTCCCTGGGTTACCTGTGAAGATCAAGTGCATACTCTGTTTGGAAATCGGCTGTCCAATTTTACTACGCTCATTTTGTAAAGCAACCCAATCTTTTAATTCATAAATATAATCTTTGACTGGTTGTAGCCCAACCATTTCATCCAATTCCTTCAATGCTTTTTCGATTTGCTTGGTTCGCTCTTTTTCAGATAACTCACTGATTGGAATATCTATAGAAGAAGCGGTATCCTCTCCCCATGAACCAGCTTTCTGCAAATTCTCCCCTGTAACCTTAATTTGAAAATAGATAAATTCTCGGTGGTTAGTAAACTGGTTTATTCTCTTGTTAAACTTTGATTCTAAATAATTTGCATCAATTCCATTTACACCATATTCTGTAGTTGTATACAGGTTAATATGGAACCATTCAGGATCTTCCTTCCCCTCACTAATATAATATGAGCGCAAATTCGGTTCCTGATTGACCAAATCAATTAAAGTATTAAGCATTTGTAATAGCTGGCTTTTATATAAACGATAACCATTGGTCATGGAACGTAAAACTAGTTGGTAACCTTTGATAGCAATACTAATCAACAGCAATGTCCCGATATAGGACGAAATCAAAACCAACACTGCTGACGAAATCGTATCCATTACTGCAAAAGAGAAGATAGCTAAGAGTACGAAGATAGCAAGATTCCATTTTAACTTCATTGCATAAAACGGAATAATCAGCCAACTAAAATACCGTAGAATAGAATGCATACTTTTCAACTCATCAATACCACAATCAATTGTTGTCTTCCATTCTGTAAATATATTTTTAGGAAATGGCGTGAAACCGTTTTTACGAATATGACCGTAAGCAAGTCGGTTAATCCGTCGTTTCATAAATGTAGAAATGTTGGCAGGCAACATTTTTCACCTCCAATACTAGTATCACATACTCAGTATAAATCACCTAACCACATACGCCAATTATTCTAATTAGTATTTATATTCCGAATAAAACGCATATAAATTCTTCTACATATCAACTAGTGCAAATTGATATTTAAGGATAATTAAAGTGAGTGAATTAAACACAGGAAGAGGAAAATCATACATAAGCTCTTTCATTTCATTTTACCATTTTAATAAAAAAATAAGTCTCATTAGAAGAATGGTAACTAAATTCTCCAATGGGACTAAACCATAAGTTTTATATCCAATGGTTGATTTGCATCTAAACCATCACCATCCATCTAGCGGATATCAGCCGATACACAATCAAGGGAATACTTCGATATATTTATAATAATTTTTTATTCTAAATATTAAGATAGTAGAATCGAGTTGATCGCGGCAGTTTTCGCGATCACTGAGGGCACGGGATTCCCTCGCGGGTGTTTCCGCAATTCATTTATTCACAGGGTCTTACGACCACTCGTGGTGAACCCGTTTTTCACACACTTGTCTTTTCTACAGCATCTTGAATGTTGCAGAAAGCTACTTAGTCACTGGCGCCGCAGCAGGCACACGAGTTGCCCCTGGGCGGGCAGTTGCAACCGCAGGACAGACAGCCCCCCGTGTGGTTGGGGCAGTTGGACTCGGAGCATGACTCGACAGTGACCATCTTGGTCAGATCCATGATTCACCTTCCGGTGTCTTGACAACCATTCGAAAATAGGTAGTAGTGGCACCTCTCGGATCCCCGACAAATATCACCTCCAAAGATAGGCTATAAGAGAAATTGTCGGGGTATGACATAATCCAGTCATATAACAATCCCCCAAAGTGAGAAAAGCTAAACATGAAATTTTGACTTGGGCTGTTTTTGATCACTGACAACAAAATTTCCTAACTTGAAACAAAAACAAATTTTATTCAATTCGATAACTCAAACCTGTGATAACTCCAAAGAGGCAAATTATTCTTTGTTCTCGGACTCCAGTGGAAGTTGAAATTGTTGGTCAGTTTACAAGAGAATGAATTTGAAAGAGAATCTTCTAGTTAATTTGAAGCCTTTATGGCTCGTAAGGAATTTAAAATCATCAATCGAAGAATGATTTGTGGTAAACTCCGGGCGATCAGAGATGGGGAGTATATGAGGGTGCATACCTCAATGGATATATGAAGATAAGAACACCAAAGGGTATTATATTTGAACCAATTCCTGAATAAGCAAATATCGATAAGCGTATTTCTGAATGCTATATACATTTAATAACAACCAGAATCACTAAAAGACTAAATGAAATGGGTATCCTTTAGCCCTCAAGATCAACTCTATGTCTTCATATATGAAAAACTTGAATCAGCAATCACTCCACCTATTTGAAAATCTTAACCAAATTCCTGTTTGGCTTTTAAAGCTGTTACTTTGAAGTGGCTCCTCCCAACGAGTATCCATAATAGAAAATTGGATGTCCCTTAAAACAATATTTATAGAGGGCATCTCCTGTAACCGCTAATAAATCATTTGACTCAAATACACCTCCCGTAACTTTTTTCCCTTCTGAAATCTGAGGTTTATCAACCTTTTAAAAAAGATTGTAATAAATCCATGACCATACTGACTAATCCTGCACCCAATTGACCTCCTGCAAGTAAATGGCGAACATCTCCTAAACGTGCATTTAATTGTTTGATAACCCCAGATTTTGGTTTTCCTGCTTCTATTTGATCCGAAACTGTCTCACCTAAGTCAATAATATCCTCCTTTTGCTCTTCTGACAGCTCATTTGTTTGCTGTGCCCATTGAATTAATTCGCTTATCTTTTCTAGTAACAACTCATTCTCTGTATTAGACATTTTATTCATCGTTATAAAATGTACAGATTCATCTTGACCAATACTGATGATACCTTTGTTTTCCTTTGCAAAATGAAAAACGTTTTTATTATCATACTTTTTTTCTTCCATTTCCCCATCTCCCTAATAGTGGTATAAATGAAAATTTTCCCGATATAACAATTTTTAAACTAATGAATTTAAGTCGTGGCAGATTCTATTTGCTCGTTCCAACCATTTCCTGCCTTCTTTCATATCTAGTGGAAACTTATTCCCTTCTAAATATCGTTCTCCACATTCTAGCATGGCATGGAGGTCACCTTTCTCGGCTGTTTCAATCAGCCATTTTCTACCTTCTTCAATATTCTCCATTAATCCATTTCCATCTAACAAACGAACACCTAATTCAAGTTTGCCTGCATCAAAGCCACGTAAAGCTGTCTTATGAATCCATTTCTCTCCATTTACTATATCTTGTTCAAAGCCATTACCATCCAATAACCGAATACCTAACTCAAGCATTGCAGTAAGATTCCCCAATTTTGCTGCCCTTAGTATCAGTTTTCTTCCATTTTCAATATTTTGCGGTAGCCCTTCACCTTCCAGAAGACGTACACCCATTTCTAACATAGATCTTTGGTGACCGCTTGTGATTCCTTTATCTAACCAGTATCTCCCCATCGATTGATTTACATCTAAACCATCACCATCTAGATAACGCACACCCACTTCACACAAAGCACGTGGATAACGCCTATTCCTACCATGCGTCTTCTTCAGATAGCGCCGTCCTAATTTTACATTTCTCTGAAACCCTCTTCCATCTAACATCCGAGATCCTATTTCAAATTTTGCCTTCGGATCTTCAAATGATTGTTTAAGCAGTTTGCGCCCTCTACGTAAGTCCTGTGAATATCCTCGACCATCCAAAAGACGGATACCCAGCTCAACAATTGCTGGTTGATACTTGAGTTCCTCAACTGCAAGATTTAACCAGTTCTGACCCTCTTCTTTCTGTTGTGGCAAACCTTGTCCGTCAAGCAAGCAGATAGCTAATTCTAAAATAGCCTGAGGATAACCCTTTTTTGCAGCTCGATAGATATATTTTTTCCCTTTTTCAGGATTGCGTTTGAGCAAGTCACCTGTAAGATAACGTTTTGCGAGATCCAACATCGCATTTTGGTAACCGGAATCAGCGGCTTGCATTAACAAACGCTCGCCCTCTTCGATATCCCTCTTCTGCTCAAGCAAATACTTAGCGTACAGATAAATTGCTTGAATATTTCCTGCATCGCATCCCTTTTTAAACCAGTATTCTTGATCAATATAAAATCCTATTTCTCTCAATTCGTCCCCATTCAAAATCAACATCATCATTGCTTCAATCGAACCTAAATTTGCTGCTTGTTCAATCCAACAAAGCCCATTCCTTAGATCTTTTGGCAAACCATTACCTTTTAACAAGCGAGTTCCCAGTTCAACCATTCCTTTCGATGAACCTTTCTGAATCGCTCGTTCTAACCACTCTTTTCCTTTTCTTTGATCTACTGGTGGATGATCAATATAATGACTCCCTAAAAAAATCATTGATGAAATATCGCCTGCATTAGCAGCTCGAGACAGCCAAATTCGTCCTTCCTCTATCTTTCGATTTGCTATAAGAATTACTCCTAACAGCCGCATTGCATTTGTATGCCTAAGCAACGCTGAATGAACAATACATTTGAAACGAAACCCAGAACGATAACCATCTATTCCCCGAGTATTATTATATTTGGCAATTTGAAAAAGAAGATCCGCATTCTGATGACCCAATTGCTTTATTAGCTCATCACCAATTTCTTCAGCATACCATTCCTTCTTTAACCGATTTTTATCCATCCAAAATTCTAGGAAGTTTGTTAAGATACCTAGCATTTTTTCCTTACCAAAACGACGATTCAGATATTTTGGTTTAAGCATTTCTAATAACCATCGAATCACATATTGAAAACATTCTTCCATATCTAAACCATAAAACTTCTGTCTTACAAAATCAGCGTATGCTTCCACATACAGTTTTACCCCCTCGCGTAAAACATCTCCTTCTAGCTGCTCATGAAGCTGATCTAAATATCGCTTCACATCGGGTAACTGATCTCCACATACCCGTAAAAATAGCTTGATCATATCGAAATCAAGCAGAGCTATTGGTTGAAAAATTGCAAGCAATTGGTGAACTCTGCTTAGAATCGGAATGACTTCCTTAGGAGCTCCCTTTATTCTCCACTTCTCTGCCAATCGTTCAAAGAAGCCTTTTTTATCGTATACCTCTACTTTAGAATATTTTTTTTCTAGTCTTTGTAGATCTCTCGCAATCGGAAATACCAGCAGTGCAATACCGGCGGTCTTTTGCATTACTTTGTCAACAAATGCCTGACCAACTCGATCTGTAAATGAGATCTCCAACAGTTGCGCAACTTGATCTCTGTGGAGATGAGAAACAGGCGAAAGATGCTCAACACAATACTCATGATGCCTTAATAACCATTGTTCAGCTGCACTATTTTTACAAGCTGATACTAGAAAAGTGACACCTTCCGGCAAATTAGTAGGTAAAAAACGGAAATCCTCTTTATATGGAGAGACTTCATCAAGTCCATCTATCACGACTATGATTTTTCCTCTTTCATTGACTACTTCTTGAAGAGCCGCCCTCAACTCCGCTTCATACCTTACCATCACATCAACATCTTCTGCAAACATTTCATCATCAGGCACCCATTTTATTTGATCGATGATTAACATATTCAATTGCTCGAGCAATGATTGAATAAACATCTTTACATTTCCAACTCCACTTTGAAAAACAACTTGTGGCAGCCAAGGTGCAACTGTACGCTGTTCATCCCAATATGATGAATGAATCAGCTTATTGATTAAAAAAGTCTTTCCTGTTTCTCTTCTACCAGTCAATAGAATGTACTTTCCTGAATGATTCTGATTCAGTTTCTTCTGAATCTCTTCTAGTTCCGAGTATCTTAACTGAAACTCTTGGCTTCTCTTCTCTACTTTCGTTGCTAACGAATGCAATAGATTTTTAGAAAATATTGGGTCAAAAAAAGTGTGTCTTCTGATCTCTCTTTGCACAGCTTCAAATGATTCATCTAACGTTTGTATACAAAGAGCTAAAAATAGTTCTTTCATTTGTATATTCTGATCAGATTGGACAAAACGATTGCGTAAGTCGTTAATTCTGTTTTGAATTTGTATACAATTATGATCGTTTTTGATCATCTGTTTAATCAGTTGGACCCAATTTTCTACTGCATGATCAAACTCTTCACGAGTAATAGATTGATTTTCTCTTTTAATCATTTGAACAACTGAGTCAATATTCAATCTATATTTTGTACGGCTTAAAACATACATCTGATCACAAAGAAGTAATAATTGATTCAATCGACTCATAATAGGTGCTATCATTTCCTGAGGCAACACGAACTGGATTGCTGCTTCAAATAGATAATGATGAGCTCGAAAATGCGAATGTTGCGAGCTCTTTTCATTCACTATATTCTGAATGGATTGTCCACCATATATTTTTGTTATATAGACTCGAGAATCATCTTGAGGAATCGCAATGATTCCATCATTATCTCCAAAATTAAATTCATTTCCGATATGTAAATTGTCATCGTTCTTCATTTTATCCTCCTATCATACAATTTGATTTGATCACGAAAAGCTTTCCCTCTTTATTTTCTAATCAAACAAGATTGAAAGATCTACATGATTTAAAGCAAAAATCGATCTACTCTTTAAATAAATATCTTGTTTGTAGGATTTGTTATGATCTTAAACGCTTCCCTTATACTGATAAAGATTGATATAATCTATATCCAGGTTGAGGGATATACTACTCCATACATCCAATCTTCAAAGGAGGATTAGATATGTTTACAATCGCTATTATCATTCTTGGTTTATTATTAGCACTTACTTTATATTTGACCATTTTTTTGGGTAAATCACAAAAAAGTAAACATAACGCTACATACGAACAAAATCGTATAAAAACGCTTTTCTTATTAAGTTTTATCTATATAGTTACAATCATTTGTGGAATAGGTTTTGTCTACTTTATTTTTATTTATTCCTAAAATAGATTTATTCTATTTCCCTGGATTGATTATCTTTATAAATGATCTTCTCAAAAATTAACTCCTCTTTTCCTTTAGATGAAGCTTGAAATAAAGATGATCGCAGCCGTTTCGATCCTATATTTGTAAAATGAAACACATTCGAAATATACACTTCTGGAGATTGAAGATAGGATTTCACATGTCCTTGTGCATCGGTCAGCCAAAGCATGACAGGTCCTTTACCATGATAGTTTTGCCATAATTTCACACTCTCCGAAGCGGGTATCGCATAATCATGCTTCGAATGAACTAAGAAAAGAGGAGGAAAGTCCAATGATTGAACCGCTTTAAGAGGAGATTCCGGATCTATTTTTTTTAATTTCGCCATGCCCATAATGACTGGTAACAACCCTTTAGCAATGAAATGTCCCCCTGATATTTTTTGCGCTGCTAAGTGGGGAACATAATCCTGAATATATGTTTTCATATCTGAAAAACTTGAATCAGCGATCACGCCACATATTTGAAAATCTTGACCAAATTCCTGTTTGGCTTTTAAAGCCGTTACAATTGAAGTAGCTCCTCCAAACGAGTATCCATAATAGAAGATTGGATGTCCCTTAAAACCATATTTATAAAGAGCATCCCTTGTAACCGCCAATAAATCATTTGGCTCAAATACACCTCCTGTAATCTTTTTCCCTTCTGATTCCCCACATCTCCTCGAATCATATAGTAGGCAAGTATAGCCTCTTAAATGAAACTCTTTTAGTAATCCTCTTACTGTAGGATTACTAATTCGATTACCTGAATAACCATGAGTAAATATCACTAATCCTTTGGATTCTTTTTGGGGTCTTACGAGCCAGCCTTGGAGTTTAAACTTCTGATTTCGACGATCACCATCAGTATTTTCAATTGTAATATTTTCGTAAAATGGTAAGTCTATATCTTTTATAAGAGGTTTTCTTTTTGGGGTTAACGCTTTCCAAATTATACATTCACTAATCGCTATTGTACCGGCAATTGACACCAAAGCAGTTGATGTAATCCTCTTCATTAGATGGATATTAAATTTTGGAACTAACTTGCCTGCATCCATATCATCACCTTTTACGATCGAACGATTTGATTGGTCTTTATTTTTTTCTTAATATTTGGCATGTTTAAAAATGAACGTTCTTTTTCTATCGATTTTTGAATTTTAGATTTTAAGTTTTTCAACTTACTTGGCAACGGTTCATTTATATATATAATTTTGTTATCTCTAATTTCCATTATTTTTTTGAATTCCCCTGAATTTCCCCAAACTGTAACTGTATTAGCATATTTTAATGCTTTTAAAAAATGAAAATAACATAGTGGATAGCCAAAGCGAATAAATAGTTTTGGAATGGAATGACCACCATATCGAACCCTTTTAGCAACATTTTGAATATGATGACTTGGACTGTTAAGACTTATGAAATGCAGGGAAATTTGATACCCTTTCTTCTTTGCTAGTTTCATTTTTCGTAATGGTTTTTGGAAAACCAATGTATACTCAATTAGAAAATCTAAATTTCTGTTCAATGTGTTTTTCAAAGTTCGATTCATTTCACGCCTAGCCAAAAAAATCCTTAGCAACCTCATTGTATATTTAGAATTTAATTTTTTACTGATTTCATCAGCATCTAAAATAATACCTGTAGGATGCAATAACTCTCGAAAGGTACTTTTACCAGAACCGTACAACCCAGCTACAATAATCATTTGTTTATTCAATCTTATCACCTATGCTCTAAGCAAATAAAGATTAAAGTATACTATTGCTACGTATTAAAATGGAATCAATTCCTTGAAAACATGAAAAGATGCCTAGGTTCTTGATTTTCTTTTATATTTCATACAAAAATAGAAGGGTAGCTTTTATCATACATAGGAGAGAGGATAACAATGAAAAAGCCTTCATTACTCGGAATGATTTGGAGACCACAAACTGAACTTTCTAGGCTATATGAACAACCAACGCTCTGGATGCCTTTGTTCATCATTTGTGTTCTTCATTCCCTTGCAATATTCTTTGGTACACGTATCAAAACAACGGAGTGGATTCCAGGTAACTCTACCCCTGTGTCAATTTCGTATACCTATATGCCAATAGGTTCATTAATGGTTGACCTCATATCGTATTTAGTTTCTTTATTAGTCATGACAAGTATCCTATATGGCATTTCTAAAATCTCAAAAAAGGCAGTATCATACAAACAAGTCTTATCATTGAGTATCTATCTTCAAGCAATCCCTGTCCTTGCTAGTGTATTAAAGGCCCTTACCCATTTTTTTGAGCGTGGGGAACAGTTGGTTTCCTATTCGTTTCAATCACTATTTCATGTATCGCCTTCACATCTAGCTTACGTGTTGGGTTCAATCACCATCTTTACTATCTGGAATTGGATACTATCTGCATGGGGTTATCAAAAGGTTCTCGGCTTTTCTAGACCAATCTCCTGGATTTGGGCAATTCTATTATGGTATCTACCATTCTTGATTGGAAATCTTATCGGTTTCCCTCAAGTTTAAAATCAGTGTGCTTCATCTCTCTGAAACACACTGATTGATTCATTTAAACCTCAATTTTCATCACGGATTATCATCTTTGCCAGATGCTTGTTTGTGAAACCTAAATATATACATGGATACAATCAACAAGAGTAACCCATAAACCATACCTACAGGATATGAAGTTGCCGTTTTTGGTAACGGTCCGCCTATGATCGGAGCCCCAGGTTTTGGATTTTCATTTCTGTTTGGATTGGTAGTTTTTATCGCATCTTCTTTAGGATTATTAGAAGGTGGAATGATTTGTTGACCGACTCCGATCATCTCTTTTCCATCTAGTTTGTTGTTATATTGTATGGTCAAAGTCATCTTCTCTTGTAAAGAAAACTCACTTTTTGGGATCGTTACATGCAGTGTTCCTTGATCATCCTTTACTTGTTTAACCAATTGATTAAGAGTAAGCTTCCATCCCATGTTCCCCGTAGGCTCGTTCAGTTTAGAAATCAGCTCACTAGGTAGCTTTGCATTTACTTCCAAATCTCCATTTTTATTGATCAAATGGCTAACTTCTAATAGAAATAATCTTCCTTCATACTTGCCTTCGACAGTATCATTCAAAGTCTTTCCTTGATAATGAATGGCAATTTCTTGTGGTTGTTTTAGCTGTTGAGTATCAATCTCTTGACTAAAGGATGCTTCTTTGTTTTTCTTTGTCTCCGTCTTCTCTCCGATCGTTGCTATCCATTCCCCATCTGCTGATTTTACATCTTTTAAACTTGCTGTTAGCTTCAGTTTTTGTTGCACCCATTGATGTTGAAGCTCAATTGTTACATTTGAGGGTTTGACCTCTATTTCCATCTCCTGTTTAGCAGTCACTGCTTTTCCATCTGCTTCTCCAGAAAATTCAACAATCAAGGGCAGCTTTCCTACTTTTAATTTTCCTTTTTCATATGGATGAGAAATGTTACGATCTTCATCAAACTCATCTGTCTTTCCATCAAGGGTAACTTTCCACTTACCCTTTGCTTCTTTATAATCCTTTAAGTTCGCATCTATGATCAACTTAGCTTCATCAGTAAAGTTTGGTTGAATTTCAATCTGTGCTTGCTCTGGAGATGGGGATGGAATATTTACTTCCATTTCCTGTTTCCCTACTACTGCTGCTCCATCTGCTTCTCCAGTAAATTCAACAATCAAGGGCTGTTTGCCTACTTTTAGCTTCTCTTTCTCATATGGATGAGAAATGTTGATATCTTCATCAAACTCATCTGTCTTTCCATTAAGGGTAACTTTCCATTTTCCTTTCGCTACTTTATGATCTTTAATGGATGCATCTACGGTAAGTCCGCCATCGGATTTTATATTTGGTTTCACATCAATCGATACTTGTTTTGGAGTAGGCGATGGAGTTGGAGTCGGTGTAGGTTTAGGAATAGGGGCTGGGGCTGGTTTCTTTACATCTAAAACAGCAGTTGCCCAAATGAGCACCACTTTATCCTTTTGATAATCACACAAATCTCCTCTTATTTGAATACAATCGCGACTTCCTGTAAAATATCCAGTCAACTTTAGAGAATCCAATGAATCAGGTAGTTTGAGAGTGGCTTGTTTAAATTCGGAATGATCGCCCGATGCTTCAACTGTTTGTTTACCAGCACCTTGTGCAGTTTTTGGATCAGTCAGGACGAACAAGGTGCTTGATGATTCAATCAAGCGTGCAAAATGATCTTCTGGCTTGTATTTTAATTTTAGGTCTTGGCCTACTATTTCAGTATTTACAGTCAATTTTGTCTTTGGTTCATCCATGACTTCAACTTCTTTTTCAATAGGTGGTGCATTTTCAGCAGTTAGTTTTAACTTCACAATCATTGGTGGATTGGACTTTTCAGGAATATCCTCCATTTTAGGGGGAGGCAACCGAAACTCAGTTGTATTTTGATCTGCTTGAATCGGCTGACCTGGATTTCCATTAATCCAATACTCTAATGTTTTCTTTCCACCATATGGTTTTGGAACTAATTGCTTCGTCTCTTCAAGTGGGTTTCCTGCAACTGCTACTGTACTCGCAATCAAGGTAGATTCTTTGGGTGAAAACTTTAAAACTAAATCTATTTTCTCCTCAGCTTTAGACATAGCAGGGATGATTGTGAGAAAGACGAGTAGAAAGACTACAAGACGCATAAGATATTTCATCTTCCTCCTCCTTTTGTCATTATAAACCTCAATAGGTAAAATGAAGCTTTTATCATTATCATAGCACTCATGCGAATTATTGTAAAAGTAAATATATAGCTCATTAAGTAATTGATATTCAGCTTGGAAATATACTCACTCGAATGCCCAAGCCCATTCGAAAAGAATGAACGTTTAAATTTACTGTCAGTATTTATTCATGCTAATATTAATAGCAAATCTACTTCTTAGTACTAAATTGATGTATTTAGACAGAGAAATTGGAGGAGGATCATGATGTTGGAACGAAAGGCTCTATTAGTTGGAAGTTTACCATTTGAAAACGAAGAAGAAGCGATGCGTCAAGCTATAAATATTCTAGGAAATACATTATTTAGCTTACCAGATGGTGAGGTTGGTGAAAAAAGTGAGCAATATCCTCTAGGAAGCCGACAAGGCTGGGCCATGGCAGCCATTGACTCCTGTATTGCCGACCAAGAACGTTGGGAAATTGTGAAAGATGGGCAATATGGTGAAAATGGTTTTCCAATTGATTATGATTCCCTCTATAAAGTAAAACCAAAAGTTTCACCTCAGGAAATGGTTCAACATTTAAATTTTCACTATCATGATTACTTTCGTACCAGCTACCCTCTGTTTCAACAACTTCGCGAACAACACCAATTCCCCAAACTTCAATTTCAAGTGGGAACGCCAACCGGAATGGCAATTGCTCTACATATGCTTGAACCAAATCAAATTTTTCGCTATTACGATTCTTTCAATGAACGTCTAGCATATGAAATGAACGAAATCCTAAAACAAGCAGATGATGATGTGGTCATCCAACTGGAATGTCCAGCTGAACTTGGTCTACTCTATCAATCACCTGAGATGATTGATCATGCTTTAAATAGTGTGATTGGATTAGTAAAACGTTTTGAATACCCTGCCTCTATTGGTATTCATTTATGTTATGGCGACTTAAATAATAAATCTCTCATTCATCCACCAACTTTAGAAATTCTTGCTAGTTTTACAAATCAACTTATCCAAAACTGGCCTCAAACTCATTCTCTAAGGTATGTTCATTTTCCACTTGCTGAAGGAGAAATTCCACCAAAAAAAGAAGAAAATTTTTATCAGCCTTTAAAAGAGATTCATTTGCCTTCCGAAACGAGGTTTATTGCTGGGATTGTCCATGAAAAATGCAGCTTTGATGATCTGAAGGAGATTCGTAATACGATAGAGTCAATACGAGACCACAAAGTAGATCTTGCTTGCTCGTGTGGGATGGGCCGACGCAGTCCGGAAGTAAGTCAACATTTAATGCGAGTCATGAAACGACTAACAGAAGAAAAATAACTAATTAAACGATTACCAGAAGCAGTATGGATCATTTCAACCTTCCTTCCAATGAATGTTCATTAGAGTAAGGAACTGCTATGTGATTTGTCCATGTAAGCAAATACAAACTTATTATTTTAATAGAGAGCAATCGATTACTTTCCAATATCAACCAAAAAAACACGAAAAAAGGCACCTGTTAAGAAAGGGAAATCATTCTTCTCTTAACAGGTGCTCATTTTCAATGCTGGATCGACTCTTTATGAATTAAATTCTTTTCATCTTTCATCGATTTGTAATGGGTCGCAATCCCCGTGCTAACCTCAACCATTTTTTCGATCAGTAAGTCTGGTTCAAGAATCTTGAGCGCTCTTCCATAAGGAAGCAGAAAATAAGGTACATATGATTCTAAAGAAGGAAGCCCTAACCTAAATATTGCTTCTTGATCATCTCGCTCTATCAATGCATGACCAAATAACCAATGTTGACATAGTTCATTTAAAAGCCGTTCTTGCCCTTGAATTCGCACTGTTACTAGCTGATCTGATTGGAGAGAATCAGGAAGTAAATTCTTCAATAAAAAATCTCTTGCCGAAAACGAGCTTGGTCGTTCAAAACATTGCTCGGTCCATTTCAACTGTTTCATCCGATCTACTCGAAAACTTCGTAACGCCTTTCGGTAGTGGCACATACCCACTGTATACCAGTGACCTTTCCAATGGATAATTCCATACGGATCAAAAACACGAATGATAGGTACGTTGTTCCTACCGCGATCATATGCCATCTCCAACGAACGACCTTGTGCGACTGCTTGTTCTAAGATTTGAAGAAATTCTTTTAGTCGATCTGTACTTGATGGATATATAACAGACAAGCCTTTTCCATGAAGTTCAATCTGATCACGTTGCCTTTCATTTGTATAGCGCTTGAGCTTTCCGATTGCTTGTTCTAGTGCATCTGTAAATGGGTATCCTGCCTCTTTTGCAAAAATCGAAGCGTGAACGAGCGCTTTCTGTTCCTCCATATTAAACAATAATGGACTATCGATAAAATGATCCAAAATCTGATAGCCCCCGTTTGGTCCAGAATCTGCAATAATCGGCGCTCCACTGGCGCATAATGAATTGATATATCGATACACAGTTCGTATATGAATCTCTAGTTCTTCAGCTAACTGTTGTGCTGTCATTCGTTTTCTTGATCGGAGCAACCATAAAATAGACAGCATCGTATCTGCTTTGGACATAGGATAATCCCTCTCCCATTATACTTCCAGCATATTTTTTCTATTTCCTCACATAATATTATAAATCACTGACAGCGATTGTCAGTAATAGAATGCTATATTACAGATACCAAATAAGTAAAGGAGACTAACTATGAAAAATTTACAATTCGAATTTTATATTGATGGTACTTTGGAACAAGTATGGAAAGCTTTAATCGATCCTGAGTTTACAAAACAGCTTTATTATGGAAGTATCATTGAGTCATCATTCAAGGTTGGCGAACCGCTTGTTTATGTAGGACCAGGCGCAGAAGGCGAACGTACTACACATGTCTATGGAACCGTGTTGGCTTATGAGCCAAACAAGAAATTAAGCTTCACCCACTTTACTGGTAAAGCCTATAATCCTGATACCGAGAAATATGAATCTCGTATCACATATGAGTTAGAGCAAGTTGGTCAATCTACAAAGCTGTTACTTATTCATGATCAGTTGAAAGAAGACGATCCTTCTTATGCAGGAAGTCAAAAAGGATGGCCTATGATCTTATCAAATACAAAAACATTGATTGAAACTGGAAAAACCTTGGTTTTTGACTAGCTTGATTTCATGTAACAATATATCAGTCAACATCAAATTCCCCCTTCTCCTGTGAATTGTCCACATAGGAGAAGGGGAATGAATAAGCATCTGCTAATCTATCAAAACGGATGATTCCATTTTTCAGCGAATTAATTTGATTTTCTGAGGATAATGATTTAATAACCTTCTTCTCTCATCTATTATATTACATCTAACTAATACGACATCTTCTAGATAAAAAATTGCTTCTCCATCATTGATTCCAGCATCGGGAACTCTAGAAATGATGATTTCATCTAGCTGCACCTGCTTGACGAACCATCATTTTAATAGTAACACGGTATTGTAAATAACAATTTTATATATAAAAGGTATCTTCTTAAAGAAGATCTACGAATCTTACATGCTAGGTTACTTGACTCCATTCGCCCGTTCCATAATCTCCTGGATCGCAGATGTTTTAGCATCCGCATAATGTTGTACATGCCTCCAAACTCGTTTTGCTAGCTTACGTTTAACACGAGCGTATTGATCACGATCTGCCTGATGTGTACGCAACCAATCGCGAAACTTTACCATTCGGTCGACCTCAGATACACCATCACTAAATACATGAAGATTTATGTCAATATTAGATCCCTTCAACAAACGATGCTCAAACCATTCAGGTTCTCTAACTCTAAGGGTATAACCTTCCTTTTCCAATGCGGGTATATAAGACTGCTCATCAGTAGAATCTTTCACAACAAGCACTATATCTATGATTGGCTTCGCACATAATCCAGGCACAGAAGTAGAGCCAACATGTTCAATACGTACCGCCTTTTGACCAAGTATGGAATGAATTCGCTTTGCCTCAAAATTAAATAGCTCTGGCCATTGATGATCATACTCCACAAGTGTAATCTGCGCATTGTGTGGTTCTAATTTACCCACAATGTTCTTCTGAAGCTCCTCATCAGTTCTGAGTATCATGTTAAAATCATTCATTAATATCACCTCTTCAAATTATGATATTGATCTCCACTTTCCTATATTAACAAATTCTTTTAACCGGATTTCCGAAAACACACTATATTCACAATCCACCCTCCATAGAGCATCTATTTATTCCTCTTCTCCTTCTTTTTTTCAATTGGGTTTTCATCAGTTTCGTATAAAAAAAACCACTTTATCAAAAAATGGAGATATTACAAGCTTTTTCAAGGAGGCTATTATGGACAACGATAAGGCACTGGAAAATGGTAACGCATCAACAGGTGCGGGAGATGCATTAGACCATCGATTAGCAGAGGGTGAGGATCAGCAAACTCTTACGACAAGACAAGGACATCCTGTTACATATAATCAGAATTTACGTACAGTCGGGAACCGCGGTCCGGCGACCTTAGAGAATTACCATTTTATCGAGAAAATTTCACACTTCGATCGGGAGCGTATCCCAGAACGTGTTGTTCATGCACGAGGAGCAGGGGCACATGGATACTTTGAAGCATATGGAAAAGCGGGCAATGAGCCAATCGATAAATATACAAGGGCAAAGCTCTTTCAAGAAGCAGGGAAGCAAACACCTGTATTTGTACGCTTTTCTTCTGTTATTCATGGTGGACACTCGCCAGAGACATTGAGAGATCCACGTGGTTTTGCAGTCAAATTTTACACTGAAGATGGAAACTGGGATTTAGTAGGCAACAACCTAAAAATCTTTTTTATTCGTGATGCAATCAAGTTTCCCGATATGATTCATGCTTTCAAACCTGATCCAGTTACCAATATCCAACACCCCGAAAGATTCTTTGATTTTTGTAGTAATTCACCAGAAACCATTCATATGGTTACCTTTGTTTATTCTCCTTGGGGTATTCCTGCCAACTACCGACAAATGCAAGGTTCTGGTGTCAATACATACAAATGGCTGAATAAAGAGGGAAAAGCTGTATTGGTCAAATACCACTGGGAACCCAAACAAGGAATTAAAAATCTAACTTCACAAGAAGCAGCAGCCATTCAAACAAAAAATTTTAACCATGCTACACAAGATTTATATGAGGCGATTAAAAAAGGTGAATATCCTGAGTGGGAACTACTGGTTCAGATTATGAGCGATGATGAGCATCCTGAGCTTGATTTTGACCCTTTAGACGACACGAAAATATGGCCAAAAGATCAATTTCCTTGGTTACCAATCGGTCGAATGGTACTCAATAAAAATCCGGAAAATTACTTTGCAGAAGTAGAACAAGCCGCTTTTGGCACAGGCGTATTGGTTGATGGATTAGACTTTTCAGATGATAAAATGTTACAGGGTAGAACTTTCTCCTACTCCGACACACAGCGCTATCGTGTAGGTGCAAATTATCTACAATTACCAATCAATGCACCGAAAAAACATGTATCGACTAATCAACGAGATGGGCAAATGGCTTTTTATGTTGACCAAGCACCAGGACAAAATCCACATGTTAATTATGAACCTTCATCTATGAATGGACTAAAAGAAGCACCAAAGCAATACCCAGACTACACCCCACACATAGCAGGAAAATTAGTCCGAGAAAGTATTGAAAGAACAAATGATTTTGAGCAAGCTGGTGATACCTATCGCTCTTTTGATGACGTGGAACGAACAGATTTAATTCATAATCTAGTTACAGATCTTGCAGTTTGCCGCCCACAGATTCAAGAACGGATGATTGAGCTATTTACAAAATGCGACCCTGATTATGGTCGTCAGGTGGCAGAAGGGTTAAAAAGCTACAGATACCAACACAAACTGGATAAAAAAGAGCAAGCCGTTCAGGAAGCAGAACAAAAAGGACATTCGACTGATTCTTATTAAAAAAAGAACCCCAAGGATCGTTAAATGATCCTTGGTAAAATCCTATTTTTTCCATCTCTTCATTTTGATGAATCGATCCCACTCTACTCTTTTTTATGATAGATTTCTTCTCCTTCCTTCTTGGCTCTTTTCATAAGATTCTTCAACTCTGGAAAACTCTTCTTGTCTATATAAAAGGCTTCGGCGGCTTTTCCGATTGCATATGTTCCTGAGTAAGCAATCCCAGCACTTATGGTACTTCCCACCCCCGGAACAATATTAATCATTTTTGCCCCTTGTTGTGCAACAAATCTTAAAGCATAACCTAAGATACCAGCCCCGCCAATGCCAATCAGAAAATCCTTCACACTATCTTTATCTGTATCAGCACCACTTAGGTAAGAGATAATGGTTATTAAGAAGAATTGAATCGGCAATAAAATAAAGATATCGCTAAATGGCACAGGAGTCACCGCAACAACTGCACTTACAGAAGCAAAAGATTTTATAATGAGTGCTGATATTTTTCCTATTGCCTTTTCTATTCTTGTTATCATCATCAGATGAATAGCTGCATTAAAATCAATATTATTCTCTAGAAAGTCTAATAGTTCATCGATATTGTATCTCCCATCAAATTGGATGTTTAATTTTTCGCGCTCACTTCTCTCTAAATCTTGTGGATTCTCTTGATCCCATTCAATATACGATGAGACAGGTATTACAACCGAGCCATTTATTTCAAAATCATTTAGAAGATTTATCATTTGTTTTTTTGAATCACCAATGTTTTTAATCTTTTCGTTTGAATACTCTTTTGCTTCTTTTATTCTCGACGGATATAAATCGTCAACATGAGTGAGTATTGTAACCAATGGAATATGATCGCCCATATCTTTACAAGTATTTTTAATAAATGATAGATCTTGATCCATTTTTGATCTTTCTGTAGCGTTCGAAAGAAATAATACTGCATCCGGTTCAAATTCTTTAATAGCTGTTTTTAAATCTTCCTCGGCTGTTCTTATTTTTTCTTCTGTGAATGATTCTGCTATGCCCCTTGTATCAATGACCTCAAATAAAACCTCACCATCCGATTCATAGCTATAGCTCATGTGCTGCGTTGTACCTATTTTCACAGGGCTCGTTATGGCGACATATTGCCCAAAAATGGCGTTAATTAAGCTACTTTTTCCTACACCGGTTCTGCCAATCATAATAAAACGCGGAGGTCTTCTCTCCTTCAGTCCATTAATCACTTTATTAATTTCTTTATTGTTAAATATTATTTCCTTAATTTTTCCCTTAGCGCCATTTGGAAGCTCAATTGGTAACTTGTTTAATAAATGGTCGAAATTTTGATACAAGTCTACAACGCGATCAACCCTATTTTTGAGTTCTCTTTTGCTAATCATACAAACCCCTCCAACCTGTGTAATCAGAAAAACGCTATGTATTGGGTGGCTACAAAACAGACCTTATTTTTCATCTCGACAGTTGCGATGGTATGGATTCTTTTAGTAACAATTTCAATCAATCTTAAATAGGTAAAGCGAATCTCTTCTAAATTTATTATACCCTACGTATAGCAGTCGAATCTAAAAAAACAAGAAGATCGATGATTCAACCGATCTTCTTGTTCGATCTATCCAAATTCGTCCAAGAGTACTCCCGCTTCTCCAAGCGGTGAGGTGAATGGGACGTGGTTCGGTATCCCTTTTGCGGGGATGCTTAGAACCACTTTTTTTGTCAGAATAGTTGTAGCTATTTGAAAACTGAAGATATGGGGTTGTTGCTGGAAAGGGTCAGTAACGTAAAATCTTCAACCACCCAGCTCACCGAAGTTGCGAAAACCAAGCGAAAGTAGGGAGCATAGCAGAGCATACTTTGTTTTCACCGCTGGGACGGCGGGTAGAGCCTGCTAAGATAACTGGACGTTGGTCTGGTGTTCGCAGGAATCTACCACCTCTGTTGGTGGTAGTAGTTCAAGCATAATTACATTGAATAAATCTAGTTTTATCGTAAAGAGCATACAAAACAACATTCACAATGTGCTACATCTTTATTGTAAAAGCAGAACAACGAAATATTTGTAATCCATTCACTTATCCTTCGTATGAAAGCTTGATTCTCCTTGCCTTGCCTTTTGCAACACTTTCAAATAATCTTCAAGTCGATCAAATCGTTCTTCCCATAACTCACGAAATGGTTCTAACCATTCATCGACTTCCTGAAGTGTCTCTGCCCGTAGTTGATAAATCCGTCGGTTCGCATCAGGTCGAACGGTTACAATTCCTGCCTCGCTTAAAACCTTTAAATGTTTGGATGCCTGTGGCTGACGGATCTGAAGGCGATCGGCAATTTCACCAACCGTTAATGGACCACGTCTGAGTAGTTCAACAATCTGTAATCGGTTAGGTTCGGCAAGAGCACGAAATGTTGTTGTATTCATTTCTTCCCCCCCTTCCGATCAAAAAGTCTATAATGAGCTGGACGCCTGAACCAAAAGCGTAGCAAGCATATGATAGTCAGGTGTATCACCTTTACGTATCTTTAACCATTTTCGTTCAGGAGGACCTGAAAATTCTTTGGGAACCGTAAGATTGGTGGCATTCATAATCATAAACGCAATTGCATCTTTAGAAGGCGAGATCACTGCTGCATATTGCCCGTTTTTAAGAAAATGAGGTTTTTTATACTGAATTCTTTCCTCTACTTCAGGAATTGATGTATGAACCATTTCTCGAAGCTGGTTACAAATTTCTACTTTCCACGGCTGATCCAATTTTTCAATAAAAGAAGTAACTTCTGGATTCATTTGATCAAACTCCTCCTGTGTTAGTAGCTCTTTTTTTATTAATTGTTTGGTTTACATATTCGAAATATATTCAGAGAGACGTTCCATTGAAGCAATTGCACCTTGCTCAGCACCGGATGCAACTGAAGCTTCTAACACTTCAATAGTTGGATAATTTGTTCTCATTGTTAACCTAGTCTTTCCATTTGATAGCTGTTCAAAAGAATCCATTACAATTGATTCATGTTCATTAAATGGAGCAATATCCAAAATCATTGAATACCGTAAGCGCTCAGGTTTGACAACTTCAAGGTATTTGCCAATCGTCGGAAATTCCGAACCATCTTCCCCTTTTTGTACATACCGATACGAACCGCCTTCGCGCAAATCAATTTCACACTTATATAATGGGACACCTCCATAACCCCACCATTTGGCAACATGCTCTGGACTTGTCCACGCTTCCCAGACAAGCTCACGAGGTGCGTCAAACTCTCTCTCTACAATGAGAGACAGTCCCTCTTTCTTTACAACAGTCTTTACTTGTTTTTGATTCATTTTACATCGCTCCACTCTTGGTGTTTTTGTCTCTTGCTTAATTCAAATATACCACATCGGGAATATTCCTGTAAAGGTATATTTGAAAATTATTTGATGATTATTTTCCCTTTCAATTCGATTCATGAGTGAGTACATCAGATTCTAAAAACCAATAAACAGATCCCTAGACTGTTTATTGATTACGGCTAACATCTAACTAGTAGAATCGAGCAAAAGTGTACTTCTTCAAATAGCGATAAAAAATCGCTTATACTGTGAATCGATATCCAGCGCCCCAGACCGTCTCAATATACTGTGGATTCGAAGGATCTTGCTCTATTTTTTCACGCAATTTACGTATATGAACGGTCACAGTTACCGGATCTCCCATCGAATCAAACCCCCAAATTCGTTCAAATAAATGGTCCCTACTAAATACTTGATTGGGGTTCCTGGCAAAAAATAGTAATAAATCAAATTCCTTCATCGTCATAACAACTTCGTGTTTATTTACATAAACTCTACGTGATGCCTGATCAATTTGAATACCTCGTATTTGAATTTGCTTATTCGTTTGAGTAGATTTGGCACTCAATCGTTCATATCGAGTTAAATGAGCTTTTACCCTAGCGACCAATTCACTTGGGCTAAACGGTTTACTAATGTAATCATCCGCTCCTAATCCTAAACCTCTTATTTTATCGATATCTTCTTTTTTGGCAGATACCATCAATATGGGAATATCTTTCTCTTCACGCACTCGTTTACATATTTCAAATCCGTTTATCTCAGGTAACATCACATCTAGTATTAATAAGTCATAAGTTTCGTGCAGCGCTTGATCAAGCCCTTTTTTACCCGAATCGATTAAATCAACATCAAAACCACTCAACTCTAAATAATCCTTTTGTAATTCGGCGATGCTAGGCTCATCTTCAACAATTAGAATTTTCTTCATGATTCACCTACACTTCTTGAATTCGTGGTAGCTTCAAGCAGATCTGTGTACCATTTTTCAATCCACTCTCTGCCCATATCTCTCCCCCATGCCCCTCAACTAACTGTTTTGCAATGGCTAGACCAAGTCCGCTTCCACCTTGAGTAGCAGAACGTGATGAATCAGCTCGGTAAAATCGATCAAATATATGTGGCAAAGCTTCAGACGAGATACCAGGTCCATTATCTCGTATACATATGGTGATCCAGTCTTCTGTCAGCTGTGTGAAAATCTCTATGGTGGCCATTTCTTTATCCATATATTTCAAGCTATTCCCTACAATATTCATCATAACTCTTTTTAATTTTTCCCGATCAACGTTTACAAAAACCGATTCATCAAATGGCTGAAAAACAATCTCAAGTGATCGACCATGATAATCATACTGTAACTCTTCTACACATCTTTTTAAGTAAAGATTCAATGATAGCTTTTCTAAGTTAAAAGGAACTCGTTTTAAATCAAGCTTTGAAAAGAGGAAAAGCTCATCAATCAGTTCGTTCATATCATTCGCTTTTTGCTCAATAATTGCGAGATATTTCTCTAATTTCTCAGGAGAATCTGCTACACCATCTCGAATTCCTTCTACATATCCTTTAATTGCAGTAAGTGGAGTCATCAAGTCATGAGAGATATTCGACACTAACTCCTTTCGATTTTCTTCATAATGTTGTTGTATTTCGATTAGTTCTTTTAATCTTTTACGCATCTCCTCAAATGCTTGGCTTAACTTCCCAAGTTCATCATTACGTAATGGTTTAATTTTAAAATCTAAGTTTCCTTTTATAATCTCTTCAGTAGCTTTTTTCAAAGTGTCAAGGGGTCGAATTATGCTTCGCGAAACAAAATAAGTGAGTAATCCATTTGTTAAAGCTAAAGCCATCAATAAAGAAAGAGGAATATACCAAAAAAAGTTATCTACAAAACGACTAAAAACATTTTGATCTTTCACAATGAATAAATGCAGATTACCAGTAACAATTTGTTGATAGGAATAGTTTAGCTTTTGCAGCTTTATGATGCCACTCATTATATTTCCTTGGTTTTTTAAAGCTTTTATTAATTTTGCGTTCTTTAATGAGGATGAAATATGCTGAATCCGTTGATCTTTTAAAATCATAATCCCCAAATGCTGTACCTGTAATCGTTGTTCCAATTGATTAAGAAAATGCTTATCATTAAATTTTTGCGGCATATAAGTGGCAAGTGTTTTTACTTCGATGATGGTTTCATTTTTCCATTCCATATTTATTGGAACTCGATGAGCATTTTTATTTGGCCAATCCATCTGTTTACGAAACTCTTGATAACCACCCATAAAAATTCCCACCATTAGAGACATGGAGATGATAAATAAGATGATTGGAATCACAAGCATTGCTAAATAAGAAAGAATCAAACGTAAACGAATGGACAATTCTATCACCTAATTGATTTCTTTTTGTTCAAATAAAAACAAGCCCACAACTCCAAATATAGCTCCACTCGCTAAAAACATAGAAGCAATCGAGAATAATTGGCTCCAAGGTAAAGGGTTATTTACCCACAATGTATACCAATCCATATAATTCGTAAATAAAAAATTTCCTAATAAAGGAATGAAAATCGGTACAACTTTAAACAATGCATAGAGCAATAATGAAATCACCATACTTCCTGTAATAGAGTGAACCATTTGCCCAATCCAAACAGATAGCATAAATAGAACAAACATAGGAAAAAACGTAACGACATAGATGACCAATTCCTCAATCAAGCCCTTCGCACTCCAGGTATTATACCCAAATAGATTCATCAAGAATGACATGAACCAGATTGTAAGCAACAGCGCAAAAATAACAATACTTGCAACAATGATTTTTGACGTATATATTTTCCAACGAGCAATGGGTCTTGTGAGTGCCAATTTTATTGTTCCTGTTTCGATTTCACTTACAAACAGTTCCGTAGCAATCATAAAAATATAGCATGGCAATAAGAAAGGCATGACAAAACTTAGGGTAATGGTGTGGAGGTCTATTATAGAGCCAATCGCATTACTTATAAGCGTGAAAACGACAGGTAGCAAGCTGATTAATAAGAATAAAAGCATAATTTTTCGTCGATACAGCAAGATTTGCAGCTCATTTGTTAGACTTGCTTGCCACCTATTCATGATCCTTCACTCCATTCGTTTGGACACAATTTAAATAAAACTCTTCTAATGATTGCCTTTCTGTCAACTCATCAATATCTCCTATTTTCAGCAATTCTCCCTTGAAAAGCACACCAACTCGATTACAGATTTTCTCCATTTCATTTGCTGAATGACTTGAAATTAAAAAAGTGATTCCCTTTTCTGTTGATAGATGATGGATAATATTTCGTACCTCTATCATCCCATCAAGATCAAGATTGGTGATAGGTTCGTCTAAAATAACGAATACTGGATTGGATATTAGTGCATTTGCAAGCGCTATTCGCTGTTTCATTCCAGCCGAAAAATCACTCACTTTTTCTTTTCTCACCTCGTATAAGCCAACTGTTTTTAAGGCTTCCTCTATGTCTTTAGGATGAATATCTGCATAAAATCGGGCTGCCAATTGCAAATTTTGTAGCGCACTTAAATGCTCATATGCAACACTTTTTTCAATGAGACAACCCACTTTTTTCATTGCTTGTTCAAATGCTGTATCAAGGGAATGTCCAAAAAACCGAATCTTTCCTTGATCAGCCTTAATAAGACCCACCAAAATTTTAAATAAAGTAGATTTTCCTGCCCCATTTGGACCCATCAATCCAAAAACATCCCCCTTATGCAGCGTAAGGTTAATATGAAAGATTCCTCGGTGATTTTTATGTTGTTTCGTTACATTTTGTACATCTAACACAATCTCGCCCACCAGCTCATCTCCTTTATTAAGCCAGATAGTCTAGAAAACTATCTGGCTTATTTATTTTGATTACGAACGTCCCCAAGATATTTTTTCTACTTTCTTTCCGTTTAGTGGAACTTGTTTTGGAGTGGTTTGATTTATTTTTGAACGATTCAATTCAATATTTATCGTAAGTTGATGCTGTTTACTCATTACATCTTTACCTGTTACAACTATAGTAGCGTGCTGTCTTTCAATCAGTTCGCTTCGATTGATTGTTGACTGTAACTGAAATGACTGTATCTTCACATCTTGCGTTAATTGTGGCTTTTGTTTTTTAATCTCTTCATCAAGTCCTGGTATTACGGAGCTTATAGAATGTTTAGCAAATACCTCCTGATGACCTCCTGCCTTTTTAATGGCAAAAGAACCAATTGCTTGAATAACAGCAGGGATTTGCTTGTTATTTAAACTTAAAGAAACCTTCTTGGAACCATTTTGCAGTTCTTCGATTTGTACTTGTTGCTTGATGTTTCCAAATAACGTATCAACAATGGTTTCACGAATGGTACTTCCTTCTGACTCATTCGCCCACTTATGATCTGATTGACCCCATTTTTTCTGATGATTAAGCTCATAAATCTTACCGTTAGCGTCTTGTACATACTGATGATCTTGCTGTGAGTAGAAATGGATTAGATGTTTCTTATCTCCAAGAGTTAATTGCATCTGACGAGATGAGAGATTTTTCGTCTGATCATTCTGAATCTCAGAAACAATATCTACCGATTTTTTGCCATTATCACTTAACGTAACATGTAAATTACCTGTGTAGCTCTTGGCCGCTTGCGTTTTCTTCCATGCAGCTTGATATTGTTCATATCCCGAATTGCTAGACCCTATAGCTTGAAATCCATTAAACAAGATAGCAGCTAGACCAAGTCCCACTACTAAACCAAACGATATCCATTTCTTTTTTTTCATTTGCTCTCCTCCTACTCAGCTGTAGATGAATGATACAGCTTCATCATATCGAGCAATACTAATCCCAAACTAAACCATTGATTAAATGTTTATTAAGTAATTAAAAAATCTTATAAAAAAACCCCTTGAAAGGGGCTTTAAAAACTTTTATGAAAGTATGATTTCAAGCAAATATAAAGATCAAGATGTGTTCAATTCAAAGTATTGCAGAGGTGACTGAAGTATGCAAAAAGTATGCTCTTAATGGGACTCTAAAAACCGTGAAAATATATTTATAAAAACTTGGTTTTGTTTCGGTGTCCCAATTGTCATCCGAATATGAGTTGGGTAATTTGGAAAATAACGTACAATAATCCCATGTTCTAATAAAAATTGATACACCTTTTTACTAGGATATTTCATATCAAACATAATAAAGTTACCATGTGATACATAATAGGGTAAGTTCCATTTATTTAAGTGATCATAAAGTCTCCTACGTTGTTGTTCGTTTGTGTTTCTGCAATAATCAACAAATTTCTGATCTGCAAGGGCAGCAATAGCAGCTTGTTGGGCTATTCGATTAATATTACATGGAGGACGCACTTTATGTAATTCATGAATTAATTTTGGATGGGCAATTCCATATCCTAGACGTATCCCTGCTAAACCATAAATTTTTGAGAACGTTCGAATCACTATTAGCTGCGGATAGTTTGAAAGTAGTGCTAATGATTTGGGGTAATTTGTATCTAGTACGTATTCAGCATAAGCTTCATCGATCACAACTAAGATATTTTTTGGCAATTGATTTAAGAAGTCTACTAATGATTGATGAGTAAAAATAGTCCCAGTAGGATTATTAGGATTGCAAAGCCAAATAATTTTAGTTTTATGGGAAATCATCTGCTTCATTTGATTCAGATCGTGAACGCCATTTTTTAAGGGAACTTGAATTGGTAAAGCACCTTCGATCTGGATTTCAGTCAGAAAACCAGGAAAGGTTTCTTTTGCTAGAATTGATTCATCTCCAGGTTGTAAAAATGCTCGACACACCATCTGGATAAGCTCATCTGAACCATTTCCAAAAATAATTTGTTGAACTTGAACTCCTAATAGATTTGCTAACTTTTGAAATAGCAATGGATCATTCACTTCAGGATAAAAATGTAAATGATCGATATTCTTTATGGACTCGATCACATTTAATGAATAGCCATAGGGGTTTTCATTTGAGTTTAATTTAATCATTTGCTTGTGACCATATTTATTTTGCAAATCTTGCATAAGTACCTTTGGTTGAATACTAGGGAGTTTTTGCACTGATGGTTTAGATTCCAATTCCCAACCCTCCGAATATAGTTAATAACTATATATTAATAAAAAAATTCACTAAAATAAAACATCCCTAGTATAATCTTTGAATTAAATTCTTATGGAATAAATTATGATTCATTTTTTTTTTTTGCTTTTTTCCGAGGCTTAAAAACAGATAAGAGGATCATTGTAGTTAATGAGATGATCTGAAGAATAATGCTGACTAACAATTGTTGCTGATGAATCACCAAAGTAGCACTATGAATCCCTCCAGATTTAGCAAATATAATAGCATCCAACGACCATTGTGGGATAAAGCCAAAAACAATAACAAGCGAGAAGAGACTTAATATTTCCTTTAAAATAATCCAGTAATATCGAAATAAACCCCAATGTGTAAGGACAGACAGGACGATACCTGTCACCAATGTACCGATGATCGAGAAACGACCGCTTGTAACTGAAAGCAGATGCATACTTTGATAGTCAGAAAGAAGCTCTCCTTGGTCTCTTGAAGTGAGCGCATTTATACTAAAGACCAGGTAAGCAATTGTAACGCCAAACAATATTGCCGAAAAAAGCAAATGTAATGAGATTAACCAACGTCTTGTTGTAAGCGAAATCATTTCTAATCTCCCTTTCATACGCTTCAAGTAGTTATCCCATTTTAATCCTTGCTTCTAACCAGCAAATTAAATAAAGCTTAAATTTTTCTAAATTGGACTTTCCTTTATTTTCTCTTCTTTTTTACGTGTTAATGGGCAGTCTCTACAAAAAATTTTAACGGCTGTATCCTTTTTCGCCTCCTCTAATTTTTCTCTAATAGTAGCATTCGTTCTTCTTATATTATGAGCTAAACAGCAACTTGTCCGCTTTGGTTTTATCTTTATACCTGATATATGCGGAATTACTTCCTCAAAAATATACCGAAAATCCTCGAAAGCTTGTTTATTCATAGGGTTCGGTAATTTATTTTGGTAAGAGTCTTTTAAAACAACGGCAAAATTATCCCATAGCATCCTTCTTGGTGCATTTGTCAGTTGTGCAACTTTTGTTAAAATAGGATCAATCAACTCACTAAATACTTTGTTGATTGCATCATCCCGCCAGGAATCAGTACCAGTTATGGGCCTGGGTTCCCATTCTACATCTTCTAAACGAAACAATGGCACCCAATTTTCACCTTCATATTGGGATATAAGATAGCATTTTGCTAAAGAAAAGACCATTTTCTTATCAAAGGCACTCATCGATACAAAAGCAGCAAGAGGTAATCGAGAAAATGTTTTTGTAAAGAGTGAACCGACTGTGGTTCGATCTTTGGTACGATATACGTTTTTTTGCAATTCATCTAAATAATTCGATAAGTATTCCTGGATCACCAAATTTTGAATGAGCGTGGTCTTTGGATGTTTTTTTAATTGAATTGTTGTATCACTCTGATCAAATGTTTGAGCTGTGTAGAGTCTAAAATGATTCTGTAAGTATGTAATATGCATGGATGTCTTACCCTTTCAATATTGATAATGATTATCAATATTGATTATAGCACTTCCTTTGCATTCAGTCTATTTTGTATATACTCATTCAACTGATCACATAATCACTTATTTGCAAACTTTTATAAATCCCATTATGTCTACAATGGTGCCATTTCTTTGACCTGGCTTTACAATCATATTATCGAAGATCATCCTTTTTAAGGATAGGCAATTTTTACTGTTTTGAATAACAACTAAAAAAGGGTACTCTATTGAAGAGGGATATCTTAACAAAATGAGGAGGTATTCCATGGTAATCTATCAGTCTTTCTGAAAGAGTACTCCCACTTCAAGCAGCTTGCTAAGTGGGTGATGAATTTCAGCTAGGCGATAGTCTAGAGGTATTTGTTTTCATAATATTTCCATTTTCTATTTTTATATGATATAATCAGTCTCAATTGATTGAAAGGCTGTAATACATATGAAATTAGATAGTAACAATCATTCAGTGTTCCGCTTGCGTTACCATTTATCAAAAAAGAATTTCCTCACGTCAGAAAGCAATTGTGGAAGGAATACTTTTGATCTAGAAGCTTTTGTCTTCTAACTACAGGCGGTGCCCCAATTGACGTAATAAGCAAGTATATTGAAAATCAAGGAAAGTGAGGTGAAAAGAAATGCACAAAGCA
>NZ_FQVL01000011.1 GCF_900129355.1 Seinonella peptonophila | reverse complement strand
AACTTCGATGTACCAGATCTAACATCGGTTTAGATCAGATAAAAAGAAGCATCAAAGGTTCTACCTCGTTGGAGAGTGTAGACAAAGTATTTACCTATCTCATCTATCAAATTCGTCATAACCCTGCTAGTCGCCGATTGATTACTTCTTGGTGGAATATCGATGATTTGGATGAAATGGAATTAGAGCCTTGTTGGCACAGTACCCAATGGCTCGTCAAAGAGGGGAAATTACATTTGATTGTTACCGCTCGTTCATCAGACCTTTTCCTTGGCTGGCCTTTTAACGTCTTTCAATATTATGTATTACAACGTATGGTAGCTCAGGTTACAAACTATGATCTTGGAACGATGACATGTAATATTGGAGACATCCATGTCTATGATCGACATTTAGATGTGATTGCTCGCCAAACAGACTCACCTCAATTTGCAGCTCCAACACTTTGGATAAACCCAAATATTAAAGAATTAAGCGATTTTACGATTAACGATTTTAAACTGATTGATTACCAGCATGGACTTACTTTAAAAGCAGAGGTTGCGATCTAGGGGCAGTTTCAACATTACTTAATATGAAACTCCCCCTTCTACAGGTGGGAGTTAGACTGAAGAAAAACCTATTGAGCGAGTGAGAGGTGAACGGCAAAACTCCATTTAGGGTGCCGCTTAGCGGAATGGCAGCTGAAGCGGTATTTTCCTTGCGAGCAAACTGTTCGAGTCTCCGCAGGCGAATGCCGGAGGAGACGAGTTTTGCCCGACCGCGAAAGCTGACAGAACGCGGCAGTCACACATCTTCGGAAGCCCGGTTAGGAGCGTGCCGGGAACCACGATCACGAGCCGCCGATCACGGGACTTTGTCTACACTCTGACTCCCACTTCTACAGGTGGGAGTTTCTAACGACAACCATCTTTAGACTCCAACAAATCCCAGAAACGTTTAGGAAGTCGAAAATATATCTGTACAATTTCCTCGCATGTCTTATGGTCGAATCATTTTACCAGCAATAGTTAGATTAATATTTCTTTATGGTGTATTTTAATATATACAAAGATTAGGTCACAGGAGGTTTCAATATTGACAGAAGATAAGCCAAACAGAAAAATTATAAGTAAATTTAGAGAAAGCTTAACGTTTCAAGGTACTAAAGCTAAAGATTTACCACGAGAATCAAGCGAAGGTGTTGAGTTAAAAGACGAGGGTACATTGCATGCTCTTGATAAATTTGATTTACCATTTCGTCATTATTTTTTTAATGGTGGGTTTATAGGGGAGGTTTTTGATCCTGATACAAAAAGATTTGAATACTCTTTTAATCCAGAGAGAGAAAATCCACTTAGAGATATAGCAAAGATCCAGCAATTTCGAAAAGAACGTAATGAGCCTTTAATTCCAGATGAGTATATAGCAAGAGAAGAAGTTGTAGATCTTATGAAGGAATTTTATAAGGATCAAGAAGATTTGATTCCCGAAGGTAAAACTATGGAATCCAAGAGAATAACTTTTGAGCCATCACGAGAAAAGAATATAACAGTTATTGGTAATGATAAAGGAACACATAAACTTGATGTTCCTGATATCGATGAGCGATAGAAATAAGTCACATGTGTGTGACTTTTTTTATTACGGCTTTAGCCAGTTGAGCACGTTTTTTGTGCTCAACAGAAAACCATCTGCTATGCGGGTGGAAGACAATATGTTATACAAAAATACTCGAGTAAAGACTTGCTTCAGGACCGAAGGACCGCCAGTTAATAATGTGTTCCCATGTAGGGTTGCGTCGAGCAGTCCTTGTGGGGTGTTGTTGCCAGATACCTCGGTGCTGAAAATGACGCCCCCGGCGATATTCCAGCCAATGTATAGACCAATCGCCAGCCACAGCTTGTGGGTGGCGACGTATGCAGCAGTCAGCAGACCACCTGCTTCGACAGCGATCGCTAGCGCACCCCAAAGCGAGGCGTTTGGATTTGCTAGATGCATCAGCCCAAACAGCAGGCTGGTGATTACAAGTGCGATCCAAGTGCCCGTCCACTCCTCGAATATCCGGAACAAAACCCCACGAACATGACCTCTTCAGTAACGGCAGCGGCGGTCAGCATGCCAAAAGGCCCCAAAGCCCCTATCGGCGAGCCCAGTCCGGATACGGTGTAATATTCAAGGAAGAAAAGGTTCAAGATGACCGCACCGAAGAGCACCAAGCCGATCATCGTTCCTATCCCAACGGCTGCCACAGCTCCTTTTCTCTCCATCTCCAGTGGTGCTTGACGCTCAGTCCGTTGTACCACCCAAATGTACCCGAGAATCACCACCGATGTAGCAAGACCGATGAGTAGCGTTAGGATCGCATTGCCCTCCACCCCAAGTGCCGTGATAACCACAACAACTACAAGTTGCAAGATGAGTTGCAGCAATCTTCTACCAGTGAATTTACTTCTTGATTTATTCGGTGTAACGTTTATCTCTGCTATCGTAATCTTCCCCTTTTTATTTGATTTATCAAAATTTTATATTATTATAGAACTCCCTTTAATATTGGATTAATTTTATCGCTTCTTTGATAAACATGAAAGAGTCATTACCTCATATGGTGAAATGATCTGTTTTTTCAAATAACGAAGCTAGAGGGCGAGGTCAGTATAAAGATATTGATCCTTAATGAAATATTAATTAGAATAATATTATTATAGTATAAATATTTATAAATATATGTATTCAATATTGATTTGTCTTACAAGATAGGAGCGTTAGATGGAGAAATATTGCGCATTCTGCATGAGAAGTGAAAACCCATGGGGTCGCAATTTGGGCTTCTCCACCTAGTATTGCAGCTGAATTAACCTTTGGATGAGGATTGAAACATCTCTACATATCGTCATATATTGATGGATTTTCTGGTTGCATCTAGATAAACCTCTTGATAGAATTGAAATTCTGTCCTCTTTGCTTGTATCAAGTAAATACCATCCTTGTTATATCGGGAATAACCTTTGGAAAAGGATTGAAACAGATGCTTCTTCGACACTCACTTGTAGGGGGTTTATCAAATCAAGAGGAAGAAAGGAAACCTGCAAGTGAGTAACGTAACATGGAATAAGTTAATAGGGTTATTGACTCTTATAACTTTCAGTGATCACTGCTGTGATTTATAGTAAAAAAATAAGGAGCCTAATTTGGCTCATTTTATAATGCTTTTTAGGGTTTGATTGGAAAAGAATTTTTACCAAATATATTTCTTTTTAATGTGAAATACTTGGAATTTTCGTTGATTTTTATGATCCGGTTGATAATATAGCCTTTACTTTTACTCCTCACAGAGATTCTGAAAGAACCAATAGGCATGGTTCTTTCGTAAATGCCATTTTTATTTGCAGTTGTTGGAGCATCACGAAAAGTTATTAGTTCGCCTTTTTCATTACGCGGGTTAGCAGCATTAATAGAAACTATTGCATCAGATATAGGATTGTTTTTCTCGTCAACTATTTTGATGATGATGGGAACAGGATCATGTTCAAACAGGTTAATTGAACAACCAATTAATAGAATAAAAACTAAAAAAACAATATGTTTCAATAAAAATAACCACCCTAACGTTTGTGTCAATATTACTAATAGTATACAATATAAATGTATTCAAAAAAATATAGGGAGTTGGATTATGAAGGGTTTTATGAGAAATTCGATTCCGATTTTATTGCTATTGATTCTTATTGTTAGTTTTCATGTTTTACCAAGCAATGCTCAACAGGTAAATACTTCAAAGACAGTACTTCATAAAGGTGAAATAGAATTTAAAGATTTACCTAAAGAAGTACAGGAACGAATAAAAAAGACACCTTCATACGGTCCCGAAAATACAGATGCATTAAAAAATATTGATATGAAAAAGATCAAAGAGTTGCCAAAACACTCAAGTATTGGTAGTGATGGATCGATTGTAACCGATTTGCCCAAACCAAAAGTAAGTGAAAAAAATGGTTTTTTAGGTTCGGATAATGAAAAAATGGATACGAAAAATCTATTAAACTCTTTGGTACCTAATAATCTTGAAATTACACATCATACAACATATCCCTATAATGCAGTGGCAAGACTATTGGTTGAAAAGACTCCAGGTAATTACAATTGGTGCTCAGGATTTTATATTGATAGAAACACGATTATTACTGCCGCTCATTGTGTTTATAATACTACTACGAATACACCTGCAGTAAATATTGAATATGAAAGATCTCCTGGTCCGACAGGTAATCCTCTATATGAGTTTGGAGCAACGAAAAAATTTTGGATCAATAGTGGTTATGTTGATTTGCCAAATGAGAATGGAAATATTTCTGATTCTAAATATGATTTTGCAGCGGTACAAGTTGGAAAAGATTCAGCAAATTGGTTTGGTATACGAAATTCAAATCACCAACCAGGTGAACAAATATTATTAACAGGTTACCCTAGTGGGGGTGAGTATGACGCTTCTATACAATATAAAAGTTTAGGTGTTATATCTTCGATTGAAAATTACAATGGTATTCTTCAAACGACTGGATATATGCACGATGGAATGAGCGGAGGTCCCTCCTGGAATACCAAGGTAGGTACTACGGCAGTGATTGGTATCAACTCAGCTTCACTTTCAGATTATAGTTATTCCTTTTCAACTAGAATTGAAGGAAGCACATATGATAGGATCATCTATTGGCGAGATTTGCCAGACTAAACTATTAAGCATAGATCGAGATAATAATAAAACTTTTTTCAAAATCATGTCCCTTTTTGTGCTTCTGGTTGCACATATTATATAGTAGAAAATAGTTTTAGAGTAAAGAAAGTTTGACTGAATCAACTCTCTATTTATTTTATAGAAAATGGAAGTTTTATCTCTCATATATAGAGGGGTAACAGGAAAATAGTTTGCGGAATTTTGTCGGTTTTTTAGTGAAAATCTTGATAACATGTTAATGACTAAAAACAAATAGCTAAATAGTCTCTTTTGAGGTGCTTGAAGAGTGTGTGAATTCCCACATGCTCTTTTTTAATTCTCAAACATAACGAGTTAAACAAAAAATTACATAGCCCGAACCGCTTTAAGTTAGCTCCTTATTGCGAGTGATTTTTCCTTTCCACGTGTTGAGGTTTTTAGGGTGTGCATTTATTCATGCTCTTTTTTTGTGCTCATTTTCAGATGTGTAATGGTTTTTCAGACCCCTATATATTGTGACAAATGAGGGGTAGCAAGTCATACGTAATGGTTTTTCAAATGCCTATGTATGTTGAAAATGAACAGATTCAAATACATAGCTCATCTGCCAAAGCCTAGCTAGACGAGGATGCAGAGAAACACCTTGGCTATAAACAACAGGTGGTATTGTGTATCTAATTAAAGATAATGAAAATAAGGTGAAGCAATCAGGGGTTCAAAAACGTATGGTGGGAGATTGTTTGATAGCTTTTCAGTAGAGAGCGGATAAGATAGAATAAGGATCAAGAAAGACCTCCATAATCAGAATGGTTGGATCAATTTGTAAAAAAACGCGAACCTCTTGCTCCGTTCAAACCCCAGAGGGTTCGCGCTCTATATGTATCAAGGGTTTTAGCCATTTTTGAGGAAATCATCGCAAGTATTAGTCGATGGAAAAATGGGGTTCGCGATTTGGGTCTTTCCAACCCAGTAACCATATAGGCTGATATCGCAGCCGTTGCATCCGGAATAACCTTTAGATAAGGATTGAAACTTCAATACCTGATATGGCCATGACATGTTGACCTAGTTGCATCCGGAATAACCTTTAGATAAGGATTGAAACTTGTTCTGTTATAGACAAACCCAACCACATCCCAAGTTGCATCCGGAATAACCTTTAGATAAGGATTGAAACCATTCGATCGTGTCATATTCGATAGGAGCTGTTGGACGTTTTTCGTTGCACCTGGAATAACCTTTGGATAAGGATTGAAACAAGTTACCCATAAATGTTTGGATTGCTATACTAAAGTTACATCCAGATAAACCTCTAGGTGAGGATCGAAACAATATAGTAGAAAACAAAATAATTGCCATTGTTGAAACATATGGACAATAATAAGAGATAGATTATTCTGTTATTAATCAGATAATCTATCTCTTTTTGGTTTAAAGTCGTTTATATAAAATCCAATGATACGGACAGGAGTAATAAAATGATTGTTTTACGTAACCTCCTTATCTCCCATTTGATTAGTTTAATGATTTTCTTCATCTCTCTTGCATATTTAATGATAGGGACTAAGGATACAATCGACTTTTATAGTTATGTTAGTTATTTCATCAGCAATATTCTACCTTATGTAGTCGTTTGGTCTTTACTGGCTACGGGAATTGAACGAAAGTTAGAAGATAAAGGGAAGAAGTTCTCCTTTTATGTGTATCTCAGCATGGGTATGGGGTTTTCTTTGATCCGGTATTATTATGCTCATGCGTTAAATGAACCTAAGTTAGATGATTTCAATCTCTTCGTTCTTTTCACTTTTATTAGCTATTGGTGGCTACAACAGCGGATAAAAAAACATATTTCGAATAAAGATTTAAAACTTTACATGATTAAATTACTGATCGCTATTCCAATCGGTCTTGTCACCTTCGGTCTTCCTTTTTATTTGTATCTACCTAATGAAAATGCGATTATTTTCATTCCAATGGTTAGTCTAATTCCTATGATCCTATTTGCCCCATTCGCTTGGATCATTGATTGGCGCCTGCAAAAGAAAACGAGATATCAACAAATATGGTTGCTTTTATTACATATCATAATAAGCTGCATCTATATCATCGTGCATTACTTATATGAAAAAATAAATCCAGTTCAAACTGACGAGCCGTTTCTGTTATGGACTTTTAATATTCCTAGTTACTTGGCGACAGGTGTTATTTTCTGGATATTGACCCTTTTGATTGGTCGAATTTCTTTTACCCACCGATAAATTAAATAGAAGGAGTGGAAACGAGTTTTATGGGGATGATTTCTGATCTAAATGAGCTGATGGTAAATGGAAACGTAGGACTTGTCGCTGTGCTATTCATGCTCAACATCATCATGATTCAAATACTCTACCGATATAAGCCCAATCAACCTGATCTCTGGTCGTATCCATTTTATATCAGTCTCGCTCTATACATCTTAATTATGATCATCATATTGCCAGAATGGGCGGGTCAAGAAGGAGATGCTATTTATCACACAATTGCTTTCTTTCATTATGTGATCGCTTTTATACTGCTATATATCTACTTATTTTTATTGAAGCTCGAATATAAGAATAGGCAAAAACATATCAATCATCAGCAATAACATAGAGAGAGGTGAAGATTCATCGTGTTTGTTTATGTTGGCGGAGCAGTTATGGTGATTGTCACTGATATCCTCATTGTGATGTTGCTTTATAAACAAAAGCCTGATAAACCAAGCTATTGGTTTTTTCCTCATTATGTTACGATGATTATTTTCTTTATTCTTCTGATGCTCGAATCTTATGAGTTCGGGAGATATAGCATGTTCTTTTATTTTTTGCGGGAATTCCTAGGAAATTTTATTTAAATAACATCATATCAATTCGAATCTATCAGACTCAATGATGTCTCCGACGGTCTATAGCTTCGTCTCAGACCTAAGGGACCGTCGGAAGTGGTAAAATGCCGAAATCTCAAGGGTTTGAGGCATTTGAGTAGCGGGGAATGTTCTTCATGATAGTGAAGAAATGTTATGATATACTGAGATCGTCGGAAAAAGCTTGTAAAGGGCTTGTGGTTTAAGGGGTTTGATGGTTGCAGTGTTTCAAAAGAAAGAGCCTTGTTTAAAGGATTGAAACAGTGTTGTTACATCCATTACAGCGATCTGGCTCCCTATCGCTGCGTTTCAAAAGAAAGAGCCTTGTTTAAAGGATTGAAACTCCGCAAACTATTTCCTACTGTAGGCAATAAGCAAAACAAAAAGCGAGTTGGACACTCAATCCAACTCACTTTTCATTTCTTTACTTGCTAAATAAAATTGTCAGAAATAATGATTGAACATAAAAACAATTTGTAGTGTAATAAAAATAGCACATGGTTTTCTTCCGTTCAATACCTCAGGGGCCAATGGAAGAAGTGCTAGTCCCCCCAATGGGGATGTACGGAATCCAGAGTTACTTCTGGAGCAAGGACATCGAAAAATCCAGGGAGATCGTATGAAGTTCATCGGGTACATCAGGAACAAATTCTCGCGCGGCGACACGATCATGTGCGCGTGTCCGTGCAACCACGATCCCAAGTGCGACGCGTGTAGATCCGGTCAGTGCTACTCGCTGCGTTAAGCTTTTGAGCTTCTTCCCATAAAAAACGCCCGGTACTCTAGTACCGGGCGTTTTACCTTTTAAATCCTACATTATACATATCAAAAGAATGAGAACATCCTTATGATTAATGACCATCTATCACAGGTGAATCTAAAAAAGCGAGCTCGTCTAGCTCGCCTCAGTTTGTAGACAAAGCTCTGTGATCGGCGGCTCGTGATCGTGGTTCCCGGCACGCTCCGACTCGGGCTTGCGAAGATGTGTGACTGCCGCGTTCTGGCAGCTTTCGCGGCCGGGCAAAACTCGCCTCCTCCGGCACTCGCCTGCGGAGACTCGAACAGTTTGCCCGTAAGGAAAATACCGCTTCAGCTACCATTCCGCTAAGTTGTGCCCGAAATGGAGCTTTGTCGTTCACCTCTCCACTCGCTCAGTTGCGTTTTTCTTCAGTCTGAAGCAGGCTCTTATTTATCTACGTTCATGACTGCAAATCGACCATATCCAACCGAGGTTTTTGCTCCAACGCCACCGTATTCAAGCGCATCTTTGAGCCAATTTAACACCTCAGTGATACATACTTCATTATTGTTCTGTTGTTTACGTGGCGCAATACTAAAGAGAAATGGTTGATGCTCAGCTACGGTTAGAAAAGGGATCGGAACGGGATTTTCCCAGCCGTTAGGATGTTGGGTTGTTGGATTTTGATAGTACTGGGTATAGTGAGGGGTGATGATGTCGACCTCACATTTAATGGGTTCTAGGGGAAGGGCATCAAAGAAGATGAGGCTTCCCACGCTTAGTTGGTTTGAAGTAGGTTCCGGTCCAAAGAGGCGCTGGATCACATCATGACTAGTATCTGTCCATTGTTGAGCCCAATCGCGAATGAGTCCTTTCACTGAAGTTCCTGGTAGATAGGGCGTTCCTAATGTATGGTGCCATGTAAAACCATTTTCAATGGGGTTTGAGTTGCCCATCCCTGTGATAAAGCGACTCGTTGTTTTGGTGTAGATGACTTGACCATTCAGGTTTTCAACGAGATCTAAATGGCGTTCGACAGTTTCTTGAATGAGCGCTTCATCTCCAGTTTTACCATCATGTTGATGGGTGATGGTTTCGATCCAGTTCTGTTTATTGTTTTTCCGCTTCCATTTATGATTCGGATCGGCTTCCCATGTATGGCAAAATTTATCAAACCACAGACCTGCATTGGCATTAGAACTGCGGATGTACTTGTTGAAGATTGCAGGATCAGCATATAACGGGATTTTTCCAAATAAATTATTCTCGCTCATCGTTTATACCACCTGTTATTTTCAGTTGGGCGACAGAGATTTTCGCATGCCATTTTAACCAAGCCATTGTTTCGGAGATGGCCTGCTGATATCTGATTCGATCATGGCTTACAATAGATTGTAATAAATCCTGTTCCTTCGTCGTTGGATAAGGAGCCAGTGGATCATGACGGCAAAGCCATGTTTGTAAATCTCTATATAGCCAATAATGGGGGTCGTCCGATTGGTCTTTGACAGCTGCTAACAGCTGAGCTAGTGCTTGTCCTAGACCATTCATCCGAATATCTGCTGGTAGACTAACAACATAACTGGCGTAGTCATCCGCTTTCTGCATCAACTCTGGATCACGAGTAATGTTTTTGCGAATGGCCATCACTTTCTCTAGGGAGTCTTTCGCTCGCTGTTGGTCAAGGGTTAGGTGATTCATCTTGTCACTCCTTTGTTGCATCGGCTGAGGTAATAAACCAGCCTTGTCCTAATGTTTCATTGCCGCCGACTTGGATGTAGGGTTTGGCATTGAGTGCCTCATATAGTTGGGTCCAAGCATGATCGTATCCGGGTTTCGCCATCACGAGTGAGTACATGATGGTATCAGGTGGTAATGTCTCTTCGAACCATAAGTTTTCGCTCGCTTTTGTCTCGTTATTTAATTGGTTACGTGCGCGAACCGGCAAACCAAATCGAGCAAAGTGGGCAAAGTCTTGATCATGAAGAATGACGAGTTGATCATCAAGACGATTAAGGACGAATTCATGAGCAATTAACTTTTTAAGCGTCGTGACCATCTCGTCAAATTCCATGTCATTTGCTTGTTTGCAGCTAAATGAGAACTCCTCTAGAAACATGGTTCCAGTAAAATTCTTCGTCAACGCCTCACCCTCTTGTGGCTCAGAAGAGAATGGAAATGTGGGTTTATCGATGAGTGAGCGATCTCGATTTAAGCGTTGAAGGAGATAAGGGCATGTGACCCAACGATAATGACCTGTTAAAGACCGAACAGGAAGTAGAATTAACCGAACATCGGAGAAGATGACCTGACCGGCTTCTGTATCTGGATTGCCGATCTCGCTTTTCGTTCCAAAGATGGTGTTTACATTCTGACTAAACTCTTGTTCCGCTTTCATCCTTAAAGCTCCTTTGAAGCTGGAGCTTGGAATCATGGGATATTGGGTTGTAGCCTCTCGTGCTACAGGCTGTTGGATCACATCATGCGACTGTCCGGTTCCTGGATGAATCGATGTTTCTGCTAACATACCTAAGATAAATCCTTTATTGCTGCTCATTTATGAAATCCTCCTGTTCGCTCCATGTTCCTACGACTAATTGACCTTGCCCCCATAACGATTTCGATCCGCATAATGTGCCATGCAGGGCTTCGATCTGTTTTTGTTCTGTATGTCTAGCTCGGAAAAACCATGTACTGCCACTGGGTAATAATGGCTTTAATGGACGAGATTGTTTGTTTTCCGAATCCCAACCCCCCGCTTGGACCAATTTTCCGATACTTGCGGAGATACACTCACCAGGAATCGGATGTTCAGTTTCTACTTGACCTGACTTGATGGCTTGATCGAGATTCTTAACATCGCTTGAATTAAGTAAAGACAGCGTATAGTAAATCCAACCATTTCCTGATGGATTCAGTTTGGGTAATGAAGGCAATGGGGTAGAGGTAGCTTGATGAATCGAGATCGAAGCAGCACGCCCTTCGCCTCCTAGTGAAATGATATCTGATTTGATGAATGTACAACCATCAGGTATGTTGTCAATATCGACTACGATTTCTAATTCTGTTGCGGGTCTCACCTGATAGATGCTATATAATTCTCCATCATTGGTTGTTCGAGTTGCCTGATCTCGACCAATTCCGACTCGTAATTCTTCTTGCCACAATTGATGAGGTCGAAATATCTGTTCTTGTGTAGGCACTTCTCCTGCTAAAACAGCTTCCATACCTTGACGGGTTAACCATGCTTGGAGGGGAGCTCCTCCTTTTTGTCCGGATGGTAATTGTGGCAGGCGAATTTGCGCACCTAAATCACAGTCAACCGGGAGACCAGGTGAAAGACGTACAAGAGGCGCATCCTCTCGATGGCTAAATAATACAGAGGGAGCCGGATATAGAATCTTGTTTTTATATCGTAAATAGGGACCCGTGATTTGAAGTTGACCGAGGTCTTTTGTCGAGCCCAGTTCATGAGGCCATTCTTTCCCCTTACGCCAGCCATGTCTCTTGGCAAGCGCCATTCGTACAGCGCCTTGCAAGGTCATAAATGTAGGGGGGAAATGACTGCGTGGTAACATCGCACCTGGTTCCCCGAGTTGAAAGGGGGTACCATCTCGAAAAAATAATGTATCGATGGCATGAAAAATCCATTGTTCACGCATGGATGTACGCTCCTTTCTGGGCTAAAAATGCTGCCACAAGCGCACCATCAGCTTTAAATGAATGATTGATAGTGGAATCCGGATTCCAGTTACGACAACAGACATTGACGAGAGAAGCCATTTGCTGTTCAATCTGATCGCGATTGATCTTGTTGTTCCAGCCGACAATTCGTATGTAATCGGCAACGAGCAGTTGGATAATGATTTCTTTGTTTTCTTGTGGATCTTCGGAAAACATGGGGCCATTTTCGTATAACTCACGCAGTTTATATAAAAAGCTGTTAGAAAGCAGTATCTCATTCGATTGAAGGTCAGCTGCTAATTGTTCTAAATGGGTTGGAGCAGATGGACGTGCTGGGTCATAAACCTCTTCCCAACGGGCTGACCAAATCAAATCTGGGCCTGACCCTTTCCATGTGCCAATCGCTAAGCTATCTCGACCGCTTTTTTCTTTCGCGATTCTATCGAGTAGGTAATGCCCATATTGAACAATATTTTGGAGCGGTGCCATTTTATGCGCATAGACAATGCCTGCAGAGATGGTCGATTGTAGTTGGCTTCCTGACTGTTGGAATGATTGAATATATTTCTCACGTAAATGAACGGCAGCAGGAATGGCTTGTGCAAGTGGAAATAGGGCCAGTACATCATCGCCCCCTGCATAGATGGTGACGCCATGAAAATCATTGATCTGTTTCGCGATTTGATCCGTAAACAAAGCAAGAGCTTCACTGATTTTTTTGCTCTGATTCGGTTCTTTGGATTTTGTTTGCAGTAGTTGCCCTAATCGATCACCGTCCATCATCAGTAGCGCATAGTAATCGGCAGGTTCACCCTTCATGACTTTGGTCAATTGCGTTAGCTCCATTTGTAATTTGCATTGTGCTTCGTTAGTTAAATGAGCGGTTTCCAGCGCAAATGATTCAGGATAAACGTATTTTCCATCAAGATTGGTAAAAGAGCGAAGGGATGGCTGTTGCTTTGTGATCGACTGAATGGCTGGAAAATGTTGACTGATGGAAACGGTTTGTAGTTGATGTTGTTTCGCTGCGCTTGCAAAGGTTTTGGCTGCGTGTGGATGTTCCTTCATCGCCCTCACCATCCATGGTAAAGCTGCTAAATATCCGGTGGACGGAAAGGAGATCGCTGAGCTAGGCCATTTCCACCCTAATGCTTTTTCTGATACGAGTGGATATAAGCGTTTAATGAGCCCGATCGCGCTAAGACGTTCATGATCGTTTAAATGAAACGCACCAATTTTCTCTCGTAAAGTCGTCCAAAAACGATCTTGTGCCCTTCGTTCACTGATACGGTGATAACCAGAAAGTTCTTGCAACTGGCTCATCAATAAACACTTATCTCTAGGTTCTTCTGGAGGGATGTGACTTCGCCAGTTTTTTCGCCGATCCAGCAGATTCGCGTCTTCACCCATCACCCATGTAATTTCCCAAAAGTCACGTACTTGACGTTCCCAGATTTTGACTGACTTCCTGCCTAGTTGAATGATATCTTGACTCAATGCGTAATCTTTCACTGCATTGGCAACTTTCCGCCAAGCCATTTCTACTGTTGCGATCACCGTTTGAGGGTCAAAATGGGCACTATCGATTTCCGCTATAAAGCGGTTTGGAATGGAACCAATCCATGGCTGTGTCTCGACAGGTTCATGGGTTACTGTTTTGTAAATAGCATCTAAAAGTGGATCAAGATGACCTTCATCATTTTGTACATAGGGAAAGCGGATTTGACCCCCTTGGCGAATGAGCTCCACCATGGCATGACCAGAAAGAAAAGATAATAAGAATGAGCTGGCTAACAGATCGCGCGTTCGTCGGGAGCGAGCAACAAAATCTTGCACAGGTCCGATCGTAAAGTGAAAAACTTTCCTCATAAATACAGCTCCTTGCGTTGTTTCCTAAATCCTTTTTCTTCTAGATGTTTCGTAAATCGGTCCAGTGCAATGCCAAAGTGAATGTTTTGTTTATCGGCTGGTGCATCTGGATTTTTCGTATTTTCCTTCACTACTTCAGGGAAGGGTGATGGAAGGATCATATAGATTGGATAAAATTTTTTATCGAGATGAATCACGCGCGATATCGCAGGCGAGGGCATTCTATCCCCATCGCGTTTGTTTGGGCGGTATGCAATATCTTTCTGTTCTACATTCATGGGTAATCCAAGCGCTAAGCGGTCTTTTTTAAAACGCTTACGAAATTGTTGAAGCGTATAAGCGCCTTTCTTAAGTGCTGCATTCCATGTGGTTTCACCTTTGGGTAAATAGAATGCTGCCTGATCATTGATGATGGTATGTCTTTCATTTTGAAATGCTGGAAACCATTGATTTAATATAGATAAACCGCGATAAAACGACTGGAACCAGTCTTTCGGTCTCTTTGCTCGGTGAGCAATGGGCAATTGGTTGATCATTTGTTGTGGAATGGGTAGATTGGTAACATGCCAATGCTCCAATGCGAGAGAGCCAAATCCTTTGCGATTCCGATAACCTAATCCACCGATATGACCCAAGAGCCAGATGCTAGCAAGTAAACCCTGCCAGTTGCGTAGTTGCTCTTCTTCCTTTCCTGACCGAAGGAGAAAGGAAAGCGTAAACGTTTGGTTTGCATGAAAGTACGCCCGTTTTTGCTTCTGTTCCTGATCGTGATCCTTATCCTTAGTAAAAAAGGTGAAGTAGCTAAGTCCAGCAAAGAGCCGATCTCGACCTTCCAAAATGGCACAATCCAATGATTGATTCATTCGTGATCGTAGTAAAAATCGCCCCTGACCTAAGTTTGAACGGGGTGAGCCAAACAACTCTTCTTCATATGTTTGTTGTGTGGCAGGGATGAATCGGTTGAAATTGCCGTTGATTGCCCGGTACCAAAAGCGTAACGCTCCTTTGATGGACGGGAGATGAAGTTCGGCTTTCGCCTGATCGGCACCAGATAGGAAGAGAGGGGTAGTTAGACGAAATGTGACTTGTAATTCATTCATGTTTGTCCTCCGAAAAAAGAATGGATCGACGTGAAACAGGCTGGTTTTTATTATATGCGTAAGCTAAAGAGAATAGATAACTCACTAGTGTAATGGGATGGTTAGCAAATGTATACCAGTGATAACTTATTAGTTTTTGTTTAACATCTTTTTGAAACCAATGATTCGGATCGTTATAAACGATATATGGGATTTCATATTTTCCATTGATGAGTAAATCGACAATCTTGGTTGCATCGGGAGTAGAGACATCATCCAGAAAACGATAGATCAAAATATCATAGTTCTCTGATTCTAACTTCGTTTTTAAGGAGACCAGATCAAATTCCATCGGTTCAATCTGATCAATCCCACGTTGACGAATGGACATTAACTCTTCTCGCTCCATTCGTTTCGTTTCTTCTTCAGGTGCGACCAGTAAAATTCGTGTAGACTTAAAAACAATTTCGTTGTTGATCATTTGTTTAAAAGTATTGAATTCCCAATCAAGTATCTTTTTAAATTCTTGTTCCGTTTTGGTTCTCATCTCCTGCAATTGAGTTTCAAAAGAAGTTTGAATCTCAATTTGCGCTTTTTTTAGCGCGCGTTCACTTTCTTCTTTGGATTGAGCTAGTTCTCTAGCAAGTTCCTCTTTCGTTTCTTTTTTGGATTGTCCAGCAAAATAAAAGAAACCCGCGCCTATAACTGTAAAAAGAAAAGTGATCATCGTAATAAATAGATTAAAGGTTGAGCTGAGATCGGTATTTTTTTGTTGCATGAAATCATTGTAGTTTTTGATTTCTTCTCGTATGTCTTTATATACTTCATCATTTGCTTTAAGCTGTTGGATGTCTTGTTTTAGCTCTTCTATTTGTTTTGTGGTTTCTTCTGCTGGTGCTGCAAAAGCAGAGTGGGGCATGAGCAAACTGAAAAGAAGGGTCATGAACAAAAGCATTCTTTGATATTTGTATATATACACAATCGGCTCCTTTGGTTTAAGTTATAGATAGATAGCAAATCATTTCTAATTATACATTGAATACTGTTTAGAATGAATATAATATTTTGTTTTATTAGAAATCGATTACGTGTAAAATCATATGTAACAGTAATCTCGAAAACAAAGCATAAAAATATATTGTAGGTGAGTAAATGTATCGACTCCAATTGCATATACGTGTAGGTCAAAATATCGTTCCACAAATTCAACCGGGTGTGATGACCAAACGATTTCACGCGTTTATATTTTCCGTTATTCAACGAATCGACCCCCAGTTTGCAGTAGATTTACATAATCGAAAAAAGCGTCAACTATTCTCATTTTTTATCGATGAGGATAGAATCCTGATCCATTCTCCCAACAAGCGAGTGATTCAGTGTTTACAACAAGGATTATTTGAAGTCGAGCGAATTGATTTAAGAGATTGGAAGGGAAGAATTCAGGAAATGCATTGTAAACAAATTCATGAATCCGATATCGAGGCTGCATTTTCTACCTATGTCACACTACATTTCCTTACGCCTACCACCTTTTGTCATGGTAAAATCTATTATCCGCTGCCCGAACTTTATCGTGTTTTCACAAGCGCCAATAAAGCCTATGAAATGGCTACTGATTTGATGGTTCCACCAGAGCAATTGCAAGCAATCGCTTACCGTATTCGTATTGACTATCTCAATCTCCAATCAAAGCAAGTAAATTTTGATTCATTTCGTATCAATGGCTTTACGGGCAAATTAGAATTAAGCCTCAAAACCCTCACAGATCAAGAACAACAACTTGCTTGGAAATTACTCGTTTATGGTTCACTCATGGGAATTGGCTATAAAACAGCATGGGGAATGGGTCAGACTCGCATAGAACCATTTGAGCAAAAACATTTTTCTAATAGTAGGTAGTTTGCTTGTAAAACCCAAGTCATGTGTGGTTGATGTAGAATTATTATAGTAGAATAAGGAGTAGGAAAATGCGAGTAGATCCCTAGTGGATCAGAGTTCGCCAATCGGCGCTTGTTCAATGGAAAGAGCTTTTGCTTAAAGGATTAAAACGGTTTGTCAAATGCTGATAGATCAACGTTAGATCAGTTTCAAAAGAAAGAACCTTCTAAGCTAGACAAGAATTCCTAAGGTATATAGTCTGGTAAGTATGAAATTCCGAATATGTATCGGTTGAGACTTGCACAAATCTGAATCTATCCCTTTGAACAAAAGCAATTTTCCGACGGTCTATAGCTTCGTCTCAGACCTGGAGGTCCGTCGAAAAAGGCGTAACGCAGGAATCCCAAGGGTTTGAAGCGTATAATTAACAGAGGATGTTCTTTATGATAGTGAAGAAATGTTATAATATACTGAGACTGTCGGAAAAAGCATGTACAGGGCATGTGATTCAATGGATTTGCTGGTCGCGTTTCAAAAGAAAGAGCTTTGTTAAAAGGATTGAAACGATAATAGATTCACTCATTTTCAAGATAATCGTCTCCTTTGGTTTCAAAAGAAAGAGCTTTGTTAAAAGGATTGAAACTTGAGCGCAACAGGAAACGCTTTATCATCCAACTCGGTTTCAAAAGAAAGAGCTTTGTTAAAAGGATTGAAACTTAGCACCTGATTTCTTCACTGCTATATCAGCAGTGTTTCAAAAGAAAGAACCTTGTTTAAAGGATTGAAACTAACGACTCATAATAGTCAATAACTTCTTGCCACCAAGTTTCAAAAGAAAGAACCTTCTAAGCAAGACAAGGATTCCTAAAGTGTATAGTCTAATAAATGTGAATGTCCGAATAAGTATTGGTTACGACTTGGCACAAATCCAAATCTACCCCTTTGAACGACAGCCCTTTTCCGACGGTCTATAGCTTCGTCTCAGACCTGGGAGATCGTCGGAAAAGGTGTAACGCAGGAATCCCAAGGGTTTGATGCGTATGAGTAATAGAGGATGTTCTTTATGATAGTGAAGAAATGTTATAATATACTGAGATCGTCGGAAAAAGCATGTAAAGGGAATGTGATTCAATGGATTTGCTGGTCGCGGTTTCAAAAGAAAGAGCCTTGCTAAAAGGATTGAAACCAAAAATTTATCAAAGAGACAAATGACCTGATCAATGTTTCAAAAGAAAGAGCCTTGCTAAAAGGATTGAAACTGGGGAAATGAAGATGGTGAAATTTGCTGGGAAGAGGTTTCAAAAGAAAGAGCCTTGTTTAAAGGATTGAAATTAACGAGATTTAGTTTAATATCTCTAAAGAATTCGTTTCAAAATTTAAACGATCCAATTTTTGTTTCAAAAGAGAGAACCTTGTTCAAAGGATTGAAAACGGTGCGCCGATGGCTGAAGCTGGAAGTACAAACGCCCTAGTGGGCAATAAAAAACAAAAAGCGAGTTTGGACTCTCAATCCAACTTGCTTTTCTACCTCTCCATTTACGAACAAATTGAAATGTATCGCGTTTTCCCTGTTTCTACTCATTCCCTCATATTCTTAAACTCTTGATACATTGCCGCTTATGGATGGCTGTTCTTTTGTGGATCGGTTTTAGAACCTTTTGGCGAAAGGTTGTATGATGGGTTTTCGATGGAGAGTGGATAACATAGAATAATGGTCAAGATAGAACTGTACATAATCAGATTGGCTGGATTAATTTGTAAAAAAACGCGAACCTCTTGCTCCGGCGAAACCCCAGGGGGTTCGCGCTTTAGATGTATCAAGGGTTTTAGCGATTATTGAGGAAATGATTGGAGGCATTAACTGATGAAAAATGGGGTTCACGATTTAGGACTTCCCAACGCAGAAACCACATATATTGAGTTCGCATGCCGTTGCAACTAGAATAACCTTTAGATAAGGATTGAAACCTGAGAGATTCGATTTGCTCCTTAGAATACTTGCGTTGCAGCTAGAATAACCTTTAGATAAGGATTGAAACATCGTGGTCGAAAGACATCTTTACTCGTAATGATGGGGTAGCAGGTTCGAATCCTGTTGTCAGCACCAGCTAGAACCCTTATATATCAGGGGTTTTTGTGTTTTTAGGGAAAGTATTAAGGAGGGAAAACGAGTAAACTTCTAACATTTTTCTAACCTTTAGTAGACTAAAGGACAGCTTTTTGTTGCAATTAGGGTAATACATGACTGTTGCAGCATTAGAGTAGCATGTGTTTGTCTGATGTCATGGAATCCTCATATTAGGTAATCTAATTTTTTTAATGATACGTTTAAACGATCGTAAGAAATTCTTGGACTCACAGGTGTCCCTAATGATGTTGCAATAATTAAATTTCGATCTTTGTAGCAGAGCATCCAAAAATTGTATCCGAACGACTTGGACACACTGACACACGAATCACAATGGATATTTACATTTTGGAGGGGGTTACTTGTTAGAAGGGTCTTTCTACCTTCTTGTTTGAGCTTCTCATTTTCTTGAATCCTCTTGTGCTTCTTTAAAACTGCGATTGTCGTTACAGGTAAAGTGATTGATCGTTTACTTCCCGCTGTTTTTGACTCTTGTAAAATGGGTTTGTTATCAACCCATACTAAAGTTCTTCGAATGTAATTTTTTTGTTTCAAAGTCTAAATCACTTCTCGCAAGATGGAATGAAAGTATCTGACAGTTTGTGGTGATAATCCTCCTGTATCATCTATACGACCATTTTCAAGGTTTTCATTGTAAAATCTTTGTATGTGTACATCTTGGAGCTTTTGTAGTGTGTACTTACCTAAACTAGGCACTTGAATTAATCTTGAGTAATTTTCGAATGAAGTAGGTTTTAAAGAATTTCGTCCATAGTCTTCCAGCCATCGTTTGAGAAATTCTTTGAGAATTGTTTTTTGCGGTTAATAAATGTACCTTGTTCTAGCTCATGGATCTTTTGGACCATGGCTCTCTAAATAAATTAAAAACGCTATGGATTTCATATTTTGAATATTATAAAATAATCATTGACACCAATTATTAATATAGGAGGAAAATAGTAATTGAAACAAACAGAAGATGATGAAGAGGGACAGCTTCCTGCGGGAGAAAATGAAAGAAAACATAAAGATACATATAGAAATGAAGAAATAGAAAGACGTACCAATGAGATACGCCTGAAAAATATGATCATAAGACTATCTAAAAAGTATGGTGTTCCTGTCACGGGTGATTTAGGAGAATTGCTAGAGTCGCTGCACCAAAAAAAGATTATCACACATAAGCAACTTGTAGCATTTTATGAGGATAAAATTGAGTAATCTGTAGGAAGCTGCTTTATTAATCGTCATCTGCTAACAAAAACTCAATATATTTCAATGCATTTTCAAGTTTTTTACCAGAGAGCTCACGCCCATTTAGCGTGAGTTTTTCTATATCAGCAAGGTCATACCTCAGTTCCTTGCCTTGCAAGTAACCAACAGTTACTCCGTAAAATTCTGCAAACAGTTTGATGTACTTTTTTGGATATCGAAGTCCCTTCTCATATGGTCCATAGGACCCTCTGGATAATGTTTTTTTTAGTTTCTCTTTCATTTTTCTATTAAATATTTCTACAAATTCTTCTTGTGTCAAATCCATCTCGTTCCGTAAAGTTCTCAGATTTTCCCCGACCTTTTTCTTATACCTGTCATCGTCCGATGTGGACATAAGCATCCTCCATTTTCTCAAATTGTTTCTAATTAGTCTATATTATATCTTCTGGTGTTACATTTTACAATGTTTTGGTTATTTATGTTACTATTTGATACATTTGATTTCTCTGATTTTTATTGACATTCAAAGTTTTATAGAGTTATAATCCTTTTGTATGTTACATTTTGTTCGTTTTATGTTGCTGAATGTTTCATTGGAGTAGATGGTAAATAGCCCATAGACTGAAGTTGTTTCCAGGGAAAATGGGAGAATCGGTTTTTAGGTAGTTCAAAGTACACATTACGTACTTTTCGAGTTTGGCTACACGAGATTCAGTTATAACATGTCCAAGGTTGGGGTAACTTGATTGGATCTTTGTAACGAATTACTGAATGAAATGTTATGCAAAGTTCTCGTACAGATAACAATGACTATGGAGAGTGATTACATGAGCAATTTAGATCAAATGGTGCTGGAGAGATTAATAGAAATCATTGAATTAATGAAGGAAATCAAATCGGATCATTTAAAAAAACCTTTAGTTCTAAAAACGAGTGAAGCAGCTGCTGAGATGAGAATTAGCTTGCCAACGCTACGAGACCATTTTTTAGTTCGTCCTGACTTTCCTAAAGTAAGAGCTGGGACGAAATACTTGATTCCATATGATGCCCTATACCAATGGTTAAATCAACATCCTGAATTTTTAAAAATGAAATAAGAGATTATTTAAACATAAAAGCAAAACAAACAATGTGCGCCATAGTGACTGAATTGGAGATTGGAGACTGATGAAAAATTAGCATAATAAATTGTTAATATTTTTCGGATTTAATCTGCCTACTGTTGTAAGCCGATAGAAAGGAAATGAAATCAGATGTCACCTTTTAAACCAATAAAAAGAGCTAATTTTTTAAAAGATGATTTCACTAAGCAACTAAATGATTTGGAATATGAAATGAAGTTGCTACTCCCTTTTTTGGGTGCCGAAATGTATAAGTTAGAACGTCAAATCAGAAGTGTATTGAAAGCGATTGATTGCATAAAAGGGGGATTTTTCAGAATTTGAGATTTATTCGATTTATAGAAAGCGGTGATTTCATGAAGGTCATTATAGATATTCCGAATGAAGCGGTTGAAATGTTGAAAGATATGGCAACTGCTCTCCAAACGATAGCTAAAACAATTACTGTGGAACAATCTAAGCAGGAAGAAAAAACATTCTCCTTGGAGGAAGTTCGTGCAAAACTCATTGATCTCTCGCGTAAGGGCAAGCGGGAGGAGGTCAAAGGACTCATAAAGCAATTTGACGTACAAAGGTTGACAGATGTTCCGAAAACTTTTCTTTCGGAATTAATGAGAAAAGCGGAGGAGATTGATGAATAGGAAACATTCCCTACTATCTGCATCTAATGCGCATCGTTGGCTGAAATACACGCCAAGTGCATAACTGGAACAATCATTACTCAACAAGACAAGTTCTTATGCATCAGAAGGGATACTGGCATACCAATTGGCTGAGCAATGGTTGAATTATCATTTGAAACACGATTCAAAGTCTCCAGAGGGACCAACGGAGATGATGAAGTATGTTGGGACATATGTAAAGGAAGTTCTTGAAAAACGCGGGGAAATCTATATCGAACGACGTCTTGATTATAGTCCATGGGTTCCTGGAGGATTTGGAACGAGCGATGCGGTGATTCTTACAGACTCCACAATTGAGATCATGGATTTGAAATATGAAAAAGGTTCTGTGTCTGCAATGAACAATCCGCAACTTCGATTATATGGTTTGGGCGCTGTTCATAAGTTTGGAAGGGATTTTAAGAAGATTCGGATGACGATTGTTCAACCCCGGTTGAACAATCGTCATCCGAAGTACTGACTATTGATGAACTCTGTCAATGGGGAGAATCGATTTGTCCCATTGTACAAAAAGCATTTCAAGATAAAGGTGAGTATAAAGCAGGTAGTCATTGTTGTTTTTGTAGGCTTGATGGGCATGTCAGAATCGAAGATTGGCACAAGCAAAATATGAATTTAAGGAGAAATGAAAAGATGAAACAAGAAACCAAAGTGATTACAGGGAAGGTACGATTCGCTTATCCGAATGTATTTCGACCTTATGCAGTTGAGGGACAAGAACCCAAGTATAGTATTTGCTTATTGATTCCAAAATCTGACCAGGAGACAATAGCACGAATTGAACAAGCGATTGAGGCTGCGAAAGAAGTCGCGCGAAATCGTTATGGAGGCAAACTTCCTTCCAACTTAAAAACACCTTTGAGAGATGGAGATGAGGAAAAGCCGGATTATCCAGCATTTCAAGGACATTATTTTTTAAACGCTAGTAGTAAATATCGACCCGGGATTGTTGATCAAGACTTGACCCCTTTACTTGATACTACGGAATTTCATGCAGGTTGTTACGGTCGAGCGAGCATTAATTTTTATCCATATAATGTCTCTGGGAATCAGGGGATTGCTGCTGGATTGAACAATTTGCAAAAGTTATCAGAAGGAGATTCTCTAGACGGACGGTCACGAGCGGAAGATGAATTTGCTGATGATGTATGGGGAGGCAATGACTTTCTAGAATAAAAGTTCAAAGGGATGTGTTGGTGCATCCCTTGATTCTTAATAGAAGAGAGGGGAGAAGATTGCAAGTTTTGAGCATTGATATTGAAACCTATAGCAGCTTTGATCTAAGGCAGTGTGGAGTCCATCGATATGTCGAGACAGAAGACTTTGAGATCTTACTATTCGCTTATGCCGTGGATGATGCACCCATACAAATCGTCGATCTGGCTCAAGGTGAATTGATACCAGCACCGATCTTGGAAGCACTAACGAATCCCAATGTGATCAAAACAGCCTTTAACGCAGCATTTGAACGAACATGTATTGCGAAATTCTTCGATCTTCCCATGCCACCGGAACAATGGCGTTGCACACAAGCTCATGCACTCATGCTTGGATTGCCGAGAAGTTTAAAAGAAGTGGCAAGTGTCTTTTATCTTGAAAAAGATCCACGAGGTCAAAGTTTGATCCGTTATTTCTCGATCCCTTGTAAGCCGACGAAAGCCAATGGAGGGCGAACACGAAACCATCCTCATCATGATTTATCAAAATGGGAATCGTTTAAAGAATATTGTAAACAGGATGTAGCAGTAGAACGTGACATTCGTAGGAAACTCGAACGATATCCCATGCCGGAGAATGAACAATCTCTTTGGGTGATTGATCAGCGAATCAATGATCAAGGGATTCGATTGGATCGAAAATTGGTGGAGAGTGCTATTCAATTTGACGCCCAGACACAAGACCGATTAGAAGATGAAGCAAAACGTTTGACGGGATTGGAAAATCCAAATAGTTTGATCCAACTGAAACAGTGGTTAAAAGATCAGAAAGTCAATATAGATCACTTAACAAAAAAGAATGTACCTGAGTGGATTGAGAAAACAGATGGAACAGTGCAACGAATGCTACAAATCCGCCAAGCACTCTCCAAAACAAGTATCAAAAAATATCAAGCGATGAATCGTGTAATGGGTATAGATGACCGAGCACGAGGTCTGTTTCAATTTTATGGAGCAAATCGAACTGGAAGATGGGCAGGTCGTTTAATTCAGGTTCAGAATTTGCCAAGAAATAAAATCTCTGATCTTAATCTTGCTCGTGAGCTTCTGTTGGAAGATGCGTACGAGGATATAGAACTACTATATGGCAGCCCATCAGAGGTGCTTTCCCAGTTAGTTCGAACAGCATTTGTAGCTTCCCCAGGAAATCGATTGCTTGTATCTGATTTTAGCGCCATTGAGGCTAGAGTAATTGCCTGGTTAGCGGGTGAACAATGGAGACTGGATGTATTTAAAACGCATGGAAAGATTTACGAAGCCTCGGCGAGCCAAATGTTCCGTGTTCCAATCGAATCCATTACAAAAGGTAGTGAGCTAAGGCAGAAAGGGAAAGTAGCAGAGTTGGCACTCGGGTATCAAGGGAGCGTAGGTGCGCTAAAACAAATGGGTGCTTTAGAGATGGGACTAAGCGAAGAAGAATTGTTCGAATTGGTTTCTCGTTGGAGAAAAGCCAATTTACGTATTGTTCAGTTTTGGCGTGACGTAGAGAATGCAGCATTGAGAGCTATAAAAGAAGTGACCACGGTATCGCTGCCAAAGGGGCTCGCTTTTCAGTATGAACCAGGTATGCTTTTTCTTCGGTTACCTTCAGGTCGGAGATTAGCATATGTTCGACCGTGCGTGGATAAGGACGATCAATTAAACAAAGATTTCCTTACCTACAAAATTGGTAGTCAAAGAGAAAAAACATACGGAGGTAAATTAGTGGAGAATATCGTGCAAGCTGTGGCTCGTGATTGTTTAGCAGAATCCATGCTTCGATTAGATCAGGCTGGATACAACATGGTCATGCATGTCCATGATGAGATTGTAGCAGATCAGGCACATGGATCAATAAAAGAAATGTCTGCAATTATGTCAGAACCCATTCCTTGGGCTCCAGGTTTACCACTCGCAGCAGAAGGATTCATGTCGGCTTATTACAAGAAGGAGTGATCAGAGATTGGAGAAGTTGCAACTACAACACGATGGAGCCATCACCATTGCGGTCGGACAGAATCGCAAAGAAACCCAATGGAAAAATCGTGGGTTCTCCTGGACTGGATTTCTTTCACGAATATCTAAAGTACATCGAACTTCTGAGACTTTCTTAGAATACAAGACATTACCTAAACGAAAAAGAGACGAGATCAAAGATGTAGGTGGGTTTGTAGGAGGTACAATTCAAACAGGGCGTAGAAAAGCCGAAAATGTTCGATGGCGATCCATCATAACGTTGGATGCGGACTATGCGAACCATGTTCCATCATTGAAAGTTTTACATTACGCTGCGGCTTTGTATACCACACATTCTCATCATCCTGATAAACCAAGATTTCGGATAGTTATTCCCTTACAACGCCCAGTTACCCCTGAAGAATATCCAGTCGTGGCACGGCGAATTGCTGCTGATATAGATATCGAGTGGTTCGACGATACGACATTTGAACCGCATCGTATGATGTATTGGCCCAGTGCTTCTGAGGACGGAGAATATACTTTCATGTATCAGGATTGTGAATGGATGAACCCAGATGAGATACTAGCTGAATACCAAGATTGGAAAGACGCAGCACAATGGCCTGTATCATCAAGAGAAATGAAATCTATCAAACGAAAAGCCAAGAAGCAAGGCGATCCCTTACAGAAATCAGGAATCATTGGGGCTTTTTGTCGGACTTATACCGTATCGGAAGTCATTGATAAGTTTTTACCAGAAATATATGAAAAAGTGAATGAAGAGCGATATACGTATCAGAGTGGTTCCACAACAGGTGGGTTGGTCATTTATGATGATACATTTGCCTACTCACATCACGCTACTGATCCTATTAGTGGAAAGCTGGTAAACGCCTTTGATCTGGTACGGTTGCATCTATATTTTGAACTAGATGTGGACGCAGAGCCGGATACACCTGTATCTAAGCTACCCTCCTATAAAGCCATGCAAGAGTTGGCAGCAGGAGATGACCAGGTCAAAGAGACATTGGGGATTGAGCAAATTGGTCTGGCAAAAGAAGATTTTGAAGATACTCAATGGATAAAGGAATTAGAAAGACATCCAAAAAGCGGTATACTCTTGGTTACGTTTCGGAACTTTGAGTTGATTCTTGAAAATGACCCAACTTTAAAAAATGCATTTGCCTACGATGAGTTTAATCATCGTCCATTTGTTAGAAAAATACTTCCTTGGAAAGCAAAAGAAGGCCCTTTTGACAATATGGATGATGCAGCATTGAGAGGACATATTGAAAACAAATATGGCATTCGACATAAAGAACGTTTAACCGATGCATTAATGATGGTTTCTCGTAGGCATGCATTCCATCCCATTAAAGATTATCTAGAAACTTTAAAATGGGATGGGATTCCGCGATTAGAGAGCATATTTATAGAGTATTTAGGAGTTGAAGATCATGTACATACGCGTAAGTTAACCATAAAAGCGTTAGTGGCTGCGATAAAGAGAATCTATGAGCCAGGAGCTAAATTTGATGAGATGATTGTATTCAAGGGAAAACAGGGACGTGGAAAGAGCATGATGATCGCTCGACTTTCAAAAGGATGGTATACTGATTCGCTTGATTCCTTAAATGGAAAAGAGGCCTATGAGTCACTACAAGGTAGCTGGTTGGTCGAATTAGCTGAACTTTCAGCGATTAAAAGAGCGGCAGATATTGAACAAGTGAAGAAGTTTCTGTCCAAGACAATGGATCGATATCGTCCTCCATACGCACGAATGATCGAAGAATATCCAAGGCAGTGCATTTTCTTCGGTTCAACAAATACCCATGAATTTCTCAGTGACCGAACCGGTAACCGACGCTTCTGGCCCTTTCGTTGTGAAGATGAGCCAAAAAGAAGATGGCATCAGTTAACCGATGATGAAATCGATCAAGTTTGGGCAGAGGCTTTAGTTTACTATCATGAAGGATTTGCTACCCATCTTGATCCTGAAGTAGATGCTGATACATTAGCTTGGCTTGAAAATGAACAACATGAACATACTGAAGAAAATTCGTTGTCTGGGATGATTGAAGAATTTTTAGAAAAACCACTACCGCTCGACTGGAATCAGCGGGACATATCAAGTCGAAGAGCTTTTTTAAATGAGGATTTCGGCAGTTCTGCTATTGAAGTACTTCCACGCAAAAAGGTTTGCGTCATGGAAGTATGGACCGAGTTACTTGGAAGAGACCCATCCCTAATTGATAAACGGTTTTCAAGAGAGGTGGGGTCCATTATCGAGAACCTTCCTGGATGGAAAAGGTCAAAGAGATTGAGCTTTAAACATTATGGTCAACAAAGAGCGTTTGTTAGACAAAAGGAAAATAGCAGCTAGACAATACCGAAAAACTTTGTCTAGGTAGCTTCTATTATTTTATCTACTTTGTCTATATAATACTACTCTTTTGTCTAGGGATATATGTATTGATATATAAGGGTTTAATGGATATATAGACAAAAGTGACAAAGTAGATAATGGAAAAGAGTTATTAGCAGGTATGAGGTGTATGGAGGATATAGAAGTAAAAGTGGCTTCATAGGTCGCCTTGTACTCCATAATAGGAGGTAAGTATTAAAACTCTCTGATTTTGTCTACTTTGTCATTTGGATGAAGATGAGAGAAAAGCAGCTTGAACAGCGTTTGAAACAAGAAGTAGAAAAAGCTGGAGGATTAGCATTGAAGTTTATATCACCAGGATGGGCAGGTGCTCCAGATCGTATTGTACTTTTACCTGAAGGCAGAATCATTTTTGTGGAAATGAAAGCACCAAAGGGTCAATTGAGACCCTTACAAAAGAAGCGATTGCAGCAATTAAAAGATTTAGGATTTGACACTCGAATGGTGAATTCGGTGGATCAAATCAGAGAGATGGTGATTGATGAAGAAGTCAAGAGATCAGAAAACCCTGATTCATGCGGTCAAAGCGAAGATTGAGAAGGTAAGCAAAAAATAAGAAGAGGGCACCAGAATGATCATTATTGGCAATGAAGTTTTTAAGACAAAGAAAGCCGCAATAGAAAGAATACGGGGGATTTTTCATTCTTATGATACTGATGAATTTCTAGACTTGAAAGACGAAGTGTTTATCAGGGGTTTGCTTGAAAATCACCCTGATACAGATCAAAAGAAAGGTTGTGGAATCGCTGGGATTAAAGTTACTCAGAATCCATACTTTAAGAGGAATAAAACCTTTGTCATTATACGTATTGACGGAACAGAGACCGATTTTAGCTTCCAAAAATGTATTACCAAACCTAAGCCAGAAACGAAGTTCCGTGCAGCCTGCCGGCGTGCAATAGCACCATATATTATTAAATTTAAAAAAGAATTCTTCTCGAAAAATGAGGATATTTGTGAGATTACTGAATCAAGATGACTATCCATAATTCACATGTTGACCATGCACCGCCTAATACATTTGAAGAAATAGTTCAGATGTTTATAGAGAGCCAAAATATTGACACTACATCTATTATGTTTGAGTCGGCTTCTGATCATAAATATGGAACTTATTTTTAGATAAGGAATTTTAGCAAGAAGTGGATTCATTATCACAATGAAAAAGCAACATTACGTGTCATCAGCGAAAAAGCGAATTTAAGTCATGTTAGAAGGCAGTACTATGCCAAGCCAAGAAAGGATGTAACATAGCCAGACTCGTTAGATCAAGATTTGAATAAATAGAGAAAGAGGAGAAGAAAATGGATAAAAGTCAGAAAGAACGAGCTGAGATAGAATTTGCGAAGCGCATCAAAGGAGAAATAGTTCCTCATTTTGAAGTTGCTGGAGGCACATATAAATGGAAAATTAATGGATTGGGCATTTCTTGGGGAGTAAAGGATCGAAAGAATGGATTTAAAATGCTTAATAGTTGGTTAGACGAGGATAACGAGGCATTGGCTTTGAAAGGGCACAAAAAAGAGTGGTTAGTATGTATGAAACTATCTACCTTACAAGAATTGTTAAAAATTAAGTAAAGAGGAGACGTCAGAGATGAAAGCAACTAAAAGGAATGTAAGGCGTCAAAAGCCTGAGTGGCGACGCAAAGTAGAATGGATGTTGGAAGTTTATCCACAATACCAACAGGCTTTAAAAAAGTGGCATCCATCTCTGGTATCTCCTGTCATAATGGAGCGAGTAGATGGAGGAAACTACAAAAGTTCAATTACTGAAAAGATAGCTCTTATACATGCTGAACAACAGCAATTGATTAAGCAAGTGGAATACGCATTATCTCTGTTACTAAAAAATGAATTGCAAGTAATCACTACGACTTATTTCCCAGTTAAAATTCCAGTTATTATCGTCTGCTCTCGATTACATTACAGTGAGAGAAAATATTATTACTTAAAAGAACAAGCCTTTCGAAAAATGGCTATGTCTTTAGGATTATTAGAATAGAGCTGTAATTTCGGGAAAAGGGTTTAGTGAAACGAATGAAAAGTAGTGGGGTAATTTGGATTTATCACATTGTGAAAACTGCGTTTAAAATTCGCGATATTATACAGTAAAAGATTCAGTTTTTTTTAAGGTTAACGATGAAGAATTAGGGATCGATGAGGTAAGTTTTATTGTTAAACTTGTAAGTGTTACAGGAACTCAAACGGAAGAATATGAGATTAGAGGAATCAGAATAATACACCAAATAACCTAATCTGATTTTGCTCAGGTACTTGGTATCCACGAATGTTTATTATCAAGCTCGAGAAAGGGTTGGTTATACAAAGAGTAGAGCTAGATAAGAAAATTAGATTGTCATTTCAGCTATAGAGTGTAAGGAGCATTTTAAAAAGACGGGTTGAACCGTCTTTTTAGTGTTGGAATTAAAAACTTCAATATAACCGTAGAATCTTTTTAGTGGAAGTGAAAGCAAGCTGATCCCATGGGATTTCGCTAAACTTAAAAAAGCATCCCTTTTTGCTTTCGATATTCACGATTACGTCTTCACTATCAGTAATTGCTTCATAAGTTAATTGGATCAGTCCATCTTTCGAGGATGAGTATGTATCAACGATCTTTACAATATCTACTGATAGGCCTGTTTCTTCTTTTATTTCATTTCTTAGGGTGTCTAATAGATCATAGCCCCGTTCGACATGTCCTCCTGGAAATGCCCAAAATCCTTTTCCTGGCTCTTCATTTCTTTGCAGGAGTAATACTTTATTTCTTTCCTTATTTAATACTACTGCTACTACGACTAATTTAGGATCTAGATAAAAAATAAATTTACAGTGGTGACAGATGAGTTGAGGCTGGTTGGGAATATGTAAATCTTCTAGAGAGAAACGTTGGCCACAACGTGGACAAAACTGAAGGTCCTCTTTTTTGTAATTCCAATCGTATTTAAAATAGATGTCCTTGTTCATATTTGAAGCTCCCTCGTTATAGATTCGTTGTTCCAGAGTGAATAAAACTTCTTTTTTATTTGTTCGTACAGTGTTTGCTTTCCAGCTACCTTTTGCAATGTGAAACGAGGTCGTTTTTTTTCTGGAAGATAATCGGTAATTTCAACGACTAGTTTTCCAGCCTCACCATTATCAAATCCAGTTACGATATATGGAAAAATGGTACTGTATGTCTTTATTTTTAAACGAGTAATCAGCTTATCAGGTAGTTTTTTTCGAAGTTGATTTAGTTTGCGTATAGAATTTCGGATCTCGTAATGGAATTGTTTTTTATCATCATCATCATCGATAAATGTAAGAATAGAAAAGTTGTTTTTGATCCAACCAGGATCGAGGATTAACAAGTGTATTTCTCCAACATACAGTTTTTCTTTTAAAATATATGCCGAATCTTCAGCTAAATGAATCATGGATGTTCCTGAGATAAAGCAATTCCCTTTAGCCTCTAAAAGACATTTTTTATAGTCGGAAATACGATCATTAGGCGAATCCGTGATTTTAATGAAACCATCATAGTTAATTTTATCTTGTGTGGGATTAAAAGGATCATAATCAGAAAGCCCCACTTTCCATAGTGGAATTCGTAATAAATGGCACAAATTCCGTATAGTACAGAGATTTGTTATTTTTTTTACTCCTCGTTCCACATCGGATACGTAATTCACATTTACACCATTTCCATTATCAGTGGGCCATTTCTCAGCTAGTTGAGCTTGTGTCATTTTTAATTTTTCTCTACCTTCACGTATCGTTAACCCATAATGATATTCCATGATGCCTACACCTCATACAAATTAGTGTGAGTGATTAGTATTTCACGTTCTAAAAGTTTTGGGGTTCACTGTATATGCAATATTATGAATGTATATTCTGATAGTTAAATAGAAAACTGTAGTAATTTTGGTCAATATATATTAATGATTTGAATAAACATTCACTCTATTAACATGGGTCATTTTTTATAAAGTCCTACTTCTTGGATTGTTCTCTTTTATGTGGATGTTGCAGATAATAGTGTTAGATACTTTAGTGATCATTATAACGCTTAAACAACCTGATTAGAAAGAGTTGACATATTGGAGGTTAATCATGAAACGAGTAGAACCCATTTTGATGATCGAGCATCACGATATGTTAGCACTGGATCAGTTGAAAAGGAACTTAATTGGCGCGGGATTCGAATTGCAATTTCGTTGTCTACTCTCGATAGGTGGAGAGAATCATCGTTATATATATGAAGTCAAAAAACAACCAGAAAAGAGAGATTTACTAATTTCGGATCAAAACTAGCTATTCATGAGAGGGTTGAGTTAGCGAAGATAGCTAGCAAATGGGATGCGTGGAGACATGATCAGCTTGCTGGTATGGTAGGTAGGATAGCAATGGATTGGAAAAAAGGAGATTTTAGTCAATATTTCGGTTTGATTCAAATTTAGCCTCCTGGTATCTGTTCACGAAACTATCTCGGCGGGTTATATCGATTCATTCCGTTTATGAACGGTTGTGGGTGGGAAAGGATAGTAGCGGTTAGGGGCTGAGATATACAACACACCTTTAATTAAAAACCTAGTTTTAAATCGGTATCATCACTCGAAAATAAAAGACTTAGTCCCTTAGAGTGGTGAATTATTATATTTATAGTATCTGATAATAGAGGTCATATTATATGTCTATGATACAAAAATAAGATATATCGATGGTCGTTGCTATTTACGCACTACCAATCCTAAGTCGTTGCGAAAGGCAAGACAAAGGAGGGTTGTGGGAATGGCAAGTAAAAAACGTCTTTTGAAAATTCCTCTAATTCGTATGGGTAGAGAAGTGAAAGGGCGTTGTAAAATTTGTGGGGAAGAGGCTTTAATTTGGACTGATGGCGGTAAGCTTGTTTGTACTGCTTGTGACTCGCCTCAATGGTAATGATAGAATAATAGGAACTCTATTTAGGGTTCCTATTATTTTTGAAAGCAGGGATAAAGTGAATGATATTACGCTGTTTATGGAAGGATATAAACCTGCTCTTTATGATACTGTTATGTCAAAGCGATTTATGGGTTGGTTGCCACAACTTCAGGAGTATCCGTACATAGATGAAGGAATCAATCTTATTCCTGATGTTAAATTCTATTTGTTTTTCCAAACGGAGAATCAAAAAAGAGATTTTCAATCTAAGGTGAGTAAATTCGCTGTTCCATCAATTGAATTTCATCGATTGCTTGGTCAAACATTAGGCTATCCACCAAAGGCAGTTGATTTTTACATAAGGTGTGAGCAAGAGCCGTCATTAAAACCACTAAAAGTAGGAATGCATTATCAAGGAGTGTCATGCAATGGGAGTGTTTATGATTTAATTGATAACTGTAATTGGCTATGGGATACATACAGCTCTAAAGATTTACCTAATGAACCTCTACAGGTTCGCATTGGTTATAACATGTATTCTGCGGGATGGGGTGACATTGAGAGGATCAAAGAAATACAACAGATTGCGTTTTCTGAACTTCCCATTTCAGAGATCACAGTTAAATAAAGAAAAAGAAGATTGCGGGCGAAAGCCTATTTTTTTTGCATCTTAAAGGAGATATTATTTTGCACTTTTTATGCAGTTTTTTTGCCGTTTTCTAGTAATATGCCGTGATATTATGGTATCAGGGGTTAGTAAGTAAATAAATCAATTCATTTGAGACGAGCGAAGGCTCGTTGTTTTTTATTAGGAGGAATGTTCATTGTACCAATTTTATGGTCCGCGTCTAAGAGTTACAAATAGAATCTGCGACCAAAATAGAGAATGCTTAAAACAATCTCGTTTAATTTTTTACCAGCATCTTTTCGAAGATACTTTGGAACTGATTAAGCATCTATTAGAAAACGGAGTGATCATAGATTGTGTGATTGGGAAAGCATACACGAGTGATCCTAAAATCGTAAAAGAAATAGAGGCTTTAGGGGTTCGCGTAGTAAAAATGAATTATTCACTAGCTGATAAGGGTCATATTCTACAGCATATTCTTTTAGGCGCACTGAAGAGGGCACGAAATAAGGGTCAGAAGGTTGTGATTAATGAAGTAGGAGGTTATTTTGCTTCAATTCTGTCCGAAATTCCGCGAGATTTAAAGGGTTATTTTGGAGGAGTAGTTGAAACAACCACCTTTGGTTGGAACCGATACAAAAGACTAGAAGGTAGTATCCCTTTCCCAATCTATCATGTTGCAAGAAGTCCACTAAAAGAAGCGGAAGCCTCTCATGTAGGAAAAGCCATTTCGCTTGCATTTGATCATTTAATGCGTCGATTGGGTATTTCTATTTCGGGGAGAACAGCACTAGTAGTTGGATATGGAATGGTTGGAAAACAGATCGCGAAGTCTCTTTCTAATCATCAGCTACATGTAACAGTAAAAGATATCAATCCAATTCAAAGACTTCAGGCGTACATTGATGGTTATCGCATATTGGAAACAGAAAATTTGAATGAGTTTGACCTCATTATATCAGCAACTGGACGTGAAGGAATTAGTCTAGACATGATAAGAAAATGCAAATCTGGTGTCATACTGGCCAGTGGAGGTTCTAGAGATACTGAAATTGATGTTAGGGGTTTAAAGAGGTATAGAACAAAAGAAGCAATACATGATGATATTTCTATTTATCATGTTGAGGGGAAAAAAATATTTGTTTTAAGAAATGGAACTGCATTGAATTTTGGTGTGAAAAGTGTCCCCTCTGAGATAGTTGATCTAGTTTATAGTGAGATCATTTGTTGTATATCCAAATTAGCTCAAGATGGATCGAAGAGTGGTTTACAAGAACTTGATCAGATCGAAAGGGCACAAATAGCAGAACAATGGCTAATGGATATGAAAGGAATGAATCGCATTGGCAATGATGAAAGCTGTACTATATCATCCACAAGTGGGATTAAAAGATGTAAAAATTGCAAAACCACAGGTAACACACAGGGACTTATTAATAGCAGTACAAGCAGTTTCGGTCAACCCAATTGATATCAAAATAAAAGAAAATCGTTCTAAGAAAGATCAACAAATGGTATTAGGGTGGGATGTTGCAGGGGTAGTAGTTGATGTTGGATCAGAATGCCGATATTTTAAACCTGGTGATAAAGTATTTTATGCCGGTGATATCAATCGACCTGGCGGATACAGTGAATACCATAAGGTAGATGAGCGGTTGGTTGGTTTGATGCCTAAGAGTTTAAGTTATTCTCAAGCAGCAGCATTACCTTTAACTAGCTTAACAGCATGGGAAGGCCTATTTAATCGGTTGGGCATTTCTATGAATTCGAAAGATAATTTGGATAAATCTATTTTAATCATTGGTGCAGCTGGTGGTGTTGGATCAATAGCAGTTCAATTAGCTCAAAGGGTTGGTCTGACAGTAATTGGTACATTTTCACGATTTGAATCATTTGAGTGGTTGAAAAAATTAGGTGTAGAACATACGGCTCAACATGATCACCCTTTAGATAGGCAATTGACTCAGTTAGGTATGCCAATGGTTGACTATATTTTTTGTCTTCATGATACAGATCAGTATTGGAATCAAATGGCTGAAGTGATTGAACCACAAGGAAAAATATGCTCGATTGTTGAGCCATCACTATTGTTAGATCTATCGATTCTACAGACAAAAAGTATAACTTTTGCTTGGGAGTATATCTTTACTCGACCTACATTTCATACAGATGATATGCATGATCAACGGAAAATTTTAAACCAATTGTCTGCTTGGATTGACGATGGAAGACTAAAAACAACTCTCACCAAAAATTTTGGTGCAATCTGTAGTCAAAATTTAGACCTAGCTCATCAACGTTTAAAATCAAATCATGTAATCGGAAAATTGGTTTTAGAGAGTTTTGATTAGAGATGTAAAGAAAAAGGAGATTTTGAATGCGTCGAAGAAAACGAAATAATTTATCAGAAAAGGTAAAGATAAGAGATGGGCACAAATGCCAGGTGTGTAATTCACCAAAAGAACTTGAAGCTCATCATTTGTTTGCCCAGAACATATATCCTCAGTTAATAAGAGATTTAGATAATATGATTACTTTGTGTCATAAGTGTCATCTGAGTTTTCACAGATTTTGCCCTGGAGGAGTTAATAAAGGTGAGGATTTTGTCCGTTTTTTAGATGATTTATACGAAAATCATCAACATGCTTCAGCTCGTGGACTCAAGAAAAGGTTGAAACCTACCATTGAAGTGCTTAGTCAAAGAGTTCAGAGGACAAATTCGAAGACATTATCACAAGACAAAAATCAAAAGAGAATAAAAAAAGGTGAGAGTTGTTTGTTGACAAAATTACAACCATTAGCAGAATTGGATTTACAACAGCTTGAACCGAGTTATAGATTACAAGTTTTAATATCGAATGAGCAGAAAGAATTGTTGTGCCAATATTCCAATGAGTTTAAGTACAGTCAACTTCATCAAATAAAAAAGCGATTTAGGCAGCTACTAAGTATGGGATTGATAGAGGATGAGGGGAGGTGAAAAATGAGTCTAAAGGTATATGTATATGATCCAGATCACGTTGTTAGTCAGGTATGCCTATGGTATTTTCAAAAGCGTAAACTTCCTATTGTTGATACTCCTGAAAAGGCAGATGTAGCCTTTGCTCCAAACGAGAAAATAAAAAAACAGAAAAAAAGACCCAAATATGGAACGCTCATCTTTCACCCTTCTCTCCTTCCAAGGCATAGAGGAGAAGACGCATTAAGGTGGGCGTTTCGTTTTGGCGAAAAATATACAGGGGCGACTTGGTATTGGTTGGATGATATGCCTTATACTGGGGACATTTGCGAAATGGTTGTGTTAGGGATTGGATATGGAGAGAACCCAAAGGATTTTTATACGCGAGCTGTTGTTCCAGCAGCTATGAATATGTTATTTTTCATCGTTAATGACCTTTCAAAAGGTTTAATTAGACGAAGACCGCAGTCAAATGAGTCAGCAACATATGAACCATCTTTATGGAATGAAAATGAATGAAATGATAGATGAGCCTTATGAAATGATAGAGTAGTTGATTGATTCAAGTTGGGAGCAAATCAAGAATTTGTGTGAAATTTCGTTTGTGATTCGTGATACTGATCGAAAATTAAAATATCAATACGTAGAACTTTTAGGAAATGATGATTGCTTCTAAGAGTCTTTTTGTCGTTATCAAATATGAATAGAAAGTAAGTATGAATGTATTACAACAGGAATTATTTGATAAATCATTATTAGAAGGAGATGTGATCAATGAAAAGATTGTTAGGAGTTCTTTTAGGTGTTTGTTTATTGGCTGGTTGTGCTTGGGATTTAGACGGAACTTGGATTTTGTCAAGCGGGCAGGATTCAAAAGGATGTACAAAGCGATTTACTTTCCTAGAGAAAGGCAATGTCGAAGTTGAGAATGATGGAGAAATGCCTTTTGTTGTTTCATATGAAAGAGTTGGAGCTAATCAGTATAAGATGGATACAAAAACAAGTTCAAATTTAATCAGTTTTAAAATAGAAGGAAAAAAGCTACAAGCAAAAATTAGTGGAGGTACTGCAACTTGTCTATATGATCAGATTAACAGTTGAATAAAGGAGGGAGTGATTTGAATCGTTATCTTTTGACGGCTTGGGCGAGGCGTGGAGTACTCGTCCTTTTTTGTTTGGTTGCAATTATTTATGGAATTAGACAAGCATCACAAACCTATAAAGTCTGGTTTCCAGATCATTTTCATCAAAAGAAACCAGTGCAAGTAGTACGAGTAATTCCTGATGCGGCCAAAACAATTGGGGAACAATTCTTATGGCAGTATTATGCTGATCAAAAAGAGGAGACAGAAAGAAAAGGATCACTGATTGAATGGATGACACCAAATTTACAATCAAAATGGGAACAGAATACAGCATTGCAAAGAAGCAAGTTTGATTTTAAACGAGTTCTACTTTGGAGTGAGAAATGGCTAGCAGTCGATAAACAAGCTGCTATTGAATATCTAGTGATACAAGAAGATGGTCGTAGACTACATTTTCGTCTATCAGTGGTAAGGTCAGGTGAAACTTGGTTAGTTGATCAGCTACCGAGTTTGTTACCACCTCCAAAGCAAAACACTGACTTGTTTCAACCTACCACATCGATCAGTGAACAGGAGCATGGTCAAGTTGAACAAGCTGTTGATGGATTTTTTTCTTCTTGGTTATTAGGTCGAATGGACGCAAATACAAGAGCCATACACAGAAAACTGTATCCGCTGTTAAAAACTGTAGGTGGCAATTATCATCTATTGTCCGTTGTACCATTGCAGGAAAAACCGTTAGTTGTTGATGCGATGATCATGCTTAAGCAAGAAAAAAATGAATGGATGCCGTTGCAATATCGATTGGAACTCTCGAAAGATAAGGATCAATATGTTGTGAAAAAAATAATCGGAGATTGAGGGGTGATTGATGAATGGATCTACTAATGTTAGCTAAAGAAGTGAATCCTCTTCAAGGGGTATCCAAAGTTATTTATCAGTTGGTTGGAATAGGTGGGGCATTAATTTTACTTACAATAGTGTTTCGCGGATTAGGTCTATTGAACAAAATGGCCATTCAGGGTTTGTTAGGTTTAATTGGAGTGGGGCTTTTACTTATGTTATTTACCGATGGAGAAAATTCAAAACAATTATTGCAAAACTGGGCTGACTGGTTGAGGAAATACTTGCAGGGGGAAAGTGGTCCATGAATCGAGAGCATCGTATGATGTTGAGTCTATATACAGAAGTCAATCGATTAAAGCAAACTTTTCGTCATATTGAGGGTATCCCCATTCCTTTGCCGGTACCTATTACGTTATCTGGGATTGTAGTAGGTGTGCTGTATATTTTATTGGCACTTCAAGTGCCTTGGGGAGATCCGATTACAAAATATTTCTTTTTACCTTTGGTGATTGTTTGCGTGGTTTCATATGTAGAACCAGATTATATGAACCCCCTTTCTTGGCTTTACACTCATATACGTTGTATGATTCGACCGAATCGTCGTGTAATCAATCGATCAGTTCCGCCAATTGGTTATCAAAAAGAATATCGACAACCCACGATCATTCGAAAAAAAGCAAAGGAGGAAAGATCATGATTCATCTACCCACTGAAATCAGGGAGAATATAGCCATTATTCAAGGAGTGCCGTGGGCTTTTGGTAAATTTATTACCCATACATTATCAGGATTATCGGATGAGGAACGATTACAACAACTTCTACGTGCGGAGTCATTCTTCCGTGAGGTGGTTCCGCCAGGTCAGATCGGTTGCCTCTGGTTGATAAAGAAGAGGAGAAACTGGGAGAATGAATTTGAACATGTCGTTTACAAGAGTCCACTTGGGCATCATCAAGCAATAGAGAAAGCAAGAGAATCGTGGTTGGAGTTGATTCAAAAAGAGGAAGCAAATTTACAATATGAGTATTTATTCGGTATGCAGCTTCCTTTTAAAAGTTCAATTCAGAAGAAATTCATTCACCAATTCCCTATAGATCAAGCAAAATTGCAAAAATGGATACGATCATGGATTGGCACATCACTTTCAAAGCGGAATACTGAGCGTTTTCAACAGGTGTTCCAAGAACGTACAGCCGGTTATGCAATAGAACCTTGCTCCACTGAAGATATTATCCAATTATATCAACAACATAATTTTCGTGGATTACCCAGCCCAACACTTCGTCCGACTGATCAACATCCCGATCGGTGGGATTTTTTAATGCCAAATGTAATCGAGAATCAAGGAGATCATATTCGGTTGGAGAGTGCAGAAGGTCTACGTTATATGACATTTTTAACCATTTCTATTTTTCCGAGTCAAATAACAGTACCTGGATTTGATTTGTTTTATGATCTTCAAGCACAAGGATTACCAGTTGATGTGCATTTGCGATGGGAACAGAAGCCATATAAAGAAGCGAAATTATATAGTGAGCGGCGAAAGAAACTGGCAATATCTAATAGGAAACACATGGGGGAAGTCGAAGAAGATTCCATCTTGGATGATACAATCGAAGCGCAAGCAGAGCAAATGGAGGCGGAGATACAATCAGAGACGCAACCACTAAATATGATGCAACTAGTTTTTGTGGTTACTGCTGACCATAGTCCAAACGAGTTAAATTATTATGTCAAACTCTTAAAGCGCTATTTAGAGCAAAAAGGGATGACTGTGCATCGCTCCACTGCTGATCAAGGAGAGTATTACGACGCATGGTTGCCGAGTTCGAAGTGGTCTCCGATGGGTTTTTGTTTTCCTATTTTACCGAATCGGACCGCTGCTTTAGCGACTCCTGGTGCAGTGGATTCCTTAGGGGATCCCAATGGTTTACCAGTGGGATTTCTACGATCCAATCGATCTGTTGTCCGATTAAATGTATCTTGGGGTGCGCAAGTTGATCAATCATCTAATATCGTGATTGTTGGACAGACGGGCAGCGGGAAAACGCATTTAACGGATACCTTGGTACGCAATACGTTGCTCACTACACGTAGCAGAGGTCTTTATATTGATATCAAAGGAGAACATCGACATTGGGGAGAGTTACCTGGTCTTAAAGGGGAAGTTCAAGTAATGACATTGGACGGTTATGAACATCCAGGCATTCTTGACCCTTTTCGACTAATCCAACGGCTTGATCATGATGTGGCAATAGAAGGTGATATAGAGGTACATCGATTAGCTAGAGCCAGGGAAATAGCTTATGATATGCTGTTGCAGATTTTGGATCTAGATCAAGATCAACATCGATTTGCACGACGAAATGAACTATTAACTGCTTTAGATCAAGTATGTACTGAGGATGAACCTTGCATGGCTATGGTTGTTGAAGTTTTAGAGAAATCAAAAGAAAAAACAACGCAACAGATGGGACAATATTTGCGACGAATGCAAGAGCTTCCACTTGGAAAATTGATTTTCGGTAATTCTGTGAATGAAAAGGGTCTTGTATTTCCTCGAACAGGCCTAATTATCTTGGGTATGAAACAAATTCATCTTCCTGAACTTGGACAACTGGCTTCTGCTCCATCAGAACGAGTATCTGAGGCTTGCATGACTGGAATGGCTGTGCTAGTCGAACAATTTTTGATTGAAGGGAAACAGAAAGGTGTTTTTTCCTTTTTCGTAGGGGATGAAGGGTATTTTTTCGTTCGTTCTGCTGCTGGAGCCCAACAGGTTGAGCGAAATTTCCGACTTGGTCGATCTTCCTACTGCGGGAATATTTTGTGTAGCCAGAATCCCGATGATATACCAGATTCACTTTTAAATCACGTTTCAACTTATGTTTGTCTTGGTACTAAGACCGCCAGTCAAACACAACAAGTGATGCGAGCATTGGGGGTTGATGACCCTATGATTTACAATGATTTAATGCGATTAGGAATTGAACAGAGTCAAGCATCACAAGGTGGAAAATTAGAGGATCGAACGTATTCATTAGGGTATCTGCGCGATCTAAACCAAAAAGTTGGGCTGGTCGAGTTTCGAAACCCTGAACCAACAATTAATGAATTTTTTAAAACACGTCCAATAGAACAGGAATAGTAGAAGGAGGGAAGTAATGGGGTGAAACAACGGATTTATTTAGGGATAATTGTAAGTTGTATACTCGTTTTAAATCCAGGTAAGAGTGAGGCTGCTGATGATCTACTACCAGGTAAGTCGATCTTTTCACCGAGCCATAATCAATACCCACGAGATGCTTATATATTAGACGAAGTTCCACCTGATGATCCTGAGTGGCCAGACCAAGCTGTGCAAGTGTTGCATGTGATACTGCAAGCTATCTGGTCGTTTTATCTATGGGTGGTAGAGTTTGTGATGCGTATTGCTCTGTTAAGCTATGATGATGCATTGTTATCGAAATTATTTGCATTTGTCGGTTCAATTATGCCACAGATCATTGATGGTATTTGGAATCCATTATGGTTTTTGGTAGCAGGAATCGGTATTTTTTCGATTATTTTGATGTGGATGAATGGCAATACAAATCGTTCTTTGACAGCATTATCAGCCTTGGTAATCTTAACAGCAGTGACTCCTTTACTAATTACTTCGCTCCCAAGCTATTTGGATCAAGCCAATCGAATAGCTACCTCAGTTTCAAGCGATTTAATGGGTCGAATGCTGGTTAGATCAAAAAATTCATTAGAAAAATCAACTACTGCACAGCAATCACAGAAAATAATAGCTGATACGATTTGGGATTCGTTGGCCAAACAACCTTACTTAGTTATCAATTTTGGGAGTGTTTCGCAAGGAAAGAAATATTTTTCATCTCTTATGGAACATGGAACTGAACGAGGTAAAAGAATTAGTAAATTACGAGAATGGGGCAAAATTGATGCTGAAACCGGAGTGGCAAAAAACAAAATGTTCACCATCTTCACGTTTGATGGATCGGGCGAGAGAAGTGCAAAACTGTATTGTATATTGTTGCTTATCACAGTTCCAATCTATTTGATGGTTGCTATGAGTATTATGATATTGATTTGGAAAGCAAGGGCTGTGGGTCGGAGCCTTTTTTTTATTTTTGATGGATTATTGTCTTTATATCCCAATTATGGCGTTCGACATGTAATGCAGAGTGTAGTGCAAGTGTTTAGTGCCATTTTGATGGTCATTATATATAGCACAGCTTTGTCTATCTTTTTTGCTTTATGGACGCGGTTGCTTAAAGCAAAACCATTTGGATCAGCTTCGTTTGCGGATCAAGTTTTTCTCATTCTTCTACTCATCGTTGGTCTTTGGACAGCCGCGAAAGAGCTATCTGGTCGTTTTGGTGATACAAACAATCTCAGTGGTAAAAGAGGTCTGCTGACACGTGCTTTTATGGGAGCTCAACTTTTTCGTACTGTTACTCGTAATCCTATTAGTCGTTGGGTTACAAAAAACATTGGGAAAAGTCGGAAAGAATCTGCCAAATTAATAGGAACTAGCTTATCTAAAACTGGGAAGGCGGTTAAGAACTATGTTAGTCAAGTTGATACAGTGCAAAAAATGCGTAGTCATGTCAAAGCTGAATTGCCTCTTGGAAGGATGAAATCCATGCAACCCGAACGGATGCAATTAACCACAAATCTTTCAAAAAGAGGGCAAAAGGTTTTTCAGGAGATGAAACGACAACGTTTGGCTCCAACTCACAAAAAGGATGTTATCAGTTTTCTTCGACGTAACCCTCATTTAACATCAGCTGTTCAAGAAATGATTCAATGGCAAAATCGTCGTCCATACGAACAAGTTCGAGAAACACATGTTTTTGATGGTAGTCAAATTCCAATGGAACCTCCACAGAAGCATACACCTGAATATCATACATGGATGCAAGTTCCTGAATACCAGCATCAATACAAACTATGGCTAGGTGCCGAGAAATCGGTACGACATAAACGTTGGCAAGAGTATTATCGAAAAAAAATCCGCTATGATAGAAGTCCTATTCGTCGCTTGTTTATGAGAAGACCAAAATGGGTGGAACCAACGCAAAGAGAAGCACTGCAGGAGTATAGACGTTTGTTGCAACAACAGAAAAAGGGTGGAAGCAAGAAATGAAAGGCGATCAGCAATTATTGAATTGGATTGGCAACTTAGTTGTCCTCATATTTAGTCTGATACTTTGTTCGAGTATGTATAAATGGGTGAAGAATTGGTGGTTCAATGAGTCATTATATATTCCGCTGATCGGAATTGCTTTGGTTATTGTTGTTACTTCAATACTCGTTGTTGCTGTCTACTACTATTATTATCAGGTTTCAGTTAAACAGATTCAATATTACCGGGTTGTCCCCCACATAAATGATTACTCGTTGAAAGAATCAGTTTGCCGTTTGGTACAAACATTTGCTCATTTCGACCGTTCTCCTTTACTTAGATTTCTCAAAGGGAAAATCTGGTTCCGATATATAATCCACATGGATGAATATGGAGAAATTCGACTCTATTTTGGATGTCCTAAAGATAAGATTGCTGGAGTTAAAGGAGCAATTCGGGATGCTTACCCAAAAGTAGAGCTATACCCAATCAAGCTAGAGGAATTGCCACTACCAGAATCCCATGTTAAGGGAAATAATAATGAAAAGAAAGAGAACCACACTCAAGGAGTTGGTGGATGCTTTTTATTTAAGAGTCGTCGGACAGTTGGATTGCCATTAAGGCCCTTTGAGCAATCTGAACTAGGTGATCTCCTACTGAATTTAAGCAAACAAACATGGATCGATCTACAATTCTCCCCTGTTTCTAATCGAATATTACAAGCCACAATGAATCAGGTAATGGAACGGTTGAACATCAGTAAAAAAGAGCTTTTTCAAAAGACGAAGATCCAACCCCATGACTATGGATTATTAAATAATTTGACTCCTGAACAATACAATCAACGAAAAGGAATATACAAGCGATACTCAGGTAAGGATAATGGATTTCGTTGTTCGATTCATATTTGGTCACATTCCTTTACAGTTTTACAAGCAGTAGATAGCAAGATATATAGTATGACAGCGTATCAATGCGAGATTCATCTACACCATTATAGGTTCTTACCAGGCATTCGTAATCGAATTCGTTGGTCTATCCCACTCCCTTTCCAAAGAGGATTGTTGCTAACATCGAATGAATTAGCTCAACTCTTTCACCTACCTAATGGCGAGCATACAATTTATGCAGAGACAGATGAATGTAAAGATAGAGGATGGATTGAGCCAATCACGCAGAATATGATTGCTGATGATGAATATGTAAAAGGATTACCTATTGGTTTGTTCGCACATCCGGTCAAACGAAATCGGCAGGTGAGAATTCCATATAAAAATTGGACACAAATGGCATTTGGCAGTGGAATGGCTGGAATGGGGAAAACATCGTTTTTGCTCAATTCCATTTTTCATCATTTAGAAGAAGAGTGGTATGGGAATCCGTATGCTCCTGGGGTGACATACATTGATCCCAAAGGAGAAGATTACCGTAAAATTGTAGCCAAACTATTAAGAGATGAAAAAAAAGGATATAAAGTGAATTGGGATCGAATTCACGTCTTTGATTTTCGCTCGACTCAATATGTTCCTGGTTTGAATTTGTTGCATGTGAATCCTGGAGAATCAAAAAATGTTGTTGTTGAGAATGCATTAGCAATCTTAAAAAATGCTTTTCCTTATCAAGATAGTATTTGGTTAGATCGAGTTGGGAAACTGTCATTGCTGACTTTAATAGAGAGTGGTGAAAAGCATAGTATTTTAGGTTTAGATCGCATGATCCGTTCAAGTGATCCACTTCATCAACATCTGATTGATTCCATTAAGATAGAGGAGTTGAGACAGGATTGGGAAGAGCTAGGGGAAGATTTAGCAAATGCACAAGTTTCATCTCCTATTCGAAATCGAACACAAAAGATTCGATATAATGCGCTACTTAAACGTTTATTTGGTCAAGCTACAATGGATTTGAAAGTTCGTGAATGGATGGATGCTGGGCATATTGTAATTTACTGTCTAGCTGGCTTAAACCATGAAGAACGTAAAATGATTATGGGGTATGTTGTTACACAATATCATCAACAGTCACTTCTTCGCCACAACAAAAAAGAACACTTACATGTTGTGGATGAGCTTGGTTATGTCCAGTTGCCCATTATGCAGCAAATTTTATCTATGGGACGAGCATTTGGTCACTGTCTAATTGGTATGACACAATATATTGATCAACTTGATTCAGAAATAGCAAACGCCTTCTATGGAAATGCAGCTACTATTATCGCATGTCGCCAAGGGTTTCAAAGTGCCTCTATGCTTCAAAAGATGAGTGGAAATTCTTTAGATGCAAAATTGATTCAAAGGTTACCACGATTTACAGCAGCAGTGAGTACACTTAATCGTCAAGGATATACCACTGTATTACATGTGAAAACAAAGCCTATTCCGTTTTATAAACCAAATGGTCAGCCTACTTATTTTGGATCAGATAAAGAGCGGCAAGAAAAGGAAGAACAAATGGCGATTCAATGGGTAGACCATAAAATTGATCAGTTGATGGCACGAGACTGTCATCCAGTTTATGAGGTTGATCAATGGATAAATGATTATATGAATTCAAAGACCACCAATCAGGAAAAGAAGTCAGAGAATAAAGACGATGAAATTGATCTACCACCGCTTTATTAAAAGGAGGGAAAAAATGATCTTTCAATGGCTGGATCATGAAAAATTACGACCTCTTGATCAACTACTTCTCTCTTTGTATGATCATGGGGCGTTTTCTGCTAGACAGTTTTGTGCATTGTCAGGGTGGAGGGTTGCCAAAATGAGGATGATTATCTATCGGTTACGTAAGAAGCAAAAAGAGGAAAGTTGGATTAAGACGGAAATGACCAGCTATGGTGAAGATAGCAGTTATTATCGTTTAGGAGAACATGGATTAAAATATGCCAGTCAGTTACGTGGGGAACCTGCTGTATTAACTCGATTAAGGTCAACGCAAATGCAACATCTTCATCTTTTAGGTTTAAATGATATTCTAATTCGATTGGTTCAAAAGGAGCAGAGCCATCAAATGGTTTGGCTTCAAACTAGAGAAGCGTCGGATTATCTATATCGACTTTGTTGTAAACAAATGAAGAGAGCTCGCACTCAATTGATTCAACCAGATGCGTTTATGGTCTATAAAGGGGGAAGGTATTGGATCGAATATGATCGTTCAACAGAAGGTCCACGTGTAATTGAAAAAAAGATGAGACAATATATCAAAATTTTTCATGTGTTACGTGGGATTGGAGCAGATTCAACGGTTGCATGGATTACAACAACAAATCAAAGGAAGAAATATTTGCAGCAAATTTGGGAAAGTATCAATAGGGATTTGAAGATGGATATCTCAATGCATTTTTTTCAAGAGGGCGAAGAGATCTCTTTTTTTGTTTATCAGAAATAGTAGTGATTATTTTTGGAAAAGTGGCTTAGATAATTGAGTTGTAAAGGGGGTGATAGATGGTCAATTTTTTGAGTTATTCATAAATCAACATTAGAAAAAAATTACATCAGAGAGGAGATATAACCATGAGTGAAAAAAATAAAATGTGGTTAATTGGGGATGAAAATCCGTGGGAAGAGATTTTGGGAGAACCACCAAAACAAGATTATATATGTATAAAGGTGACTATTATTTAGAATCATCCTTTTTATTTCCGATATTTCTTCTACTCCTGTTATTTAGTTGTTATTGAAATGTTATTTGAAAGTGATTTCATCGTTATTCAAAAAATGCCTAACCCCAGTGATACCAAGGGATAGGCGTTTTTACTATATAGGATAATATGCTATTTAAATGCTGGTGTGTGATTTTAAGGTGATGGAAGTTAATTTAGAACAGTTAGGGGGAGATTTGTTTTGACTTATAGACAAGAGGATTGGCAGGAGATATATGGAGAAGCGGAATTATATGATGTTCCAGATGAAATTCCAATAAAAAAGGTATCAAAAAATAGAGTGAAGAGAAAAATGATCAAATATTTGAAATTTGGAAAACACAAAGTACCTATGTCGAATCAAGAACATCAGTTACTAGAAAAAGAATACATGAGATTCATAGAGGAACAAAAAACACCATTTGGTTTTGTTATGCACCTTATAGGAGGTGAGAAAGATTGAGTTTTGTTCGTCACTATCCACTTAATCAAATTACACCAGCCGACTACAACCCACGCAAGATCACGAACGACTCTTTTAATCAGTTGAAAGAGTCATTAAAGAGATTTGGCATTGTAAAGCCACTTATACTAAATGAACGTGGTGTTATCATTGCGGGTCACCAACGTTTAAAAGCAATGAAAGCCATTGATATGCAAGAATCGCCAGCAATGGTACTTAGTGAGGTTAGTTTGCATGATGAGATTCGATTTAACTTGTTTCATAATTCAGTTGAAACAAATGTATCGATAGTCTTTGTGAATGGACTAGAGGATCAAGATGAAGGATATCATTGGGTTGATCCTAACCGAATACATGTAGTTAACAACAAAAATCCCTCAATCACATATGAGATTTGCAGGGTTTGGGGAAGTGTGATTGTAAATGACAAGGGGCAGGTAATAGCGAACGCAGATTATGCAGTTGCCTGTAAACAATTAAAAGAGCCTTTGCTTGTCTATAAGATGAACAGTAATCAAATTGAGACTTTAGAAAAATACTTGCATAGTAACTATGGGAGTTACCACTATGACGAACTGAAAATACCTTCATATAATCAGTTACATTGTCAAATGCATCGTTTAACAGCAAGAAAAAAGAAAAATCATTCATCAACGTATGAACAATATGTATTGCCAATTCTTCAACGTAATCATCGGTTGATTGATTTTGGTTCAGGGGAATGTGCGTATATAAAGAAATTGGTGGAACAAGGTTATAAAGCATATGGATATGAACCTTATTATCGGAAAAAGGGATCATGGATAATTGATATGAAAAGAGTCATCAAAATGATTAAAGCGATTGAGTGGTCTATTGAACAGAAGGGATTGTTTGATGTTGTAGTTTTAGATGGTGTACTTAACTCAGTGGTACATTTGGATTTTGAACGCTGGGTAATGACAGCATGTAACAGTCTATTAAGAAAGGATGGAACTTTCATCACAGGAACGCGGAATTTAAAGAGTATTAAGACGAATAATAAAAAAAAACGGTTGAATCGAGTTCGACAGATTCAGTTTCTTGATTCTAACAACTTCTCTGGTATCTTTCGAGATGGTATTTGGACATTGCAACATTTTCATGATCATACTTCTTTGAAGAGGCTTTGTAAACGATATTTCAATCAAGTTGAAATCTTTGGAGCTAAGAGTGGAGCTAATGTTTATGCAGTATGTAAAAGCCCTAAACTTTTACCTTTAAATGAGTATCAAGAAGCATTAAATGAGGAGTTTAATATGGTGTATCCAGGAGGATATCGTCATAACAAGCATCAGCGGATAGTTGAGCTTATTCAAAAATTTGCGAAAGAGCGTGGATAGTTGGGTGGTGCTAAGGTAGAAATGGATAATATCTATTTCTACCTTAGCACATTTTTTGATTTATTTTGGTTCTTTATCTGTATCATCAATATCATCTATATATTCGAGAAGATCACCCGGCAGACATTTAAAAAATTTACAGAACTTACACATATGCCGAAGAAAAGGGCTTTTTGATGTTTCATAGTAATATTCACTAATTGTATCAGGTCTGATACCAGTTCCTTTTGAAACATCTTTTTGTGTTAATTTATGTTCTCCCATTTTTTGTGAGAGTTTAAATCTAATCATCTTTTCCTCATATTCGAGAAGATCACCCGGCTGACATTTAAAAAATTTACAGAACTCATTCATATGCCGAAGGAAAGGACTTTTTGATGTCTCATAGTAATATTCACTAATTGTATCAGGTCTGATACCAGTTCCTTTTGAAACATCTTTTTGTGTTAATTTATGTTCTCCCATTTTTTGTGAGAGCTTAAATCTAATCATCTTTTCCTCCTCAAATTATAAATTATTACAATTATATGGCGTAGTTAGAACTTAGGCAAACTATCAAAATTAAATCACGAAAAACGAAAATAAAATACAAAAAACAGTTGACAATGACGAAAAACGTGATTATAATAAAAATATAGCAAGAGAACAGATTATTTCGAATGATATCTTGCTAAGCGCTTTGATAATCAAATAATCGGCTGGACGAATTGAGAATGGCCTATATCGTCTGACTTGCGGGCAAACTACGAGCCTTAACTACGCCATGACGCAGGGACTATACCTGAAGAGCGCGAGCAAGTCCAACACCAAAAAATCCATTTATATACAAAGTTGATATATACCAGCGAAGACTAAATATTTATTAGGCTGAAAAGTGATTAATTCAATCAAGGTTTGAGCTTGGTGAGTTCATCGTTTGGAAGTATTTTAAAGAAACAACGTAAAAAGGGTGTTTATTATGAGCTATTTTGAAACGTTAGTACTTGTAAAAAAAGACGACTTTATTACGGGAGAAGCAATTTTCCGTAGAGTAGGAGAATTGCTTGCACCTTATGATGAAAGTAATGAAGTTGAACCGTTTGAAGTGGAGTGTGGTTGTAAGGGATTACTTGCGAAGCTCAAGTCAGTAGAAATAGTAGAGAAGGCAACAGGAACAAAATTTAATGATCTAAGAATGGTGTTTTCAAGGATACCTGATGCATACCGTCCTAGTTGGAAAGATTTCGCAAGTGAGTTTAATTGGCTGGTACGTAGAGTGGAAGTTCAGCATCCTTTATTTGAAGCGTTTAACCCAGACTGCCAGTTATGTAATGGATCTGGTTTTTATCTTGAAACAAAGAATCCCAATGCTCGTTGGGATCATTGGGAAGTAGGAGGCTGTCTATCAGAGTCAATGGATATAGTATCCGGTCAATATTTTTTTAAGTCAGAAATCTTACGGAAGAATATAGTTCTGACAAATGATTTGATTGACCAACCTTACATTCCATTTGCGATTGTTAGCTATGAAGGATGGTTCGAGAAAGGACGTATGGGTTTGTGGACTCAGGTGCAAAATGTAAAACCCGATGAAGTATGGGAGGCGGAGGTCAATCAATTAATACATGATCATCTTGACCATTGGGCAATTCGATGTAAGTTGCATATTTAAAAGCCATCCATTAAGGATGACTTTAGGAAATTGGGAGTTGCAGTTCCCATTTCTAATTTTTGAATATAGCTTAAAGCGATTATAGCAAAACAAGAAGGTGTATGCAAATGGAACCATCTAAAAACCCCTTATTTGAAACCGATCGACTAAGAGAATTTAATAGTTACTTCAATCGCATTAGAGAAGCTATAAACTTGGCATACGATGATCCTGTCCTTATTAAGGAATCGGTAGAACGGCAATTGCAGGAAATGGAAGAAATTTGGTTTGAACTTGAGAAACATTTATTAAGTTGATTGATAAATGGATGGATTAGTCCTCAGCAGTGTGGAGGCTTCCACACTGCTGAGTTGATGATGAGAAAAACGGAATCTGCAAGAAATTTCTTTTAATTTGATGAAAAAGGTGATTACATGCATCGAAAAATGAAAGTAAACAGTACTCATGTTTTCCAAAAAGGTTGTTTTATCCATGATCCGTTAGATTCGTTTGATATCTTTGATCATTATGTTCATGGACGCTATAAATTATCTAGTTTTGTCATTGATGAAATTATTATCCTAAATGAGAAAGAATGGCTCTCATTCATTAGTGATTTGCAAAAAAATCAACAATACTTAAAAGGAAAAGGGGGGTACAATTCTACCTTTTTAATTCCAAATGAGGAAAGTTTTTGGAAGTTAGAAGAATCAGTACATGATCGTTTTATGGCTGAAGTTTACCGTCAGTGTATAGCAGTTGTTCACAGTAATGATCAATTGGAGTTAAATCCTGATCGGGCTTGCTTTGTTGTGGATCCTCAAGGTTTAGCCTACCCTAAATACGTAAACCCGTTTGGGAAGTGGATTCTCCCAGAATTAATGAGCGGGAATCCTTAAATTTCTTAATGAGTGGAAATTATACAAAGTTTTTGGCTCCCAAATATAACACAAAGGTGTGTTTAAAATGGCCCTAAACATTGGGGAAATTGGGTTTACACTAGGAGTTATGAAACTAGTCGATGATGATATAACTATTCTTGTACCATTGATTGAAAGACATCGAATGGGAGATTGGGGAGATGTTCCTTTCGATGATAAAGTAGCAAATGATTTTGAAGTTCGGGGAGCTTGTGGTGGAGGTTTTTTGTCTAGCTATCAAGTGAATGGAACAAAGATTTGGATTTCAACCGTAGGGTATGGCACAACAGAAGTCTACACTGTTGTTATGTTACCAAATGAATATTAAACAAAATCAGCCCTATTTATCGCAATAGGGCTATTTCATTACTTTTCCAATAAAAATGAAAGGAAAGAGTCTACATGCCAATGATCAAAGTTGGTAAGAGACGTATGGGAATATCCAGCCGTATTATCCACTCTTTTTTGAAAGAAAACCAACTTGAATATGACATGGACGAGTTTATAGAGAAACATCTACAAAAATACGGACAATCCATTCGTGATTATGTAGAAAAGTTAAGCCAAGAATCCATTATTGATTTTTTGGATGAGATCGCAGTTCCCTATATACTTCTGAATGCTGAAAATCACTCATTACATTTATCTGTTATCGGAGCTACGTATGAAATTGAAATCTTATGTAATACCAAAAAAGATCATTATCAATGTACTCTTCTTTATCAGGGTGCGAGATGTATTGAAAAATCTTATAAACGTCTATCTTCTGTTAAACATCTGATTATCCGTTATATGCAAATATAGCAGTCTGAGATTGATCACATTCAAAAGTTATTAATTCATAAAATGAAAGTGAGTGTTGATTTTATGAATCCATTCAAACCAGCATCTTCTATAAGAATGATTCGATCTAGATTGTGTTTTCGTCCTGAGTTGGAACATTTGTTATATAGAATCATTTCTAAGCTTTGTCAGATCTGCATCTCTCAAAAACCCTATCTTTATGATGATACATCAGTTGTGAATCTCTTATTGAACCTTCCAATGAATACTATTTTGAGACATTATCAAAGTGATATTTTTCGATTAGAGAAGGATTTAGAAGATGCAGAATGTGACTTTGGTAAGGAATCTGTAAAATACACTATTGTTCTGCATTATTTAGAGAAACGTAAATCAGATTTTCGATTTCTTGAGTCGTTAAATGAAATGTTGGTAAATGTGAACGTAAACAGGAGTAACAAATAGAACAAACAAAAAAACGCGTTCAATAAGGAGCGCTTTTTTATTTACAAAAAAATCGAGAGATTGCTAAAGGAGACGATTTAATGTACAGAGCATATTTGTAGAATAAAGAAGGACAACGAATACCCAGTTATGTGGAGCTTGAAGAGTCAGCAGCAGCGATTATGCATTATTTTACGATTCAAGCAGTGTTACATCCAAACATTATCGTAACAGATGAACTGGATGTCATTGTTGCGGAGATGAAAAATTATAAATTGGTATTTCCAGAAATTCAGGAAATTGATTTTAGAGACCTTCGTAAATTATTTATTTAGAAACATTGGATGCATTATTAGAAGAGATAAAGGAGTTCCGGAAATGAATGATAAATGTATTTGATTTCTTCATTATTTATGTAGTTTTTATCGCTGTATTTGTTTTTGTACTGTTAATTACCTGGAAATAGAGATTAAAAAGTAATTCCCTCGTTGTTGTTGACAACTGAGGGGGCTTTTGCTTTTGTAAGTGCAGAAATACAACAAGTGTAGTAACTGGTCTTTTTATTTTAACTGATAGCAAAAAGAATTTTCATCTCATAGGTTAGGAGCTGAGGGGATGGATGCTCGCGCGTATTTAAATGAAATTGCTCAAGACTATGTTTCAATTACTTGTAATAAAAAAATTGTTGGTGGAATGCCCGCAATTAAGGGCACTCGGATTCAAGTTTCACTAATCTTAGCTTGTTTACGAGATAAGATGAGTATTGAGGAAATCTGCGAAGATTACCACTTGAGTTCGGACAATATAAAAAAGGCTATGGAATATGCCATAGCCGTTTTAGATCGTCCATTTCTATAAAGCAGAGGCTAATACAAGGATGATAGGATCAAGTTAGATGCATATGTAGTATTTACAATGTAAAAGTAGCTCTTATGTATTCAAGTGTTTAACGACTATTTTTATCTTCATCGATATCGATCATCGTCTTAATCGCCCACTCATTATGATCTAGCAACTGTTTAAATAAATTATATAATTCATTATATTTGCTGTTCGCTATTCGCGATTTAATAATGAAAACAAGTAACAGAATAGATAAGATGCAAATGATGATCAACAAAAATGTTAACATTTACCTACTCCTTTTCAAGAGATACAGATTAATAATACCCCAATAGATATTGTAATAATCGCATAATATCATGTAAAATGAATGTTTCGAAAAAAATTATTGGGAAAATATTATTCTGTTGAGGAGGAGGATTATATGATTCGTATAATGGCAATGGATGGAACAGGTGAACTACATTTTCCAGATCAGATTAATGATCTATTACAACAAACATGGAATTGGTATTGGGTTGATTTCTCAAAACCGACACCTGAAGAAGCAAAGAAACTAGAGCGATTCTCTTTTCATCCATTGGCTGTGAAAGATTGCTTTTATTACTTTCAAAAACCGAAACTTGACTACTATGATCAGTATCAATTTTTAGTGCTTAATGCATTTGATGTGGATTATCAAGTACATGAAGTTGATCTTTTTTTTAGTCACCGTTTTGTGGTGACTTATCATTTTGAACAACATAATGAAATCGATACAGTTTGGGAACGTATCGCCAATCATAACATTGGAGGTTTACGAGAAAGAGGACCAGCTGGAATTACATATAAAATCATTGATAAACTAGTTGATAGTTATTTTCCTACTGTGCAAAACATAGAGCATCAATTAGTACAGTATGAAAATGATCTTTTTGATCATCCAGATGCCTCAAATCGTTTTGTACGAGATATTTTTAAAATGCGTAAGCACCTGCTGGATTTGCGTTTAGCTATTTTGCCAATGCGTGATCTTTTGTATCGGATCGTTAATTCAAGACATATACACTTGGGCAACGAAAAATACTACTATTTACATATACATGAACATTTGGAAAAACTATCGCAATCTATTGAATCAAGTACCAATATGGCTTCTGATATTCGCGACCATTATATGTCTGTCAATTCGCATCGCTTGAATAAGCATATGATGATCTTAACAATCATAACAGTGATCTTCATGCCACTCACATTTATCGCTGGCATCTATGGGATGAATTTTAAATTCATGCCCGAACTTGAATGGAGGTATGGATACTTTGTAGTAATAGGAGTAATGGTCACTATTGCAATATTACTTACAATAAACTATAGAGGTTTTTTCACTAAAGATGATATATGATTCAAACATTGATTTAGAATCATTACAGTTTGTCTATGAGGAGAATCTAGGTATTCAGTGATTCAGGAATAGGTTATTGTTCAGTTTGAGGAACTTGTAGGATTGGATTAAACTAGGTCAGAGGAGAAATCCCCTGACCTTAGTTTGATTAAATCAATGTTAACCAGGGGGGTCGCCAATAATAGATTTAGTCATTAAAGTACACCTCCTATTGTTCTTCATCCAATAATAAGTTAAACCTGAATAATTCCGCCATATACATATTGAATTTCTCTTCATCTCTATGTTCCCAAAGCTTGGTCAATTTAGTTAGAATTTGGCTTGCTTTATAGTAAAGAGAATGATTTTTAGCAACTGATAATGCTTGTAGAAAGATATCGGACGCTTTACTAATATCATGTTGAGCTAAATGACATACCCCTAATTCTGTTAAACTTTGGGCATACCTAACTACATCAGGAGATTTTTGTCCGATTTCGACTGCAACTTTTAGGTATGATTGAGCTTTTTCAAATTGTTTTTTTTTCATGTATAGAATTCCGATTTGTGTAAACGTAGTGATAAAGAGATATTTTTTTGCGATTTGATTTTTCAAGTTTAAACCTTCAAGGAAACATTTTTCAGCATTGTTTAATTGATTTAGTTTTAGATAGATACTACCAAGTGTAGTAATTAGCTCTAGTGTTCTTTCAGGAGATTTATTTAGCGTGCTAATTTCAAGTCCTTTTTTAGCCGTATAGATAGCATCGTCAAATCGTTTCATTTTAAATAGAAGTTTTGCTCTCATCTCATAAGTGTTTAAAACTACATCTAAATAATCTATCTGATCTAGGCATTTCCACAACTCTTTTACAGTTTGATATGCATCTTGGATTCTATTAAGTTTTTCCAAATAGAGCACTTGGCAGATTTTAAGAGTATAGAGGATATGGTATCTTTCTCCATCTGGATTAAAACAACTGATTCCTAGTTCGGTATATTGTAAAGCATTTTTTAAATTGCCATAGTAAAAGAAGTTTATACGACCTAAGTCATTATAGCAAATAGAAGCGATGTTTGATTTGCCAATCTGAGGATATTTGTCAACAAACTCAATCGTTCTCAAGAAGTTTTTTCGTGCTTGTTCCCATTGATTTTTATAATAATATGCCCTGCCCTTTAAATAGAATATCATAGCTTCCAGTTCTCGGAATCCACTTAAATTAAATTTTTTTAACTCAGTTAAGCCTTCATCTGGATTACCTTGTTCAATGAGTCTTTCAATAAACCATAATTCCTCCTCTTTTTCCAATTTTAATTTTCTCTCTTGTTGAGAGAGTTGATTATAGTCACTAATATTCAATTTAAGCTTATGAACGCAATAATATTCTATTTTTTGATGGCTGACTATTGGCACTCCTCTTTCGATATTACTAATGGTGGAAACAGAGATTTGTTCATCCTCTAACTCCTCCATCGTAAATCCAAGTTCTTTTCTTTTTCTTCTACACATATTCCCTAATTCTTTTAAATTGATTTGATCAAACATCCCTAAAACACCCCACATCTCGCTTATTTCTTAATAATAGCTAAAAAAAATAAAAAAAAATAGGGTAAATACTTATGAAAATCAATTTTTTATTACATGCGAGATTGAAAAATAAAAATTATTAATTATTGATAAATTATGATCATAATTTCATAATTAAAGTATAGAGTAAGTAACTTCAAGGATAGTATACATCTTGGAATATTGTTCAGGAGATAAAATAACAAACTTAGTAAAAATAAAAAACTGAATAAAATATTAGGAGGCGATAATTACGGCATGATGATTATTGCAGATAATATGTGGTTTAAAGGATAAATCCTACTATTTATTAGAAAGTAAACGATCATTGCTTAGTCACAGACATGTAACAGTTTCGATCGACGGAGGGGTGATTTTGAAATGTGGAAGAGATTTATAAAAAAGGAGCTACTCAAATGAAAAGAACTAGGGAGTACTTACAAGAGAAAAGTATTCATAGGAAATATATGACATCAAATCAGGAAAAAGCTCCACTATCCATATCGGTAAATTGGACAGAAATAATTCGAGTGGCTGCTCAAGCTTATAGAAAAAACAGCTTGATGAGTCGAAAGGAGCAGGATAAAAACAATGGATATGAGATAGAATCAGAAATTAAAAAAATACCTATAAAAAAAGGGGTTCGAGAGGAATTAGAAAGAGAAGCAGTGACAGCACATAGTTTTGACCGACGAGTGTTGCCACCACCACTCTACAAAAAAACATTTCCACCTTATCATACACCCATTCAGTAGAGCTTTTCAATTTATCATTTCTCAGCTTTAAAAAGAAAAGTTGTGTAGTAGGTGATTTCGATGAAAAGAAAGTTAACTTTGTGGGTGAATGATGAAGAGAAACGTGTATTGATGCAAGCTTTACGGATGCATCAACAATCACTAGTATCAGCAATCACAAATACAGAATTCCAAAGAGAAATAATCAGACTGGAGCTAGGGATTACTACAGAATTACTAGATAAAGTGGAAAGGCAAGAAATGCAAGGCACTCTACCCACGATTTTGAAATTATCCGGAATGTCAAAATTCAATGATTGGAAACAGGATTTTTGTGAACTACAAAAAGGAGCCACGACTGCAATCATCGCCTGTGGCACTAGTGGAGAACGGATAACAGTTAATTATGATTCAATAGATCAAGCTTTCTCCATTGTAGTAGATGGAATTTTAGAGATGAAAAACCAACATATGGGTTTTGTTCTCCGTCGATTTAAGGAACTAGTGAAAGAATAAGGTATATGAACGACGACTTTGGATGGGAAGTTTGTAGATGAGAATATACAGTTACTTGCTAACTGAGTGAAGTCGACTCCAAAAAAGAGGAGAGAAAAAGTCTTCTCTTGGAAGAAAGAATATGGACAAAATGACGTATAAAACAAGTTTGTATCAGATAGATTAAGAGATCGGAATCAGAAAGTGAACATTATCATGCTTTATTGCTGCAAAAAATTCATTTTCTGCTTGTCGTGAATTACAGATTAGAGGAATTGAATATGCAACAAGTACTAGTGAACTGGATGAATGAAGCATTAAAAGCTAAGAGCGAACTAATTCAAGACTTAATACAGATTCTACAGATTAGAAGTGTTTATGATAATTCCTTAAGTACTCCTCTTGCCCCATTTGGATTAGAAATTGCAGAAGCGCTTTCATATATGTTGATGCTGGGAGAACGTGATGGATTTATCACGAAAAATGTGGACGGATATGCGGGTCACATCGAAATGGGTGTTGGGAAGGAATTGATCGGCGTTTTGGGGCATGTTGATGTCGTTTCTTCTGGGGACGCACCTTGGACTTTTCCACCATTTGCTCCTGAAATTCGTGATGGAAAGCTATATGCTCGTGGCGCGATTGATGATAAGGGGCCTTTAATGGCAGCTTAATATGCAATGAAAATTATTAAGGAATTGAACCTACCGCTCAATAAAAGAGTTCGTTTGATTATTGGTAAAGATGAAGAGCGACAATGGAGATGTATCAATCACTATTTTCAATATGAAGAGATGCCTATGATGGGTTTTACCCCTGATGCAGATTTTTCCATCATTATTGGAGAAAAGGGCGTATTAACTTTAGCGTTTACAGGATATATCAAGGAAACATCTTCTACAGAATTTGCTTGGAGACTAGTAGAATTCTCATCAGGTCAAGAATCAAATAAAGTACCTGATTTAGCAATAGCTCAGATTGAAGGTGAAGGAGATACAATAAAAGAATTATTCCAATCATTCCTATTAGAAAATCAATTACTCGGTTATGTGGAAGAATTGGATACAAGTTTTCAATTGATTTTACATGGAGTCTCTCACCATGTATCAGATCCACACAGGGGTTTAAATGCAGCATTACTATTGAGCAAATTTTTACAACAGCTTTCATTAGAGGCACAAGGATCACAGTATATAGAAATGTTAAATCAGTATTTTACAGACAGCTTCTTTGGTGAAAAATTAGAGATAGCTGTTACAGAAGAGATACTAGGTCGTCTCACAGTAAATGTAGGGATTTGCCGGTATCATCGGTATGGGGAAGCGTCTTTGACGTTGAACTGTCGTTACCCAATGGGTGTGAATCCAGATGAATTAAAAAATTATATCGCAGAACGTTTAGCTCCATATCAGTTGAAATTAACAAGTGTTGAACATATACCCTCCATTATGTAAATCAAGAGCATGAATTGGTTCAGAAATTAGCACATGTTTATGAGGAGCAAATGCAACAACCCGCCCAATTATTGACAACAGGTGGAGCTACGTATGCCCGTGCGATTGATGTAGGTGTAGCTTTTGAACCTATATTCCCGGGCAAGTTGAAGTCTGCTCATCAACAAGATGAACATGTGGAGATCGATGACTTAATTCGGGCTATCGCTTTATATACACAAGCGATTTATGAATTAGCCAATTAAAGGACGTGCTGCTGATGATCAATTCAATGCTAGCAAAGCAAGCTCTATCAATTAGGCAGCTTAAAAAGCAACTAGAAAAAGAAAATAAGGAAGGTTGTCCTTTTTATAATAAGGTCGGAAATTTAGCTTGTAAAGATGGCTCTTGTTATCCTAAAGAAGAGGCGGTCGAAAAAATGTAATCTTAATTTTAAACTTCGTTTGTATTTCGACCTATGATGGATGTGACAAAGTGTTCAGAGTACGTTATTACGCTTTTTAGCAAATGAATTAGTGTGATAGCGAGAAATGGACAAAAGACACTTCACACACCATCGTTATCTCATACTCCTATAATTTGGGGGAGGGGGCTCCCCCAATTATCTAATCAATATTGAAGAATATAATTCATCGCAGCTCCTGCCTATCTTCACTCTGTGTTTTGATCATTCACAATAATATTTACACAGCAGAAAACAAAAACTATTATGTATATATGGGCTCCATTATAGGCTCCAAAAAACTAGGAAGTGATTGAAATGAATAATATCGCAGTAGCCGCAAAATGCGCGTTGGTATCAGACAATGAAAAAGTACTCATCTTACAAAAGACACCAGAGGAAATGAAGGGTGACGCATCAAAAAGTAGTTACGATTTACCTGGGGGTCGTATTAAGTATGGTGAAGAAATTGAAGTAGCGTTAAGACGTGAATTAGAGGAAGAAACAGGGGTGTTATGTGATGACTTTGAACTAAAGACTGCTTGGTCTGTGATGCGACCTGATGGAGTGCAACTGCATATTCTCTTGTATAAGGCGGATTACAATAGTCAACCAATTCATCTTAGCTCTGAACATGATGGATATCAATGGGTCGGATTGGAGGATGAAAGGATATCAACAATGCCAAGTTGGATCACACAGGCCGTAACCAAAGTGATGAAATGAATGACAATCTTACCATAGGCTTTTTAAATGGTAAATTCCTATTAGGATCGGAGCATAGACTCTCTATATTTCATGGCAACTGTAGAGTTAAGGATGGGAAAATTATTAGTTTTGATCAAGATTCTACAGGATACGATTTAATGGTCGATTTAAAAGGGAGTTTGGTAACACCGAGTCTAATCAATGCACATATTCATTTGGGTGAGACCTTGTTTCAGGGATTAAAGGGTAAATGGAATCTGGAGCAGTATTTAATGCTTGCCGATTATTGGAATGCTTCACTAGCTAGTAAGAAAAGTGAAGCATGGTTTCACTCTGCAAATGCGACAGCAAACGAAATGATAAGATACGGAACGAGTGTTTTCTGTGCTGCAAGAAGCAGTGAAATAGCAAGTCGTTATGGTATGAAGGCTTTTTCGGGTTATCCCTTAATGGAATCAAAAAAGCTAAGCTCGTTTTTAATTGACGGTTTTCAAAAATATGTTGAGTTTTCAAAAATTGCTAATGAATTAGGCAGCCAACCAGGAGTTTTCCTCCACTCACTTTATTCAAATGGTAAATCCACGCTAGAACTTGCACGCAAATGCTTATCTTATGGTACTAACTTCTTAACGGTCCATGTAGCTGAAACACTCGAGTCATGTAAAAAAGTAAAAGATAAATGGGGAAGATCCGACATTGATATACTTCAACATTATGGAATGCTAAATGAAGATACAATTTTGGTACATGGAGGATATTGCTCGTTAGAGGAATTAAAAGTGATCTCAAGTATGGGCTCTAAGGTTGTATTATGCCCAGTATCTAATCATCGTTTGGGGACAAGGTGTTTAAACCCAACTGACCTAGAAAACGAAAGGATCAAGTGGTGTCTCGGAACAGATGGGCTTGCTACAGGTATCAGCGCAGATTTATTTCAACACATGAGGTTTATGAAAAGAATGTTTCCTGATCTAGCTGAATGGAAATTATGGTCAGCAATCACCTATTGGGCTGCACAGGTATTAGGGATAGAGAACTCGAATGGAAAACTAGATGTAGGTTACAATGCTGATCTGTGCGTTTTTCAAACAGAAACACCTGATTCAGTCGAAACGATTCTTCGATGGCTCGTCTTTCAAAAACGTAAACCGCTATGCCTTTATATAAGTGGTAACAGAATTAACAGCAAAAATATAGAAATTCCTTCTGTTTACAGACCATTACAACCATTAACGACAGACATACTATCCCGATGGAATTAAATATAGCTTGACGAAGGTCAACTATAAAATGGGTGGGATGAGATTTTGGGGAAGCTAATCGTTTTAGAGGGAATTTGTGGAAGTGGTAAAACGACACTATCAAACAAATTGATTTCAGAGTTAACAAAGAGGGATGTACCCTGTATTTATAATCATGGGGCTTTTACTTACAGTAAAATAGGCAGATCATTCAAAGAAATAGCGAGTGATTATCCCATTGCTAAAAGAACAATCTATTATATATCCGATCTTTTGCAGGATTACTACAACGTCATAAAACCTCATCTGGCAAATGATTACGTTATTATTCAGGATCGATACATTGATTCAATTTGGGTATATAACGAATGTATAGGAATGATTGATGGTCAGGATTACGCGGTGATGGAGATATTCGATCATTTTCAGTCGTTTGGTTTACTGCCACAACCGGATTCTGTTATTTTTTGCTATTGTGAAACTAAGGAAATCATCAAGAGATTAACCTCTAAGCCTGATTCAAATATTCATTCAATGTATCTAAATCAGCCAGAATTCATTGGAATGATGCAGACAAAATATACAGAAGCACTTTCTAAAAGACAAGGGTTAATAAAAATAGACACTAGTGAACATTATAATGTGACCTCTCTAGTTGATAGAATTCTCCTTTAAAAAGTGATGTGAGTAATGGATATATTGCTTTGAAAAATAGAGGAGGTAACGTGTTTATGTATTCGGTCACTTTGATTAATTTGCCCACTTCCTCCATACGAAAGCCTGCTGAACATAGTGGTTTAGCATCGTTACATGCGTATCTTACTTCAAAGGGAATTGATGCTTCCATTATTGATGCTTATGCAAACAATATTGATATCGAAACGTGTTGGTCATTGATTAAAAGAAGGATCAATAGTCATCCACAAATGATTGTTGGTTTCACTCCTTTTGTTACGTCAGTAAATGAATTGGTTGTGCTTGGTGAAAGGATTAAAAAGTACTACCCTGATGTATTTGTAATCGTAGGTGGACACTTTGCTACCTTTCATAAAGAATATTTATTAGATGAATTCCCTTGGTTGGATGCTGTAGTTGTTGGAGAAGGAGAACAATCTTTATATGAATATTCCACCTCACCCTCTGATGATACACCAGGTGTGTTAAAACGAAATACCCCGTTTATTCCTCGTCCACGAATTAGAAATTTAGACACTCTACCCTATCAAACTCGTTATATATCTCCAGAAAAATTGAAAGATGAACCTTTAAGTCTTGTAACTGGTAGAGGCTGTTATGCAGCATGTACCTTTTGTAGTATACCCACATTTTACCGTAATAATAGTGGGCCAGCTCAATCCGCTCGTTCTGTAGCTCATCTTCTGGGCGAGATTAAAACATTAATTAATAAGTATCAAAAGAATTCTTTCAAGATTGTAGATGATAATTTCTTTAGAGTTACCGATAAGAATGACCAGTTTCTGGTTGATTTAGTTGCAGAGATAAAAAAGCTGGATATAGACCTAATCTTTCGGCTTTCGGCAAGACCAAATGATATAACAGAGAAGAGGGCTAAACTCTTAAAAGAAATGGGAACCAACGTAGTAGCAATTGGAGGAGAATCAGCCCATGAAGATTCGCTTGTATTATTTAATAAGAGATTAACTGTTGCAGATTCGAGGCGTGCAGCCAACATTCTAAAGGAAAATGGCATTACCACATTAATGAACTTCATTACGTTTGATCCGATATTAGATATTTCTGGGCTAAAATTAAATCTTGAATTTATTAAAGAGCATATGAATTTTTGTGTTTTTCATCGGATTAATTCTCATTTATGGTTACGTTCTACTGACCCGATTCTACAAAAATTATTAGAATTGGGCTTAGTCACAGGTGATACAAATTCATTCCCTTATGTTCCATATAGATATAAGTGTTCAGAAGTGTACTTAATCAAAAAGTACTTTGACTACTATTGTGCTAAAAATATGAGAGATTATTATGCTGTGGTTGAAACATTGATGGCTCCTAATGAACTACCAACACCAGAAAAGTGGGAAAAGTACCATGAATTTATGATTCAAGATACAAGTATGTTAGAACAGTTGATTAAAAATTGTGAGGAAGGTGTTCTAGAAGAAACTGATGTTATCACTGAAGAGCTATTCGAAGATTTGAGATTGTTCGTTTAGTAATGACAGAAGAACAGTAAAATAAATTCATCTGGGGAAGTGGTCATTAGTGGACAAGAATACAATGATAGACCCCATGGAGCATTATAAACGGAATGTAGGACCAATCGAACACGATGAACTTGATGAATGTGAAATTGATATTGAAAATATTGGTTGGACTTTAGGCAATGATTGTCCGTACCGTTGTAAACATTGCTATTCCATGTCAGCTAGAAAAAAAGGAATGGATTTTTCTCCAGAAATTGTAGACCGTGTCATAGATCAAGTATACAAAAATGGAGCAAAGACGATTAATCTGGGTGGAAATGAGCCGTTATATACAAATGGAATTAACCCAAAAAACTCATTACTTCCTTATATCATCAGGAGACTTACTGAGAAAGGAATAGATGTTGGGCTGACTACTTCAGGTATAACTCTCACTTATCTTGCAAAATATCACCCAGAAGAATTTATGTTGTTGAATGATATTGATATTAGCATCGATTCTCCGTATGAAGAAGAACATAATGAAAATCGTGGAGCAAACATTTTCCCCATTGCCACTAAGGCTTTGGAGCTTTGCCGTGATCATGATAAGGATTTTACAATCGTAACTTGTGCAATGAGCTGGAATTTTACTGAAGATCGAATCAGAGCCCTTGTTGACATGGCTAGAAAATATGGATCAAATGTAAGGATTAATCCCTTTAAACCGATTGAGAGCAAACATATGGCTACGAAGCTTGAACCTGATCAATACTATCAAGGCTTCTCACTGTTAATGAGTTTATGTGACAATTTGGATATGACAGAGCCAACATTAGCTGGTATTACAAAACTAAAACAATCGAAGCGGTGTCCATGTGGTAGAAAATCGTTTCGAATACATTCTATTACTCCAGATGGGAAAATTCCTGTGTCTCCCTGTGTGTATTTACATGATTACAAAGTAGGAAATTTAGTTGAGGATGAGTTATACGATATCATTCGTTCACCTCAATTTAAGACATTTAGAAGGAGAAATAAACATCCAGAATACATTTCTGGTTGTGAGGGATGTGAAATTCTTTCTATATGTGGAGGAGGATGTGCTGCGCGTTCCTATTTATATAATTTGCATCAAAATGGAGGGCGCTCTCTTTTTTCAAGAGATCCTTATTGCCCGAAAACCATTAATCCTGAGACTGTTTTTCCTGTAAATCCTAATATGCCGGATGATGTACATCTTGTTCATCAGGATTACTTATGTACTTGGATTGGACGACCTAAAAATAATATGTAAGTCTGTATAAAAACTGTGAAGTTTGAATATAAGAAATCGGACTGAGTTATCCACAATCACCTGTGGATAACTTTTTTATTAATAGAGTTAGGCAATAGATATTATGAGAGAATTAATTTGCTTTTTGTCTTCCCCATTGATGAAAGAAAGGGCTTCGAATAAAACCTCGCTTGCTTATTCCACGAGATTTGACTACACAAGGGATGGGATCAAGATACATAAATTCTTGGTCTTCCCCAATCTTATTTTGATCAATTAGTTGCCTAAAACGAAAACGTTCGGTAGGAGGTGGAAATTCCATAATTCCAGCGGGTACACCATCTGTAATAGAAAGAGATAATTTATAGAATTAAAGTGCAAGTCATAAAGATAGAATAATTTTTCAGGGAGGAAATGAAATGGATTTTCTATCAAATTCAAGTGAAGGTCGTTATGAAAGGAATGTGCTGGACTTCCTAAAACCTCTTAAAAGGAAATCTGGTTTGGAACTTCCTAGCAAGAAACAAATAACAAAAGAGATAATGGAGAGCGTCTTGGGGAAGAGTCTCTATTATCTCAAATCTAAGTAACACAGTTATCATATACTAACGAAGCAGAAAATTACAAATCGAAGGGTTGCTCTTTACCTTTTTTAGCAAGGGGCTTGGAGTTGAGGATTCATTGAAAAGGAAATTAACAATATGGGTTACTGAGGATGAGCAGCGAATTTTGGAACAGGCTCTGAAGGAGCATCAACAGAGATTAGCTTCATCTATAACAAGTTCGGATTTTCAGCGAAAAGTCATTAGTGAAGAGCTTGGAATGACAGCAGAACTACTGGAACAGGTGGAAAAGAGACAACACCTGATTGCTTTGCCCACAATTACAAGGCTTCAGGAACTCTGGGGTAGAGACGATTGTAAGAAGAGTTTTTGTGAACTTAAAAAAGGTGATATTGCTGCAATTGTGGCATATTCACCCTCTGGCGAGCATCCAAGTTGATTATGACAAAGAAGATTGTGCATTTCGCATAACTGTTGATGGGATTTTAAAGATGAAGAATCAGGAAATAACACTAGTTTTGAATAGATTCACAAATATTGTGAGGGGTTAAGTAATCATTTAGTTCTGGGTAGAGAGATTGGGAATAACGGACGGGAACGCATAGTGGGCGGGAGACAGAAATTCCTCTGTCACGGCGGGTAAAGGTGCATAAGAGTTGTCCATAGCGAGTTTGAAGACAGTCGTTGAAGCAAGAACTCCATTCGGCCTACATGGGGCTGGTCGAGTGGTGATTAATGGGTTTTCAAAATCTGTTTCACTACAATATTCTCACAAATCCTATTAGGGGGAATATCCCCCTCTTTTAATCCATCTAAGTTACTCTTTTAAATCCATTTTGTTGATTGATCTTCATCATAGGATAATTTGATTCATCAACTTCTGTAACCATCTTTAACAAACCTTCAGACCTACAATAATCTATTGAAAGGTTTTTCAAATAAGAAGCTATGCCATACCCTCTATATCTCTTCTTAACAACGGTTAAACCGCACTTTGCAACTTTCTTCTCTTTATCAATTGTAATACTACAAAGTCCAATCCATTCTCCTTTATATGTGGCAAGAAACTGAGTTTTATTATTCTTCCAGTAATGACCAAAAATCTTTTTGGAAAATTGATCAAATGTCTCAAAAATACCATTCTGACCTGGATCATCTATTACGCCTTCTTTTACCAGTTCATAGAGTTTTTTTCTAGTCTCTGGAGTGTCGTTAACGTTTGAAAGTTTGATAAACTCAACGCCATCAAGTGTAATAGCATCAGAAAGAACAGTGCTTTTATTACTACCGTCTAGAAGATATTCATATTTAATCATATTCATGGTAGTTTTCCCCTTAATTTGAAAAAAATATTATGAGAATCTTAGCATTTATTTGTCCATTTATGCAAGAGTTAAATTTTCTTTGAAAGGAGGTGATAAATATGACTCGTGAAAAGAAAGAATTCATTATCTCTCAAATTCGTGAAGAAATGAAAGATGCAGTCAGTTTCACTCGTAATCTTTCGGAGCAATGGGATCATGGTGGGAAAGATGATGATGATAAAAAGTAAATCTTATGAGTAATGTGGGAGTTTAATCTCCTGCATTGCTCTTCAATAAAGAGGAGAAAGAAATGGATTCTCTAAAAGCCCATCTTTATTATCTAAAGAGTGATCTTCCATCCTTTAGTTTAGTTAGGTACTTTCTAAATCATTTAAATCCAGAAATACCAAATCAACGTACTTTTTATAACCGCTTAACGAGAGGTTTTTATGATTCATCTTTTTTCGATATCAGCTATATTTCAGATTTAGGATTGAGACGTATGAATGAACCTACTTTATATTTTCTGTCTCTAGCTCGAAAGTACTCTAAAGATTATGTTTATAATGAAAATCAATATGATCAAGTGATTAAACAACTATTTGATCAAATGAATAGAAATGTGAATACATCTCCATATGATTTTGTAGCTTTTGTAAAAAGGAACCTTGATAGACCCGCTTTCTTAAACCATATCATTCGATATTATGTAGATATTTTAGGGGACTGGATCGATGCGGATGTAATGGCTATAGTTATCGTAAATTCATCAAAATTGATGCCAAAAACAAATCAAACAGCGTTGTTAGTGTCTAATTGTGGTAATCTACTAGCCCACACGAGCAATGCGTTATGTCGGGACGCTTATCAATTGGCGTATAGTTTACAAACTAATCCCTACCATCGGTTTACAAATCAATTTCGTATTGCTGTTGCTGAGATTAAAAGGCTGCATCAACCATCAAAAATACTTTCCTCTTTAAAGCGGACGAAATTAGCGGCAAAAGAATTTGGAGATTCAACCAATCAACCACTTAATACGACGTTTTGTTATGGTTTGATACACAATTTAGAGGCTTTATACTATCTCAAACAGAAAAAATTCGAAGAAGCTGGAAAGCAAATTAAAAAAGCATGGTCGATTGTAAAAGAAATCCCTTCTTATTTATTAGCTATGGATCAAGATATTGCTAATCGATATCGCATTCAGATTATAGAAAATCTCGCTTTTTTCGCTGGATTTAGTTCGTCTTGGGAAACATCTATCCCTTTATTTATTGAAGCAGTAGACCTTTGTCGTCAAGTTCACCCTCACTCATTAGCCGAACTTTTATCTATGCTTGGCTATGCTTGTATTCAATTAAATAAATATGAAGAAGCGATAAGTGTTTTAGAAGAGGCGGACCAACTACGATTACATGGTGTTGCAATATCTAAAGCCAATGAGGTTAGAAAAATGTTAGCAGTAGCCCATTATGAGTTGAGACATGACGAACAAGTGGAGTACTGGTTAGACAAGACAATGAAATATCAGGAAGGATTGAAAAATATCCATCTAACGGAGGGATGAAATGAATTCTCAAGACTACATTCGAAAGCTGTTTGCTAAAGAAGATAGACTAAGGATATCAATATCTGAAATCTTAAAAGAAAGTGGTGTTACTGCTCAGTCTATTACCCCAGAAGTAGCTAAGACACTTCAATTGATCGTCAAAATCTCAGGAGCAAAGAATATACTTGAAATAGGAACCTTGGGCGGTTATAGTACTATCTGCCTAGCTAAGGCAACACAAGGAGTCGGGCATGTGACATCGTTGGAAATCAGTCCCTCCCTTTAGGATAGAGGGAGCATGCGTTTTTGAATACAATGATTGATACGCTAGAATTAAGTTATTCAGATACTTTACTCAAAATAGATCGCTTGTTTCAAAAGATCAATATTGAAGGGATAATCGATTAAATACGCTCATGTTAACAAAAGCACAGTTTTGATTCGTCTAGATAGAGTAACAGTTATCATAATCCTTTGTAGTGGTGGTCTGTATAATGAGAGATTTCACTTCTGACATGATTATTGGAGATGAACCTCCACATGCATAGATATTTCGGTGATGGTTTTTCAGAGTAATAAAAAAGAGGTGATCAAATGCTACCACCTGGCGATGCAGATGGATAGAACAAAAAAAGCAGCCTTTACAGGTTGCTTTTTATTTATCAAAAAGTGGAAGAAAAAGCAGCCTAGAATGGGTGAATGAATTATATATGGTATGTTTTTTGAACTAGATACTGGTATAAGAACAATCTTTAGTACTCACTTTCTTTGAGTAATTAACGATACAAAACCAAATTCAATAAAAAAGGAAGATGATGGTTGGGAGTGACCCTCTCTTTAGAGTAAAGTGTAAATAGTGTAATAAGTGTGTTGAGGAGATGCAAATCTATAAAATATGCGGGGGCGGTTGAAGGCAGAGATAACTTCTAACAAACCTTCTAACGTAATATATTTTCTTTGGCTTCGGTTCATTTATGTATCTTTCTAAAAGCCTTGATATCATTGGTTTTCTTTATTTATATAGGTGCTCGTTTTCCCTAATTTCCCTATGTCACGTTACTCGTAATGAAAGGGTATGTACTGGTTTGAGAAAAAAGCAGGAAAGCAAGGGAATCTGGGGATTTATTAAAGGAGGTTGAATCATGAGACAAATCATTGCAATGGGTGGCGGTGGCTTTTCGATGGAGAAGGAAAATCCTCTCCTTGACTTATACATATTGGCTCAATCACAAAAAGAGAAACCCCGAGTTTGTTTTGTTCCTACAGCATCAGGTGATGCAGAAGGATATATTCAAAAGTTTTATCGATGTTTTGAGAAGTTCGAATGTGAGACCGCTCATCTATCGGTTTTTAAAGCCCCAATAGACTTGGAAGGATTCATAGCTGAACAAGACATTTTCTATGTTGGGGGAGGTAATACCCGAAATTTATTACTCCTATGGAAAGATTGGAAAATCGATGAGTTACTAAGAAGGGCCTATCAAAAGGGGGCTATTCTTACAGGGCTGAGTGCTGGATCGATTTGTTGGTTTGAGCAAGGCGTGACTGATTCCTTCCCTGGAAAGTTATCTTCACTAGAATGTTTAGGTTTACTGAAAGGTAGCAATTGCCCCCATTATGATGGTGAAAAAGAGCGGAGACCCAGCTATCACAAACTGATTGAAAATGGGGAAATGACAGATGGGTATGCAGCCGACGATGGGGTAGCTCTTCATTACATAAATGAATCACTACATCGGGTAGTAAGCTCAAGAGAAAATGCAAAAGCCTATTCAGTAAAGAAAGAAGAGGGTTCAGTAGTAGAATCAGAGGTTCGTCCGATCTATTTAAAGGAATCTGCACTGATTTAAATTTCTTTGGGAGCCTTTACATGACCCTAATTTAGAAGGGATGTAGAATCCATGTCAAAAAATAGGTTTTACTGCTCCTGTGACCATACACCTCTTTTTCGTTAAAGATGACCAAATCTTATTACTTCGCAGATATAATACAGGCTATGAAGATGGTAACTATTCAGTAGTAGCAGGACATTTGGACGGAGAGGAAACAGTAAAACAAGTTGCTATACGGGAAGCAAAAGAAGAAGCTGGTGTTCATTTAAAAGAAGAAAATGTAGAAATAGTTGGTGTGATGCATCGTAAGAAGGATGATGAACGTATCGATTTCTTTGCCTGTGTAACCGAGTGGAAGGTGACATTCAAAACCTGGAACCACATAAATGCGATGATCTGCGCTTTTTTCCAGTAGACGATTTACCAGACAATACAATCCCTTATATCGTCAAAGCAATTAAAAACTATAAAGAGGGAAGGCTCGTTGCTTAATAGAAGTCAGAATTGATATACTAAACAGTGAATGCGTTAATCATATCAGCCTTTGCTGTTGCTATATATGTGCCATAAATACACTACCTTATCTAAGTTGTTGTCGATTGCGTTCCAATCAGTAAGACAATTTACGAAGAAGGAGGGGTGTAACAATGGCTTCTCGTAAAACTAAATTTACAATCAAGCTCCAGCCTAGCAATCAACTTTCTCATTTATCCGCCCTATCATGGGGAATGGATGATGATCCACCCATGTGTCGTAGTTCACAATGTAGAACAAATAAAAACGTAATTTGGGACGAAGGCGAATGGAAATGCACAAAGTGTAACCGAATAGTAGATCCAGATTGATTGAGTTTCGATAGTTATAAATATTTGTAACTGATATAATTAGGAATAGCTTAATCATGGCTATTCCTTTTTTATGGAGGCGATGTGAGATTGACAAAAAAAAGGTTTTATGACGCTTTTTTAGACGGATATAAACCAGCGATTCAGTTTGAAACGTATAGTCGTCATTTTAATCGGGTAAGTGATTTACCCTTTCCAAGTTATCAACTTGATGAAGATTTATGTATGTTTTTCCAAACGGAAGAGTTGAAGCAAACATATTTAGATCGCATGAATGGTGTAAATGAAAATTCTTATGAAGAGATTTACATTATGGGGACAACATTGGGGTTTCCCGAAAAATCCGTAGATTTATATGCAAAAGCGAGGGTGCTTGAGGCAAAAACAGGGATATATCCAACAGAGGAAGAGAAGATGTATAAGATTGGAGTAAACTGGGCGGGTTTTGAGTTTGCAGGATTTCTGAATGTATTGGAGCCTGATATACAATGGTTATGGAATACTTATAACCAATCAAAGGCTGTTGAAGAACCATTCTATTTATGGACAGAGGAATCCAGCTATATAGAGGTTCCTTTAGGAGATTTTGAACGATTGGAAGAAGTGAAAGTATACATAATGAAAGAAAGAGGTCTGATTCCAGCGGTGAAAGGTTAAAGAAGTACATATTCAATACAAACAAATATAGCTTCATTCTTTCATCGTGAGCTACAGCTCGCGTTTTTTGTTTGATTTGTAAACCAAAGGAATCACGTAGAACTACGAATATATACATGTTGTAAATATTTAATAGATAAATGGAGGCAAAATGAAATGGAACTGACGTTTCGGAAATTTGAAGAGAGTGATTTAGATTTCCTGAAAAATTGGTTTGAAGATGTAGAGTTGAAAAAGCGGCTAGGTGGAATGTTATCGCTAGATGAATGGTATTTTAGGGTTATTAAAATCCCAAATCAGAAGCATATCATGTTTTTGAATGATGGGAGACCAGTAGGAAAAGTTTGTATTGAAGAGTATGAGAATAAAACAGCAAGTATTAGCCTGTTTGTCAATCCCCAATTGAGAAATCAAGGGTTTGGGAGTAATATTTTGACATATATATTATCCCACCCCATTGTAGGACATTTAGAGTCGATTACAGCATATATTGAACCAGACAATCCGGCAAGTTATTTTTGTTTTAAGAAAGTGGGATTTGTAGATCAAGGAGTTATCAATGAAGATGGTATGAGATTATTATCCTACAAATTAAAGTGATCAGATAGGAATACAAAATGTCCTATTTTTAGTGATAGTATCTCAGAGGTCGCTTTTCAAGGTATTCAGTGCGGAAATCGATTTGCTAAAGTGAGGTTTTGCAATATTCCCCAACCTGAAAAGAATATATTTTTATCGTTTTATTTTCATCAATTGTAGTTTAAAATACTTGCTGTTTTCGTCCTGATGGTTCGTAGCTTCATATTTTTCTGTATAAAGTTGATTAATGGTGGAACCATTACCTTGTGTAATCATCACCAAGTGAAAAATGGTTTAGGTAGGGAGTGACTTAGGAACGTGAAACGAGTCTCCTGAACCATTTTGGGGCGGTAGAGTAACGAAAAATTTTCCAATACATGTTTTGAAATCGCTTCTAGACATATCACCCATTTCTTTGATTCGCATAAGTTGATGAAAAGGATGACAGTGATTCTAAAACCAGCGAAAGTGAAAGTAGTGATTCAAATATGAAGGAAATAGACAAGATCAAACATATCCCTCAACCGATGCGAAAAGATGGAGCAGGCGCCCCTGACTTTGGTCCCAGAGACGTTTTACGCGATCTAGAAAATCCGAACATCCTGGTTCCACCCAAAACAGATTCAGGGCTGATTCCGAATTTGAAATTTTCTTTTTCAGACGCTCATATGCAGTTAAACCATGGGGGTTGGTCTAGGGAGATTACGATTAGGGATTTACCCATCGCCAAAACACTTGCTGGCGTCAATATGAGCTTAACCCCTGGAGGCGTACGAGAACTCCATTGGCATCAACAAGCTGAATGGTCTTACATGATCTTAGGAAGTGCACGTATCACATCTGTTGATCAAAAAGGTCGAAATTTTATAGCCGATGTAGGACCGGGCGATCTTTGGTATTTCCCGCCAGGTATTCCTCACTCTATACAAGGACTGGAAGAAGGATGCGAATTTTTACTTGTATTTGACGATGGGCACTTCTCAGATTTGAATACGTTGTCCATTTCTGATTGGTTTGCACATACACCTAAAGATGTACTATCAGCAAACTTTGGTGTATCAAAAAAAGCTTTTAAACACATTCCCTCCAAGCAAGTGTACATTTACCAGGATGAAGTTCCTGGATCATTGGATAGTCAGGAAATCCAATCCCCTTATGGAACCGTTCCAAAAAGTTTTAAACATCGATTGCTTAAACAAAAGCCGATTGTGACACCTGGGGGAAGTGTCCGTATTGTCGATTCATCCAATTTTCCAATTTCAAAAGCAATCGCGGCGGCTCTGGTCGAAATTAAACCAGGAGCGATGAGAGAACTACATTGGCATCCAAATAACGATGAGTGGCAATATTATCTTACCGGACAAGGGCGTATGACGGTGTTTGCGGGAAATGGAACCGCTCGAACTTTTGACTATCGAGCGGGTGATGTGGGGTATGTTCCGTTTGCATTTGGTCATTATATCCAAAATACAGGCGACGAAACATTATGGTTTTTAGAAATGTTCAAAAGCGATCGCTTTGCTGATGTATCCTTAAATCAATGGATAGCTTTAACACCACATGAGTTAGTTGAAAGCAATCTCCATGTCGATTCAGAACTCATCAATCGACTACGAAAAGAAAAATGGCCTGTGGTAAAATAAGTCCATTTTTCCATACAAACCTTATTGGACCGTCGAAAAGTTCGTAATCGTAGCTCATTCCATTAGTGGACTCCTTGGTTTAAAACTGGCAAACATTTTTCATAATCGTGTAGTGTGATTTGTAGCGATTGGCGCGGCTATTCCGAAAAAAGGGGGATCTTTTCTCTCCATTTTCCCCATCGCCCAACGACTCTTAATGAATTTCATGTTACGTGTGTTTAGGACAAGGCCACCAGCATCAGCGATTCGACAAAGCCTATGTCATGATCTAACGGACAAACAAGCGACTCAGATTATAAATTCATTTGCTCCTGAATCGAGACATCTTTTTACTGATCGCATCGACTTTTCCATTCCTAATGTCGCAACACTTTATGTGAAACTGACAAACGATCTTGAGTTTCCACCCTTGTTACAAGACCAGATGATTGCCAATCTTGCCCCCCAAAGTGTAGAACAGATAGAGGCGGGTCATCTGCCCATGCTTAGTCATTCGCAACACTTGGGCCTTATCCTTCGTAAGTTTATCAATGAAATGGACGAATGAATATTGTTTTATCCAACAGAATGCCAGCACAATCGTACGTGGGATTTGGCTTATTAAAACGAACCGATCACTGATGAACTGCATTTAATTAGAAGAATATACGTATTCAGACGGTACCTTACGCTTATGAAGCCAAGGTATCGTCTTTTTGTTGTGTCCATTTCGTCACCTAGCTTCACGCTACTATGGCAGGCTCCTTTCCAAGGTAGGTATCACAAACAGCCTGCGTAGTCATTGTCACAACCTCGCGGGAAGGTAAGCCAATGAAAAACCGCTCCTGTATTTTTCAACCTATTTTTTGTTGTTTTTTTCACACGGTCGTGCTATTATATTTTTAGCACGGTTGTGCGATAAAAAACAGAGGGGTAACCACATGAACAAAACAGCACGAATACGCTCGCTTGATATCTTACGGGGCTTTGCCATCTTAGGTACATTGTTGACCAATATTTGGATTTTTGCCTATCTAGGTGACTTGAATTACCTGTTCGTTGGACAACAAGATATTTGGTCTTCAGGTGATTCACTCCTTCGCGTTCTTTCATTAGCACTTTTTAATGGCAAGCTCCTCAGTCTCTTAGCCATTATGTTCGGTGTCGGTTTGGAATTAAAGTATCAGCAGAGCTTGCGTAAAGGTCGCGCTTGGCCGGGGATATATCTTTGGGTCTCGTTGATCTTATTTATCGAGGGGCTGTTGCATTTTACACTGGTTATGGAGTATGACATATTGATGAGTTATGCAGTCACTGCTGTAATCGTAGCCTACATCGTAAAACGTGGCGAACGGGCGATTAAATGGGCGATGATCATCTTTGGAAGCATTCATCTCTTGCTTTATCTCGGTGTAACCGTAATTCAATTATCGGGCGCTTCGTTATCCATGGGCAATATGCATGAAGTCGTCCAGCTCTATCAGCAAGGGAGTTGGTTCGAACAAGTGATCTTTCGCCTAAACAATTTTATTTTATTACGTTTAGAATTGATCTTAGCCTTCTCATCAAATATTTTTCTTTTTCTTACGGGTGTCTTATTGATGCGCAAAGGTGCGTTTGCTTCCGATGCACAAGGCATCCACATTCGTCGAAAACTCTTTCGCTATGGATTGCTAATCGGTCTTCCGCTCAACTTATTGGTCTTTGTACCGGGGGGCTCGTTTGACTTAATCGTTCGCTATGTCTTCTCCGCAGTACTCGCAATTGGATACTTAGGCGCATTTAGCTTAATGGCCGAAAAATGGCAAGACTGGCGAATCTGGAATCTCCTCGAACAAACAGGGAAAATGTCGCTGAGTTGTTATGTCTTACAGAATCTGTTCTGCACTGTTCTGTTCTATGGCTGGGGTCTGGGGCTCGGCGGGAAAATGGGTTCCGTGGAAGTTCTATTGATCTGGTTCGGAGTCGCAATGCTACAAATCTTCTTTGCCACCACTTGGTTACGCTTTTTCCAATTTGGACCGATAGAAGCAGCGCGTCGAGGTATTTTAGCACTGATCACCCGTCAATCATGATATAATGTGCAAATGTATCTTCAGTCAAGTAACTTCACTAACGAAGTTGTCCAGCGCAGAAGGAATGGTAATAGAAGGAGTAACTTTCAGGAACTACGAGCCGCATGCGTGATAGCAAAGAGAAGGACGAGGACTTTCTCTTTGCAAAGCGAGTTCCACAGCTCTTGAGCGTACGGTTGCTACGTCTTGAAGACATCTGCGTAGCCCGCCCTTAAAGCTTGACGAATGGAGCAATATTGGAAGATATTTGCTGCATTTTGTGCAAGTCGAACATGTTGACCAAAGGATTGTTATTTATGCCCAAAAAAGTCGATCATCAAAAACAACGGGAAAAGGTTGCCGCGGCAGTCTGGCGTGTGGCGACACGTGAAGGTATTGAAAAAGCCTCTGTGCGCAATATTGCCAAAGAGGCGGGGCTTCCTGTGAGTACCATGCGTCATTATTTCACGAATCAATCGGAATTGCTGTTATTTGCCATGAAATCAATTCTAAGTGGAATTGAACAACGCGTTTACGAAAAAATCAGACGAGATTATACGGAAAATCCAGATATGACAGCGTTTGAAGCAGCCAAACGAATGTCTATGTTCTTTATTCATATTGATCATGAATTGGAAATAAAGATTTGGTTATCATTTACAGCTAAATCACTCTATGATGCAGAGATGAAACAATTGAGTAATGAAATGTACATGGATCTATATGGTGCAATGAAACAAGTGATCGAGGTTCTCCAACAAGCCAAGTTGACCAAGGTAGATCTTGATGTTGAACTTGAGATAGACCGACTCTATGCTCTCGTCGATGGGATTGCCATCCATCGGTTAATCAAGCCTGACTGGATGACTCGAGCGAAAGCAGAACGGTTAATCACCCATCATTTAGAAAGTCTCTTAAGAACTTGATATATGCCAATGAAATGCTTTTTCTATGTTTAATCTGTCAAGATAAACAATCTTGGTAAACTCTAGTTCCAGTCCCTTTTCGTCTATGAATTGTACGAAGCTCGTAATAACATACTGGTCTTCATCTGAAATAGTGTCTGCGACATAAGTAAAGTCTTCGGGGGTTGATAGGATATTTGTGTTATATATCCGACTTCTAACAAACTTCTAACGGATTTCTAACGAAGTATATTTTCTTGTATTCTTTTATATTGCTCTATATTGCCAGAAACCCTAATAGATTGCGCTATATTGCGTTAGGTTTCCCCCTATTTTCGCCCGGCCTATAACTTGAAAACAGTTGTACGTGTGGTAATAAGCCAATGGGGTTGTTTGAATCTTAATTATTAAGGATTCAGCTTGCAAATCATCTGCATGTTGGGTAACAATTTGGTAACACACTACTGTGAACTAGGGTGAATTTAACACTTAGACAACCTAGATAGACAATGAAGAACCTCAATAAAATCAATAAAAAGACACTCCAATGAACAAAATTGCATGTATGGCTCGACTCTCGTAATGATGAGGTCGCAGGTTCGAATCCTGTTGTCAGGACCAGTTAGAACCCTTGTGTATCAGGGGGTTTTGTGTTTTTGCGGTAGGTATATTTTTAGATTTTTACCCTATCCACCATCGTCTTATTTGACTACTATTTTTCTTATTAACCACTTTTGATGACTATAAGGTGGTTATCTTCTATATAATGATAACATTCTGAAAAAAATTATATATATATTTGTGCACATTATCTTGTAATGGTTATATCCCTTCTAAAAGGGGGTACGTCCTAGATAACTCCAAAAGCGGCATAATAGATAGATATACTTTCCAGCACATTGAAGATGGCTATTGTGAACGTTACAAGCTGATAAGAGAAGAGGAAATTGAGGTTGCGTTAAGACGAGAATTGGAGGAAGAAACAGGCATATTGTGTGAGGATTTCGAATTGAAAACAGCTTGGTCAGTTATGCGGCATGATGGAGTACAGCTTCATATACTTTTGTATAAAGCGAATTACAATAATCAAGCTATTCGTCTTAGCTCTGAACATGATGGTTATCAATGGGTAGGATTGGAGGACGAAATGATATCAACAATGCCAAGTTGGATTACAAAAGCCATTACCAAAATGATGAAATGAATGACAATCTTACCATATGCTTCTTAAACAGTGAATTTCTGTTAGGGTCAGAGCAAAGACTTTCTATATTTCATGGGTGTATTGATTGTGAAGCGATCAATACTTCTCCAATTAGTAATAGCGCTTGTCTCTAGAAAAAGAGACAAGCGCTTTGGATTTTGCGTAAGTTCAAGTATCAATAAGTTTACCATCAAAAGAAAATTCAACATTGCTAGGGAGTTGGCGGCTAGTAATGTCAATATCATGTGACATATGCGTTAAAATCATCTGGTGTGCATTGAGATGATTTTTGAGTTTAATTGCTTCTTGTACATCATATACAGATCTTTTTTCCTGATTTGGTCTGGTAGATTCGTCCCAATAAGATGCTCCCATGATAATAAGGTCGAGATTAAAAAAAGGTGTCATTTGTTCATCAGACATATTGATAGCATCTGAGATATAGGCCCAAACGAATCCTAGTCTTGTGAATTTAATTCCATAACTATATCCATTATGACCATGGTTTACTTTATGAAAACTTATTTCGTATTCGTCTGTTTTCCATGTTGTAGTACCAATGAATTGAATTTGTGTTCTGTTATGTAAATAAGGATAACGATCTTTAAGTGTTTTTATTACATCCATTGGACTAATTACTAAAAGACTCTTATTATTCCAAAAACAGAGGTCGGCAAGATCACCAAAGCCAGCTATATGGTCATTGTGAGCATGAGTAACAAGCAAAAGGTCAGGTATATGAATCTGATATTCTAAAAATTGTTGCCGAAAATCTGGCGAGACATCAATTAAGATCTTCTGGGTTGAATCAATAAAAGCACTAGGTCTTTTTCTAACATTGTCACTTCCGATACAAATGTTGCAATTACAAAGCATACGAGGTACACCTTGTGCATCGCTTGTTCCTAGAAAGCGAAGAGTCCCCATCGGTTTCACCTCTTAAATCCCCTGTTTGAGCTGCTATATAAGCAGGAGAAAGCGTAATTCTCTAACAATCGGGGCGATTCTTTTCTTCAATCTCCTTGCATTAGTGAATCTGTGTGAATTGAATTGATCATCGAGGAAAATGAGAAAGTCATCTCCACTATTTGTCCCATTGGGACAAAAATCATGGAATTTAGCATGACATATCTCACAAAGAGTCAATCCATTAAGCAAGACGTTTGCTAACAATGGATAGGAGCTTTGTGAGAAGAGATGATGGATCTGTCGTTGTCTCTTACTGGACGAACATAGTTGGCAGCAATCGTTATCTCTTTTTTTGATTGTTCTTTTTTGTTCATCTGAAAACCCACGCATTCTTACACCTCGATTGGTTTATTGTAAGAGAAGATGCAGAGTGCCGACAAAATGTATTGTACTAGATAAAAACTTAATATTCAATCTTTTATAAGCATCTCTAAGTGCATTAGCTTTTTTTGGTAGATCCACTAACTGATGCATCTTTTCCGTGTAAAGATGGCTTCATATAAAACCAAATTTACAATTAAGCTTCAACTTTGCAATCTATTGCCTTATATATCTGCTCTATCATGGGGAATGGATGATGAATTACACTAGGGAATTGATTTCCCTAGTGTAGATATTTTTAATCATTCAACGGGTTTATTTTTTTAGTTTTAGGAGAGCTAACGATGCTTCCAATCGAATCTTATCATCATCAGACTTCAGAAGACCCCTCAATGTTTCCTTTGCTTCCTCCTCTATTTGAAGATTTTTTTCATGGAGAGTTGGTATGAGATTCCTTGGAAGGTATTGTTCAATATCTGCTTCTTCAAAGTGATGCTTCCATTTGGTTACTGTCGGAATATTGTTCAAAAGCTTCTAGACTTCATTATTCATATCTTTTCTTTTAATTACTTTTACCCACTCGCATTTTCGTTGCTGGGCACAATGAATATCTTCATATTCAGGATCATATCTATATTCCTCCACGATCCCAATGTGACAATCTTCTCCATTTGGAACTAAAATCACGTCTCCAGCTTTCATGGTTAAAGCAATAGCACATAAATTAATGCAACAACCTTATTCTGATTATAGTGTTTTATTATAAAAAAGTATGATAGTATTCTCTATATTGTAATATAATGCCCCCTATTACACGAGAGCGTGTCTTTTTCCTTTTTTCTTCCCTTTTTCCCTAAACTTTGGCTATTCAACAGACCTGAAAATGATTTATATTTTAAATATCGATAAAAAATAAGGATGTATTCAACATGCAATTTCAATTAAGTAAAAAATATTTATACGCGTTTATCCTTGTCTTCATAATAGAAATCATTATAGCCACTTTCATTGACAATAGTTTTATCAGGTCATACGTTGGTGATGTTTTGGTTGTAGTGCTGATTTACTGTTTCATTAAAGCATTTATAGCAACCAAATTTAAACAGTTTCCGTTGTGTATATTCATTTTTGCCCTTTTAGTAGAAATTGGACAGTATTTCAATCTAGTAAGGTTACTTAATCTTGACGACTATGAGATTGCGCGGATAATTATTGGGACTACATTAGATTTAAAGGATATTGCCTGTTACTTGGTGGGCTGTGTTGGGTTGTTCCTGTTTGAAAAGTTAAAACAGCGCACAGTTGATAAAAGAAATAAGGGAAAGATGACTTGAGAACCCTATTACTCAAGTCATTTATTTATGTATTAAGCCACATGTTAGGCTCCAGCACAAATCGATACCAGAGTAGAGATATCTAACTTGTTAATATCTACATTCTTCAGATCATTTACCACGCTACTATCACTCCTTTTGGATAGATCAAACTTTATCCTCTCTACATTGCAATAATAGTTCTGTCTGATTTGGTAAATGCAACCATAGATAGATTAATTCGCGAATGTTACGAGTTACCTGTATACAATACATTAAAGGATGCAGCAAACGAAGTACGCAAGAAATCTTATCGTGTCCTATATGACCAAGTTTATCAGCAGCTAGAAGAAGAGCAAAAACAAACGATTGATATGTTATTTCAAACAGTTGAAGGTTCAACATATAGCATTTGGAATCATTTAAAAGAAGATGCGAAAAGTGCTACTATTACCCACTTACGAGATCTTCTTGTCCACCGAGATTGGTTGATTGATCAGCAGATTCCCACCGATATGTTGAAAGATATTCCTCTCGAGAAAATGAAACAAACGGCTGCAGAAGCAAAAACCCTTACATCGGGTCGTATGGCTGAAATGGAAGTCAAGAAAAGATATGCCCTTGCTGTTTCTTTGGTATACGTTCAATTATCGAAAATATTAGATAACATTGGCGAGATGGCAGTAAAGCGAATGTCCAGTATTCATAAAAAAGGACGTGAGTATTTAAAGGATTACAAAGAAAAAAGAGAGAAGCAAACCGATTCACTTGTTGCTACCCTTCACGATGTACTAGTAGCTTATCAAACAGAAGGAGAAGCAGAGGCACGAATCCAAGCTATTCAAAAAGTAATTGGAGAACAGGAAGAACAGATCTTGCGAGATTTCGAATCTCATTTAGCACTCAGTAGGGACTATTATTACTTGTTCTTGTGGCGGTTTTATAAAAGTCATCGTTCTACTTTCTTTAAAATCACCCACTCTCTTCCTTTTCGTTCTACGAATCAGAATACCGCTTTAGAAGAAGCTATTTCGTTTCTTCTACCCCATCAACATACTCGTAAAGAATGGATTTCAGTAGTTCAGGAGGAGAAGTTAGGTCCTTGGAAAAGAGAAGTGACCTCCTTACTCGATTTATCTTGGATTCCCGATGCTTGGTGGAAATGGCTCACTTCCAAAGGGAAGAAAGAAACAATGCCAGAAGAAATAAATCGTCGTCATTTTGAAATATGCGTTTTCTCTCAGATCGTGTTGAACTTAAAAGCAGGTGACTTGTACATAGAAGGAAGCGAAAAATATGCAGATTACCGAAAGCAACTGGTTTCTTGGGAAGAATATGAGGAGAAGGTGGAAGAATTTTGCGAGCAAGTGAATTTACCGTCTACAGCCAATGATTTTGTGAAAAAGATAAAAAAGCAGTTTCAACAAGTAGCTAGAAAGACAGATCAATCCTTCCCACGTAATGAACAGGTACGAATTGAAAATGGAGAAGTAGTGTTCAGCAAGATAAAAAAGAAAAAGATTCCCCCAGAACTAAAAAAGTTAGAAACTTATATTGCTCAGAAGTTGGAACCCGTCCATGTTTTAGATGTACTTTGGGATAGTGAGCATTGGCTTAATTGGGCTCGTTTCTTTGGTCCTATTTCCGGTCATGAGACGAAAATAGAAAATTCTGTTGAACGATACTTGATTAATACTTTTTGTTACGGGTGCAATTTAGGACCCACTCAAACCGCTCGATCATTAGGTGACCTGGATCGCCAGCAAATTTCTTGGGTGAACCAACGTCATGTTACGATAGAGGATCTGGATAAAGCGATTCAATATATTATCAATGCTTACAACCATTTTGCTCTTCCGAAACATTGGGGAGACGGCAAGCGAGCTGCAGCGGATGGGACCAAGTGGGATTTATATGAGCAAAATCTATTATTGGAAAAGCATATTCGTCATGGTGGCTATGGTGGAATTGGATACTATCATACCTCGGACACGTATATTGCTTTGTTTAGTAACTTTAATCCTTGCGGAGTCTGGGAAGGCGTTCATATTTTAGATATTTTAATGAATGAAGGAAAAGTGGAGATCCAACCTGATGTTCTTCACGCTGATACACAGGGACAAAGTGTGACCATCTTTGGACTTTCTACCTTATTAAGTATTCAACTGATGCCCCGAATCCGTAACTGGAAAGACTTAAAAATGTTCCGACCTACGAAAGAGGATAGGTATGAACACATCGATGAGCTATTTTCAAGTGAAATTGATTGGGAACTGATTGAAACATATTATTCGGACATGATTCATGTAGCCATGTCTATCAAAGCAGGAACGATTACTCCTTCTACCATTCTTAATAAATTAGGAACCTATAGCCAAAAAAATAAGTTGTATCAAGCCTTTCGGGAACTTGGAAGAGTGATGCGTACCATGTTTTTACTTCAATACATGTCGGATGAGGAGCTAAGAAGTACTATTTAATCTGCTACGAATAAAAGCGAAGCGTTTAATGGTTTTACAAAATGGCTATCTTTTGGAGGAGAAGGGGTTATTGCTGAAAATGATCGGGACAAACTGCGAAAAGTGATTAAATATAATCATCTTGTGGCCAATTGCTTGATCTTTTATAACGTTTTCTCTTTATCTCATATCATTCAAGAATATATCCAAGAAGGCAACGAGTATAACGAAGAATTACTCGCCTATTTAAGCCCTTATGTAACTGCACATGTCAATCGATTTGATATTTACCAAATCGATTCTAACCGTAAACCACCAAATCTCTCATTTGAGGTACTAAGGGTCGTATGATAACTTAAAAAAAGATTGTCTTTATTCATGAAAAAGGGAGATTTATAATGGATAAAAAAGGAATAATCAATATTGATGGTTTTGAATTAGCTTATCGTATTGAAGGGAAAGGAACTCCAGTACTTGTGGTTGGCAGTGCAGTCTATTATCCTCAACTCTTTTCCAAAGAGATAAGAAAAGAATTAAAACTTATTTTTATTGACCATAGAGGTCATGTAATACCACCGCGGAAATTAAAATCAGAGGACTATACACTGGATCGGATATTAGAGGATATAGAGACAATAAGAGAAACACTTCATTTAGAGAATTTTATTATACTGGGTCACTCAGGGAATGCCTTTCTTGCCTTTGAATATGCGATCAAATATCCCACACATGTTAGAAAAGTTATTTTATTAAATACAGCACCTACAAATAGCCAAGAAAGACAAGCACAAAGTATCGCTTTCTTTAATGAAACCGCAAGTCCTGAAAGAAAAAAGAAGTTTGAAAAAGATATTTCATTCCTTGCAAACGATATAAAAAAAGAACCAGAAAGACGGTTTGCTCATATGTGTATTCGAATGGGTGCACACAGCTTTTATGATTATACATTTGATGCAGCTTACATGTGGAACGGGGTGTATACAAGCATGCAAGTTATCGACTACCTATGGGGGAAGGCTTTTGCACAACTAAATATAAAACAGTCTTTAACTCATTTGGATAAACCCGTATTCCTTGGTGTAGGAAAATATGATTATTTAGTAGGACCCTTCTCGTTGTGGGATTCTATTGAGGAGAAATTTACAAATGTAAGAAAGGTAATTTTTGGCCATAGTGGACACAATCCCATGTTTGAAGAGCCAAATTCGTTTAATACTCATTTAATCAAATGGATTTATGAAGACATTTAAAATCATAGAATCTCTAACATTAGCCAATAACGAAAAAACTCAAATACTCGTCGTATTCTCTAGCAGAATGTGACGAGTTTTTTTGTTATAATTGTATATAACACCATATTATGGAATGTTAACAGCCTGAAAACTCGTCATGTTCTACATGGAGACTGTAACAAGGGGTGCGATAATGAACAAATAGATTGCATGGGATGATTATTATACTTATTTAGAACACAAAGGATTAAGCCCTACAACCATTACCTCCCATAGATCTTCTATCAACCGTTTCATTCTTTGGATCGAGCAAAAAGAAACTCACATGGCGGACAGTGAAGAATTAACCATCTTACAAAAAGCATTTCAAAAACATATCCAGCTTTTCAAAAAATCTGCAAGTAGAGAGTTGAAATGGAAAGCAGGAACCATCAACTTAACGATCCGTCATTTAAAACAGTGCTTTACTTGGTTGCTTGAACAAAAGTTGATCCCAGATAACCCAGCGAAAGAAATCAAATACATACCTGAAAATCGATTACAGCCAAAATGGATTACAGAACAACAGGAACGTAAGTTATTTGCAGAACTGCGTTTACTTCTCGGCAACCCCAAAAATATGGAAAAATCATTCGGGAATATGCAATGATTGCATTGATGTACTTCACAGGAATACGGGTAGAAGAAAATATGTAATTTGAAGTTATCTGATGTACAGATCCATGAACGCTCTGGTTGGATTTATATCTATGGAAAAGATAACAAACAGCGTAAAGTTGATCTCAATAAGTCTATCCGTAAGGTCTTAAAGCAATATAAAAAGGAATATCAAGGAGATTTAAAAGGGGAATATCTCTTTGATTCACAAAGATCGAATCAAGTTACAACTCGAGGGGTTCAACATATCATTGAAAATTACGCTACATGATTGAATATGACAGATCTTACTTGTCATGCATTACGCCATACTTGTTTACACAATCTTGTTAAGGCAGGTATTCCTCTCTCCACTGTAGCAGAAATAGCAGGTCATTTAAAAGTGGATGGCACACCTAATATTGACATGACTTTACGTTATATCAAACCAGGTAAAGAGGAAAAAGCTAATGCGATGGAAGCAATAAGTTGGGATTAGTAGGGGAATTGGAAAAATTTTCAGATGTGGTCCCTCATTCCTCGAATCGTTCACATACCCCATGATCAGTTCAGTCATTGAAGCAGTGAAATTATAATATAGAAAAGTCAAAGAATCTCCCTTAATGCGTGTTCTGTCAGGAGGATTCTTTGACTTTGTTTTTATATTTTATGATGTCTCTGTTTGAAACGTATAATTCGTGCCTCGATCTCATCTCTTACACGTCGAAAAGTAGCTTGAATTTGATCTTCTGTACCTTGTGCCTTTGCTGGATCACCGAATCCCCAATGATCGCGCTTCACATGAGGTGGTGTCATCGGACATTTGTCGTTCGCATCTCCGCAGAGTGTAACGACATAATCAGCTCGATTGAGCAAGTCAGGATCAATGATATTCGATGTTTGGGTGGAAATATCTATACCCTTTTCCGCCATGATTTCCACTGCTTTTGGATTGACTCTGTGTGCCTCAATCCCTGCACTATAGACCTCAAATTTGTCACTTAAATACCTCTTTCCAAACCCTTCCGCGATTTGACTACGACAGGAATTTCCAGTGCAAAGAAAATAAATGATTTTCTTTTTGTTCATGACGCGACCTCCTTTATGTTTCTTTTTGTGTTAGAAAGTATTTCCGTCTGAACCAAAATGCCACATTGACTAAGCCGATCAAAACAGGCACTTCCACCAATGGGTCAATCACAGCAGCAAAGGCAACTCCCGAGCGGATTCCAAAAACTCTGATCGCAACCGCAATGGCTAATTCGAAGTTGTTACTGGCAGCGGTAAAAGAGGGAGACGGATTTGGAATAGTGTCGGCTCCGACCTTTTTTCCCATATAAAATAAGATTAAGAACATCACAACAAAGTAAATGAGTAAGAGGGGATTGTAATTTGTAATACGTCTAAAGGAAGCTCTAGAACAATATCACCTTTTAAAGAAAACATAACAATGATCGTGAAGAGAAATGAAACTAAGGTGATAGGGCTAATAACAGGAATAAAACGATTTTCATACCTTTTTTTCCTTTTGTTATTACTAATGTGAGTCGTGTAACCATGCCTGCAAAGAACGGGATACCGAGATGATGAGAACGCTTTGGGCAACTTGTCCCATCGTAATATCAACGACCTGCCCATTCAATCCAAGCCAATCAGGAAGTAATGTGATAAAGAAGTAAGCATAATCGAGTAAAAGAGAATCTGAAAAACAGAATTAAAAGCAACCAAGCCAGCCGCATATTCTCGATTGCCATTAGCGAGATCGTTCCACACAATTACCATTGCAATACACCGAGCTAATCCAATCTGAATAAAGTAATATAATTTTTTTGCACAACAGAAATAGTTCCCCATACAAAACACCAAAAACAAAGAAGCGGCGTTTCACCCATATCTTGGGCAGTGCTGCTCTTTGTTGTGAACGAGGTCACACCATAAGATTGGCGATATTCCCTTGTAATAATATAGCCTTATTTATAGAGACTATTTTTAAATAATACTTATTCAACTGAAATTAAAAACACGATTGATGATAGTGAATGAAGATATTACAAGAACGAAATCAGCTTTTTAGTTCTGATTTTTTTGTTCCTGGTAGTATTGAAATGGATTGTGATTGTTGGCAACAACCACGCCAAGGCAAAAGATATTCGTTTCGTTTAGGTAGCGAGAGTAAAGCAGAGAACCAATTCTTTTCATATCCGTTCAATCGAGCAAAATGCCAGATTTGAAAGGCTGCGGTATCTGTCATTTTTGAGTGAGCAACAAATGTAATAGCTTGATCAATAGGGACTGCATAAAAAGCCGCAGTTTCAAAGGAAAAATCACGTGCTTCTTGAATAATGGGAAATAGTTCTTCCCAAGTTTTATCAGTATGTACATGGTAAAGAAAGATGGGCTGCATTTTTTGTTTGGGAACAGCAATTCCATCAAAATTTAGGGAAGTAAATTCCAAATTGAGTTCTTCTTTAATTTCACGAATCGCACATGTGATGAAAGGATCGGTTTCAGAATAGTCGTCACTTCCAACAGTGCCAGCACATGTTGTTCCATAGTTGCCTGATGAAATGGCGACTCGAGTTGTACGCTTAACAATACCAATTCTTCCTTGGGTGTCAATAATCAATATACTGACAGCAATGATATTCGCTAGAGAACGATTATTTAAAGCATCCAACACATCTTTTGGACGTCCATGTTTTTTGACATCATTTGTAACCTGTTGAATAATTGCAAATGAGCCAATGGATCGAAAAACAGCAGCCAATTGTTGTCGAAACGAGCGAACAGGCTCATTAGATGGATAGGCTGTAAGGTTGGTAGAGATAAAATCAAAGAAATCAACTTGCGATATTTTCGCCTTTACAAGGGATCGTGGTGGATCTAATTGATTGAGATTATGATCTTCTTTGTGATTCGATGTAAAGATCAATTGATCTAAACGAACCGATCGACCATTAAAAAGACGGGCTTGGTTTCGTGATGCATAGAATTTAATTAGAATTTCACGTTCTTTATGAGTGATTGGCGATATAAAATCTGTGTGCTCATCTCGTACCACATCAGTAATTTGAATTTGATCAAGATAAAAGACACGTTTTTTCGGAGGGCGTAGTCGTCTGAATGACTGAGATATGCCAGACATTCGAATATATATAAAAAAGTAAGTGGTAAAACCAATGATCATTAAGGCAATGATATTGGCGATTACATTTTCTGATACAGATGTAATAGACATAAAGGTCCTCCAATATTTGTAATATACTGTTATTTTATCATATTTCTCATGTATCACCCTCAACAGGTATCTACCCTAAATTTTCATTTCAACACCTGCTAAATATATTGCTTCATTTTATGAAAAGAGAAGTGTGTATAGAATTTATCATGTTGTGAAAATCTCGATGTTAATAATGCTATAACTCTTATAACTTCGGTGATCACTGCCGTGATTGCAATAGTTAAAAAATAAGGAGCCGAATTTGGCTCCTTACTAGTATTTTGAAAAGTTTAATGTTTCTCAAGTTCATGTCTGGTTTCATGCTTCAGATGGGACATATATAGTAGAGAAAATTTATGAGAAAAGATAGTTCATATAAAGTGATTCTATTTTTTGTTTATAAAAATGTTGTTAAAGTTTCTATCTTAACCGAGCGACTTATTACCACTTGAAATAAGCGCTAGTTTCGCAGGAGGTCCCATTTAGGCATCTTAAGTACAATCGATAAGTTCTGGCAGATGCTGGTGTTATTGGCACGTCTAAAATGTAATCTTCTAAGTTTCGTAGAATTACAATTGTTTGACTCCAACCTGTTTCCAATGGAAGGTTAGAGAGATTGACGATCTACTTATATGTGCTGTTCTCTTTGGTAACAACCTTTTTGTACTTTCTACCAATAATCTATTAACTTATGTATGCTCATTCGTATATTTTAGTTTAGCCCTAACTGATTCGTAATTTTTTGTGTGAGAAAATAATCGATATTTAAAAAGGCACATCTATTATTTTATAGAATGCGCCTTATCGTAGGATTACATAACCCATAACCAGATGTAATTAGAACATATATTTGTATTTTGGTCAACCTTATGTATAATATGAGTCGCTAGTATCAGGATCATCCTATACGAATCAAGAAGGGTTATTCTGTTTGACTAGCCGTCACCAATCATCAACAAATCAAATTTGTTAAATTTCTCAACCGTTCTGTGAGAAATCGAATATTTCTTTGTCTGGTTAGTCAATCACACTCCCCATTAAGGGATATCTACACACCAATTCTATATCCAAGTCTGACAAAGTCTGCTTTATCCCCATTTTGGTAAGAAGGGTGGAGAGGAGTATGGTCCCACTCGCACTCGTTGTTTGAAGGAAGTGGTGTCACTCTCACAGCAATGGCAGGATTTTCAGGGAAACATGTAGGGTTGGCGTCTGTTGTGCATGAATTCTCACCTGTTATATATGCCATTCGAACGACAATCGGTCTGCTTTTTGTAAGCATCGTAGGAAAAAGAGGTCTTATTACAGCAAATCGATCTGTTTTTAAACTAACGGTTTGTTTCGTACATGTTATTACATTATTATTTTGGTACACCCATACACGTTCTGGTACTAAATCTAATTGTTTAGTCTGAGACCCAAGTTTAGCCATAATCTCTGTAATAGGCATGGTAGTATTTTCAGGAGCATCATTCGCAATTTTTATAACAAAGTGATGGGATCGATAGCCCTCATGTGGATACCATGCATGAATCATCTCATCAATTTTTTGATTTAACCATCCAACGGTCACATGATTACTTGTTTGTGGATAAAAATGAGGTGGTTCTACATGAGGAGGTGTGTCTGGACTGACGGATTGGATTAATTGAGCCAGGCCCCCAGCAAGGATAAGACCCGCTCCAACAACATCCGCGATTTCACCAACAATTGGAATCGCCTGTGCTACAACCAGTGCTGATAGAGCGATAGAATTGATGGCAATCGCTTCTCCATCATGTTTTTCGATACCATTGGCAATACCAACAGCCTGACCTAATCCCGGAATAATAGCTGTTACGGCGGCTGCTTTATCTAAGCCATCTGCATTCTTATTAGAAAAAGTTTCAGCCAGACCAGCAGCCCAAGAAGCTATATTCAGTGCCGTAGTAGCACGAGAAACCCCTTCTTTTAACGAAGAAAGTTTGTCAATTTTAGGCGCATAATCATTGTATATTTTTTGTAGTTTTTCTTTATCCGTTACAGCATTTTTCGAGTGACTTTGAAGTTCTGGATGTTCTTCTATAATTTGTTTCACAATTCTTTGTGATTCTGTTTTGATTTTTTCCCAATCTAGACAAGATGATCCTGAACTATAATAAGATGCAGACCTACATATTATTAAATCTTTGAACTTAGCTTCATAACTTGTTAGGTCGTTCTCGTACGGACCCCTGAGCTTCATCATAAGCTCCAATCTCTCTTTTGCATTGAGAGAGGAAAAATCTCTTCCTTTATACCACACTTTAACTTCTTCAGAAACCTGGACCTGTTCTGTGGCAATATTCCAAGGAATGATAAATTCTAGGCGTGGTATCTTCATGCCATTTATATCTGTAAAACTCTCAAATTCATCTGTATCTATAAGAATAATCTTCTCTTTTCCTAACTCATTCGTAAGGAAATTTTGATTGCTGTTAAAATGTGTCTCGTTTAACTCTTTTGCTGTGGTAAGTTTAATTAATCCTTCTTCTCGTAGAGCACGATAAAGTCGTCCTGGGGTGATTGCCTGTGCTGCATCTTTATTTTCATAACGAACAAATCGTACATCCTCTGGAAGCTTTATTTTAAACAAACCTCCGGGAACACCGCTATTATTATCCACTGCATAGGATGCTGCGTGATGCAAGTGTTCTGCTGCATATAAACCCTGCCAATGTGGGTCGTAGTTACCTAATCCCACAGGATTTCCATGTTCATCTGTGGATGTGGATTTAACAATTTTTTGTCCCACCTGATAATCTTTTACTCCAATCGGTGAAACACCTCGGTATACATGGAAATTCTTAAGTTTTACTATTTCTACAACAATCGATTCATTATTTGGCATAATTTATTTATCTCCTTTACAAGTTGAAGAATACGAAAGCTTCGTGTGAAATCTTTTCTTTCCGATGATAATGTAAATACAAAATAAATAGCGTTAATGCGATTTAAATTGGAGAAATGTTACTATTCATAACATTACCTCTTTTATATTGTCGAATAAGATTATATCATATAAACAATTGTAAAATAGGGATTTTTCATTAATATCTGATTAAATAATCTTTAAGAGATAAAGGCATAGGTAGAGAGAAGCAATTTCGTCTCCTATACAATAAATGGGATTATAGGGTACTAAATTGAAAATTATGACTCGATCGCAATTGATACAACACCATTGTCTTGATTGCTTTTTGTGACATCTTGACTGTCTAAACAAACTAGCAGTTTGAGAGGCGGCAATCAAGTTTTTTAATTTTTTATTTGATCTATGTATTGAAGAGAGAAATAATTATGGATACGTATAAATATATTCCTTGGAAAAAGATAATTTGAAATATAGGGACGAAAAAATTTTTATAATTGTGAATATTTTTGCTGAATGCGCGTTTAGAAACATTTCAAGGACAACCTTTTATCGAACTAGATAGTAGGACTATAACAGATAAAGAACGGAAATATTTGAAAAAGAAAAAGCATATCCATCTTTCCCATTTCACTTGTCACTATCCTTTGAAAGAGTTCACATCATCTCTGTGGTGTTTTTAATAATAATATAATATTGTTAAGAGAATAAGTAATTTAAAAATTCATAATAGAAGAGAGGCATGTGAAGGATGAAAAAGTTTGTTCTCATCAGTCTGTTATTGCTTTTCTTAGTTGCAGGTTGTGCATTTCCTGTTTCAAATCCTATCACAAAAGAAGAAGATCTAAACAAAGTTGCTGATTTGGTGGATGCAACAAACAATGCAGATAAAGAATTTACTACTTCTTTAATGAATTATGCAGAGGATCAAATCAAGGAAACGAAACAACGAACTGAACAAACAGAAAAAGATTTACAGAAAAAACTAGATCAGTTTAATCTCGATCAACACATTGATACAAAAAAGTACAATTTAGATCAACAATCGAATCCCTATGATGAGAATTACACATTGCAAAAACTTCAAAACACCAATCCGTTAGAAGATAGCCTTGGATCTTTTAATACAGAAGATCTCATCAAACAGCAAGAAAAACGTTTAAGAGATAAACTGTCCGAGATTGCTGCTAAGAAACAAGCAGAATTGGATCAAACTCGTCAACAAGTGACTGAACTCCAACGAAACAATCGACTGGGAGCACGTGAGGAAGAAGCATTACAAAAACTTTCAGCGTGGATTAATAGTGAAATCAGCGCAAATCAAGAATACATAAAAGTAGCTGAAAGTCTTACACTCAAGCAAGTTTCTGAGTCGTGTAAACCAGAGCGAACCACACGTGAACAAACCGGAAATCTCATCATTACAACTACGTACTTCAAATGTACGATCTTAAAGCAATATGAACATAAAGTTACATATGCTAAGCAACAACGAAAGGCTTTTGAAGATGTGTGGAAAAAGATTCATCATGATTTGTTTGGCTATGACCCATTACATGCAGATACTGGAATGATAGAACCAGAAATCAAAAATGGAAAATTGACGGGTTACAAGTTGTATACAGATTTTTCAGGAAAGAAGAGAAAAGTGACGAAATCCAATCAATGTGCTGGTCGCAATTGCACACCAAATAATCTTCCTGGAGAGACTATTCAAGTTCCCTTTGATCAAAATGGTTTTCCTGATTGGAAGCAGTGGCGTGCTGGTGAATTTAAGTTACCAAGGAAATTATGGCAATCATCCGATGATCAGCAATTTAAGCAATTGAATCAACAGTTGTATAATAAAATGAAGACAGATCCAAATCTAGCCCGCAAGGTTGAGGATGGATTTTTTGAACTCATTCAAAAAGGAGCAGGTGTCCAAAATAAAAATACCCAATCACGTATGAAACGATATTTTCAAGAACATCCTGCGTTGAGTCAAGCGTTGGATAAGATTGATCCCAACATGAAAAAGGATTTACTGGCTGGAAAGGGAAGTCAAAAGCTGTATGATTTAATTCAGCAAGACTTTGCACTGAAAAAATTGTTCCAAGACGCGAATGAAAAGTGGGCAAAAGAAAATAAAGTTCCACTTGCCTTTACATGGAACCACCATCAAATACCAGGTAAGATGGAACTGGTTCAGGCGAGAATTCATAACAATGTACCACACACAGGTGGACGATCGATTTGGGGAGGCGGAAATGCAAAGCGTTAGAAAGGGCGTATAAAGATGAAGGATGAGAAATTAACGCAAAAGTTAGAGCAGTTTTTTCAAACAGAAGAAAATAAAACAGAGCAAGATTTGCAATCTATTTTCTTCTATCCATTTCATTCAGATATGAGATTTTTGTTGTTTGAGGTGATGGGGTATCATGGAGATTATGGTATCACTCTTCATTCGATGATCGATTTTGGAAAAAACTTAAATACAAATGCGAAGGGTGAGTCATTAATTGATTTGCCAGGTTTCACGTATGCGATTACCATCCCTGTAGATCCTAAAGAGGAAATTGAACTGTTTGAATTGGCAAACGAATTCATCGTAGAGTGGTTTATAGATCGATTCCATCAAGCGGGTGGTGTTTCGTTTCCATATGATTGTTATTTAATGTGGCATGATGATGTTACTGCAATTGATATGAAAAAGCGAGTACGGATAGATACCGAACTACTTTACAACGAATAAGGGTCGCAGAATATGAGGATCTCGTTGCCAACGCAGTTATTTTTAAAATGCCTTTGACTTGACCGAGTCATACGTCAGTTCCTGTAGATCCAGACGATCTCAGAGTGCTTTGAATGGTTATGGGATCGATATCCAAGTTTAGACGATTCGCCAAAAGCGTTGATAGGTACAACATTTTATCAGGATCACCAAGATATTGAAAATGTGCGACAGATTGTACTAAAGAATGTTAAAGAGCTAGTTTAAAAGAATTATCGTGAGCTATGCTCGCTTTTTTTTTTGAATAAATAGCACTCAAAAAGGGCTACCTTAATTAAAAAAGGTTAATAAATCATGTCTATTTATAGCTCAGGGGTAGCTCGACTTATCCAAAGCATATCTTCAGGTTTTAAGGGGGCTGCTCTTGAGTAAGTATAAACCGAATCGACTGATTCACGAGAAATCACCTTTCTATATACAATTGAGAAGTATTGAAAAGACGCTCATTCATTATTTATAGTTTTTGTTAATGAAATTAGGGGAAATTAGTTGAAAAAGTAGTTTGAGGTGTAGATTTTGAATAAAAAGATTGTTCGGAATATGAGTTTTGTATTTGTTTTGATTTTAATAGTTGCTTATTATTTTGTAATTCGATTTTGGTTATCAAAAAACTTCAGCCCAGAAGTTGATGCAGCTCTTATTACAGCTTTAATAACCATTCCAGTAGGTTTACTTACAGTGTTAGGTACTGTATGGGTATCCATTACTGCTAATAGAAAACTAACTGCAACTACAATTTTGCAACAGAGAACAGGCGTAAGAGATCTTTTAGTAGTTAAGCGATTGGAATTATATGAAGAGTTGTTTTTAAAAACATATAATTTGGTTCACTCAATAGGTTTCTTTTTAGTAAGTTTAGATCCAGATGAGGAAAAAAAAGCAAGCGAGTATATGAAATGGTTAGAGAAGTTTTATTTTAAAAATATATTACATTTGAGTTTCAACCTTAAGCTATCGATTTTTACATATCTTTTTACTGAAGATAGGGAGATTATTGATTTTGGATATCCATCAAGAATGAATGAAGCAGTCGAATTCTACGATAAAACATCCGAATATATTGATAGTGACCAATTTAGAAAAGACATAATAAAAACCTTTAGGAAAGATAAGAAGTATTTGGATGATAATTTAGAAAAAATCATTGAGATTTCAAGTAATGTTAATAATTCCGGAATAGTATCTGAATTAATATCTCAAAATTGGTTGCAAAAGCATTTTGGGAAAGACTTGAGTGCAAATGAGATGAAAAAGGGGTTTGTTATAAAGCGTTGTTTAGGTTTTATAGCATCTTATAAAAGAAAGAATAAAGATAAAGTCGTCGTTTTTGAAGAGTATATATATGTTGCTGAAGTGTTCTATACTCTTATTGCTTATATTATTGAGTCGGAAGTTGATTTTGATGTGATCGAGAAGGATTTGAATTATCTTTATAACAAAGAGATAAATCTACATCATTTAATCGAAAAATAGGAATCTAGCATTCACGTTCATAGCTATAATAGGAATTTTATATCATTCTTATGATAAGGGAAAGACATATTGATTTTAATGTGAGTCTTTTTAGATAGTAGGTATATTTTGTCATCAGTGGTTTATCTGAACGTTTCCAGATCAAGATAAAAGTATCAGGTGCAAAATGAAATCCCCTTTATCAATCTTGGTTCATTGATGGTAGCTTGGTCAAACAAATGATATTTCAATTGTACTTAACAATCTAATAACACCATTGTGGAAGACTTACGAGCCAAATTAAAAGACTGGTTTAGTAAGGTTGTTGATCTCTTGGTGATCCAGCAGGATGTAAAACAGGGCTTATTTATATGGGAACTAAAGCTCATCCTGAGAATGTTGATTAAATGACTGATCACTAACTCCGAATACCAGGATTCTTTTCACTTCATAGCGAATTTTACAAATAGATTGCCAAATATTTTTACTATGGTAAGTACGATTCGCAACTTAGTCTCTAAGTTTCACAAACCCTAAACAGGGGAAATACTGAATTGGGCATAGTTAAGGAATATTAGATATCCAATAACAAGTTAAATATTTACTAAATATTCAAAATGGGGAGGATTGATAAATGGATGAAAAGCAAATTCTAGATAACTTATATAAACAAGCGAAGTCATTTTCTTTTCGTTATGACCCGTATAAAGAGTCGCCCGATGAAAATGAAATTTTATTAGGAAGAGGGCATCGATCAAGTAAGGGGTTAATATTGAGTCAACATTTAACCAAATGGTTATCCATTTCATCTTACGTTTATCATATGGATCAGGATGAAATTAACAAATGGATACCATCATATCGAGTACCTACGAAACAAATCACCTTCTTCTTAAAAGATTTATCTCCTGATACTGTCCTTTCATATCTACTTTGGAGCATTCGTATCAATCAACTTCCTTTTGACATCCCAAAGATCTGGATCGATTATGTAGATAACTGGAAGCGAGGAGATGTTTCGTTAACAGGTGAGCCTTTTCAATCATGGGGTTGTTTACAAAGTGCATTGGCTCATACCTATTTCTCACATGGAAATGAGCCAAAAGATATTGAAAAGTCGTTTCTTGCTTGTTTGAAATTTCTTATCTCCTTGCTTAAGCAAGGGGTTATTCCTTACCAGGTAGTAGATGTGGATTACTTTCCTGAATATCAAATTGCGAAATCGTTCCTTACTTACGAGTATCATAGATATGTTAATAGCTATAAATCAGGAACTAAATTACAATTGGTACTTCCAATTGTCGACTCGAATAAATCTGCTGTTATTGATGCTTTTATATCAACAGAAAAGGCCTATATTGGCGCGATTAAATCGTTTGTCAGATCGGATCAGACTCGCCCTTGGTTGAAAATGGGTTTCAGTTTAATGGCGATACATCAGCCCATGTTAAAAGGAACGGGAAATGATATGGTAATTTCTATTGATCCTTCTAAACAAATTCATTTAGAACAATTTTGGACGGAATTAGAGAAGTTAGAAACAGAGAAGTGGAAAGGTCAACGACCCATGGATGAAAATCAATTAGCCCCAATGTATCCATGGTACTATGATAAGGATTTCTCATTGGTCGCAGCTCCAAAAAAGGCAATGGAACAGTCATATGGATCAAAATTAACTTGGAATGATGTGGTTAACACATTGTGGAAGCTTTATCATCCTGCAAAAACCTTACAGGTGCAACCTTATTTAGAAGATGGTACATTAGGAAACCCCTGCTCAGTCTATGAATGTCAACCTGTTGATAAAAATATTGAATGTAATAAACAACTTTTTGCGTGTAGGTGGAGTCAGTATGATTTACAAGAATCCCTAATTAACTCTCCAACAATGAAGCAGTTGTTAGCATCTTGTGCATCTGGTGTTAATCGTTTACCTACTGTTTATGAATTACCTTCAGAACAATCCTTTGACTTTAAAGAGATTCCTGGAGGATATGCTGTTATTCATGCAAATGGGGTTTTTTTATTGGATGATTGGCAAGATGATTCTATACCATTTCATGATTACCAGAATGAATTTCATAAACTAGAAACAAGATTGATGTCAATATTAAAGATGAAGAAAGAGATAAAAGAAAAAATAAACTATATCGCAGAAAGTATGCGAGATTATAAGACGTTAAAGAGCCAGCATCTAACACACTTAAATCACTGGATGGCTATTCTGAAAGTGGAGTTACGTAAAAAAATTATTGATTCAAACCCCTCCATAAACTATGATTTACAATCTTTTTATCGTGCGATAGAAAAACGCTGGGGAATCGAAGAACAACTGAAAGAGTTATATGATTCTGTTTCTGAAATTGAGAATATTGTGAGAGGGTATGTAGACACTCGAACAAATCGATTGGTAAGCAATATAACAGTGTTTGGATTTCCTATCGTACTCTTTGGAGGTTTATTTCAATTTATTTTTCAAGGAATCAAAAATCCACCTTGGTTAAGTTTGTGGGGAATACATTGGTTAGGTTTACTCCTTTATTTAATCTTTTCAAGTGTGGGTATAGTCGGGGTCTTTTTTTTTCAGAAAAAAATCAATCAAGGATTAAACCACAAAAGTAATCCGAGTGAAGAAAGGTTTTATAATCGAATTAGTTCATTAAATAGATTTACTTCAGAAAATAAAATGAATCACGATGTTTAACTATGAATATTAATTTGTAACTACATTACTCATTTGAAGGGTGATTATAGTGAATCCGTTTTCTAATTATCCGTTTCTTATTTCAAATGCAGTTTACTTATTTCTACAAGACATAGGAAAACAACAATATAAGTCTGCTTTGTTTTCTTTAAGGGATCTTGGGGAAGCAATTATTAAGCTATATAGTTCAGTACTTGTTTCTGACGGATTGCTGCTTGCTAGGCAAAAGAAAGACGATCTTTTGATCGACAAATTATTAACCATTTGCTCAAAGCTATTTCAAAAGCCGCCTTCATTAGGTGATTGGCTTGATTTTTATTTTCAGACTGCACGATCGCTTCGTATGGAGGGATACGAGTCGGAATTAGAGTTTCCAGAGTTTTTATCCATTGTGAGTAGAGGCCGAAGAATTCAATGTAATAGTAAAGAAGCAAAAGTGCTGCGGCAATTTGTAAAATGGAGAAATGATTCAATTGGTCATGGACGAATTAGTAATAATATAGAAACCGTGAAAAATAACATTGATATGATGTATAACAAACTAAAGGGAATTTTAGAAACAAGCCGTATTTTTTTAGATGATTTATCTATTTTCAGCATGAGTCCATCAGATAAAAAACAGGTAATAAACTGGAATATAGATAAACTCATTCATTCAGATTATAAACCGATGGTTGATTGGGATTATTCTGTTTGGGTTAAACGAAACTCAAGCAAAAAGATGTTTTCTATTTCCCCTTTTATTATCAGTAAACTTACTGAAAATCAAAATCAAGATCAAGATATTTATACTTTGTTAACATTCGATAAAATCCGCCAAGGCTTTATTTTTTTGGACTGTTTTTATGGAAATAAGGTCAGATTAACAAAATTGCCTGAATTAGAAGCTTTACTATTAAGTATGCAAGAAAAAGGAAAGCTAAAAATTATGGATCAGTTTAGCGGTAAAGATTTATTAAACACAACAAATTCATCGTATTCAAGTGAATTAATTCGATCTTTTGATGTAGTTGAGTTCGGTTCAGATAATAAAGAAAAGTATCTTAATCCTAATCTTCAGATAGAATTCATAGAATCAACAATTGAAAAGCTAGCTTCAAAGGTAGGGCATGGATATCTTCACATTACTGGTAAATCAGGGATAGGTAAATCATGGATGGCTCATGCGCTAAAAAATGAGAAATATTTTCAATTCTCTAATGGTGTAATTAAATATCATATTCGACTTGGAATGAGGCAAAATCCTGAGGTCTTTATTTATTCAGTGAGTGATCAAATCAGAGATGAGAATGGGCATAATGTTCAAGCAAGAATTCAGTTTGAAAAATATCTAACAAAATCTGAAGCAGTGAATGCTTTTTTTCAGGAGGTTTTAGAAAAATCCCAGCAAGAATTTTTGATCTTAGTTATTGATGGTTTAGATGAATTACTCGATTCAAAAGATATGATTATCGATTATTTACCAAAACCAAATGAATTGGTAGAGAACGTGTTTATTATATTACTATCGAGGGGAAATTCGGAATTAAGGCATCAATCATTTAAATTTATTGAACGAGTGAAAGAGGATCAAGCTTATAAAAGAATCGACTTAGATCAATTTAAAAGAGACAGAGAACTCTTATTCAAGGAGTTTTTGACGAAAAAATGTGCTCTGAATAATGAGCAACTTATTGAAAATATAATACAATCCTCTAATGATTCATTCCTTATGATCAGCCTCTTAGGTAAAGTATATGCTGAGTTTGATTCAACAGATCTTCGAATACCATCTAATACACAGCAAGCGTATACTAATTATTTGGATAAATTAAAGCAATCAACTGGAGAATCAATTTTTGATAAGGTGTATTTAAAAGTGCTTTTAACATTAGCATTATCGCCAACTGCACTAAAACTCGAAGCAATTTCTGATCTTTCTGGAATTCAAGAAGAAAAAGTCGTATTCACTTTGTATGATATTGGAGACTTTTTTCAAGTCATACGTGATAAAACAGACAATTATTTTTCGATATCACATATCAAGTTTATTGAGTATTTGCTATTGAATTACCAAAATGAAGCTCAAGTGATATTGACTGATATTGTTCATTTTTTTTCTAATCAAGAAAGTATCGTTACCTGGTTGATCGAGTGTAACCAAAAGCTACAATCATTCGCTGCAACCCGGTTAAGTATATATTTATCAGAACTTCTTGTAGAACTTGTTCCGAAAGGAACAAAAGATTGGTTAGAAGTGATGTACAGTTATATTGATATGATTCATATTACAGGTGACTATTTTAAGGCAGCGCAAATGTATCATAAACTTGCAGAAGAATTGATTCGCTCTTATGGATATAATCGTCGTGATGAAACCTATATTCGATATAAAATGAGGGAAGCACATCATTTAAAATTTGTTGCTCCGATAGATCAGCCAGAGCTAATTCTTCAGGAGTTATTGTCTTTAATTGATGACCATCATGATTTGTATAATGATATTTGTTTTGGAATCTATGGCTCCATTGGTTGTTTGAAGAAACCTGATTATAACATGTTAAAAGAATTAACAAAGGTCGCGAAGAGGGCAAAACGCAATGGAAATATAGTGTTATATGTTAAATGCTTAAGAAGAATAATTGATTTATATTTGATTACAGGGCAGATTGAAGAGGCAAACAAATTAATCACAAAAGCAATTCAATTAGCTGAGCCTTTACAATCAAGACAAAGAATATATTTATATAGTACTGAAGGTGAAATTTATCGTTTACAAGGGAAAATGGAACAAAGTTTGGTTCTTCACAATAGTACACTCGAATATGCAAAGAAACTGGGTTTAAATGGTTGGGCAGGACATGGAGCATTAGGATTAGCCGAAACATATCGAATGATTGGAAATGAACAAGAAGCGAAAAGGAACGTTCAATTGGCTTACTCCTATTATCGACAAGCAAGTAATCAACCATGGGGAACGATTCATACAATGATCACAGATTATTTTCTGAGTAAAAAGTCAAATCTTATACAAAATGCATTGCGTATGAGTG
>NZ_FQVL01000032.1 GCF_900129355.1 Seinonella peptonophila | reverse complement strand
GAACTCTACTTAGGTGGAGAGAGCTTAGCCAAAGGCTACTATGGTCAGCCGGAGCAGACAGCCGAACGATGGATCGAGCATCCACAGTGGGGTCGCCTTTATCGGACCGGAGATCGTGTGCGCTATCGGTGGGATGGAGAGTTGGAGTTTTTAGGACGATTCGATCATCAGATCAGTTTACGTGGATTTCGTATTGAATTGGGTGAAATAGAAGCCTGTCTCCTGCGTCACCCTCAGATCCAAGAAGCAGTGGTTGAAGTATGGGAAGAGCGATTGGTTGCTTATCTGGTAGGTGACACGGTCGAGGGAGAAGCGATGCGTCAATGGGTGAAACAAAGACTTCCCGAATATATGGTTCCACGCTTTTATGAGTGGCTGCCCGCATTGCCGATCACCCCGAATGGAAAAGTGGATCGCAAAGCGCTTCCTGAGCCAGCTTGGGAAGGAGAAGTCACCTTTGTCGCCGCCCGAAATGAGATCGAAGCTCGTCTGGTTCACATTTGGCAAGAAATATTACAACAACCCCAGATCGGTATTCAAGATAACTTCTTTGCCTGTGGGGGCGACTCCATCCTCAGCATTCAAGTGGTCGCACGGGCACAGCGAGAGGGATTGCGGCTCACCCCCAAACAGCTTTTTGAACATCAAACGATTGCTGAATTGGCACCTTATGTCCAGCAACAGCCACAAGTAGCAGCAGAACAAGGGCTGGTAGAAGGAACAGTTCCCTTCTCCCCGATCCAACAGTGGTTTTGGGAGCAAGCCATTCCCAATCGGAATCATTGGAACCAATCACTCCTGCTGTTGTGGAAAGAGACCGCCATACCGGATGCCCTACAAGCAGCATTGCAAGCTGTCATCGAGCAACATGATGCTCTGCGTCTGCGCATCGTCGAAGAAGAATCGGTGCATCAGTCCATCGAAGCAGAACTTCCGTTTACTTGGGTAGACCTACGGGGGCAACCGGAAGAATGGCAACAACAAAGAATCGAGCAGATCGCAGATCAAGCGCAACAGCAGCTTGATCTCACAAAGGGACCGATTCAGCGGATGATCTACTTCCAACTGGGCGATCAGCCTGATCGTCTCTTATGGATTCTGCATCATTGGATGGTGGATGCCGTCTCTTGGCGGATTCTCTTAGAAGATTTCCAACAAGCCTACCAACAGGCAACCCAGCAGCAACCGATTCAGCTACCAGCGAAAACCAGTTCCTGGAAAGACTGGATCGCCCAATTGCAGCAATATGCCCAGACACAACAGGTGCAAAAAGAGCTGCCCTACTGGAAGCAACAAGTCGAATCGATCACGGCCTTGCCGGTCGATCATCCAGAAGGAGAGAATCGACAAGCACATCTACAAATGAAAGTCCGCACTTTTACCAAAGAGCAGACTGAAGCCTTATTACGGGAATCGACAAAGGCATATCGGACACAAGTGACAGACCTGCTCCTCACCGCATGGGCACAAACCGTTCAGAAATGGACAGCCAGCGATATCTGTCACCTACATCTAGAAGGACATGGGCGTGAAGAGATCAGCGAACAGCTCGACTTATCTCGAACAGTCGGTTGGTTCACCAGTCTCTATCCATTGAAGCTGGACATATCTGAAGCAGAAACAATGGGAGATGCGATCAAGGGAGTGAAAGAGCAGATACGCGCCATTCCCCATAAAGGATTGGGATATGGATTATTGCAAACATGGGGCAAAGAATCATCCCTCACGACAGCGCCCAAGCCAGAAGTAAGTTTTAACTACCTGGGACAAGTCGATGGTACATGGTCAGGTGATCTCCTATTGGGAATGGCTCCTGAAGCAAGAGGAGAGATGGTAGATCCCACAAGCGAAAGAGCGCATCGTATTGATCTACTCGGCATGGTTGTAGCGGGTCGATTCCAACTCACCCTTCAGTATAGCGAGCAGCAATATGAACAACAAACGATGGACTGGCTGATCCAGACATACATGGAGCAGTTACAACAATTGATCACACATTGTTGCTC
>NZ_FQVL01000006.1 GCF_900129355.1 Seinonella peptonophila | reverse complement strand
CACACTTAGCTGACAGATACGAATCGGTCGAGGGCTTATCTAACCATTTTCTTTTGGTGTATGACTTTCTTTTCTACTCATTTTCAGAGTGTGACACTCTTTTGTCTGGTGATGATGGCGGAGGGGTTCCACTCGTTCCCATCCCGAACACGATCGTTAAGCCCTCCAGCGCCAATGGTACTTGGGGCTCACGCCCCTGGGAGAGTCGGACGTTGCCAGGCAATACATATATTCCTCAGTAGCTCAATGGTAGAGCACCCGGCTGTTAACCGGTAGGTTGTAGGTTCGAGTCCTACCTGGGGAGCCATTGCTTCCATAGCTCAGTCGGTAGAGCGCTTCCATGGTAAGGAAGAGGTCACCAGTTCGAGCCTGGTTGGAAGCTCCATGTGGCCCGTTGGTGAAGCGGTCAACACACCAGCCTTTCACGCTGGCATTCAGGGGTTCGAATCCCCTACGGGTCACCAATTGAGTTGGATGTCAGAGGTCTGCGACATAAACCTACATCTATCCAAGCTCACCAAGATGTGAATACTAGATGATAGTTATAATTCAGACCTCTTACTCCACAGATTCTTACTCATATGGACGCTTAGCTCAGCTGGGAGAGCATCTGCCTTACAAGCAGAGGGTCGGCGGTTCGAGCCCGTCAGCGTCCACCATATCTAAATTTGAGATGGTTTCGTGTAATAACGATATATTTCATCTCAAATGAGTATCATTTTTGAGGGAATAGAGAATACAATCATATATGGTAGCTAATAATTATGGAGGGATACCAAAGTGGCCAACTGGGGCGGACTGTAAATCCGCTGGCTTTGCCTTCGTAGGTTCGAATCCTACTCCCTCCACCAAACTTTATATTCTCTTCCTTTTTGGGGAGTAGCCAAGTGGTAAGGCAACGGACTTTGACTCCGTGATGCGTAGGTTCGATCCCTACCTCCCCAGCCATTTTGTTTTATGAGCCATTAGCTCAGTTGGTAGAGCATCTGACTTTTAATCAGAGGGTCGAAGGTTCGAATCCTTCATGGCTCACCATCTATTCGGTGTGCGGAAGTGGCTCAGGGGTAGAGCATCGCCTTGCCAAGGCGAGGGTCGCGGGTTCGAATCCCGTCTTCCGCTCCAATCAAATAAAAATTCAAGACCAACATTACTCGACTATTGTTGAGAGTGTTGGTTTTTTCATACTTTCTGAAAAGTAAGCTCGTTTTGATGATTTAAGATCTACCATAATAAAAATAGCTAAAGCAGTTGATTAGTCATAGCGCTTTAGCTATTTAGATCGTTGGATAAGTTTGCTTTATTGTTGAAGCTGTTGTAACTGATTTAGGAATCCATTTAGCTCTTGGATTGTTTTAAAAATCGGAAGCTGTGAGATATTTTCAATAGTAACTTTGCCGTCTTTCAGATCAGCTAGTGAAGTATCAATTAAGCCTAAGATTGCCTGGTTTTTATCTTTGATACTTTGGTGAATATTGGCGGCGAAATCAGGAGGGTTTAGATTATCAAAGTTTTGAATATCCGTTTTCATGGTTTGCAGTTTTGTTTGTAATTGACTAAGTGAAGAAGGGTCAGTTGCTGCTTTTTCAAAAAGTGGTGGTATTTCTTGAGAATATGAGTTCATTTTATTGATGTATTCAGTAGCTTTGGTAACATAATCAATCGAATTATTTAAGTCAGTAATCATGGAACATCCGCTGATTATTAATAGTAATGAAAGCATCAGCCCAAATAGATAACGAATTTTCATGCAAAAGAACCCTCCAGGTAACGTGTTGTCATGACATTCTAAGTATATATGTATGGAAGGAAAACAGCAATAAAACTAATAAAAACATATTTAATACATAAGATTTTTGTTGTTTGACGTAGTTCTATTTTGAACGGTGTTGATACTCAATTTTTTGATGCATATGAATTGCGTTTCCATGAACCACGATCACGAGCAGATCACATGACTTTGTCTACAATCAGAGACTTGAAAATGGTTGAATCGATCATACTAATCATGAAAGCAGGTGAAATACAATGAGTCAAAAAAAGGTTACGATTATTGGCGTGCCAATGCATTTGGGGCAAAACCGACGAGGAGTCGATATGGGTCCTAGTGCGATACGATATGCAAAAGTTCGCCAACGAATTGAACAATTGGGTTTTTATGTGGAAGATTTGGGAGATATATATGTCCCAAGCCCTGAGCGTTTAACGATTGAAAACCCTAAATTAAAGTGGCTCCCACAAGTAAAAGAAGTAAACGAAAAGTTGGCTGATCAAGTGAGCAAAGCGATACAGCAAGGGAGTTTTCCACTTGTTTTAGGTGGGGATCATAGTATCGCGATTGGAACTTTGACAGGTGTCACACGGCAATATCAAGAGGTTGGATTAATCTGGTTTGATGCTCATGGAGATTTAAATACAGAAGAAAGTTCACCTTCAGGTAATATTCATGGTATGTCACTAGCAGTTAGCTTGGGAATTGGACATTCTGACTTAGTCAATATGGGTAACTTTTCACCAAAAATAAAGCCTGATCGGACCGTGATTGTGGGTGCTAGAGATCTAGATCCTCCAGAAAAAACAAGGATCCATGAATTGGGGATTCGTGTTTTTACTATGCATGAGATTGATCGAGTCGGTATGGCGGCAGTGATGGAAGAAGCGATTCAGATTGCAAGCCAAGGAACGAAGGGGATACATCTGAGTTTTGATCTAGACGGTTTAGACCCGAAAGATGCTCCAGGTGTGGGAACGCCTGTTTTGGGCGGTACAACCTATCGAGAAAGCCAGTTAGCAATGGAGATGTTAGCAGAAAGTAAACAATTGTTATCAGCTGAATTTGTTGAAGTGAACCCAATATTAGATCAGGCAAATCATACAGCAAAAGTTGCAGTAGAACTAATTGAATCGATTCTAGGGAAGAAAATCTTGTGATTTTTTATGAATGCATTATGATTAAGATACAGTAAAAAAATGCTGATGTGTAAAGCATTAAAATCCATATTCGTTACAACGATTGATTTCTTTGATTTGAAGGAGGGGAGATTGTAAATGAGTACGATAGATAAAGATCAGCCATTAAGACGTGATGTAAAATTATTGGGTGAGATTTTAGGAAAGGTATTAAAAATCCAAGAAGGGGAAGAGATTTTTCAGCATGTTGAACAGTTGCGTGAACAGGCGAAGCAGCTACGTACAGTTACTGACCCAACTCTGTTTGCCCATTGTACGGATCTGATTAGCCAGCTCCCTAAAGAATCAACTCAACGAGTAATACGGGCTTTTGCTACTTATTTTCAACTTGTCAATTTAGCTGAACAAAACCATCGTGTGCGGAGACATCGTGCATATCGTAAAAATCAACAGATTGAACAACAGCCTTACTCCATCGAGAGTGCCATTGCTCGTCTGAAAGAAAAAGGTTATACCGTAGAGCAAGTGGAAGAAATTTTAGGTCATTTATCCTTAGAGTTAATCATGACAGCGCATCCGACTGAGGCGATGCGTCGTACGATACTAGATATTCACCATCGGATTGCAGAAAAATTAATGCTACTGGATCAGCCAGAACTGACTCCAGATGAACTAGAGATCTTGCACTTAGATTTATTTAGTGATGTGATGACTTTATGGCAGAGTGATGAGTTGCGGGAACGAAAGCCAACGGTGATTGATGAAGTTCGAAATGGTCTTTATTATGTAGATCAAACATTGTTCCAATCATTGCCTAAAATTTATCTGGAATTAGAACGAGCGCTCAGGCGATATTACCCGATGAAAAATTGGCATGTTCGTTCTTTCCTTCGATTTGGTTCTTGGATTGGCGGAGACCGTGATGGGAATCCTGGTGTTACTGCAAATGTATCATGGGCAACATTACAATTACAGCGAAACTTAATTATTAGAAAATATATGGAATCTCTTCGTCAATTGTTGAAACAATTAAGTCATTCTTCAGAAAGAGTACAGATTCAACAGGAGTTACTCGACTCGATTGTTGTCGACCAGGAAGAGGTGGAATTGACTGACTCGATCACTGCATGGCGAAATCAGCATGAAGTTTATCGGATCAAACTTACCTATATGTTAGCCCGACTTTATTGGACGAGGCAGGGAGAACATCAAAAGGGATCATATTTGAATGTGGATCAATTTCTACGCGATTTGCAAATAATCGATCAAAGTTTACGTGGTCATCAAGCGATATCAGTTGCCGACCAAGCGATTAGCACTTTGATTCGGCAAGTTGAGTTATTTGGTTTTCATCTTTTTACACTCGATATACGGCAACATAGCGCTGAACATGAACGAGCATTGTCAGAGATTTTACGGACATTAGGTATTGAAGAGGATTATGCAAGTTTAAGCGAGCAACAAAAGTATAAGTTATTAACAGAGTTGCTAAGTGATCCACGACCGCTTACTTCACCACATACAGAATATTCGCCTGATACGACAGAGTGTTTAGAAGTATTTCGTATGATTAAGCGCGCAAAAGAGGAATTTGGCTCAGCTGCGATTCGCAATTACTTGATTAGCATGACACAAGGAACCAGCGACCTATTAGAAGTCGTACTTTTTGCGAAAGAAGTAGGATTACATACGGTAAGAGGTGGAGAAAAGAAGTCTGGCTTACATGTTGTACCTCTCTTAGAAACAATTGATGATCTTCATCGAGCACATGAGATTATGGAAGCATACTTGAGTCATCCTGCTTTTGTTCCTCATAGACGAAGAGATTTAGCGATTCAGGAGATTATGTTGGGTTACTCCGATAGTAATAAAGATGGAGGCATGATCTCAGCAAACTGGGAACTTTATTCTGCTCAACTTTCTTTATCGGAGCTTGGAAAACGACATGGTTTAATGATTAAATTTTTCCATGGACGTGGTGGTGCGCTAGGAAGAGGCGGTGGCCCTCTGCACTTTAGTATTTTAGCGAGTCCGTTTCAGGCTGTATTAGGTGGCGTTAAAATTACTGAACAAGGTGAAGTGCTGTCCTCAAGGTATGCTTTAGCACCGATTGCGGAAAGAAGTCTAGAACAGGCGACTTCCGCACTCATTTATGCAAGCTCAAAAGCATTGGCAAGCGAGACGCATCCATTGAAACAAAGTTGGATTGAAGCGATTAGGCAAATTGCTGATGTCTCTTTAAAAAAATATCAACAGCTTGTTTTTGAAGATCCTGCTTTTCTTCATTTCTTCCATGAGGCTACACCACTGCCCGAAGTAGGAGAATTGAAAATTGGTTCAAGACCTGCTCGACGGAAAAATAGCCGACGTTTTGAAGATTTGCGTGCAATTCCATGGGTCTTTGCCTGGACGCAATCGCGTTTTCTGTTCCCTGCTTGGTTTGCCGCAGGGACAGGCTTTGAAACATGGTTGAAGCAGGAACAAGAAGAAAGGATCGCCTTATTAAGGCAAATGTACCGAGGTTGGACATTCTTCCGTTCTTTGATCGATAATTTACAGATGGCATTAGCCAAAGCAGATATGGTGATAGCAGAACATTATACTTCATTAGTCGAGAACCAGAAGGATGGAAAACGGATTTATGATTTAATTAAAAAGGAATTTGAATTGACTAAACAATGGGTTCTAGCCATCACAGAACAACAACAATTACTTGATCATATACCAGTCATTCAAGAATCGATTCGATTACGTAATCCCTATGTTGATCCATTAAGTTGGATTCAAGTGAAGCTGTTGAAAGAATGGCGAGCAGAGGTACATGATGAAGCAGATCAAGAAAATCTGTTAGAGCAAGTGTTGATCACAATTAATGGAATTGCTGCCGGACTGCGCAATACTGGTTAACATAAAGAGCAATCTTTTTGATTGCTCATTTTTTATGGAGTTGTACATAATAAGCTAAGAATGTTTTTGGCGGAGGTCCATATGCAACTATTTGATGGATTTAAAACCTATATCAGCGATATTATTGATATTTTGATTGTGAGCTATATTATTTATCAATTATTGGTCTTACTACGTGGGACAAGAGGTGTTCAGTTATTAAAAGGGGTCTCTGTCGTCATCATTGCTTGGTCCATTAGCTATTTCCTTCAATTAACGACACTGCGTTGGCTGATCGAAAACTTATTTTCTGTTGGTTTAATCGCAATCATTGTGATCTTCCAACCCGAGCTACGCCGAGCACTTGAACAGTTGGGAAGAGGTGGTTTCTTTCAGTTCAATCGACAGATGAAAGATGAACAGACAGGAAGAATTGCTGACGAAATCAGCAAAGCTGCACTTATTCTTTCAGAAAAGCAGATAGGCGCTTTAATTGCAATCGAACGTCAAACTGGCTTATCTGATTATATCGAAACAGGAGTTCGTTTAGAGTCAAAGCTAAGCTCAGAACTATTCCAGCAACTATTTATTACAAGCGGACCTCTACATGATGGAGCCGTGGTTGTTCGTGAAGACTTAATTATGGCTGCCGGTTGCTACTTGCCTTTATCGGAAAATCGACTGATCAGCAAAGAATTAGGTACGCGGCATCGGGCAGGTATTGGACTATCGGAGCATTCAGATGCATTAGTTGTCATCGTATCTGAGGAGACCGGTGCAATCTCCCTTGCACAGCATGGTAAGTTACAGCGAGACCTTAGTGAAGATTCATTATTACAACAGCTATATAATGGACTAAGACCACGTGAAAGAAGGAAGTTTGTAACATGGCGACAGCCCAAAATTCATGAAGGGGAGGGGGGAGAATGAATCGTTGGTATGAAAATAACTTGGTTTTGCGGATTATCGCGCTACTTTTAGGGATTTTCATCTGGTTAATGGTTGGCGATCATTCCTTTCCTCCATTCGCCAACCCACAGGATATGGTCGAAATTGGTGGTGTACAATTACAGTCACGGATAGACCAAGATCGGCAGGAGTTATTAGAACAAGGTGATAGCAAAGTAAACCTTGTTCTTTCTGGCCCTGAACAAACACTGCGGCGATTGCCTCCTACTTATCGGGCGTTTATCGATTTGCGTCATCTAAGAATGGGCTATTATCAATTTGCTTCGGTACAAGTGGAAGGGCTTCCGGCTGGTGTTCATTTTGAAGCGAAGCCCAAGCGTATTCGTGTCTTTGTGGATAAAAAAGTAGAAGTAGAAAAGCCCATTCAGCTTGAGTTGGCGGGCAAAGCAAAATCACAATTACAAAAAGCAGCACCGACTTGGGAACCGAAAACAGCATTTTTACGAGGAGCTCAGACAAAATTACGGCAAATACCTTTTGTTCGTGCACGTCTGCAATTGGATCAATGGCAGTCACCATTGACCAAAGAAATACCTTTACAACTGACAGGAAATCATGATGCGATCCAACATGCTACATTAATAGATCAAACAACCTCTGTTACTATCCCCGCTGGATGGGTGGAAAAAGAGGTGCCGATTCAACCTGTCATTGAACAATCTCCTGCCCCACCTTATTTAGTCTCTTCCATCCAAGTTACACCAAGTCGTCTCCGTCTGTTTGGTCGTAAAGAAGAGCTTGATCTCATGACTCAACTGAGCCTTCCGTTAGATTTAAGTAAGCTGACTAGTGACCAAATGCTGGCAACTAAAGTTACTGTACCCTCTTCTCTTTTGTCGTTAGATTCGACTGATGTGAAAGTACAAGTGAAGTTACAACATCAAACAACGAACGAGCCCCAGCCGTAAACCACGATCACAAGCCGATTACGCTTGTTGGCAGACATAAAGAGCGAATGAAGAGGTGATCGGCAACGCACCATTTTCGGGCGAAATTTAGCGGAATGGCAGGTAAAGCGGCATTTTCCCTTCGAGCAAACTGTTCGAAGTATGCCAGAGAAGACGAGTTTTGCCTGGCCGCGAAGGCTCAGAACGCGACAGTACCACAGCCTGGAGGGTCCGGTTGGAGTGTCGCCGAGAAACACGATCACAAGCCGATCACATGAGTTTATCTACATCTGGTTTAAGACTTTATGAATAGGGATCATTTGGCCGAAAATATCATCTATTTATTCAATTTATATGTATTAGAATCTATCTAAATCGGGAATAGATGTATGGTTGAAAAAAATAGACTTTACTTATTGTCGAATTTATCCTAGCATAGAATATGTTGTTTTAAACAACAGATAGGAGGTAGAGATGACGAGATATTGATTTGATTAAAAGCGCCTGGACTGCATGCTGATGCAGTTGACGAGGAGGAGGTTTATCGAAGATCGGCGGATACCTCCCGGTTGACGTCACGACCGAGAAGCGATTGCACAAAGAAGCAAGGTGACTTGTTTGACAAAGGCAATCGTATGACGAGACAAAAAAATAACAAATATGAGATATGGGGGTATTTCATCAAATGTGCGGAATTGTTGGATACATCGGGGAGAAAGAAGCACAGCCTATTCTGCTGGAAGGTCTATCGAAATTGGAGTATCGTGGCTATGATTCGGCTGGTGTTGCGATCTTTAATGGTGAATGGATTCGGGTTGAGAAATCGAAAGGACGTTTGGTAGACCTAGAAGGCAAGCTGAAATCTGCTGGACTCTCAGGAAATGTTGGAATCGGTCATACACGGTGGGCAACACATGGAAAACCTTCCGATCAAAATTCCCATCCTCATACTGATGAGCAAAGTCAATTTGCCGTTGTGCATAATGGGATCATTGAAAACTATTTGGAGCTGAAGGAAGAGTTAATCGGAAAAGGCTATACGTTTACTTCGGAGACAGATACTGAGGTGATCGCAAAGCTCCTTGCTGATCTTAATGATGGAGATCTTGTTTCCACTGTGCAAAAAGCGGTGGCGCGATTACATGGTGCATATGCATTAGGCGTGCTCAGTGTGAAAGAACCTGGTCGTTTAGTGGCGGTACGTTATGCGAGCCCGTTGGTCATTGGCTTGGGAAATGGTGAAAATTTTATCGCTTCGGACATTCCAGCGATCCTCAAGCACACAAGGGATGTGTATATCCTAGAAGATGGAGAAATGGCCATTTTAGAGAAAGATCGCGTTCAATTGATGAAAATCGATGGTACGCCTGTGGAAAGGGATACCTTACGTGTCACTTGGGACTTAGATAAAGCAGAAAAGAGCGGCTATGAACACTTCATGTTGAAAGAAATTTATGAGCAACCCAAAGCCATTCAAGATACAATGGCAAGTCGCATTAGCCAGGAGCAAGTTGATCTCAGTCAAGAGATTTCTCTGTCTAGTCAAGTGATTCAGCAGATCGACAAAGTGCAATTTGTAGCGTGTGGAACCGCCTATCATGCGGGATTAGTTGGCAAATATGTATTTGAAGATTTGACACGGATTCCTGTCGAGGTCGATATTGCCTCTGAGTATCGTTATCGCAATCCAATTATTACAGAACGGACATTGGTGATTGTGATCAGCCAATCAGGCGAGACAGCAGATACATTAGCCGCACTGCGAGAAGCAAAAAAAGCAGGAGCTACAGTCTTAGCCATTACGAATGTAGTGGGGAGTAGTGTAGCGCGTGAGGCTGATCAAGTGCTGATAACTTGGGCAGGCCCAGAGATCGCAGTTGCTTCGACCAAGGCATATACATCTCAATTGATTGCCATTTATCTACTGGGTACGTATTTTGCCCAAATGCGTGGCACTTGTACAGTAGAGGATGCAAAACAGATTGTAAGCGAGCTAACCCGTTTACCACAGCGTGTAGAAGCAATCCTTGAACAAAGTGCCAAAATCAAGGACTTTGCTGCACAAATTGTGAACCATGAACACCTATTTTTCCTCGGACGTGGGCTCGATTATGCAGTTGCTTTGGAAGGTTCACTAAAATTAAAAGAAATCTCTTATATACACTCCGAAGCCTATGCGGCTGGTGAGCTAAAACATGGGACATTGGCCTTGATTGAAGAAGGAATTCCTGTTATCTCATTAGCAACCCAACGTGCTGTCTATGAGAAAATGGTGAGTAATATTCAAGAAGTAAAAGCTCGTGGCGCCTATTTACTTGGTCTTACAGTCGAAGGTGATCAAGAACTACAGAAATCAGTTGATGCTGTACTTCATCTACCAGAAACACTCGACATACTATCCCCCGTCCTTGCTGTCGTACCTTTGCAACTTGTTGCTTACTACGCTTGTGTAGCTAGAGGTTTTGATGTGGATAAACCGCGAAACCTTGCTAAAAGCGTTACAGTTGAGTAAAACACCTTTAGATTGACATGTAATGTAGAACCTGATAAAGAGTTACAAATCTTACCCCCTTTGGATATGAATGCCAAGGGGGCTTTTTGAGTAAATATTTTCTTCGCTTACCAGCTCATGAATCTAGATCCTTTAGATGTAGTGAAGCGTAGCCGGGAACCACGATCACGAGCAGATCACATGACTTAATCTATCAGCTAAACTCTTTAGATGTCTAGAGGGTTTTTTATGCGAGATTGCTATGGATATCTACTTTGACATTGGGAGATCTTATATTTAATCATGCATATTTGTAAAAAGGGGTCATGTGGGATGGGTCGTCTACAAGAAAAAGTAGCGATTGTGACGGGTGCCGCTTCTGGAATTGGTTTAGCGACAGCGAAGTTAATGGCTAGTCATGGCGCGAAAGTAGTGGCTGCTGATATAAACTTTGATGGTGTAAAAAAAGTAGTAGAAGAGATTAGACAAGCTGGAGGGGACGCGATTTCTGTATCGGTAAATGCATTAGAGGAAGAATCGATTCAGGAAATGATCACGATCGCAAAGGTAACTTATCGCAAAGTCGATATCTTATTTAATAATGTCGGTGGAACAAAAGCAGATAAAGATCATGCAATTGTTGACTTAGACAAAGAGACATGGGATTTTGCTTTTAGGCTTAACCTTAGAAGTATTGGGTATGGCTGTAAACATGTGATTCCTCATCTGATTGAAAACAGTGGTGGTTCGATTATTAATACAGCCTCTATGGCAGGAATTCTTGGAGATCTAGACAGTTCTGCCTATGGTTCAGTGAAGGCAGGAGTTATTTCATTAACCCGTTATGTTGCCACACAGCATGGTAAACAGGGGATTCGCTGTAATGCAGTTGCACCTGGCTTAATCCTCACACCAGCTACCGAAGCTTACTTCACAGAAGAGGTCAAGCAGCGATTTGTTCGTCATAATGTATTAAATCGACTTGGTAAACCAGAAGATATTGCTCAAACTGTTCTGTTTTTAGCTTCAGATGCCTCCAGCTTTATTACAGGACAAACAATCCAGGTCGATGGCGGTTCTGGTATTCATGCGGGTACTTTTGCCGAATTTATGGAAATGAGGGATCAGCATTAGATCGTAGAAACTGACTATTAAAAAGTATTTATGGATAGACTAAGTGACATGCTCCATCAAATCAAAATATTGGTAGGAGGATGTCTGTTTTATGTTTAAACCAAAAGATTCATCGAAATCGCCGCGCTTTTGTGGAATTCCTACTTTTATGCGTTTGGAACAGCGAACAACAACAGAAAATGTTGATTTTGTTGTCTTGGGTATTCCTTTTGATACAGCACAGTCTTTTCGCGTAGGCGCTCGTTTAGGCCCGCAACATATCCGCGGTTTTTCGACATTGCTACGACCATATAATCCAGAGCAAGAGATTCAGATTTTTGACTATTGTTCTGGAGTAGATTATGGGGATTTGGATGTGATCCCAGGTAATATCTTAGGCACTTATGATCAGATTACAGCTGGGCTAGCACCCATTTTGGAAAAGCAGATTGTGCCCATTATTTTGGGTGGGGATCATTCGATTACATTAGGGAATTTGCGCGCTTTTGCAAAACAATATGGCCCAATGGCGCTTGTTCATTTCGATTCACATAATGATACTTGGGATAACTATTACGGGGAAAAGTATATGCACGGGACACCCTTTCTACGAGCGGTTGAGGAAGGGTTATTAGACGTGGAACATTCCATTCAAGTTGGCATTCGCGGTCCGCTTTATGAACCGGATGATGTGGAGGATGCACGAAGACTTGGTTTTGAAGTGATCACAATGAAGCAAGTCAGGGAGATGGGACAGCAAGAAGTGCTACTACGTATTCACCAGCGAGTAAAGAAACAGCCTGTTTATGTTTCCTTTGATATTGATTTTATTGATCCTGCATATGCGCCAGGAACGGGGACACCTGAAGTGGGCGGTCCCACCAGTTATGAGGCACTTTCTTATGTAAGAGGATTAGATGGAATAAATCTAAAAGGATTTGATTTAGTTGAAGTGTTACCTGCTTACGATAGTGGTGAGATTACAGCAGTCGTTGCTTCCAATGTAGCTTATGAAATGATTACACTGGTTGCCATGCAAAAGCGGCGAATCAAGGGCGTGGAGCAGTAACATATTTGCAAAATTATGGTTTCTAGGAGGAACGGATCAATGGAAGTCAGCAATCAGTTTGGTCAGGATAGTGTGAAGCCAACGCTGCAATCGGAGCGAACGATGCGCTTTTTTTCTACCCTTTCTCTGTGGATTGCGGCAAATGTCGTGGTCACAACAATTTTTACAGGAATGCTTTTAGTTCCTGATCTTACGATTACGCAAGCAATATCGATGATCATACTGGGTTCGATCATCGGTGCAGTCCCGCTCTTGTTTACAGGGAATGTAGGTACCCGTACAGGATTACCAACCATGATTCTGATGCGAGGAGCTTTTGGATATCGTGGTGCTGCGCTCCCTTCAGCGGTTAATGTGATCGTCTTAATCGGTTGGAGCTGGATACAGGCATATATGGGCGGTCTCAGTCTGAATCATGCGGTTCGATTCCTAACAGGATATGATAATATCAATCTATTTGTCATCTTTGTAGAAGTATTAGTTGTGATTATTGCACTCTATGGGCATCGTGGAATTGAAAGAACCGAAAATATTATTGCATCATCTATGCTTGTCCTCTCATTAATCGTCTTTACGTATATGTTTCTTGTATTTGATCTTGGAGAGCTAATTGAGATGCCTACCAGTACCAATCCAAAAATATCAATGGTGATCGGTTTTGATATGGTAGTGGCAACTGCTTTTTCATGGATGCCGACTGCTGCTGACTTTAATCGTCACTGTGCCGATGAAAAAACGGGAATGATCGGTACATTACTTGGCTATTTTATCGGTACAGTCGTTGCAATGGCGCTGGGTGCGACAGTTTCGGGTTTTTCCATTATGCAAGGTGGGCAACAAAATTATGATCCCACTACATTGATCGGCGGGTTGAATCCAATCCTTGGTTTTATTGCTGGCATTGTCATTTTTTTGTCAGTCTTGTCAACCAATACGATGGCTTTATACAGTGCGAGTATGTCATTCTTAGCAATTTTTCATAATCGGAAATTTTTCTTACCTACCCTGATCATGGGAATAATTGCTGTGCTTGGGGCGCTTTGGAAAGAACAATTGCTCTTACACTTCCAAGCCTTTTTAACCGTGATTGGAACATTATTTATCCCAGTCATCTCCATCTTTCTAGTTGATTATTATCTACTAAAAAGGAAGAACTACGACGCGGATGAGATTATTTACGGTAACAATAAACGATATTGGTACAGCAATGGAATCAATTATTTTGCTTATGTTGCTTATATACTTGGAGCTGTATTTGCTTATTACTTCACTTATGTGCACCCACTTTCAATAGGCTCAACAGTGCTTACCTTTTTCTTTACAGCGATATTATATTGGTTATTGATGAAGACAAGGAAAGTTGCAACATGAAAATTTACGTTGCAGCCGTTCAAATGAGTGCAACACCATTCAAAAAAGCAGAAAAATGGCGTCAGATGGCGCAATGGATCAAAAAGATTAAACAAGCTAGACCGAGTGTCCAGCTCATCATCTTTCCAGAATTAGCTGTAACCGGTTATGACTTTCAGCTTTGCTATCGTGACCTAGCAGAAGAAAGGCATGGAGAAACGTATCAGTTCTTTTCACAGTTAGCGCAGCAATATGGAATCTATCTGGTTTATGGGAATGTAGAACAAAATCAAGGTAAGAGCCCATTCAATACGATTTACTTTATGAATCCACAAGGACAAGTGACCCAATCCTATCATAAGACACATCTAACCAGCCTTGAGCGATCCCATTTTACAGCGGGTGATGCTCTACAGACTGTGGAGACCGAATGGGGTAAGGTTGGTTTGCTGATTTGTTGGGATCTTGCCTTTCCTGAGGTAGCTCGCTCACATGCATTAGATGGAGTCGATCTATTGATTGCACCTGCTGCATGGGAAAAGCCATATCTAGATTCTTATGTCAAGTTTAGTATGGCTCGTGCTCTGGATAATGCGACCCCTTTGGTTACCTGTAATTACATTGGAAAAAATCATTCATTCGATTTTACAGGTGGAAGTCGTATCTTTGATGCAACTGGGACTGAAATGGTTTCACTCGTTGATGAAGAAGATTATCTATATGCTGAGATTGATTCAACACAAACAAATAAAGCGCGGCAAGAGTTTTATACCATGCTGATGGAGAGGAAGCCAGAATTATATAAGCGAGGGGATAATGATGCCAAAAGTGATCAAGATTGTTGATCTTTCCCAAAATCTAGATGAGCAAACACAAGTTTACCCAGGTGATCCACATCCAACTTTTGAACCAACTGCAACAATTGAAAATCATGGCTATAACATTTTGCAAGTATGTATGGGCTCGCAGTCAGGAACACATGCTGATGCTCCATACCATTTTATTCAAGAGGGAAAGACGATTGAAGCATGTGATCTTTCTTTATTCGTAGGTGAAGGGATCATCATTTCTGTCTTAGATCGGAAGCCTCATCAACCCATTCTTTTAAAAGATGTTTCTCCTTATCTACCACAGATGGAGCCAGGCAAGATTGTTATTTTTCATACAGGTTGGTCAAAATATAATCGGACAGATCAATATTATGAACATCCTTATCTGTCTGTAGAAGCCGCTAAAGCAATACTAGATCGAGGCATTCGTACCTTTGCTTTAGATGCAATCAACATTGATGATACAGGGACTAATGAGTATCCAGTTCATCACCTGATCCTTGGGGAAGATGGGATTATTATTGAAAATTTGACCAATCTAGCAGCAATCGATTTTCACCGCCCTTTTTTATCCTTATTACCACTTAAAATGACTGGTGCAGACGGTGCGCCCATGCGGGCAGTTGCGCTTCAATTTGCAGAAATTGATTGATAATCGAAAGGGAGTCTTGATTATGGATGGGAAGAGCTTTATTCAATTGAAAACATCAATACCTGGTACAAAAGGAAAAGAACTGCTCGAGAGGCGTGAAAAAAGCGTCCCTAGAGGTATTTCAAATACGGCCCCTACCTTTATCGAACAAGGAAAAGGCGTCATCGTAACAGATGTGGATGGTAACCAACTGATCGATTTCGCCGGGGCAATTGGTACTCTAAATGTGGGGCATTGTCCACCCACTGTAATAGAGGCATTAAAAAAGCAACTTGATCATTATATTCATCCAGGTTTTCCTGTCATTATGTATGAACCTTATGTACACCTTGCTGAAAAACTAAATCAAATTACACCAGGTACGCATGAAAAGAAGACTTTCTTTTTAAATAGTGGTGCAGAAGCTGTTGAAAATGCTGTTAAAGTAGCGCGTAAATATACCGGAAGACCTGGGGTCATTTCGTTTGAACGAGGATTTCATGGTCGAACATTATTATCCATGTCGCTGACAAGTAAAGTGAAACCCTATAAATATGAATTTGGCCCCTTTGCTCCTGATACCTATAAAATGCGCTTTCCTTACTATTACCGCGCACCGTTTCAAGTTTCATCAGATGAGTTAGATCAAGAAATCTTACGTCAGTTAGAGGAGTTTTTCTTATCAGAAGTGCCGGCTGAACAAGTAGCGGCAATGATTATGGAGCCTGTACAAGGAGAAGGAGGGTTTATTATTCCTTCAAAGAACTTTGTGCAGGGTGTAAAACAGATTTGTGAAAAACATGACATACTATTTATTGCTGATGAGATTCAGACCGGTTTTGGTAGAACAGGGAAAATGTTTGCTATGGAGCATTTTGAAGTGGTTCCAGATTTGATCACGATGTCCAAATCACTTGGAGCTGGACTGCCGATTAGCGCTGTGACTGGTCGAGCTGAGATTATGGATGCCCCTAATCCGGGAGAGCTGGGGTCAACCTTTGGTGGAAGTCCACTTGGTTGTGTGGCGGCAGTTGAAGTGATCAAGATGATGGAAAATGAGTTGATTGCTCGTGCGCAAGTGATTGGTGAACGATTGCAGACACGTTTTCAACAAATGCAGCAGCAATTTTCATTTATTGGAGACGTACGAGGACTGGGTGCAATGTGCGCGATGGAGATCGTAAAGGATCATGACAGTAAAGAACCAGATAAAGATTTGACCGCAACCTTGGTTCGAGAATGTGTAGAACAAGGATTAATTATTTTAAGCGCGGGGCTGTTTGGGAATGTGATTCGGATTTTGGTTCCACTCGTGATCAGTGATGAGCAATTAGAAGAAGGACTCTCTGTAATGGAAAGTGTCTTTGCAGATCACGTATAAATGAGCTGGAGGTAAAAGGATGGAACAGCTACAAAAAATGTATATTGATGGAGAGTGGGTGTTATCTAGCACTGGAGAGAGACGAGAAGTGTTAAACCCAGCCACAGGTGAAGTGATCGCGCAAGTGACAGAAGGAAATCAAGATGATGTTAGAAAAGCAGTAGTAGCTGCCAAAAGAGCCTTTTATCACGATGGCTGGTGGGGAATCTCTGCCAATGAACGAGCAGATTTATTGCTACGATTAGCAAATCGATTAGAAGAAGAAAGCGAAGCATTTGCACAGTTAGAAGTACTCAACAATGGGAAACCATTACATGAGGCTGAGATTGATCTTTCCGATGCAGTGCAATGCCTGCGTTACTATGCAGGAATCACAACAAAACCACATGGTCAGACATATGATGTTTCTGATCCGATGCATGCGATGGTTATACGGGAGCCAATTGGGGTATGTGGGCAAATTGTAGCATGGAATTTTCCACTATTAATTGCGATTTGGAAGTTGGCGCCCGCATTAGCTGCGGGAAATACCATTGTCTTTAAGCCATCTGAAATCACGCCATTAACAAGTATCAAACTCTTTGAGTTGATCGATGAAATCGGTGTTCCCAAAGGTGTGGTTAATCTGGTCTTAGGAGCAGGTGCGACAGTGGGACAGGAGATTGCGGAACATCCAGATATTGATAAAGTTGCCTTTACGGGTGGAACAGAGACTGGTCGCAAGGTGATGCAAGCAGCAAGTGGCAATCTAAAGAAAATCTCGTTAGAACTAGGGGGGAAATCGCCCAACATTGTTTTTGCTGATGCCGATCTGCCAACAGCAATCGATTATGCCATAGCTGGTATCTTCTTTAATCAAGGGCAAGCATGTTCGGCTGGATCACGTTTAATTCTACAGGAAAGTATCCATGATGCATTTATTGAAGAACTAGCAAAGAAAGCAAGTAAAATCCGTGTTGGTGATGGATTAAAACCCGGTACACAGATGGGACCTTTGATCTCTGAAGCTCACATGAATAAAGTATTGCATTATATTGAGTTAGGAAAGAAAGAAGGAGCGAAGTTGGTCTGTGGCGGTAATCGAATCATCGGAAATGGAATGGAAAAAGGTTACTTTGTAGAACCAACCATTTTCACCCAAACGACACCGACGATGACGATTGTTAGAGAAGAGATATTTGGCCCTGTATTAGCTGTTCAAACCTTTCGCGATGAAGAAGAAGCGATTCGTCTGGCAAATGATTCCATCTATGGGCTGGCTGGAGCCGTTTTTACTCAGGATGGTGCGAAAGCGATGCGTGTCATTCGAAAACTTCGCGCGGGGATTACTTGGATCAATTGCTATCATCCAACCTATAATGAAGCTCCTTGGGGCGGCTATAAGCAGAGTGGAATCGGACGAGAGCTTGGTACCTTTGGTTATGAAGAGTATACAGAAGTAAAACAGATTAACGTCAACCTTCAAGTAAGACCGACTGGCTGGTATGATGAAGGATAGTGGTTGAATATAAGACGAATGGACGAAAAAAAGTTCTACCTAGCATGAGTGTGTAATGCAATTAGTCGGATGATAAAAGCGGTTGCTCATAAAGCATCCGTTTTTCATTTTTTATTTAGCTGATCAAATAAAAATATGTTACTTTGTCTACCATTAGCCTATTTCTTATATAGATAGTATATGATATGCATGATTAAATAAATAATAGGAGGAGTTCTCATAGATTATATAAGGGATTATGCAATGTATACAGCTATTTTCGGTATGTTTAGCTTCTGTTGGTTTGGTTGGGCTCAAGAGAATCCAAGAAAAAACTGGCGCCTATATATAGGGCTTGCTTCTGGCATAGCATTTATAATAAGCGCAATAGGAATATATTTAAGTGTGAAGAATTGGCATGGACGTACTGTTTTGTCAGATCCTAGTGTGTACAAATATTATTTAGTTGTTGTATTGATTGAGTTTCTTTTAGCAGCAATAGGCGCTTTCGTTTTAATTAAATATAAGAAAAATAATTATGTGGCTCCTTGGATTGCGTTAATTGTAGGTGTTCACTTTTTCTGGTTGAAAAATATATTTAAAGATTCCAGTCTATATATTTTAGCAATCCTTGTTATTGGAGTTGCTATCATTTCAATATGGTTGTCTAAAAAACTAAACACAGCAAATAGCGCTATTACAGGTATTGGTGTCGGTTTTGTGCTATTTTGCTTTGCTATCTTAGGATTGATCCGATTTTTGCAAGTTTGAATACACTGATTGACATATAAGATCCCACATTTCGCTCTTTCTTGAATGAAATGTGGGGTTCAAAAAACTTATCGGTCATTAAGTTTGTGAAATATAATTCACCCCAATTAAATAAAGAGCTAAGCTCCATCTGGGGCTTTCTGTTTATGTATCATTTTCTAGTAAAAATTCTTCAATCACTGCAAGAAGTTTTCTTGGATTTTCGGCAAAGACCAAGTGCCCAGATTCAATTTCTCGATATTGCGCTGTGGGAATTAACTCCGCTAGCTCTTTGCAATATTCGATGGGAACCATTTGGTCTTCTGTTAATCCGACCACCTGGGTAGGTGCTGAAATATTGGTAACGAGTGAGCGAATTTTGATTCTTGCATCAAGATGTGCTTGTCGATCAAGCCCAAGTTCAATTCCAGCAGCAAAATCAGGAATCGTGTGAACCAATTGTTGTATATCACGAAATTTATTGTAAAAGGTTGAGCCAAAACCAGTTAACATGACAAATTGGGCAAATAGCTCGCGATCTTGATGAAAGAGCTTTTGCCAGAAGTCAAAGCGAAACTGGGCTCGTAGATCACTTTCCACCCATCCGCCAATTAAAGTGAGCGATTGAACATAGTGGGGATACTTGCCGGCAAGCGCAGCTGCAATCACTGCTCCTAGTGAATAACCAACAACATGAACCGATGTCAATCCCTCATTTTTCAACGCCGCTACATGCTGTTCGATTAATTTTTCCAGTGTTAAAGTCCCACCTGAGTCTTCTGTCTTCCCTGAACCGGAATAATCTGGAGCAATCACATGAAAACGGGTTGCGAGGGCAGGGATGATTCCACCCCAATTGCCAATGGCGGAGCCTCCTGTCCCATGGATTAATAAAACAGCCGAACCTGAACCCTCTATATAATAAGCAACATGGGCATCATGTATCTGAACATTCTTGATCTGCATAGAAATTCTCCATTCTAGAGTAGATTGAACCGTTTGTGATTTATTATAGACAAAGACCAGCTCATATCAAAGCTGGTCAATTTTTTGGTGTTCAGGAAACTTTAGGTGTTGCCCGCATCCCAATATGGGAGAGTTTATTACATGATCAAAGAGTCTTTCATATCCTTATCAAACATATCGATGTTATTTAGGGTAAGCATAATAAAGCCTACAAAAATAGCTTCAATGTATATTTACTTTAAATAGATAAGAATCGTTGTGTATTAAGCAGAACTTGTTCCGCCATTTGTTTTGTGGGAAGCTGATGAAGCTCAGCGAGTTTTCGTATAACATGTTCTACCCAGAGTGGGCTGGTGCGTAGTCCTTGAAAGCGATCTTCAAAAGACCATGGACCATCTGTTTCTACCATGATTTGCTCGATGGGATATTGCAAGGCAATTTGCTGAATATCTGGCTCATATAAAATGTCAGGTGTGAATGAGATATAGTAGCCCTGTTCTCCCATTGTCTGTAAAGTTACTTTGTCTGTTTTTAACCAATGAAATTGCGCTTTTTGAATCCCATATTCCTGTAGTAGATCAACGACAATCCTTGTGTGTTCATAGATCGCGTGTAGAGCGACAGGTTTGTCCCACTCGGCTGCAAGAGCTAAGAAAGGTCGCAGTTGCTTTATGGCTTGTTCGTCAGTATATAATTTTTGATAATAGGGGAGTCCAATTTCTCCAATCAGGTCAATTTCTGCTTGATGATTGTGCATCCACTCAAGTAGCGGTGATAGGTCTGTTAACTTCTGCTCAGGATGAAAGCCGCATGCAGCAATCACTCGATCTGGGTAACGACGCTTCAAGTCAAGCGTTCGCTGAGAAGATGGCAAATCCATCGATACAGCGATCACTCCTTTAAGCGACGGATAAGTAAAAAAAGTCTCAATCTCATGATCTTGATATTGGTCAAGGTGAATATGTGCATCATAAAACTTCATAAACAAAGCTCCTCAAATGAAAATGATAGCATCTTTTTCTATGTCCAAGATACATTGTGTCTAAGACGTAGCAATTGAATAGAAGAGGTGAGCATGTGAATATAAAACAGTATTTACAACGAATTAACAGCAATATGCCAAATTCACTTGATTTTGATCATCTAACTCTTTTGCAGAAACAACATCTTCTTCATATTTACTTTGAGAATTTAGATATTTTAAATGGAAAACCACTATCACTGTCTGCTAAAGACTTATTTACTAAGTTGATTATACAGCGCCGAGGTGGGGTTTGTTTTGAATTAAATGGTCTCTTTTATTATTTTTTGCAAGAATTAGGTTACAAACCTACATTAATGGCAGGAACAGTCTATCTAGGTAATGGGAAATGGGCGATTGAACATGCTCATCTATTCTTGATTATCCCTCTAGAACATAGTGAATATGTGGTCGATGTTGGATTTGGTGGCAATTGTCCTAGAGTTCCCATAGCTTTGAACGGGGAGATTTGTGTTGATCCTCTGGGCCAAGTTTTTCGCGTAAATCGAGAAAAAAGGTATTGCTATGTTCAGAAGCGGGAAGAACAGACTTGGAAAACGTTGTATCGTTTTGAACGAGAAGCAGATCATTGGTCGCTAGATAAACTAGTACCAATATGTCGAATAGTAGAGACTGATCCTGATTCGAGTTTTCAGCAGGATATTTTCTGCTCTCGTGTGACAGAGCTGGGCAGAGTGACCTTGATTGGTAATAAGCTGACAATTGTTGAAAATGGATCGAAGAGAAAACAAAGATTATCATCGGCAGAAATTCCTTTGATTGTAAAACAATATTTTCAATTGGAGCTATCAGATGGATAAACGGATACTAATCATTGATGATGATGTTGAGTTATGTAGATTATTGAAGAAGTGTTTAGAGGTAGACGGTGTTCAAGTTGATCTCGCACACACAGGTATAAAAGGTTTATTGCATTTGAAAAATCAGATGTATCACTTAATTATTCTTGACATGATGATGCCAGAGCTTGATGGGATTGCCACATTACAACGGATTCGTCAAACTCGTAATACACCAGTACTTATTTTAACAGCAAAAGATGATGAGCTAGATAAAGTGCTGGGCTTAAAATCAGGTGCAGATGATTATTTAACCAAACCATTTCGTCTTTCTGAATTAACTGCTCGCGTTGAATCGCTGATTAGGCGATATGTAGTATTAGGTGCAGCCGTTGAACAGCCTTCGATGCTTGTTTTCGGTCGCCTAAAAATCGATCCAATCAAGATGTTGGCCTCTTATGATAAAAAAGATTGTGGACTAACAAGCAAAGAGTTTTCATTGTTATACTTTCTAGCATCACATGTTGGGCAAATTTTCACTAAAAAACAGATTTATCGTCATGTGTGGGAAGATGAATATGCTTATGATGATAATAATATCATGGTTCATATTCGTCGCTTGCGTAAAAAAATAGAACCTGATCCAGCCAATCCTCAATATATCATCACTGTTTGGGGAATTGGTTACAAGTTTAGTGGAGTGTCAGATGATGAATAATATGTTGTTTATTTATATAGCGTTTCCAATTATTACACTGTTTTTCCTATATCGAGAATGGAGATTGCGATTACAGATTCAACACATAGCACAAATTGTTGATGAAATCATTGCAGGTAATGAAGGTCGGAGAATTTTTGTTCGTGATAAAACTCGACTTGCTCCCCTTGTTTTTCGTGTCAATCGGTTGGTAGAGACTTTTCAAGCTGATAAAATTAGAGCGCTTCGAGCTGATAAAGCGAGAAAACAAATGTTGACCAGCCTTTCACACGACGTACGAACGCCACTTACTTCGATTTTAGGTTATCTAGATGCTTTAAGCGATGGAACAGTAGGTCTCGAAACAAAAGAATATATACAGATTGTACGAAATAAGGCTTATTCTTTACAACAGTTTATCGATGAATTGTTTATGATTGCACAGATTGATGCAAATGAGTTAAATCTAACAATAGAGCCAATTGATCTGTTTGAGTTATTACGTAATGAGTTAATTGGATGGATACCTCGATTCAAGCAAAAGAGATTTGCAGTTGAAATTCAAATTCCAGACGATGAACCGATTATTTTAGGAGATTCTCATGCGTTACTTCGAGTGATTGATAATTTATTACAAAATGCGACGCGATATGGTGAAAGAAAGATTGGATTAATTGCTTGGATCGAAGAAGAGCAGGTTATATTTGAAATATGGAATGATGGCATGGGTCTTTCCAGTTATGAGGTGGAATTTGTGTTTGATCGCCTACATAAAGGAAGAGATTCAGCACGTTCAGAGCGTGGATATGGTTTAGGACTTGCAATCGCTAAAGAATTATTAGAAAAAATGAATGGCTCAATCCAGATGGTCAGTAAACCGCAACATAAAACGACAGTTCGTGTATCGTTCCCATTAAGTAAGAAAAAGTAAGATTTAAGTAAGCTCCATGTTAGAACTGTCTTTTATAATCGACAAAAGAGAAGGGGGATAACATGGAGAATTGGGTTTTAAAAACAAGCAATTTAACACGTCAATTTGGTACAAAAAAGGTAGTTGATTCGATTGACATACATGTACCAAAGGGTCAAATCTATGGACTATTAGGTCGTAATGGTGCAGGAAAAAGTACAACTCTCCGCATGATAATGGGGATGGTAAGACCTACTTCAGGGAAAGTTTATCTTTTTGGTCAAGAGTGTAAAAGGATGGCGAAAGAACTCTATTTACGTGTAGGTTCATTAATCGAGACACCAGGTTTTTATCATAATTTAACAGGTAACGAAAATTTGAACATCCTAGCTAGATTACGAGGAGTTCATCGCTCTGATGCAGTTGCTTATGCTTTATCTAAAGTTGGACTAGACCAGGAACCAAAAAAGGTTTTTTCCGAGTATTCTTTGGGTATGAAACAGCGTTTAGGGATAGCAGCAGCAATCTTACATGAACCTGAGTTATTAATTTTAGATGAACCAATCAATGGCTTAGATCCTATTGGAATTCAAGAAATGAGAAAATTTCTTCTTGAGTTATGTAAAGAGAAGCAAGTTACTATTTTAATATCAAGTCATATTTTAAGCGAAATTGAATTGTTAGTTGATCGGGTAGGTTTGATCCACAAGGGAAAATTGTTGGACGAGGTGGCTTTAGATGAATTGAGAAAAAGAAATCGAAGATATCTTGTTTTTCAAGTATCCAATATGAAAAAAGCTGCACTTGTCATAGAAAAACATTTTTATACAACAGATTATGAAATACTTGAGCAAGGTGAAATTCGTTTATTCTCTAAAATAGAACAAGCTGAGGCTCTAAATAGGGTTTTAGTTAAAAATGGAGTTGATGTATCGCGTATTACTATGAATGAGGAAACATTAGAAGATTATTTTGTTAAGCAGATTGGTGGTGGGGTTATTGGTTGATTTAATCTATACAGAATTGCTTAAATTAAAGCGAGCCAATATGGTTCTGGTTAGTCTACTTGGTGCATCTGCCGCTCCTGTGATTATGTTTATCGCTTTTTTGAATATGAAAAGTCAAAAACCCGACACTGAAATCACCTTTTCTGTTTCTTTTTATAATACCAATCTCAATATTCTCATGTTGTTGGGCGTTTTACTTTATGGCATTATCACTACGTATTTGTTTAATCGCGAACATGAAGAAAATACATTAAAAAATTTACTCACATTACCGATCTCTCGGTTTAAATTTATGTTGAGTAAAATGATAACTCTGTATCTATGGATTATGCTCCTTACATTTTTCTCGTGGATGCTTACTTTGTTATTAGGATTAATGGGTCAATTTGAAGGCCTAAGCATGGAAGTACTAACGAACACCATGCAACAATATTTGTTTGGTGCAACATTAATGTTGCTGATGTCAACTCCGACAATATTAGTTGTTTTTTTAACTAAAAGTTATGTTCCAACCATTATTTTTAATGCAGTTATCACATTATCTAATATTACATTGGCTGATTCAAAGTATCGCGTACTCTTTCCTTGGTCAGCTGTGCACACGATTGTAAGCCATTCATTTGTAGACGATTATGCTCCCATTCTTTCCTATCTGTCCATTCTGATCGTTTCCTCCATTTCGTTTGTTTTAGCAACACTCTATTTTTACCGATTGGAAATAAGATAGCTGAGTTTACATCTCCATTATCTAAATTTAGAATTTGATAGATTGAAAAGACATCACCTCATGTCTTTAGTAAGAGGTATGTCAGCTTGTAGACAAAGTAAAAGCTCCGTCAATATTTCACGCTTCGCCTCCATTTCAGGCTACGACGATGTCTTCAAGGCGCCGCGTCTGCGCGCTCAGGGCGGTATCAACTCGGCTATGCCTCAGACAGTACTACCGCCTATTCTTCGCTACACAGACGCGGCTTTATAGCGCCTGAAAGTCGCTCCGCAGCGAAATATTGACTCCACGATTTCTCCTTCTTCTACCCAATGTTCCATACTTCTTCTCTTTATAAATAGGGTTTTTTCATCAGTCTGTCATGCCTGTAGTATAGAGGAATGTTTTTTATTGATTCTATAATGAATCTGACTAAAATAGATTTCAATATTTTGCCTTATATTTTCATTAAAATAAACCTTGACATTATTTATAGGGTATCTCATAATTTTTCATATACATAGAGATTTATCTAGCTGCTAATATACGGCGATACGCTGTGTTTGCCTTGACGTGAACAATTCGTCACCCGGCTCCGCGCTACTTTGGCAGGCCCAATCCACCTGGTACCCCCCTGGATTAGACCTGAGTAGGCGTGGCCGTCATATCCAGGGGGGTACCAGGTGGGGTCCTGTACAGTGGCGTAGCCAACTCAAGGATTTTTAGTAGATAAATTTCTGAAATGCCCGGTTCATTTACCGGGCATTTCTTGTATCCAGAGATCAAAGGGGAGAAGCCATATGCCAAAGTCATATGATGCTTGGTGGGAGCGAGAAGAGCCGTTTTCTCCGTTACCTGAGCATCTATTGAATTTGCTACATCAAGAAGACCCAAATTTTATTACTGAGCTAAAAGATTATGCCTTCTCATTATTGAATTGTTATGAGCCCAAAGTTCCCAATCCATCACGATCTTATTATGATTATCGCTATCTGCCGATCGATAAGAAAAAGGACTTTTCATGGATTTGGACGCTTTATGTAACGGATCATCCACTAGCAAGACAAGCCTTTCTAGAATTAACAGAAGCTCGCAATTTTAAAGAGTTAAGTGATCAATTTAAGGATAATCGGTTTCAAGTTTACAAAATCAATTGGATCTATAACCCATTCCGAGTCAGTTCTTATTCACATGCATGGGTACCCCATCATAACTACTATTATCGCTACATAAAAGGCATCTTTAAACTAACAGAGCGTCGTAAGGATCAACAAGTCTGGGCGATGCTTGCTCATCGATTTGATGCAGATGTAGGTAATATCTATCGTCATACATATAGTTCGAATACTCGTAATTACCTGCGCCGACGCGCTTGGCGTTTTCTTCGTGGATTGGGAGAAGAAAATTCACCAGAATATGTGAAATTCGCTACGGAGGTATTACTCTGCTATACCAATCAGGATAGTAAAGGGTATAGTTGGAACTATGGACAAAACTTTTCTCACCTCTGGTTGTATAACCATATCATCTACCATCATAGTAAACGCCATGTTTATAAAAATTTAAATTCTTCTTTCCAAATTGTGAGTGAAGAACCTACTGAAGAACGTGAAGAGGCTTTTCCACACTTATGGGATCAAGCACCTGAGCTATTATGGAAGTTAATCTGTGAAGCCCAAATACCCAATATTATCGAATTTGCGGCTCGTGCTCTTTTTCAAGGAAATCCAGGCTATATGGAACAGTTTGATAATCAAGTATTTGAAGAGCTGTTCCAAAGTCAGATACCAACGCGTGCTGCATTTGCAGCAAAAGTTCTATTACAGCGTAGCCCGTTGGTGTATGCAAAGGAGCTTAGCAAATTTATATTTTCTCAACATCGTGAAGTAAGGTATGAAGCGATTCGATTTTTACTCAGTCATCAATATGATTGGAGTCATGAGCGATGGAATCAAGTGTTGATGTTCCTGATTCAATCGCTTCAAGGTGCTAAAGACGTTTCTCATTCCTATAATCATTGGTTTTATGATGTTACCAATCTTTTGCATCAAGAGCTTTTTCCGATCCTCCTTAAATATTTGGATCGAGCTTTATTTGTACGGTTAGTATCCATAAATCATCCCCAGCTCGACCCATTAATCATGGAAGTTTTTTCAAAAATTGATCCGAGTAAGATCGCACTTACTGCTACAGATGTGATTCCCTTTCTCAGCTCACCAAATACAGAACTGGTGGAGCGTACTCGAAGGTTCATTGAGCATCATTTTACCAAGTTACAATTCGATGTCGATGCATTATTTGCACTGACGATGATCCCCGGAGAGGCACATCAAGTATTTCTGACGCAATTTTTAGCTGACCGGATTTTATGGACGGTGCCATTTCTAACTGAATACTTACAAAAGTGTTGGAAACATATGCTTGATTCAAATGTAGATGAATCGATCCGTCTTTATTTATTAGAAGATATTTTAGGAAGTCTCTTCTTCCATGAGTTAAAAGAGACATCATTAGATCGTATCCTACTGCTTCTTCATAGTGATCAAAGTGCTTTTCAAGAATTTGGGGCACGTTTGCTTGCTCTTACACAGCCTGATCCACAACAGCTTTCGTTTCAACAGCTTTTAGAGCTTGCCCATTGCCCTGTCTTTCTAGTGCGTGAAGAAGCAAGAAAGATGATCGAGCGTCGCACGGAAGGCTTGCTGGATGATTGGATTGTAAACCTCATTGAGACGGATTGGGATGATACCAGAGAATGGATGATGAAGCATCTGCAACAATTATCCGCGGTTCGCCCAGCATTAATCTATGGACTACTTGATACAGCACGTACTGATGTTCAGCAAATTGCGATGCAATTGGTTAGCAAGCATGACGCACATCTGGATCTAAAAGAACTCTTTACCCATGCAGCAGAGAGTCCTTATCTTGTCGTACAAGATTATGCTTTATCACTGGCAGAGCGTTTAGATTTGGATCAGATGCTATTAGAGAAGATGGAGTTATTTTTTAGAACAGTACTTTTACATGTGAATAAAGGAAGTCAACTCAAGCAGGGCGCTTTCAAGCTATTACTACAAATAGGTAAACAGGATCAAACCAAGGCTGAATGGGTGAGTCGGCTGCTAAGCGATGTGGCTCGAAATGGAGGGAAACGAGACTTTGAACGAATTTTGGTTGCCTTGACCCAATTACAGGAACGCTATCCAAATATCAATACACCCATCTTGATCGGATAATAGGAGTGAGCATCTATGCTGTTTGAACAGAAATATGGAAAGTCAAGCGGAATAAGTCATGCAGGTGGACAAACAACAGTCGACTTCGCTCCTGATCTCGGACGTGAACCTACTTTTTTCCAAGGACAGATTTTAGAACCTGTTCGATATCGAGAAGCGATGTGTGCGCTGCGTGATGTCGTTGTTTCTGATCTGAACTATAAGCCAAAAGATCACTCTGCTTATCAAGCTTGGGTGCAAGAACAATATATTATTGATTTGGCTGAGGTATTAGAAAAGCGCTCGGAGATTGGGAAACAGATGAAAGAGGTTCAGGAACAGTTGCGGGAGGTACAAGCAAGACAAGCACGTCGCAAAGGGGATTTTTATAAAGCGCAACGCAGATATTTTGATTATCTCTATCAAGTGGATAAGGCGGCTTGGTGGGTGCTTGATCCTGTGATCACCGTTGCACCTGATCAAGTTTTCTTTGAGGCTTTCTCCCTTGATGAATCATCTTATGGACGTTTAGCTGTTCATAATGAATTATTTGATGATGTAAAAGAGTTTCAATATGGAACGACCAATATTGATTTTTCAGACGCATTATATAATGAAATTCAACGGATTCGAAGTTATCGTAAAACAGAATTTAAGATTGATCCAACTGGTTTTGAAGTAGCAGCGGAGCATCGAGAAGTATATAAGGAGAAGAAAATTGATGTACCAACAAGCTGGATTCGCGGATTTCTACAAGTTCAATCCGCAATGAGCTTGCCAACCACTTCTTTTGATATTCAGCCGATTGATCTATATAACCTCTGTCGTTTTCTCCGCTTAAATCGGGAGAGAAGAAGTCCACGTTCACTGAAGTTTATTTTTGAACCAGGGCAGCCCGTTCGTGTCGTCATTCAGCCATGGGATGAAGTACTTGTTTTCCAGGAATCGATTTATGAAGGAAAAGAGAAGCGAGAAATTCGGACTTGGGGAAGAAGACGAATTTTACTTTTAGAACGTCTACTTCCATTGACAAAAAAAATAACGGTACATCTATTAGGTAATGGTATGCCTAGTTTTTATGTAGCTGACCTAGGATCACTTAGTTTTACCCTTGGGCTCTCCGGTTGGACACGTAATGATTGGGCAGGAGCGGGTAATTTTGATTTATTGGTCGGTACGGCGAAAGATGTATCAGCCCGCGAAAGTGCACGTGTTTTCGCCCAGTTAAAAAAGCATAAGTCATTATCTGTTGAACAATTAGCGATCTTTAGCAACTTATCTCTTTCAAAAGTACAAGCTGCACTCCGTCAACTGTGTAGCGCAGGTCGTGTGATGTTTGACTTAGAGGTGGAGCTTTATCGATTACGAGAGCTAACACGTGATCCTTTGCCAATGGAGGAATTAGCGTATACCAATCCACAGGAAGAGAAAGCAGAGGATTTGGTCACATCAAAGCAGGTTGAATTGATTCAAGTGCAAGCAAAACCAAATGGCAATACATTCCTAACAGGTCGCGGGGAGCATGAAAAACGACCCTTTACTCCTGAAGTTACTCTTGACATAGATGGTCGGATTGTTGAGGCAAGCTGTAATTGCTACTTTTATCGGCAGAATCGTTTGATGAAAGGGCCTTGTGAGCATATCTTGGCAACGATGTCACTTCATCGTCAACAATCAGGGGGGGATCGCGATGTCTGAGGAAACACAACCATTGACCAAAGAAGAATGGCGAGAACGGATTCAGCGAGAAGGTAAGGAAGAGACGATTAAGCAAGAAATGATTCGACTAGGCTTTTGGACAGATAAACCGCTCACTCCTGAAGAGATGGCATCCGTTGAGGCTGATGATCAAGCAGAAGCAGCTCTCAAGTCAGAATTAAATAAACTACGTTCAGAGAGTCGAAAGTGGTCAGATACAGATCAATTGATTAAAAAGGCTCGTCAGAAGCGGATTGAGGAAAGTAAACAACGGCGAGCAGAACGTAAAAAAGCACGAGCTATCGAACGCAAACAGCAAGAGGAAAGATGGGCTGAGTATCGCCAAAATCACTTGGTTCATTTGGGTAATGGTGTGTCAGGAGGTTTGGAACAGTCAACTACAAATCAAGAGAGGCTCAAGCAGTTAGATTTGCCCTTGATAGAGACGCCTCAACAGCTAGCGTCCGAGATGGGCATCACCTTAGGGCGACTCAAGTGGTTGACTTACCATCGCGATTTAGCTACGCTATCTCACTATTATCCTTTCACCATTCCAAAAAAGAATGGCGGAATTCGAGAAATCTCTGCTCCAAAAAAAGAGCTGCGCGCTGCACAGGCATGGGTGAAGCAATCTCTTTTGGATCAGCTATCAACACATCCCGCCGCTTATGGATTTGTGCAAGGAAGAAATACTGTTGATCATGCGAAACAACATTTGAATCAAGCCATTGTTGTAAAGATGGACTTAGCCGATTTTTTCCCAACGATAACTTTTTATCGTGTTCGCGGGTTGTTTGCTTCATTTGGCTATAGTCAACAAATGAGTACAGTGTTTGCATTACTCTGTACAGAGCCTCCACGCAAACGAGTTCGCTTTGATGGTACGTATTATTATGTCGCGATGGGTGAGCGCCAACTTCCACAAGGAGCTTCTACTAGCCCTGCGATTACCAATCTGATCTGTCAAAGGTTGGATCAACGTTTATCAGGACTTGCAGAAAAGGAGAACTTTATTTATTCTCGCTATGCCGATGATCTAACTTTTTCAACAAGTGATCAGCAGGATCGTAGAGTTGGAGCGTTGCTACAAACAGTTCGCCAAATCATTCATTTTGAGGGCTTCCAACCCAATGAAGCGAAAACGCGAATTCTAAGAAAATCACGACGTCAACGTGTGACAGGAATCGTTGTAAATGAAAAAGCAAATCTAAGTCGACAAGATCAAAGACGATTTCGTGCTATTTTACATAACGTAGGAAAGAACGGATTTGATATAGAGAATCGTGATCATCATGATGATTTCTTAGCATATTTACAAGGATATATCAGTTATGCTCATATGGTACGTCCTGACTTAGCCGAAACATGGCAAAACCAGTTAGACCGTGCGATTGCCGCACATCTTAAAGATTAACAAAGCTAAAAACCCCCTCGTTTTTTTGTGAGGGGGTTTAGCTTGTAGACATAGTCATGTGATCGGCTCGTGATCGAGGTTCACGGCGGCGCTCCGATCCGGGCTTACAAAGATGTGTTGCTGTGTCGCGTTCTGTCAGCTTTTGCGGCCGGGCAAAACTCGCCTCCTCCGGCGTCCGCCTGCGGAGACTCGAACAGTTTGCCCGAAGGGAAAAAGCCGCTACAGCTGCCATTCCGCTAAGTTGCGCCCGAAATGGAGCTTTGCCGATCTCCTCTACACTCGCTTGTTAGGTCTGTCTACACGCATGATCGGCTTATGATTGAGGTACACAGCGACACTCTGATAGATTTAAACAGTTCTTCAGCATTGCATTTGCAAGTATACAACCTGAGCAAGGATTTGCATTTAGGTTGTATAAGGTCTTCATTTATGATGATTTAGGTGGCTCAACTGTTTGTTCTTCTTGCACTTCTTCTGATTCATGCACAGGCTCAAGATTGATAGGCTCTGTTGATGCTGGTTTGCTTTGTTGAACTCCGCTTAATTGTTGAATGATCTGATTCAGATCAACGCCAGAGACTTGTTTCACCATCTCAGGTGCTTGTGCCATCAATTTTGTAACATAGTTGCTAATGCGTGTGGCCCCATCGCCTTCGCCACCAGAGGAGTCAACGACGGTAATTTGATCAATGCTGCTAATTGGACTCGCAATTTGTTTGGCTAGCTCAGGGAGCATCTTCGCAACTAAATCAAGTACTGCTGCCTGTCCATATTGTTCGAAGGCTTCAGCAAGTTTTTGCTTGGCTTCCGCTTCAGCAAGACCTTTGGCACGGATAATCTCAGCTTCAGCATGTCCGCGCGCTTGGTTCGCTTCAGCATCGGCAAGTCCTTGCGCTTTAATTGCTGCCGCTTCTGCTTTGGCTGCTGCTTCTCGAGCGAATCGAGCCGCTTCCGCTGATTGTTCCTGTGCATAACGTTCAGCATCTGCTTTTTTACGAACTTCAGCATCGTATTGTTTTTCACGACGTGTGATCTCTTTTTCTTCTAACTCAATCATTTTTTGTTTTCGAACCAATTCAATCTTCATTTCTTCATCGACAACCTGCTGTTTGTAACGATTTTCCTGAAGATGATAGGCCTGGTCAGCTTCCGCCTTTTTCATATCCTGTTCGATTTTAAATTCAGCGACACGAATCTCTTTTCCTTTGACAGCTTCGGCAATGTTTGTTTCAGCAATAAGCGTTGCCTTTGTTCCTTCTTCTTTCGCTTTAGAGGTTTGAATTTCAGTATCACGAACTGCATGCGCCTCAGCGATGTCAGCATCGCGTTTTACTTGGGCAATGCGGGGACGACCGAGTGCTTCCAAATAGCCATTTTTGTCATGAATATCTTTGATTGTAAAAGAAACAATTTGCAGCCCCATTTTTTTAAGATCGGTTGCAGCTACTTGTTGAACTTCATCTGCGAATCGTTCTCTGTTTTTATAAATATCTTCAACTGTCATGGTTCCAAGAATGGCACGTAGATGACCTTCCAGTACTTCACGCGCTTCATCACAGAGAATGTCAGTTGATTTTCCCATGAATTGCTCTGCTGCTGTTGCTACCTCTTCAATGGAACCACCGACTTTAAAGATGGCAACACCATCTACTAATACAGGCACTCCTTGTTCGGTATACACTTCAGGAGTTGAAACTTCCAATTTATGTGAAAGCAGACTTAAATGTTCTACTCTTTGAAAGATTGGGAGAATGAAACTACCTCCACCACGTATGATCTTGATCTTACGACCTGATTCATCGGCAAAAACATTTTTACGCCCTAAATAATTACCTGTGATAATCATTGCTTCATCGGCACCGACAGTACGATAGCGCATCCAAAACCAGATATAACCTACAATAAGTACGACTACAATTATCACAATCAAAGATGAGACAGAGAGAGTAAGCACGCAATAAAGTCCCCTTTCATGATAAAAATCTATGTTAATCGTAACATATTTTTGATTTACATAGGCATATTTACTTCGAATATATAGATTTTCAATAATTGATCCTTAGTGTTAAAATATATTTTGAATTGATTATGGACACAAGTGCCTACCGGCATCTGACTCCAGGAGGAAGTAATGCCCGGAAAGCCCAAGCCTGGCGGCAGTACTGGCCCGGGAAGTGGACACGGTCCCCGTCCCCAGAAGCCGATCCAGCCGCCTCCGCCGAAGAAGGGCTCATAGAGTCAACCGGGTGTTTCAAGTAAAGCATCTCGTTTAGAGAATGCTTTAGGGGTCATTGAACCTCAGCGACCGTGATATCCTCACGGTCGACTGGTTATTATTAACCCAATATTCAGATAATAGGTAAAAAAGCGCCTCAAAAGCGCTTTTTCGATATGACCAATGTTGAACAAGAACTGGCTCAGATTAAAATTTCATCGTGACAAAGAAAATTAAGATAAGCATACATAGAACCGTAATATTTAACACCATGATGTATTTGCCCAAAATCTTCTTCCCTGCTTCAGCAGTGATATTTTCTCCTTGTAATGCTTTTACAAGACGACGTCCATAAAAGAGAATGAGCAGAATAAAAGCAATGACAACAAGACTGCCAAAACGCTCCTTGACTAGCATCCACAGCGCCTTTTCACCAGCGCCCCCTTTGACTAGCATATAAATGCCTGTGATCAAAGCAAGTACAGATGTAGGAATGATCATTGTTACATTCCAGCGTTGTGTTTTTTGAATCGCTTGATTCATTGTTGCCAGTTCAGCGCTGCGAGACGCATCTCTTAAAAACATAGCCATCATTGTGATACAGCCAAACCAAGTCGCTACAGAAAATACATGAATAAAAAGTGCAATTCGTATATCCAAAACAGTACCCTCCTAGGTGTTTTCAGATCGCTTCGTACAAATGAAGCTGAGCAAACCGCTCTTCAATTGAATTTACTTATCCTTTACTATATCATTTTTTATCAGAGCAACTTGGGAGAATTTCGTGAACAGGAGCGGGTAAATGATATATGGTATTGGTACTGATTTGGTTGAGTTGAAGCGATTTCAATCGATTGATTTACAGCGTTTTGCTTTGCGTATCTGTACGAAAGAGGAAATTGAACGATTGCCGCATCATCCCACTCGTTTTCTTGAATCATTAGCAGGGAGATTTGCTGCGAAAGAGGCGTTTTCAAAAGCCTGTGGCACTGGAATTGGAGCAAAGCTGGGCTGGCTCGACATAGAGATTCTACCAAATCAAGATGGGAAACCAGTATTACAAATTGCCAAACAAGCAAAAATGCGCCTATTTCCTGGAAAAGAAGTACACGCACATGTAAGTATCACTCATACTGAAAGTTATGCAATGGCGATGGTTGTCTTAGAAGAGATTCATAACCATTCATAAATGGACATAGATATATAACACGGTTAGGAGGGTCATTGTGTATCTTTGTACAACAGAAGAGATGCGAGAGCTTGACCGCTATACAATTGAAACAATTGGTATACCTGGGACAGTATTGATGGAACGAGCAGGTTTAGCTGTGACGCAAGCGATTCTATCCCGCTTTCCACTTCCAAAACGTGCCATCGTATTGATTGGAACAGGAAATAATGGCGGCGATGGCTGGGTGATTGCACGTCATCTGTGCCAAAGTGGATGGGAAGTGAAGGCTTGGCTACTTGGAGATCCTAGTAAGTTACCAGCTGACGCACGTTGCTTTTATGATGCATATCGTCATTTTGGAAGTGTTTCTGTTTTATCGGCTCAAGGGATGGATGGATTAGAAAGCGATTTGGAAGACACAGAAGTGATTGTAGATGCCCTTTTAGGAACAGGAGCAAAGGACGGGCTGCGCTTTCCGATTGATCAAGTTGTACAAAAGGTAAATCAATGTCATCGAGCGTGGACGATAGCTGTTGACCTTCCCACAGGTGTAAATGCTGATACAGGAAAAGTGATGGATCAGGCAATTTATGCTGATTATACGGTGACTTTTGCCTATCCCAAGTGGGCTTTTTATCTGTATCCAGGTGCTGATTATGTAGGCGATTGGGATGTCGTAGAGATTGGTACAGTATTGCCTGTTACGCCAAAGGTGCAAGTGAATCGACCCTCACTATGGGACAAAGCACTTTGTCATCGTTCCCCATGGTCACATAAAGGGAGATTTGGACATCTATTGGTGATCGGGGGAGCAGATGGCATGCTGGGGGCAGTGCGGATGGCTGGTGCGGCCGCTTATCGGTGTGGAACGGGTAAAGTAACACTTACTGTTCCACAGGGAAATGAGCAGAGTTTAAAAGGTGCTGTCATGCAGGAGATGGTCTGGTCATGGTCTGGAGACGATTATTTTGCTGATGAGAGCAGTTTGTCTTATCGATTACGGAGTGAGCAATTTTCAGCGGTTGTGATTGGACCAGGCTTAGGGCGATTTCCAGGTGAAGAGAAATGGCTAGGTCATTTGCTTGAGCAGATTGAACATCCTGTTATTCTCGATGCAGATGCAATCAACATTTTAGCTGATCACCCTCATTTATTAGATTTGAAAATAGCTGCCCCCTTGATTTGTACCCCGCATCCAGGTGAAATGGCTCGATTGTTGCGAACGACGACTCAGGATGTTGAACAGCGAAGAAATGAAGTCGCACGAGAATATGCGATGTCAACAGGAATGGTTGTTGTACTCAAGGGTCGCTTTACGATCATTGCATTTCCTGATGGTCGACAAGTTGTCAATCCAAGTGGTCATCCAGCGCTAGCAAAAGCGGGTTCAGGAGATGTGTTGACAGGGATGATTGGTGCTTGGCTAGCGCAAGGTGTCTCAATTGAAGAAGCTGTTTTGATGGCGGTCTATCTGCATGGTAAGGCAGGCGAACACAGCGTCACTTCTGCTGAACAGAGTGTTTCCGTAGATGAGATTCTAGCGGCCCTGGGTCCTGTGATTCAGCAATATTCATTCTAACCGATAAGCTAGGAAGGGATGGAAAGTGGATGCGTCGGTTTTCTATTATGCTGTTACTCTGTTTCGCTCTTTTGCTGACGGGATGTGGGCAGAAGAGCGAGCAAGAGGTTCTTCAGGACTTAGCAGAGCGAAAACAGGAGATGAATACCTATCAGAGTCGAGGTAAGATGGTGATTCAAACAGGAAAAGAGCCGATTACGTATGATGTAGAAGTATGGTATAAAAAGCCTTACTTTTACCGAGTAGCCGTCAAAAATGTCCAAAAAGATATTACGCAAGTATTGTTACGAAATCATGATGGTGTTTATGTTCTTACTCCTCACTTAAAAAAGAGTTTTCGGTTTCAAAGCAATTGGCCTGAAAGTGATGGTCAGGTTTACCTCTATCAGACACTGATCAAAAGTATTCTTCGAGATAAGAGTCGGAAATTTCGGACATCCAAGCATGATTATCAATTTGATGTATCTGTCGCCTTACCGCAGCATCCATCTCGTTCGAAACAACGGATTTGGTTGGACCATGATTTAAACCCAAAACGGGTGCAAGTGTTGAATGATGAACATCAAGTTATGATCGAAGTTACATTTCAACAATTTCAAAATCGAACTTCCTTCGATGTTGACTCTTTTGATATGAAACGAAATATGCAGCAGATTGGAACAGAAGGTGATCCAAAATCAGCCGCTGATGCCGTTGCTCCCGCTTATCTGCCTGCTGGGAGTCGTCTTGAGAGCGAAAGATCACTATCAAGCTTGAATGGACCTTTGACAGTCATGCGTTATCAGGGCAAGCATCCTTTTGCGATTACTGTGAGGCGTACGGATACTCTCCACCAAGAAATAGCTGGGAATGCGGTTCCTATTAATTTGCAACAAGCATTGGGAGTTCTAACAACAAAAGGGAAAGAACGGTCGCTGTCCTGGATTTATCAAGGGAATGAATATGAGCTTCTTGGTAAATTATCTGCGGCAGAAATGGTAAAAATAGCAAATACAACTTTTCAAGAGCCAACTAAGTAACCAACTCTTTACCCGACCCAACGTTTTGTTGTAAAGTGGTTCTATGAGACATCTCTTTTGGAAGAGATGAGTTTTTATTCTATTAACATAGAACCTAGGAATGAGAAAATGAATCGATTTTACGCCAGAGATACTGTGATCGAGGTCGATCTCGATGCGATTGCCCATAATGTAAAAGAATTTAAGCGTCATATTGGACCAGAAATACAAGTAATGGCAGTAGTCAAAGCAAATGCATATGGGCATGGTGCTGTCTATGTAGCACGTGAGGCTCTAGCAGCTGGAGCCACCTATTTAGGTGTATCCTTTGTAGATGAGGCAATTGAATTGCGGGAGGCAGGCATTACAGCTCCAATTCTTGTGTTGAGCTTTACACCTCCAGAGGCGTATTCACTCGCGATTCAACACAGGCTTGCTTTGACAATCTATGAAAAAGAGTTGCTTGCGCCACTACAAGCGGCTGCATTAGCAGCTGATCAGAAAGTGAAGGTTCACATAAAAGTGGACACAGGTATGGGCAGGATCGGTTTGCAACCAGAAGAGGTTCCTGATTTTCTCCATCAGGTGCAAAGCGAGTCGCAAATCGAAGTCGAAGGTCTGTATATGCATTATTCATCTGCTGATGAGGCAGATAAATCATATACACAGAGGCAACTTCGATCCTTTCAGGCGGTGTTGAAGGAGGTTGGTGATTCTTTCCCTTTGATTCATTCAGCGAATAGTGCTGCAGCCATTGAATTGCCTGACCAGCTTCATCAGATGATTCGTTTAGGGATTAGCTTATATGGCTACTATCCTTCTGTTGAAGTGAATCACCAAGCTGTATCATTACGACCTGCATTAACATTAAAGTCAAAGGTGATTCAGTGCAAGCAGCCACCTGAAGGTACTGGGATCAGTTATGGGAAAACATTTATTACTTCGGGTAAAGAGATCATTGCAACAGTTCCTGTTGGCTACGCTGATGGTTATAATCGACTACTCTCAAATAGTGGAGTAGCACTGATCCGCGGCCAACGCGTTCCAATTGTAGGTCGGGTTTGTATGGATCATTTGATGCTCGATGTCACTTCGATCGGTCCGATTGAGATTGGTGAAGAAGTAGTCCTATATGGACGACAAGGGCAGGAGACGATCCATATTGATGAGATTGCACGACAATTAGAAACGATTGATCATGAGATCACTTGCGCATTAAACCATCGTGTGCCACGTCAATATTTTCGAAATGGACAATTGATTGCAATACTAAATCGGTTGCGCAAAGAGAGAATCAAAATATATTCAAACAATTGACAACAAAAGTTGTTGAAAAAAGTAGAAGGAATTTTATTCTGCTGCGCGAATAAGTTTTATCATACTAGCGCACGAGTAAGCGCTTATGATTTTATAGGAAATTACCTAAGTGTACTCCTTTACATGTGGTGAGGTTGGATGATCATCTGCCTTATTTTATTCGCCTATATGGTGGAAGCCACGCGGAGTAGAGAGCCATACCTTATTTTCACCGCAGAGACTGCGGGTAGAGCCTGCTTGTAACGGTCGATAGACTGTTGATTGCAGGAATCTACCACCTTAAAAATGGTGGTAGTTGTTTCAGTTCTTATCTACAATCTCATGATTGTATATTTTTGCAATGCGATTAACATAATGTTAGTATTGTAAAGGAATTGCTACGGTGATGAATGGTTGGGGGTGTACGTCAAGTTGCCAAGTACAAAAAGGATCATGATTAGCCTTCCGAACAATCTGTTACAAGAAGTGGACGGTATCGTTCAAAAAGATAATTCCAATCGGAGCGAATTTATTCGACAGGCAATGAAGTTATATCTACGCGAACGAAAAAGTCGTTTGATTCGCGAAATGATGAAACGAGGATATATGGAGATGGCTCGGATCAATTTAAATATGGCTTCGGAAGCGTTTGATGCGGAAGAAGAGGCAGATGATACCCTGGATCGATTGGTCAGCGGGGTGTAACTAATTGATAGTAAAGCGTGGCGATGTTTATTTTGCTGATCTATCCCCTGTGGTCGGCTCGGAACAGGGTGGGGTGCGACCAGTCCTCGTTATACAGAACGACATTGGTAATCGATTTAGCCCCACAGTTATCGTCGCCGCGATTACGGCCCAGATCCAAAAGGCTAAATTGCCGACACACGTTGAAATCGATGCAAAAGCTTATGGATTTGATCGAGACTCTGTCATTCTCTTGGAACAGATTCGAACCATTGATAAACAAAGACTCACCGATAAAATTACTCATCTAGATCATGACATGATGAACAGAGTCAATGAAGCCTTGCAAATTAGCTTGGGTTTAATCAATTTCTAAACAAAAACTCATCCACTATGATTGTTATGGTGGTTGGGTTTTTGTTTTTTTGATAGAATAGATAATCAAACGTAGTTATATAAATACTAACAAATCTAATAATTTATCGGTCGATGATCGATCGAAATCCCTCACAGTTATTTAATCGATTCACCGATATTACCACGTAAATCTGTTGGTATATGCCGAACTCAAGGGGATTTTATTATGGATATCGATTTACAAAAACAATATGAGAGACTGCTTACAGCATATATAGAAGATCAGCGTGAGGACTATTTATATGGTGCTCAACAGCTATCAAAATGGATTATGGAACAACGCATTCCACCCGAAGAGATCGTCAATCTTCACTATCGATTTATCAAAACCTTATTGCCTGATCTACCAGAATCAGTCAAAAATTCCTTTGACATATTAATTGAGATGATGATTGGCTATGGGGTTGCTTATCAAGAGACAGAGAAATTGGCGACACGTCATCGAGAGTTAGAATATGAAATTGAAGTTGCTGTAGGCATGCAGCAAACCTTATTGCCCGAGGGGCCTCCTACTCTTGATGGTGTGGATATTGGCGTGCTATCTGTAGCTGCCAAACGGATGAGTGGAGACTACTATAATTTTGTTGATCATGGCAAGCATCATCTAGGGGTTGCGATCTCAGATATCATTGGAAAAGGAATCCCTGCTGCTCTATGCATGTCGATGATTAAGTATGCGATGGATCGTTTAGATGACCAGCCGCTCTCTCCTTCGGAAATTTTAAAGGATTTGAATACTGTAGTGGAACGAAATGTCGATCCAAGCATGTTTATCACGATGGTATATGGGGTATATGACTCGTTGAATCATCGATTCCGCTATGCAACGGCTGGTCATGAGCCCGGATTTTTCTATCAAGCTAGTAATGATCAGTTTACAGATATGGAAACACAAGGTTTGGTTCTTGGGGTTAATCGTGACGTGGATTATCCAGAGTATACGCTTTCATTGGAGGAGAATGATGCCATTATTCTGTTTTCAGATGGGATGACAGAGTGTAGGATCGGAGGGGAATTTTTAACACGAGAGAATCTTCAAGAGATCATTCACCAATATCTCCATCTACCAGCAATGGAGGCTGTTAATCAAATCTATCATAAACTATTCGAATTGGCGGATTATAAGATTGCGGATGACCAGACGATTTTGATTATAAAACGAACTGAATCGAGCAGTGGAGCAGAGTAGAGATCGGAGGTACTAGTAAAAAATGAATTTATCGATTACAACCAGTATAGATGCGAAAGAAAGAGTAACCATCAAAGTTGCTGGGGAGGTAGATGTATTTACCGCACCCGAACTGCGAAAAAAGTTGCTTCCTCTCTGTCAAGATAGTGGAACGATTGTGGTTGATCTTTCTGATGTTGGTTATATTGATAGTACAGGACTTGGTGTATTTATCGGTGCATATAAGATTCAACAGAACTCAAACCAAGGCGGATTGATTCTCACCGGAGTCAACCAACGTTTACGACGCCTTTTTCGAATCACTGGACTACAAGATATCATTGAAATCGAAGAAAAAGCGCAAGGGGATGGCGAATCATGAATGATCAACCAATCGACTTGGTGAGCATAACAATCCCAGCAAAGCCCGATTATGTAGGGATCGCGCGTTTAACCGTTTCGGGGATTGGTACCCGAATGGGATTTTCCTATGATGATATAGAGGATATCAAATTGGCAGTATCCGAAGCATGCACCAATGTTGTTGATCATGCGTATATGGATGGAATGGGGGAGATTGATCTTAGCTATTCAATCTATCCAAACAGACTTGTCATTGATGTAGTAGATCGAGGAAATAGCTTTAATGTAGAAGAAGTGATGGCTCGTACTGGGCCTATTAGCGTCGAACCGACCATGAACACGGTTCGTGAGAGAGGTTTAGGCATATACCTAATGCAGACTTTGATGGATCAAGTGGATATCAAAGGTGATATGATTGATGGTGTAATGGTAACGATGATCAAGTACATCCAAAAGGACGAGGTGGAGTCACATGTTGAATCGTCCAAACCCTACTCTGCTAGCCAGTGAGGATATCTATCAGATTATCAAACGTTATCAGGAGGATGGCGATCCAGAGGCACAAGAGCTTCTGGTTAATCATTTTCGCGATCTGGTAGAGACATTGGCCTTTAAGTTTGCCCGTGGCTCTGAACCTCATGAAGACTTAATCCAAGTGGGGATGATTGGTCTTTTAGCCTCTATGAAAAGATATGATCCAGACCTGGGGAAAAACTTTGAAGGATTTGCTGTTCCAACAATCGTAGGTGAGATCAAGCGTCATATCCGCGATAAGACTTGGAGTGTACATGTCCCTCGTCGAATTAAAGAGCTGGGGCCACGAATTAAAAATGCTGTGGAAGAACTGACGACAGATTTACAAAGGTCACCTCAGGTAGATGAAATTGCCCGCTATCTGGAAGTTACTGTTGAAGAGGTTCTAGAGACGATGGAGATGGGACGCAGCTATAATGCGGTCTCAGTCGATAGCCCCATCGAGGCAAACAACGATGGAAGTCAAGTTACCCTCTTGGATCTAATCGGTTCCGAGGATCATGGTTTTGATCAAATTGATCGTAAACTGCTTTTGGAAAAAGCATTTCACGTGTTAACCGAGCGAGAGATGGAGATTTTGAAGCTGACTTTCTTCGATAACCTCAGTCAAAAGCAGACTGGAGAGAAGTTGGGAATTTCTCAAATGCATGTTTCACGTCTACAACGACGAGCATTGCAAAAGTTGCGACAAGCCATTCATGTAGAGCCTTCAGAGTGCATCTGATAGGGTGATCTGCTTTACTCGGTTGACGAAAACAATCTGATTTCCCGCTCTTAGTTGTAAGTGGGTTGCCAAATGGCGACCCTTTTTATATGTGAAGAAGAAGGGGTAGAAAAATGGAAGAACAATTGATGTTACGCATGATTGCAGAAGAATTAAAATTAAGAACACCACAAGTGACAGCAGCAGTCCATCTCCTTACAGAAGGAAATACCATCCCTTTTATCGCGCGTTATCGTAAGGAACAAACAGGAGAGCTTGATGAGGAGCAGTTACGGCAAATCGAAGAGCGTTATCAATATCTGACGCAACTCAACAAGCGGCGTGAGGAAATTATCCGCCTGATTGATGAACAAGGGAAATTAACGGACGAGCTCCGTCAGTCGATTGACCAGGCCGTAAAATTGCAGGAATTAGAGGATTTATATCTCCCATACCGTCCCAAGAGAAAAACGCGGGCATCTAAGGCTAGAGAGAAAGGGTTAGAGCCATTAGCTCGTATTTTGCAAGCGGAGCAGGATGAAACGAAGATCACGATTGCAGCAGAAGGGTATATAGATGAAGAACTTGAAGTACACACTGCTGTAGAAGCATTGCAAGGCGCAATGGATATTTTGGCTGAAGAATTGGCAGAAAATGCAGAGATTCGAAAATGGTTGCGTCAATACGTGTGGGAACAAGGACAGCTTGTCTCAGTAGCAAAAGACCCAGAAGTGAGCTCGGTCTATGAGATGTACTATGATTATCATGAACCCGTTCGGAAAATGCCATCACACCGTGTCTTAGCTGTACAACGCGGTGAACGAGAAGAGATTCTGCGAGTGAAAATCTCTGTGCCAGAAGAATTGATCTTCAAAAAACTTTTGGCTACTTTTTCAGGTATCAGCCATACATATATCAACCAAGTTGTCCAAGACTCTTATAAACGCCTCTTAGCTCCAGCTATCGAGCGGGAGATTCGCAATCAAATGTTAGAGCATGCAGAGGAACAGGCGATCCATATCTTTGCTGAAAATTTGCGCCATCTACTGTTACAACCTCCTTTAGCTGGTAGAACAGTGTTAGGTGTTGACCCTGCATTTCGAACAGGCTGTAAACTAGCTGTTGTGGATGAAACCGGCAAATTGCTTACGGTTGATGTAATCTATCCTACCACTTCAAAAGGAAAAGTAGAGGAAGCGAAACAAAAATTAAACCAATTTTACCAACAATACCCCATTGACTTGATTGTCATTGGAAATGGGACAGCATCTCGCGAAACAGAGATGTTTATAGCAGAGTGGTTGCAAGAAATAGATCGGGAGATCTATTATCTGATCGTGAACGAGGCTGGAGCAAGTGTCTATTCTGCTTCTAAACTAGCAAAAGAAGAGTTTCCTACGCTTGATGTAGCAGAAAGAAGTGCGATCTCCATTGCCAGACGTGTACAGGACCCTTTAGCAGAGTTAGTAAAGATCGATCCCAAGTCAGTAGGAGTCGGACAGTACCAACATGATGTTTCCCAAAAGCGATTAAGTGAAAGCCTGGGATTTGTCGTTGAATCAGCCGTAAACTATGTGGGAGTTGATGTGAATACAGCGTCGAGCGCACTGTTGCAGTACGTATCAGGGATCAGTAAATCGGTTGCAAATAATATTGTTCTTCAACGAGAAGAAAAAGGGCGCTTTCAGTCACGTCATGAACTAAAAAATATTCCACGGCTTGGTGCGAAAACATATGAGCAATGTATTGGTTTTCTGCGAATTAATAGCGGTGACAACCCGTTAGATCGAACGGCGATCCATCCAGAGTCATATCCACTCGCAGAACAATTATTATCAACCCTTCAACTATCGATGGAACAAATAGGCACAAATGACTGGTATGAGAAACTGAGAAATGCCGATGTGGAACAGCTCGCAGAGCAATTAAATTGTGGGCTTCCAACACTGCGAGATATGATCGACGCATTACGTCGTCCAGGTCGAGATCCTCGGGAGGATTTACCAGCTCCCTTGTTACGTTCTGATGTATTAAAATTAGAAGATCTAAAGGTAGGGATGGAGTTAAAAGGTACAGTGCGCAATGTTGTTGACTTTGGTGCCTTTGTCGATATCGGCTTGAAAAATGATGGTCTCGTACATCTTTCTAAGATGAGTGATAGGTTTATTCGACATCCGATGGAAGTGGTTACCGTTGGTGACATTGTAACCGTATGGGTACTGAGCGTTGATGAGCAACGAGGACGTGTCTCTTTAAGTATGCTGCCGGTTCACTAGGATTGTGTCTACTGTTTTTGACGATAAGAGAACCAACATTCATTTAAGAGACGAATTTGCCGGCGATTCTTGTTCAAAAAAGCACTTTTTAATTGTTTCATCAGCCATTTTGGCACAGGGATCGCCTCCTTTTGCTTTATTACCATTAATTTATGATTGCTGTATAAAAATGTGTACTTCGCAAATTGTATATTTATCTGGAATATGCAGAATCATGGTTACCACACCGTATGATTGAAATAATCGATGCCGCAGATTCTGACTGTAAAGATGTTTTAAAACAACGTGTCTGCTCACTAGGGCAGTATCAATTCAGCTCTTAGGAGGATGCAAACGCTGATGGGTCACTAAATTTTCCAACATAAGGTTTTTCTTTGGTCTGAAAGCTGCCACAAGTTGAATCAATGGATGAAGGAGCGCGGGACATGAGTTTACGAATAGGCTTTATCGGTTTAGGGATTATGGGGTCACATATGGCACGACATATTTATGAAGCTGGTTTCCCTGTGACAGTATGGAATCGAACGGCGAGTAAAATGGAACAGGCGAAGCAGTGGGGTGCTCATACGGCTCATTCTCCTAAAGAAGTGGCTGAGCAGAGCGATCTTGTGATTACAATTGTTGGCGATACCCCTGATGTTCGTGAAGTGGTCACTGGGGAAAATGGGGTGCTTGCAGGTGCAAACCCTGGCATGATCTATATTGACATGAGTACGATTTCCCCAGAAGCGGCAAAAGAGTTAGCAGTAGTGGCAAAGGAACAAGGAGTTGATATGTTAGATGCTCCAGTTACAGGCGGTGATGTTGGAGCGAAAAACGGAACATTATCGATAATGGTTGGTGGGGAAGAAGATGTGTTCCTCAAAGCAAAACCGATTTTAGAGACGATGAGTCGCTCACTCGTACATGTCGGACCTAATGGTGCCGGGCAAACGGTCAAGGCTTGTAATCAAATTCTCTGCGGGGTTCATATTGCAGCCGTAACGGAAGCAATGGCATTTGCAGCAAAAGCCGGGGTTGATCTGGAAAAGATGCTTGCAGTTACCACAAGTGGCTCTGGCAGTTCATGGGCGCTTGAAAATTATGGACCTCGGATACTCAAAGGTGACTTAAATCCTGGATTTTCCATTCGCTTTCAGCAAAAAGATTTGCGGATTGTATTGCAGGAAGCGGAAAAAATGGAACTGCCACTGCTTGTCACTGCTGTTGTGAATCAATTATTACGTTCTCAACAAGCGCATGGGGGAAATGAGCTTGGAACGCAAAGTTTCATTCAGGTGATTGAACAGCTAGCAAATCAATCGATTACCCCAAAATCGTGATTCATTTTTTCAAATTCTTGATAGAATGATCGAATAGTATCTACGACTGCTTGTAGGCGATAGCGGTCGTTTTTTTGTTGTTCCCATACTGAAGCAGGTAAACGAAGCAATGCGAAAAGTAAATCCCCTGGGTAATATCGTCCTTCAATCATAGGATTGGATTCAATCAGCTCAAGGGCTAGAGGAACAAGATATTGTGGAGAAAATTGTTGGGTGAGCATGATCTGTAAATCGCTTGCAGTATACGCTTCTAATGGTCGGTTTCTATATAGTTCTGTGCATTTTTGGACTAATGAAGTGGGGTAGGTTGTAGGAATTTCCCATTTCGTCTTCTCTAATTGTTGAAGAGTAAAACGCCGGTTAAAAGAGGGGGTCATGTAAAACAATCCTTCCTTCATATGTGTATTTTCTTGATTATCGTACAACATATCAAGGGTTCATGTTTATATGAAAATTGAATAAAATTCTTAATGGAGATCAGAAGAAGTGAAAAATTTTGGATAGAAGATGATTTGAGTGAGCCAATATTTCGTGGAGGGGGCATCTGAGAAAAAGTTGAAAACGACTCGAACAAAGTGATGTAAGTTATCATATCTATCTCTCTTGTGCGTGACCCAGAGCTTAAGGACTCTGAGTCACGCATATTTGGAGATTGGCGGAGGAACTTTAGCCCATCAAGGCGATGTCCCGGAATCCACCGAAGATTGTCTGGGTCAAAAGGTGCTTCAGGCTTGAAGGGTCGCTGGACAGACAGTCCAGTTCTTGGCGAACCCTCTCTTGCCAGCCGAGCCACTCTGTTAGTTCACAGCCAGCAAGTTCATCCATGCTGTTCATGAGGATCTGGATGTAGTTGAGAAACCCGACACGGTTGGAAAGTTGCTGTTCCAGCGTTTCCGGTTTTCCTGAGACTGGGATTTCGACGATGCTCACACTATTGTCTCGACGAGCGCCCTCAGTGATGGAATGCGGCGGAGCGACGTCGCAAAGCCGCATGGCGACTCCGAAGAAATCTGTGACCTTGATGTGATCGATCTTCAGCCGCTTACCTTCCTCAGTGTTACCACCGTAGGTTGTGGCAGCGATCAAGAAGGAGATGAACAGTCGTGCTGGCACGGAGAAACCGAGTTCCTTAGCCAGCTTGTCTGCCGCACACATCGAGACGTACTCGGAGGCTACATCCTCTCCCATCCAAGGAAGGAACAGCTTTGTCTTCTGAGGCGCCTGCGATCGGAAGGTGGCACCACAGTGCCCACAATCATGCATGAGCCCAGCGAACAAGAACGCCTGCACCACGATCTCTGGGAACTGGTGTCCAGCCCTTTTCTGCAAGGTGTCGATCAGGTTGATCTGTGCCTCAAAGAAGTTAGAGAAGTGCTCCACATTGTGGTAGGCGTTGTTGAGCCCTCTCACGGTCTTGTGCGCTTCGATGAACGCACGCCGGAGAATGGCCTTAAGTTCCTCTGGAGTAAACGCGTTGAGCTCGTCGTTGTCCAGTTCGTAGGATGCTCTGACCAGGGGGAACCAGCTAGCAAAGTCTTGAAGTGGGATGTGCCTTTCGAAGACACCTAGCTTGGGACCAATTTCGGTGGGGTTCCAGTACAAGGTTTCCTCACGCTTTATTCGATTGTTCGGATGGTTATGTACCTTTTATCAGATAGACTGAACTTCGATCAATCTCTTCTTGATCGATCGCTACACTTATCGAGGGAAAGAGCTTTTTTCTGCTCAACTTCTCGAATAAGTTTGTCCAAATACATCTATAATAGACAATCATATTTTTTGGAATAAGTCAAATAGACACTTTTTTCGGTATATATTTATAAACTCCTATGTTTCCAAGCATAATAGACTGATTGAGATTAGCAAGTTATTTCATTTACTGTGATTTGTCACCATTTTTTCAAAAGTCCTTTTTTGTGCAATTAGATAATGTTAAGGACTGATGAAAAGAATATGAACGAATGCGATGCTTTGCATTTATTATGGGTAAATATGATATATTATATAGTAATTAACATTTTAAGAATCGAGGGATGAAAGTGGACAATTCACGTTATCCTAGATTTGGCATGGGTGGAGAAGCCTTTGCACGTACAAATAATCGCTTGATGAGCCGAGTCTTTTCTTGGATGTTTGTCGGACTGTTGATGACGGCGATTATTGCTTTTGTGCTCAGTATGAACCCAAGAGTACCCGCTTACTTTTCCGCACATCCAATGATTTTTGTGGGAATCGTGATCGCTGAAATCGCTGTCGTCCTCTTCTTATCGGTACGTATACAAAAGATGTCAGCATTTACAGCGACATTTAGCTTCTTTCTTTATGCAGCATTGAACGGAATTACATTTACCTCAGTCTTAGCATTCTTTAAGCTAGGGACTGTTACAACCGCATTTATCATTACAGCAGGAATGTTTGGGATTGCCGCGGTCATTGGTTATGTGACAAAAGTTGATCTAACACGCTTTGGCTTTATTGCTATGATGGCCTTGATTGGGCTTATATTAGCCACACTGGTCAATCTCTTTATACACAGCAGCACATTTACCATGATCATCTCCTATATCGGGGTTATCCTCTTCTCTTTCTTAACGGCCTACGATATCCAACGGATCAAAATGATGAGTGAAGCAGTCGTAGACTCCGAAGAATCAATGGCAAAAATGGCGATTATTGGTGCGCTGACACTCTATCTCGACTTTGTGAACATCTTCTTCTATCTATTACAGATTTTGAATAATGATGACTAAGTCATGCGGATATGGCTCCCGAAATGGGAGCTTTTTTGATCACACGCGATATCATCACTTGTAGGCTCATAGATGATTGAAAGACCAACAGTTTGATTGTCATCTAAACACTGAAAAAGAAAGAATATTTATAGAAAAGTCCAAACTGATGAAAACGCTAGCGAGCGAGTGGAGGGTGAGCAGCATCGCTCTTTCAAATCAATTGTATTTGGATGGCATGCTACATGTTCTACCCCAAGAATACGGTTAAATCCCAACAAGAATTAAACCCATTCCTTTTCAATTTGCTTTTGTATTTGTGCAACATAGCGGAATGGTAAATGCAGCAGTATTTTCCCTTCGGGCAAATAGTAGTCTCCACAGGCATATGCGGAGGAGGCGAGTTTTGCCCGACCGCGTAGGTTTGACAGGATGCGATAGTCATACATCCAAAAGCTTGGTCGGAGCCTTGGAGTGAATCATGGTCACAAGCAGATCCCCTGAAGTTGTCTTCAATCTCAGCAAGTCATATTTGCTGATTCAGTTATACCCATTTACTTGATGCAATTATGAGTGAGCGGTTCCAATTGCATTCCGCGTAAATTTTTTAAACAAAGTCTTGACTTACCACCTTCATTTAGATAAAATAATGATTGTCGCCTATCAATTATTCCTCAGTAGCTCAATGGTAGAGCACCCGGCTGTTAACCGGTAGGTTGTAGGTTCGAGTCCTACCTGGGGAGCCATATGGAGAGATACTCAAGAGGCCGAAGAGGGTGGTTTGCTAAACCGCTAGGGGGAGATACCTCCCCGCGAGGGTTCGAATCCCTCTCTCTCCGCCATAATAGAGATCCGTCAATCACACTGTTTTCGGCCTAGTGATTGGCGGATTTTCCGCTATGTAAATGAAGTGCAAAACTTACTGGGATAAAGGATTTTCATTTGTATCTAACATATGATTTGAAAGAAAGTCGTCCAATTTTTGGGCGGCTTCTTGTTGCATCTTTGGCATCAAATGAGAGTAAGTGTCCATAGTGATTGAGATTGATGAATGTCCTAATCGTTCTGAGATCACTTTAGGATGCTCCACTGTTGTACAATAAACTAGCGTGACAGTGAAGAAGACTGTGGAAATGAACATAAGGGACATCAAGCTGTTTGACAAGTTGGCTAAAATCATACGAGATATTGTTCATATCTAATGGTCGCCCACTTGGTCGTGCAAACACGAGGTCAAGATCAGAATAAGCAACACCCAATTTTTCTTTATCTTTCATCTGTCGTTGTTTGATCTGTTGCAAAAGGTTCATCACTGATTGCGAAATAGCAAGTGTTCTTCGGCTTCCTTTTGTTTTGGTTGTCTCACGGAGTCGGTAGCCGATGTTTTTATGATAATGTAGTGTATATCGAATGCAGATAGTCTGTGTTGTAAAGTTGACATCCTGCCAGCGAAGCCCAAAAATCTCACTTCGCCTCATCCCTGTTTGGATCGCAAAATAGACAATTTCATACATGGTTTGGTTCGTCATATGGTGTAATACCTTATGGATCTGTGATTTGGTTAGCACATTTATGTTTTTTTGTCTTGGTTTTGGAGGCATAACCGATTTTGCTGGGTTTTTCGGAATGAGTTGCCATTTTACCGCAAATTCAAGTGCTTTATGAAGTAAACGGTGATGATGTAGTACACTTCGCGCTGATAAACCACCACTACCATCGTGCCTTCCATGTTGCAATTTACGGGTGTAGTATCGTTGAATGTCTAGGGGTTTTAACTTTTCTAAGGTGATTTTCCCAATGGAACGAGCTACAGGGAAAGTTTGTTCATCTACTCCAGAACTTCGCGAGATGATCGAACTACCGAATGATTGGTGGATCAATCTGCGTCAATCATTCGATCACTGCCCACTCCACGCAAAGAATCAAAGTGACACAAGAAAAAATCTCCCAACCTTTTCGAGACGATTATGGTAAACAAGTTGATTCCCAAGTCTCCCATTGGACAACTGTACATGGCGATTTCCACTGTGGGAATCTCATGGCTCCTCAGCTCTGCATTCTTGACTGGGAGGGATGGGTTTTGCTCCTGCTGGAACCGTGCAGAATACCTATATTGCTTTAGCCTTCTGATACCGGAAATGACAGAAAAGGTATATCAGACGTTCGCTGAGATTCTCGACAATGAGTCGGGTAGGGTTGCAATCCTTAATGCTGCTACACGTACATTTAGAAGGATCAAGCAAGGTGATTTTGTGGAATTGGAGGGGCCGTTGAAAAGTGTAGTGAGAGAGATTGTGGGTTCTGTGTCAATCAGTATTTTGTCAAGTAGGTAGGCTCTGTATATTATAACTTGTATGGGGTTATGGTTTTTATATTGTTATGAGAATAAGGTTTTAAAAATATCAAGATAAGGAATATTTGAGAGCCCATTTGTGTTGTTTGATTATATCGATATTATGTGAGCAGATTTATTGGACTAGTAGTTCACCAGAATTCTGTATAATCAGATGATATTGATATACTTAATGCAGCTAGTAGGCTTGGACCATGTGAGTATAAGGTATTAAGGAGTTTGACAGATACTATTCTAACATTTTGGATGGAGATGCAGTAAATTGGGCAGACTACTTCGAATTTTGAAAGCACAAAGGATTTATAAAAGTAGCCGAAGCTGAAGTAGCAGTTGTTTTAGTTAAATCTGATCATAAACCTTTTAACCACGTAGATATCTCTATACTGCAAAAAATGGACAATTTTATCAGAGAGTTTTATTCAAAATATGATAAACCAATTTAGCTACCCAAGTTGTATTTCACTCAACGAATCTCATAACAATCATTTTTCCTGAACCTTTGCTGATCTAATCAAATACTTCGAATCAAAGGTCTTATTTGGGAAATTTACATATACCTAAACCAACCAAAACATAGCCCATATGTACGGTATATTATAATGGAGCTCAGGATAAGCGGTCGACAAATCACCACAAATACTCCTGTAAATAAATTAAAGAAGGACGACTATATGATTCCTCTAATAGTTGGGTTGTGATTAGAGAAATAACTCACAACTGGAACCTACCCCTATTCAGTTGAGTAGTTGCAAAGTTTTTCGCATGATTTACCAGAGGAAGAGGCAATTTATTGGTTTAGAGATAAAGAGTTATTGGATTCGGAGATTGGGGATTCCTGTTGAGGTATTAGGGCAGTAGATAGAGTTGGCAGGAATTGTTTTAGAGCGAGGTTAAAAACAAACAGGTATGGAGACAGATATAAACGTCTTCTTATATCAGAGAATGAAACGATGGTTAGAACATAAATGTGCATTCCAATTAAATAAAGGAGTTTTGAGGAAGTGATTTTAACATGAGTTCAAATATAACAGAAACAGATACCTCTAATATTAAAGATGATTTTTATGTCTATGAATAAAATATATATTTGGGGTTGTTTAAATGAAAAACTATGAATATCAAGTCTACCTACCAGATACCTTTTTCGAAGAGATTTCCTTTGATCTGTGTGAAATCCTCAATTTGCCAATCGATTTTTCCATTTATGATAACTCTGGTGGTGGGATAGATAAAAGAATCAGAGGTTTTTATATGATTTATGATGGCAGGAATAGAAATAATTTTGTGTTGTGCGATTTTGTTACCCCTGATTACGTCCGCTATATTGTGGTGCGATGTGAAGAAGATAAGCATGATGCAGTTCGAAATTGTCTGGAATACTGGATACGGAATACACTTTGTGAGTATGAATATACTTACCCTACTGAAAATGAGTATATCCCTAAGAATATGATCAATGAGCCTGACAAAGCTCTGAATGAACTACTGGGGAGAACAAGATTAACTTTAGATATACTTTTTGAAAAAAGGAGTATCACTTGAATGACCTATTCTCAGTTTATGATTACTGTACCTATTGATTATCTAACTTGTGTTTTGGGGACAATGCATCGAATCTTCAATATTAAACTCGATGTGTATCTCATCGAAGAATTATATGCTGTTTGTTTAAAAGAAGATTCGAATACATGGATTGTAGCTGAAGGATCAGAAGAACTGGATTGTGATCCTAAAATTATTGTTCAAAGTTCAGAAGTATACAGAGAGCTTATTTTAAATGCAATGGAATTTTGGAATAAGACTCTCAAAAATAATGGTTTTTCTCCTCAATTCCAGATCATTCATGGAGAGAAAGAACAACATAATATGCGTCAGCGACTATTAGATGCCTATCAAAAACAATGGAAAGAGATTGTGATAGCTGAAGAACCATTGGTGCCGAACCGATAAGTCTAAAAGAACTATAAGTTGATAGGTGAAAATCGGAAGAAAAGGAATGATTAAAAGTAGTTTAGAATATTGGGAGAGGTTCATTCGAAAAGAATATAAGTCCCCAGTTATCGTTCAGTGTACAAAGGTATACAGGAATACCATAGAGGCAGCAATGAGATATTGGCATAAGAATTTAATAGCGAATGGGTATTCGTCAATGTATCACAAGCATGTACTAGTTCCAAAGAAAGAAGATTATGAGTTAAGATATCGTCAATTATTGAAACACTATCATAAGAACTGGGATGAAATTGCAAGAAAAGGTGAAAGAGTAATACCAGTAAGGTAACAATTTTTTATCTGTAATGTGTTCAAAGAAAAGTAAACAGAATTTGATAAGTATATTCAACAGAGCCTAATTTAACTGGGGGAATTTTCAATCTTGGTTGCAAACAAAACTGCAAACAAACTCTACAACCTTACATACCTCTACATTACCCAATATCACCAAAATCCTAATACCAACACTTAATATTCCATCACATTCCCCACTGTTATATCTATAAATCTATTTGCTAAACCGCTAGGGGAGATACCTCCCCGCGAGGGTTCGAATCCCTCTCTCTCCGCCAACGCAAAGTTGCCAAGGTGGCAGCTTTTTTAGATATCCGTCAATCACAGTTTCCTAGTGGTTGGCGGATTTTTCGTTTTGCGAACGAAGTGCAAACCTTTAGTGGGATAAAGGATTTTTGTTGGTATCCAACATATGATTAGAAAGGAAGTCGTCCAACTTTTGGGCGGCTTTTTGTTGCATATTGGGTATCAGATGAGAGTAGGCGTTCATTGTAATGGTGATGAAGGAATGTCCCGGTCGTTCGGAGATCACCTTAGGATGTTCCCCTTGTTGAAGTAATAAACTAGCGTGACTGTGCCGAAGATCATGAAACCGGAAATGAGAAAGATCAAGCTGTTTGATCAGAGTAGCAAATTCATTGGTCATGTTGTTCATATCCATCGGTCGACCATCTTCTCTGGCAAATACGAGATCCCAATCATCATACGCGGAACCCCATTGTGACCAATTCTTTGCTTGTTGCTTTTTAATCTTCTTCAGTAACTGAACAACCGAGTGAGCAATTGCGACCGATCTTCGACTGCCCGTTGTCTTCGGTACTTCTCGAATTTGATAACCCTTCTGTTTGTATCGCTGTAGCGTTTGCCGAATGCTCACTATCTGCGTTTCAAAATTGACATCTTGCCAGCGTAGTCCAAAGATTTCCCCTCGCCGCATCCCCGTCTGAATCGCAAATTCAATGATCGGATGAAGCGGCTTTCCTTTGGCATGCTCTAATAAACATTTAGATGGGTGAGATTATCCAAAGAATCAATGAAGGACATCCATTATAAGTGCATTATTTTTTCTGTCCAGATAAGTGTGATGATCTGGGTCAGTGTCAATCATTATCATGTAACACTTTCATACAATGAAATTCTGTATCCTAAAAGAACTGGTTGCTGATCGAGCTTATAGTAGTGTGGCAGGCATTTCATATAAGAAAAATACAAAGAGAAAGCATCGTCCACTGGACCTAGACGATACTTACAAACAACGTTGGAAGATCGAACGTTGTTTTACTGAATCGACTTTTGAAATAGCTTCTAATCTCCACCTCCACCACAGCTTGAGCAGGAACTACAGGATGAGCAAGAACCACTACAGGAGCTACCCGATCCGCAACTTGTACAACTTGATGAACTGTAGCTGCTAACTTTCATGTAACTTGAAAATTCATCATAATGGAAATAGGAAGCAGATAAGAAAGGAACGAGCATGGAGCTATATTTTTCCTCCTTTTTGCTCTTTTCCATTTTTTCTTGTATGACTTTTCTTTCATAGTCTTTTACCTTATTTACAGTTCTCTTCATGGAAGAGATCAGCGAGAAGACAGTAGTAGTGTATTTGGTATCACTTTTAAAATATAAATCTATAAGTTCGTTTTCTGGTAAATTTTTAAACTCATCAATGACAGTTGGATGTACAGGGTGCCTGAAAAACCCCTTATAAAGATGGATATTCTCTTTTCTGATGTGAAAAAGCTCAGCATACACCCAATCAAAATATCCTCGCAAATCAGGATCAGGCAATCCGTTTACATTGGGACTGTGATGAAGAGTGGTTCCTAGATATCTCTTTGAAAAATCAGCATACTCACGGGTGAACATGAGCATCAGATGCCACAGTGCATCGACTTTCTTGCTAAACATTGGAGACTCTTTTAAAAGAGAAGTCAAAATAAAATAACGCTTTAAATCCAGTAGACGCCACTGGTAATCATTTGCTTTTAGCTTAGTTCCTACCCTCTCTTCTACGTTTTCCATATAACTTTTACTAAGGGACTTCTCTACGTCATCACTTAGTTTTTTTAACCCCTTTATTTGTTTTATCTCTAATGACATTGGAGTTAAACCAAATTTAAATGAGTTTTTTTTGCGTAAAAACAAAATAAACCAAATAACAACTGGAAACAGGAATACCATTACCCGCTCCATCGAATCACTCCATTTCCTATTAAAATACATTTAATTTGTATCTATCCACTTTCCATTAGAAGCTATTTCAAAAGTCGGTTCAAGCCTAACAGTGTCGATGGTGTAATTTTTTCAATAAATGAGGGCGCAAGGATTTCGCACGGTGCGACTTTTCAGGTGCTATGAGCAGTGGTTGTGATAGTGAGGATCAGAGCGAGGACTGTTTGAGCAAAGCGGATTCCGGAAGAACGCTGCGTATTGAATACTTCTTTTTTCGTATTTTGGTTGTCGATTCAATTGGTTCGAGATAGGTACTTTTGAAATGACTTCTAATACATACAAAATTCGGTAGTGAAATGGATCAGCTCAGTAGTGTGTAAGCGAAGAATGTTCGCCTTATGGAATCGCTCAGCCATTTCGTGACACTCATTCGGATCAGTTCATCGTTAAAATATGCTAAACTTAAGATAGTCAAATAATTTGCGAGAGTGTGATAAGGATATTCCCGTGAATCCGCTGATTGTACAGGCTCTAGTGATAAGAGCCTTTTTGTTAGACAGTCGTTTAGGTAGACAAGCGAATGGTAAGAAAGGTTGCAGCGTATTTCGACTCATTTCACACGCTAAAATTCAATTGCATAGAAGTCTCATACTAGGTTCGATCATGGTTCAACCTGTTAGATACTTATCAGATAAAACAGATAGGAGATTGTAATGACTGCACATAGCAGAAAAATATAAGATTGAACTAACGAAATATATAACCCATATGTAAAATAACCATTGGGTATTTACTTAGTTTATTAAGTAAAGTACGAATGATCACACTAATTATCCGAGTCTTGTAATGATAGACGATTAAATGGAGCTAAAAAGGCTTGTGAAAATGGTGATTGTGGATCCTGTACAGTGCTTATGAATGGGAAACCAATCCACTCTTGTCATTCTTTAGCGGTAGAGCTAACTGAAAAACCAATTATCACTATTGAAGGGCTGAATGATACAACGGTTCGAAATGAATTTATAGATAAATTGGCGATTCAGTGTGGTTATTGTACACCTGGTTTTATACTAAACTGTCATGCTCTGATCAATGAACAATCACAAGCAACAGTTGATACCATTAAAGATTGGATGCCGATCTAATCTTTGCCGATGCACCGGTTATCAAGAAATAAGGGATGCTATACAATCTTTATTGAAGGCAAAGTAGCGAGTTAGCGTTTCGAATCCATGACAATCTGCTGGATTACATCATGACGCAATGTCCATGTTAGGATAGTATTTTTGAAAAATAACCTCTATCCTTTTTTAAAGCTGTTATTACCACTGGTAAGCGATTGAATCAGACTTAGTGTTTGCGAAGCTTGTTCGCTTTGTTGTTGGACTTGCTCCAGTTGTTGTTGTTGAGCAGATGCATTGTGTGTTACGGCGATCCCTTGTAATTGATTTAGTTGTTGTATGGATTGTTGAAGTTGTTGCTGAGTCTGCATGAGTGATGGAGAACTCGAATTCAGATTGCTTGTCTCCAACGTTTGTAAAGCTTGTTGTAATGCCTGTAAGGTCTGTTTTTTTTGTTGTAGAAATTGCTGTTCGAGAATTGGTTGATTTTGTTGTAACTCAGTCTGCTTCTGCTCCATTTCCTGCTGAAAACTTTGTATTTCATTTGTGTTTATGTGCTTTACTACTCGAATTTGCTATGATCAATAGTATGATAAAAACTCGATATTCTATTCCTCCAAAATACTTAACAGAACAGGACAGAATAAATAAAGTGTACTGAATCAAAACCAATAAATAATAAGAGGATGGCATTGTTAGTAAAACAAGCTGAAAAAATAAATGATGAACTTTAACAGCGTTAATGATAATAAACTGAATATTGTTTATAATCGAGCGTTCGTGCTCACTAGTAATGGTCAGACTAATGGAAAATGAAAAAGCCAACCAGGCCGTCCGCGTAGCTGGAAGCTACAGTGCCGGACTCGTTGGCTCAGTGGATTAGGCTCCATCCACGATTGCCTTCTTCTTGCGCAGTACGGAACCACGCATGGCGTAGGGGCTGATCATCATGATGATGAAGCCGATGATGAGAGCGGAGACGTCGCCGATGTCGAGGTTACCGGAGTACCCCTTGGCGATGTTTCCACACGGTAGATCGTCACCTGACTCACCTTGTATCCAATACACAGCAGAGTAGAGATGGCGTGAGCAGGGATTGTGAGCTTCAGAGCAAGAGGCTGGCGGCATTCAAGAACCGATTACCGTTGGTCCTGTTCATCAACTACAAGGAGCAGAGCGTGACATCATTCTGTTTTCCCCTGTTGTCACTTCCAGAGAATGAGAGGTATTTTATGATCAGAGTGTAAATATGTTAAATGTAGCTGTTTCCAGAGCACGAGATCATTTTTTTGTCTTTACAGATTGGAAGTATTTTGGCACTATTCCTCAAAAAAATTGCCTACTCCGAAGAAAGCAAACCGACTGTGCGGACAGCCCATTATTGGAACGTATAGCAAACAAACTCCATTCCCCACCATTCCATCCCACTACCCTATAACACTCACTAACCAATATCCCATCTCTTCATCATTACATTAATACCTATATTTAGTCAATTTTTACTTTTTATAATTAATCAAGAAATCAGTTGAGACGTGATAATGCATACCCGGGCTTTTTTGCGAAAAAAGCGAAAAACAACTTGACATTGGAGTTAACTCCAATGATATTTTGAATTCATGGAAAAACTTTATTCTATACAAGAGGTTTCTCAGATACTGGGGATGTCGAAGGATACACTTCGATATTATGACCGAATAGGGATCGTCTCGCCGTCTCGGGAAGACAATCGGTACAGGAGATATTCGAAGGACGACCTCATTGACTTGATGAATATCCAGATCATGCAGTATGCGGACTTTTCTCTGAACGAAATTAGAGGGAAGTTTAATTTCCGCAAGATGGAAAATATCGACCCCACATACTGCGTAGAGATTGCCACGTTCCTCGATGCCAAGAATGCAGAAACTCGAAAAAAGATTGCCCATTTGGAAAAGGTCAGTTTGCTGCTCGATGTCGCAGCCGAAACGCTAAGGAATTTTAATAGCAAAAGTGACCAATGTCTGTCAAAGATCGTCCGTGAGATTTATAAGGATATCCGAAAAAAGGAACCAGTAACTCCTCAGGAAGGTTGTGGTGAACATCAAGATTAGGAATTTTTATTATCTGATTGCTGGTGTCCTTGCAATATTGTTTGCCGTCACACACGCATGGAACGGACAATCCGTTGTGCTACCGAAGCTCGACATTCAGGCGATATCCGTGGATATCCGGACAATATTCACTTATGTCTGGCACATCATCACGGCGGAAAATCTGGTCTTCGGCATCACCTTCATTTTCATGTCATTACGAACTGAGCGATCAAAAATCCAGTTTGTCGCATGGTTGATCGTGGCGGTCCTGATCGTCAGACTGATGGTTATTATTAGTGTAACGGCATTGCTTGACATGTCTGGGCTTACGGATACACTTGTAGATTCGATTGCCATTGTAATCTATATCGTCCTTATCATACTGGGTACAAGAATGAAGAATAGAAATACAATGGTTAGCAACCACATTAACAAAGTGTCCGAGCCTTCTAAAGATGGATAATTGCAAACAAAACTGCAAACGAACTCTATAGCCTAACATTCCATCATACAATCCAATATCACATAAACCCTAATCCCACCAACCAATATTTCATCTCATTCATCACCACTACACCCATATCCACATTTGCTAAACCGCTAGGGGTAGATACCTCCCCGCGAGGGTTCGAATCCCTCTCTCTCCGCCAACGCGAAGTTGCCAAGATGGCAGCTTTTTTAGATATCCGTCAATCACAGTTTCCTAGTGGTTGGCGGATTTTTCGTTTTGCGAACGAAGTGCAAACCTTTAGTGAGATAAAGGATTTTCATCTGTATCCATCATGTTACTTAATAGGAAGTTGTTCAACTATTGGGCGGCTTCTTGTTGCATGTTAGGCAATCGCTGATCTAGTGAGAGTTATTTCGCTGTTATATAATATAAATAGAGACTGTATTTACTAAGAAAATACATTGAATCCCTCCCTGATTTTCCCGCAATATGGAATTCGCTGTTTCCCTTATTGAACAAGGGGTTGCTGTTTTTACATTGTTTATATGGAAAAGAGGTATGAAATAAAATATCTTTAAACGCCCCAGGTACAGAATCAGGAAAACGCCTGAAAATGGGTTCAGGCGTTTTTAAGGATCTCGTTACTCGTTTGGATCATCGTTCAAATAGAGAAGGCTCATCTTTCATTTACCTCCATTAGAAATAAGAGTTATTCATTAGGGTCATCACCAATGAGGGATTGTTGGTATATCATTTAAACTCCTCTTTCCATATCCTGGTTGTTTTTGAAGTAAGTAAAGTTCTTTGTTTCGCATAGTGAATTCAATTTCGTCTCCTAGATTGAGCAAGCAATCTAAAGAATGGAATAATGCGAAGTAATGGATGTGAAGTAAATTGTGTTCTTTGGCAGTACGAATGACCTCATTATAATATTTAAGTGCTTCCTCATATTTATTTTGGGAACGGTAGTTATCTCCGTAAGCTATTAATACCCTACTCATACGGTAAATGTCAATCTGATGATGATTGCAAATATTTAATGCAGAATCCAAAGCTGTTTTACACTTTTTCCATAATTGGCGGATCGAATAGAGGCTTGCTAAGTTTAAAAGTGCATCAACTTGCTTATTGGGAAATCCATCTTCTGGATAACTTAGCACATGTTCAAAACAACTTTTTGCTTCTTCCCAATTATCTATCTCGGTAAAAACCTTTCCAAGTATGTTTAAGAGATCAAAAAAACGATTTAATTCTTTGTTGTTCCGAGCAATTTTGATTCCTTCTTTAGCAAATTGGATCGCTTCCTCGTATCTTTTAGTTTGAAGAAGTAGCGAGACTTTTGATTTATAAAAGCTTAATTTTACTTGAGTTTTATCTATTGAATGTATATCAGGCCAGATTTTGTTTATTAATTCAAAAGCTTGAACCAGATTTCCTAAACGCTCAAGATACAGAATCTGATTTCTTTTTAGGGTATAGTAGATGTCTTTTGTCTTATTACTCTGATCACAGTGGGATAAACCGGTTATTACATATTCAAGTGCTAACGAAATTTCATCAAGATAGAAGGCACAAACACTTAAACTATTGTAGGTAGTTGGAATAAATTCGAGATCGATGGAGTAGTTATTTTTGTTATATATTTTAATTGCTTCATTGTATATTCTTATGGCTTCTTTCCAATTCTGCTGATGTCTTAAATTTCTAGCTTTAAGGTATACATAATAAGAATAGTAAGGGTGGTATTTGGGCAAGTTTATATCTTGTAGTTTTTGCTGTGCCGTTGCTATATTTCCTGATTCAAACATCATAAAAATCAGTTCTAGAGAAAATTGAACCTGTTCAATTTCTTTTTTTATTTCTTCAAGTTGGTTAGGGACCTGATTTTTTTCGATTCCCAAGTTCTCTAGATAATCATAAACTTTTTTTGGCGAAACTGTTTTTTCTTGTGTTTCTATATGTGATGCTGTTCCAGGCGAAATACTAAAGGCAACATCTTTTATTGTTTTCCCAGCAGTGATGCGTGTTTTTCTTGCTAAATAACTCACCAAATTTGTGTCGAAGGTTTCCAAGAGTAAAGCCTCCTCTCTATTCGCCATTATATTGTGATATATCAACCGGTTCAATATATAGTTTGAATAATTTGTTATTAAGCTAATGCTTTGAATGATATATCTTGATCATGTAGGTTTATCAACGGAAATTCAAAAGGGTGAGTGAATGATTGGAATCATGGAAATTATATGTGTTTGGGGCTATTATAATATTAGTAGAAAAAATCAAATCAGCAAGGAAGGTGGTATAAGATATTCAAAAAATGAAAATTTATTTTTTGAAATCGTACTGAGGTGAAATCTTCGTAACTTTAACTCTTTAAGAATGCCCAAATTTAAATTAATTCCTATAACTGCTCTGTTGATTTCACCGTGTGCTGGGAAGATCAGAGGTGAAGAAATTGAAGTCAATCACTCTTAGGATAACAGGAGATCAAGAACGTATTGCTTTTCAATGTTTGCACTTACGTAAGGAATCATTGGAAGTAAAGCTAAAAGAAAAAAGCGCTGCTCATCAATCGATGATTCGGTATGAAATTAAGTTAATCAACCAACTTCTTATTCAATTAATGGGATCAGAAGCTCAATATGATCCCATGTTGTTATAAAAAAATTTTCATACGTTGATGCTGGTTTGGAGAGAAACCAGGCAGTTACCTTTTAAAACAATGTTTAGTGTTAGGGGAGGGTAAGAGATTATTTTCAAGAGGAAGAGGGTTCCCATTTATGTTGAGCTTATCAAAATGGTATCGGGAAGTTTTTACTAATCAAAGGAAACAAGCGGGGTTACAGGATAATCTACCATCAACAATGATCCATTACACACCAAACGCACACGTTATAGATCCTGATTGGAAAAACAGTTTTTACCGATTACAAACTGGTAATCTGGATGCAGTTATTTCATCAAGTAAAACGGGGAAACAGTTGCAAGTAACTTATGATCCTTACTCAGACTTATTTGTGTTTACTATCAACGGCAAATTACTTAGTAAGTAACACGGTGTTTAAACAGTTTCGATTGCTGTGTTTTGATGATCAGACATTAGGAGGATGAGAATGGATACCATAGTGCAATCTCAATCACTTCGATTTCTCTGGCTAGAGATTACGGGGCGTTGTCAATTAGAATGTGTTCATTGCTATGCAGAGAGTGGTCCAAATGGTACACATGGAAGTATGAGTGTAAATGATTGGAAACGAGTAATTGAGGATGCTGCTTCTCTTGGGGTTTCAACGGTGCAGTTTATTGGGGGTGAGCCAACACTTCATCCTGAGTTTATATCTTTGTTAGAAACTGCAACAAAGACATCTGGATGTTGAAGTATTTACGAATTTGGCTCGTATTAGCCCCTCACTATGGGAACGATTTAGCGAATTACAGGTATCCCTAGCGACTAGTTTTTATTCGACTGACGAGAAAGAGCACGCAGCAATCACGAATCGAAGTAGTTTTCATGCAACTAAAAGTAACATCGTTGAAGCGGTTCAACGTAGAATCCCCCTAAGAGTCGGAATTATTGGCATACATGATCAGCAGAAAGTTGACAAGGCTCGGCAGATGTTGATTAACTTAGGAGTAGAAGAACAACATATTGGATACGATGACTTACGACAAGTTGGCAGAGGTGTTCGAGATCGTCAGCCCGATTATGACCAGTTGTGTGGGAATTGCGCAGATGGGGTCTTGGCAGTATCACCAACAGGTGATGTTTGGCCTTGTGTGTTTACACGTTGGATGCCTGTAGGTAATGTGTTCTCTCAATCGCTTCCACAACTTGTAAAAAACAAGGTTCTTGAGTAGACGAGAAATGAATTCAAAAGGCATTTCAATCAAGTGATTGGCCCTGTGAATCTAAATGTTAACCGAGATGTTCGCCTTCATGTAATCCATGTGCACCTAGTAATCGTTGCTGACCCTATTATGATGAGTAAGTAGGTGTAGAGATTTGATTTTGCAAGAGATATCTTGTTCGATAAAAGAAACTAAGAAGAATCAATGGTTATTTCAAATTCCTGCTGTCAATCAATTAATTAAAGAAGGGCTTCGTTTTCAGAAGCCCATTACTTTTTTTGTTGGTGAAAATGGCTCAGGTAAGTCCACCATAGTCGAAGCTGTTGCAGAGTCCTATGGTTTGGATGCACATGGTGGTCGAGGTGGACGAAAATATGTAAATGATCGACCCAAAACACCGCTTGGAGCATGCTTAAAGTTAAAAGGAATTCATCTTTCACATTATCTAAAGCATCGAAAAGGTTACTTTTTACGTGCTGAAACAGCGTTTGGGTATATGTCATTTGTATCGGGTATGCCTGGATATTGGAAAGAGAATATTCAGGAGATGAGTCATGGAGAAGGATTTCTAACTGTGCTTGAAACAATGTTTCATGAACCAGGGCTCTATTTGCTCGATGAACCAGAAGCGGCACTATCCTTTCAGTCCTGTTTACGTCTAATAACCTTATTTCAACAAATCATCAAATCAGGTGGACAGGTGATCTGTGCCACCCATTCTCCCCTCTTAACTGCCTTCCCAAATGCCGATATATTTGAATTGAACGATGGAGGAGTAAACAAAGTAACTTGGCAAGACTTAGCTCTGGTTGACCATTGGCGACGCTTTTTAGATAACCCTTCTACATATTTTACCCATCTACTTTCTACTGCTGAGGAGGATGGGCATGACTAATCATCAGGCATTTATGCTCAAGCAGTTAACAAAAGCAGCAGTACACTTTGATGTTTCTCTAAAAGGAAAGCTTGTCTATGGGTGGCGTGATCGTACCATTGGATCTGAGGTGTGGAAAAGCAGACAAGCCTATTGGTTACGACTCGTCTCGGAAAGTATCCATTGGGTGAATAAAGAATGGTGGGAGAGTAATATTACAGCCGATGCGATCCAAGGAATACCGAAACCGCGGGTACTCGAGCTCTACCGATGGCGGGAAGACGATATTTGCTATCAAGCAGAACTGATGGAACGAGCTACAGGAAAAGTTTGTTCATCTACTCCAGAACTGCGTGAGATGATCGAACTACCGAATGATTGGTGGATCAATCTGCGTCAATCACTCGATCATATCGCTGCCCACTCCACGCAAAGAATCAAAGTGACACAAGAAAAAATCTCCCAACGTTTTCGAGACTATTATGGTAACCGAGTTGATTCCCAAGTCACCCATTGGACAACCGCACATGGCGATTTCCACTGGGGGAATCTCATGGCTCCTCAGCTCTGCATTCTTGATTGGGAGGGATGGGGTATTGCTCCTGGATGTAGCATACCTGTATTGTTTTAGCCTTCTCGTCCCCGAAATGGCAGAGAAAGTTTATCAGACTTTCGCTGAGATTCTCGACAATGAGTCGGGTAGAGTTGCAATCCTTTATGCTGCTACACGTATATTTAGAAGGATCAAGCAAGGTGATTTTGTGGAATTGGAGAGACCGTTGAAAAGGGTAGGGAGAGAGATTGTGGATCTATAGAGGGATAATTTGGTTTTTTTAATGGATTAAGAGAAACAGAAACTGAGAGAACTGTGAAAGCAATGAATCCAGGATATCAGTCAAGCGGATTAAACGGGTCAAAGTGGTGTTAGAATCATGGGACTCCATAGCACCAACTCTCATATTGGAAAAGAAAAAACGAAGCAGAGTTTTTACTCTAAGTGTTAGTCTAAATTGTAGACACAGAAATAAAGACATGTAAAAATAAAACCAATGTATACGAGGTGTCCAGTCTACTTCATTGCGATCATAAATTTTAGTAAACCAACCAAAATAATTTAACCCAAAATACTTAGCAGCCAACTCTCAGACATCTAGACCCAGGTACCCACTGCCAGCGATCACAAGTCTTTATCTGCGTATCCTTTTATACCTTTCTTTTCCATTTTCGATGAATGCCTGGTTGTATTTGGAAGATGATACTGTGTTCGAATAAACAAAGCTCTATTTTAAAAGTAAATATACATTTATATCACGGAGATGAAACAATTCGCAAAAATAAAAATTCCTTAATGGTAAAATAAAATCAATCAACTAACCAGTGAATCGTATGTACTGAACTTCACACGTAATAGAAAAGGTGGGAAGTGAGAATGTCTACTAGTTCAGACCATATTGTTGCTTTAGGATATTATTATGCTGCCGCAATTCCACCAAAAGAACTGCGAGATAAACTACGAGACTATTTAGAGGAGCGAATCGAAACATTAAATAGTGCTTCATATTGGGATTCCTCTTGGGTCCAAAAAGAACAAGAGGAATTTACTAACTTTATCGAGGCTAAAAAATATGCTAATGTAGTATCTTCACTTTCTGAAGGCCAGTCCCAGCCGACTTTGGAAGCGATAAATGATTCAAAACAGATCTATCATTTATTACAAAAAGTACACGCCTCATTACTGACGCAGATGTCAAATTCTGAAAATGAAAACTTGTTACCTCGATTATTTGCTATCGTTCAAATCTATTTGGGCCTAGGAAATAAGATTGCATCACAATATGGTCAATATCTAAAAACAGAATTAAGAGAAGCACATGATTCTGAGCCATTTATAGCCATAGCTAAAATCCTAGGTGGTGCAGCACCAACCGAGAAAGATCGAAAGCTCATCACAACTTACTATCAAGAAATCATTGATCAAATTCAAGATTTTAAAAAAAATGATGTGCCTATCGAGAACTGGGAAAGATTAATGAACAATTTGAAATTCGATAGTCAAGTTGCCTTCCAATTAAAAGTGCTTTCCGAATCTAAAGTCACTCCAGAGAAAATGACCGATGTTGAAGTAGCAGCAAATCAACAATTGATTGATTTTCTAGAAGAAGTACAAAAAGAATTATATCAATTATATGATGATCTTCCAGATATCCCATTTAAGAGATATACTGGTATGTTATGGCATCTTATTCCCGAAACTACAAAGGAAATCGAGAGACAAATCAATGTTTTTCATAAATGCCCAGCCTTTTTAGCCAATCCAGATAAAGACGAGCAAGGATTAAGGATACTCACACTTGGAAAAATGATTGCTGGTCACAATGTGAGTGATGCCGAATATAACCAAGGTATTGAGTTTTTAGCTACTAAAAAGAATCAATTGATTGTATTGGCTTCCCAACAGAATACGGAAGGTTGCCAACAGTTTAAGGATGAAAGTAAAAAAACAGCTCATTTTATCCGTGTACTTTCCTCCTTGATTGGCGAAGAGAAATGGACCATAACAAATGCAGAACAAGAAGAAAAGGCCTTAATGCGGGCCAAACAAGCCCATGCAGTCAATATATATTCTTTTCCTAAAGAAACGGAAGATGCAGCACAAAAATATTTTCCAGAATGGCACTTTATTACTAATCATATTGCAAATGCTTATTATAAACGAATTAAAACCTATAATGAGTATGAAAGCAATGCTTTGTTGTGGACTGCTGGACTCGATTTCTCTGGGTTTGAACCTTTTAAAATAGAGGAGCGAGAGAAAGACCAATAAATTGTTTGTCTTTCAGGATTTCGAGAAGTATCTAAAAAGGATGGTGGCTCCCCGCGAGGATTCGAATCCCTCTTACTCAACAAATCACTTTCCGGAAATATAATAAGTGAAATGGGACTGGAAATAGGTGATTTAGCCGATATTGTTCGGAAATATCCAGAAGTCTATGTATATCTGGAAACAGCAAAGAATGAAACCTTTTTCGAAGGTCTACAAAGTGTTCATGGTGGAGAAGAGTTTGCGAAGGCTTTCCAATCCTTTCTCAAACGATTTGGTATTCGTTGCCCTGGAGAGATTGATATTACCCAACCGCGTTGGGCAGAAAAACCAACCTTGTTGATATCGGCAATATTAAGTCATATTCGTAGTGTTGAAGAAGGTGAGCATCGCCAAAATTTTGCCGAAGGTGTAGTCGAATCACAACAATTTGCAGAAGAACTTATCGCAAAGGTACGAAAAACTCCTTTTGGATCGATGAAAGCGAAAATCGCCTCTCGATTGATCTATGCTTTTCGAAACTTAATGGGGATGCGCGAACATCCGAAATATTCCTTGATTCAACATATCACACTATATAGAAAGCACATTTTGCAAGAAGCAGAGAGATTAGTGAAACAAGACATTCTTGTGGAAGCAGAAGATATTTATTACTTCCCTGAACTCAAAGATCTCCTGCAAGGGAAAATAACTTCAGTACAAGATTTAGTTCAGCAACGCAAAGATCAATTTGCACTCGATGAAAAACGAACATCACCTCGGGTGATGACCAGTGAGGGGGAAATCGTGGAGACAGCTGCCGAAAATGCATTAGCCCCTGAGGGAGCGCTAATCGGAACGCCTGTGTCCAGTGGACAAATAGAAGGATATGCAAGAGTTGTTCTGAAGCCAGAAGAAGCCGAGCTGCACGAAGGGGAAATCCTCATTGCACCATTTACAGATCCAGGTTGGACGCCTCTGTTCCAATCTGCTAGAGGCTTGGTCATGGAGGTCGGTGGTATGATGACACACGGTGCTGTGGTAGCTAGAGAGTATGGCATTCCTGCAGTTGTTGGTATTGATCAAGCGACTACAAAAATTCGTGATGGGCAATATATTCGCGTCGATGGTACCAATGGATTTGTAGAGATTATTGAGGCTGAGAAGTATGAATAAATCCAACTACCTCCCTTTTACAGGTATTTTAGTGGCAACCTTTGTCAATATGCTCATGCAGACATTAGTGGCAGTCATTCTCCCCAAATCGTTCAAGCTGTTGTAGGTGGATTTGTTCAACTATGCCATAATAGCGGTGGGACGATCGGCATTCCATCTTCACAACCATCCTATCTTTTGGGATGAAAGAGTATGTCAATAGCCTTTTGATTATCATTATTTTATTAATGATCTACTCATCTAATTTCTTAAAATAGGATAGTGTATGGATCGCCAAAAGATCATTTATGTTTAAGTTACTTTTTTAAACACTAAAAAAAAGATGCTAAGCTGTACAAACATCAGAATGGGAGGAACAACCAAAATGAAGTTGAAGATAAAAAGTACAGTTAATAAACCAATTAATAGAGCCAAGTGCGGAAACTGTATTCGATGTTTTTCGAGTCGATATTTATGAAATACCCATGTCGTTGAAATAACATAAAGGAATACTGTGGAGAAAGTTAATACCAATAAAAATCGATAATCCAGTTTGTATAATGAGGATAGTTGTATCAATGCTGCGATGACACTCAAGGATAAGCAAATAAATAAATGACCATAAATAATAGATTGACCAGTTGATGCTAATTTTTTGTCGAGCTTTTCTTCTAGGTTATCATAATATTGCCACCACATTATGATTACTATTACATAGGATACAAAAGCAAAAGCAATTGTTCTCCAATTTGGATTTTCTAAATTAAGAACTACTATTAAGCTGACGATGGATTCTCCGAATAAGATAATCGTAAACAAACCAAATCGTTCAAGCAAATGCTCTATGTGAGCAGGTACTTTTTTTAAATATTTACGACCGATCACAGGAATTAATACATCAATAAAAATCCCTGCATACAAAATCAAATATCTCATCCAGGAATCAAAAAATAATGAACATAAGGAGATAAAAATACCGATTAAAAAGCCGTAACCCAAATACGTTGCTGCTTGTTTACGTACTCCCTTTTCCCAATGGCGAATCCAGAAATACTGTAAAGATGTTAAAAAACGGATTCCAACGTATCCAATTAGAAATGTAAGATAATACTTATCAAAATCAACATGTAGACTTGCTGTCATCAATAACACAAAGAACATTTGTATAATCATAAACAATCGTTGCTTTGCAGTATCTACTCCAAATCGGTTCATAAACAGAGATTGCCCCACCCATGCCCACCATATAGGGACAAACATTAACACGAATTTCAACAAGTATTCGAATGGAATGACTTCATTATTTACTTTCAGTAATACATGGGTCGCTTTTGCGATCGCTGCTACAAAAATTAAATCGAAGAAAAGTTCCAGCCATGTCACTTTTTTAGCCATCCAATTCACCTCCGATCAATATTGAATGGATTCACAAACATGGTAACATATTCTTTTAAAATCAGCATAAACAAATGAATTATAATTAAACCCTTAGATGAACGATATCAAATAATCAGAAGAGAGAAGGTGAAAATGGATGAAACACATTTTAATTGTAGAGGATGACGCAATAATCGTATCGGGGCTTGTATACGCATTTGACAAGAGGGATATACTGTTGTCCACAGTAAGAACGTCCGTGATGCTGTGAGTGCGGTGGCGAATGGTAAATTCGATCTTGCGATACTTGATATGCAACTGCCGGATGGAACTGGCTTCGAGGTTCGAGAAAAACTTAGATGTACAGAAACTGCCGTTATCTTTCTGACCGTTATTGACGATGAAGGTGATATTATTCGTGCGTTTGAGGACGGTGCGGATGATTATATTACGAAACCGTTTCGATTGCGAGAATTGCTTGCCAGAGTCAAACGCACTTTGAACACGCACAGCGACGAGAGGCGTTCATCTATTTTAATGCTTAGCGATGTTGTTACCACACCTCTCTATCACCTGTAGAATTGGATTTCGAGATACCGTGGATTCCGATCGTTCAATGTACGCCTGGTGTAATTGCCATAACATGGGTTACAATGCGGTATTCAATGTCGCGGTTTCGCGGCAGTAATATCGTTGAAACGATACGCTCGGAACACTGGATCGAGCTGGAAAACTTCAGGCATTTTTATGGTAGCGAGATGTTATGACTAAATTGTCATTGGAATAAAATATGATCAGGGAAGGGAGACGTGCCTCTCTGGATAATATCAAAATATTAAGTTAAATAAAACGGTGTGACTGTGCAGATTTCACAGTCACCTGAGGGAAGCAATTACCCTCGCGGGCGTTTCCGCTGATGTTTCTTTTTTATGCGTTAGCCAGCATGAATGGCGCATGCGGGCTTCGTAACTCCATCAATAATAACAATGAAGTTCGCTGGGGATTTCCCACAGACCGCACATTTTGATCTCGTTCCACTTTTGCTTTTTGTCATACTGATTCCTTTGGTCAGACAACTTTACAGTGTCAGTGGCATCATTTTAGATCCCCATGAACCTCCAGCTTTCTGGGGTATGTACATAAACTTCTCTGTTATATTAACAAACTGTTGGTATTATTTCTATTTATTTGGTTAAATGAGGTGTGCCTTTTTTTATTCGTTTTGACAAGAAAGAGCACGAAAGCAATCACGAATCGAAGAAGTTTTCGTGTAACAAAGAATGGGATTGTTGAAGCAGTTCGACGTAAAATTGAAATAATAGTCGTAAAAGTGGGGATATATTATCTCCAACAAGTTGATAAGGCTCGCCAGATGTATAGGATATGATGATTTGCGGTAGGTTGGCAGAGGTGTTCGAGATCGTCAGTCCGATTATGAATTGGCCATTTATCATAGACGATTTGGATCATTCTATAAGAGGTTGTTGCATATAAAACCCAAGTGGTAATTGGTTAACTTCATGTGTTTATTGAATTAGAAAAGTCTGCCCCTTGATTGGAGTTAATAATTAATAGCCAAAATTTTGTGCTAATATAATGATGAAATCGATATTCTCTGGTCAAAAATTGGCCAAGTCCGAGAGGAGATACTCCAGATCAAAGATCTGTAGAGACACATATCCAATTCAAGAAAGAAGGAACCATGGCACTATTGTTTGGGTTCATTCTGGCCATCCTCAACTCATACGGAGCCCTGACGATCAGTCACATAAACTTATGGCTAGTCGCTCAAGATCACTCGTTTTTTATCGGACCTCTCCTAATTATAGGAATGGTCTCTCAAACAGGAGCAGCATCTCTAACATTCAAGTTGGGGAGAAAGAACCTGTTTTTGGCTGTAACACTACTCGTTATTAGTAGTCTCCTACTGATAATAGCAGTAAAAACACAGATTGTGTTGCTGTTCTTCATAGCTCAACCACTGAGCGCGTTTGTAAATACCATCTCGCTCACAAAGTTGTCAGAAATTTTCCGGGGGCTTCTCGGAGACAAAAGACAACACGGTGGGCACACGCTCAGTGCGTTCGCCAACACGTCTCTCAATGCAGTGTTCTACTCCCTCAGTTTGAGGTATTTGGACTTGGAATGGTCGGCATTCGGAACACTCCTGATACTGACCATCGTCTGGGTGGGCGTAGTTATTCTCATCCCATTCATCTCACACTTCAAGTTTTCTTATCCAATAAACGAGGTTAAAGAGTCGCCTCTGACCCTACGCCAAATCTGGATCGACCATGGGTTCAGGTTTGGGATAGGGAATGTGGGTTCGATCAGCGCCTCGTTCGCCCTTCCTATCATGCTCCCACTTGCCCTAGAAAAAGAAAGGGCAAGCTTGATCGTGTTGATAGTGGGGCTGATAGGTGGTGTGCTGGTCGCTCTTCTGGCCTGGCTCGGAAAGCTGGACACCGACAGGACAGGCTGGGTACTCCCGCTGATCGCATTCAGTCGAGTGAGCCAATTGATTGGTTTTATCTGCTTGGTGACCAATCAAACCTGGATAGCGATGATCTTTTTGATACTGGGACAGGCCAATATGCCGCTTACAGCGACTGTGATCTTCAACCGGTCTCCTAGGTTCGGAGTATCTTCAGACGCTCTAGTCACGAACGCCGCCGGGCTTTTCGGAAACCTTGTGGGGACCACGATTGGTGGCCTATACGGCTACCAATTGGGACTGGCTTTTTTTGTACCACTGATCGCTTCATCCTTCGTAGCCTCGTTAGCAGAGTTACTACGAAGATGACGATCCATTCCTCTGTCGTTCGACGTCAGAGGGAGGCGGTGAATTATTTTTAATATTAAAATAAATATGGCGATAAATAAAATAGGATCGACTATCGATTGAGATGGAGGTCTGATATATAATCTTGACTAACTCAAGATTTTGAATTTATGATAAAAGAAAATGATATCACCCATACGATAACTGTCTGGGTACGCCATTTATGGAGGCCACATAAAGATTCCTTGACTACTCAAAAGGTAATCTACATGAGCGATACGACAATCCCCTCTTGACACTCATCGTTGGAGGAAGCCGAAAAACTATCCATAAAGGATAGGACTGATCTTAGCAAGCAAAGTCCATACCATCAAGGAAAGGCAGTGCAATGACTGGAACCCAGCTCCCGATCGGTCCGTATCTGGAGGCGATTGTCTCCGCCGACGCCCCCTATATAATCGTAGTCGGGCCAAAGGGGTGTAGTAATACCACTCAGATTCCACTCGCGTATCTTCAGGCGGGTAATCGAGTGCTCGTCACTGAACCAAACATCGGTACTGCTGAGTTTGTCGCTCAACAGCAAGGCTACGAACTGGGAAACGAGGTCGGGTGGTATCGAACCACATATAACCGAAACTTTTCTTCGGAAACAGATCTCCTATTTATCGGACAAAGCTTTCAGCTCATACATGAGTTGACTGAGGATTTCGATATACTCGTTATTGACGAGTTAGAGTGGACAATGCAGCAGTCCATGATCGAGGCGTGGGCCTGGAAGGAAATCCAGGAAAACACCAGTCGATTCCAAAAGATCGTGGTCCAATCTTCCATGATCGATGCCGAAAGGCTGTCACGAATGCGGGGGAACGCTCCGATCTTCCAAATTCCTGAATCATCATCTGCTTCCTACCCGGTCACAGTACATGCCCCTGGTGACAGTATCCTTCTCGACACTGTTAGACTGGTTAGAGAGGGATATGACATTCTCATCTTCCCATCTTCTCTAAAAGCGATGGACGACTTAAGTCATGAGCTTCATTCACTCAAAGTCGACGCCGACATACACTTGTACCGCGGAGTACAATATAGAGACGAGAAAAAGAAGAAATGGATCCGCACGTTAAATACTACTAGATCTAAGGTCGTGATTAGCTCAGAGAGTCTCGAATGGGAACCACCACTTAAACCATCTCCTGGTCGAAAACTCGCCATCATCGATGCCGGTCAGGAAAGCCGAACCATCGTCATCGATGAGATGCTGACCCACGTACTTACTCCTCTTCCCAAAGCGCGAAGTTGGCGGCGGCGAAACCGTACCGGTCATTATGGTCCGGGCATCTATATCGACCATTGTCCTGTGGTCGAACGTCCTGAGTACCCGACTCCATCATTCCTTCATAGCTCAATCGACGAGCTGGTGTTAAGATTAGCATCAGTCGGATACGAAGTGCACGAGCTACTATTCGCGCACAAGATCGAGTCGAGATCTATCGAAAGAGCCCAAGAGTTGCTCCGAATACTCGGCGCATTCGATGAAAACAACCAAATCACAGAAATCGGTCAAGCCATGGCACAGCTGCCGATTTCCGTACGAAATGCCCGAATGATTATAGAGGCTCAACGCCTTGATGTCATTCAGGAGCTCGTTACCATTACTGCAACCTTCATACGGGGTCATCTCGGTGCTCCCTCTGGTGGTTGGAAACAGTTAGTCTCTACGGAGAGGGAGAGCGACTTCGTCACACAGCTCCTGCTGGAGGAAAAGACGAGAGGGATGACCCACTCACAGAGAGTGGAGATGGGAATCAACGCGAAAAGATTCTCTCTCGTTCAGAAAACTCGTCGAAGGCTGCTGAGAGAGCTGTATCTCAACCCAACGGAGAATTCGGTTTACTCTGAGCAAAAGCGGGGGAGAATCATCCAAGCCTGTCTAGCAGGTCTGGTAGATCACATCTTCTGGAAGTCAGGAGAAAGTCAGCAATCTCTCTATACCGATCGATCAGGACGCATATACACACTCGACTCTCAAAGCATCGTCAAAGATGCTGACCTGATCGTTGGATGGCCTACTGCTGTGCAACGACCGAGCGGAGAAATCATTCGCACAATCTATATGGCCACAAAGGCGGATCCGTCTTGGATTGATCCAGTAACTTCTCGGATCGTAGTCGAAAGGATTAACCCTCACACCCAACCAATACAACCGCAATCAGTTCCCACAGCTATGTTCATAGAGCCGTCTTACAGACAGAGTGAGACGGGAATCGAGGAGAAGGGTAGACGAAAGCCATCACAAAGGGCTGAGTCTCAATCGACAAACCCATCGTCTCAAACCGACGATGGTCCAGTCTCCCAAGCTGCCCTAGAAGCCCTCCTCAGAAAATTCAATCGACGGGTTTAAACTGTTCTATCTTGAGCGTCTCTCAAAAGGTGGACCCAGTCAAACCTCTGCCTGCTTACTAAACAAGAGCCCTCTGGTATTCTATCAGAGGGCTCTTGTTTCAATCGCTTGATTAACAAGTATGCTCGTAGTAGATTGCATATTGCGGATTTTTACATATTTCGAAAAGACAATTCAAATTGTTCTGGCAGATGATCAGCCCTTTATTCGGAAAGGATTGCGCTATATAATAGATGTCCAACAAGATATGCAGGTGGTCGGCGAGGCTTCAACGGGTGAAGAAGTGGTTGAGGTTGTTTTAAAAACGATTCCAGATATGGTTTTGATGGATATCCGCATGCCGGGAATAACTGGCATCGCTGCAACAAAATCCATTATTGAGGCTTTGCCTGGAACGAAAGTTGTCCTACTAACAACTTTCGATGTCGAACAATATGTCTTTGACGGGATTCGGGCAGGAACTGCTGGTTATCTGTTGAAAGATACCGAAACCGAAGAATTGCTGAGCTGCATACGAGCCATGCACCGCGGAGCAACCCTATTCAATAGTACAACAGCCAAACGTGCTTTAGATCAACTATTGGTCTCAGATAAACAAGAGTCTAATATTGGACAAGAACAATTGGTTGAAAAATTAACAAATCGGGAAATGGAAGTGTTACAGCTGCTTGCTTATGGAAAACGAAACCATGAAATATCTACACTTCTTTGCATTTCTGAGGGTACAACAAAAACACATATACACCATATCATCCAAAAACTTGGAGCAACAGATCGCACACAGGCTGTGGTTATGGCAATTCGAATGAAGCTTGTGAAATAATTTCTATACATCTATCTGACTAGAAGCGATGTCATCCAGCTTATGAGAGGCTCCCTATTTTTGTTAATTACAATATTGTGTAAATATAGCTGAATACTATGGAATTTTTAAAGTCTTTCTAGTTTGCACTCTGGCATAATTATTGTATAATTGCATACAATAGGAAATTTAATCTTCAATATTACGTAACTACTTCCACAAACTTAATAATAGTCCTATTGTAAACCAGAAGTTTTGTTGTTCAAGACCTCTCGTTGGTCGATATTACTATATTATTTTCACTTGGAGGTTCATGATGAGATTTGCATACTTTACACCAACTGCATATAAAAATGTTGATCGTGCACTCGAGATCTTGCGAACATACAAGTGTGATAAAATTATTTTCGACCAATCGACTAGTATTAATGAAAGTCGTCCCAAACTATTGGAATTATTTAATAGTATGCAACCAGGTGATACGCTAATTCTTCCTAAACTTGACCAAGTGGGTTTAACCACCCCTCATTTCCTCGGTTTTTTGGATAAGTTATTTATTAGACGAATTCGACTCATTTGCTTAGCTGAAAATATTGATACAAAAGATCTTGTGACCCAAAACCTCATTCAGGCATTAATAAAAATGGATACATCCTTAAAAAAAAGATTAGATCAGGAAAGTGGACCTTCTACATACGCAGAGGAAAATGGTATCGATATTGAAAGCGCGAATATTACTGGTTTATTTAACGAAGTAGCCAAATTTGAATCTTACGGCAAAGTCTTAAAGGATGAACACGAAGCTAGTGATTCGAATGAATCTGACCATTCCTTAGAAGACTTGACAACTAGCGATTATACTGAGGAACATATTGCAACTAATTCGGCATTGGCACGTCAGTTATATAAACGAAAAATTTTAGGAGGCAATGACTCCTAAACAAAACATGGGGTGTTTATGACAACCAACGAATGGAACGCACAAGACCCTTTTCCTTTTTATTCACAAATGCGTAATAACAATGCAGTACATTATAATGAGTCATTAACGATTACTGATGGTAGAAAAGGCGCATGGGAAGTCTTTCGTTATGAAGATGTAAAAAGAGTTTTAAGTGATTATCAGTTTTTCACTTCTGATTACTATCCAAGTGATGCTGGTGAGGGATTAAGTAAAGCATTTATTTATACTGACCCGCCTATTCATAAAAAATATCGCATGGGTTATGTGATGAAAGCTTATGGCAGTGATACAGCTGAACGTCTTACTCCTTTCGCTGAGTATATTAGTGAACGTATAGTAAACCAATTAAAAGAAAAAAACAGCGCAGAGATTGTTTCTCAATTCTCAGCAGTAATCCCGATTGAGATCATTTGTATTTTGATGGGTGTTCCATTAGAAGATGCAAAGCAATTTGGAAGATGGGCAGATATAGTAACGACAGCGGCCAATGGTGGAGATTTAGATATAAATGAATTTACTCAGGCTCAGCAGGAAATGGCCATGTATTTCATGGGGGTATTCCAAGAAAAAAGGAAGAAACCTCAAGATGACTTTATCAGTCGTCTGATGTTGACCAAAGCGGATGGTGTATATTTAAACGACACAGATCTTCTTGGCACAGCGATTCTGATGCTTTTAGCTGGTCATGAAACGACGAAGAATTTAATTTCAAGTTGTTTGTTAGTTTTAAGTGATCAACCAGAACTACAATTTAAATTAAGTGAACAACCTCAAAAAATCCCCAACTTTATTACTGAGGTTCTGCGCTTTTATTCCCCATTTCAATCAGTATACCGAAAAGCAGCACAAGATGTTGTGCTTGGGGGAATGCAGATTAAGAAAGGGGATTTAATCGTTCCGTACTTAGGCTCTGCCAATCGTGATGAACAGAAATTTGCTAACCCTGATCAGTTTGACATGGAACGGCAGCTCAATGTGAAGAATTTGGCTTTTGGACATGGTGTCCATCAATGCATTGGTATGGATCTAGCCCAAACAGAAGCGGTTATTGCGATCAAAACGCTATTAGATGCTGTTAAAGATATTCAGGTTAACAAAGATTCAATAGAAATGCATAACAGTTACATTGTATATGGAATTCGTAAAATGGAAGTTTCATGGTCAATGAAATAAAAAGTGTGAATGCGGAGAGAGTGAACAACGATGGTGAAAGTGGTCTGTTTATTTAATCAGGTAGACGAACCAAGAGAGCTTAGCGCTTTTCTCTATGATGAGCTTATCCCTATGTTAAAAGAGACTATTGAAGTAATTCGCTTTGAGGTAACCGATTTTAAACTAAATCCAGTCGCAGCTTTACAAGGAAAAAATCCCTTACCCACATTTGCTTATATGATTGAGATTTACTACCCTAGCGTTGAAATTTATGAAAAAGCTTTAAAAGATCCACAAGGACAAGAAGTCTTTAACCATCTCCTCACTGTTTGTGAAGAGATTATTGAAGTCGGTTTAGGAAACGTACAACTAGTCAGAAAGTAACCCACGCTATTTGGCTGACTCACTTTTGTACGTCGTTTAGCAAATCACAAATGATTTTATTTCAATATATTCACAACAGATGACTCACGTCGATCGTGACACTCAAATCTCCCTCAATCTAGGGGTATCCAATATTGGATATCTCTTATTGATTTTATACATTTTATGATTGACCTATATTGTTCCTTTAACAATTCGCTATGCTAAAAAGTATAGATTAATAAAATAGATCGTCCAAACAAAACTGCAAACACATTCCATAATCCTACGTTTCTCCATACTATCCAACATCGCACAAACCCTAATCAAATGAATGAATCATTTATCTATATACTCAGTAATTTCACGCAATGCACTGACTTAGTAAAGAGTGTACCATATCTAAATTGAAATCATGGTACACTTTTTTTGAGAATATGGGAAGCTATATTTTATTAATCTTTTAAGATTTTTTGACATGATCTTCTAATAGATTTAGATAGACTTACATGTACATATGAGTATGGACAAGGAAAGTCTAATTCAAAAGCTCAATTTTTAGAAAGTTGATATTTAGAACATACTTGTTAATCTCAAACCTCTCAACAAAAATTATGATATATCATCATTAGATTGCTCTTCATAAAGAGGCAAAGGCTTTAAATTCCACATGCTAGAGAAAATATTTGCTGGAAAACTGTAAATCGCCCCATTGTAATATGCGATATATTGGTTGTACATCAATTTCGATTCTAAAATGGCATTTTGTGATTCTTCAATTTGCTCAAGGATTTTGGAGATATGTTTATCTGATTTTAATCGGGGATAGTTCTCAACCGTTAGCATTAAATCAGATAATGATATATTTTCTAGATCGGTTACTACTTTTTTTGTGTCATTTCGCGAAGTAGCGATCGATTGATGAACATTACTTTCATGCTTCAAAAACGTAGCAATAACTTCTTCCGCTTTAGAGATCAGTTTTTGTTCCCGTTTATGAAAAGCGGAGATGTTACTTAGCAAAGAACTCGTCGCAAACTTCAATTGCTTCAAATAATTAAATTCACTAATAATCGAATAAACGACCATTGTCAATACAGAAAGAACTAATGCTAAAATTCCATATATATCAGGTATGTCATCCCCACTCGTAAACAATGCTGCAACAAATATGTAAAAAATCCAGCCAATGATGATTCCAATAGCAAAAACGAAGAATTTTTTGATATATGTTCGCTCTTTTATTACGATCATTTTAAAATCCTCTCCAAATAATTTATTATTAAATAATATAAACAACCATTTTATAATATCATGGTTTCAGTTTATAAGATATTGATTCTTTTGTAAGAGTGGGATTGATCAGATAAAACTTTTTGCCATAATTACGGATTCTATGATCGATAAAGTTATGATCGCTCACGAGATTGATCGATAAAATTGAATGATCTTTGTGTAGGTAAATCCAGTTGCGCTGTTCTTCTTAATTTATCTTGGAAATGATCAGGAGCCGTTTTTGTAGATCGTTCTTGAAGATGTTGTTCGAGTTTTTCCCTTGGTATCAGAGCAAGTAAATCTTCAAATAACTGTGGATCATCTCTTAGGTCTTCGGAAATGGATTGTAATTTTAATTGGCGTGTTTCATGCTTCCTCTGAATTTCCCACTCTTTCTGTTTGCTTATAATATCTGTTAATTGTTCTTCATTGCTTACGTATGAAGTGAAATCTCCAGGACATTGGTTGAACTTTTCCCCTAATCCAATGTTTTCTCTTTCCACGCGAGTGATGATTTGCTCTTTTACTAACTTGTTGATGGAAGCATGAAACTCAGTTTTGCCCATGCGATCAATCAGATGATCCTTGATGCTTTTTAAATCAACGGGTTGAAAATCTTGTCTAGTCATCTGAGAAAGGATAGCCTCAACAATTTGAACCTCATTGTTAGAGATGGAGAGAATTTTCCCTTCCCACTGTTTTTGGTCGTGCAAGAGTTGTGGAAGATGGGATAACTTTTCTCCGATTCCATAAATGTTCGGCTCTAATTGTATAATGAATCCATTAGAAAGTAGTTTATTTAAAATACGGCTGTTATAGTTTATTTCTAAGTCATCACGTAATTGCTTTCTACTAACAGGGAGAGGGAACGGTTTACTTTCAGTGATCCTTTCGATGATTCTTGCTAATAATTCTCGTTCGTCTGTTGGTAACTCATTCACTTGCTCTATCGATTGAATCCAACTTTGTTGACGCTCTGAAAGGGATTGTTGTTCTTGTGGAGATAAACGCTGATCACCAACAGATAGAGACATATCACCTAAAACATATATAGATTGTGTAAGACGTCCATTTGTATGGAAGCTTTGAATGAAACCTCGTTCCAATAGATCATCCAGAGCTCTCGTTTCTACTAATGTTTGAGTAGGCAGATCTTCAAATTGTAACGGCTTAGGAATTTGTTCATGCTGTGGATTTTCACCATTTTTAAAAAAGGAGAGAAGCTGCGACAAGACAGATTGTTCTGATTCAGTTAAAGGGCGTGTTGTTTTCCAGTGATTCTGTTGCTGAATCACATTGGCTAATTGTTCATCAGATAGTTTCATTGTAGATGTCGATTGATTAAAATTAGGACCAAGACCAAAACGACGCCCAGCCACATAAGTGATGACTTGATGATCTTGTAAATCTTTCATTATGTTATCCTGTGTGTCCCTATCAATAAAAACGTTGAAATGCTGTCTGATCTCTGTAAGGATACTAGACATATCGAGCTCGATAGGCTCACGAAAGTCCAATTCTTTCATCTGGTTAAATAACGTTTCGACAATGACATTGGCACCGACTTGGTCAATCTCTGATTGGTACATATGTTATGCACGCACCTTTAGCTCGTTTTATATAGTATAATGCTAATTCAGATCATTGGTAAATTAGGCATTTTGCGTTAACTCTATTATGTAAATAAATAATTACAATGTATTGATAAATGAATTAAACATGAAACGCATTAATTGCCTATAGGCATTCAATATCGCAAGATTTTCACTAATGATACAAGATACCTTGTAAATTCAACAAAATTTCCTCGATTACATAACTCGACTGATAACGATTAACAGGATTATTCACCAGATATCATGCTCACAAAATTATGATAGGTGGTCAAAACGATGGCATGCCCAAATAGCGATAGTTGTCTAACTTTCGATGGCAATCCGACTATGGGATTCGAATGCTACATTCGCTTTGTAATGGAACTACTAAAATTGACAGAATAAACTGTTTCAAATAAAATATTAACAAACTTATTAAAGATAGCAGCAACCTTATAGCCATAGATATAGGAATGCCTATATCGTGTCTAAGGAACTTGTCTGCGTCTTTAATAGAATCTTTTTAGTACTTATCTGTTATAGATGTGATGGAATGAGTAGTAGAGTTTACGATTGTTGACTCGCTGCTTCTGCATAAACATCTAAATAGATGAGTGATTACAGTCATATGGACGGTTTGATCGGTCAAAAGATAAATGAAGTAGACAAAGGTAAGGTATGGTTGAATCACCTGATTCCCTCTTACTTCGTCTTTCTTCCATAGTATGCCGTGTAGGCGACTGATCCTCCAAATTTCAAATGAATTTGGGGGAATGTGCAGATGAAAAAGCTTATTTTATCAACACAGGTGGCGCAAATCCGGTTCTGGAAACAATATTGTCTAGTAAGTAAGGTGTTTCTGAACCGACAAATCACTCAGTCGCAGAGAAGAAATTCTCTTTCTAGTATCTTGTGCGAAGAAAGGTCCAAACGGTTACAGACGCAACAAACCCTACTTCGGGTGCTTCGTCAGCTTTATCAGCTACAGGAAGCCTCGAAAGCACAACAACCAGAAAAACAACAACCGTGGTATTCGGCAAGTCGATTCAACTCGACATGGAAAGGAATCTTCCTGACCACTTGCCTCTTTACCAAGTTAGTGGACTATTTCTTTGAACAAGAACTAAAAATGGTTGTCTCCATCATGAAGACAACCATTTTACAAACCCTAGACTACACGGCATCGCTTTGGCCGGCTATCCGTGTATTTCTAGGACTCTAAAATAACGGAGGATCGTTGCCACACGGCGACGATCACCGTCCATTTTATTATATATGTATACAGATGTTCGAGTCAAGAAAGATGGTCGAATATTGCGTCAGATTTTTTTACAGAGAAAAAAAGCCGATCTCGCCATATAGGACGTGAACGGATTTAATCTTATATCAAAGGTAAGGGTCTATTAGTTAAGACTTCATCACTATTAGGATCTACAATACAGGCTAAATCTTCATCGTCGTTTGGGCCTACAAAAAGACTAGTGGAGTTCATAGATATCCTCCTCTCTATTTAGCTCAATTTTCTTTTGAAGATAGAAAAGTTCTTTGCTGAATTTAGTGAATAGTTTATCATTTCCGAGTGCAGCGTTGCAATCAGTTAGTTTAAATAGGGCATGATATTGTCTGTGATAAAACGCGTTTTCTTTGGCTAACATTACAGCTTCTTCATAATAAGGAATCGCCTCTTCAAGTTGGTTTTGAAAGAAAAAATAGTTGCCATTAACGATTAATGCACGAGTTAATCGATGGATATCTTGAACTTCCCTACCAATTGTGACTGCATGATCTAGAACCTCTTTTGCTTTTCCCCACTCTTGCTGATAAATATATAAGATTGCCAGGAATGAATAGGCATCAATATGTCTTCGAGGGAATTTCATTGTGTCATCAATTAAAGTAGCCGTTTTGAAACTTTTCTCAGCGCTGATACAATCTTTTTGAAGTAAATGAATAGATCCTAAAATCATTAAGAAATCAAAAATATAACGGCTCTTTGGGCTATTGTAGGCAATCTGAAATCCATGGCTTGCACATTGTAGGGCATCATCTAGTTGATGATTCTTTATCAATAAATTGGCTTTGGATTTATATAGATTGAGTTTTACTTGGAGAAATTCAACCTCATCGATATATCGCCAGATTTCTTGAACCAATTGTAGTGCCTGATTGAAATGTCCTAGTTTCTCCATGCAAATAACCTTATTCCCTAGTAAAAACCATTTGATTTTGTGATTTTCTTTCGACTCATCAAGAACTGACAATCCCTTTTCAAGATAATGTAAAGCTACTTCCAAATCGTTTTCTTGGTATTTACACTTACTTAAATGGCTATAGCATGTTGATGCAAAGTTATCGACTGGATTTAAGTAGTATTTAGCACATGTATCAAGAGCATTGAGGAAGATTTTTGCTGCTAAACAGTGCTCCTTTTTTCCTAGATAATAAAGGCCTTCAAGAAATTGATTGAACGGGTAAAGAGGGTGGTATTCACATAGATTTTGTTTGTAGAAGTCAATGTCCTTTTTTGCCTCTTCTAATTGTTGGCTGTTGATCAAAGCTTCAGATAGTTTAAGATAATATCTAATCGTTTCCTGTTCTGTATGCTCAGCTTGAATACGTTTTGGAATATCTTCTTTACGTATCCCCAATTTCTCTAGCACATGATAGATTTTATCTTCCCTAACTGTAGCTGTTCGATTGACAATATTGGATAGCGTAGCTTCAGATACCGTTTGATCTGCTAAGCATTTCGCTTTTAAGCCCTGTTTGTGACGCTCACTACGGATCAGATAGCTTATTATTCCTGAATACTCTTCAAGCAAGTTCTCATTTATTTTCATGAAGACCTCCTTTATTATGAAGTATTTACCATTTATCATAGACTATTTGTATCATTCTAGCAATTGAAATTAGTTTAAAGATGTACAGTAAATAAGCAGATCAGAAATGAAAAATGGATATTTAGATATATCCAAAAAAGGCTTTTTGTATGCCTGAAAGACCTTTAAGTATAGTTTTTCAAAAGTAAATTCTATTAATTGAACCTTGGTACGACTATTTATTTAACGGGTCGATTAAATGCAGAAAATGGGACATGTGCTTATCCTATTGATCTATAATAGTTTATACGAAGAATGGCAATTTTGAAAAAACGAAGTAGTGGAACAAAAGATGGAGAAATCACTAAAAGCACTGACAAGATGTTGAATTGGCTCACAACATCAGCACTCTTTTAGAAAAAGTTAATTGACTATATTGTAATCAATTTATTCATATTTTCATAGTATTCCCTCAACATCTCTGGCTCTATTCAACTGAAGCGGGGGTATGTAAAGGAGATTACAATGACGAAAATCACTTTATTTCTAAATGGTGATCAAGAACGTCTGTTGTTTCAAAGTCTACATGCAAAAAAGCCATCATTGGAAGAAAAACAGCATGGTAAGAGTACTTTACATCAAGAGATGATTCGAAATGAGATTCGATTGATTAACCAAATTCTGATCCAAGTGATGGGCGTTAATCCTCATCAACCTGATCCAATGTTACTTTAGGGGGAGGAGATCATTTTGCGGCTAAATGAAGAGCAACTACGATTTTTGATCATCGCATCGAAACTATATCGTCAAGTGATGGAAAAATCACTAAACCAATCCGACGCTCAAACCGTGATTGCTAATCACGAAATTCAACTCGCCGATCAAATGATCAACTTGATCGAACAACAACAACGACGCGCTTACCTATCCACCATTGTGAAACCGATGTCCCCTACTGTAGATATTGAATGGAAACACCGTTTCTATGAATTACAAAAAGGTACGAAAGACGCTCTGATCGCTTTGGGAAATCATGGTGAACAAATCCAAGTAACCTATGATGCACAGGATCAAGCATTTGTCCTCATTTATGATGGTAATTTGTTCATTAAAAATCAACACATGAAAGCAGTTTATAGGCTGTTTCGGACTTTGTGTATTGATGAATGATCAAAACGATGCCTTTAAGTGGAGAGAATCATGAAGAGACGGTATTTATCGTTTGTAGTCATTGAACAATGACATTGCTTCATGTGAGTACTTTAGCTCTATGTAGTCGGAAAGAAAGAACTTTGGAGAAAAAAGACAATGGAAGAATTGAATTCCCCATTGCTGTTTCTAAATAGAGACAATAAGCCTACATGGATAGTATCTGAGCGGACATCCATGTAGTCGAGAGGGTGGTTGCTGGTTTAGCAGCCGCTTTTTTGTGTTTATCAGAAAGCATCTGTTCAAAGAAGTATTATGAAAGACAAAACTACTTACTATTGTAGTTCTTCAGATAAATCAGAAGCGCACCAAGTGCAAAAAGAACAATTACACCAACAAAAGCACCAATAGATTGGATTGTCGGATCGATAAAAAATTTATACAAGGTAGGGGCGATTTGTAGATAAGCCACTGTGTATAATAAAATTTCAATCGTAGGTGTCCAGATTCTCTGTTTGATTTGTTGCTTGTTTGTTAGAATTTCTTTCCAATAATCTAGCTTGTTTTTGTATCTTTTTAGTTCATTCAAGATTTGGCTTGTTTCCAATAACCCCTTTAGAACCAATCGAAAACGATCAGGAAGGCTAGAGTCGTTAATGAACTGAATATCTTCCTCGATAATGTTTGCCTCAAATTTTAGTTTAATGATGTCTTCCATTGTTAAAGCTGTGTTCTTTAGATCGGTGATATGTTTGGGAAGTGTTTTTTCAATACAATTTATGTAGTGCCAATAGTGTTGAATTTCTATTTCTAGTGATACATACTCTTCCATATCATCATCATGTATTTGGTATAATTTGAGCTCATTTTTATTTTTAACCTCTTTCTAGAGTTGTGCGAGCAATCTTTACGAAGGAAGAGAAGAAGAGTTTACATTCATGACAAATGATCAATTGTATTTTAATTATTTTACGACTTATAAAATAGAATAAATTTATGCATTGACAGTCAAGGAGATAAAAATGAAAAACTTCCAATTAGAATAAACTTAAACATGGAGAGAAACGTGGATGGGATACGATTTGGTATCTTTTTTATTTAAGCATACAAACCTACTCTATTTTCCATTTACTAATCGTCATTGCAAGTAATTCTCGAGAATTACATAAAATTGTTGACTGAATATTCCCAGGATGATATGATGTAGTGGTAATTCAGATTGAGTAATTTCAAAGAATTACTTTTTTGAAGAGGTCGGGATATGAAACTGGAAGAGATAGTAACAGTGAAAATAGGTAGAAATCCTTCGAGAAAAACAAGAAAATCGATTTAACCGTTGTTACTTGTTTGTACCAGGATTACTTAGATAACTCATATCTAGTCTCAAATGACTTCTATTAGTCAAAATTGAAATTATGAAGCTGTGCTGGGAAGTTGTTTTCAGCTTAGTGTACATCAAATTCAGATTTTATTTCTAATATCCGAATTATTTGCCAAGGTCCTCTGCAATCGAAACGTCTAGAAAAATTAATAATAACTTAACGTTTAGATTTTTTAATCCAAATAAATTTAAATTGGGTATTTATTTGTAGATTAATTATAAATAGTTATTAATTTCCCTAAATACTTATAAAGAGTTGTAGAAAGGATGTGAGATGAAATCGCAAGAGAAACATTAAAAGTATGATTTTGAAATAATAGGCAATTTGTATTTACCATGAACCCATGATAAATACGAGAGCAATACAGAATTAACAAGGACTATATGTGAGGAGGTGATTTCATCATGGCTCGCCGAAAACAAAATAAAAAAAGAACCGCAACTGCAATTGCGATTCTTCCTCTTCTGATTTTGTCCTTGGACTTGATAAACCAGATAGTTTCTTTGATTAAGTAGTTTTCCTGAGTATATGACGGCTGCAACCGTTGTATACTTTTTTTGGTGATTCTTGTTACAGTTCTAAATGCATGTTTTAATTATTGTAGCTTTTGAAGCTGATAATAACAAGATATTTAGATGTGTTGAATGTTAAGTTGCAACTTATGAACAGGTGATCGTGGCATATTATGTGCATCTTCGTAGCTTAAATGAAAGGTTGATTGATTATTTTCTGAATGATATGATATAGTAGTAATCCGAATATAGTAATTTTAAAGAATTACTTTTTCGAAGAGGGCGGGATATGAAACTAGAAGAGATTGTAACAGTGAAAATAGGCAGGAATCTTTCTAGGAGAACTAAGAAAAATGATCTAACTTTCGTTTCTTATTCATACGAGGATTTAATGAATGACTTAAATGGCTTATATCTAGACTCACAAGTGAGTTCAATTAGTCGAAATCATAGAGATGAATATTTGAGCTGTGCTGGTGATGTTGTTTTCAGCTTTGTTAGTTCCAAGGCTGGGATAGTAAGTGATATAAACCAAGGGAAGATCATCAACCAAAATTTTGCGAAACTCATGATTGAACATGATCATTTGGATCATCGCTATTTATGTTATCTGTTAAATGAATCATCTTCAATGAAAAAGCAAATGGCAATTTCCATGCAAGGAAGTATTGTGCCTAAATTAACTCCAGCGATCTTAAAAGAATTGGAAATCAAGTTACCCAGCACCGAGAAGCAAAAGGCGATTGGAAAAGCCTATTTTCTTTTTAGAAAGCGTCAAGCATTGGCAAGGAAGCAGGCAGAGCTTGAAGAGTTGCTCTGGTTAGAAGTATTGAAGAATTTGGATCGATCATAGAGAAGTGAGGAACACAATATGGCTGACTTAAACAAAAGATTATTTAGTGCTGCCGATAACTTACGAAGCAAAATGGATGCATCAGAATACAAAAACTATTTATTAGGATTGATCTTTTACAAGTACTTATCCGATAAGCTATTAGAAAAAGTGGTTGAAGTAGCAGATGAATCGATAGACAAATACGACTCCCAAGCAATACAAACGCAATTGTATAGAAATATATTAGCAGATAAAGAGCACAGAGATGACCTAATGGATACGTTAAAAGATACATTGGGCTATCATATTGAACCTGATTATTTATTCAACGTGTTAACCGATCAAGCAAAACAAAACATCTTTCAGTTGAATGATCTGCACAAAGCTTTTATTGATTTGTCAACGGAATATGAACAATTTAATGGATTGTTTGATGATGTCGATTTGCAGTCAAAAAAATTGGGTTCCGATGATCAACAACGAAACATTACCATTACAGAAGTACTCAAGAAATTAAATGATGTCGATGTAATGGGACATAATGGCGATGTGATTGGCGATGCCTATGAATTTTTGATTGGTCAATTTGCCTCAGAAGCAGGGAAGAAGGCTGGAGAATTTTATACACCTCATGAAGTATCTGATATGATGGCTCAGATTGTTGCGTTGGGTCAAAAGAACAAAAAAATGTTTAGTGTTTATGATCCGACGATGGGCTCAGGCTCCTTGATGTTGAATGTTCGGAACTATCTTAACCATCCAGAGAGCGTCAAATATCATGGTCAGGAGCTTAATACAACTACCTATAATCTAGCAAAGATGAACTTAATCTTGCATGGAGTGGATAAAGAAGATATGCGTCTACGCAATGCGGATACATTGAACAAAGATTGGCCAACTGATGAACCGTATACCTTTGATTCGGTCTTAATGAATCCACCCTACTCGGCAAAATGGTCTTCAGATAAATCATTCGAAGATGATTCTCGTTTCAATCGTTATGGCAAGTTAGCACCTAAATCAAAAGCAGACTTTGCTTTTCTATTACATGGATTCTATCATTTGAAAGAGACGGGCGCGATGGCAATAGTTTTACCGCATGGAGTATTATTTCGTGGAGCGGCAGAAGGCGTGATTCGCAAGAAACTACTAGAAGATGGTAGTATTTACGCCGTAATAGGTATGCCTGCAAACTTGTTCTATGGAACCTCCATCCCTACTACTGTGATTATCTTAAAGAAAAATCGTACCACGCGTGACGTTTTATTTATTGATGCAAGTAAAGAGTTTATTAAAGGAAAAAACCAAAATAAACTTTCCAAAGAAAACATTGATAAAATTGTTGAGACGTATAAACAACGTGAAGATGTAGAGAAATATGCCCACCTCGCTACCTTTGATGAAATCAAAGAGAACGAGTTTAACTTAAATATTCCTCGATACGTAGATACCTTTGAAGAAGAACCACCTGTTGATATGGCTGCGATTGGTGCATCGATTAAAAAGATTCGCAAAGAAAAAGCAGAATTAGAATCGAGTCTTTATGAGATGATTTCTTCGCTTCAATATGATGAAGAAAATGCTGATTGGATCAAAGGCGCATTAGAGGTGTTTAGACATGGGAAATAAATTGGTACCAGAAGTTCGATTTGCTGGATTTAGTGGGGAATGGGAGGAGCTTAATGCCGATAAGATATTTTACTCTGTTTCAGATAAAAATCATTCGAATCTTCCAGTTCTTTCTGCTTCTCAAGAAAAAGGAATGGTTTATAGGGATGAAATAGGAATTGATATTAAATATGATGAAAAGTCTACAAAAAATTACAAGAGGGTACTTCCTGGGCAATTTGTAATCCATCTGCGCTCTTTTCAAGGTGGTTTTGCATTTTCTAATATCGAAGGTATAACTTCTCCTGCATATACAGTGTTGGATTTTAAAAATAAAGAAAAGTATTATTCATTATTTTGGAGATATGTTTTAGCTAGTTATACATTTATTAAAAGATTAGAAACAGTTACCTATGGTATCCGTGATGGAAGAAGTATTAGCTTTAGTGATTTTTCAACCCTTAAATTTCGAGTTCCTTCTTATGATGAACAAGCACAAATAGGTAACCTTTTCAAGAAACTCGACGACATGATCGCTTTTCATCAGCAAGAACTCACCACCCTCAAACAAACCAAACAAGGATTCTTACAAAAAATGTTTCCAAAAGAAGGGAAGTCCATCCCAGAAGTTCGTTTCTCAGGATATAGTGAGGAGTGGGAGGAACACAGTTGGATAAATGTTGTTGAAATGTCAACAAATATGGTTGATCCTAAAACTAGGGAATATGACGAAATCTACCATGTTGGTCCAGGGAATATCGAATCATTTTCGGGACGTATTTTAGATAATGTTCAAAAAGTAAAGGATGATAATCTGATTAGTGGAAAATTCTATTTTGATAAAGGGGATATTATCTATGGAAAGATCAATCCTCAGCTCGCTAAATATGCCGTTGCACCATTCGAAGGTCTTGCAAGTGCAGATACTTATGTGCTTAACAGTAAGAATGGGATAGAGCAAGGTTTCTTATACACGAGTTTACAAACAAGGGATTTTTATAAATATTCCGTATCGGTTTCAAGGCGCACTGGTATGCCTAAAATCAATCGTGATGAATTAAATAAGTATAAATTCTTAGCACCAAGAGAAGAAGAACAAATCAAAATCGGCAACTTCTTTAAACAACTCGATGACTTAATCAATCTTCATCAACGCGAGTTAGATGCCTTAAAAGAAACGAAAAAAGCGTTTCTACAAAAAATGTTTGTCTAATTGAATTAAAGTGAGGGAGAATATGACAACAAAGATACGACATCATGATGAAGCGGAAGTAGAACGTCGCTTAATTAAAGTGTTAGGGGAAGGGCGTAATCAGTGGAATTATCGCCCTGATTTAAAATCAGAAGCGGATCTTTGGAGGAACCTTCGGCAAAAGATTACGCAAAATAACTTAGCAGAGATCGGAGAGTGTCCGATTACGGATAAAGAGTTTGACAAGATAAAAACGGAATTACTATCTAACACAAAGACTCCATTTGAAGCAGCAAAATGGCTAAAAGGGGAGAATGGTGTCTGTCGGATTACGATTGAGCGTGAGGATGCGTCTCTGGGTTCGATGTCGTTGGTAGTGTACTCTAATCAAGATATTGGTGGAGGGATTTCTACATATGAAGTGGTTCATCAGATTGCAAAGCAAAAAGTAGATGTTGACGGTCGCGATCGTCGATTTGATGTGACACTTCTGATCAACGGGTTGCCGATTGTGCAAATTGAGTTAAAACAGGTAACTGCTAAAGACGGCGTATTCCAAGCTTTCCATCAAATTAAAAAATACACAGAAGAAAGGATGTTTCGCAATAACATCTTTTCGACGCTTCAGTTGTTTGTCATTTCCAATGAACAAACGACGCGTTATTTTGCCAATTCGTCAGCAAAAGAGATGCATAAAAAGGGTGTCTTTAGCTGGCGAACCAAAGAGAATCGGAAAGTAGAAAATCTCTACGAATTTGCCGAACATGTCTTAAATATTCCTGATGCGCATCGTTTGATTGCCAATTACACGATTGTAAGTGAAGACCAAGATTACAAGGTGTTAATGGTGTTAAAACCATATCAGATTCATGCAATCGAAGCTTTGTTTAGGTCCGCTATGAAACATGAATCTGGGTATGTTTGGCATGCAACGGGTTCAGGAAAGACTTTGACAAGTTTTGTTGCTACGAAGTTGTTAGCTCGCAAATCGGGAGTTGATCGTACGATTATGCTGGTTGACCGTATCGACTTGGATAATCAGACAACGACTGAATTTACCAAATTTGCCTCTGAGTTTAATACAGGTATTTCTTCTGGTAAGGCCAAGTGGAATAGCCTGATTGTCGGAACCGGAAATGCAAAGGAGTTGAGTGATACGCTACTCTCTGATGCAAGTTCCAATACAGTGATTATTACCACTCGTCAAAAGTTAGAAAAGGCCTTGCGCCGTGCTCAGAAACAGGAGGAAGAAAAGGGCTCACAACGCTTCCAAAAACTAATGGGGCAACATATCGTTTTTATTGTAGACGAATGCCATCGTGCGTTAAGTGCAGAAGGGATGCAAGCGATCAAGAAATTCTTTCCGAATTCTACTTGGTTTGGTTTTACGGGGACACCAATATTTGAGGAAAATAAGAAACAAGCAAAAGGAAAACTCGCTCGCACGACTCATGATCAATATGGTGAAGTTTTGCACACCTATACAATTAAGAATGCGTTAGATGATGGTGCGGTTTTAGGATTTCAAGTAGAGCATGAAGATACGATTGAACCCACCTCATTAGACAATATTATTTTTAATCAACTGTGTAAAAAGGAAAAATATGCTCATTTGAGTGATGAGGAAATAAATCATCTAATTGATCAAATGGATGGAGTAAAAAAGGAAAAGTATCTTCAATCATCTTTTTTTGAAAGTGATGAGCATATCCAAAAAGTGATTCATAAAATGTTTCGCCCTGATAACGCCTATACCAAATTTGACTTCCAACAGGGTCGACCGCAAAAGTCTGCGATTTTCACAACAAGTTCGATTGAGATGGCAAAACGCTACTATTATGCCATCAAGGAAATGACCAAAGACCCAGATTGGTTAACAAAAAAGTTTGCTGGACATCCGATTCGAACAGGACGTACCATTGAAGATCCAGATTTCCCACGAATTGCGATTACCTTTTCGATTGAAGAGAACAAAGAGAATTCCAAACAGATTCAAGATGAAATGAAGGAAATAATCAAGGATTATAATGATTACTATGGTACTGCTTGGTCGTTCGAAGATATAAAACGATATAATGGCGATATTAACAATCGTTTAGCGCGTAAGAAAGCAGAATTTAAGGAATTTGGGAAACAGATTGACTTAGTTATTGTTGTTGAACGGTTATTGACTGGTTTTGATGCACCAACGATCCAGACATTGTTTGTGGATCGCGAGTTAAGTTATGCCAATTTGATTCAAGCCTTTTCTCGAACCAATCGTACCGATCCAGGAAAGAAGAAGGGCTTGATCGTGACATTTAGAAAACCTGCAACAATGGAGCAAAAAGTAGAGAATGCTATAAAATTATATTCGAACAAATCAGAGGAATCAAATCTGGTTTATCCAACTTATGATGCATCAAAGAATCGCTTTGAAAAGGCGCACAAAGCCCTGACTACATTACTCTCAAATGGAACCGATCTGAACGAGCATTCGCCGCTTGGAGTCCGGATTGAATTTGTGAAAGCATTTCAAGAGCTAAATAATGCCTACGAAGCTTTGGTTACGTATGATGATTACAACGATGAAATGGAGCAGTCCAAAGTACTTCCAGAACAGGTAAAAAAATTAGAAGATTATATTGGCGTATACAACACAGTGAAGGGTTCACTAGTCGATGAAGATGGACGTCAGGATGGATCAGGATCAGATTTCTCAGAGATTGAGTTCTATGGAGAGAATACGATAAAGGTCTACGATATCGACTCCACCTATATTGACCGATTATTGAAAACGTATTCAGCCGATAATCAGAATATCCGTGACGAGATCGAACAAGCTCTCCAAAAATTGAATAAGTCAGATATTGTGAAAGAAGTTTATCGGGAAATTTTAAATGATATTGATACCAAAAAACTAGATGCTGAGGAAGATATTTTGAAAGTGAAACAGAACTTCTTTGAAAAAGCACGAAACAAGGCAATTAATCAATTTGCGAATGCTTGGTTTGTGGCAGAAGATGAGTTACATTCATCTGCAACTCAATATGTGATTGGTACGGAGACCATCCCAAATATTGGGAAAATCATGGACAGCATGCAATCTGAAAAATATAAAGCAGTACATCCAGATGTCAAGCCATTTAAATACAGACAAGAAATGAAACGCCAGTGGAAAAAGACATTAGATGATGTGGTTGTATCTTTAGATGATGAGTTGAGATGAATCAATTGGAATAAATAAACAAAAAAGTTATAGTGAGGAGGTATCTCGTTGTTCATTTCTCTCGAAATAGTAAAAGATCCTGCAATCAAACATTGTGGGATCTTCATTTTGAGAAGAATGAAGGCTTTGCCCAAAGGAATTTTTGTTGGACTATTTTGGATTGTCCTATTTTTAGGTAGCCTATTTAAGAAAGAGGTTAATGGACAAAGAAGAAAGTTTAAGTGAAACTTTGATCAAACAACAGAATGCATTACATCAACAAAATAAAATCGTTGGATATGAAGTATTAAATGGAAATTCCGAGATTAATGATATAATTATGAGAAGTTTAGATTAGGAGGTTGATAGTATGGAGGACAAGCAAAATCAGTATTTTCATGGAGATAATATACAAATTAACACAGCGAATGATCAAGGAACTGTAAATGCAAATATGAATGTCACTCAAAACTCTATGGAAATGAAAAAGTTACTGTCCTTGTTTGAAAAATTTATCAAAGATTTGGAACAGAGTGATCAAATCGATAATGAATCTAAAGAAGATATATTACGGGAGACTCAGCATGTAATAAGTGATGTGAAAGATCAAAAAATAAATAAAAAAGGTCTAACACGGTTTCACAACTTTTTGAAAGAATCAATGCCTGAAATGCAGCTGGCAGCAACAACGCTTGCATCAGCGAGCGCGCTTAATGATGGCCTCCAATTGATCACGAGATTGTAAATGGTGAGATCATGAATAATAATTGGATCAATATAAATGAATTCTCAGATTACCTTTTTTGCCCTGAGTATTGGTGGAAGAGACGCGAACATCATGCCGTGTATCCAGATATTACAGGGATCAAGGCAAGATTAAATAAACGTAGAGAAATGAATCAACAAGGCAAACAACAGAAGCCCAAAGTAGTTAAAAAGAAGGGGAGAAAAAAGAGGAAAAATAAACAATCATCCATTGGCCAAGGATTCTTGTTTATATCCTTGTTGTTAGTCGTGATGTATTTTATATCACCAACCTACTTTTATATGTTGTTAGGTCTCATGTTGTTATTAGGAGGATTAGTAGTATGGTTTAAAATAAAAGAGAGAGGGATATCTGTATTCAATTCTAGCAAAAACATACATGTATCCTCGTTTTTAAGACAAGAACAAAAAGTTAATCCAACGTTGAATTTAGTTGATCCAGAGTTCAATATTTTTGGGGAAGTTCCTGGTGTAAAGTTGAGAAATGGCAGTTTAGTAATTACATTAGATCGCTCAGATGAACAGTTGCCTAGTTATCTTCCACTTATTAAAAAGAAAGATCTGTTTATTCTTGCTTTGTATATGCGCTTGTTAAACATTAATTTTTTCACCAATCAAATTATAGGCGAGGTATACTACAAAAACTATACGAAACCCAAGGTGTTGAGATGGGAACATCAAAAAACCCGTCAAATTGTAAACAATGTAGTGACAGAAGTAAAAGTGCTCATAAAGAAAATTCGACCAGCCTCACAAAAGTACTTCCCTGCTTTATTTTTTCGCTGTGCTGAATGTGAATTTTTTCGAAATGGCTGTCAAAAAAGAACGCAACTAAAATTTCAGCGTGTAAAGCAAAATAGAGAAGAGGATATTGTAGAGTTGCATAGAAATTTTCTGCAGATTAAAAGCAAAATCGAGAAAACCTCATGGGAACATTGGAAGAATGACATTCAAGATTTTGCGCGGTTTATTTCTTCATCGCCCACAATGCAAAAAGTGATAAATAAGATCTATCGACATAAGCGAAATTATGATATCGAAGAAGCTATTGAGACATCTGCAATTCATGGTACAGGTTTATATAACGAATATATGATCACAAGAAGATCTAGGAAAGAAGAAATTACGTTTAGTTATCAGCTGCTTATGTATCTATCTATAAAGGCGAATAAAAAAACAATGGCAAAGTTTTTTGGTTCTGACGATGTTAGAGATCAAAAAGTGAGAGAGTTTTTTGACAAAGTTTTTCGGAATCTTTATTTTGAAATAAACAACTATCTGGTTAGTTTGATACCTGAAAATGTGGCTCAAAATAATTATATTACTTTTAATAACAGTATGATCAATTTAGCAAATGATGAGGGGCTCATTAACGCTTCAATGAACATTGGTGTAGAACAAGATGAAGAAGATGATGATTAGGATTTTTATCTTTTATTAAATCAATGTTGGTTCATATAAAAGAAAATGAACGTACTTATCCAGGGGGGTACCAGGTAGGATGACAGTTATCTATTTATTACTATAGGTATCTTCTACAGTTTGCTTTTAATTGAATATGTGAGAGCTAATTTGTATAGTTTTTTTATCATTCGCGTATAGAAAAATAATAACGTGTAAAAGAGATTACAGCTTATGGTATTTTTATCCGTTTGGAGAGTTCTTACTAAATAACAAGCAAAGGAGCGAAGATCAGAAGACATCATACTAATTTTTTAAAAGAGAAGAGAGTTGGATCACAAAACCAACTCTCTTTTTTTATGTGCAAACAAAAATGCAAATGTAAAGTATCGTTTAAGGTTTGCCCTCGTTAATTTCAAGTACATTAACGCCCGATTTATTGTGGATTATTCTTTGAACTTTCCCCATATTTCTCTTGTTCCCCTAACTCGAGTAGTAGGTAAATGTGATACATTCGTTTGGAACCTAAATGTGATCAAGTTTGTTTGATTTGTTTAGTTTTTTCGTTTTATAGTTGATGGAGTATCTATTATTAACATTCAATAGATTTAGAGTTAACTTCCAGTATACGAAACCTAATTTACAATTTGAGAACTAAGAGCTAGACTCACGATCCAGCTCTATTTTTGTACAATCAAATAAAAATGCAAACATAATGTGTTTTCTCATGTTGCTATCAGATTCCTATAATTTTGTGAACTTCAGAAATATTGTGGTTTAGTTATTTTTATTTGCCCCAACTTCCTTACTCCGCAGGACTTAAAATCCTTTGGGAGGTGTTTACTGAGTTACAGAGAACGAATCTAGATTTAATTGCAAATAAAATGGTGTTTTGTTGTGTTTCATCATCAATAAGTAGAGGATGTATATTATTGGGGAGATATTTAAAATTATTTATCAAATATGGATCTCTAAATCAATTATCTACACTTTGGTGATCTACCATTAGCTAAAACAGATTTGAAAGATAAACTTACACTATATGGACAGAGCATTTTCCAAGTGAGAGGATGATTGAATAAACTAAGAGGCAGGATTACTATAGAATCATGTTATCTATTAGATAATATAGTTCAGAAGCCAATGTATTTTCAAACCCTAATCCCAGCACCCTTATTCCACCAACACAAAGTTGCCTAAGATGGCAGCTTTTTTGTTGTCGTTTCCAATTATTGACATGAGTTTTCAAATACAGATGATGATTAGATTGTTTGTGAGATTATCTTTCAAAGTTAAGAGTTGTTTTTGGTTGTATGAAGGTAGACTGTTGTGCAAGGTCTCTTCTTTTAGATGATACAAAATTTCTTCTTACTGATGGCGGGTAGCGCTTGAGGCAATTCTTTTCTCCACCATGTTTGATTAAATCCATGTCTGTAATACGGGGTCGTAATGTGAGGTTTGCTGGTGTTTTTTTATGGGGGTCTAGACGATATTTTGTTAAATCTTCTTCCTGATATTACTATGATTATACTAAAAGATATATTCAAGTATTCAAAATATGGGCAGTAATTATGTGGTATATCCAAAGATTACATTTGCTTACCCGTTTTCAAAGGGCTAGCAGAAGTTAATATATGACCAATGCTTTTTGAGGTGGTACTTGATAGATGTATAAGCGAAATGACCCAATTCCACAGTTCGGAATAATCGGTAGTTCTGATTATGGGATTTATCACTGATTTATTATCATGACCTGAATATGAAAAGGAATGATATTCATATAAAATAATTTTCAGAGTAAACATGTGTTTCAATCATTGCGAGTGAGCATAGTCAATTTACTAAATGAGCAAAGGATGAACGCATATGGCGAAATTTCAGGATCAAACGATAACTTTCAAAATCAGTTGGATGTTTCTTCTTATTACCGGAGTGGGGATTTTAGGCTTTGGGATCCTTGTTTCCTTGTTTCCACAAATTGCAGGGGACTATGATAGAGGATTTTTACGAGCGCTTGGTGTTGCAACGACAGGAATGGGTTTTTTCGGAATCATGATCACTTTCAAATCGTACATCAAAAAAGAAAAATGGGCGTGGTTTACCCTCTGGTATTACCCCATCTTCTGGATATTGCATTTGATAGGTGGGTTGCCACCAGGAAATGATCATATACACCAAGTTGTTTTCATTGTGATATCGCTATTGGGATTAGTGTTTCCTTATAAACAATTCTTTTCACGGAAAATCATCAAATTGTAACGGAAAAGAGTATCATCACATGAATGGGAATATCCGTTGGCTATTCAACACAATGTATGTTTTAAATAATCGGTAAGTTCACCATCTCAATCAAGATAGAAAAGAGGATCATGATGAACTATGTGAAGCTGGGTCGAACGGGTTTAGATATTTCTCCTATTGCACTGGGATGCATGAGTTATGGAATTCCTGGACGTGGTAAACATCAATGGGTAATAGGAGAAACAGAGAGTCGCACTTTTATAAAAAAAGCGCTTGATTTAGGCATTAATTTCTTTGACACAGCCAACGTCTATTCGGATGGGACAAGCGAGGAAATTGTAGGAAGAGCACTTAAAGACTTCGCGAAGAGAGATGAAGTCGTCATCGCAACCAAAGTTTGTAATCCTGTACATTCTGGCCCCAATGGGCGCGGGTTATCCCGTAAGGCGATAATGAGTGAAATCGATAAGAGTTTAAAAAGGCTAGGTACAGACTACATTGATCTTTATCAGATACATCGATGGGATGATTCCACTCCGATAGAGGAAACCATGGAAGCTTTGCATGATGTGGTCAAAACTGGAAAAGCTAGATATATAGGAGCTTCCTCTATGTATGCTTGGCAGTTTCAAAAAGCGAACCATGTTGCTGAAATGAATGGCTGGACACGATTTGTATCCATGCAAAATTATATAAACTTGCTATATCGGGAAGAAGAACGTGAAATGCTGCCTCTGTGTGAAGAAGATGGAGTAGCTGTTATACCTTGGAGTCCACTTGCTAGAGGACGGCTGACTCGTAATTGGGACGAAGAAAGCAAACGCTCAAGGAACGATTTTCTGTTTCATCCACTAACAACCGCTGTGGAGCAGTCTGATCGAAAAGTGGTGGAAACAGTTTGTGAAATTGCTACCGAACGGAATGTTCCTCCGGCTCAGATCGCTCTCGCCTGGGTGATGCAAAAATCAACCGTTACTGCTCCAATCATTGGGGCAACCAAACTCGATCATCTTGACGATGCAGTTGCAGCATTGACATTCCATTTAACCCAAGAAGAAATCATACAGTTGGAAGCACCCTACCTACCTCATCCGGTACTTGTCATTTGAGCATTTCAAAAATCAAGGAAGGGTTGGATTTACCATGAAACTTCAAAATAAAGTAGCGATCGTCACAGGAGCAGGCTCAGGAATGGGTAAAGAAATCGCAACTCTTTATGCAAAAGAAGGAGCTAAAGTGATTGTCTCCGATATCAATGAAGCATCAGCGAATAAAACAGTTGAAGAAATCTCTGCAAACGGGGGAGATGCAACAACAGTAGTAGCTAACGTAGCAGTTGAAAACGATGTCCAGCGTTTGATTAGTGCAGCAACCAGTACATATGGTGGGTTAGATATATTAGTGAATAATGCTGGAATTATGGACAATTTTATGCCTGCTGCTGAGGTTACCGATGAGCTTTGGGATCGAGTGATTGCGATTAATGCCACAGGGCCCATGCGCACGATTAGACAAGCATTACCCCTATTTATTGAAAAAGGAGCAGGCGTTATTATCAATATCGCTTCTGTTGGTGGACTGCATGGGTCAAGAGCGGGCGCTGCGTATACCGCATCCAAACACGCAGTTGTGGGATTGACCAAAAATGTTGGCTTCCAATATGCGAATCAAGGTATTCGCTGTAATGCGATTGCTCCTGGCGGAGTGGAAACAAATATCGGCACAACCATGAACCAGCCTGACAAATTTGGAATGGAGCGTGCGATGATTGGTGCAAATTCTAATCCACGCTCAGGTCAACCAGAAGAAATCGCCAAAGTGGCGCTCTTCTTAGCCTCTGATGATGCTAGTTTTGTAAATGGGACTGTCATTACTGCCGATGCAGGTTGGACAGCTTATTAAGATATAGTGACATTATGAAAGAAGAAAAAATCATGTTATAGAGAAAGATTTCGAGTATCAGTGGAGGAATTGAGAAATAAGACTATCGGGATCTCCAAAAAACTCTTTCGTAGTTCGGATTGGAATGAAACCTTCATTTATGACGATATGACGATGGATTTCCATCAGTTTAAAAAGACTTTGTTTACACGCTGTGTCACTCTTTTTAGAGGAGTGACTTTTTATATGGGCTGTGATCATAATCGATCTATTAGAAGGGGAGGTATCTAAAAGTCCATTCTTCGATTATGGTTTTTCTTCATAATAAAATTTTATGATATAGTATAATAAAAACATGACAAACTAATGGAAAAGTGGTGAAGATTATGTCAGATGGGAAAGTAGATGTAACAAATGCTAGTAAAAATAAGGGTTTAGATCAATTAAAACTAGCACTCGATACTTTAGGTATTATTAGAGCAGGAGAATATGATCAGGTTACCAAAGAAGGTTTGGCAGCGGCTTCCCAATATGTTATAGATAAGTCTTTTTTAGAACGGAGTGCTTCTAGATCATCTGAGTTTGAAATAGCACGATTAAATGCCAATCGAATGTATGAAACGAATCATATTAATGCTGTAGCTGGAAAATATCGTGAGTGGAGAGCAAATGAAGGAGAGCCAGAAGAACCAACTGAAACAATGATCCCAGAAGAGCTCTTTCCAGATTATCAAAATCTATATGATTCATTACTAAGGTCCCAGGTTAGTATTAGAGATGTAGGTGACATATTGGGTCGAAAATATCATTTACGACATCCTGTTCTTTGGGATATAACAGGTAATGTAGAGACCGCTATTAAAGATTTTCATCGTAATAAAATAAATGAACAAACAACAACTCCCTCACATGGTTTGGCAAAATCAGTATTAGAAAAAGGGTTAGATTTTTCTCCCACTAAAGAACCGCCAATTGGACGAGAGAGCGCTGATAAAGGAAGAGAACAGGAATAATAGATTGGGGGAAAGTCGATATATTCGACTTTTTTGTTTATATAAATCAGAAGAGGTAATGCTAAAGCTATTTCATGCAGGTGATCAATTCCCTGATGACAAAGTCCATACCACGAATAGCCTGTTATATTTGCAGAAAATGCTAATTTGAAAGTAAACAGGAATATTTACAGAAAAAGTAATATGGTTGATTTTCATATAAAGGGTTCCCTTCTGAATAATCCTTATTCTGCTACTAATATATTAAAAAGTTTTTGTAAAGTAATTGACCTCCGATACGTCATGAAACGGTCGTTTTTTTTTATCCAATCCATTGATGACATGAAATCAGTTGGAGAGATGCTTTTTTATTGACAATAATAAATAATGGTTTGCATATAACGAAAATTTCTTATATAATCGATTCAAATAACTAGTGAATAATATTCAATAGTGAACATTGTTTAGTTTATAGGGGGACTGATAATTCTTGAATGTTCAGTTCAAAAAGGGCGTACTCGAGTTGTGTGTATTAATTGTAATTGCTGAGAAAGATTACTATGGGTATGAATTGGCTGAAATCATTTCTGAGCAAATTCAAATTGCAGATGGATCTCTCTATCCGCTATTAAGACGGCTAACCTTGCAGAATTACTTAACCACATATCATGCGGTTTCATCGAAAGGCCCATCAAGAAAATATTACAAAATGACAGAAGAAGGAAAGGATTACTTAGATAAATTATTAAATGAATGGAATCAATTTGCAGATACCATTGCTGGATTTGTAAAGAGGAGGAATGATAAGTGAACAAACAAGATTATCTAAATCAGTTGGAATCAGGCTTGCTTAAAATTCCCAAAAAAGCAAGGCAATCCATACTAGATGACTTTGAAGAACATTTTGAGGTCGGAAGAGAAAAAGGAATGAAAGAAGAAGAAGTTGCAAAAAAGCTGGGAGATCCAGCAGTCATATCTAAAGAAATGATCATGGAATATCAGGTTGCTGTAGCTTCACAAAAAAGATCTTTTTTTAGTGTGTTACATGCAGTTATTTTGTCAATCAGATCAGATTTGAATCCCACAGTAAAATTTCTACCCATTTTGGTCATGCTCATTGCCTATTTGTTGCTATGGATATTACCCATTATCTTTATATTTTCCCCAATCACTCTCTTGTCAACAATGCCATTAATCGATCGAACAGATGTTTTGTTTTATATTTTTGTTGCGCTCACCACGTTTAGTTTAGGTTCTTTAGCTGGAAGTGGTCTCTATTTACTAGGCAAAAGACTTATTCATAAGAGTATTCACTTTCTAAATCTCCATTTGAAAGTGAATAAGAAAGGGGTACAACTCCCTTGAAAAAAATAATTTGGGGATCACTCATACTCTTTTTTATTGGTGTGATGGGTATTTTCTTTACTTTACAAGAAACAGGGATCAATGAGTTGCATTTGTTGATGAACAAGCAGGTTCGTTTGAACCCGTCATTTCACACCTTAAACCTTGTTTCCTCTGAAACTGATGTAGTGGTAAAACCAACAAACCAAAAGTTCATTCAGGTTGATTTAAAAGCCAGTAAAGAGAGTCGGAAAAAGTTATTTAAAATAGACGTTGTGCAAAATGGCGGACAGTTAAATCTAATTATAAAGAGAAAAGAACCCTATAAATTTAATGTTGGTGTCTTTTTTTATCGTGAAGTTGTTGAAGTTTATGTTCCTTATGATCAATTTCAATCAATTAAAGTTGCCACTACAACTGCTGATATTCACTTAACTCATGTTATCGCTGGTAATCTGTCGATTAACACAAACTCGGGAGATGTAGCTGTCAAATACAATCAATTTCCTAAAGATTTAAATTTGAGTTTCCAAAGTAGCTCAGGTGAGGCTGATTTAGATTTTAAACGATTTCATCCTTATAAACAGGAAAGAAATCATATTCTTGCCCAATCGGGAACAGGTAAAAATCAACTAATGGTAAGAACTGTAACAGGAGGCTTTCATTTACTTCCATGACAATCAGTCTGTAGGGAAAGGAGATGATTCAAGTAGAGAAGGTAAAGTCTTTTTTAATAGCACCATTTGTCTTAATGAAATGGTCAGTTGTGTTTTACTTCACTCATTGGTTTATTCTCTGTTTGGGATTGATCCCATCATTTGTGCGAGGTTATCAAAAGTACACAGGTAGTCATGATTTTGAATGGATCGTATGGATTGGTAGATTATTATTTCTAATTTGGGTAATCAAAACGGGTATCAAGGAAAAAGAAAAAATAAATTGGGGAGAAATACACTGGCAAGATTTTGCTATAGGACTCCTACATGCTATTTGGTCATATATTTTTATCCAATACATCATTTTTAACTATGTAAATAGATTATTTAGCTTCATAATAACAGAGTCTTCTATGACAATGATTCTTAATACCATTGGTTTGGTAACGATCATTGATGCTTCAGGATTAACGGCAAGTATTTTGTTCTTTTTAAAAAATACAATTGTGATTCCACTCTATCTTATCGCTCTATTGCGGATCATCAAGGTAATATGAAAATCATTGGTGTAGATTGTGAGCAAAGGCTCACTTTTTTTATTTGTAAACTATTTTCGGACAATAAACGCTAGTTGAAATATAATAGAGAAGAGGGGGTTAGAAACATGAGATACTTATTGTTGATCCTGATTGGATTATTGCTGCTATGTGGCTGTGAAGATGAAGAAGAGCGCCTAAAAGCAGAGAGATTGAAAGCTATGCAACTGAAGACAGAGCAATCGATGTTGAAGAAGATGCAGCTAGAAAAAGAGAACAGTTTGCAGGCGCTCCCATGTATTCAATCTGTGAATGAGGAAGTCATTACTTTCTACAGAACAGCATCAAGTCAGATGAAATTACAGAGTGCATTTCCATACCAACAACTTGAGGTTCGGTTAAAACAATGTAAGAGTCCAACAAAGTTTGCTGTAGAAAACTATAAGCGAAAGACGTTGGCCATGTTGCGGTTGGAACCAAATCATGTTGCAATCATCAATGCGAAACAAAAATTCAACGGTCATTCTCCCAACGGTGAGACTGGACAGACATTGGCAAAAGAATTAAACGAACGATTCATTTATTGGGAAAAACATAGTGCTGATGGGAAACATTTACTGGCACAGTTAAAACAGAAATAGAGGATTTGGTGATTGAATGGGGAATCTAGTCCTGAAATGGTTGATCGTTATTAGAATCATCATGTCAATTAACACCACAATCATGCTCCATTCTATGCAGTGTGTAATCTCTTGATGCGTATTAACAATGCCCTTTCTAGATCATAAGAGTCGCACCTAATGATCTAATATTGCTCTTCATCATTCCTATGATACAAAGGAGGGGTTGAATGAGCGAAGTATATTGACATACTCCCCATATATTTTTGTTTGCATTTCAAATTTGTATAATAGCTATTGCTTTAAAAGAGTAAAATTTTGCACTTTAGGGTTGAAGTTTTTCTACCAATTGGGTGAATGAATCACTAACATGTTGGATCGCTTTGGGATCTATCAGTTCAAAATTTTGATCATAAAAGACTATCGATGGGTTATCTTGTTGAAAGTCAAAACAGAAATAGTTGCCAAATGAATCGATTGCAATCGGTACATAGTGACGAGGAAGCTCGTGGTGCTGTTGCAACATTTCCCAATGTATCAGCAAATAGTCATCATCAGACGGATGGAGACTCATTAATTTATCAAATCCCTCATTTTGAGTTCCCACTTGAATCGTTTGATTGATTGGACGTGCCCCATTGTTCTCCTTGATTATGGTCCGATAATCAGCAGGAAAGCGAATTTGCATTCGATGTTCCACTGTTTGGATCAACTCTTCTGTAATCTGAGGATGGTTACTCGATGTTTTATCCCAATTCATGGGTCCATTCCTTTCTAAATCAATTTATTATTTAAATTGTCCAGCACCCCAAATTGCAAAACCACCCGTATGTTTGTTAGAGCCATGGATGTTAGAGCCAACTAGTTGTAACACACCAGGTTCATAATGATGATCCCAGGTGAAATAAGATGGTTTTTGCCCTTTTAAGATTTCGGCTTCTACTTGTTTAAACCTTCTTTGATAATCATCTTTATATTCGGATTTGAGGTAATCCAGAATTTGCTTTCGCAGTCGTGGATCTTTGAGATATTGTGCTCTTAGTTGTTTGTTCATTTCTCCATTATGCGCAGGTCGGTCTTTCAAGTAATCGGCTGGTTGAATGCGACCTTTAAAAATCGGTTTGAATCGAGGGTATCCTCGTTCATCATAAGGAAAGTTTGTTTTTTCATTGGTACCATTTGCATATTTGCCATTAATCATTGTAATCGCTCTTCCACCCCAACTAGGAATGACATAAACCTGACCATCTTTTTTAATAAAGAGAGGCTTTTGCGGCTTCATCCCTTCTTGTAGTAATTGTTTTGCTTGTCTCACATTCTTAGGTGGTTGAAAGGTGGGAGGAAATGGCTGACTGATAATTTGTTCCCTGAAATTCCCCCAATCTTGTTGGAAGATTTGTGCTGCTTGCTGTTGTTCTTGCAAGATTTGTTGATACACTTGGTATATGGTACATTGACAGGTAGTTCGGATCTCGATCAACTGAGGACTAATTCTTGTTTGCGTTACGTTACAGTTACATTGCGGTGGGGGTGGGGTAATGGGAGTTGCAGTTGCCTGCTGTACACCTATCAACTGACAGAAGAAAGTGGACAGTTTAGGGAAATAGGCAGTCGGTTGTGTTGTAATTTTTAGATTTTTTGGGTCAACTGCTTTAATCAGATCATACCATTGGAAGTTCAGGCTGATCTCTTTCCCTATATAATTGGTAAATGAATTTAGGAACTGAGACACTTTGATTCGGTCTTCGATGGGAAGTTTTCTTGCTTCGGTCAGCAACTGTAGAGCTTCTCTCTGAATCTGCATCAATTGTCGCTGTTTCTCTGTAGTTAGAGTTTGCCAAAAGGTAGTTGGACGCTTTTGTAAGTCTTTAGAGAGCTCCATTGGCGTATAAGTAGTCGGAGACAGAATTCCCTTTTCAATTTTCTGCAACAAAGCTTGATCTGCTGGAGTTAACTTTGCCTGAAAATCAGCATCCAGTTGCTTCTTTTTGTATAGGATAGGGACAAATTTTACAAAAAAACTATGCAGATCTTTTCCTGAACGCGGTTCTAACCACTTTTCATTAGGATCATCAAAACAGCCAGTTAATGAACATGTGGCTAGGATGAGGCATAGAAAGAGAGAGAGTAATTTATATTTTCCAAAATATGGGCCTCCCATTCATCATCACCCTTTCGATACCAGATGCTTTTATTGTATCAAATTTTGAATATAAATAATAATTGATAAACATGTAAATAAAATAGAAAGTCATGCTACAATACACATAAATGTTCATTACCCGATACCTGATTGGGATTCGTAGCACTGCTATGAAGCCACCTAGAAGGTCAGACACAAAAGGCCAGAAGTGACCTCGAAGGGAGATAAACACAGAATCGTCGTAACATAATCAACGAAGGAAAGAGATGCAAATAAACAAATTCGTGCTTGGGGCAAAAAATGTTCCCTTGCGTATTCTCTCGGCATTAATGTTGAGAGGATATCCAAATCTCGTTAGGATCGTAGTCATCACCTCAGGGATGGTCATGACAAATATGTATGTCATGACTACTCCGATGACAACAATGTTCCATCTGAAAGGAATAGATGGAACCGGATGGATCGTAGCTGTGTTCTACATCGGCACCATTCCTGGGGCTTTTATGGCACCTGCTCACATCCATCGTCATGGCGGAAAAAGTGTGATGTTAGCATCATTGGCAACGATGGCGATCTGTTCGTTCATCTTGCCTTTCGCGAATATCTGGATCGCTCTAGCGTTTAGATGTCTTCACGGATACGCCTTTGGACTGGCAGTAACCGGTGGAGTCATTATCATCCGAGAAGCGCTCCGTGAAAGTGAGGCGAAACAGAACCTTGCGCTCGCCACACAAGGAACGATCAACTCGATCCTCGGAGGTGTAACAGGTCCCATCGCTTTCATGATTCTGAATGGGATCGCTTCTTCAGCAGGAGAGAATAACACCCACGTATATTTCATATGGGCACTGATGGGGCTCTTCCCAGTCGTTATCGGTATGCTTTTAGTTTGGAAAAAACAAAAGCATATCACGATCGAGAAGCCTGCTGTGACAACATCGCGATTCAGAGCCTGGCTTACACGGACAATGGATCTTCCGTCGTACACAATTGCACTTCTAGGAATTGGAGTGCAAATCACGTACTCCTCCATCACAATGTTTTTACCGACCTACACGTTTGAGCGTGGAGACGGTAACGTGGGTGCTCAAGCAATGATGCTGACAGCAATAATTGCTGCTATCACCGGACCCCTAATGGCGCAAGTCACGAATAACTGGGGGAAAATAGAGTTAGAAATTGTCATTGCTAGGTCGATGTTCGTGCTCGTGATACCTCTGATTGTTATCGGAGGATGGGGGTTATTAATCGCGGCATTCCTCATCCCGATCGGAATCAAGGCGAACCAACTCCCTACAGCACAGTTGGCAAGACAGTCTACGAAGAACAAAGTAGCAGCCACAGCAGCCACAGGAGTATCCATCAATCTAGGTAATTTCATAGGAAATTCCTTGGGCGGCACAATTGGTGAGGCAACAGACTATTCCACTGCTATGTGGTGGACGATGATGCCTTGTGCAGTCTTCTCGACTGTGGTAGCCGTCGTGTACTGGAAAACTTTAGCGATCAAGATCGCTCTTACAAAAGTGATTCTGATACTCTCCCTTTGGTTGGGGAGCCCAAGGCTGTTCTCACATCAAATAAACGAATATTGGTAGAAGGCCCTCTCGTTTTGCCTGTAACCAGGCGCGAGAGGTAGTGTTTATTATCAAAATATTATAAATACAACATCTATTATTATCTGCGTTTTACCAGCGATGGGAAGTAGCAAGTTTCCTTGAATACTCCCTCCACCTACGCTTACGCTAAGAGGTGGGGGATTCTTGGGTAAAGAAACCTCCTGGATTCTAATTTACCAAGAACTTAAACCGCCATTCCAGCGGCAATAAGCCTTATACCTTCTTTTCGTCGATATTTTATAACCAAAACTAAATGGTAACTCAAGCTGAATACTGAATGGTTATTACTATCTAATTTCATATGTATAACAACCTTCCAATTAATTAAGATTGAATATATTATATAAAAATGCAGATAAGTAGACATGTATGAATGAAAATAGTTGTAAATAAAATAAGGGAGGTATGCCTCCCTAGATCTTTCAAAATGATTCCTGGATGATCTGTCTGTTATATACAGGCGATGATCATGTGGCGTTATGCTTGATCTTTTTGGTTTTCTTTTAAAATAGTTTTTAGACGTTCTAATGCAGACTCCATATGTTTTTCCATCGCTTTTGTTGCCTTTTGGGCATCCCCTTCCTTAATTGCTTCAAAAATGGCTAAGTGTCGATCATATGAATATTGGGAATCGCCCGCCGCTGCAATCACTCTTTTAATCCAGAAGTCGAGCAATGATCGCATGCTTGATAAAATATCATGCAAAGCCGTGTTCTGTGAAGCTTTTGCAATTTTCATATGGAATTGAAGATCAGCTTCAGCAAATGTTTCAGTATCAAAACGAGCGTTTTTCATTGTTTCGAGTAATGCACTTAATTCTTCAATCGTTTGCTGGTCTCTTCTTTCAGCAGCCAATTTAACAATAGCAATCTCAATGTAGTGTCGGCATTCTGCAAGGTCTAAGACTCGTTTTTTCCCTAGTAGTAATCCCCATTCAATTGTGCGAGGAAGCAATTCTGATGAGATGCTTTGAAAGTATGTTCCATCTCCTTGTCGTATTTCAAGGATGCCAAGCAAACTAAGAGATTTTAAAGCGTCACGCACAACCGATCTTCCAACCCCTAGGTTTTGAGCTAGTTGCCGTTCGGAAGGGAGTCGATCTCCAGGGTTTACTTTTCCAGACTGTAGATATTCGATAATCTGATTGGTGATCTCCAAAGCGAGAGGTTCTCGTTTTTTTATGTTTAAATTTTCTAAATCCATTATTCTCCTCCTTCGTTTATATTCAAATCCAAAGGTATTTGTATGAATATCAAAACTCCTCACTCTCTAAGAAGTGAAGTGGTCATCTCGTTTGTATAAAAATATGACTTGCTGTTATTCTTCGTGGTTTTCAGTATGTTTATCTGTTTCGTGTTAAAAATGATAGTGTAACGCATGAGACAAGATCGAGCTCATTAGACGAACACAATCGTCATTCAAGGACGTTAATAATCGAGTGTACATCTTATTATACCAATTATACAAAAATAAATGGTCGATTGGTAGACCTTTTCTTTTAAAATTGGTTGACCGGTAAATGAATGTATGGTTTACTATAACTATCTTCCCATAAAAAGTGAGGTGAAGGGTAGATTGTCCATCGAAGAACAACCGATTTGTCGTTTGGATAAGTTGACAAAGACATTTGGTGGGATTCATGCTGTTGATCAAGTTGATTTGGAGGTGTATCGAGGTGAAGTTCATGCATTATTAGGGGAAAATGGTGCAGGAAAAAGTACGTTGATGAAATTGTTGCATGGTTTATATACGCCGGATGGTGGAGAGATTTTGTGGGATGGTCAACCTGTCGAGTTTCGCTCACCTCATGATGCGGAAAAGACAGGGATCGCAATGGTTCCACAAGAATTAGATTTATTCTCTGAGTTGACGATTGCTGAAAATCTGTTTCTGGGTCGCTTACGTCCGCGAACATGGTGGGGAGGATTTGACTGGAAATCATTAAATGAGCAAGCCAAAGAAATGTTTGAATCACTGGGTGTCTCATTTGATGTTTCGATGCAAGTCAAATATCTATCCATCGCAAATCAACAACTCGTACAAATTTGTCGAGCTCTTATGGGGAACGCGCAAGTTGTGATTATGGATGAACCAACCGCCTCTCTTTCAGAGAAAGAAACGGAAAAATTGTTTCAGATCATCGATGATTTGAAGAAACGAAAAGTAGGGGTTATTTATATCTCACATCGATTGGAAGAAATTTTTCAAATTGCAGATCGTGTAACGGTTCTCCGTGATGGAAAACAGGTGACAACGGGAGAAATAAAGGATTTTCATATGGAACAATTGGTTAGTTTGATGGTTGGTCGATCATATTCTCAATTATTTCAACGAAAATCTTCAAAAATAGGAAAAGTACTACTCACTTTAAAGGATTTTAGTTTAGGTACGTCGTTTCAAAAAGTGAATCTGGTTTTACGGGAAGGTGAAATTGTTGGACTTTCTGGATTGGTAGGCGCAGGACGTACAGAGTTAGCACAAGCGATTTTTGGATTGCGGAAATCAACAAATGGGGAAATGTTCATCAATGATTCTCCCATTCTGATTCGATCACCAGAAGAGGCTTTTCAACAGGGAATTGCTTATGTTCCAGAGGAAAGAAGATCACAAGGATTGATTCTACCTTTTACAATCAGCCAAAATATCAATTTATCGAGTTTGCGTAATCTAGCAAAATATGGCCTGAGGCAAACTGAAAAAGAAGAACAGATAGCAGAGAAATTTTCTCGTTTATTTTCAATTCGTGGTGCAACGATCCAAGAACCAGTGAGTCGATTATCAGGAGGGAATCAACAAAAAGTCGTATTTTCGAAAGCGCTTGCACGAGAGCCACAGATCATTTTACTCGATGAGCCAACTAGAGGTGTTGATATTGGCGGGAAATCAGAGATTTATCAATTGATGGATGAGCTTGCTGGTCAGGGAAAAGCAATCTTATTAATTTCCTCTGAACTTCCTGAGATCCTTTCGATGTCGGATCGGATAGTAGTGATGAGAGAAGGCAGAATCACTGGGGAATTTGATGCAAAACATGCGACTGCCGAAAAAATTACGGCTGCTGCTACAGGTGTCGTTTCTACCAGTCATGCTTAATGAAGGGAGTGATGATATGGAAGCGAATTCAAAATCGATCACTGGTAGTTCTACATTTGGTTATCGGAAACCTGTTATTCGTTTTTTACTTCGAGAAGATGTGCCGCCTCTAATCTTTGTATTGATTTTGATGGTAACGCTTTCTTTGTCTACTAATACGTTTTTAACTCTTGAAAATATACAGGCTATTTTTATCCAGATTTCGGTGCTAGGGATTGTAGCTCTCGCTGTGAATCATGTGATTTTAAGTGGCGAGATCGATATTTCTGTCGGTTCGGTCATTGCAATCTGTGCTTTCTTCTATGGTTATATCGCGACCAAGTTTGGAGGAGTATTGCTTCCCTTACTTGCTAGCTTATTGATCGGTGCATTGATCGGAGCTATCAATGGTCTGTTTGTTACAAAAGGTCGAGTCCCATCGTTTATCGTTACATTAGGGACAATGAATATTTTGCGAGGGATTGTTTTATTAACTGCTGGTGATTTAGTTATTAACCTGCCCGATGATTCAAGGATTCTTGGAACAAAAACATTTCTAGGTCTAAATGTTTCTATATTTATATTAATCGCTGCCTTTTTATTTATCGCCTTTTTAAACCGACATACGACATGGGGTCGAGATGTGATGGCAGTGGGCGGAAACAAAAAAGCAGCAGAAATGATTGGTTTACCTGTACATCGGGTCGTGATTGGAACCTTTGTGCTAACAGGTGTTTGTTGTGGACTCGCTGCCGTATTGTTTCTAAGCCAAATTGGTCAATTACAAGCAACAGCAGCGTCTGGATTTGAACTTCAAGTGATTGCCTCTGTGGTCATAGGAGGTACGAGTATCATGGGAGGAAAAGGATCTGTCTATGCACCTTTAATTGGTGCCATACTCATTGGAACCATCACGAATGCGATGACCATTCTGAAAGTGCCAGGAACTTATATTGATTTGGCACTAGGTGCTGTGATTTTAATGGCCATTACGACGGATTTTGTACGCCGAAGGATGGTGACGAATCTATAATGATCTCCCGTTTATCTCAGTTTACTAAAACAACCTTTTCATCCATTACATTTAGTCGGGAAATCGTGTTGCTTCTATTGTTGCTATTGGAGTGTACGATATTTTCCTTTATCTCTCCATATTTCCTATCACTCGGAAATATTTATGATTCGATTCGCTCATTTATCGAAATCGGGATTATTGCTTTAGCTATGACCATGATTATTATGACAGGAGGAATTGATCTTTCTGTAGGATCATTGCTTGCTTTGGTTTCTGTTGTCGTTGGATTCTCCTATTCATTTGGTCTTCCCTTTCCGTTATCTATGTTACTCGGTGTAGTGATTGGAACATTGGCAGGTCTCTTTAATGGGGTGTTTATCGTCTATTTTCGCCTTCATCCCATTGCTGTCACATTAGGGACATATGCCCTGTTTCGTGGCATTGGATATGCAATTTCAAATGCAAATGCTGTTTCTGTGTTTCCAGGATGGTTTGCCTTCATTGGTCAATCATATTTCTTTGGTATCCCAACCCAGATTTATATCTTTCTGTTGATTTCAATCGGCTTCTATCTCTATCTAGCGAAAACTCGCTTTGGAACCTACATTTCTGCGATTGGGATCAATGAAGAGGCCGCAAAATTCTCAGGTGTTCCCATAAACAATGTAAAACTCATCGTATATACTTTGGCTGGATTTTTAGTCTCATTGTCAAGCATTATCTACACGTCTCGATTTTCCACTGCTAGAGCAAATGCGGGAATCGAATTTGAACTAATCGCGATTGCTGCCGTTGTTTTAGGTGGAGCCAGTATTAAAGGAGGTAAGGGCTCCGTTCTTGGAACGATTCTTGGGCTGCTCATTCTTGCTTTTTTAAAAGCTGGTTTGATTTTGGTAGGTGTTCGAAACGACTGGGGGCTTGTTGCGAACGGAATCGTATTAATTATTGGTGTCTTTATCAACGAATATTTCCGAAACGATGAAGAATAACTTTGCAGAAAAAGGACAGGGGGCATAATCGATGAACAATTGGTTTAAAAGAATCGGATTCCTTTTCATTGTTGCTTGTTTTGTTTGGACAACAGCTGCTTGTAGTATGACTTCAGATACAACCAAAAAAGAACAAAAAGGTCCATATCAAATTGGCATGTTACCCAAATTCACAAGTGATCCATATTTTAAAGCAGTCAATGAAGGTGCGCAAACAGCAGCCAAAGAGCTTGGTGTAAATCTTGATTTTAATGGCCCTGTAAACGCGGACGTATCACAACAAGCAGATATTATCAATCGATGGACCCAAAAACAATATGATGCGATTACTGTCTCAGCAAATGATCAAGATGCTTTGATTCCTGCTCTGCAAGATGCTAAGAAAAAGGGAATTAAAACCTCCACTTTTGATGCCGATGTAAAGAAAGATGGTCGTGATGTCTTCCTTATGCCTGTCACTTTCGAAGATATGGGAAAAACCATGGTCGATATGATGGCCAAACAAACGGGAGGAAAAGGGAATTTTCTAGTCGTGACCGCTGTATTAACAGCGCCAAATCAAAATGCATGGATTGAAGAAATGAAAAAATATATGAAAGAAAAATACCCAGATATGAAAATTGCTGCTATTTTACCTGGCAATGAAGATTTAGCACAAAGCAGAAACGTCGCATTGAACTATTTACGTAGTCATCCAGATACAGCAGGCGTATTTTGTGTGACAGGTATTGCAACTCCTGGAGTGGCAGAGGCAGTTGAGCAACTCGGTCTAAAAGGAAAAGTCGTTGTTACAGGCTTAGGTGTTCCAAATCTAGTGAGGAAGTATATCAAAAGCGGAACCATTAAAGAAGTTTGTCTTTGGGACCCAAAAAATTTAGGGTATGCCACGATTCAATTAGTAAAAGCGCAATTAGATGGAAAGTTAGATTCTAAATCGGGATACTTCCAAGCTGGAAAACTAGGGAAACTAAAATTTGTTGATGATAGCATTCTCTTGTTAGGACCTCCGACTGTCTTTAATAAAGATAATATCGATCAGTTTAATTTCTAACGTTAATGATTGTATTCAACTACTACAACAGACAGCAATTATAAAGCTGTTTTGAATTGTAATTGCTGTCGACTTATTTTCATGGTGGGAGGAGAATGAATGAATATTCCATTTGATCAACAGAAGCTTGATCGATTAATGGACCAACAGAACATTGATCTCATTTTAGCAACTTCAAGACACAATGTTCGGTATTTGCTAGGAGGATATGAATTTTTCTTTTTTGCAAATGGGGATGCCATTGGGTTAGGAAATTATCTACCCGTTGTCGGATATCGGAAAGATCAATTGGAACAAGCCTTTTATATTGGTGCGTCAAATGAGTTTTGGCAGCAATACGTTACCCCTGTATGGATGACAAATGTATCTCATGTATCATGGTCGAGTCAAGATACTGTTCACGAAGTGGTCAATTATATTCGTAGATTTGGCTTGGATCGAGCGACAATAGCGATTGAATCAGCATTTTTACCCGCAGATGCTTGGCAGATCATGAACCGTGAACTACCTTCTGTCAAATGGTTGGATGCTACTTTACTATTAGAAGAATTACGAGCAGTTAAAAGTGAACAAGAGCTTGCTTATATACAAGCGGCATCGGAAGTCATTGTTCAGTCGTTTCTACACACATTCCAACAAGGTCGAAAAGAGATGACAGAGTTCGATCTAGTTGAACATGTTCGAAGATACCAAACCAATCAAGGGTTAAAGTTTGACTATTGCTTAATTACAACTGGAAATCGTTTAGAGAGAGCGCCGTCTGGTCGGTACTGGAGAAAAGGAGAAATGATTTCATTAGATTCTGCTGGTTATAAAAATGGATACCTGGGAGATATGGCGCGCATGGGTGTATATGGTGAGCCAAGTGCACAAATGAAAGAGTTGTTGGATGAAGTAGAGACTGTACAACAGGCAGCCAGGACACCAATCAGTGCGGGGAAAATCGGATCAGAGATCTATCAAGCTGCTGAAGATGCAATGAGAAAATGTCCAAGCTTTAATCAGATGCAATTTGTTGCCCATGGCATGGGGTTAATTCCACACGAAGCGCCTCGATTAACTAGCAGTGGACCGATTCCTTACCCTGGAACGCATCGAGACAGACCGCTTGAAGCGGGAATGGTGTTGTCCCTTGAAACTCATATTCATTCTGAGATTGGTTTTGTCAAATTGGAAGATACCATTGTTGTTACAGATAAAGGATGGGAAGCATATGCAGACTTTGGTCGAGGTTGGAATCAAGTTGAGTAGTTTGTTATACAACGGGGTGATGAAATGATGACTGGTAATGTTCGAGCACGGCTTGGCTTAGGGGAAACATTATATGGATTGCTTGTTAAAATGCCTTCTCAGGCAATCATCGAAATGTGTGCAAAAGCAGGATTTGATTTAACTGTCATTGACTGTGAACATGGGGCTGGAGAAACAAATGAATTAGAACATCACATTCGGGCCGCAGAGAGCTTTGGAATTCCAGCATTTGTACGCATCGGATCGCATTCTTCGATTGAAACATTGCGCGCTTTAGACGCAGGTGCATCAGGGATCATTGTTCCTCATGTGGTTTCGAAAGAAGATGCAGTCAAAGCTGTTCAATCGGTTTACTATCCTCCTGTTGGAAAGAGAGGTCTTGCGACAAGTACACGAGCTGGCGGACATACCTTAGTCGATATTCAGGAACACATAAAAGGTGCCGAACAAAACATCACAGTCATTCTGCAAATTGAAGATGGTGAAGCTATATCTGTTCTCAACGAGATTTCAAATGTGAACCATGTTCATATGCTTTTTATTGGGATCAATGATTTATCTCTATCTTTAGGTTATCCTGGTCAATCTGATCACCCTGTTGTGTTAAGCGCAGTAGAGAAAATTATTGCGACAATTAAGCAATCTGATCATTTGTTATTAGGTGCAATTGCACAAAATGAACAAGAAGCTAGATTTTGGAAAGAAAAGGGCGCAAAAATGATTTTATTTCCATCTACTTATTTGTTTGCGCAGAAACTACTACAACTAGTCGATGTATTAAAATCTTAGATTGTCTCACAATATCTGTTTAATGAGGGATATCGATGAATGTTCAATCTGAACTTGATCAGTTGATAGAAAGAGACCAACGTGTTGTTCTCATACTGGATGATGATCCAACAGGAAGCCAAACCGCCTCAGATGTAGAAATCATTTTAGATCCTTCTACTAAAAATCTTTCAGCTTTCTTTGCTTCAGATAAAAAAGCAGTGTACGTTTTAACGAATACCAGAGCGATTCCTGAAGAGCAAGCAGTCTCTCTCATTAAGAAAATAGTGAATCAAAGTGAAGAGATAGCAGCCAAATATGGAAAAAAAATTGCCTTTATTCAAAGGGGCGATTCTACACTGCGGGGACATGTATTTCCTGAATTGGATGCCATGAATAAACAAGAAGCGATCACATTATTTGTCCCTGCCTTTCCTGAAGGAGGGCGTGTGACTGTGGGTGGCATCCATTATATTGAGCAGGCTGGGAAACGGATTCCTGTCAACAGCACTGAGTTTGCCAGAGATCCTGTATTTCATTTTCGCAGTCGCGAATTGAAAGAGTGGGTAGATGAAGTTGGTAACAGAGAAGGAGTATTGATCTTACTCGATGAGTTAAGAAAGGCTGGACCTCAAGCCGTAATGAAAACCTTGTTGGAATCACCGACAGGAAGCGTGGTTATTCCAGATGCAGAGACAGTCGAGGATATCCAGGCGATTGTAGCCGGAACGTTATTAGCAGAGGAACAAGGGTTGCAAGTGAATATCCGATCGGCTGCCACTTTTGCTTCCATTCGCTGTGGATTAAAAGCGAAGAAGCTCTCACCATCCCCAGATCAAGCATTTCAAAAAGTACTTGTCGTATGTGGCTCTCACACAGAATTGAGCAGTGTACAATTAGCTAATTTAGAGAAAGAGATTCATTCTACCATTATTGTTAGTACAGAGGATGCCATTCGGGGATCAAGAGAAATCATTGATCGTTATGTAACGATGTGTCAGGATCGATTCCAACAAACGAAAGTGATTGCACTCGCAACTGAGCGAAAACGCCTGCCAAAATATCATGACCTTTCCTCCGCAGAGAAAATTATGGACACGATGATTTCTATTGTACGAGAACTAACTGATGAATTTGATGGATTGGTGGTAAAAGGTGGAATCACTTCAGCCGAAATGGCTAGAAAAAGTTTAGGTGTGGAAAGCGCTTATGTGTTAGGACAAATTGAAGCAGGTGTTTCATTATGGGAGTTATCACGGAAAGGGAGGCAGATCCCATATGTGGTGGTTCCGGGTAACATTGGAGATGCCTTTACATTAACTCGTGCCGTTTATTTTATAGGAAATCATAGTGTAAAAGCACCAACGGATACATTTTAGCATGGTTATTTTATCGAATTGAAGGGGGTTATGATCGAATGCCAGAATTTGATGAAGTTTTTTCAGGAGTGGATGGAAAGGGGATTTTCTCAAGATATTCGCTTGCTGGTAGAGTTTCCTTGGTGACTGGTGGAGGTCAGGGGATTGGTCGTGCATTTGCCCATGCTTTAGGAGAAGCAGGATCCAAAGTAGCGATTATTGATATGTCTAAAGAAAGAGCGGAGCACGTAGTCTCGGAATTGCATGAGAAAAAGATTGAAGCGATCCCGTTAACGGTCGATGTGCGTGATGAAGTGCAAATAAAAGAGATGATCGTAAAAATTATCGACCATTGGGGAAAATTGGACATTGCATTTAATAACGCGGGGATTAATAAGAATGCTGCGGCAGAGGAAACAAAACTGAAAGATTGGGATGCCACTTTTTCAGTAAATCTTCGCGGAATGTTTTTATGTTGTCAGGCAGAAGGAAGAGTGATGCTGCAAGCAGGTTATGGAAAAATCATCAATACCGCTTCAATGTCCAGTATCATCGTTCCACATCCTCAAAAACAGGCAGCATACAATACATCCAAAGCAGGAGTTGTCCAGCTCACCAAAAGTTTAGCTGCCGAGTGGGCGGATCGTGGAGTGCGCGTAAATTGTCTTTCTCCTGGTATCATCCATACAGACCTGCTAGAGACAGAAGAATTAAAACCTCTTACAGCTCAATGGATTCATGACATTCCCATGCATCGGCTTGGTGAAGTAACTGATTTGCAAGGGGCAGCCGTTTTTCTAGCTTCTTCAGTCTCGGATTATATGACAGGTCATAATCTAATCATCGATGGTGGGCAAACTCTCTGGTAAATGGTTACATCATGACTCGGAAGGGTGAGTGATTATGGTGCAGGATGACAGGTTGATTGATCTATTTGATAATAATATGGAATTTATACAAAAACTAAAAAACAATCCCCTTTTAGTCAAGAGTCATACCATATTGTGGAGATTGGAAAGTGGTATCTCGAAGCCTTTTGAAACTTATGTTCTAGATGGATCAACTAGAATCATTGCTTATTTAAAAGAAGTTTTTATGAACAAGGATCAATATCAGGGTGTTCTTACCACCATCGTTTGGGCTGATAAACCTAAGGATGTATGGGAACAAGCAGCTATGGAAGGATGTTGGGAAGCAGCGAGAGGAATTGTCCAAGCGATCACTATGGAATATGGAGCAGTAGATATTCGTTTAAATCTGATTCGTGTAGCGGAAGATGGCCATAAAGAACTTATCGAGACACTCGAATACTTACAGAGTGAACAGGCTGCTTTTGTAGCTGGATCTTCCATCGATCTAAAGGAGGATTTTTGATGAGAGCACTCGTTACAGGAGCTGGTGGCGCGATTGGAATGGGGATTGTACATTTACTTTTGAAACGTGGATATGATGTCATTGCCCAAGATGTCCGAACGAGTCAGCTTGAAGAAACATTTGCAACTGAGATCACAACGGTGCCGGGTGATCTGATGAAGGAAGAAGATCGAAAACGAATAGCCCAAACGATTGGATCTGATTCGCTTGATTGCGTGATTGCTGCGCATGGAATTGATGGTTCTGGTTCACTAAAAGAAGTAGATGCTGATTTTTTAAATCGCGTTCTCTCGATTAATGCTGTCACAATTCCCCTATTATTTGAACTCACACTGCCTGCATTGAAGAAATCGAAAGGTGTTTTTGTGGTTCTCGCTTCCCAAGCAGGATTAGTTGCAGAGCCAAATAATGTCGCTTATTGTGCTGCAAAGTTTGCAGTAGTTGGCTGGGTGAAATCCATGGCACAGTCGATGGCAAGGGAAGGAGTGGTTATCAGAGCCGCTTGTCCAGGCTGTACAAAAACCCCTCTGCTATATGCGGCTCAAGAGCGATTTGCCGCTGCTGAAGGTGTGCATGTAGAAGAATTTTTGAAAAAACGACTCTCGAAAATTCCTGTCGGCAAATTCGCAGAGATTGAACAGACCGCTTCTTCTGTTGTATTTTTGACAGAACGTGGTGCAAAACCAACGATATTTGCTGCGACAGGTGGAGAAGTTCTCTATTAATATTTGATTTTAAGAGGTTGTTCAGAAGCTGGACAACCTCTTTTGTATTTGGCGGGTATAGAAGATTAGAAAACAAGGATTGATTCTGTCTCTATGTATGAATAAACTACTTTACTCGGAAGTTAAAGTCCATAGCAATATGAGTATAGTAGACTACCACAGCTACAAGAAGCCAGCCAATTCCTGTAACAAACCAAGTACTACATGCTACCATCATTAATTTTTGTGATCTAACCCAAACTGCTGGTAAAGTGACTAGGCAACCAATCGCTGGTAAAGCGTACAAAGCACAAAGACTAAGATTAACGAGCGATTTTGGCCAAGTGCCTAAAATTGGCTCTTGAGATGGAGCAGTGGCAAATACTTCAAACTGGATGGCTCCAATGGTGATCGCGGTTAGTGCCAATCCAAGGGCAAACACAAACACTGATACAGGTTGAGCCACTGTAAATAGATGATCCAACGCTTGGTCTCCTTTTGCCAACACCGAATTTCCCCTCTTCCACAGATAAACAGCAGCCAGGATGAGTAATACCCCGAATGCACAGGTCATTTCACCAAACATGAAGTTTTTGAATTTTTCGGGGCTCTGAAGAGGCCAAAAAAGAGACATATGTCCACCACTGATTGTGAGGATCATACCTAATCCACCAAAGGTGAGCGCCCATACATCAAATGTTTGGATGCGATTTTTGTACAGTTGATATGCAAGCATAGGTAGTAAAATAAGAGCAACTCCTGCTGCTAATCCCATAATAGTCGTATAAGTGATCATGTAATGGGACACCTCCATAAGTAATGGTATACACTTTGATTGCGATCATAAGACATTTTAAGGTTTAATATTTCTATGAATTCCTAATTAAATTCTACTATTTCTTGCTGGTTTTTGCAAACGCTTTCAAATATTGATGTATAAAATGAATTATTGGGTTAATGATACTACACATTTACGCGTTTATTCTCTCTAAGTTCGTAAATTTTTAAATAGCGATCATATTAGATGTCTAGTTTTACAATTGATTTACGAATGATCAAAAAGGAATTGAGAAGATTTTTATATAGAAAATGAAAATATGATGTACACCATGTATAATTTTACTGGTTTTTTCCATTATTTATGATCTTTTAATTATAATTTTTATATTGATAAAATAATTGTTTTTATAATATATTGATTGTGTGTTATTGATTTAGCATAAAAGTGGGAGTGATAGAATGAAGAAATTCTATATGACAACCGTTACAGCAGTGTTAGCATTAATTTTTGTTTTTGCAGGACAAATCCAATCATATGCAGCCACGTATGGTTATACAGAAATCAAAGGAACAAATAATTATAGTTATACTGTGGCAGTAGAAGCTAATCGAACGGGACATTATGTCGCTTACAGTGTCTGGACTAAAAATGATATAAATGTCAAATGGTGGATTAAAGACCTTGACACTGGAGTTACTGTTAAGACTGGAAAAATTACCTCGACAGGTTTTAATGGGGGTAAAGTTACCGGACTATATGGTAAGAGATATCGGCTATATCTAAAGTGTGACGATTATTCTTGGAACAACAATAAGTGCAACTCCTATGGGATCATTTCTACTTATCAATAAGATGAAAAATGAACAATCAATGGAGTGAAGTGAGGGGATTATGCAGAAATCCCCCACTTTTTTTATTGCTAGAAGAGGCTGATGTTTGAACACCCCCTCCCTACCAACAAGAAGTTGCCTATCTTAGGCAACTTCTTGTAACGCTACATAAAATGACCCACTGATGCTTGTTGTATCGATTAGATATAGGTTTAGGACAGTTTCCTAGTTGCCTACTTGTTCCAGCGTATAGCATGGGGATCGTATCTGTTAGCTAGATGGACTTATTGTATTCTCAAAGCATGGTCTATATCAGTTCAATCATCTGCTCCCTCGTTCTCTTCCTAAGAGCTTATTCCAAAATGCGAAGGATTTTTTTTGTTCGTTTTTAGCGGATATGTCAATCTCATTGAGTGCTGTTTTTAAGGTAGATTTCCTGCTTGCATGGTTTAAAATGGGAAAGATATCTCCCATTTTCTTTTGAATATTTTTTAGTTTTTGCATGTCACCATAGCCAATATGAATGGAGAGGCCACGCCATTTTTTAAAAATTTTTGTCACATCGTTTTGTTGATGTTTTTCCCATAACCAGTTTATATTTTCTTCGACATCTTTTACATTAGAACCGAAAGTAATTCCACAATAATGAATTCCTACATCTTGTTTATATGGGTTTGGATCAATATAATGTTCTACAGCTTTCGGTGGAAAGCCCAAGATTTGCCCCAGCCACTGGTGCTGTTCACTTATGGTAGTGATTCTCTTCCATGCTGCTAATTGTTGGTCTCTTTCTTTTGGAGTTCGGAAAAATACGTATCCTTGAATCAGGTCTTGATGATCCATGATCAAATAAGGAAAGTTCTTTAATGATCTTTTTATTGTTTGGTCAAAAATCGCCGGCTTGATACCTCGTTTAAATGATTGAATTTCATTCATTTTTCACCCGTTATGATGATATTTAGAGTTTACATGATATATCAATATTCTAGTTGTAGATAAAGGTAGTGGTTCTGTTGATATTTAACACTTCGATGCAGGTTTCTATTCAGTCTAAACCAATATATCAATATTAATCCTATTGTTATTATATCAAAGGGAATGAAAATTACTGTTGTTAGAGTGAAATTATTGCCGCTATGAGATTAATTTGTCAAATTGGACGTAATTTCTTTTTTAATAGATTTGATTTGAGTAGGAACTCGAAAGACTTTACGAATGATCACTTCAGCGATGATAAAGTTCAAAAGTATCGTAACGTAGACAGCTATTGTATAGCTTATATCGTAATGGATGCCAAACCCATTATACAAAGCAAAGGTTATCACCTGAATAAACATATTGGTGTAACAGTACACATAACTTCGAACCATCCAGTTCCGATGTTGATTGATACGTTTTCTTTTAATTTGAACATAAGCTGTAATGGTAACGACTAACCAAATGATATTCATCATATTAAACCCAATGCTATTGATTCTACCTCCTGTTGCAAAAGGCGCCATATAACCAGATGTTAAACAAGCCACCGAAACAGAAAGTAAATAAAGGTAACCATTTATACGGTGAAGTTTTCGATTTTTTTGTAAGATTTTAGTAGAAAAGTTAATAGCCCCTGAAATCATTCCTAGACAAGCGGAAATGACATGGATGTAGAGTACAATTAACCACACAGAAACATTCATATGATAATTTAGATTCTTTTTATTACTTAAAAAGTGAGTAGCTTGGGGATCGATAATTAAATTTGTAGATATAACATAGACAATGTATATAACAGAGATCGCAATAGATAAGTACAGATATTTTTTCAATCGAAATCCTCATTTCTTGATGAAATCAGCTTGTTTATCTGACTCAAAACCTAGCAAAGATCATATTTTTTGTTTAGCGATATTCGTCAATACGTTCACCGATAAATTTTGAAGATGGTAGCATGCTAGCCTTGGCAATTCCGCTCAGCTGGTTTCCGTCCAATGTAGCCTCAAATTTGAGCTTCAATGCCATCGGTTTTTTAATATATTGTGACCAAGTTAATTGATTTCCCATGATAACAGGGTTTATAAAATCGTTTATCTCACCATCTTGTTCAGCTGATCCTTGTATTTTTCCATTCTTTGTTGTGATTCGGGCAATAACCAACTGTTTACCGATTGGTGTAGAAATCGTGAGTTTCCATTTACCATCAAATTTTGAATCTAAGGTTTTATGATTCGTTTTATCTGGAAAATGAGAAGTTGACTTCTCGTCTGAACTATGATGGAGATTTTCCTCGAATGGAACAAGACCTTTAGCATTCCAGACAGTTCCTCGACGTTCATATTCAAATAACTTTTCTACCTTATGGGCTATATGGGAACCCAACTGACTTTCTACCACGAATAATGCCACATCAAGACCCGAAGTTACACCACCACCTGTAATCAGATTTCCATCTTCTACAACTCGTGCAGCTATAGGAACAGCGCCTGTTGCAGCGAGAACATCCATACCAAGATGATGTGTCACAGCATGTCGACCGTTAAGTAAACCGTTCATTGCTAGTAGCAGAGAGCCGCCGCAAACTGTAGCTATGATAAGATCAGATTTGTTCATTCCAAGTCGAACGAGGTTACAGATTTCTGTTTTTGCTGCTCTCCCAAGAATGGAGGGAATTGAATCTGCTCCATCTCCGCTAACTTCTCCTGCTGCTCCAGGGATTAATAGGATATGGGCGCGCTCTGGATCAAGTTTGCCATTGGCACGTATTTCAAGCCCATCAATGCCGCTTGGTACTGATCTAGCCCCCTCAGCTGTTACCAATTCTACCTTCAATACACCATCTACAAGTTTACTAGCTGCATGAAATACTTCATAGGGTGCAATCGCATCGAGAAGATCAAATCCATCAAATAATACAATTTGAACGATCATAAATGATTCTCCTTCTAAATTATAGAATTTTAAAAATGAAACTCGAGGTTCAAATTTAAGCCTATAATCAGAGGTTAACAATTAAGGGTCTCAAACAAAGGTGCAAAAAGGTCACAAAATCATTAATAAACCATCTCAATAAATGGAAGCAAACTTGTTTCAGATTGGAGTCGTGATAAACTTGAAAGGATTTCATTAGGAAATATAATGAGAGGACGATTCATCGAACCAAAGGTGGGATTTTCTTGAGTGAGTCACAGACAATTCTAGTAGTAGATGATGATAAAAGTATCGTTGAGTTACTAAAGGATTTTTTGGAGAATGATGGGTTTGATGTGCAGATAGCTAATGATGCTGATCAAGCGTTGGCTGTTTTCCAACAAAGCACAATTGATTGTATGATCTTAGACATCATGATGCCAGGTCAAAACGGTTTTGACTTATGTCGACAGATCCGTATAAAAAGTAGTGTTCCTATCCTTTTCTTAAGTGCCCGTAGTGACGATGTGGATAAGATTAGAGGTCTAGTACTCGGTGGTGATGACTATATAGTGAAAACAGCTTCTCCAGGAGAAATTGTTGCTAGAGTGAGAGCTGTACTGCGTCGTTCTGGTTCTCAACGAGAACACAATCGAAAGATCTTAGATTACGGACGCCTTACATTGGATATAACCACGAGAGAAGTCTTTGTAGAAGGGAAAAAAATCTCGTTGACACCAAAGGAATATGAACTATTACGATTATTTGCTGAACATCCAAGGTATGTTTTCACATATGATCAGTTACTCGAAAAGTTTTGGGATGGATTTGGGGATAAACATATTATCCGTGTTCATCTCAGTAGACTCCGTGAAAAAATTGAAGAGAATCCAAATCAGCCACAATACTTGATTAACGAATGGGGTGTAGGATATCGCTTTGAAGGAGGAAAAAATGCGAACACTCCGCATTCGTAAATTCACATTGCTTAGTCTGTTTTTCATTCTCACGTTGCCGTGGCTGTTCTTGGTAGCAACTCACTTTATTGAAACAAAAACGCTTCGCTTTGAAATCAGTGAGGTTCAACAAAAAAATGTGGATCAAACTGTACAACTGATTGGAACAAATGAGGGAAAATGGAAGGATGTGGTTTGGCAAAAGCAATTACAAAGACATCTACAGAAAACAAAGATGAGTTTGGTCATATACTCCGCATCTAAGCAAGAGATTTTTCGATCTACAAATGATGATGCTTTTAGATCAATAGAAAAGTTTTCAGTGGTTCAGGATGGACATATATTGGGAATCATTGAGATCTACCTACCCTATTCGAATAGGTTTAAAATGATTGCGGCAGTTACCGGGTTATTGTTAGCTTTTTTTATTGTTGGCTATGAAATGCGAAGATTTATCATTAAGCCGCTTGAGAAGATGAGTTTGTCAGCTCAGCAAATAGCGAGAGGAGATTTGGATATCCAATTACCTGTATCACGGATCACAGAAATTGCTGAAGTGCGAGATGGATTTAAAGTTATGGTGAAGAGTCTTCAAGAGTCTTATCAGAGACAAATAAAATCGGAAGAAGAACGGCGATTCATAATTGGTGCTGTAGCACATGATTTGCGTACACCTTTATTTGCGTTACGAGGATATTTAGAAGGTCTAGAGCAAGGTATTGCGGATTCTCCAGAAAAAATGGCAAAGTATTTCGCAGTGTGTAAGGAAAAAACGGCACAATTAGATCGACTTGTGGAGGATCTTTTTGATTATACAAAGACGGAATACCTAGAGACGGAAGTTAATAGAAGAAATGTTGATCTTTTATGCGTTATACAGAAGTCAGTTGATAGTCTAAGTCTACTAGCCAAAGAGAAACAGATCTTGATCCATTTCGCTCCTTCTGAAGATCATTGTCTGGTTGAAGGAGATTCGCATTTATTAGAGCGTGCCTTGAGCAACATATTAGATAATGCCGTTAAACACACGCCAGTCCAAGGTGAAATTTTTGTTCGATGCTATAAGGATTCTACTAAAGTGATGTTTACGATTCTAGATACAGGACCAGGTTTCCCATCTCAAGAAATAAAGCGTGTATTTGAGCCTTTGTATCGTGGCGAAGTTTCCAGAAATCGTTTAACAGGAGGAACAGGTTTGGGCTTAACCATTGCTCAAAGAATAATCAGACAGCACAGGGGTGAGCTAGTAGCAGAAAACCATCTAGAAGGTGGTGCACTTGTGACAGGCTGGCTACCTGAGTCTCATAACTTCTCAGACTAAATTTGCTTAAATCTGGATTATAGAGGAGACAAAATAACAAGATTCTATCTTTGATATGAGTATTCTCCAATTAATATGAAGCAGTTTTATTTAAAATAATTATTTTTGATATATTATTTTAAAACGCAAACTATTATAATATGAAATATTAAATACAATTATGCAGCTTGAAAGGGTGAGCAAGTTGAAGAAAAGTTACATGTTTAGTAGCATTCCTCTTGTTTTAGCTCTATTTCTCAGTTTTATGACTTTTTTTAGCCCCAAAGCTATAGCCGCCTCTGACCCTCTGCTCGGTAACCCGATAGTACATCAGATCGGTTTTGTAGTAAAAGATATAGATAAAGCATCGACTGATTATGCGAAATTGTTTGGGATTAAGAAACCAGCTGCATATGACATGGGATCTTTGGTTACAAATTCGAAATTTCACGGTCAATCGGTAGGGTTTGACCATAAAGCTACTTTTATCGATACCTCTACCATTCAAATCGAGCTCTTGCAACCGGGTAACGAACCCAGTACGATTGGTGAGTTTTTAGCAAACTCGGGAGAAGGAGTTCATCATACTTCGATTGCCGTTAACGATATACAAGGGAAATCAGCGTTATTGGAAAGTATGGGAGCTCCTGTTGTACAAACAGGGGATATTATGAACGATGGAGGTTACTTTTCTTTCATAGATACCTCCTATATGTATAAAACTATGCTTGAATTGGTAGAGATTAAGACAACTCCTCCGTTCCCTCCGAATGAACCAGCAGGTGCTCCATTGTTAGGGACAAATAAAATAGCCCAATTGGGTTTTGTCGTGAATAATCTAGACCAGGCAGCCGGCGAATATGCCAAATTGTTAGGAGTAGATAAGCCATCTGTTGTAACGGATGATAGATTCAAAAGCATGATATTCCACACACCAACTGTTGACATTGAATTGATTGAGCCTGACCAGACAGGAAACATATGGAGAAAACATCTCAAATCAAAAGGAGAAGGTGTCTATCATCTGGCTTTTGAGGTGGATAATCTGAAAAAGAGCATAGATCTATTGCAAAAAATGGGTTATCCGATGATTCAAACAGGCGTTACGAAATCAGGGACTAAATACGCTTATATGGATACAACTTCATCATTCAAAGTTATCTTCAAATTAATGGAGAAAAAATCATGATTCATATTTTCATAACAAGAGTTAATCCTTATAGTTGAAAGGCTTTATCTAAGGAGAATCGGGGTATTGATTCTCCTTTTTAAACATGTAAAGAAACTTTCCTCAGAAACTATGAAGTTCAGTGGCTATTGCCAAACTTTCTCTAACGTTGCGAATGAAGATCTCTCGTTCTAAATTTAGTACTTATTGCCTATTTTTATGAATGGTTTATCATCGAATTATGATAAAATCCTTATATATTTGAATTCTACATTCTAGAAATAGGTGATCTCATGCAACTTGGATATTACATTTACAATGATCAACTCAGTCAACCTTTTATTTGGAACCCCATTTATCAACAAACAGTATCTCACCCGATTTTGGACAAAACCTTTACTTTTTACCATTCCAATGATATAGCAAGCAATCCTTTTCTAAAAAAAGCTTCTCGACGTTTAGATCGATTCTTTACTAGTCTTCAATCTGATTCACTGTCTAGTAATGGTTCCTGTTTTTTAGAAGAGATTCATGGGGGAAAACAACTAAATCGAACAGTTTATTCCCATATGAAAATTGATGAGCATGAATACTATGTATTTACTCAAGGCATTAAAGATTTACCTAGTTCAATCAATCAATTTTCGCGAATTCATATTTATAGCGGTATTTGCTTATTTGGTGCGCAAACGATATACGGAACAACAGCAAATAATCAAAAAGTTTCTGTATTAACTAAACGTTTAAATGATCTCACTTCACCGATTACAGATTTTTGGTTGGACGATAACCCCAGTTTTTATGAGATTGAAAGTATTGTTCGCTTATCCCATTGCATTTCCGATTTTGTGTCCACCCTTCCAGCATCTATTCCATATAGTATTACATTAGATGAGCCACGACTACAGTATGTTCTCTATTTACTTGATCTTTTAGAAAGACAACTGATCTCTTATCCGCTACTTGAACAGTGGATGAACTATGTGAATCGCCGACATCAAGCTGTTCTCACATCTTATAAAGAAGCGATCCTCGCACTTTTGAAAAAAAAGAACCTAAAACATGTTATCTCTATAAATGATGCAAATGGCTTGTCTCCGATTGATCAGCTTATAACTGAAGGAATTGTCTCACGAAAAATGCCCGATCTGGCTAAACTGATTGCTGAGCTTAGTAGCAATGATGAATGCTGGGCACTTTTATGTAACATTTCTCCTCCACAAACCTACCAAGAGTTATCTTATCTGAGCTATGTTCGAAATTTTTTACAACAATGCCTGAAACAAGCGGATGAACCCGCAGAACTGTTATTTCAAATCGATAATCCGATGGAACGTAAGATCTATCGCTATGCAAAGAATTATGTGAAGAAAATCAATCAAACTTCTGATCATCAGTATCAATGTCATGCAGCCGCACTTTTTCCACATGAGCAGATCTTCCTTGCAACTGGACCAGCTGAACTCTATTATCATCAATGGGATCAGCAAAGCGTGAGAAATGTGCAACAGGATTTTTCAATCTTGGAGAAACTCTATTCCTCAACTCATCAATCCTTGATCATGAAAAATTTCCAAGATGCTTCAGTCGTTTCATGATTGAAAGAGTAATTTCTTTGAAAAAAGGTTTAGTTTTTCGATAAAGCCGCATTTCATCTAGGTAACTAATAAAAGATCCTCTTACTATCTAGAAAATATGTTATTAAAACATGAAAGTTTTTAACGGTTAAAACTAAGGAGCCTGACTAGAATGAATAAGGTGTTTCTAGGTTTTATAGTCTTTGCATTAATTCTTGGGTTTGCTTATTTGGTAATATATATGTTGTGGGGATGGATTCGAAAAATGATAAAGCATTTCACACAATGAGGTGCTGATAAGCTATTTTACCAAGTGAAAATTAACATAATGAGCATCAGCAGGAGATAAACATGATCGAACTTCGCCACTACTGTTCATTTATGACCATTCATAAACAGTGTTCTCTAAATAAAAATAGCTAGCCAACAACAAATCAATGTTGATGGACTAGCTTTATATACAGTGCATGATTTTCAGTTTAGATACTGTTTAATGGTTTATTTAAGTGCTATGGTCTTTAGACAATGTTTCTTTATGTGTTTGATCTAGTAACTTCCTTCGATGTATCCAGGTTCATTACTATAGCTGTTTCCTGAACTGTTAGGATCAACTGAAACAATACGGCTGTCATTTGTGTTGTTATCTACATAATTGTATTCATTATTGCTAGAGTAACTATTGTTCGGGTAGTTATTGTTGGTTTGATTGTATCCATAACTGTTGGAATTAGGAATGGTATTATTTGTAGATGACTGGGTCTGTTTTTTATTGGATGTCGATTTTGAAGATGATATCGTTTTAGAGCTACTCTTGTTCGATGATTGTGAAAGTGCAGTGGTTTTCGATTGTTTTTGTTTGACAGGTTGGGTTGTTATTATTTTTGAGCTGGCTTTTGGTATCCCTTCGGTCTTTTTGTTTGTTATTTTCTGTGTTGGGTTTGAATTTGAAGGCATTGTAGGTTTATTGATCGCTACTCTTTTGTTATATGTAGAATGGGGTGTTTTATTTACTAGAGTCGTTTTTATTTGATTTGAAGAAGACGATTTCAACCCAGTTTTTTGGTCTTGGTTTGAATGGATCAAGACAAATGTTCCAAATACACTAATCAAAACCAGAGTACCAACTAGATATAAATGCGATAATGTAAATCTCCTTGGGTCTTTCAAAGGTAAAAATTGGCGAGAGCTGTTCTGACCAGTAAGTCTATGATTCATTGCAAAACCTCACTTTTGTAGAGTTAACATACTTAAACCGAATAATAACATATATATCGATCTTCAAAAATATTTAAATCAAAATAATTATCTATGATGATCTTGGCTGTAAAATGTAAGCTCGAAATCGTGTATATATGAGCTTTATATTCCAATTAATCAGAGTATCTTCGTAGATTCTTAGCTATCCTACTTTGGTTTTTTTATATCCTAAAAGTGTATTTATATCTTTTCGCCTATAAACGATATGATCCTCTGTTGGTAACCAGCATTTCGAAGCAAGATGGCTAATCATTGAGTTAGCGATTTTTGGTGGAAATTTCATTGGATAATAGAGAAAATACAAATAAGGGGAAAAATCATGGATCGAGATGTGTTCGATTCAAATAGAATTACAAGTAACTGAAAGAAAGTATGATGCTAAGCATCTCTCGATCCTGGAATAAAGGAAGTGTAAATATGGATGTGTTATCAGCGATTATGAAGCGTAGAGAAATTACAAAGTTTACTCAGGAGTCGATTCCAAATGAATTAATGAATCAATTGGTAAAGGCGGCATATTTATCGCCCAGTGGTAACAATTTACCTTCTAGAGAATTTATCGTTGTAACCGACCGTGGGAAATTGTCGCAGCTAACTTCTACCACACCTTATATGAAATGGCTAAAAGATGCTGCAGCAGCGGTAGTCATTGTGGGAAATCAACAAATGAGTAAGTATTGGCTGCAAGATGCTTCGATTGCTGGAGGATTCCTTTGGTTAGCAGCAGTTTCTAAAGGGCTGGGAGCAGCATGGGGAGCGGTCTATCATGCAGAAGATGAGCAGGAATCGGCAACACGTGAAAAATATGTCCGAGAATACTTGAATATTCCTGACCATCTGAGGGTGGTTGCAATCATCGGGCTAGGATATCCCGCTTTAGAAACTGATCCAAAAGAGATGTATGCGCTTGAAAGAGTCTTGCATCGAGAAAAATATGAAGAGAAAATGGAATAAATGACTTATCAACAAAGATATGTTCCAGCCTCGATGAATTGAGAATTTTTTAAAGGGAAGAGCTACCATAGAAGTCATTGGAAACAACTAAAACTACAAAATGAGGTTGGGTTCGTTTTGCAAAGTCGCGGGAAGTGGAAAAATCTACTCTAAATATTTATACATGACGATATGTGGAATACCATGAGCGTTTTCGAATACATTTCCCCATGCTCGAAATCCCATTTTTAAATAATATGGCTTTGATGCAACTCTTCCGTTACACCATATCAAATCGGCATTTCGATCAGCTAAGATAGCAATTCCTTTTCCTATTAACTTGCTGCCGATTCCTTGCCATCTATAGTCTACGGCAGTTGCCATTCCCCGTAATAGAAAGGCCTTTTGACTAGTTAATTGAGCATGTGATCGGTGATATAATGAAACAATACTGACCAATTTTCCTTCTATAAATGCCCCCATATGCAGCGTTTCAGCATGATGATCATCATCATAATAATTTTCCTCAATCGGAAGATGGGGACGCAATACTTTTTGTCTTAATGCATATGTGTCACTTGCTTTGATCTCTCTAAATTTCATTTGCTCACCTCTATTAAAATAAATCAGTTCACTTTGGTTTGTTCTATTAAAATTTTTATGACTGGTCTTATCGTTCATTATCGCATGAAATATAAACTCTTTTGAATTAAAAACAGCCCATTGAAAAACGAATTTAATTAATTAGGTATTCTAATGAATAACTATTGCATATATTGTATAATGAATAGGGATAATTCTATTAAAAGATAATAATCCGGAGGAGAATGTAGCATGAGAAAAGTCATCGTATCGGAATTTATTTCACTTGATGGTGTGATTGAGAATCCAGAATGGACCTTCCAATTTGGAAGTGATGAGCAACAACAATATAAATATGAAGAGCTGAAAGAGAGCGATGCATTACTGCTTGGTCGTGTTACATATGAAGGATTTGCTGCCAATTGGCCAAATATGATTGAGCAAACAGGCGAATATGGACAGTGGATGAATAACTATCCCAAGTATGTTATATCCAATACACTCGACAAAGCCGAATGGAATAATTCTAGCGTGGTGAAAGGTGACATTGCCAAAGAGTTGAAAGAATTAAAAGAGCAGCCAGGAAAAGACATTCTAGTATTTGGCAGTGGCGCTTTAATTCAAACTTTGGCTCAGTTAGACCTTGTGGATGAGTATCGGTTGATGACTTTTCCTATTGTGCTAGGCAAAGGCCAAAGGCTTTTTGGCGAGGGATTTAAAAATCAAGTGTTGAAATTAATAGACACCAAAACATTTGAAACTGGCGTTCAAGTACTTACTTATCAGGTGAATAGAGATTAATGATTCAAACTAAATTAATTTTATGTTCATTGTCATGATGTTGTTAGTTAGTTAAATACAATTGATCGACAATATTTATGATACACGAGTTAAATCAGCTTATTTGGTTGATTTAACTCTTTTTGTAATTCTATCTGAATAAATCAAGAAGATGATACATTTCTGCTGTGTATGAGATGAATGAATGGAATCTTATCGTAAATTTTAGTGGTTTTTTATTTGGGGAATGTAATCAATTTAAAATATTTTTTCATATATGAATAATTTTCTTAGCAATCTAAAAGAAATATGTATGGGATACTAAATATATATTTAAAATAACAAATTAAACAGAGGTGATCAGAAATGAGAAAAATTATCCTATACATGCATACATCACTTGATGGTTGTGTGGAAGGGTCTACCGACTGGGATTTGAATTGGATTCCTTACGATCATGCACTAGAAAAATATGCAAATGAAATTTTAAAAAAAGTAGACACTGTTTTATGGGGACGTTCTACCTTTCTAGGAATGCAAAACTTTTGGACATCAGTACCTGATAACCCAAAAAGTTCACAGCATGAAATCAATCATGCAAAATGGTTAGAAAATACAACTAAAATTGCTTTTTCACGAACACTTGATCAGGTGGATTGGAAAAACTCCCGATTGATAAAAGAAGATTTAGAAGCAGAGGTATTAAAACTAAAACAACAAGCTGGACAAGATATGGTTATTTTAGGCAGCCCTCGCTTTGCACAATCATTGATGAAATATGATTTGATTGATGAATATCGGTTGACGATTAGCCCAGTTGTTCTAGGTAATCAAAAGGTATTATTTAATGATCTTGAAGATCCATTGCCATTACAATTGACCGATTCAAGAGTTTTTGATTCTGGAGTAATTGCTGTTACCTATCAAAGAGTAAGAAATGACTAAATAAATAGGCACTGGAAAATTTGAGGCTATTGACAAGTTGGATTAAGATGAAATGTACGGATACGCAGGCCACTCCATCGATACAAATCGATGGGGTGGCTGATTAATTTAAGCTGATATATTTATGATGTATTTTTGAAAGTGTTCATACATGATCAAAGATAGTGAACAATTCGTCACCCGGCACCGCGCTACTTTGGCAGGTGCAATCTACCTGGTACCCTCCTGGATTGAATAGGTACAATCTTCCCAAGGTATAGGTTGATGGTTTATTTATACCTAGCTGGTGCTTGTAAAAGGAGAAAAGTTTTTGATTCGAATCGCAATCGAATGGAAGAATGTAATTGTTCGAATTGTGCATTTTCCTTCATAAACATATTGTGTATAATCCTCTAATTTCTCTTAGAATAAAGAGAAATTTGATAATGGGGTGTTGATTTTGGGAAATGTTTTATTTATCAATTACATGGGTGAAGGTCATATTAATCCAACCATTGGATTGGTTCAAGAACTGATTGCACGAGGGGAATCGATTACTTACTATACAAGTCAGATATATAAAGAAAAAATAGAAAAAACGGGTGCGACGGTTCGTGTTATTTCTGAAAAAGCGCAAAAAATCTTGTTTGAATTTGTAACGAAGCTGATGAGCCAAGGAAGAAATCTAGATCAATTTAACAAAAATCGATTTAAGCTGTTTGAAATTATGGAATGGATCACAGATGAGATACTGGATGAAATCCGCTTGGAATCATATGATTATGTGATCTATGATGCCATGAGTTTACCAGGAAAATGGATTGCTGAAATAAGACAACTGCCAACAGTATGCACATGGAGCACTTTTGCAAGTAATAAAGAGAGTGATTTGTTTAAAAAGAGATTAAAGAAGCAAGGATCAGCTATATTAAAAGCTTTAGATGGGCGAAAAGAGGAAATGGAAGCATTTAAAGCTCGTCTTGAACAAAAATATGGAATTTCCATTCAACCTTTTCCTCAGGCTGTGATGGACGAAGCTGATATCAATATTGTCTTTACATCTAAATATTTTCAATTAGAATCCGCCACATTTAAAGAAAACTTTTTGTTTGTTGGCCCTTCCATGATTGATCGCCAAGATCAAGGGGATTTTCCGCTTGATCGATTAAAGGACAGTGCGGTTGTATATATGGCTTTGGGAACCATCGCTAATAAAAGGCCTGATTTATATAAAGCATGCCTAGAGGGTTTGAATGACTTTGATGGAACGGTTGTTCTCGGCATTGGAAATCAGCTTTCAATATCTGAGTTAGGTTCGGTACCTGATCATTTCATTATACGAAACTATATCCCTCAGCTTGATGTGCTACGTTATAGTGATGCGTTTATTACACATTGTGGTATGAATAGCACAAGTGAAGCCTTATATTTTGGCACACCGTTAGTGATGTTACCACTGATGAATGATCAACCCATAGTAGCGAATCGAGTTAAGGAATTAGGGGCAGGTGTTATTTTGGATCATGAAACACTCAATGCTGAAAAACTCCGGGAAGCCGTGATAGAGGTGTTACAAAATCCAATTTATAAACAGAATAGCGAAAAAATTAGCCAATCCTTCCGGAAATCAGGTGGTTGTGCTCGCGCTGCTGATGAACTATTAAGTCGTATCAAGCAATTCGTGTAACAAAGATAGATTGATGGTATCCTCTATATAACCCCAAAGTAAAATGTCGTTCATTCACAATGGACGACGTTCTACTTTGGATTGTGAATGAACCACATCCAGTTTACCTTTTCGCTTATATAAAGTGGGAGTGCTTTGGTTTAGTTAGATAGAAATAAATAAAATTTGTTTTATGAATTGTCAATTGGCGGCTAGACTATATTTGACTATTATGATACGACAGAGTTAACAAATAAAATACTCATTTAACTAAAGGGTGGAGCAGATGAGTCAACCTAGTTTAAAAGGTTTTACTGTAGTATGTGGTCTGCCCGGATCAGGAAAAAGTAGTATTTTTGAAGCAATGGTAGATCAGAATGCACTGCCTTTATCCTATCCAAAAATGGATCGTATGGTCATCGACACAGCCATTCAGAGCGGACTAGATTTTATGACTGCGATGGAGATGTGTGGTGATGTCATTCAACATGAGCTATTTCGTAATATTGATGAGAATCGTCCCATATTGATGGAGACCGCTGTTGTACCAACGAAATACTTAAATCGGGCTGTTCAGCAAAGTGAAGAAATAAACCTTGTAGCTGTAACATGTGGCGATGATATAAGAGAAAACGAAACAAGAATGCGTTTTCGGGCGATTGCAGGAGGAATGGTTTTTGAAACTCAGGATTTAGAATCTAAGCAGCTCGAATATAGAGATGAGTTGAAGAAGTGGATGCCTCGTGTTTCTTATGCTTGTATCATTGATACAAGAGAAGAACCAAAAATAGTGATGGAGATGAACAAAGGTCAATTGATTTATCTTGATCCGCAAATGCCTTTGTGGGTTCAAGAATTAAGCAAGTCATTTGGATCTGTAGTACAAACTTCGGAAGAGAACCAATTTGCGGAGAGTTTGAAACAAGGATTGAATCAGATCAAACAAAAAACACCATATTTTGTTGGTGCGTTCATAGAAAGACCACATATTTACCGATATGTTATGAGGAAATTAAAGGAAGCTCAATTGAACGATTCTGAGGTAATCGATCAAATACCAAGTCTTTATCATTTACCACCGTATCAGTTTAACAATGCACAAATCACATTAGCGAATAAAATTCTAAAGAGTCGAATTGAAAATGGATTATCCACAGTTGTTACAGGTGAGTATATGTACGCTTTAACAGAAAATCATTTCAAAGCAGCAAAGGAAAAAGGATTTAATACAGAATTCTTGTTCGTTGCAGATGAAAGAGATCGATACACACATGATCCAGATAAACCCCAGTTTTTAAAACCATTACTACAGTCTGTTGACTATGGTAAGGTGGTTTTCGATGATATTCATAGACGTCATTTAGACGTGTTAGAAACATTTCAGGGTAGCGTAATGTACAGCTACGGTATTGATTCGCCTTGGTTGAGCCAAATAGCTAATCAATTACCAAGATCGGAAATTGATTTCTTAATGGATGATCCGTTCATTCAAAAGCTATGGGCTCCTTTGAAAATTTATTTAAATGAGTTTGAAACAGATAAAAACCGATTGCGTCCGAATGATGAGATTGATCGTGGCTTAACTCGATTGATTATGCAAAGATACTTAGGTCGTTTTGAGAGAGGCAATTTGTAATCTAAATATAATATGATATCGATCTGCTTCATTATTGAGTGGATAAAAAGATTGTTTAGTTTTGAGGTGTGATCAGAGATGGACCTTACACAGATAGTTCGTCTTGCTCTTTCTTATTTAGCAAATATCCAACAAGTGCGATGGATGGATCAGGGGTTAACGTTTCAATTTCTAGATTCATACCAATTAAAAATGAAATTCTTCTTATATAAACGTGTATTTGCAGTCTGTTTAGAGTCAGAAGAGGAACGATTGATTATATTTCGTGGAAGTCAGGCATGGTATGAATGGTTGAAAGACTTTCAAATTCGACAAGTGCCTTTTCATTTAATGGAAGGAGTGGCAGTGCATCAAGGGTTTTATGACTTTTACTTACAGCTACGAGAGTCAATTTTTCATATGCTGACTCATAAAAAAACTGACAAACCGATTACAGTTGTTGGGTATAGTTTAGGTGGGGCAATTGCGACCATGCTTTCAGTGGAGCTAGCTATCAAGTTGCCTCATATCGAGCCACCTCGTTTGATAACTTTTGCAGCTCCTAGGATAGGAAACAAGAAATATACAACATGTTTATATGAATTGATTCCCCAACGTATTCATTATGTACATCCAGGTGATCAAGTGCCCAAACAGCCAGCACTTCCAATGTACCAGCCCTTAGCCGCTACTTACCGTTTACCACGAGTATCAAATGCGGCTTTCACGATCCCCTCATGCTTTAGAAACTTACTATTTAAGCCTTGCTCAGTTTGATCCAGAATATGCTGAAACGATTTTACCTTTTATCTTTGGAAACCAAAAAATCTCTCGCTTCAAATTGACCTTGTAAACGAGAATTGGTTAAGATTTTTGATTCATATTTATTTGACTCAGTAGCTAATTCATCAGCACCTCTAGAGTAGACAATTGCGGTAGCCCTCCGTTGAAGGATTAGCTCCTACGGTGACCACGTACCCTGCCGTATTCATCTGTTAAATAGGAATATTAGGGATATATCATATGGGATATATTAAAACGCAGCAACTTGCTGCGTTTCTTACTTTTTCCAACAACTTATGATTTTGCTACGATGCTTACCTGCTTGAATGGCTTCTTGTTCAGTATGATAGTAGATTCGATTATCTGGTTTGATGGTATCGACGATCTCTTTACAGCTTGCTGGGTGATATACTTCACTATTTTTACTCGCTACGTAATCTTCTGTTGATCCAGAAGGAGACAGAGATAGATTTTTCATGACTTCAGGATGAAAACCATTAGCTTGAGCATAATGATCAACAGACCAAATCCCCGTTTTCTGTTGTTGCGTGTTTTTTTCGATACTGCGGTATTGCTTCTCGTATTTTACATTGGGCGGAAATACATAAGCGACACGTGCGAGTCCTTTCTGTAACAAGGATTCTTGAATGCTTTTATGATCAGCGTAAACATAGGCTAATAAGCGATGGTATTTGTCTCGATCTGTTTTATCTTTTTCGATTGTAACAAACTTTGAAGATTGAATGAATTGGGTAGTATAGTTTTTTGCTTCTTGACTATAAGGCTGCTGTGCGCCTGTCTTGCGATCATGGAGTTCAGGTGTATCAATTAATAGTAGACGAATAGTCTCCTGCTTATTTTTTAATTGAACTTTAATCGTATCTCCATCCACAACCGTTACTTTCGTTGATGGAATATCCATACTCTGCTGATCTTCATTATTTCCACAGGCAGTTAGCAGTGGAATGAATCCTAACAAAAAGAAAAGAGGGAAAAATATTTTTTTCAAAATTTATAGCTCCTTTGATTAAATATTCATATTTGGTTTCAGCTTGTAGACAAAGTAAAGGCTCCGTCAATATTTCACGCTTCGCCTCCATAGTCTGAGATATAAATAGTATTATATATTTTTCAAAGCAATGGATTGTAAAAGTTTCTTTAATAATGATATTAAAATTCTCGTGAATGCGCCCTCTTATTTTGATATTTCTATATAAAAGCAATAGAATGATTTATATATATTTTATATTGCTTAACTAAATTGGAGGTGGACGAAAATCAAACCCATGCAAAGGGATAAAGCTGATTACGGGCTAGACGCCCCAACTGTTGTTCGTAATCTTTTTCTTTGGGGAGTTGGTTTACTTTTACTTGGATGTGTCACTTATATCTTTTTTCAGCACCCGCAATGGCTTCAGATGGCCATTAGTATACTTTTTCTTTTTTCGGCAATTCTTTGCTTCGCTGAGGCATTTTATATGATTTGGGGAAGTCGGGTAGGAAAATATCGTGAACGGGAGAGATTGATTAATCTTGTCGGTTTGCAAGGTGATGAAAAAGTGCTTGATGTAGGATGTGGTAGAGGTCTGGTGTTAAATGCTGTTGCTGCTCGACTTACAACAGGTACAGCTGTGGGTATCGATATTTGGAATCGACACGATCAGAGTGGTAATGACCCTGAAGTAACAAGAAGAAATGCTGAGATAGAAGGTGTGACAGATCTTGTTGAAATCATAGATGGCGATGCACGAGTCATACCTTTTTCAGACAATCATTTTGATGTGGTTCTATCTAGCTTGGCGATACACAATATTCCTACTGAGCGGGAACGTGCTCAAGCGTTAGCTGAAATATTGCGCGTTGTAAAACCAAAAGGACGAATTGCGATTCTAGATTTCCAATATACGAAAGATTATGCTGCGTTTTTTGAGCAGTCAGGCGTCCGGAATGTACAAGTGATCGGTCCACATTGGCTACTTTTTCCTCCTGTTCGGATTGTAGTCGGGCAGAAAAAAGGGTGATATCCTCACTAGATATAAGTCATCATCTTCTATGAACGGACCCCCTCTTGTCAATGGTTATGATAGTAGAGGGGTCTTTTGTTCAAAAGGAGCGAACAGTAAATTCCGATGTTTCAGATAATAGATAACCCCTCCAATCCGCAGCATGGCGCGATGCGGACGGAAGGGCGGGATATAGAAGATCGGGATCAGGACAGCTTCTGCTCGGGGTCGTCGTTCGGCGGGATGAACTGGGTCGTGCCGTGCTGGATCGCCTCACGCACCAGGTTCATCATGTCCCAGCCGATCTTGAACCGATCGTCCTCGAAGTCGATCTGGTCGATGATCCAGCCGAGGAAGTTGCGAAGCGGGGTGGACTTCCTGTAGTCGATCTCGAAAGTGCCGTAGGGTCCCGTCTCGACCAGCTTCACGACCGTCGTCCGGGGACGATGCATGATCGTCACCTTCCGCTTGTAGCCCTCCACCTCGTTCCAGACCATCACGATTTGGATGATCTTGTTCGTCACCTTTCCCGGTGGGCCGCCGAGGTAGGTGCCGTCGTGGGCGATGGTACTGTCGGTTTCCTGATTGGGCGCACCTTTGAATTCTACGACGGACTCGTTGGTCATGCCCTCTCCTTTACGAACCTGAATCTAACTTTTGATCTTCCGTTTGTTGAACCCGTAAATCTGCTAGAATCAGCCTCCAAAATGGGTCTCTCCACTGGGTTGTGGATTCCCCGACAGGATAGAAGTGGACAAAGTCGACTAAGTTCTATTTTATGAAAACATAAAATCGTTATTGAAGTCAAATATATAGGTGGTTCATATTCATATGATTTGCAATGATGGGATCAGATTGAAGAAAAATTCACTTGATCGGCTCGTGATCGTGGCTCATGTCAGTAGAAATGTTATAATTTATAATAGCAATCTTACTTATTTCAAAATAAGTTAAAAGGGTTTGCTATGGATATGAGCTTTGGGTATTACGAAGTAGGTGATACAATCGAAGACTTTTTTGATCATTTTCATGCAAGTAATTGGAAGCGGCTCACGCAGGAGCAACGACTTCACTCTTTGCAATTGTTAGAAAACCATTATGCAAACTTGCAGCAACGTCAACCATGTCAGATTGTTTTGAAGGAGCTTCCTTTTATTGGTGGATTTTATCATAGATCAGTTGCACAAACAGGAAGCATTTCTCTTCACCCTAAAATTTTACAAGGCAAACCATATAAGCCTGTTTTTTTAGTTTTACATGAAGGGAAGCATGCTCAACAATCACAATTTGTACCAGATGATAAGCAAAGTGAACAATTGTTTCAGTTATGGCAATTAAATGCTCGCTATGGTATGAAGCGACCAAGAAAGTATTATCGCATGCAACCAGTAGAAATGGATGCAAATCAATATGCTAGTACTGAGATTAGACGAATATATAAACATCTTGGTAATAATTTTGGACGAAAGATTAGGAATTTGGCTAGTCTATCAATTATAGAGCGAAATATGATGGGTTGGATGCCAAGAATAGAAAAGAGTATGCAAAAAGTGATCGCTTGGATCAGACTCAAGCATCAACTTTTAATGGATTTAGAGGCAGAGTACCCAGTTTCAAAGAATAGAAGTTTGTTTGATTTGGTGGATCAGTCCGTTCAAAAATATGTGATGAAACGCTATCGAAAACATCCTTCAATCTCAGATTATATGCAATCCAATAGCTTTCGAAAAATAAAACCAGAGCTAGAACAAGAAAAACCGATCTTGCAGTTTATCCATTTATTTGGTCAAACATTTGGAACCAGACATCCTAAAGAGGTTGAAAAACTATGTATTGAGAAAGCGATTACAGGTACAACCTTCACAGAATTTATGAGCTGGCTCAAAACAAAGGATGGTCAAAAGGTAGCGCCATATTTAAAGCAAAGACAACAAGAGAAGGTTTTATTTATGCATGCTTTTGAGGAAACTTATCAGCTCAAACATCAATCATTTATGCACGAACGTACCTTGGCGGTTGTGGAAGAATATTTATATCAGTCATCTGGAAAAAGCCCAAGTATAAAAGGATTTGAATCATTTTTACTTTCGTTGCCGTCTGAAAAATCCTTATATGACTATTTAGATAAACATAAGCAACATTCCATCTTGACCCCACAAGGCTATTCTCAAGAAGTTACCAACCTCATTCAAGCTCAGAAGCCTCAGGAATTTACTCGACAATAAATATGGAGGGTTTCAGTTTTCTTCAGTCTGAGCATTTATGGTTTATCATCTATTTGTATAAAATAAAAGTATTTATATTTATAGGGAGGTTTATAATGTGGAGCTTGGGATTAGTACCTTTGTAGAAACGACACCTGATCCAGTGACAGGAGAGAAGATGCCTCACGATCAGCGGATTCGTGAAGTGATCAAAGAGATACGTTTAGCGGATCAAGTTGGACTTGATATATATGGAGTGGGTGAACATCACCGTGCAGATTATGCCGCTTCTGCTCCGGCAATGATTTTGGCTGGAGCTGCGACGCAGACGAAGCGTATTCGATTAACGAGTGCTGTTACTGTTCTTTCTTCAGATGACCCTGTTCGAGTCTTTCAAGATTTTGCTACTTTAGATGGCATTTCAAATGGTCGAGCTGAATTGATGGTTGGTAGAGGCTCATTTATCGAATCCTTTCCGCTTTTTGGTTATGATTTGAATGATTATGATCAGTTATTTGCGGAGAAATTAGAACTCCTTTTAGCGATAAATCGCTCCGAAACAGTAAACTGGTCAGGGAAGCATCGTCCTGCAATTGATCATTTGCCGATTTATCCACGACCTGTTCAAGATCAATTACCCATTTGGATCGCCAGTGGTGGCACACGATCTTCTGCAATTCGGGCTGGAGAATTAGGTCTCCCGCTTGTCTTAGCCATTATTGGAGGAAATCCTGAGCATTTTGCACCAATTGTAGAACAATATAAACGAGCAGCAGTGCAAGCAGGACATGATCTAATGAATTTACCAATTGCATCACATTCTCATGGTTTTGTATGGAATGACTCAGAAGAGGCTGCTGACTTATTCTTCCCATCTACACAAGCAAGTTTAAATATTATTGGAAAAGAGAGGGGATGGAGCTTTTATTCACGTGAGAGCTTTGATTCAGCTCGCCAGTTTAACGGAGCTTTGTATGTAGGTGATCCTCAAACGGTTGCTGAAAAGATCATTCATCTCCGTAAGACTGTAGGAATGACTAGATTCTTTTTACATATGCCAGTAGGTACGATGCCACATGATCAGGTGATGACAGCAATCGAGTTATATGGTACAAAAGTAGCTCCTATTGTTCGTAGGGAAATCGCGCAGTGGGAAAAGAATCAAGCGAAATAATGAAATCGACCCTTCCCCAATTGCGAGAGCAGGGGAAGGGTCGATTGTCATGTTAGATATGCATATCATCCAGGGAAAAGATAGTTGTCTATTTGCAAAGACTCCATCGCATCTTTGATGTACGCCTTTAGTGCTTGGTTACAGAGCCACAAGCTGACCGCACTTCCAACAAACAAGCCGAGCGAAATCCCTATCATTCCATAAACTTCACCTCCGCCTAGCATTTTAGTGGTGAAGATCCAGGTGGTAACGACGGCCAAACAGATCATATTGTCAATCAGAGCGTTGATCAACCGTTTCCAAGTCGATTCGAACCCCACGAGCAACTGTGCAAGAGCCGTGGATTGAGAGAGAATGAAGAGATACGGAAGAATGAGTGTGAAGTAGAGAAAGATCAATCGAATGTCTATTTTCCCTTTCCCCTCTATATGTTCAATCGTGGCTAGACTCGCTAGAACAATTGGTAGAAGAGGGGTTAGCCAAGTAAGAATGTCCTTTCGAACTTGTGCCAGAACACGTTTTCTAGTCCCATCAAGATACCACCTTCCTGCTAGCCATGCAACGAAGAAGGTGAACAACGAGGGTGGCAGTGTACGGCGGTGACTGCCATTGATTAGAAGGCCAATGTCTCTCAAACAAGCTAGCGATTCTTGAGCCTCTCTGATCAATCTGGCGTTGACAACCCCACGCGCGATAGCAAGGGGATAAACAGTAAAGTTAATCACTCGGTCGATCAGTAGGTAGGTAGCATAAACATTGGTGCCACACTCGCGACTGATCAGCAGGCCGAGATACAAATTAGTCGCCCGTTCTGCACCAATATAGAAGAGCTGAGTGATAAAATAAGGAAATATTTCCCGTAGATACACCTTCGTTTCTTTTTCGATTGCTGGGATCTGTTTTTGTCTGAAATCCGAACGCCTGTAAGTTCTATAGAGGTAGCCTGCAGCAATCAATCGAGAGCTCAGAGTGATCACAGCGGTGGTAAGGAGATCCCACTGACCATGATTCCATATGAGGGCGATTCCAGTAAATCCCAGGTTGGTTTTCAACAGTAGCTTATTGGCTCTTTCGATCGCCCATGTCTCTCCTGTTGCCGTCAAGATGGCATTGAAATGCCAAAAGAACCAATCGATGGGCATTATTACACCCATCATGAGCTGAAGGAAAAGGACTTCATGAGGTAGGTGTACAGTATTCAATAGTTTCGCGATTTGGGGTGCGAAAATGCAAACGCTCCCACAGATCGTCAAGGACAAAATCAGTTTCATCCATGTGAGTAGATTTACAATACCGCGAGCTTTGGCGATCAGTCCCTTTGTAGCATACCCAGATTGATAGTAGATAGGGACCAACGCTCGTATGGGGTTGCAGAGACCATCATTGATAATGGTAAAGAAAAAGCTTACGGACAGAGTCAGCCCATAAATCATAGCTGAAGTAGAGCCTGCCAACAACGTCAGAAGAGCAATGTCCAGCACCTGAGAAGATCTGCTGATCAGATACCCTCTCCGAAGATGTCTACTCTCTTTGTCAGCTTGATCAAAGCTAGACAACTTCCAGTATGTGTTCAGTTTCAAAAACTGTTCTCGAATCATCTCAACCTCTTATTCGAGTAGCACCAAGTCGATACTTGGTCGTAACTTTGTTACATATCATCAGTATTTATTGACTATTTTAACACATGTGCTAATCAATCTACTTAAATTGTCCAAAAGTATCCCGGCTTCTATAAGTGGTGAGCTGAATCAGACTTGATTCGGTATTATTTTTTTGAATAGTGCCTCACCCAGTGCCATGTAATTTTTTCAAGCATTGTTGTTTGTACTGTATCCATATGGTTGGCGTATTTATAACTGGTATCATAGCCATTTTTGCTACAGTTTGTTGCATCTAGATGTTACTCTTTGGTAAAATCCCTTCAGTTCGTATAATGTGCAGATATTGGGATGAGAAGGGGCAAAAATATGAAACAGAAGCCGCCCGTTAAAGCGGAAGAAGAAATAAAACTTGCCATTACTGGTTTTGGCAATCATGGGACAGGAGTAGGGAAATATAAAGATTTTGCTGTATTCGTTCCGCAAGCTATTCCAGGCGAGCAAGTAAGTGTGAAAATAAATCAGGTAAAGAAAACCTATGCGACTGGGCAACTTATTCAGGTACTCAAGCCAAGTCCGACTCGAGTCAAACCTGCTTGTTCTATTTTTGCTAAGTGTGGTGGCTGCCAGTTACAGCATATCGATTATTCAGCGCAATTAAACTTGAAGAGACAGAGTGTGATCGATGCATTCGAGAGAATTGCCGGTATAAGTGATGTGATCGTTCAACCTGTCAAAGGAATGCAAGAACCTTGGGCTTATCGAAACAAAGTCCAAGTCCCGATTTCTGTCGATCGTGGTAAGCTCATCGCAGGATTTTATGAAGCTGGTTCACATCGGATTGTTCCACTGGAACATTGTTTGATTCAGCCTGAAGAAAGCAATGTCATTTTCCATACCATACAGAAACTTATAAAGGAGGCAAATATTCCTCCATACAATGAACAAAAACATGCTGGGTTGCTACGGCATGTGATGATTCGGCGTGGAACATATAGTGGTGAATGGATGGTTGTCTTTGTCGTCAATGGCAAACATCTACCAAATGAAGACAAATTGATCAGCCATTTGACAAATGATTTACCTCAAGTTACTTCGATTATTTTGAATGAAAATAGAAAAAGAACAAATGTAATTCTAGGTGCAGACAATCGGGTTCTATACGGGGAAGAGACGATTCATGATCAAATTGATGATCTTACCTTTTCCATTTCTCCTCATTCCTTTTTTCAAGTAAATCCAGTGCAGACAGAAATTTTATATAAACAAACAAGAGAATATGCAGGATTAACAGGGAGTGAAGTGGTGATTGATGCATATTGTGGAGCTGGAACGATTTCACTCTATTTAGCCCGTTATGCACGAAAAGTATATGGAGTAGAAATGGTTCCAGCAGCGATTGCAGACGCGAAAAGAAATGCTATGCTCAATCATATTGATCAGGTTGAATTTGTATGTGGAAAAGCAGAAAAGGTGATGGGAAAATGGTTCGATAAAGGTGTAGAGCCGGATATCATCGTTGTAGACCCACCTAGAAAAGGGTGTGACCCGGCACTTCTGCATGCAGCGTCAAAAATGAAACCCAAACGATTTATCTATGTCTCTTGTAATCCTGCTACACTCGCTCGTGATGTTGCTTTATTAACTAAGCTAGGTTTTACATTACAGGAGGTTCAACCGATCGATATGTTTCCGCATACTAGCCATATCGAGACTGTATGTTTGATGTCAAGAACCGAAAATATGAAATAGGATTGAGTGGACAGTTTGAACTACTACCATCTACAGAGGTGGTAGATTCCTGCGAACACCAGACCAACGTCCAGTTATCTTAGCAAGCTCTACCCGCCGTCCCAGCGGTGAAAACAAAGTATGCTCTGCTATGCTCCCTACTTTCGCTTGGTTTTCGCAACTTCGGTAAGCTGGGTGGTTGAAGATTTTACGTTACTGACCCTTTCCAGCAACAACCCCATATCTTCAGTTTTCAAAGAGCTACAACTATTCTAACAAAATAAGTGGTTCTAAGCATCCCCGCAAAAGGGATACCGAACCACGTCCCATTCACCTCACCGCTTGTAGAAGCGGGAGTACTCTTGGACGATTTGGATAGATAAAATTCGTAGAGTTAACATTATTAAAAAAAGAACTTGAACCTCACGTTACGTTATATTATACAATGCGTGCATGGGGGTAATGATTATGAAGACAAATTTAATAAAACTATTAACTAAAGATAAGGGAATTAGGCTTTTTATGGTTGATGTAGCAAATATTCTAGAACACAGCAATTTAAAAAATATGAAAACAGATTTTGCAATGCAGCTTTATACGAACATATTTATCGATTGTTGTCTATTACGTGGCTTTCTAACCGAAGTCGATCAACGCATAAGTGTAAGTGTTCGGTTCAAACCAGCTGAGCATACAGCCCACTGCGATGTAGATGGTAGTGGTAATGTTAATTGTACTTTTTCTCCCCAGCTGACGGCTTTTAATGGTGATTTTACTGATTTAGTCGGAGATGGAGCATCTCTTTCTATTTCAAGAGCTAGTTGGATGGGAGGAATATTTACCGGAATGGTAGAATTAAAGTCTGCTTCTATAGATTCGTGCTTTTCCTATTTTTATGCGAAGAGCGAGCAGACAAAAACTATTTTTCGAACATGGATTGAAAATGGAATTGCAAGAGGTTGTTTGATCCAACCATTGCCTTACTATAATTCTGATCATCTGCAATTTGTAGTGGATAGTATTGACAGTGCGGAGAAATATATAGTCACAGAGCAATGGGTAGAGCTGCCTATTAGGGTTTTCCCATATGCAACGGTAATAGATGAATATAGCGTGCAAAACGAATGTAATTGTTCAAAAGAAATGTTTTTTGGTATCCTCATGTCGGTTGAAACCGATGAACTAAAAAATTCAATTGAAGTTGGGAGAAATGAAGAACTGGAATGTGGTATATGCGGTAAAAAGTATATATTTAGTACAAATGATTTAGAGGCTATTGTTAAAATGAAGGAAAGTGAACAAGGTGGGTAGATTGCTTAAGATTGGCGAATTAGCGAATATGACAGGTATAACTGTCAGAACATTGCATTATTATGATGAAGTCGGCTTATTAAAACCATCTAAGATTACTGAAACAGGGCATAGATTATATGATATGCAAAATATTACAACATTATACCAAATAATGTCTTTGAAAGATATGGGATTTAACCTTGATGAAATAAATGATCTAATTCATGATAGATATATCGATATTCAAAAATTTATTGAAGTTCAAATTTCTAAAGTTCAAGAGGAAATTGTCCAGAAGCAGTTACTTTTTAGTAGACTGCTAAAACTAAAGCAGGAGCTTAAAGGTAATCAAAATATCTCAATAGATGACTTTAAAGCAATCGTTCCATTTATTAATGCCTCAGCAGATAAATATATTACGAAAGAACAGTTAGATAAAATAAAAAATAATTTAGAAGGATATAAAGTAGAATCAGAAGAAGCGACTGAGTGGATAGAATTTATTGCAAAACTTAATTATTGTTACGATAACAAATTGCATAATACAGATTTAATTGCCATTGAATGTATAAATTATTGGAGAAAACTTATGAACAAATCAATAGGTGAAGATGAAAAACTTAAGGATTCTATATTTTCATTTCATGCTTCTTTAGATAATTCTCAGCTTAGATATGGTCTTACTGATGACCTATATAAATATCTAATGGAGTTAATGAAATAAATAAAGGATTAGGTTGATATTTCCCTGATACCAATCGTGCAAAAAATGCTATGGATATGTTTCCGGGAAACAGTCAGTTCGAAAGACATTCGCTTTATCCATCGATACGGTATCTTTATTGACCATCGTTGAGTAGCCCATTCATCCTAGAATGGGCTTTTATGTTTAGAGGTTTCCCCGTCGTTCTTCAAAGCGATGAACCAGCCCGAGAGAAAACGAGCTGTATATTTCATGCTATAATATTGGTATATTTCTTAGCGATGATGGGGGTTTTTAGAAGAAACTGATTCCCTTGCGACCATTGACATATGGAACCTCTAGTGAGGAAAGAAATGAACCATGAAAAAATGGACTGGTTGAGCAAGGAGACTGGAATCGGTCTCTTGCTTGCTGGGACGAATGCACTTATCTTCGGATGGATTGAAACGCCCTTTGGTCACATACTCAAGGAGTTTGGTCTTGGGCGGATGACCGGCTTGCTGATGAGCACGTTCTGGATCGCTGCGATCCTGGTTGGCTTCTCGATCAGCAATCTATTGTTGGAGAGAAGCCTAAAGACCACGTACCTGATCGCGTTTGGACTGACATCTCTTGCGTGTCTGGGTTATAGTCTGTCCCACGATCCTGTTATAATCGCTCTGAGCCGATTCATGCATGGTGCGGCTTACGGGCTTTGCTATCCAGCTTTTTCTGTGATCATACGAAGGAGCGTCCAGCCACTGGAGGCACAAAAACAGCCGATTTCCTGGGAAGGATCGGTTACGGCGATTTCTTTGGGGCTGGGAGGTGTGCTCGCTTCGTTGCTAATCTCGCATCATGGTCATCAGTTCCTTTGGGGAGCTGTGGCGGTAATGATGAGCCTTTGTTGCATCGTGTCTCTGATCTGGTTGCCTAAGTACTCTGTTCGCGTTCATCATGAGAGGAAGGGATGGAGTGGGTGGATACATCAAAACTTCGATCTTCCCTCTCTGAAGCTTACTTTCTGGGGAATGGGTACTTCGCTGAGTAACCGAGTCTATCTAACGTTCCTTCCGCTTGCATTGGGTAACCTTGCTTTGGCCAGCAAGATCTTGCTGATGACCACTGTGATGAATGCATTGATCGGTCCTCCGGTCAGTAAGTTGATGAAATGGCTCGAAGATGAGAAACAGGTGAGTAATGAACTGATAGTGGTTGTCTCACGGTTGTTGATGGTTGGAGGATTGACTATCTTGGCGTTCAGTCAGACGCTGGCCGCTTTGCTGGTGGTGGCTACCCTGATGCCAATCGCGGTGAAGGGGCATAATTTCGGAACCGACCAAGCAGCAAAGAAGATCGGGAAGAAGGTCACGCCTGCTAGCACCGCGTTCAAAAACTCGATGAATGTTGCCTTCTTGCTCGGCACCTTGTACGGCGGCAGCATAGGAGGAGAGTACGGTTTCAAGCATATCTGGCTTGCCACGATTCCTTGGGCCCTCATCTCTACTGTTGCTGCTGTCATCTACTTGCGACGAAGCAACTACTATGTCCCCTAGGGAGAATGCGACTTATTCAAGTGAAATTGAGTAAGTCGCATTCGGTTATAATATTTGAAATATTGGATACATGATTAAAGTGATTTACAGTTAATCCTTGTTCTATTTGAACCCGTTTAGCTGATGAGCCACTCTAAATGATAGTTACGCTCATTCTATTTTATAAATGAATAGAATTTCTTTATAATATACATAGCATTCCTTGACAGGAATATTCCTATTATGGTATATTTAAAACGTAAACGAAATCAGGGGAAAATAGAATGACCACACAAATGTTTGCCAATAATGTTTTTATATCTGTGGGATGATGATGAAGGTTAACAAATATGAAGGAGGCGTAATAAAATGCCAAAAATGGTCGTGAAAGTAGAAGGAAAGTTATTAACTTTAGAAGGGGAGTTTAACGCTCCACGTGAGTTAGTTTTTGAAGCTTTTTCGAAAGCTGAGCATTTAAAGCATTGGTGGGGTCCTCGTGGATGGGAGCTTACAGTCTGTGAGATCGATTTTCGTCCAGGTGGTCAGTGGCATTACTGTATGAAATGTATGGACAAAGATCAAGGTGACTTTTATGGACAAGAGTCATGGGGAAAAAGTTTATATCATGAAATAGAAACATCTGAAAAAATTGTATATACGGATTATTTTTCTGATGCAGAAGGAAATCTTTCTGAAGAATTCCCTGCCTCAAAAAATGTAATGCTCTTTCAGGAGTTAGATGGGAAAACAAAACTAATCAATCGAGCAGAATACCCATCAGCAGAAGATTTACAAAAAGTAGTCGGAATGGGTATGGAACAAGGGATTAAGGAGACTTGGGATCGCCTTGAAGAGCATCTTGTGTCAGTAAAACCAACCTCCTAAGTAGAGTTTTGTTCTGCTTGTAGACAAAGTATAAGTTGTTTTCATTTATGGGAGTCAAGGTTTATACACTCCGTGTTATTGAAAAGATGGATACCTCCAGTCCATGCTGCACAGAAGTATTCAAGGCGCCATGACTGCTCTCTCACGGCGGTATCAACTCGGCTATCGCGTCATAGTGAGACTTGCAGCGTTAGCTGCTTAGCGAAACTTGTGCACGGAGTGTGCAAACAGTACTACCGCCTATTCTGCGCTACACAGTCGTGGCTTGGTAGCGCCTGAAAGTTCGCTACATTGCAAACCATCTCCTCCTTTAAACAAGCTTATTTTCAATTGAATTTAACCAGAATATATATTTTTCTTCAGTCTGAACCAACCTCCTAAGTAGAGGTTGGTTTTTTATGGTATTATTTTGTGCGGGGATCGAGCGAACGTTGTAATGTATGGCTATCGGCTTTTTGATTGACTCGGCTCATATCTAAATACGGAACTGCATATTTCTCTACCCAAGGTGGTGCAGCAGAATGTTGAAAGATGGCTTTTTGCTTTTCCGCAGCCAAGACGAGTTCTAAGTGGTGGCTATTGTTATAAAGAAATAATTCATCAACAAATGGTATACACTTTGATAAACCAACGAATGAATCTCTATAATTTTTACGGATGATATCTTCTGGAACGTTGTGTCCTCCTAATTCCACTCTGGAAGCGACCCGATCTACACACATGGCTTCATCATCTAAGGCAACGAAGCAAAGAATCGTATGAAATTCTTTTGATTTTGCTGTTTTGAAAAAGATGTGGGATGGAGTGGTTGTCTCTTGGGTATAGCTGATACCTTCTTCTAAATAATGATTTATTTTTTGACCAAAATACGTACTTGAAGCTTCAAAACCAATTAATTTCGTTAACATATCGATATCAACCATTTCACCTAATGGTACTTGATTATGAATTAAACCTTCTTTTAGTGTTGTTTTTCCAGAGCCATTTCCGCCGGCTATAGAAATGTAGGTTGGTGAACCCCATGCGTTCATAGGTAAGAAATCTCCGTTTTTTCTCCATTTTGATTTCTTTTCACAATAAATCGTTTTCCTTGTGCATCCTCTCGTATCCAGTCTTTACCTAGTTTGTAATAGATCGAAGCGTTCGCTTCTTTTGCTTCTTTTCGTGCTCGCTTAGTTGCTTCATGGGCGATCTTTGTTAATTTTCCTGATTTGAATAAGTTTATCAGATTCATATCGATCAAATCCTTTCATAGCAAGGTTAAACCAATTGATTACCTTTATGATATTCTATCTAGCGACTCAGATCATTTAATTGAAAAAAATTTTTGACAAGGAATCATTATCTCTCCTATAATAAATAAAGAAGACAATACAAAGTGGTTTGGCTCTTGATCTATATCTAACATAAAGGTTATTTTTTTAGGGTCTAATGACCGTCAGTGCTGACATTACTTATGGATCATTGATTTGAGGAAGAAAAATATGTTGATCGAGCCAAAGCAGCATTTCAAGGAGGAAACCATATGTTGAAGATTGGGATTATTTTAGGGAGTACAAGACCAGGGCGTGTAAGTCCTCAGGTGGGCAATTGGGTAAAGGAAATTGCTGATCAACGGGAAGATACAGTATTTGAAATAGTCGACCTTGCTGAATATAACCTTCCTTTTTTTGGAGATCCAAATGGGGAAGAGCAAGTGAAAGCATGGACTGAAAAATTAAATTCCTTGGATGGGTTTATTTTTATAGTAGCTGAGTATAACCATAGTATTACTGGTGTATTGAAAAATGCTCTTGATTCAGCACGCGACGAATGGAATAATAAAGCGGCTGGAATTGTTAGCTATGGTTCTACTGGGGGAGCTAGAGCGGCTGAACACCTGCGTGGTATTTTAGGAGAACTACATGTTGCTGATGTTCGTACACATCCGACTCTATCACTTTTTACTGACTTTGAAAACTTCAGCCAGTTTAAACCCCAAGATTTGCACCTGAGCAATGTTCAATTAATGCTTGATCAAGTAGTGGTTTGGAGCGGCGCGTTAAAGACATTAAGAAAATAAAGAGGAACTGCGAATAGACTCGGTCAAATGATCGAGTCTTTTTGATTTGTGCGGGATCTTCATAAGATCTACATAACTTGCTGTTACGCTAAAGATAAGTAGAAAAACAGTAAGGAGAGTTGTATATGTTCTCAAAGAGATCTTTCCTATTTACCACATGGGCAATCGGTTTTCTATTGGTTGCCGCTGCCTGTACCAATTCAACTCATGATATGAGTAAAATGGATCACAGTAAGATGAAGATGGGTGACATGAATGAAGAAGCTGCTCAAAATCGAATTACACCTCAAACAAAAAATGTGTCCAGAATCAATACAGATGATCCCGTTGAAATTGCGGTCGAAACATCACAGATGGTTTGGCCAGCCACAAGTACAGAGAACCGACCAGCTACAGTATTGATCGGAATAACTGGAAATGGGAGCGTAAATCTACCTGCTGTAAAATTAATTCATCATCCTAATAACGGTCCATTGTTATATGCGAAAAAAGATCAATTACCAAAGATGACAAAAAGCGAATTGCAACGTTTAAAACCTATCGGAAGTCCAATGAACAATCAAGTTCAAGTCATTTTGCTAGGCAATTTTGACCAAAAGTTGAAGAAAGAAGTAGAATCAATGGGTTATAAAGTAGATTTGATTGCTGGAAATGAACCGATGGAAATGGCTAAGAATGTTGATGCTTATTATGCAAAAGCAAGTGGGGGAAAACTGCCCGCTGGGGTCATTATCGGTTCGCTTGAAGCTAACGATTATACGGTTCCTGCGGCGAATTGGATTGCACATATGCCGGAAGCATTACTATATGTGAAGAAAAATGAAATTCCGCAAGCAACAATTGAAGCGTTAAAAGGAAGAAATGGAAAAGCAAATATTTATCTATTAGGGCCTGAGGCTGTGATTTCAAAGGATGTAGAAGCAAAATTACAGCAATATGGAAAGGTAGTTCGAATTGAAGGGAATACTCCTGAAGAAAATGCGATTGCCTTTGCTAAATATAAGGATGCAGCTACAGGTTTTGGCTGGGGTGTAACTGAGCCTGGGCATGGCTTCGTAATTAATCGACTCACGAATCTATCAGCTATATTACCAACGACTGCTTTTGCACATCTTGGGAAACATGCTCCCATGTTGGTCATGAAAGGTTCCGAAATGACGCCTGCGTTGCATGAATATTTAATGAACCTACAACCCAAATTCAAAGATGACCCGACAATTGGACCATATAATCATGCATATATGATTGGTACTGAAAAGAGCTTTCCTTTTGCTACACAAGGAATGATTGACCAAATGTTGGAGATCACTTCGGAAAATGGGGAAGGACATGCCGGTCACTAAGAATGACAGATTCGAACATATTGAAAGCACGGAGTGTACGAACGCAAATGTTGGATTCATTTTTGAGCGTTTATGATATAGGAGTTTTAAAGTAGGTGAGCTGATGAGAAGAGTTTTAATCGTAGATGATGAAAAAAAGATTCGAGAAGTAATCGCTTCATATCTGCAAAAAGAAGGATATGATGTATTAGAGGCACAAAACGGTACAGATGCTCTGAACATAGCTCAAAATGAAACGATTGACCTGATTATATTAGACTTGATGTTACCAGATGTTTCAGGTGAAGCGATCTGTCAAACCATCCGTCAGCAGTCAGCAGTGCCAATCCTTATGTTAACAGCTAAAGTGGCAGAAAAAGATCGAATAAAAGGCCTTTCTATTGGCGCCGATGATTATGTCATCAAGCCATTTAGCCCCCGAGAAGTGGTTGCACGAGTAAAAGCGATTCTTCGACGATCTAATCATGATCTACTTTCATCACGTACCTCCTATCACAATGGAAAATTGACAATCGACATGGATCAACAGTTGGTTTATAAAGATGGGAAGCAAGTTCACCTCACTCCTGCTGAATTTAGATTGTTGGTTGTCTTAGCAAGACATCCAGGTCGCACATATACAAGAGAAGAACTGATCGAAAAAGTGTATAGCTTCAATTATGTTGGTGATGATCGAATTATTGACCAACATATTAAAAATTTACGGCAAAAAATAGAGCTGAATCCAAAAGAGCCTATTTTTCTAACTACTATTTTTGGGCATGGATACTCTTTTCTGGGAAGGCAGGATCGGAAATGAGGGCGCGAATCGCTTGGAGTTTTGTTGGTGTTGCCTCCGCGATGATTATTTTGGCAACCCTTACATTGATGAAAGAAATGCATCACCATATCACCATGTTTTTAGAAGATTCACCTGGGCTTGATATTGAAGTGGTGAAGCTTCTTTCTCATATCGAACAAGCGATTCTCTCCTCCTCGATCTGGACGGCATTAGGAACGATTGTTGTTGCTATATTTATTAGCTTTTTTCTTGCCAATCGTATTTCATCGCCGTTGATTCATATGCGACTTGTCGCTGAGAAGATGGCGAATGGGGATTGGACATCAAGGATGCAGGTAAAGGGGAAAGATGAATTGGCTCATTTGGCTGATTCACTGAACCATTTAACACAGCAATTGGAGCGACAGGAGAGGTTGCGGGAAAATTTAACTTCAGACATCGCCCATGAATTGCGAACACCTTTGGCAACTTTAAAAAGTCATCTGGAGGCTTTTCGGGATGGAATATGGGAGCCTACACCAGACAGGATTGAATCTTGTTATGAGGAGATAGAACGGCTGATTGATCTTGTGGGCGATCTTGAACAACTTACTTCTGTAGAAGCTCCTGATTTTCAGTTGCTACGAAAAAATGAGGATTTGACAGAGATTATAAACCAATGTGCAAATGCAATGCGTACAGCTTTTCAAGAAAAAAAGATTGATCTTACTCAGTCCTTAGCCCCCCTTCCGCTTATTAGCATCGATAAAAATCGTGTCATTCAGATTATCATGAACCTACTTTCCAATGCATTCAAGTATACAGAAGTCGGGGGAAGGGTATCAATTCAAACAAAAGATGAGCCAAATTCTGTTCAAATCATCATCGAAGATACAGGAATCGGGATTCCGAAAGAGGAAGTAAAAAAAGTTTTCGAACGATTTTACCGCGTTGATCAATCTAGGAGTCGAGAATCAGGAGGAAACGGGATTGGATTAACGATTGTAAAAAAACTAGTTGAGGCACACCAGGCTTTCATAACCATTGATAGTGAAGTCGGTGAAGGAACTAAAGTATCTCTTACTTTTCCTAAAACACCGAAAGACTAAAACCTAACCGTGATAACTGATGTTATGGATAGATGAATGGATATCCATTTCATGGTTCCAAAAACTCACATTACGATGATGGTTCTCAACTCTCTGAGTGAGAAACGAGTATGGTGTTATCTGGGTTTATTTGCATATCATGAATAAATTTTACTATTTAATGTAAAAATGTTATGATGAATAAATAACTGAAATGGGAGGAGCCTGTCATCATAGGATTTTTATACCTTTTCCTAGGTATAAAGATTCTTTGATGACAGGTTTTTTTTGTTTAAAAGGAGGAATCATTCATGAGCGGAACATATTTAGCAACGGGCGTTTTCTTATTTGTCTATGCATTTATCATTACTGAGAAATTAAATCGTGCTGTCATAGCCATATTAGGTGCAATGATCATGGTTTTGCTTGGTATATTAAATGTAGAGAAAGTCTTTACACACTATATAGAGTGGAATACATTGGCGCTACTTATTGGAATGATGATTTTAGTTACCATTACTCAATCGACAGGTTTATTTCAATGGATTGCCATCAAAGCTGCAAAAGCAGTTAATGGAAATCCGGTTCAACTTTTGATCATGCTCTCTTTATTAACTGCGATTGGTTCCGCATTACTAGATAATGTGACGACCATTTTGCTTATGGCTCCCATTACGTTTTCCATCACACGAATTCTACAAGTGAATCCGGTTCCATATTTGATCGCAGAAATCATTGCATCGAATATTGGTGGAACCGCGACTTTAATTGGTGATCCCCCTAACATCATGATTGGTTCTTCGAATCCACATCTCACCTTTAATGCATTTTTATATCATTTAGGACCTGTCGCCCTGATCACCTTATTGATTGCTCTAGCTATGCTTTATTTTATCTATCGAAAGCAGTTGAATGTGTCAGTGGAAAATCAGCAAAAGTTGGCTCAGATCAATGAAGAAAAAGTTTTGAAAAATCATCCACTCATAAAAAAATCGCTCTTTATTCTTTGCTTAACCATATTGGGCTTTCTTACTCATTCTTGGTTGAGTATAGAACCCTCAGTGATCGCAATTACTGGGGCAGCTATACTCATGTTGATCGGATTGACAGAGAGACAGATTGAGACTGCATTTGCTTCAGTTGAATGGGGGACAATCTTCTTTTTTGCTGGTTTATTTGCACTTGTTGGAGGATTACAGGAAGTAGGGTTGATCAAATATATTGCTCACCAAATTCTAGCGTATACAGCAGGTGATTTGTCATTAGCTGCTATTTGGATTCTTTGGATTTCAGGGATTGCCTCGGCAACCATTGACAATATACCTTTTGTTGCAACTATGATTCCCTTGATCAAAGAAATGGGAAGCAGTTTGGGACTGGTAGCTCATGCCCCAGAGTTACAAACAATGTGGTGGTCATTAGCACTGGGAGCTTGCTTAGGAGGAAATGGCACGATCTTAGGTGCTTCTGCCAATGTGATCATGGTCGGCTTAGCAGCGAAGGAAGGGAAGAAAATTCACTATCTGGAATTCTTGAAAGTAGGGGTGCCTATTACACTGATGTCGCTTCTGATTGCCCACCTCTATATAGTACTTCGATATCTGTAATGATAGGACTCTTGTCAAAACCTGAATCGGCTAGAGAAATCAAGATTTGTATGTTTGAAAATGAAGCCACAATTCACTGTTAAATGTGAGTTGTGGCTTATTACTATCGCCCCAGGAAAGTATATATTCTTTCGTTTTTAGCAAGCCATGATTTGGTTCAAATTGGTTTAAGATAGATTCTGATCTTGCTTCGTTTTTGAATGAATATAATGCTCAATGCCATCTAGTATCCTAGCAAGGGCAAAATTAAATTCGAATCCATAATCATCTTTAAAATCATCCTGAGGTGCATAAGCGCCAGCAAGTATGACAGGTCGCAAGTAAGGAAAGCGCTCTGAGGTAACAAGTTGTTCTAAAGCAGCGTTGTAGTCCACTCCGGGCACAGGTCCTGTGTTATGACCTGTTTGAACAGCATGTTCCATATTCTGTTGAAAAGCGCTATATATACGTGCATGGCTTGTTAACATGACCATGATCGAGATTTTTTCATTGCTATCTAATGGCAGGTTTGCCATAATTCGCATGGCCCAATCTACAATACGCAAGTTATTTGGAGTGATCGGGATTCCAGAAGTGCTAACATCACACAACCAAGGGTGATCTTGATAACACTGCATAATAGAGAAGACAAATTCTCGTATATTTTTACGCCAATCAACAAGAATTTCTTCAGGGATTGGGATATCAAATACGGCATCCTGCATAAGCAGAATGAGATCTTCTTTGCTTGGAATGTATCGATAGAGTGCCATTGTGGTAAAACCCAAGGATTTCGCTACTTTATTCATAGAAACAGCAAAAAGCCCTTCTTGATCAGCAATCGTTATGGCAGCATCTAAAATTTGTTTCAAGCTCATTTCACGTTTCGGACCTCGTTGAGTGGACTTGACTAATCCCCAGCTAAGCGCCACGCCCCGTGGCAAAGTCTCTTCAAGTTTTTTATCCATTGACCGTTCCTTCCTCCTGTCAGAAAATCATGATTTATCTCATTCATTTTCTTCCTAAAATAACTGAACAAATTTGTTGCTTCTTTATTGTATATGTTATATACTGTTTATACAATATACTGTTTACATCGCATACTGTTTTGATAACGATCTAAATTTCAATATACAGAGGAGCGAATGATCGATGATAAAAATAAAACGAATCCTTATTTCTGGAGCAAGTATTGCTGGCCCCGCACTTGCCTATTGGCTTCAAAACTACGGCTTTGATGTAACAATCGTGGAGAAAGCAGCATCATTACGACGGGGTGGCTTTGGCGTTGATGTTCGCGGAGCAGCAATTTCGGTACTTGATCAGATGGGTATTCTTGATCAAGTACGAGCAGCTGATACACAAATGAAGGGTGTTTATTTTGTGAATGGTAAGGGCGAAATAAAAGGACAAATTAGTGAAGCAAGCATGGGGAACCAGCAAGGTCTTGATATTGAGATTATGCGTGATGATCTAACGACTATTTTGCACGATCTTACAAAAGAGAAAGTTCATTACATCTGGAATGATTCAATCGTTGCAATGACGGAAATAGAGGAGAGTCTTGAGGTTCGATTTGCTTCTGGTAAGTTAGAAACATTTGATTTGGTTTTGGGAGCAGATGGGCTTCATTCAAATGTTCGGAAGTTAATATTTGGTGATGAAGCACAGTTTAAACGTTCACTTGGCTGCTATCTTTCAATATTTACAACTCATAATGAACTTGATATAAGCCATAGTCAATTGCTTTACCCACTTCCAGGAAAAACTGTTGGGATGTATAGTGGGCGTGATCGTACAGAAGCAAAGGGAATGTTTATCTTTCAATCAGACCCTTTACAATATGATCGAAACAATAAAAAGCTACAGAAGCAACTTGTACACGAGGTTTTCGGTAATGAGAGGGGTTGGGAAACCCAGCGGTTATTACGTGCAATGAATGAAGCTGAGGACTTTTATTTTGATGAGATCTGTCAAATGCATATGTCAACATGGTCAAAAGGTCGTGTGGCATTAGTGGGAGATGCGGCATATGGTCCGTCACCACTATCTGGTCAAGGCACGAGTCTTGCTCTGATCGGAGCCTATGTACTAGCTGGGGAACTAAAGCGCGCCCAAGGAGATTACACGAAAGCTTTTGTTGCATATGAACAAGAGATGAGACCGTTTGTGGAAAAGAATCAAAAAATCGGTCTTACTGCCGCAGGAGGAATGGTTGCCAACTCAAGCTTTATCATTAAACTGCAAAATGTAATGCTTCGTGTTCCACTTCTTATGAAAGTATTCCATCATATGATCACAAAAATGGTTGTAAAAGCTGCTAATGGGTTGGAGTTAAAGAGTTATTGACAGAACCCTACCTTTGTCTACAAGCTAAAAACCTCTATATAAGGAGGTTTTTAGCGTTCTGCGTTTGGGCATGAATGATACGAATTGATTATGTATATAAATTAGTTAAAATAGAATAAAAAGTAAAAGGATGAACAAGATGCAACTTGCTCAATATATAGATCAAATCAAGCTGGGACACCATTTATCGAAGGAAGAAGTGAAACAGTCGCTTGCTCATATATTAGAACATAACGCTACTGATAGAGAGATTGCAGCTTTTCTAGATGCATTATCCATTAAGGGAGAGACCGTGGAAGAGTTGCTTGCATTTGTAGATGAATTGAAAACCCGAGCACTCCCTTTTCCAGCAAAGGGAGTCGTTGACCTATGTGGTACAGGTGGAGGATCATTTGAACGGTTTAACGTTTCCACTACAGCAGCATTTCTCTTAGCAGCAGGAGGGGTTCCGGTCGCTAAGCATGGAAATAAAGGATCAAGAAGGGCAAATGGAAGCTTTGATATGCTAGAAGCGCTTGGAATACCGCTTGACTTGGAACCAAATTTATCAATGGAGTTATTAGAAGAGTTTCAATTATGTTTTTTATATGCTAGAAAATATCATCCGACTGTTGCAACTGTAACAACAGCAAGAAAGAGAGTAGCTCGAAGAACAATCTTTAACTTGATCGGACCGTTATGTAATCCAGCATGCATCAGTTATCAATTACTTGGAACGCCAGATCGTCTAGTTGCGTTCAAAATGGCAAATATTCTTCGGAAATTGGGTCGAAAACGCGCTCTTATTGTAACAGGAGAATCAGGCATTGATGAAATAACGATTAGTGGTAAAACATATGTAATCGAGATGAACCAGGAATCGGTTGAAGAATATATTTTTCGACCACGAGATATTGGAATACCAGAAGCATCATATGCTGAAATTCCTTGTGGTGATGCCAAAGAAAATGCACGTATATTTCTTTCTCTCTTACGAGGAGAGCTTGATCCGCCACTGGTCAACCTAGTCTGTCTAAATGCGGGAGCTGTTTTTTACTTATATGGTGTATCGAAGACGATCCAAAGTGGGTATGAACTAAGTAGGCAATTGCTAAGGAGTGGGCGTGTTTGGGAATATTTTCATACCTATAAAGAACATTTGAAATCCCATGTACTAAATAGTGATCAATTTTAGATGATCCATATGCTTTATATGCTTCATTGAGATCAGTCCATAATAGAGATGACCAAGACTCACTTAGCCGGTAATCAAATCAGCCATGAAGTTCTAACCAATATGATGCAATTTGTGACCGTTGTAGTTCTCCCAATTCACTCAGTCCAGCGTGAATGGATTGATTTTTTAATAACTCAATTATACATGTAAGTATTTCAGCATAAACGATATCAAAAATTTCAGTGGGTACACTTCGCTCACGAAAATTTAATGCAGTTCCATTACTCAAAAGGATAATCTCTTTCTGATTTAATGTATATACTTTTACCTCAGGACGAAGTTGCCGAACTTTTGATGCGGCTTTTTCCAAAGCAATCCGATCAAATTCAATATCTTTTGATCCGCCGCTGATCAAGATGACACCAGATTTGAAGGCGCGCATCATGTCTAATGAAACAGCATAATTACCGGTTGCAGAAATAACAAGATCATATTGATCGAGCGATTGATGTGGTCGCAAAATCCGATAGCCTTCAATTCTCGCTTTCAACATTTTTAAAGGGTCTTTATCATATACAGTTGGGTGAATGAGGTTTAATTGTAGTGATTTTGCGATTTTTTCACCAATCATTCCATAGCCGACTACAAGAGCCTCTGCCCCCTGAATGGTTAAGCCCAATGAACGCATCATGTTATTAAAGGCGAGTGTGATCGATTCTCCAACAAAATAAGATTCAATCTCTTTTAAACTACTACGCGCCACATGCATAATTGGGACATCTAATGACGCTTCGATCTGTTTATAGCGTTGATAACCAAATGTGGTTCCTTCTACAACACCAGCGAAATATGGTTTTAATTCAGTTGGAATTTGTTGAATTGCTTTTGAAAAATACCCACCCAGCTCATGAACAATTACTTTTTGCTGATGTTGTTTTGCTTTTTGTAATGATTGAATCAAAATTTGATATAGAAAATCATTGCTTTCAATAGATTCATATTGAACCTGCTTTACTTGAATAGATAACTTTTGGAGCTGTTCTAGAATATCAGATTCAGAAGTATATTCTTTCCCTAATATATAATCAATTGCTACTCCTGCTTGAGTTAGATATTGGACAAATTCAAGTGTATCTTCAAATAGATGCTGTAAAAGAATGAAACGGCAAGATGATAAAAGGGAATGATGATGGGGATCTTGCGTTAATTTTTCTACTGTACGAAGTTTGGAACCAGCTAGTTTAAACATTATTGAATTTACCCTTCTCTTTGAATTTTTCTTTATTATACATGAAATGATAAAAGAGCTGCGTAACTCTTGAATCATTTTCATCTTGACTTGATTGAACAAAGTGAGTGATATTTGTTAAAATGTTGATAATTATCCAAATTATAATGCGAGGAGTTGTGAGATCGCTTGAAAATGAAATTGATGGCGATATTTACTTGCTTTGTGCTCATCTATATTTCAAATTATGAACAAGGTGTTGCTGTTACTTTTTCAGGATTAGATTCAAACAATTTGAAAATATATCCGAATGATTCAGATGGAGATGGTTTAAAAGACCATATAGAACGTCAATATAAGACAAATCCACTAAAAGCAGATACAGATGGTGATCAGCTTTCTGATTTTTATGAAATGGAAATTTTGAAGACGAGCCCACTACGTAAAGATACGGATCACGATGGGTTATCTGATCGTGAGATCAAGCAAGAGTATGATCTACCAAAGAATCGATGGGGGATCAGGGGTATATATACAGGTACGGGTGAAATCAAAGGGAAGTTACAAATCCGTCAAAGTCCAATCTTGCTGCTGCAACGCTTAAATGAGGTTCAGGTTTTTGACTTGCAAACTCACGATCTCGATATAGCGGTTCACCTGCAAATTCCCGTACAAAGCACATCTATAAAGCTATATCGATACCAATATCAGCATAAAAATTTAGCTGAGCAACATGTGTCACTTACGATTGTGCCAAATCAACAGTACCTGAAGAATAGACAGCTCATTACAGCAACGGTTAAAGAAGGTGATTCCTTTGTGCTGCTGGATGAGCATAAATTTCCGAATTTTGAGAATGGATTAAAGAAACAAACGAAACCTGTACAATTGTCAGCACAATTGGGAATCATCGGTTTGCCGGGTGCTATGATTAATCGTGATGAGATTAAACCAGATCAAACGATTGTTATTACGGGGAAAGAGCAGAAACAAAAGTTTGACCGTGTCAGCTATAAAATCAAAGAATGGTACTCAGATGGTCAGCAAAGTTATCTATCACTTACTCCTGCATCTGTACAGAGCGGTAAACCGATTGTTATATTGTCACATGGCGTTTCACTTGGCGATCTCGATGCATTAGGGGGAACTAGTACAGGCTTAGGGATCAAAAATTTGTGGGATAATCGCAACCATGATGAGCGAAGAGCGGATGCAATTCAAGCAGTAGAGCCCAATCAGACTTTTACAGGAACGCGATATAAGAAGCATGCAGCCGAGCTATATAGTAATCCAGATGTACAGTTTATAACAGGGATTACAGGAGAATCGATTGGTACCTATTTGGTAGATCGTGGCTATACGGTGAACCAAGATTTATTTTTATTTGAATACGACAATGATGCCAAAAATATTTATTGGAATAGCCAGTTTCTACGAGATTATGTTGAGAAGTTACGTAAACTTCGGATCGGTATGGCAAAAGTAAATCTTGTTACACATAGTATGGGGGGTTTAGTAGCGAGGTATTATGTAGAAAATTTGGATGGTCAAGACGGCGATCTTGATGTCAACCAATTGATTACAATTGGAACCCCTCACTTTGGTGCTGAAACTGCCTACCTTGCCAATATGCTTGAAATGGTCAGGGGTCAAAGTTGCTTTTGGAATCCTAAAGGAAAACCTTATGTAGTCGGTACATGTGAACAATTAAAAGGACAGCATCCACATGTACAGTATACTGCAATTGGCGGAGTGACTACTAAACAGGAGTCACCACCTCCACGTTATGGATTTTACCAAGCGCCAGATGAGACTCAGATAACAGATTCTACATATGCAGATTGGGTTCGACGAATTGTGGGTCTACAAAATCAAAAATCGATAGACGATCACATTGTACGCATTGATTCCGCATTGGGTTCTGATCTAGATTATCAAGGAAGGCGAAAACCAATGCTCGATTTTCAAGGGCGCTATGTGATGGCTAACCCAAGCGGCGGAGGGCATGGAGCAATGCTTCGAAATGCAAATGTAAAACAGAAAATTTATCAATTATGCCAACAAGAGCAAGGAGCGAAGTGATTTGACTCACAGACGCTCCTGCTTGACTGTTTTTTTTATCAGGATCATCATTTGTGCGATAAGCCCGAGTTGTATACTTGATTTTTTAGCTCATACGCGATGAAATCTATATTGCGCCTCCCAAATTATTGTTTCCTAACGCTCTTGATTACTCGAGTTTGTATATAATTTCCTATGTTGACGATGCCTGATAATCGTTTGTGTATCATGAGTGTGGCGAAATTTTGGCTTATACTGTAATAATCGGTTAGCATATAAATCAATTGTTTCGAGATGGCCTCTTGCCATTGCTGCAAGAATTGTAAATTGTTTTAGCTCTTTCGTTTGTTTAGCAGTTGGGAACAAGTCATGTGCTCCTGTCCATTGGGGTATAGGTTTTTTTCTTGCTGGTTTTGTCTTATGTTTCAGCTTTTCTTTTTTTTGTCGTCTTTCGATTTCATATCCTTTTTCTAATCCGTGAAGTAATTTTTTTATAATATCATTTGTTTTTCTAGTTCGTTCTTGTTTAATTTCCCGTTCTTTTTTGAGCGATATTCGACTGTTTTTCACGCCAAATTCATGTTGGAGGATTCTTAACGGGATTTCTTGATTAGGAAATAGAAAGCTAGAAATGCTGGGATGTTCAGCTATTATTTTATGATCCGTATGGTACCGAATAAAGTCAAATTCCCGTAAATATTTTTTCATTGAGATTAAATCAATTCCATCTTTACCTGGAGGTAATAAACCATATTTTTTAAATAGAAAATTTAACTCTGGGCTTTGTGCTCTTACTTCATCTTCAAAGAATTGCTCTTTTTTTTGATAAAAATGCGCCGCTCTTTGTTTTTCGGAAGTTCGTAACTGAATTGTGTACATAGATTGTTCTGCCGCTGAGTGGAGTACAAGCGAGAGAATGATTGAACCAAGCCCAGAACCCTGATAAGGTTTGGCAACAGAGAAACGTGTTAGTTCAGCTCTGAACTGATCGACTGGTTTAAAAGCACCAGTGCCGATCACTTTTCCTCGATATTCAGCGACAAGAAAGAGTCCACCCTTTGACCCATACTCTTTTTCAATATTGAATAGATCTGCATAGAGTCTTCTACGGTCTCTCTCCCCTACCCCAACTCGAAACTGGTTCATCCCTTGGCGATGCAGTTCCCAAATCTCATAAAAATCTTCTGGGCGTGCTTCACGAAAGATGAGCGGTTTTTTTAAATGATCCCTTTCGTATATTTCATTTAAAACTCGAATGATTCTAGTGGGAGGTTGCCAAATTCCATATTCTTGTGATCGAATCGATTGATTAGTAGTTATATGAAGTTTGTCTTTTAGTTCAGTAAGTGGAATGTTTTCAAGGTTTTCTAAAAACCGTTGGTCTGTTCTAGATAAAGAGGAGCGAGGAGGGACATTATAGACTGTGTTGGGTCGAAGATTAGTAAGGTCAACATCTTGATCAATGTTGTATTGTTTATAGCCAAGTTGAAGTAAAACAATCTCTAAAGCTCTTTTTTTTGCCTCCTGCCGTCCATAAATGATTTCAAATTGTTTGACTCTGCATGTTTTGTCATCTATAGGTTCAACAAGGATACTGCCAATCTTTTTATTTTCAAACCGAATTTCTCGTTTTTCTGATATTAATGATCCTGATTTTATTTGTGCACCATCAGGTAGAGAGCGATTTTTTGCTAAAACTTTTAATATCTGCTCATCTCCTTGAAAGTTTGGATCGATGATAGGATCATTATCAAAGCCCATGTTAATCATACCCAGTCGCATCATTTGAGCAAATGCTGAATCAAGCTGTGGAAGTTGAAAAGCTGTAGATCGATAGATAGATTTAATTTTACATCGTCTATCTTTGATGATTTCCACAGTTATTGCCCCAATTATTTTTCCGCGATATATAATATGAGCAATGTATTCATGCTCTTGTGTATGAGAAAGCTGTTCGATAAACCGATAATGTTCTTTTTCAATTGTTCCATTAGATGGTCGTGAGCTTTTATTAAGTTGATCTAGTCGTTGCTCGAGTGATTTCAAATGATCCCCTCCCTCTATCTGCTGATCTAATCTATATCAAGAGTCCAAATATTCATGAACTAACCGACTTATACCAATCTTTTCTATTTATTAATATATTATATAACAGCAGCTAAATTTGTAGGTGTTTTTTTGTTTTGTGTAATTATTATATCGATAATGAATAGTAATAAACCCTGAGTAGAATTCTATTCTTCATTAGGGAGGGGCAAGGATGAGAAAAGTCTTTTCATTATGTTTGTGTTTATTATGGATGCTTTCCGGTTGTTCTTCTATACAAGGGGTATCAGATCCGGAAAATTCTGCTTCTACACATCGAGCGATTGTTGATAAGGTTGTGGATGGTGATACGATTCGATTGCAAGATCCGGTATTGGGTACGAAAAAAGTTCGTTTGCTTTCAGTCGATGCTCCAGAAACACATTATGAGGGGAAAGGACAAGAGCCTTGGGGACAAAAGTCGGCTGATTATCTTTCAGCACTTTTGCCAGAAGGTACAAAGATTACCATTGAAACAGACCAAGAGGAAAAAGATCGATATGGACGATTGTTGGCCCATATTAAAAAAGGAAAACAAAATATTAATCTTGAGATGGTCAAGCAAGGTCATGCTGTAACCTATTTTATCTATCCTAATCAGAATCATTTTAAAGTCTTTCAAGATGCATATCTTCAGGCAAAGCGTGCAGGAAAAGGAATGTGGAATTCTTCTAATCCCATTCCCGAGTTACCATTTGAATTTCGTGCTCGCATCTCTCACAAAAAACCAGAAAAGTATATAGGAAATTACAATTCGAAACAGTATGTCACCCCTGAAAAATATAAAGAAATCCCTATTGAAAAACGAATATTTTTCTTTTCAGAAGCTGATGCCAAAAAAGCAGGATATACGCTAAAAAAATAAAACAACTGTCTTTGCAAGCGTTGAACAATTGCTTCTACGATGAGAGAAACAATATCTCGACTATAAATAAACCCTAAAAAACGAGAGGAAGAATGATTGGCAAGCTCCATTTCGGTATCAACTTAGCGGAATGGCAACTGAAGCGACATTTCTCCTTTAGGCAAACTGTTAGAGCCTCCGCAGACGTATGTAGGAGGAGATAAGTTTTGGCCTAGCCGCGAAAGCTGACAGAGTGCCACATCCATACATCTTGGACGGCATGGGACGAAGCGTCGCTGAGAACCATGGTTACGAGCAGATCAGGTGACCTCGTTTACAATCTAGTCTCCATTCTTAGTGAAAGATTAAACCAAAACAAAGTTGAAGCGCCTATTTTAGGTCATCTAACTCACTCCTAGCCTATATGGGACGTATGATAGCTAAAAAAACAGAGGAGTGGAGTATATTATGTCCGAAGGGGCGGAATATTGGGTTGATGTGGAAGATTCCCTCTATCATAAACCATATGCAGGGATGATGAATCCTTACGAATACGGAGACCTAAGTGCAGAAACGAGTTTATTTTTCCTACCCGTTCCATTTTTCTTTTTCCCTCGATTTCCTTTCCATAGATGGGGTCGTCGGTGGTAGGAAGAATATTTTTTCTAAAGATTGCTCCTTAGCGTGCAATCTTTATTTTTGCAGTCAAATGAGCAAAAATATAGTATGGTTGTAATAGATTTTTCAATTGATAAGGAGTGAAACAAGTGTCAGAAGATAAGGATTTGCGGATTCGTAGTAAAGTGATTAGTGAAGGAGTAAGTCGAGTACCAAATCGAGCTATGCTACGGGCTGTTGGGTTTGAAGATGAAGATTTTCAAAAGCCGATGATTGGCGTTGCCAGTACATGGAGCGAAGTGACACCTTGTAATATTCATATAGATTCTTTGGCACGTGAAGCAAAACGTGGTGCGCAAGACGCAGGAGGCGCCCCTTTAATTTTTAACACCATTACTGTGTCGGATGGCATTTCTATGGGGCATGAAGGAATGCTGTATTCGCTGCCCAGTCGGGAAGTAATCGCTGACTCAATCGAAACCGTGGTCAGTGCTGAACGTCTTGATGCATTTGTTGCGATTGGTGGTTGTGATAAAAATACCCCTGCCTGTTTAATGGCTATAGGACGAATGAATTTACCTGCTGTTTACATATATGGAGGAACGATTCAGCCTGGCAAACTCGATGGAAAAGATATTGATATCGTTTCTGCTTTTGAAGCTGTAGGTCAACATCAAGCCGGAAAAATCGATGATGATCAACTACATCAAGTTGAGTGTCATGCTTGCCCAGGTGCGGGAAGCTGTGGGGGTATGTATACAGCAAATACAATGGCATCTGCTGTTGAGGCGCTTGGCATGAGTTTACCTGGTTCTTCCTCTATACCAGCAATTGCTGAAGCAAAAGCAGTAGAATCAGTGTCGGCTGGACAAGCAGTAGTGGAGTTATTGAAAAAAGGAATTTACCCACGTGATATCATGACTAAGAAAGCCTTTGAAAATGCGATTACAGTTGTAATGGCGCTGGGAGGTTCTACCAATGCTTTCTTACATCTGTTAGCAATTGCTCACTCAGTCGAGGTTGATTTAACATTAGATGATTTTGAGCGAATTCGTCGTCGTGTTCCTCATTTAGCTGATTTAAAACCAAGTGGTCGTTATGTGATGCAGGACTTAAACGACATTGGTGGGGTTCCGGGTGTGATGAAACTCTTACTAGAAAAAGGTTTATTACATGGGGACTGTCTGACCGTTACAGGTAAGACTTTGGCGGAAAACCTAGCTGAAGCCCCTGAGCTTAAAGAAGGACAAGAGATTATACGTCCTTTTGATCAGCCTTTAAAACCTGATGGCCCATTGGTTGTATTAAAAGGGAACTTAGCCCCAGAAGGTGCAGTGGTTAAACTGTCTGGGATCAAGAAACAACGTTTTACTGGACCAGCGCGCGTTTTTAATAGTGAAGATGAAGCAGCGGAAGCCATTTCGAAAAATCTAATCAAAAAAGGCGATGTTTTGGTCATTCGTTATGCTGGCCCTAAAGGTGGTCCAGGCATGCCAGAAATGCTTTCTGTGACAGCGATGATTGTAGGTCAAGGGTTAGGTGGAGAAGTTGCCCTTGTGACGGATGGGCGATTCTCGGGTGGATCACATGGATTTGTAGTTGGGCATGTATCGCCAGAAGCACAAGTAGGTGGGTCAATCGCGCTCTTGCAGGAAGGCGATTTAGTCACAATCGATAGTGAAAAACAAGAGATGAACATTGAGATATCTGATGAAGAATTTGAACAACGCAGACAAAACTGGACAGCTCCAGCGCCTAAGTTTACTTCTGGCATTTTGTCGAAATATGCTCGACTCGTCTCTTCTGCTTCAAAAGGAGCTGTAACTGATATCATTGAGTAATAAAAAACAGCCATCGCAAGGTGGCTGTTTTTTGTATAAATCGCATCGCTTCGTCACATGCTAGAGTCATTACTTCCTATTCATGGAAGAAGGTGGTTGCTCATGCGTCGGTTGCGAAAAGATATTTCTACGAATCCAATGCTTCAATATGTAAAACAAGAGTTATCCAATTGTTCCGATGTAATATTTCATGCAATCGAAGGAAAAGACAATTACCATTGTATGGTTGTATATATTGATACAATTATTGATAAGAAGCGCTTGCATGAAAACTTAATCCCCATTTTTATGCGCGAATTAGAAAATGCTCCACAACATGTATATCAACAGTTAGAACATAATCAACTCCTTCCTATGCCTGTCTCAAAAGCGCAAAATAAAGAGCAAGTTGTATCTGAATTATTAATCGGGAAAGTGGCAATCTTCTTTTCCCATTGTGATGATGTTTTTTTACTCTCTTCATTGACAAGATATGAGAAGAGAGGGGTGCCAGAATCAAAAAATGAAATGGTGATTGTCGGTCCTCAGGAAGCCTTTAGTGAAGATATAGATACAAATCTATCTCTTCTACGTCATCGGATTCGCCATCAGCATTTTAAAGTTAAAGATTATGTTATTGGGAAATTGACACGTACAAAGCTCTGTATCATCTATATCGAGGGGATTTGTGATCCAAAACTCATTCAAAAAATAGAAAAACAGATTCAAAAAATCGATGCATTTAAGATGATGGGTGTGAGTTTTATAAGTGATCATTTGGAGGAATATATGAAGTCGCCATTTCCACAATTTCAATATACAGAGCGTCCAGACACTCTAGCAGCCGCTTTAACAGAGGGTCGTGTGGGAATCATGGTTGAAGGAACACCGATGACTTTGATTGCTCCTGTCACTTTCTTTACATTGATGCAATCTCCAGAAGATTATTATCAACGATTTTTTGCGGCTACATGGATTCGATGGATTCGTTATTTCTTTGTTACGATCTCTTTTCTGTTGCCGTCTGTTTATGTGGCTGTGACAACTTTTCATCCAGAAATGTTACCATCCAGTTTATTGATTACTGTTGCAGCAGCAAGGGAGAATATTCCATTTCCTACCATTTTCGAAGCGCTGATGATGGAGGTTACATTTGAGGGCTTACGAGAAGCAGGGATACGAATCCCAAAACCGATTGGCCAAACTGTCTCGATCATTGGAGCCATTGTGATTGGACAAGCGGCTGTACAAGCCGGGATTGTATCTGCACCTGTTGTGATTGTTGTTTCCATAACTGGAATCGCTTCATTTGTGATTCCTCATTTTGAACTAGGACTATCTTTTCGATTACTTCGTTTTCCTCTCATGATTGCGGGAGGAACATTGGGATTGGTTGGATTAATTATAGCGGTATTTCTGATTTTCTTACACTTGGTTTCCATTGAATCATTTGGTGTTCCTTATATGCGTCCAATTGCGCCATTTGTTTCCAAAGATTGGAGAGATTTATTTGTACGGGCACCTTGGACCGTTCTTAAACGACGTACTAAGGCCTTTCAATCAAAGGAAGATCGTTCATGAAAGTGACCTTGAAGAGCTGGCTTCTGCTTGCTTTGATCAGTTGTATCTGTTTCATCTGCACAGGTTGTTGGTCAAGTATTGAGGTAAATGATCGCACTTTTATTACAGGAGTTTATGTCGACAAAGGTAATAAGCCCGGTGAAGTCGAGTTAACCTTAACAGCACCTTTACCCAATCGTTTAGTTCCAGGTAGCCTACAAGGGGGGGGGACGGGCGAGCGATCTTATGCTGCTTTGAGTAAGACAGGGAAGACGATTCCTTTTGCGATTCAACGAATTCAATCTGATTTAACTCGGAAACTCTCTTGGGGGCATACTCGTGTAATTGTTATTAGTCGTGACTATGCCCAGTCGGGGATTACTCCCTTGCTAGAATGGATTACTAGACAGCCTACTTTCCATATTAAGACGTATATTCTCATTTCGCCGGGCAAAGCGAAAGAAACAGTGAAGCTTACACCAGTTTTTGAACGTGCCCCTAGTGAAGTGCTACGAGAATTTGCCAATCAAAAAACGATTTTAGGGGCAACAGTTCGTGATTTCCTATTGGCACATTATGCCGATCAAGGAACAGCTGTTTCTTTTCTGACAATGGGTACGATGCCAATGGTAAGTGAGCAGGGTAAGAAATCCGAATGGGCCGGAACTGATGGGGCAGCCATTTTTAGAGATGACCAAATGGTTGGTAAGATAGCACCAGAAAAGGCACGTATGCTTTCTTGGGTGATCAAACAAATTAAAAGTCCTACATTTGTTTTTCAATCTCCTGTTGATCATGGGAAAATAAGTGTTGAATTTGAACGAATTGATGCCAATATACTGCCAAAACTACGTGGAAAACAAATCGTATATAATATCGAACTCTTAGGAGATGCTAGTATTGTTTCTGCTGATACCAAAGAGAGTATCACGAAGCCTCATCAATGGCACCAGCTTGAGAATATATTAAAGAAGAAGTTGGCGAAAAATCTAAAAAAAGCATTAGTAGAAACACAACGTTTACGCGCTGATGTGCTTCGCTTAGGAAATCGCTTAGAGTGGTGGTATCCCAATCGATGGAAGCAAGTAAAAGATAACTGGCCAGATGTCTATCAAAAACAAGTCTTTTTTGAAATAGAACCAAAGATTTATATTAAACACTCTGGCTTAGAGGGTGATTCGCTATGGAAATTCAAGTGAAAAATGAGAAGGAAGGACAATTATTCACCTCTGGACAACTGAGTCGTTTGTTTATTCTATATACAGCTGCTTCTTCTATCGCTTTTATGATCCAACCTTTGTACCTGAAAAGTGATTTTTCAGGATGGTGGGGAATTGTACTCGCTTACCCTATAAGCCTATTTTTTATCTATTTTGCAGTCCGACTTGCCCAAACGCATCCAACAAAAAAATGGATCGATTTTGGCAAGAAAATTGTCGGAAGTTGGCTACACGCCATCGGAATTGCTTTATTCATAGCGATGTTTTTAACCATCAGTATCCTTAATCTTAACAATTATACCGATTTTGTTGGCTATATTTATCTAGTGAATACCCCTGATTTTGTCATAACTGGGGTTATTTTATTATGTGCGGCAATCGCTGCTTCTTCTGGGTTACGTTCTATTGTTTATTTATCTGATGGGATATTTATCTTAATTTTTCTAGTGACAACATTTTTTGTTCCTCTGATGGTTCGGGACATTGATCTTAACGCTGGGATCGCGCTTTTTACCCATTTTGAACCTTTAAAAATAGGTTATGCAACATTGTTTATATCAAATTGGATCGCAGATTTAATCATGGTTTTATTTCTTGCTCCACGATTTGATCTAAAACAAAAACCGATGAAACCCATCTATATTTCAGCAGGAGTAAGTCTTTTTATCATCTTTATCTATTGGATCGTTGGTTTGATGTTAGTAGGGCCACATTTAGGTGCTCATTTACGCTATCCATTGTTGGAGTTAGTACGTCATATTTTGATAGGAGAGTTTTTAGAAAACCTTGATCCATTATTTGTCGCTATTTGGTCAATAACATTGATTTTAAAAATCGCCTTACTAATCTATATCTGCTCTTCATTGATTTTTCAATACTTTCATATTCAGATGGAAAAAAAACGTTATATACCTGCCATCGTTGCGCTTGTTTTACTTGGGGTCAGTTCATTTCTTGAAAAATTCACCTCAGAATACTATTTTGCTATTGAATCTAATTGGATTGAATACTTCTTGTTCTTTGTTAAGTTTGTACCCATTGTCTATTTTCTTATCTATAAAATCCGTTCCCGTAAGAAAAAAACAAAAGCATCATGATTGATGCTCCAGACTGATGAAAAACCTAATGAACGAGTGAAGAGGTTTGTATAACTGGGTAGAAGAAGGAGAAATCGTGGAGTCAATATTTCGCTGCGGAGCGACTTTCAGGCGCTACAAAGCCACGACTGTGTAGAAAAGAATAGGCGGTAGTACTGTCTGAGGCGATAGCCGAGTTGATACCGCCCTGAGCGAGCAGTCGTGGCGCCTTGAAGACATCTTCGTAGCTTGAAATGGAGGCGAAATGTGAAATATTGACGGAACCTCTACTTTGTCTACAATCTGAAGCATCAAGATTGATGCTCATGTGACCGATTCCATTTGAATTGCTGTTGAACCAATTGTTGATAGAGGCGATGACTCGATAGCAATTGGTCGTGAGTCCCTTGACCAGTTAATCTCCCTTGTTCGATCACTAGAATTTGATCAGCATCGATTACTGTTGAAAGCCGATGGGCAATAATTAATGTGGTTCTGCCTTTCATCAGGTTCTGTAATGCTTTTTGGACGACTTCTTCTGCCTTTGAATCAAGATTTGATGTAGCCTCATCTAGCATAAGAATTTGAGGGTTATGCAGAAGCGCTCGGGCGATTGCGATCCGCTGACGTTGACCACCTGAGAGTTTGATTCCTCTTTCTCCAACTTCACTATCATATCCTTTTGGCAGTTGACTAATAAATGCATCCGCAAATGAAAGCTTTGCTGCCGAAACGATTTCTTCATCTGTAACCTCACGCTTCATTCCATAACTTATATTTTCGCGAATCGTGCCTGCTAGTAACGGACTTTCCTGTGATACATAGCGAATTTGATCTCGCCAATTTTGAAGCGAGAATGTTTGAATCGATTGTTCACCGAGCAGGATTTCACCAGAAGTTGGTCTGTAAAAACGCTCGATTAAAGAGAATAAGGTCGTTTTTCCACCGCCGCTTGGTCCCACAATAGCTGTTACTTTTGCAGGAGGAATCGTTACATTTATATCTTTTAAGATATAATTTGGCTCATCGATTTGCTGATAAGTAAATGAAAGCTGTTTGATATGAATCGGTTGATTGGAGTGAATGGAGGGTGCATGTGTTACTTTTGGCTCTGTTTCCCACTCTAGCATTTCAATCATTCTTTCTGTGGCACCAAATGCTTTTTGTAAACTTGTAAAAAATTGAGTCATCATGGTGAGTGGCATGAGAATTTGGAATAAGTACATGATATAGGCAACCAATGCGCCAGCGCTCAAAGCATGGGTTGCGACACGGTAACCTCCATAACCAATCACGAGTCCTAACATCAACATCATAATCAATGACATAAACGGTTGAAGAATAGCAAACACCTTTGCTTCTTTTAATCCAGATTGACGTAGATTTTCAATTGATGCTTCGCCATTTCTTTGTTCCACATTTTCTGCTGTATATGCTTTCACCAATCGAATTTCAGAGACAACCTGTGTTAAAACGCTTGTAAACTTAGCAGTTTCTGCTTGTAATTGCTTTGAGATTTGATAAATTTTATTACCAATCGGTCGCATGACTAGAAACATAATAGGGACAGCAATCAACATAATAAGGGTCATCGACCAATCAAGATAAAATAAGAGACAAAGCGAACCAATCAACGAGATCATACCTGTAAAGATCGAAATCAGTTGTTTGGTGATCAGTTCTTTTACAATCGTAGTGTCATTATTAATTCGACTAATACTTTCTCCAGAACGATGTTGATCAAAGTAGGAGATTGGTAAATAAAGTGTATGCTTCCATAATCGTTTGCGAAGGTTTGCGACAACCTTTTCTCCTAGAAAGGCTAGATAATAAGTAGAAAAAGCGCCAGATGCAGCTTGAATAAGAAAAGCTCCCGCCAACATACATATTTTCATGATGTTTAAACTTGATACTGAGAGTACATCGATTAAATCTTTGGTAAACCAAGGAACAATGAGTCCAGTTGTGGTTTGAAGCAAAGAGAGGATCAAGATAAGTATGATGGGCCCTTTTGGCAGTGTCGAGAATTGAATCAGTCGAAGCAATTGTTTCAGATTTATTTTTGTGATTTTATTCTCTTTCATAAAAGAACTCCTTACCTATGATTTCGAGTTTAATGAAATCGAAGCACTATTTTCATATTCTAAAATCAAATCCATTACAGCTATATAAAATGAACGTCTTTGGACAGTCTCGCATTTTTCAAATTTTTGTTTGTACAATGCTTTTTCCCATCTTAACACGCTTTATGTGAATGAATTTATTTATTTTATCATAAAATTATATATATCAATTGCAGGGAGTAGATCGGTGATGAAAATAGTTGTTTCCCTCTTGATCATGCTATTGCTACAATCGACTTTGCCTTTGAGGATTGGTATAGAGCAGGCACAATCGCAGCTTAAACCAAAAAATGTGATTCTTTTCATTGGCGATGGAATGGGTATCTCTTATTTATCTACATATCGGTACATGCAAAATGGTGAACATCAAAGACCATTGAAGCAGACTTTTTTTGATCAATATTTAGTTGGATTTCAAATGACCCAATCATCTGATCCAAAAGAGGAGATTACGGATTCTGCAGCAGCGGCTACCGCCATGGCAACAGGAAAGAAAACATATAACGGGGCGATTGCCGTCGATCTACATAAAAAACGAATCAAGACAATTTTAGAAGAGGCAAAACAAGTTGGTAAATCAACAGGACTTGTCGTAACCACACATTTAACGCATGCAACTCCTGCTGCTTTTGCTGCACACGAAGTTCATCGATCGATGGAGAACCAAATTGCTGATGACTTAATAGACGATAAGATCAACGGGAAGCCCAAAGTGGATATCTTATTAGGAGGCGGACGGGACTTTTTTGTACGCAATGATAGAAATGTTGCGGCTGAATTTGTGCAGGCTGGATATCAGTTCGTTCAAAATCGACAACAATTGCATCATGGCGGAGACCATATCTTAGGTTTATTTTCTCCAAAGGCGATGCCAAAGGCAATTGATCGACCTGCACAGATGCCCCATTTAGCAGAGATGACGAAAGCAGCGATTAAACGTTTGAGCAAAAATCCAGATGGTTTTTTTCTAATGGTTGAAGGAAGCCAAATTGATACGGCTGGTCATGATCATGATATTGTAGCGGCGATGAGTGAGGTGAATGAATTTGAACAGGCTGTTCAAGCTGGTGTAGACTTTGCAAAGCAAGATCAAGAGACGCTTGTCTTAGCTACCGCTGATCATTCAACAGGAGGACTAACAGTTGGCAATGGGGATGGCTATCGATTTACTCCACAAGTGATTAAGCAAGTGAAACATACACCTGATTTAATTGCCAAAGAAGTGCTGAAATCAAAAGATATTGAGGAGACTTTAAAGAAGCATATTCAGTTTCCGCTTCGCCAAGAGGAGATACAACGTGTGAAATTAGCTGTCCAATCAAAAAATCTAGATCAAGTAGATCAAGCATTAGAGACAATTTTTACAAAGCGTTCACGGGTCGGCTGGACCACAAATGGACATACAGGAGAAGATGTGCCGGTCTATGCATTTGGCCCTGGAAAGCAGCATTTTACTGGTTTGCTCGATAATACCGAGATTGCGAAAGAACTGTTCACATTCATTAAGTAGTAGCCGGATCGGAGCGTCACGTGAACCACAATCACAAACCGATCATACATGTAGAAAGATCGAATGAGCGGGTGAAGTGGTGATCGGCAAAGCTCTATTTCTAGCGCTACAAATCCTTGTTAAGTGTAGCGAAGAATAGGTGGTAGTATTATCTGCACACGCCATGCTCACCTCTCGCTAAGAGCTAACGCTCCAAGTCTCACGATGACGCGCATAGCCAAGTTGGTACCCTCTGAGCGAGCAGACACGGCGCTGTGAAGACACCTTCGTAGCCGGAAATGGAGTCGTGAAATATTTGATAGAAATCGACTTTGTTTACAAACGCTATGAGGTGACTCATATATATTAAAAATAGAAATATATCTAATTAACAATGTTTTGATTTATGGTATGCTAGTAACATGGATGGTTGCATGGAGGTGGTTAACGATCCGTGTTTACAAATCGGCGATATGATCAATTACAACTCATTGAGGAAAGTGAAACCGGAAAACTTTTTCGGGCAAAAGATACAATCGAAAATCGATTTGTATTGATTAAAACAGTTTTGAAGCAAACCGTTCGTCCAGTAAGAAATATGAATACATTTAAAGAGATCGAACATACAAATTTAATCAAAATATATGATATAGAAACAGATGAACAGCCACCTTATATTGTAATGGAGGATATGCAGGGAGAGTCCCTACAGTCCATGATCAAAAATGAAGCTCCACTACCAGTTGATAAAGCGTTAGCAATCGCAATTCAACTATGTGATGCGCTAGCGTACATACATGATATGGGTATCCAACATCAGCAAGTTCAGCCACGTCATATTTTTTGTACAAAACAAGGCATATTTAAGCTTCTGTATATGGAAGCGCCAAATCTACATGAAGATCAACATTTACTAATAGAGGATGAGGTGCGTTTTTATCTCGCGCCTGAGCAGTACCAGGGATTTTATCTTAGTAATTCGACCGATTTATATGCATTGAGTATTGTTTTATATGAGATGGTAACAGGTAAAACGCCTACGCAAAATGGGCGGGATCATCAGGTTTTGGTTGACCAAGCGATTTTTGATCCTGACCATATTGGCGTAGAATTGCCAGCTGAATTAATAAAGTTGATTCAACAAGGAATTAGCATTAGGAGATATAAGCGCTTTCAATCGGCTGAAGAGATGAGACAAAAACTACTCAATGTTTATTATCAAGTTTGTCAAACAAGCATCGTAAAAAGCTCTGCATCTCAAAAGCAGGTAGAAAACGGTTCAAATGAAAAACTGAAGTTTGTACAAATCAAACAATATCGTTGGCGCATTGTTGGTACAGTTGCTGTGATGATGTTTGTCTTTTTGTTAGTTGGCAATTCTGTCATGGATCGTAATCTTTTTTCCGTTCCTGAAACAAAAAGTCAGCATGATTTTGTAACGAAAAGTATTTACGCACCTTATGAACAGCCTGAACGGATGGAGTTAAAGGAATTACATGCCATTACCAACAAGAAATCAGATCGTCAAACGATTGTTAAAAAGTCAGATCGTCAAACAGAGCATAAACAAGAATCAAAATTAACTACTGCACATAAAGATCACAGTAAGCAGACAACGCAAACAACAAAGCCAACCTCAACTTTGATGATGAGTGGAGTAAACCGAAGTACAAATAATAAGAAAACTGTTTCACCATCCAAAAAGGTAGATACATTACAGACACGTTGATGCAAAAATCCTTGTTAACACAGAATCATAAAGTATAATGAATTCATATGGACAAACTGATGGATTGCTTCTTTTGTAGGAGATAGGAATTATTTTTATATTTACCAAATGAATAAATATGTTTGATCTGGAGGAGCCTGTCAATAAGACCCGTATTGGGTCTTTGACAGGCTCTTTTTATTTTGAAAGGAAGAGAAAAATATGCATTCAGCCGTTGTAGAAGCTGCACAACACATTTTACTCAACATCCTGTTCATCTTTATCGTTGCTACTATTGCAGGCGCTTTAGCAGAGAAGATAAATATTCCAGATGTTGCAGTCTTTTTAATCGCCGGAATGCTGATTGGTCCCAGCGCTTTTGGCATTGTAAATATTCCTTCCAATTCAATTTTAAATGAAGGCATTTTATTAATAGGAGCCGCCTTTATCCTATATCATGGAGGTACGATCACACATTTAAATGTGCTCAAGCAGGTTTGGATTTCGGTTACGCTTCTTGCTACCTTGGGTGTTGTTATTACAGCTGCCGTGGTTGGATTCGCAGCTAACGTATTATTCCATATACCACTAATGATAGCTTTCCTACTGGGCGCAATATTAGCCTCGACTGATCCAGCTGCACTCGTGCCAATTTTTTATAAATATCCAATTCGAAATAAGGTTGCGCAAACAGTTATAACAGAGTCTGCCTTTACAGATGCTACTGGGGCAATTTTAACGACAATGATAATCGGCATGCTGATAAGATCTTCATCCATATCTGGGGATATTTTTCTCCAATTTCTCCAACTTTCTCTTGGAGGGATCATAATTGGTGCAGTGATTGGATTTATTACAACTTTTCTGATCTCAAATCATCGCTTGGCTGTGTTTCAAGGATTTGTGCCCACAATGATCACCATTGCTGTATTCGCAAGTTTCCTAGTAGCGGAGAAATTGCATACAAGTGGTTTTATGAGTGTTTTTGTAGCAGGGCTGATTTTTGCAAATGCTGATGTTTTTCGGATTTCAACCGAGGTAGAAGTAGAGCAAAAGGCACATGCATTTCTTGAAACAGTTAGTTTAAAAATGCGGATGTTGATCTTTGTGTTATTGGGTAGCCAGATTCAATTTCATGTTTTGGCGAAATATGGTTGGATTGCCTTGGCTATTGCGATGATCTTCATCTTTATAGCTCGTCCGCTAACCGTGCTAGCTTCACTTTTACCGGATCGACGAGCAAAATGGCAGAAAAATGAGTGGCTTTTCTTTTTTTGGACCAGGGAAACAGGAGTGATTCCCGCGGCTTTAGTTGGTATGATCGGAGGAATGGGAATTCAATATATGGACTTTTTGGTCGCAAGTACTTTTGTAGCGATTCTGAGTACTATTCTGCTCCAAGCAAGTACAACACCTTGGGTGGCCAAGAAGCTAGGATTGTTAGATTTGTCAACTCGAAAGCAAAAGTGGTCTACAGTAGTGAATGAAAACAACGAATTGGATGAATAGCTACCCTTCCGCTAAGTTGCTCCCGAAATGGAGATTTGCTGATCACCTCACCACTCGCTTCATTAGGTTTTTTTATTAAGATGGGGAGTGATCAATTAATCGGTGAAATATTGATATTATCGTTCTATCTAAATTTTTTGCAATAAAATCTAAAAAAGTCCTTTACAAAGATATAAGTTATGTGTTAGGATATTCTCGTTGTCTCACATAAGAGATTCACAAAACTGGCCCGTTGGTGAAGCGGTCAACACACCAGCCTTTCACGCTGGCATTCAGGGGTTCGAATCCCCTACGGGTCACCAGGACGCTTAGCTCAGCTGGGAGAGCATCTGCCTTACAAGCAGAGGGTCGGCGGTTCGAGCCCGTCAGCGTCCACCATATGCGGAGCTGTAGTGTAGGGGCCTACCACGCCTGCCTGTCACGCAGGAGATCGCGGGTTCGAATCCCGTCAGCTCCGCCATATGTTTTGCGGCGGTCGTGGCGAAGTGGTTAACGCACCGGATTGTGGCTCCGGCACTCGTGGGTTCGATTCCCACCGATCGCCCCATTTTTGGGGAGTAGCCAAGTGGTAAGGCAACGGACTTTGACTCCGTGACGCGTAGGTTCGATCCCTACCTCCCCAGCCATTTGGTACTAGAGCCATTAGCTCAGTTGGTAGAGCATCTGACTTTTAATCAGAGGGTCGAAGGTTCGAATCCTTCATGGCTCACCATTTTCATATGCGGGTGTGGCGGAATTGGCAGACGCACTAGACTTAGGATCTAGCGTCTCTGACGTGGGGGTTCGAGTCCCTTCACCCGCACCAATATGCGGTCGTGGTGGAATCGGCAGACACGCTGTCTTGAGGGGGCAGTGGCCTATCGGCTGTGCGAGTTCGAGTCTCGCCGACCGCACCAACCTTATACGAACACCGGGGTGTGGCTCAGTTTGGCAGAGCGCCTCGTTCGGGACGAGGAGGTCGCAGGTTCAAATCCTGTCACCCCGACCATCGTCTGAATGAAAAAAAGGCTTGTCAATTTGTATCATTTCGGTTATAATGGATGAACATGCGGATGTAGTTCAATGGTAGAACATCAGCCTTCCAAGCTGAATACGTGGGTTCGATTCCCATCATCCGCTCCAAACGAGATCGCAGTTTATAACTGCGGTCTTTTTTCGTTGTAGTTAGGTGGGTTATACTAGTGACAGTTGTAGAAAGTGAGGAGAAAAATGAAACAGATTGCTAGTTGGGACTTAGCAACGGTTGAGGCAACGCAAGAGCTAGGTGAAAAGCTAGCGAAAGTATTGTTCCCTGGTGATGTCTTAGCGCTTGAAGGGGAACTGGGAGCAGGGAAAACCACCTTTGCTCAAGGAGTGGCTCGAGGACTTGGGATTACTGAAACGATTGATAGTCCTACTTTTACAATTGTAAAAGAGTATCCAAGTAAACTGCCACTCTACCATCTGGATCTATATCGTTTACAAACTTCAGAAGAAGCGCTTGACTTTGAGGAGTATTTTTATGGAGATGGGATATGCCTGATTGAGTGGGCGACAAGAGCAAAGGATTGGTTGCCTGAAGAGACATTTTGGTTACATTTTTCCGTCGGTGAAGAAGGCAGCCGACATCTAACTCTTACGTATAAGGAGTGACCCCGATGAGAACATTAGCGATTGATACGTCAACAATGGTGATGGGTGTCGCAATCTTGGAACAAGATCGTGTGTTAGGAGAGATGGTAACCAATTTGAAGAAAAATCACTCTGTCCGTTTGATGCCTGCAGTCTCTCAATTGCTGTCTGAATTAGACTTAAGTGTCTCAAACATTGATCAAATTGCGGTCACCAATGGCCCAGGTTCTTATACGGGAATTCGAATTGGTGTCACCACAGCTAAAACCTTATCTTGGGCTGCGCGGTTACCTCTTTACAGTGCTTCTAGCTTAACTGTTTTAGCGCATAATGCTGCTCATTTTCCAGGTTTGATTGTACCGCTTTTTGACGCAAGGCGTTCTCGTGTCTATGCAGGGGTATATCGCAGATTGATTGATCAGTTAGAGCCAGTTATTCGACCACAGGTCATTCATATCGAGCAGTTAATAAAGAAAGTGGTTTCTTTGAATGAGCCAGTTCTCTTCCTTGGTGAAGATGTAGAGATACATCGCTTAAATATCGAAGCCTCTTTTTCTTCGAGACTCTACTTTGGTCAAGGAGGGGAAAATATACCACACCCGAGTCATCTAGGTTTGATTGCCTGGAGGAAACACTTGGACAATGAACCGCCTGAAACGGATGATTTTGCGCCTGACTATCTGCAATTAACCGAGGCGGAAGCGAAGTGGTTGCAGAAAAATAGAAGGGATTGACCAAAGAAAAATGATTCATTCGCAAGTCCGCTTTCGTTCGATGCAGATTTCTGATCTAGCAACCATTTTATCTATTGAACGAGAAGCATTTCCAGATCCTTGGACTAAAAAAATCTTTCAAGATGAAATTGAACAAAACCATTTAGCTCATAATTTTGTATTGGAGCGATTTGAGGAGGTAATCGGATACTTTGGTTTATGGCGTGTATACGATGAAGCACAAATTACAAAAATCGCGATTGCTTCCTCACATCGTGGACAAGGTTGGGGGCAAGTCTTAGTTAGTGGGTGTATGGAGTTAGCAAAGTGTTTAGATGCTAATCGTATGACACTTGAAGTTCGCGTATCAAATATAGCCGCTCAGCGACTATATGAAAAAATGGGCTTTCAATCAGCAGGAATCAGACCTAACTTTTACACTGTTGAACCAGAGGATGCCGTAATCATGTGGGTGATGATAAATGAAACAACCAAAGAAAACGTATGTATTGGGAATTGAAACGAGCTGTGATGAAACAGCAGTAGCCGTTACCATGGATGGAAATGAATTATTAAGCAATTGCATTTCTTCACAAATGGAGATTCATCAGCGATTTGGTGGCGTTGTTCCAGAAGTTGCTTCACGCCGGCATGTGGAACGGATCACGATCATGATTCAGGATGCGTTAGAGCAGGCTGGTATTGCCCTTCAAGACATTTCAGCCATTGCAGTGACACAAGGTCCAGGATTAGTTGGAGCATTATTAATCGGAATCACGGCAGCAAAAGCACTGTCGTTAACAACAGGGATTCCATTGGTTCCTGTTCATCATATTGCAGGTCATATCTATGCCAATCACTTGGTTCGGCCATTACAATTTCCCTTAGTCTCTCTTGTTGTATCCGGAGGTCATACAGAATTAATCTATATGGAAGCGCATAATCATTTTGAGTGTTTAGGAAAGACGAGGGATGATGCTGCCGGAGAGGCATATGATAAAGTGGCACGCTTGATGGGACTTCCATATCCAGGTGGACCTCCCATTGATCGCCTGGCACATGTTGGTATGGAAACATATAATTTACCACGTGCTTGGCTAGAACTTGATTCACTTGATTTTAGTTTTAGTGGGTTAAAATCAGCAGTAATGAATGTCATACATAATGCAAATCAGCGTGGTGAGGAGATCCAAGAAGCAAATCTCGCTACTAGTTTTCAACAATCTGTAATCGATGTATTGATCGAGAAAGCGATGCGTGCAGTCAAAAAGACGGGTGTGAAAAGATTATTATTAGCTGGAGGTGTTTCAGCAAACCGTGGTTTGCGTTCACAGTTACAAGCGCGGTGTGATCAAGATGGTATTTATTTGCAGATACCACCAATCGAGCTATGCACAGATAATGCTGCAATGATTGCCGCGGTTGGAACATATCAATGGTGGGCTGGCAATGAAGCCGCTCTAACGCTTAATGCCGAGCCCAACTTAAAGATGTCTGCGGTTCATCGTTGATAGGGTTATACATCATCATCAACAAGCTTTAGCCACTGCTCTGTTTTTTTCTCTAGTTGTTTTTGATAATCTAATAGCTCTTGTTCGTACAGATGTAATTTTTGATGATTTTCAAAGACTTCAGGTTGGCAGAGGATCTGCTCTACGTTAGCAATTTGTCTTTCCAACTGAGCGATTGCTTCTTCAAGTTGAGCGACTTGACGTTGCTGCTGTTGATGAGACTTTTTTTGCTTATGATGGTCTGTTTTTTGCTGTACTTCTTTGGTTCGTTGTTGCTGTTTCTTATGTTGAGATTTTTGCTCCAGATATGATTCATAATCCCCCTTAAAGATTGTCAGTCCTTTTGGAGACAGCTCCCAGATTTGATTGGCAATCCGCTTGATCAAATAACGATCATGAGACACAAATAGCAATGTTCCAGGGTAGGCATCTAAAGCAGTTTCCAATCGCTCTTTGCTGATGAGATCAAGATGATTAGAAGGTTCGTCTAATAGGAGAAAATTAGATCGACCGAGCAGTCTTTTTAACAAGGAGAGTCTAGCTTTCTCCCCTCCGCTAAGGCTGCTCACTTTTTGAAAAACTTCATCTTGCGAAAAGAGAAATTGACCTAGAAATGAACGGATCGCTGCTTGATCATATTGTGGGAACGAATTCCAAATTTCATCAAGAACGCGATTTTCTGAGGATAAATCACGTTGTTCTTGATCATAGAGATCTAGGCTCACTTGATGTCCGAGTTGAAAGTAGCCAGAGAGCGGCTCTTGCTTGCCTGCCAATGTATGAAGTAATGTCGATTTCCCTACACCGTTTGGACCAAGTAAAGCAATACGTTCTCCTCGCCTGATTTCAAAGGAGAGAGGTGACGTTAGCGGTTCCTCATACCCGCAGCAAAGTTGCTTGGCAGTTAATACTAACTGACCACTTGGTCGTTCAATTTCAAAACGAATCGCCGCTTTTTGTTGATTCTGTTTGGGACGATCAATTCGTTCCATCTTTTCTAATAATTTACGACGACTTTGCGCTCTTTTGCTCGTCGTGGCGCGTACAATGTTGCGAGCAACAAAATCTTCGTGATGTTTTCGCTCTTGTTCTTGTTTTTTCCAATTCTTTTCTTGCTCTGCACGAGCTGCTTCTTTTAATTCTACATATTTTGTATAATTACCAGTATATTGCTGAAGTTGGCCATCTTCTAGTTCCCAGATCTGCTCAACAAGTCGATCTAGAAAATAGCGATCATGCGAGACGACTAAGAATGCTTTTTCATAGTTGATCAGCATCTGTTCTAACCATGTGAGCGCATTAAGATCTAGATAGTTTGTTGGTTCATCTAGAATTAATAAATCAGGTTTTTCTAGTAGCTGTCGAGCAAGTGCTAATCTTGTCTTTTGACCACCGCTCAGTTCAGATACTTTTTGTTCATGCCAATCGAGTGAGCCAAGTCCAAGCCCTTGTAAAGCGCTTGATATGGCTGTTTCATATTGATATCCACCCTCCTTGCCAAAATGAGTCTCTAAATTTGCATAACGATTCAATAATTTTTCATCAGCCTGATGGCTCATCTGTTGTTCAAGTTTACGTAGATCCTGTTCAATCGTTAACAGGTGTGTAAATGCTTGTTTTGCTTCTTCCCAGATGGTTTTACCTGACGAAGTCTCAATCGATTGCTTTAGATAAGAGATTTTGACATGGCGACTGTGATGAATTTGACCATGATCAGCAGAGAGCTCACCCGTCAATATTTGTAGTAACGTCGATTTTCCGGCGCCATTTACGCCGATCAAACCAATCCGATCCCGCCTATCTATTTTTAAATCTAGCGATGTAAAAACTTCATGTCCGCCAAACGATTTTGCTAATTGATTTGCCTGTAATAACATGGTAGTGAGCGACCTCTCTATCAATTCTATTCAAGTATCTCAGCTTAGGAGTATTTGGTTTTATTTAGGGATGAAGCTTTTATGGCAACGATACTTATACCAGTCTGAGATATCTATTCATCGTAACAAAGGTATTAATAAAGGGCAACTTTGCCTAAATTGATTCAGAAAGGAAAAAGAATCATGATAACAGATAAGCAGCTTTTGCGAAAGCAAATGCGTGGTTATCGACATGTATTGCCAAAAAGCTATCGCATCAAAGCCTCTCGGCAAATCTCACAGCGTTTAATCCGTTTTTTAGAAGCGAAAAAATTGAAACAGATTTTATTATATTGGCCGATTCATGAAGAAGTTGATCTTCGCTTGGTTGCAGAATATTTTTGGAGCAATCAACTAGAAGTGATTCTACCCGTTGCGGATCAGATTCAGAAGCAGATTACCTGTTATGCTGTTCGCTGTGTTGATCAACTTCAGACAGGTAGTTATGGAATCATAGAACCAGATCCGGCTTTAGCCCGATTGGTTGATCCAAATGAGTTAGAAGCAGTGATTGTACCAGGTGTAGCCTTTGACAAACGAGGATACCGTTTAGGGTACGGTGGAGGGTATTATGACCGGTTTTTCATGAAAAATCCACAGTTGCTGTCAATCGGGGTTGCCTATCCAGAACAACTTTGTTCATCTGTATATGCTGAAAGTTATGATCAAACAATCACGATCTTACTCACCCCAACCAATCTCATATACTTTCTTGAAAAAAATTGAAAAACGGTAAGATCATAGCTTCATATAGAATGAATTATGGTATATTGACATTATGCACTTTTGTGCGTTTCATCACAAAAACTCGCTTCAAAGGAGGTAATCTCGTGGCTGATCAAAAAATTCCTCAAGTAACGGCGAAGCGATTACCACTTTATTATCGTTATCTAGAAAAGCTACACGCGATTGGTAAACAACGCGTTTCATCGGCAGGATTAGCAGATGCTTTGCAGATTGATCCTGCTACAATCCGTAGAGACTTTTCCTATTTAGGTGAATTAGGGAAAAAGGGTTACGGTTATAATGTTACATATTTACTGCAATTTTTACGTGATTTTCTAAAACAAGATGAAGTGACAAATGTGGTACTCATTGGCGTTGGGAACCTTGGAACTGCATTATTGCGATATAATTTCTATCGTAGTCATAATACCAAGATTGTTGCTGGTTTTGATCAAGACGTTAGTAAAGTAGGAACAGAAATTGACGGAATTCCGATATTCGCGATGGATCGTCTCAGTGAAGTTTTAGCACTTCATCATGTTGAGGTTGCGATCTTAACTGTTCCAGCTAGTGTTGCGCAAGCGACTACAAATTTTTTAGTCAATGCTGGAATTCGGGGGATTCTTAATTTTACGCCAGCAAGACTTAATGCTCCATCCAATATTCGCATCCATCATATTGATCTAACAGTAGAGTTACAAACGTTAATCTATTTTTTGAAGAACTTTCCAGCTGAAGAGGATGTGAATGACTTTACGCTTAATAGCGATGGAGATGATTAAAGGGGATTTTTGAGATGTATGACGATACTCAGCCTTTGACAGAACATTTAGAAGAGCTAAGAGTACGGTTGATGTGGGTGGCTGTATGTTTTTTATTAGGACTCATTGTTAGTTTGATCTTTGCCGATGATATTTTCCGTTGGATTCGCCATGATGCTTTGCATGGGATTACTGTGCATGCCTTAGCACCAGGAGATTCCTTGAAAATTTACATGCAGATTTCCTTCATTTGTGCTTCTGTCATTACAACACCTGTGATATTGTATCATCTATGGCAATTTGTAAGTCCAGGGCTTAGAGAGAACGAACGCCGAGCTACATTGATCTATATACCGATTATTTCGATACTCTTTTTAGTGGGATTATCCTTTGGTTATTTTGTTATTTTTCCTTACTTGATTCAGTTTACTACCCAGCTAAACCATCAGTTTGGAATCGTGGAAACGTATGGTATCTATCAGTATTTTGGCTTTATGGTAAATGTGATTGTTCCGCTTGCTCTCTTTTTTGAGCTGCCTGTTGTGGTTTTATTTTTAACTCGACTACGGATCATCTCTTCAGTCATGCTACGCAAGTTTCGTCGTGCTGCTTATTTTTTGCTTGTTATTATTGCTGCAATTATTACACCGCCCGATTTGATTTCAAATATATTGGTCTGGATTCCATTGACGTTATTGTACGAAATTAGTATTTGGGTCGCTACTTGGATGGAAAAAGGAATTGAGTCTATTGATCCAGAAGATGAATAGTGAAAAACAATCTTATTTTTTTGGTTTGGGTCTTGCAAAATTGGTTCAAGATGAATATGATAGGAATTGATGTTAGCACTCAACATTGTCGAGTGCTAACAAATTTGAAAACGAATGTTAGTGAAGGAGGTTGTTAAACCATGATCAAACCTTTGGGTGATCGTGTGGTCTTGGAGCCAGTAGAAAATGAGGAGAAAACTGCTAGCGGTTTGATTCTGCCCGAGACTTCAAAAGAAAAACCACAAGAAGGACGTGTGGTTGCAGTTGGTTCAGGACATCTTGAGGATGGCAAACGTGTACCACTTGAAGTAACAGAGGGACAACGAGTCATTTTTTCTAAATTTGCTGTAACGGATGTAAAGTACGATGGTAGAGATTATCTGATCTTGCGTGAAAGTGATATCTTAGCAATTGTTGAGTAATCTCAACTGAATGAACGAATTTGAATTTTACATAGCATGAAAGGGGAAGGTACAAGTGGCGAAAGAGATTAAATTTAGTGAAGAATCTCGCCGGGCAATGCTGAAAGGCGTTGATTCCTTGGCAGACGCAGTCAAAGTGACCTTGGGACCCAAGGGACGTAATGTTGTATTAGAAAGAAAGTTTGGTTCACCATTAATCACTAATGATGGGGTTACCATTGCAAAAGAAATCGAACTTGAGGATGCTTTTGAAAACGCAGGTGCGCAATTGGTTAAAGAAGTTGCATCAAAAACGAATGATGTGGCTGGTGACGGAACAACCACTGCAACAGTGCTTGCTCAAGCGATTATCCATGAAGGATTGAAAAATGTAACAGCTGGTGCCAATCCAATGGTAGTTCGCAAAGGGATTGAAAAAGCAGTTAAAGCAGCAGTAGAAGAAATCCAAAAGATTGCACAACCAATTGAAGGAAATCGAATTTCCCAAGTCGCAGCTATTTCTGCAAATGATGAAGAAGTTGGCGAACTCATTCAAAAAGCGATGAAAGAAGTCGGCAACAATGGTGTGATCACAGTTGAAGAATCAAAAGGATTTAACACTGAACTAGCTGTTTCAGTAGGTATGCAATTTGATCGTGGATACTCCTCTGCATACATGGTAACAGATAGTGAGAAAATGGAAGCAGTTCTTGAGAAACCTTACATTTTGATCACAGATAAGAAAATCTCAAGTCTCCCTGATATTTTAAACTTATTGAACACTTTTGCAGAACAACGTCAACCTCTCTTGATTATCGCTGAAGATATCGAAGGGGAAGCACTATCAGCAATGGTGCTCAACAAAATCCGTGGTGTGCTAAATGTAGTAGCAGTAAAAGCTCCAGGATTTGGTGATCGCCGTGAAGCGATGCTTCAAGATATTGCTGCGCTTACTGGTGGTCAGTTCGTAACGGATAAGCTCGGTCTTGATCTGAAAAATATCGGTATGGAGTCTCTTGGTCGTGCACGTCTCGTCCGTGTAACCAAAGATGATACAATTATCATTGATGGTGAAGGTGAACAAGCAGATGTAGATGCTCGTGTAAATCAAATTAAGCAACAAATGGAAGAGACTTCTTCAGAATTTGATAAAGAGAAATTGCAAGAACGCCTTGCTAAATTAACCGGTGGTGTAGCTGTGATCAAAGTTGGTGCAGCAACTGAAACCGAGTTAAAAGAGAAAAAACTTCGCATTGAAGATGCTCTAAATGCTACACGCGCTGGTGTGGAAGAGGGTATTGTTGCTGGTGGTGGTACAGCATTCATCAACGCAATTCGTGCTGTAGAAGCATTAGAAGAGTCAATGCCTGCTGGTGATGAGAAAACAGGTGTTAACATCATCAAACGTGCATTAGAAGCACCAATTCGTCAAATCGCTCAAAACGCTGGATTAGAAGGTTCTGTTATTGTTGAGCGCCTCAAAAGAGAAGAGCCAGGTATTGGTTATAACGCTTTAGCTGGCGAATGGGTTGATATGATTCAAGCTGGTATCATTGATCCTGCAAAAGTAACGCGCTCTGCCCTACAAAATGCAGCATCTGGTGCAGCGATGTTCCTTACAACTGAAGCAGTTGTCGTGGATAAACCAGAAGAAAACAAAGGTGCAGCCGTTCCTGATATGGGTGCTATGGGCGGTATGGGTGGCATGATGTAAGTGAAGCCATCAGGAGCCACAAAAGAGTCCTTTCGGACTCTTTTTTCTATGATGCTAAAGGTAGGCACTTGATCATATTGACTAATTTCCCCATTGCTGAATCAATGTTTTTGATATAATTGTATAAACATTGGCATAGAGACGGTATACGGAGGCAGACATGGCTATTCGTGAAGAAGTGGTACCTTTTGGGGAACCCTACGAGGGGGATGATCCTCGTTTCAACCGCGTCAAGAGGGAAGAAGCCCCAACCTTCGCTAGGATTTTAGAGGAGCAGAATAAGCCCCGTAGTATTCTTCCGAGAAGGAAGAAGAAGAAGACGGGGGAGTAGCTCGCCCCGTACATGACGAGCCCTAGTCGGGCAAATACGGCAAGAACCGGATCGGCAAGAGTGATTGACTTGCTGGTCCGGTTCTTGTCATTTAACAAATATAGAGATCATCCAACTTGAAAATGAGGACAGTTAAAAAGTCGTCCGCATTCTTTTATTTAAATCCACCTTTGGAGTTCTTTGAATAATCTTCGAAATTCTATAAAGAACTCGATTTGTTCATACTGATCAGAGTCAAGTTGGTTTTCTTGGCGATATCCTTCTATAAAAGCAAGTAAGAAGCGGGTGAATAAATCTTCATATTCACTGGGTTGTAATAGCTCTCGCACCTCATGTAGGGCAATCGCGATATCATATGTATACCAATGGCGTTTAATCCGAGTCATATCATAGATAGCAAAATGTTCTTGGCGGCTGAGGAGGCAGCTTCCAATTCGTAGATCGTTTATAATTAATCCATATGACTCTGGATTCTTTGGAAATGTACGAATTCTCGCTTTTAGTTGCTCCCATTTCTTTAACTCTCCCCGACTGACAGGTGAAAAGTCACGATGATAAATTTCTCCTTCATCCCATTCATCTAAGTCTTGACAAGAAGTAGAAAATTCTTGAGATAGTCGATGTATTTTGCCCATTACTTGTCCAAATTGGCGAAAAAAGCGGTCTTGCCAAGATGAACGTTTTGTCAGATTAAATGGCTCACCCTCTAATTGTTCAAAGGAGACAGCAGAAAAAGGTAAGGGAAGCATAGCAATCATTTCAATAAAATGATTATTTTTAGAGGTGACTGGACGAGGGATATCAAGCCCATTTTCCCTTAAATAGTTCATCCAGTTTAATTCGATTTCAATTAATCGCGGGTCCTTTGCTGCAATAGAGTAAAGTTTTAAAATATATATTTTACCGTCACGCTGATAGGAATAGACATGTTCATGATTGCCTCCGATCAATTCTAGTGATGAAGTAGAACCTTGGAAGCGTCGACATGCCTCCACGACATTTTCTCGAATCCACATGTTTATATTCACCTTCAAGCTCATAGTGATCTCACGTCATTTACCGTTATATTATATGATTGGAATGGTGAATGACGTTTCTTTAAAATGAAATTGACTTTATTTTCTATCATAAATATGAAATGAAGAAACGTGAATAATACTCTTTATCGTTGCATTTTGTCAGGAGGAGTGTGAAGCTCTTTGTTACCTGTGGATTCCCAAAAACAAAGAGAAGCCCAAAAAGGGGTCTGGATCGGAATTGTTGCCTATGTACTTTTAGCTACTGTGAAGATTACCATGGGTTATTGGTCTCATTCACAAGTTATGGTTGCAGATGGTTTTAATAATAGTTCAGATATCCTCCTCTCAGTAGCCATTCTGATTGGACTGATGGTATCAGGTCAACCCGCAGACCATGATCATCATTATGGGCATCATAAAGCTGAGTATATTGCTACATTGGTTGCTGCTTCTTTTATGCTTTTAGTTACACTTCAAATATGGATTAACGCACTGATATCATTTTTTCAACCCTCAGATGTAAAGATTCATCCTTATGCTATTTACATTTCTATTTTATCAGCCTTGCTCATGTTTTGCGTCGCTTTCTATAATTTTCGATTAAGTCGTAAAACAGATAGTGCCTCTTTGCGTGCTGCCGCTGCTGATAATCGAGGAGATGCTTTTGTTAGTTTGGGTGCCGCATTGGGTATCTTAGGCTCACGATTGGGCTATGCTTGGATCGATCCAGTCGCGGCGATTATTGTTGGAATTTTGATTGTAAAAACAGCTTGGTCAATAGGTAAAGAGGCCATTCATGCACTGATGGATGGGTTTGATGCAAAACGACTTCTAGAAATTGAGCACCATGTAGAGCAGATTGAGGGGATTGGTGAAGTGAAAGCAATTCGTGCTCGACAGCAGGGGAAATATATATTGGTTGAAATGACGGTTGGCGTACACCCGGATCTCTCTGTACAAGAAAGTCATGAGCTGACCGAACGAGTGGAACGTATGTTAGTTGAGTCCATGCAAATACGCCATATCCATATCCATGTTGAACCGCTACAAAAACATGATCAAACATCATAGCTTCCCAATTGAAGTGGGGTTTGGTATGATGTTCTGTGATTCTAGAATATGTATGAACGAGTCAATTAAAATTGTGAACAAGAGGGATGAAGATGGGAAAACCGATGGAACGAGTGATTGTACTCGATTTTGGAGGTCAATATAATCAATTAATTGCTAGAAGAATTCGAGACTTAGGTGTATTTAGCGAACTTCTACCCCATACATTACAAGCTGCTGAGATAAAAGGGTTGAACCCACGTGGGATTATCTTTTCAGGAGGTCCTAATAGTATTTATGAAGAGGGCGCATTAAAATGTGATCCTGAGATTTTTTCATTAGGTATCCCCATTTTGGGTATTTGTTATGGAATGCAATTGATTGTTGATCATTTTGGTGGCGGTGTTGAACCAGCTACAAAACGAGAGTATGGGAAAGCACAAATTGAAGTAATATCCGAAAGCCCCCTTTTACAGGATTTACGTCAGGATGGACAAGTATGGATGAGTCATAGTGATTTAGTGATGAAGCCACCTGCTGGGTTTACTATAGATGCAAAAACTGAATCAGCTCCGATTGCAGCGATGAGTAATCCTTCTCAGTCGATCTATGCAGTTCAATTTCATCCGGAAGTACAACATACTTCAAAAGGACATGATTTACTACGTCGATTCCTTTATGATATTTGTCAATGTGAGGGGAATTGGAGTACCAATACGTTTATCGAGGATACGATTGCTGAAATCCGTCAGATAGTTGGGCAAGAGAAAGTCCTCTGCGCTTTAAGTGGCGGTGTAGATTCCTCCGTAGTAGCTGCTTTAATTCATAAAGCAGTGGGTGATCAATTAACATGTATGTTTGTTGATCATGGCCTTTTACGAAAAGGCGAAGCAGAAGGTGTGATGGAGACTTTTGCAGAGCATTTTAAGATGCATGTAGTGAAGATTGATGCAAAAGAGCGGTTTTTAAACAAGCTAGCAGGGGTTACAGACCCAGAACAAAAACGAAAAATCATTGGAAATGAATTTATCCATGTTTTTGAAGAAGAATCTCAACGCTTTGGTGATCACCGTTTCTTAGGTCAAGGAACGCTTTATACAGATATCATTGAATCTGGAACTGCCACCGCACAAACGATTAAGTCACATCACAATGTCGGTGGACTGCCAGAAGAAATGGAGATGGAATTAATCGAGCCTCTCAACACACTTTTTAAAGATGAAGTGCGCCTTGTTGGTGAAGAACTCGGTTTACCTAAAGAGATCGTTTGGCGTCAACCTTTTCCAGGCCCTGGCTTAGGAATCCGCATTATTGGCGAAGTGACCGAAGAAAAACTAACTATTGTTCGAGAGTCAGATGCAATCTTACGAGAAGAAATTAAAAATGCAGGATTAGACCGTGAGATATGGCAATACTTTACAGCTTTGCCTGATATGCGTAGCGTTGGTGTCATGGGTGATGTGCGCACATACGCCTATACGATCGGGATTCGTGCTGTTACTTCCATTGATGGTATGACCGCAGATTGGGCGAGAATCCCCTATGATGTCTTAGAGAAGATTTCCAATCGGATTGTAAATGAAGTGGATCATGTCAATCGGGTTGTATACGATATAACATCTAAACCCCCTTCTACCATTGAATGGGAGTAAAATAAGCTTTCAGACAAGATAGTGGTTCCGTCAATATTTCACGCTGCATAGATGAATGGATGGTGCCACATCTGTTCGCCTAGGGCGGTATCAACTCGGCTATGCACGTCATAGTGAGATTTGCTAGTGTTAGCTGCTTAGCGAAACTTGTTCACGGCGTGTGCAGACAGTGTTACCGCCTATTCTTCGCTACACAGACGTGGCTGAGTAGTGCCTAGTAAAATGCGGGTGATGGAGCATTTTTTCCGCCTGCCGCAATATATGGACTCCACGATTGCTTTTCGTTCTACCTGCCGCAATATATGGACTCCACGATTGCTTTTCGTTCTACCTGAACGCTATTATCCTTTCTTCTAACAAATTATTTTTCCGTCCGTCTGTACCCATACTTCATGGTATGGGTTTTTTTATTGAAAATAGGTCAAACTAGATGCGTACATATTTATCGATCAAGTAAAGATGATAACAAGGCGGGAAAGAGGATGACTTTATTGAAATTGATTTTACTCATCTCTATCGCTTTCCAGACACTTGGCGGCACTTCAGATCATTCGGATCAACAGTATATTATGAAAGAAATCAGACATGTGATCGCTAAGCGAGAATGGGCGATCAACCGGAAAAATTGGCGAATTTATCGCCAAACAATCATAAATCAATCACACTATCTTCAGGAGCAAAAGCGCTGGTTTGCTGATGCGATTCGCTATATTGACCCATATACTTATGATTTACGGCTTAAGCGTATTGAATTAAAGGGAAAACGAACCGTTCAGGTCTGGATTGAACAAAGATATCGAAAACAAAGACGGAAAATATCGAATGTCTTTCCACTCATTTTTGTACAGACTTCAAAAGGGTGGCAAGATAGTGATTTCCCATTTTACTGTTTAAACCAGGCAGGAATAAATGTCTGCTATACAGACCAATCCCTAGAAGAAAAAGCACATGTTGCGTTGGATATAGCAAGACGCGCTCGGTATGTTTTGCACCAACGTTTTTCATGGCATCCTGAACGTATTAAAATTAAACTTTACCATCAACCAGCATGGTTTCGTCAATCAGTAAAGCTATCATTGCCTAATTGGGCAGGAGGATGGAATGAAGCTCGTCAATCAATTAAGTTAGTAACCCAGCGAGAGCCCCTTCATTCATTCGCTGCGGGCATCGTCCATGAAGAGACGCATCAGATGGTAAGTGACCTGACAAAAGATAATGCTGCATATTGGCTTCAAGAAGGAGCTGCCATGTACTATGAAGCAAAGTTGCTTCCAGGTTTACATGAGGAGGTACCAGAACATCGTTTGATTCATCCGCTCTCCTTAGAACAGCTTCAGAAGATGAATCTAGAACAATTGAATGATACAGATGCCAGCCGTTATTATATCTCTTGTTACCGTTGGTTTTCATTTCTTTTGAATCACTTTGGAGAAGGGAAGATGAAACAGTTATTAACCAAATTGGGACGTTATTCGACGATTGATGTTGATTCAAGCGATAAAATTTCGATATTAAACAAACGAACCCAATTAGAGCTAATGAGAACTTTTGGACAAACTTTTAAAGAGCTTTCTTCCTTGGAAAGAAAGGATCGGATTGAATCACAACCCGAACATGTAATGCCAGATTGATAGAAAATAGGATCGAGCAAATGTATAAATTAAGTTATAATCAGAATGAAATCATTTTCTATGTGTTTATTGAGGATGATTCATGATGAACTTATAAGAAAGGATAAGGAGTAACAAATGAGTAATCAAGACATAGCATGGTATGCACGTTATTTTCGTTTTACCGAACATGGAACAAATCTGCGGACAGAGATTTTAGCAGGTGTTACCACATTTTTTACAATGGCATATATTTTCCTTGTCAATCCATCTATATTGAGTAAGACGGGTATGAATTTTGGTGCCGTTTTTGTCGCTACTGTGATTGCTTCCATCATTGGTACTTTATTGATGGGGCTGCTTGCCAATTATCCCATTGCGCTTGCTCCTGGAATGGGATTAAACGCTTATTTTACCTATACCGTCGTTTTGGGAATGAAAGTACCTTGGCAGACAGCCTTGGGAGCTGTGTTTATCTCTGGTCTTATATTTTTATTGTTAACTGCTACAAAAGTGCGGGAAATGATTATTAATGCAATCCCAAGTGGGCTGAAATATTCCATTTCTGCAGGTATTGGCTTTTTTATCGCCTTTATAGGGTTAAAAAACGCAGCGATCATTGTACCCTCAGAAGCTACCATCGTTAGTTTAAGCCCGCATTTTGCGAGTAAGTCAACATGGCTTGTCCTGTTTGGATTACTTGTTACTGTGATTTTAGTCGTACGTAAAGTAAAAGGGGCTATTTTCATCGGGATGGTCTTAACGGCGATTGTTGGGATGTTATCTGGACAAATCAAGCCGCCTACCCAGTTCTTTTCATTACCACCGAGTATAAAACCCACTCTATTGCAACTTGATTTAGCATCAACCTTAGAATTGGGTCTCGTAACAATTGTATTTGCATTTTTATTTGTTGACTTATTTGATAATGCAGGAACCTTAGTAGGTGTCACAACTCAAGCCGGTTTGCTAAAGGATGGAAAATTGCCTCGTGCGGGCAAGGCTTTAGTAACCGATTCAATTGCGACAATGTCTGGAGCTGCCTTAGGTACTTCAACCGTTACTTCTTATATTGAATCAACATCTGGCGTTGCTTCCGGGGGACGTACAGGTATGACTTCAGTTGCAACTGCCTTTTGTATGCTTTTGTCACTTTTCTGTTTTCCCTTAGTTGAACGCTTTGCTTCGGTCAGTGCTATTACAGCGCCTGCGTTGATTATTGTTGGTGTCTTGATGGCAAATAGTCTACGGAAAATTGAATGGGAAGACTTAACGGAAGCGATTCCTGCTTTTGTTACAGTCATCGCTATGCCCCTAACATCGAGCATTGCCACAGGAATTTCCCTTGGCTTCATCCTCTATCCTTTGTGTAAAGTGGTAGTTGGAAAATGGAAGGCTGTTCATCCTATCGTCTATATTTTAGGTGTGCTATTTATCTTACGCTTTATCTTTTTGGAAGGAATTTAAGCAGGAGGGTAAATGCCCAAGGGGTTTTTCAGATTGTAGACAAAGTATAAGTCGATTTCTTTTCTGGAAGTCAAGGTTTATGCACTCCGTGTTATTGAAAAAGATGGATGCCTCCAGTTCAGGCTACGAAGGTGTATGCAAGGCGCCACGCCTAGACAAATGTGGGATTAGGAGCATTTGTCCGACCATGGCAAACCATCTCCTCCTTTAAACATGCTTTATTTTCATTTGATTTTTCACCAAAATATAGGTTTTCATCAGTCTGTAAAACCCCGGCCAGGGGTTTTTTCTTATAACTCATTTTCTTAGCAATCTCAACTTGTAGCAGAGGGAGTACTCTTAGGCAATTTGGATAGATGAATTGAAGTCTTTTCTGTATATTTATATAAGGAGCATCCTTTTTGAATGGAACCTAAAAACCGGAGGTGCTTTTTCTGAAGTTACACCGTTTTGCAAAACGTTTTTTGGTAGCGCAATTTCTTTATCGATTTGCCTCTGCATTTTCAAAAATTTTTATCAGTATTTTTCTTTGGAGAATGGAGCAATCTTTAAAGTTGCTGGCGCTTTTTTTTATCTATCAAGCAATAGGAGTGCTCTTTTCTTATCCGGTTTGCGGTTGGTTTGCACGAAAAACAAGCCCATTACTTTCATTTCGATTTGGTGTTGGCTTATATGCTGGAAGTTATGGTCTGCTCCTTTATTTTCAACAACAGGCGTTAAGTATCTATGTCCTGATTGCCTTATTGATGGGGATTGCTGAGAGTTTCTGGTCAGTTGGAACACATGTTGTAACAATGAATCGAGTCGCGCACACACTACGTGATCGCTTTTCACACATTGAAAATTTGCTAAATTCCTTATCAGGGATGATCGCTCCTTTTATCGCAGGTCTATTAATTGTGCAATTTAGTGGTTTTTTTGGCTACTTTATTGTATTTGCATGTTCTGTTTGCTTATTTATTGCCTCTATTATTAGCTCATTCTGGATTCCAAATGAATGGAAGGGAACTCGTTCTTATTTGCGGGAAGTGATTCGCCATCGTTCAAAAGCATGGTACTTCCTACTAACAGCTACTTTTTTTTGGGGAGCCGTTGACGGCTTGATGAAATCATTCCTGCTGACGATGGCAATTTATTTTATTGTTCACTCAGAATCGTGGGTAGGTACTTTTACTTTCTTGATGAGCAGCACAACCGTTTTCGCCTCTTTTTATTATGCGAAAAAAATTGTTCCTGAAAACAGACGCTTCTACTATTTGCTAGCAGCATGGTTTTTATTGATTGTTACAGTGCTACTAACAATTGAGCCCACATTTTCAGTTTTAATATCGTTTGTCATCATTCTTGGTCTGGTTTCACCTGCGTTGGAAATACCCATGCAGACCGTTATGTATGATGTGATTGAGCATGAATGTGATCAAGAAGATAAATGGCTCGATTTCATTGTGATAAGAGAAGTCCCTTTAGGTCTGGGCCGAGTAGGTGGCTTAATTCTTTTTATCTGGGCAAATCAATGGATTGAAAAAAATCATTTTTTATTCATTACTTTAATTGCAGTTTCGCTATGTTATCTGTTGAATGTAGTATTTATTCGAACTGATAAAAGAAAATTCCCTTTGCAATGATGATTTCTGTTTGAGAAAATAGGGGAGATATTGCTAATAGAATGGGGAGTAGTTCATGACAATTCTACAAAATGATTGGGCTCATGTAATCGGGGAAGAATTTGATAAACCCTATTACCAGCAATTACGTCAATTTTTAGTCGACGAATATAACGATCAGCGAATTTATCCTGATCGCTATGAGATATTTTCAGCCTTAAATCTTACAGGTTATGAAGATACAAAAGTCGTGATCTTGGGTCAAGACCCTTATCATGGAGCTGGGCAAGCACATGGACTCAGTTTCTCTGTGAAGCCAGGTATTCGTATTCCGCCCTCGCTCAAAAATATCTATAAGGAACTGGCGGATGATCTAGGCTGCACAATTCCAAATCATGGATTTTTAGAAGAATGGGCAAGACAAGGTATATTATTGCTGAATACAGTTTTAACGGTTCGTGAAAGTAAACCTAATTCACATAAAGGAATGGGTTGGGAAGTGTTTACAGATCAGGTGATATCGGCGTTAAATGAACGTAATCAGCCTGTTGTGTTTATTCTTTGGGGGCGTCATGCACAAAACAAAAAAGCATTGATTACAAATCGTCATCACTTTATCATCGAGTCAGCACATCCAAGTCCATTTTCGGCGCGAAATGGATTCTTTGGTAGTCGTCCATTTTCAAAAACAAATCAGTTTTTGGAAAGTATCGGTCGAGACCCGATCAATTGGCAGATTACTCCCCGTTAACCGATATCGAGACTCCCATGAAAAGGGAGTCTATTATTTTTATAAAAAACTGTTGACATGTTTAGTTTGAGATGCTATAGTATTTCTTGTCGCCACAAACGACATGAAACAACAAAAACATTCATCAAATAGATGAAGCATCAAGTTGTTCTTTGAAAACTAAAGAGTGAACATGTACCTGTAATTCTTATTGAGCAAGACAAACTTTTTTAATGAAGAGTTTGATCCTGGCTCAGGACGAACGCTGGCGGCGTGCCTAATACATGCAAGTCGAGCGCGGGAAGCCTCTTCGGAGGTGGAACGAGCGGCGAACGGGTGAGTAACACGTGGGCAACCTGCCCGCAAGACTGGGATAGCTCCGGGAAACCGGAATTAATACCAGATAAACATCTTTTCCGCATGGAAAAGATGAGAAAGGTGGCTTCGGCTGCTACTTGCGGATGGGCCCGCGGCGCATTAGCTAGTAGGTGAGGTAAAGGCTCACCTAGGCAACGATGCGTAGCCGACCTGAGAGGGTGATCGGCCACACTGGG
>NZ_FQVL01000013.1 GCF_900129355.1 Seinonella peptonophila | reverse complement strand
CGATTAATGAATAAGTGGATGGACATTTCCACTCGAAAAGCACCTTGGAACCGCTAACCCTTTGGGTTTAGCGATTAATTATGCAACAACCTCTATATAGAAAATGGAGGTTGATTTAGATAACATAGACAACAAAAGAGAAGAATTTCAACTTACAGCAGGTTAGGACCTTTTTAAATTTTTCATTCCGCTACATAATTCGCTCTATTTTTTAGCATTTTATTAAAGTCGCTATACCAAGGCATTAATTCTTGAGCTTTATCTAATTTTAACCATTCGACTTTTTGAATCTCTTCATCTTTTTCAAAATCAATTTCTCCTTCTATTATTTCTCCCTTAAAAGTAAAAAAAACATCATGTGTATCTTCAATTCGTTCATTGATGTTAATCACTCCATCAACTATAACATCTAATCCTGTTTCTTCTCTTGCTTCCCTTATAACTGCTTCTTCTAACGTTTCCCCATCTTCTCTTTTACCCCCTGGTAAACTCCATGTCTTCTCATTTTTTACCATGAGAACATATTCATCTCTTCTTAATAGAACGTATACAACGTCTATTCTTTGTTTGTTTTCCATGTTCACCACCTCCTAGAGTTTAATCATTCGTCGCACTCGTTTTTCAAAGATTGCCCATTCTCGATAACCAATTTCTTTCAAATAGTTTGTTACTTCTTCCCATTCATCCCCAACCCTCTCTGGGATATGAGCATCTGAACCAAAAGTCACTTTTACGTTATAAAAGCATGCCCTTTCTAAAATTTCACTAGATGGATACCAACCTCCACACTCTTTCGTTTTACCAGATGTATTCACTTCAATTGTTCCATCATGACTTGCAATAATTTTTAATGTTTGATCTACTACTTCAGTATTGATTTGAGAAAATGTAGGATAAACTCCTTTCATTGCATCAATATGCCCCAAAACATCAAACAGACCGCTCTTTGCAGATTCTTGAATCAACTTGTAGTATATCTCCTTTTCTTTCGTTTGTTCCTGCTCACTTAAATCCTTCCATCGGTCTTTGTTAAAGATACTCGCCCCATTCGAAATGTGTACTGAACCAATGACATAATCAAATGGATACTGTTCTAATTGCCGTTTATAAAGTTCAACATATTGCGGAAAAAAATCTGCTTCTATTCCTAATAAAACATGAATATCCGATTTATATTTTTCTTTTAGCTTGATTACTTCATTGACGTAATCAGGGAATTCGCTTTTTGCCATTGCAATATTAGGTTTTATATGATCTTCTTGACTTGCAAAAAAAGAGAATGATCCGAGATACCTATCATTTGCAAACCTTTGCGAATAGCAGCTTCGATATATTCTTCAATTTTGCCATAAGCGTGCCCACATCGATTATGATGAGTATGTAAATCAAACTTCATGATTCCCACCCACTTAGAAAAAATTTCAAAGAATGATATCTAAATTATGACCTCAACTTAACGCTTCTTTCAACCAAACTTAACAAAAAACCTCATCAAAAGCATTATACACTTCCATTTTTTAATAATTTTATTATCTGAATAACTTCTCCAGAGTGTTTAGTAATGTTTGATAGTTTCTATCTAAATTGTCCAAGCGTACTCCCATAAGTAGTGAGGTGAATGGACGTGGTTTGTATCCCTATATAAGAGGTGCTTAGAACCGCCTTCCTTTGTTAAAATAGACGTAGCTCTTTGAAAGAGGTTCAATTAGTTTTCAGGTAATATATTTGGGTTCAGGCTAAGATCGTTTAAATTATAAGAGGGAAACTTGAGGAGGTACTTTCCATGAAGAAAAAGAATATCATTTACTTTCTTTGTACTGGAAATTCTTGTCGGAGTCAGATAGCAGAAGGATTTGGAAAGAAATATTTAAATGACGAATTTGATGTCTATAGTGCTGGGATTGAGGCACATGGTGTCAATCCAAAAGCTGTTGATATAATGGCTGAGAAAGGTATAGATATTTCTAATCAAACTTCAAATATCATTGATCCAGTCATCCTTAATGAAGCCGATTATATCATCACACTCTGCGGAGATGCGAACGACAAATGTCCAATGACACCCTCTCATGTTAAACGTGAGCATTGGGAATTTGAAGACCCTGCACAGGCTGTTGGAACTGATGAAGAAATTCTGGAAATCTTCCGTCGGGTCAGAGACCAAATCGAAGATCAAGTCATCCGATTTAAACAGGAATCTAATTAAATAAGAAATGAAATTGTTTCTTAAAAAGATTGAGCTGCTTGCGTCAATTAACCCAAAAAGAAAATTACATTTTCATCGTTTAGTAACCGGATTTACCTTTAGAATCACAGGAGGAACTTTAGCCATCATGACATTCTGCTTATTTGACAATATATAAAAACGAATATTAACGGAACATTAAGATAACAATTATTACGCGACCTCTCCTGGCTGGAGAAGTGCGTTGATGGCGTTGTCAGATGGGGTAGATGCGGGTGACCCTGACTTTATGTTCTTCGTTGTTTGGATAGGAACACTGGCTGATGATTCCCTTACCCGATAGACTAGCATCTACATCAAGTCTCGTTCCGTCTGACCTTCGGTAGTAGATCGAATATTGAGTATCTCTTAGAGATCCATTGATTAGGGCGCGAATTACCTCCTCATCGAAGTAGGTGCTGGCTGGGTCATCTGTCTCGCGTGCCTTTTCCTCGATGATCAGCGTGTCAAGCCACGCTGAACCGGTGCTTCCACCGAAGATTTGGCACATCTGTTCAGCTGCCACTTCGGCGCCTACAGGAAGCTCCAGTTCCTCGATAGTAACATCGATGTGGAGCTCAAAGCGCGTTGGATAGATGTGTCCATAGACCACACACTGGGTCGTGGTGCGCACACACCCGTCCTCTTCCTCCTCCTCGATCTGAAAAACTTTACCGGAATGGAAAGGCTCCTGCTTGAGCTCGGAAGAAAGGGGTTTTTTCCAGAGCAAGTGCCACAGGTACGTTGTGTCGATGTAGACCTGAGTTGAAGGAGGGGCTGTCTTCTTGAGCTGCAGCGCCCACTCGATTTTTTCATCGAGCTCATTAAGACCGGTCGAACAGGTTCTTCCCGGTATCCAGCCGAAGAGGGCACAGGTCAACGGGTTAGTGTAATGCTTGAAGTCGTCTACAGTATAGCTGATTGCTCGTGGCTCCGATGGTTCCGAAATGACGAAGTTGGACGGCTTGCTCTCCTTGTTGGCGAAGATTGAGAACGACTTAACGATGGCCTTGATCCACCTGATCATGGTGTTCCCCTTCTGTGACGAACTATCATTTTGTTCAGCTTGCTTCGTTGCCGTGTAACGGCTCCATCTCTGGCAGCATCACAAGGATTCCGCTTTATCCCAGGAGCAGTTAGCTGTACATAATTCCGCTAATGACCCATGGGGTATGCTAAGCGGATAAATCATCGTCTTCTTATTACAACAAGAATAATATTCACATGTCAATAGATCAACTTACACACCATATCGTTTGATAAACGGAACACACTCTTAACGTATTCCATTTTTAGAACAGCGCTAGAGGTATGGGTTGTAGATGAATCAGATCTGTTTCAAAACAACACCTTCAATAATGAAAAAACCCTCGAAATAAATCAACAGTACATTGTTCTATTTCCTATGCGAACCCATATACATCTGGTTTGATTTCTGCAGGCACCCCGCTTGGATACCATTTAATTCCCTGACTCCAATGTTGTCAGGATAGTAGCTCCATCGCTGTGCGTTCTTTATCCGCAATCTTGAGCAAAAGCTTCGACGCTTGCTCCAACTCCTGTTGGTTACCTGTTCTTCCCATACGATCGATCGAAGCAGAAACACTGACCCACATTGGAGCGATTTCCGTAAACAAACGGTAGGCTTGTTCGATTTTCAGGTCTTCCAACAGATCGACGCATTCTTTCAGGAAATCCCTATACAGATTCCGAAACAAAGCGCCACCAGTTCCAGCTTGCTCCATCAGCATAGCGGTCAGGCATAAATCATGTTCAATATTGTTGCTACGGGAAGGCCACTTCAAGATTTCATCGCTCATTTTGACAATGCCTTTGTTCCCGATATTGCGAATGGGCGGATTCAAATAGTCATACGAGTTCTTGGTCAAGGATGCCCGTATAGCGGGAATGAGTGGCGGCAAGGCGTCGATCTTCTCGAGCGTAAAAGAACGATTCCGGGAACTCATCGGCCCCTTTGCCTTTCTGGCATCAGCCAAACTGTCCAAACTCGTCTTCACCAGTCCGCCCTGTTGTCTGGTATCCGCCATATATGCGTATTCTTCATCAATCCCGTATAGGACCGCATAGTGACCGGCAAAATGCACTTTGTTCGTAAAATAGTCCAAGTAATAGGAGTCTAATTTCAACCCGACAGGAATTCCGTGTTTAATGTTGCTTCGTACGTTCTTCCACGCTTTATCGACGGATGTCGTTTCTTGAGTGCTAACGGTCAAACCCAGTTGGGCGGCAAGATTGGTCATCAATTTATCTGGTTTCACCCTTCCTCCGATGAACGGAAAGTCCATCCTCTTTGAGTCCCAATATATGAATCCAAGCCCTTGCCCGAGCCCGAACAGCATCGGCTCCGACAGCTGAACTCCCACAAATTGTAGTAGATTACCCATAGCTGTTGTTTCACAATGCTCGCCTTTATAGGGAACGAATCCGTCAATGATTTTGGCCATATTCCTCTGTCCCCTCCAACAATTCTTTTATCAGATTGGCAACGAACGTTCGCTCGCTCTCGATGAGGCTTATCGAATGCAAAAACAGCGCTCTTACGTTCAGCGGCAATCGAATGCCGCCTTGCGATTCATACTTTTGCTCTATTTTTCTTGAAGTCTCTCGAAGAAATTCCAACCGATTCCGCAAAGCTTCCACGACTTCGTCCTTCGCGACAAGAGGCAAAGCAGCCAGGCCGAGATCGAAGCGGCTATCACGCTCTCGTGCAGATGACAGGCTATCCAGGATTTCTTGTTTTAATTTGGCAATACCGGCTTCGGTGAGGACAAAACGATTCGGCATAGGCCCCTTACCGGATTTTTCGTCGGATTTCTCGGTAGCGATCCAACCTTTACTGCTCAGCTTCTTCAGTCCTGCGTAAATCGAAGTCGTGCCGATATTCGCCCATTCCCGATAACCACGTTGATCAACTATCTTCTTGATATCGTATCCTGAAGCCTGACGACATTCCTTAATCATTTGCAGCAGCATAAATTCTACATTCGAAATTGAGTGCATGAAGTACTCCTTAATCTTTAATATTTCATATATGAAATATAACACCAGTGTAATAAAAGTTCAATAATCAAATCTATTAGAGATTCACGTAACTTCTAAATTAGGTGTTTTGCCACCTCTCAGAAATTGGAAATTGTTGAATCTATCATTCTTAGAATTTGATGAAATTACTAGCTGTCCTCTCAAAATAAGGGAATTATACAAACATGCCGGACGACATGATAGTAGACCTTTTCACTTATCATGTACCACCTTTTCCAACAGTTGTTTGAGTTTTTCTGCTTCTAATCAATGATTTCACTGATAAAGTAAAAAAACGCATGGTCTGAAATAGCCACAGTGCGTTTTTTCTTTTACAGTCTCTTTGTCTATCAATTTAATAATCGTTCAATATGGCTAAATCGAGTTGGCTAAGTCGTGCCTGATCGGCAATCATTTCCATCTCGGTGATCTTGTCATCCACAATCTTGAATTCGAGCACGAAAACAGGATGACTCAAAGGACCTATGACGGCTCCCACAGATCCGTTCACGAGCACCGGCTTCGCACCATGGGCACGACCAGTGAATTGCTTAGCAACCGCTTGTGAACCATGTACAACTGGCGTATTGACAGCTGGAGGAAATGCAGTGTCGTTTCGGAGTACGACATTTGGGTCTAATACTGTGAGAAGTTTCTCAAAGTCTCCATTGCGTGATGCGGCAATGAACGCATCTATAAGCTCCCGTTTTCGTTTGAGCTCCGCTTCTGCTGTTTGCAAAGTCGACTCAACACCACGAACCCGGCGACGTGCGCGGCTTGCAAGCTGCCTTGTCGCCGTCTCATTACGTCCAATGATGGGAGCAATCTCCGAGAAAGACAAGGAGAATATATCGTGCAATACAAAAGCAATGCGTTCAGCGGGATTTAATTTTTCAAGGACTACAAGCATCGCAAAACCAACAGAATCGGCCATCAGTGCTTCGTTCTCGGGGTCACTTCTGTCTTGATGACTAGTAACCAGTTCAGGAATATTATCCATCGTAAGCTCCTCGCGCCTTGATTTACGAGATCGCAGCATATCTAGACATACCCTTGAGACGATTGTTGTCAACCATCCTCCCATATTCTCGACTCTACTAGTATCAGAACGGCTAAGACGTATCCATGTTTCTTGTATAGCGTCATCCGCTTCACTCAGAGTTCCGAGTATCCGGTAAGCTACCGCTTGCAGGTGATTCCGATGTGCTTCAAATTGCTCCACAAGCCAACTGTGATTGCTCATGCTGCCACATTCCTTCCTTCATTTCCTTTTTATTTATATCTTTTTACTTAATATGTCGTATAAAACTCAGTAAATGTGACAGAGTGATTTGGAGCATACCGTTTTTTTAAGATTCTCATAAAAAATTTTACAGATTCGGTCACGTTTCTCCAGTTATGTACGACATAGTTAGTGACAAGGAAAATCGCCCTATGTCACAGAAAAAAACATCTAAATTTAGGAGCTGATTGTTATGAGTACGAGTTTGATCCCTTTTCTTGAAATGAACGGAAGCGCTAATGAGGCCATCGATTTTTATGTGAAAGCGCTGGATGCACAGGTTGTCTATACATTGCGATTTGGCGATATGCCGGAAAATCCAGAATCCCCGCTGTCTCCAGAAAAGAAAAACTTGATCAACTATGCCATTTTGAAAATCGGCGAAGCAGAGCTTCAACTATCCGACCATTTTACTCACAGTCACTACCAGAAGGGAACACAAGTGACCATCGTTGTTAAAACCAATGATAAAGACCAAGCTACTAGATATTTTGAAGCATTGAAGGAAGGCGGTCAGGTGAATAATCCACTAGAAGCAAATTTCTTCAGCCTCGCTTATGGTAATGTAACGGATAAATTCGGCGTTACATTCCGGATCATAGCAACAAAGCAACAATGATTTATCCCAGCAAGTCCTCCATACACAAATATCAGGAAAAGCAAGCGGCTCTTTTCACATTATACACAGGAAGAGCAGCTTGCTTTTTGATGAATTGTTTTTTTAACGTTTGAGAAAAGATTAATATGATGGTGTCAACAGAAAGCTCTCTCTTTTCAATCAAATTAGCAATCGTTTTGTACTTGATAGAAAGTCAGTATCAAAATAGATTTGGGGATTTTAAATAGGAGTAGTAGGTAATTTGATAGATATGCAGCAGAACATATCTAAAAATAGTTTTTGTTATTTAGATGACTAGGGGAACCACACAACAACAGACTATACAAATGTATGTAATAATTAGTTTTACTGTATCAAATGGATTTGTTTTAAAAAGGAATTTAATTCTTTATTATTTTTGATTACTACAATGTTTTTTGTATATTCATACTCTGCTAACTTGTTAAGCGTTTTTTCTCTTTTCTTTTTACCGTGTGTCCAGGACTTCTTTAAAAATTTCAGGTCAAAATATTCAGGACAATGTTCTCCCATATCAGGTCTTGTTTGATTCCGGTTCTTCAAGTATCTTTTAGAAGCCGATACATTCTTAAACATCTTGGAATATCCAAATAAATGATGAGATCAGCCTCATCTAGACGGTTACTCCAGGTATCACTATAATTTCCATCAATGATCCAACATTCTTTTTTTAAAATTTCCTTTTGTTTATCCATCAGTTCATCCATAGTGGATTGAACCCAACCTGGTTTCCAATATAATGCATCCAAGTGATAAACTTTGATCTTTAATACTGCACCAAGCTTCATCGCAAGGGTTGATTTTCCAGTACCCGACAAACCGATAATACATATTTTTTTAATTTTATATCCCCCACTTTTAACGGCACCAAATGTTATGTTCATACTAGTTATTATTCTAAATCTAAGAGAAGCGATCTCCTTTGCTCCGTTTTTTGGTATACTCTATGTAACCGAAAATAGTCACATGCACCAAGTTGTGCCTGAGCCTGAGAGGTAAACGATGGCTGACGAATGTAACGGAACCGCCTACTGCCAGTGTCCGAACTGTGTTGCGGCAGGTGAGGCGCTCGACGATGAGTAAGTCGGACAGCCGCTGACCTGAACCGCGTGGGGATCTCTCCCCACGCGGTTCATTTTTTCTCTGATCATTATAGTTTGGGTAAATCGTAGGGACTTCTTAGAATTCGATAAATTCTTTTATGTCATCTTTTTAACTGAGTATAATTTTTACACTCACTCCTTTTTAGCCACTATCTCTAACCTAAGTTTATCAATTATATTGAATAATCCATATTTAGTTCACCTTTTTGGCATGATCATCATAGTATGCAATGGTTAAATATGCAAAAAGGAGTTTTGAGCATGGACAAATCAGATCATTCTATTCATCAACATGAATTTCAGATAACTTTTTGTGATGATGAATCTGGACTATGTTGCCATAAGCATCATTATAAAGGGAAAACTTCAGTTGATTTAAATCATAGGCACTATCTATACGGAAAAACATCCTCAGCGCCATCTGAATGTAATCATGTGCATCGTTACAAAGGAACAACTACTTTTGACGATGGACATGTGCATCATTTTGGAGGCGTAACAAGTACTGCAATACCATTACCAAATGGTGGACACTATCACAGAATTGATGGAAAAACGACTGTCAATGGGAAGGTTCCCCATTCTCATTACTACTATGGAAAAACAAAATAGGCTCAGACCCATTAAAAAATGTATTTGTCCCCAATTATTTGATTTCAAATCCATAATTTATTATCATCATTGATTTACTTTAAAAGTAGGTTCAATAAGTTCGTGAGTTTGATCAATCATTGTTCTATTCATCACTATCTAGATGATTACTTTTTGGTATAAGAACCTGAATGTTTGCTTTCTAATTTTTTGAAGAAACAGTCCATTTTGCAGATCTCTCAAAGGGAAATTACCCTTATAACAGTTGATTGGGAGAAACCTCTTTTCTATACGTTTACACCTATTCTGGTAGATTCATAACATTCCTTACAAAATTGAATTGAGCTTATATAGCTTCTGACTGTAACAGAAAATTTTCCTATCTATAATCGCAATTTACTTTTTAGAAACGATCTAAAATACAAAAACTGATTATACAATAAATAACTTGCTGAATTGATCCATAATCATTATCAGAAGGTTAAGTATAGGAGGAATTGTTTATGTTACTAATCTCTGCAATTTTATTTGGTATTGCTGCTGTGGGAGGAATTGTACTCGCTATTCTTTATAAAGGAAACAAAAATCGTCCCTTGTGGTTGGCAGTTGCTCACGGAATTTTAGCTGCGATTGGCCTAATTTCACTAATTATTGGGGTATTTCAGGAAACTACTAACGGGCTGATCCTCATTTCCCTTATTTTATTTGTTGTCGTAGCACTTGATGGATTTATTTTATTCGCCTATCGATTACGTGGAAACGCTTTACCATCTCCACTTGTCTATATACATGGTTTAGTTGCTGTTATAGCATTTTTGATTTTATTAGTAGGTATCCAAGGATAACGAAATGCTGAAGACGAAACGAGGATTATTGCTTTTTGGTCATCCTATTCACTCTATGGTGATACATTTTCCTTTTGGTTTATGGTCGATCTCTTTCATTTGGGATTTCTTAGGTATTTTAAATGAAGATCTAGTATGGTGGAAATTGTCATTTTGGAGTATCGCTGCTGGATTGGTATTCGCATTACTATCCTTTATCACAGGGGTAATTGACTTTTCAAATATTCCTAGAAATCATCCCGCAGAAAAAGTGGCAATACACCATATGATCTTTGTTGTCATTGCAACCCTCTTATTTACATGTAGTTTTTTTCTAAGAATCGGTCATATTGCACCATCTGCAATTCGATTGATTGGAGTCGTTACATGTTCTTTGCTTGGTCTTATTCTCTTAATGTTCGGAAGTTGGTATGGTGGCGAGCTCATTTTCAGGTGTAATATTGGAACGAATCAAAGACATAATCAACAAACTCACCACGTTAAGTATAAGGAGTATAGGAAAAAGAAATGAATATCCAAAGCTTACCAGAAACCCGACGCTCCATTCTTCATATATTAAAAAACGATGGATCTAAAACAATCGCTGAATTAGCATCACAACTCAACTTGACAGAAGAATCAATTCGACAGCATTTATTACAACTAAGACATGAGGGATATGTCCAAAGATACTCAAAAAGAGAACTGGAAAAAGAAGGTCGTCCTTCTATCCAAATTCGTCCAAGAGTACTCCCGCTTCTACAAGCGGTGAGGTGAATGGGACGTGGTTCGGTATCCCTTTTGCGGGGATGCTTAGAACCACTTATTTTGTTAGAATAGTTGTAGCTCTTTGAAAACTGAAGATATGGGGTTGTTGCTGGAAAAGGTCAGTAACGTAAAATCTTCAACCACCCAGCTCACCGAAGTTGCGAAAACCAAGCGAAAGTAGGGAGCATAGCAGAGCATACTTTGTTTTCACCGCTGGGACGGCGGGTAGAGCCTGCTAAGATAACTGGACGTTGGTCTGGTGTTCGCAGGAATCTACCACCTCTGTTGGTGGTAGTAGTTCAAGAAATACCAACTTACATCAGCAGGTGAACACCTTTTCCCTAAGAAATTACGACACACTGACCATAGAAATACTTGATACAGTGGTCAAGCATCTTGGACAACAAGAATTGAAAAAAATACTTATTTCCATGACAGAATCGCGAGTACGAGAATGGGAATCACGGCTTCTTGGTCTGAGTTTATCCGAAAAAATCGTTGCTCTAAAAGAAGTTTATTCAACCAATGACACATTTATGGAGATAGAAGACACAGATGACTCTCTCAAATTAATCGAACACAATTGCCCGTTCTATAATATCGCAATGGAACAACCCATTTTATGTAGTGTCACAGTATCTGTTTTAACTCGTTTACTTGGCTATCAAGTAATACGTGAGAAAAGTTTTCAAAATGGCGATGAGCGATGTGTTTTCCGTGTATTGCAAGATCACCCAATTGATCCCGATACCTATCGTTTTTCTGAAGAGCATGAACCACCTAAATTTTAAATGACTTGAGATGAAATATCTCAAGTCATTCTGTTATCTATCATCATGCAAGGCTAAACTACCCCTTCCATCAATTTTATTTTCATTATTTATATTTTTATTACCTTTTTATATTCACGATCAATAGCTAGATCCATCCCATCGTAGTGATTCTAATTGTTTTTCATCGAACTCCACCCCAATACCTACCCCGCTCGGTACTTTAATGATTCCTTTTATGGGATCAACAGGAAGGAGGGTGGTAAAAGGATTTTCCATAACATCCCACTCAACTGGTTCAATTTCTTCACCTTCCATTTTACTCCAAGCAGGTAAACAACTCTGCGCCAATATCGCATAAAATCGAGAAAGTATTCCATCGTAGGTATGAGGTGATACCCGTACTTTTTGATATCGGGCCAATTGTAATATATTTCGAAATGTATCTATATTCATTACATGCATTGGATCAGGCTGGATAATATCGAACGAACCAGCTTGTATGTTGGCAATAAACTGATTTGGTTTTTGGATATTTTCTCCTCCAGCAATCGGGAGATGACACCTAGAACGCAAAAGGGAATAAGCCGAATGATTTTGTAAAGGTACAGGCTCTTCAAACCACAGCCAACATGAGCTTTTTTCAAAAAATGCATTCCATTTCAATGCAGTAAACAAATCATAACTTTGATTTGCATCTAAGGCGAATTGAATTTGTCCCTCAAATAATTTTACAAGTGATGAAATATGGCGTGCATCTTCTAGAAAAGATTTTCCACCAATTTTAATTTTCATCTTTTGAAATCCTGCATCTGCTACCGTTTCAACCTTCTTTATGGACTGATTGATCCAATCATTATCTTCTGAATAAGATTGAAACGAAGCATATACGGGAACTACCTCTCTTCTCTTCCCTCCCCATAAGTCACATACAGATAAGCCAGCGATTTTTGCCAATATCTCCGTCAAGGCCATACTTACACCTGATGCAATTCGATCATGCCATTTCTGAATTGTTGTTATCAAATGAGCACGATCCGTTACCTTTTTTCCTAATAAAAAAGGAATCACTCGATCCCGAAATCCTTTCTCTAATGTGGGTAACCAATCGATACATTCTCCCCATCCTTCAATTCCCGACTGAGTACGAATCCGAAATAAATAACAAGTACGATAATATTTATATCCATTAGCATCACCATATGGCTCTTTTAAACGATAAAACAAAGGAAACGTATCAATTTGTTTAATAATCATCATATTCTCCTAGTTTTTTGGATTTGTAAATGGCAAGTATGGATGTATAGTATTTGTTAAAAGTTGGAAAAATAGAACTATGAATTTGATAAGGAATAGGAGATTTCATATGTATTGGAATGGATGGCCACTTGACAGGATACTTATTCTGTTTATTGGTTTAGCGTTTTTGTTGATGTTTGTTCAAGTTACAATGTTCCATTATCGACAAAATTTCCATCAAAAGGCGATGTGGATACCTGTTATTGCAGCTCCTGTGTTTTTTATTGCGGGAATTGTCCTCGCCTTTTACCAAGTATCATGGATGAAATGGTTATTTAAAATTTTTATGTTTATTGGCATTTTAGACGGATTGATTGGTTTTTATTATCACTTTCGGGGTGTAGGAATTCGTGTTGGCGGTTGGGCATTACGAAACTTTCTAATCGGCCCTCCAATCATTCTCCCTCTCGTGTTTACTGCATTAAGCACCTTAGGGCTTATTGCAGCATATTGGAGGTGATAAAGTTGTCAAAAAGATCACATTATCCCACTTATGATGTAATGAAAGAAAAAGATGAATGGGATAACCATACCCAACAAATTGTTTCCAATCGATTACACCCAACTACCTCCTATTCTTTTCTAACACAAGAAGAAAGCACGATTTTACAAACCATTTGTAAGCAATTAACAGGAGATGAAAGAGAATCATTGATTCTTTATATCCTCGATCATATAGATCAGACACTCAGTTCTCCCATAGGGGAAGGACAACGGAAGGTTGGAATGCCAAAAGCAAAAGAATTAATCCGTTTAGGTTTAGAGGCATTGGAACAAACATCACAGGAAAAGTATCAGATATCGTTTGTTCAACTAGACAAAAAAACACAACTGCTTTTGCTAAACCAATTAAGTAATGAACAAGCCTTAACTAGTAAATGGAACTTTGTTCCACAACGGGAGTTATTTAAAAAATTACTTACTCTAACACTAGAAGCCTATTATTCTCATCCTCTTGTGTGGTCAGAAATTGGATATGGAGGGCCCGCCTATCCAAGAGGATATGTACGTACACAATTAGGTCAGCTCGATCCTTGGGAGGCGCAGCCCGAAGATGAATAGAAAATATGAAAATGAAGAAGTAGATGTAGTGATTGTAGGAGCAGGGGCAGCAGGAGGCGTTTTGGCACATGAATTAAGTAAAGCAAAAATGAAAGTTGTTGTACTCGATGCAGGGCCGATGCGAGATCCACAAAAAGATTTTGCCAGTGATGAGCTCACGATGAAAAATTTAGGTTGGCAAGACACACGGATAGTAGATGGGCAAGATCCTCTCACCATGGGACACAACAATAGTGGAAGAGGTGTCGGGGGAGGAACCGTTCATTTTACTGGAGTATTTCTTCGCTTTCATGATGTCGATTTTAAAGCTCGAACCATTGATGGAGTTGCAGAAGATTGGCCTATTTCCTATGAGGATATTGCTCCCTATTATGACAAAATCGAAAATGAGATTGCTGTATCAGGTCCAAAATATTTTCCATGGGGAAATTTTCATGGTCCCTATCCATACCCTGAACGGGAACCGCTCAGTCCGAATGCTTATATGTTTCAAAACGGATGTGAAAAGTTAGGGATTGAAAGTACAGTTGCCCCTTTAGCCATTCTATCAGCTCCATTTGAAGGCAGACCACCTTGTATCAACCGAGGTTTTTGTAATCAAGGATGTATGCCCGATGCCAAATTTAGTACTTTAATCGTACATATTCCCAAAGCCATCGATGAAGGCGCTGAAGTGTTACCAGATTGTATGGTGACACGTGTATTGATGAATAATCAAGGAAAAGCAGCGGGTGTTGAGTTTATTCATCAAGGAAAAACGCATCAGCAAAAAGCAAAGCTAGTCATTCTTAGCGCCTATGTGGTCGAAACACCTCGACTTTTGTTCAATTCTGCAAATGCACAATTCCCTGATGGACTTGCTAATAGTAGTGGTTGGGTAGGAAAAGCATTTATGACTCATAGCAGTCATGATGTGTATGGAAAGTTCAACCAGGAAATTCGTTTGTATAAAGGAACTCCTGTCTTGGCAACGACACAGGCTTTTTATCGGACAGATGCAAACAGAAATTTCGTACGAGGATATACCTTGCATGCTCATGGAGCTCGACCGGTTGAGTTTGTAAATGGAATATCAAAATCAAACGAAGGCTTCTTATGGGGAGCAAAACTTAGGGAGACAATGCTGAACTATAATTATTATGGACGAATTACCCTTGTTGGGGAAGTATTACCTAATGAGAAAAACACCATTACCCTTGTTGAAGAAAAAGATGAATATGGGTTACCACTAGCAAAAGTAACGTTTAGCTTTAGCGATAATGACTTACAATTAATCTCCCATGCTGTGAAAACAATGAAAGAAATCATCAAAGCAGCAGATGGAAAACCTGAATTTGTTGTTCCTGACACCGCCCATTTAATGGGAGGATGTCGAATGGGAGACAATCCGACATCCTCAGTTGTCAATTCATTTGGACAGACCCATGACATTTCAAACTTATTTATCTGTGACGCAAGTACTTTTGTCACTTCTGGTGGCGGAAATCCTACCAATACGGTGATGGCTTTAGCGGCTCGAACCGCTGATTATATCAAACAAGAAATGCGTGCTAGAAATTTATAAGTAATAAATATCTAATGGCATTTCGAGATTGAGTACGATTTAGTTAAAGGAGTTAACCCGAAATAACACACTTCTCACCCATCCTGATGTAGTTGTCGAAGTACTGGTGATGCGATGAATCTTTCACTAATCGAAGGAACAGTAACACACCTGTCTGTTCCACAAGATTTATTTTCAATGATGACATCTGTCCAGCCCTACAAACAACCTTTACTTGTATCGAAAGATATAGAAATGTATAACATTGAAACTTTAAAACAAGTCATTCAGATCATGCGAACATCTAAAAAACCAATGATTATTGCAGGAATTGGTGCAAGATTAGCTGACAGTAATATAGAAGAATTAGTAGAACAATGGGGAGCAGGTCTTGTAACTAGTTTAGGAGCTAAAGGAATGGTTTCAGAAACATCTGTCCATATGTTGGGCGGAATTGGAGAAGGTGGAAATCCACATGCATCTAATATTCTAAAACAGGCGGATGTTGTCCTGATGATTGGAACGACATGGTGGCCAGAAGAATATGTGCCGATTCACACTCGAGTCATTCAGATTGAAAAACACCAAGCGAATATAGCGAAAGGTGTACAAGTTGAAATAGGTGTAATGGGTCATCCGAACACAATTGTTCCCATCCTTATTGATGGATTAAAAGACTATACAAAAAATCAAGATTAGGTTCAACAAATAAAAGAAACACAGCAATTCTGGATGTTACAAAATGAACAAGAAGGAAATCAGGTTGGCTCTCCCATTCCACCATCACACATTATTCGAACTCTTAAAAAAACGGTTTCTCCAGATTGAATTCTAGCAATAGATGAAGGGGATGTTACACTTTGGTTTTACCGAAACTTTCGAGCAAAACAACAACGAATTCTCATTTCAGGGCATTGGAAAACAATGGGATTTAGTCTTCCTGCTGCACTAGCAGCCAAATTATGTGTGCCAGACAAGCAATTTGTTGCCATTATCGGTGATGGAGGTTTCAATATGGTAATTGGCGACCTGCTTACTGCCATCCAACATCAGATAAAAATCACACTTATTGTTTTAAATAATAAAACTTTACAAATGGAAAAAGACAAGATGAAAAAAAGCGGATATAACCAAATAGGCGTTGATTTAAGGAATCCAGATTATGTCCTATTAGCAAGAGCTTGTGGATGGGAAGCTTATCAAATTGATAATCATGTTGAATTAGAAGAAACACTCCAAAAGGCTTTTACAGGAAATCAACTCGCTTTAGTAGATATAAATACAGCTCATATCACCTACCCAGATTTTCAAAATAAAGAAACGATGACAGGAGAATATTGATGAATCCACAAACCTTTCCAAAGTCATTTTCACCACAACACCAAAATCAGCAACCAGGTTTAGAATCTTTCATGAATCCACGACCTATTTTTGATAATCCCGATTATATTCAATGGTAAATTACTAAACAAAGTTGCCATTATTACAGGTGGCGATAGCGGGATGGGTCGAGCCATTGCCGTTGCCTTTGCTAAAGAAGGTGCAGATTTGAGACTCCTCACGCTTAAAAGCGTGGGATTCTTGGGTAGTTCACGCACTCCATTCATTTCTGCTTCGTGCAACTCCCAAGCTAGGGGCTGTCCCATCAGCCCATCCCATACAGTTCTACAACTTCTGTTGCATGTATCTACATGGGCGGCGTACCTGTTACCAGTACGCTAGTTTCGGTTCCATCACTCACTCTTATGGTTTTACCAAGCGGGAGAGATGGATTCGCCACTTGAACCTCATACCATCACGTACACAGGAACAAAGCCTGCTACAAGCAGGATGAGCACCGCTCATGCGTTCGATTATACAAAAAATGGTTGCTCTTAGCAATCCCTTGAAAGGGATTACCGAGCAACGCCATCTTTCTTCCCACGATTCAAACCGTGGGCTTTCAGCTGGCAGATTTCTGTAATCATTGTTTATTTCAATGAGCATATGGATGCCGAAGAAACAAAACATTATGTCGAACAAAAAGGCCGCCAGTGTTTGACAATGGCTGGTGATATATGAAATGAATCATTCTGCCAACAGATTGTGTCACAAACCATAAAGGAATTTGGAAAACTAGGCATCTTAGTAAATAATGCTGCTGAACAATGGGTGCAAATGGACTAGAAAATATTTCAACAGAACAACTTGAACGTACTTTTCAAACTAACTTTTTTTCTGTTTTTTATCTTACTAAAGCTGCACTCCCCTATCTTCAAAACGGAAGTACAATCATTAATACTGCCTCACTTGCCGCATACGAGGGAAACGAGCAACTAATTGATTACTCAGCAACCAAAGGTGCCATCGTTTCCTTCATTCGTTCATTGGCAAAATCTCTTACCAAAAAAGGAATACGAGTAATGGAGTGGCACCTGGAACGGTTTGGACACCACTAATCCCTGCTTCTTTTCCTGCTGAGCAGGTAGCCAGTTGGGGTAGCAAAAATTCGATGAAACGTGCTGGACAACCAGCAGAAATAGCACCAGCATATGTATTCTTAGCATCAGATGATTCCTCCTATATGACAGGTCAAATCATCCATCTCAATGGTGGAGTTATTGTTAATAGTTAATAGAGAAAACGGTCAACACTTATGAACTGAATGCTTATAAATTTTACCAATTGTTCATTTTTGTCATCGCTATTATTGGCTATAATTATCATGTTAGATAATTTGTTTATGGTCAATCTCAAGGAGGTAGAGCGACCTCTTTCCCAAAAGAGTCCACTAGTCTGCATACAAACAACACTTACTAGAGCTTCGAATCGAGGTTACATTGGCTGCTTCTCAGACACCTGGTGAGAATGAGGAAGGTCTTGAGGAAGGCGTCGACAACCAGACGAGGTGGCTTCGGAGAGCCTTCGCCGAAGCCAAGTCCAACGATGCCGACGAAGCCCTGAAGAAGCTGCTCGAAGACCAAGGCTGAGAAAGTAAGCTGTCGCCAGGCGGTGGGTCTCCCCACCGCCTGGCGCGGTTTTAATTATTAAAAATGCCTAAGGTTTATCTTTCCTTGGGGAAAATCATTTCAATTGGATTAATTTACATGACTGCGCATTATCTTCATGATATACCCACAAGAATTCTCCGTTATCCGCTTCTTACTCGATATTACCACTTCTCAATATTCTACTTGCATTTCTATTGCTTTCATCTACACAAAACGACTATATCAATTGGAGTTGTGAGCCAAAAAGTCAGTTCTCCTATAGATACAGTGGAATAGCATTTCTTTGCGTCTTTTTTAATATTCATGGTTGATTTTGGTAACCCTTCAAGTTCTTTTTGTTTAGCTAATTCACGTCTCTAGTCTTATTTGAAATCTAATGAATGAATAACAATTAAAATATTAAAAACAAAACAATAAATATATATTAATTGAAATCACAAATACAATTATATATAATCGATTATTAAAAGATAATGCTAATAAACAAAGGATTTGAAAAGTTAAATGAACACCTTAATTGTTTCTCAAGAAAATGAAATCGGTTACATTTACTTCAATCGCCCTGAACAAGCGAACACCATTAATGAGGAAATGATTGAGGAATTAGAAATAACAATTGAGCAGTTTTCTCAAAATGACAAATTGAAAGCACTTATATTTCGGGGTTATCGAGAAATATTTGTATCCGGTGGGGATTTAAATCAACATCAGCAAATGAGTGGTAATCAAGTCTACCCACTTTTATATCGTGTTGGCAAGTTATTGGATCAAATCGCGAAACTCAATGTGATTACCATAGCTGCTGTTGAAGGTAAAGCCATTGGTGGTGGATGTGAAATCGTTTCTAGTTGTGATTTTTGTGTCGCATCTTCCTCTGCTACTTTTCAATTTATTCAAGCAAGATTAGGGATTACGACTGCCTGGGGTGGAGGGAGTCGACTCATGAAAAAAATCGGTACGAAAAAAGGGCTCCAATTACTATTAACTGGAGAACAAATATCCAGCCATCAAGGGCACCATATAGGATTAGTTGATTGGGTTTATGAAGATGAACATTTTACACATTCATTAAAAAAACTCCTTAAAAAACTAACGCGCCCTTCAAAACCTGCAATTTACACATTCAAAAAAATGGCACAACTAGTAGAAAGCGGGGTTTCTCCTTCTCAAATCTATCCATTAGAAGCTCAGGGTTGTGCAGAATGTTGGGATCTTGAAAAACATCAAAAATCAGTGAACTATATACTCTCTCCCTTATTGAAACAAAAATCAAATGAATAGGAGACTCTAAAAATGACATCCTTGTTGATCGGACACTTTGTTGCTCCTGAAGGTTTGAATTATTCCAGTAATTGTTTTGATTGGTATGCAGAAATGAGGGATCAAGCTCCGATATCCTACGATAAACGTAGAAGGTGTTGGGACATTTTCCGTTATAAAGACGCACAAAAGGTGTTAATAGATCACTCCTCTTTCTCCTCAAATCGATCAAAAGATAAGGTAGATAGTATTATCAGCATGGATCCCCCCGAACATATGAGATTCCGATCACTGGCAACTAAGGAGTTTAGCCATCGTTACGTTCAAAGGATGTCATCACTGATAACAGAGATTACAGAACAAAGGTTGAAACACATAGAGAAATTAACAGAAATTGATTTTATGCAAGAAATTGCAAGTCCTGTTCCTATTTTTATGCTAATGCGCTTAATGGGTATTCATGAACGACATTATGAGGATATAAAAAAATGGACAAGATTAACCGTAAGCAGAAGTATGTCAACCGGCAAACCTCTTAAAATAGCATTGAAGAATTTTAAACACTCAATTGATGAATTAAATCGTTTTTTCGAGGAGTTAATGTCAGAAAAACAAAAAAACCCTCAAGATGATTTGGTTTCAGATATTTTAAATGAGAATAAAAAGAACATAGAACTTCCAAAACTACGCGATTTCTTTCGAGCTATCCTTTCTGCTGGAAGTGAAACCACTGTTAATCTGCTTGGAAATGCAATGTATCTATTTCTTAAAAACCCTCAAGTTCTGGAAACCTTACAAGCGAATCCATTGCTTATACCCAATGCCATTGAAGAGGTATTACGATTCCATTCCTCAGTTCAATGTATAAATCGTATAGCAATTGATGATATAACAATTGGTAATCACACAATTCGATCTGGGCAAGAAGTGGTCATCTGGTTGGGGTCCTGTAATCGTGATGAATCGATTTTTAAACAGGCCAATCAGTTCAAAATCGATCGTTCACCCAATCCCCACCTATCTTTTGGTCAAGGAATTCATTACTGTATGGGTAGCTCGCTAGCACGACTAGAAGCAAAAATCGTCTTAACGAAAATGTTAGAACGTTTTCCAAAACTGAGCTTATCTCCATCTAATTCACCTGTACCTAATTCGAATTTTGTATTTAGAGGCTATGATCATTTAAATATTCGACTCGTTTGAATACTCCCACCACTTAGCTAACACTTAAAGGTGGGAGATTCTAAGGAATTCCTGTCTACTAATGGGGTGTTTACCAAGCTTAAACCGCTATTCCAGCGATCATGAGCATTAAATAAAGCAAACAGATAGTTGTTACTCTTGGTATATCATTCCACTTGAACTACTACCACCTATAGAGGTGGTAGATTCCTGCGAACACCAGACCAACGTCCAGTTATCTTAGCAGGCTCTACCCGCCGTCCCAGCGGTGAAAACAAAGTATGCTCTGCTATGCTCCCTACTTTCGCTTGGTTTTCGCAACTTCGGTGAGCTGGGTGGTTGAAGATTTTACGTTACTGACCCTTTCCAGCAACAACCCCATAACTTCAGTTTTCAAAGAGCTACAACTATTCTAACAAAATAAGTGGTTCTAAGCATCCCCGCAAAAGAGATACCGAACCACGTCCCATTCACCTCACCGCTTGTAGAAGCGGGAGTACTCTTGGACGAATTTGGATAGATCCCTTATCCTCACGAGTCTAAGAGAAAAACCTAGAGTTTTTTTATTCAATGTTTCTAAACTGTATAACAGGATAGGATATAATATATATTGATAATAAAATCTTCAAATTAATTGTTGAGTTATTAGTTGAGAAAACTCTAAACCTTTCGTTCATTAATCCTTTTACTGGAATAGGAAGTGGTTCAAATTTTCGTGGATCTTCGAACTAAAATCCGTTTCAAAAGTGGTTTAAAGTCCAGTGATTCAACCATACTTGAGTATTTAATATTCCTCATGGAAAATGACAATGCATATGCATGGTTTGCTGTATGTTTGGGGGCAGTCGATACATGGTTAGGAAGAAACTCAATACAAAATAGACAGACTGATCAAGTTTTTCATGATGCATACAAAATTGGTCAACTAATGGCTGGTAAAAGGTTTACTGATCATAAAGGGAAGCTAATAACCATTACCGTTGATCCAAATTTTTTAACGAAAAATTGGATAAAAAATAAAGAACATTTGATAACAATGCCAAACTTCTCCAGATGTTCTACCCAAGGAAACGTAACCATTCCAAGCTATGTAAAACAGATTATTAGAGATGCTTTGAGATATAACCACGAAATAGAAGAATTACGGTCTTATGCTTCTCCAAAAATCAAAACATTCAAGAGGGACGCAGAAGATTCTTTAAAGTATAGTACAGTCGCATTACTTAATTTTTTTGTCGGTTCTGGCTTGGCCCTTTTGGAAGGCCAAGAGCAAAAACAAGAAGCACTAAAAAATCAAATACATGTTGCTGGGCAAGATATGGAAGAAGATTATTCTTTAATTCGAGATACCGGCAGAGATTTTGTCTTAAGTTGCTCGAAATATTTCCATAAAACACCACAAATTCTCAGAGAAATTGTTTTACAGAATCGCGGAGATTTACTAGATCTTTACTTGTATGGTATGAATCATAGCGCTGAGTTTCCACCCATGAAATACACTGGAAAACCATCAAAAGAAGAGTCACATATCATCAGACTGGGCTGGATGTTTAGTAGAAGAGAACAAGTGATAGATTTTGAACAAAGGGCGCAGAAAGATGCCATATTGGCTGGTGATTATCCTGAAGTGAAAACATTTATCAACGGAATAAAACAGAAATATAGCAAAGAAATTCCCCCTCTTCTAAGAAAAGCGATACTAGATGATCACATTCATTTGGTGGATGTTTTCTTAAATGGTTATCGATCTGTCTTGATACCCGATTATCGTATCGAAGATATTACTTTAGAAGAACTTGTAGCCAATCCACATCAAATTCCACCTCCATTTCAAGGAAGAAAAGAAGAACAACTATTTAAAGAAGGTTGTGACTATGCAAAAAACCAAGCAAAACAACCGCAATTCCATGCTCTCCCCTTTTCACCTGAAGATAGAGAATTTTGGGAGTTACTTAATCGCCATCCTGGACCTTCGGATTTTTTCTCTCGTCCCTCTCGTCCCTTATTAAATTCTACTTCTAAAGGTAGAGATCGAGACGAATAATTAGATTAATTTATAATATAATCATATATTTTAATAATGATAAATCTATGCTATATTTAAATCATCCATATGCCCATCTTACAACCTTACATGGTTATGATCAGTTACCTGAGCGACTTTCTTCCCGAGTTATCGGAAGATTGAAACCCCTATGGGTTGATCTTAGGACGAAGATGGGCCAGTTCAACAAACGCCTTAGGAGGCATCGTGCAATTAAAAGAGAATCGATTCATCCAATATTGGATGAATCGATACCAATGGGCGACAAAGCCCATCCTCGAGATGGACTTCGCTGCAGCAACTCTGGCTTTTACCTTCGCCCTTTTCTTTCAGGGAGCGAACGGTCGGATCGGTGTCGAGCTCAGCGTGAAGATGGTACCAGTCCTCGGACTGATCTTCTACGCTATCTCTGCGTATATCTCGTACATCACCCCTCGGCTTATGTCCAAGTACTCACCAAGAAAGATGGTTAGCATGGCCCTTGTGGTCATGATCCTCGCTACCATCTGGACAAGACTGGCGTCTACGCTAATCTCGTTCGTAGGAGCATTCGCTGTTTACAGCGCTTCTCACTTCTTGGCGTTTACCACCGTAGCTGTAGTGGTGCGGATGTCACTCCCCAGCGAAAAAGACCTTCAAAGACGTGGAGGAAGCTTCTTCAGCTCCGGGTGCTACTTGTTCTCGGCAGTAGCACAGCTCCTGTTCTTCTTAGGGCTCAAAAGCGAACAGCTGGCATGGATCATCCTCACGACGACTGTACCGGTTCTTACCCTGTTCGTACTTCTCCTCTCTCAGCTCAACTGGTCGAGGCTGGAAAAAGAATCGGGTAAAGAGAAAAAGAAAAGTCGACTCAACTGGCGAGCAGTCAAGGTAGAAATCGACTGGGGTGCAATTCGTGTAGCTGCTCCCTATAGTACGATTATCGTCTGCAGCTCCACAACACTCGCTCTACTCCAGTTCCATCTGGGGAAAGATGCATACATCGCACTCTTCGTCCACCAGCTCGTATGTGCGGTTGGCGGATTCCTGCCTATTCGTTTCGCGGAACGAAAAGGAGACCGATTCGTCACGGTACTCGCACTTCTTCTTGCCGGATGTAGTATGATCTGCATTCTGTTCGGAGGAATGTGGTGGAGCATCCTGGGTGGAATACTTCTTGGGCTTTCCATCGCAGGAGGGCGCGCATCATTCTCACAGCTAGCCAGTGATCATACACAGCAGCAGGGTCGCGGTGTATCTCCGTACTACAGCACTGGGGTTCGGACTGGCTCGATTGGAGCAAATCTATTCAGCCTTCCTGTAACCTTCGGTGTCGCCACTCTTACAACAGTCTGGCTTGGGCCACTATCACTAGTGGTAGTCGCAATCCTTTACACGACTCTTATCGTGCCGAGGATTAGCCAAAAGTAGCAGTAAACTAGACAAAATGTGGAACGCACATATACAATTCGTTCTGCAACCCTACTCAGGAAATACAATTGAATAATCTTCGATTGCATTCGGAGATAACCAAAAGGTCTTCCTAAGGATCTTCGTCCGGAAACGGTCAGCATGTATTAAGGCTGATCGGAGTTTTATTTTCCGAATATCATGAATATTAAACCCTCTTTGCCTCAAGTTCAATTTTTTTTATTTGTATTCTCTTTTCCTTCATTGATTACATGACTGTGTCTGTGCCTATTTTCTCCCCTTGATCTTCTGTCGATCCATTAAAACTATAAAATGTTTTTTGTATAATTCAATTTGATGATTAAATAAGTTTATTATATAATTCATTTACGCTAAAAATATCACATTTAGGAGACATAGAATTTGAGAGAACATACAGAATTTATCCATCATGAAACTTTACCATGGGAAACGCTTACAATACCAGGTTTCCCAGAAAAATCCAAACAAAAAATCTTGAGTATTGATCATGAAACCAAAGCATTTACTAGTCTTGTTCATATCCCTGCTGGTAGTACGGGAGAGGGGGGCATTTATCAAGCTGATTTAGAACTGCTTATCTTAAAAGGTAAGCTTAGAATTGGAACTACCGAGATTGTTCAGTTAACGCATCTCTATTTAGAATCCGGCACACGATTAGCACCAATCGTAGTCCAAAGTGATCTTCAAGTCTTGCTCATGTCGGCTGGAGATTTGATTACACGTACGATTATTGATAGTGAAAAAGAAATGATCATTCAGGATACCAATCAGATGGCTTGGGAAGCAACGATTACACCCGGCTTTACTATCGGAGCAATGCGAAAAAGTTTATTTCAACATCCAAAGTCAGGAGCCAGCTCTTGGCTGCTTGGGGTTCTTCCGCAAATGCGTGATACCCGTTATGAAATTCATCCTGTAGTAGAAGAGGGCTTTCAAATCTATGGCGAAATGACAACTGATCGAGGATTGTTTCATGAAGGTTCTTATTTTTGGCGCCCCCCTGGCATTCCACATGGTGATTTTGAGACACAGAGAGGTTGTCTAACTTTTTTTCGTACAGATGGACCACTGAAAACAACTTATGTAATAAAACCAGAGCAAGGGGAATGATAAATGTATCAGAAAATTGCCTCTCTAAGAGAAAAAAAAGGCTTCATCATTTCATTGCTTTTCGCCAGTGATTTTATATCTATTCTTGATCGAATGGTGATGACGCTTGCCATTGCGTTGATTGGAAAAGAGTTCTTGTTAAATGAAGCAGCTCAAGGTTGGATTATGAGTATCTTTTTTGTTGGTTATGCATTGATGAGTGTACCCGGTGGCTGGCTAGCAGATAAATTCGGCTCAAAAGTGGTGATTATTTCATCGATCACGATTTGGTCAGTTTTTACGATCTTAACAGGTAACGCTTGGTCATGGACATCCATTTTGGTGATCCGTTTTTTATTTGGTTTAGGAGAAGGAGGTTTTCCAGCAGCTAGCATGAAGGCCGTGAGTGAATATGTACGAAGAGAAAATCGCCCGCGAATGCAGGCTATATTAAAGGCAAATGGCCCTATTACAATCACCCTCACCCCATTAATTACCGCCCCACTAATGTATCTTCTTGGTTGGCGGACAATGTTTGTGGTGATTGGGATTCTCGGTATAGTGATCGCAGCTCTATATTTACTTGTGCCACGTCCAGAGCAACTTCTCTCTACTACACAGGAACAATCCACAAAAATGCCATTTCGAGAAGTGATACGATTGCCAAAGGTGTGGCATTTTACGATTGCTTGGTTTGGTTTAAATGGAGCTATGTGGGGATTTGCTTCATGGTTGCCCACTTATCTGATGAAATCACGAGGACTCGATCTCCTGCATGCAGGTATCTATTCGGCAATGCCTGGATTAGCAGGAGCTCTTGGTACTGTAGTTGGGGGAATACTTATTGATAAATTATTTGTCAACCGGGAGAAATATTTGTTTCTAATTGCAGGAGTGCTTGGAGGTAGTTTCTTATATGCTATGTTTTTTTCAACTTCTCTACTGATGATACTTCTGTATGAAGGGATAGCTGCTTTCTTCCTACAAATGTGCATCGGTGGGTTATGGTCTATTCCACATAAAATGTTTCCAGCCTCTAGTATCGGCTCTGTCTCAGGCATTATGAACTTCGGTGGTCAGATCGCAGCAATATTGGCTCCTGTAACTATGGGCTATCTGATTACAATGTATCAAGGCACTTTCACTGGTGCTGTGTGGTATCTCATGGGGGCATTAATAATCTTTATCTTGGCAGCATTGGGAATTCGATTCCAAGAAACAAATGGTAAACACACAAATGACAGCTTGAACTACACAAGTAATTAAAAAGATGAAATGCTAGTTATTACTAAATTGTCCAAGCTTACTCCTGCTTCTATAAGCAGTGAGGTGATTGGGACGTGGTTCGGTATCCCCTTTAAAAGGATGCTTAGAACCGACTCTTTTTATCAGAATAGAACCAATTATACCAAAATTACGAGTATGTGTTGTTGCTAGAAATGGTCAGTAGCGTAAAACCTTCAACTGATCCCATTATTTTTAAATAGTGGGGGTCACATGGAATTTTCAGCACTCCATCAAGAGCCTTGAAACCACCTTACAATTCTTCATCTATTTGATTTTTCGTTCATCTCTCTTCTATTCATAATTAGAAATAGCTATGACAATGCTGTTGTTGAAGCGACATTCAAGACTATTTGTGAAACAAATGACTTAATAGTCTTGATCAACTAACACTGGCATTCAGTGACTGCGTCAACTGGTTTAATAAGTTCCGTATTCACAGAACATTAAGATACCTAAAGTCTATTGGAGTATAAACAGGCTTCCATTAATAATTGTCTAATCCGATTTTGGTCATCCAACTATATATTTAATTAGGAGCTAGATTTTTAGATTGTAGCCGTAACCAATTTGAATAAAGGAAAATACTCTATAAAAATAAGATAGGGGAGAGGATTATGACAAATAATCAATTTCCTGAAAAATATTCTAAAAATAATCTTCTTCGCAAAAATATAGCTAAAAATCACCATTTAATCAAATTGAATAAAAAAAAACCCACTATCTACAGTTATTACGGAAAAAGATTAGTAGATATTTTTTTATCAATAATTGGTATAGTCTTTGCACTCCCTATCATTATTGTAATTATCATAGCAATAAAGCTAGACACTTCAGGGAAAGCCTTTTATAGACAAGAAAGAGTAGGTCAGTGGGGAAAAACCTTTCAAATCTTAAAGCTACGATCAATGCACAAAAATGCTGATCAAATAGGTCCCCATTACACCGAAAAAAACGATTCGCGAATTACACGAGTGGGTTTCTTTATACGAGCCAGAAGATTAGACGAACTTCCTCAACTCATTAATGTATTAGCAGGCAATATGAGTATGGTTGGCCCACGACCATTTACGCTTCTAGATACACAATTAAACACAGAAGTTAGTGGGTTCTGTAACCGTTTAATTGTAAAACCTGGTTTAACTGGTTGGGCTCAAGTGAATGGTGGTAATAATTTATCTATCGAAGAAAAATTACAATATGATCTTTTTTATATTCAACACATTGGTTTTTTATTCGATATTAAAATTATCCTTAAAACAATTATAGTGATCTTTTCAGGTGAAGGTGCTAGATAATCTTTTATCCATCAGTATAAAACATAGTTTCTTATAGCGTGCTTCATAATGCATCGATAACAACCGTTAGATTAAAATAATAACTCTTTAAAGGAGTGTATCAAAATGAATAAGAAGATATTTAGTTTGATTTATTTTTATAAATGCTTTGTAAGGTATCTACCATTGATTTTGTTAATTACACTTTCAACCACTATTATTAGCGGCGCTGTTTGTTTTTTTGTCACCCCTAAATACAAAGCAGAGACTGAATTAATGGTTAATATGAAAGAAATATCTTATGGAGATGTAGAGGCAAACTTAAACTTAATACAAACTTATAACTCAATCATAAAAAGCGCTTATATCATGGAACCAGTAGCAAAAAGTTTACAACTAGAAGAAGATGTTCCTGAGTTGGCCGAGCACGTATACGTCCATTCTGAAAACAATGCATCACAAGTTTTTTCAATAGTTGTTGAAGATACAGATCATGAAAAAGCTGTGCTGATGGCAAATACTATTTCATACGTATTTCAAAGTAAAATCAAATATGTCCTAAATGTTCAGAATGTTCATATTCTAACAAAAGCAAATATTGGTGACTATCCCCCTGTAAAACCAAACAAATATATATATTTAGCGATTGGATTTACACTCGGATTCATCCTCTCTCTGATGATCGTCCTTTGGTTAGAAGTGAGAAGACCCTCCAGTCTGTTAAAAAAACTCATAGAAAATCTACAAACAGAAAGAAGGTAACCACTCTGTCAAAACAAATATCGCCGATCGAATTTGCCTTCTATAGTATGATCTGGTTCACTATGTTGTTTAGTGGGATTGTCATCACTGAACCTGCGATTTTTGATATTCTCATCATCACTTTATTGATTACAGGTGCTTTGTTGTCGTATTTGAAATTTCGACGTTATTTAATTAGAACACTCACCTTCGTTTTAATGTACCTTGCTGGAATCTTGCTTTCTATGTACCAAATAATCAATTTAAATGAAGGTATATATTATCTAACGATTAGTGTATACCTAATTTGCCTCTGGATTTTTTTCATTGGGGTATTAACGAAATTTCGTCGCTATCAATTATTAGAGAAAATATTTTTTGGATATACCATTGCTGCCTTTTTTTCGTCGATCCTATCTATTTTCGCCTTTTTTCAATTAATACCCCACTATAATTGGTTCATAAAGTATGATCGAGCAACAGCACTTTTTCAAGATCCCAATGTATTCGGTGCTTTTTTGATACCCATTTCTATTTATGCAATCCACAAAATAACAAGATCCTCTAAAAAGAAGAAGATAATATGGTTTACCATTTTCTTATCTACTAGTATGGGTGTACTTCTTAGTTTTTCAAGAGCCGCTTGGTTAAATTATTTTGTTTCATTGAGTGTCTTTATATTTCTCAGAACCCTGTATGTTAAAAATTACACATTGTATCTAAGGCCATCTTTCCTTAACAAAAAAATACTCTTGATCCTGATGGCCCTATTATCAATCTCCTTTCTATGTTTATTCAATATCAATAGCTTCCATGAACTTTTTACACAACGATCCGGTCTTCAATGGTATGACCAACAACGATTTGCAACGCAAAGTACAATCATTCAACATACGATTGTGACGCCTCTTGGGATCGGTCCTGGGCAAGCCGAAATGATATATGGTCTGTCACCACACAATTTATATATTCGAGTGCTAATAGAAAACGGTTGGTTAGGTTTCGTTGGATTTATGCTTCTTTTCATGTCTACAATTAATCGATCCATTCGACGTTCTTTATTAAGTCAGCGCGTCAATCAACCTTATTTTGCTCTATTTGCCTCTGTTCTTATTGGTATTTTCGTCAATAGCTTTTTTATTGATAGTTTACATTGGCGTCACTTTTGGCTATTTCTAGCTTTGCCATGGGCTCCATTAAAAAAGAAAAGACAGTGACTCCTTCACATCAATTATTTTTTTCTAATGATACGATCTAGGGTACTTATAAAATATCGATGATATCCCCCTATTTTCATTAATAATCCAACCAGGATATATATAAATGCTCCTAATACAATGTGAGCACATAGACTAAGGAATCCTGAGTATATCACCATTGAGTTTAGAGTGCACATCATCATTACTGTCGCTACAATAATTTTTAGTATTTCCTTTAATGGAAATGGTAACACAAAGATTTTTCTCCCTATAAACCAAGAGAGTACGATGGATATAAAGTTTGAGAAAAGTGTAGCGTACACCGCTCCCAAAATACCCCATTTTGGTATCCAGAAAAAATTAAGGGCTATATTTGTACTAGCAGCTAACATATTTGGCCATATTTGAAACCAAGTTCGTTGCGCCAGTTGGAACGACAAATCTAGATAGTACTGTTTAATTCCTTGCAGAAAGGCGGTCAATGCAATCAAGGGCATAATAATTAAGGATGCCTCTATAAAATTTGACCCTAAAAAAAGTCGGGAAATGTTAGGAGATAAAATGATATATCCAGCTGTAGCGGGAATTGAAACAAAAAAAAGAGAGGTTGTGTATTGTCGTAATCTTTTTTTTGTTTCTTTGACTCCTTCGTTTTCTAATGTACGAACAACAATTGGATATGCTGAAAGATTAATGATTGTCATAATTAATAGTAATGTTTGCTGAGTTAGATCATAAGCGGCGGAATACAATCCTGATTCTGATGATCCTTGTAACCATCCCAACAATAATCTATCTGAACTGACCATCAAAAAATGCGTACTAAAAGTAATGGTTAATGGTAGTCCATAGGTGATCATTTCTTTACAAATGGTTGAATTTATTTCTGGAAATCGTATTCCTATCCAATTCCTCTTCATTACAAATAACATAGGAAACAACATACCTACCATCATACCAATGATAAATCCGTTAGCACCTATTCCAAAAATCAACATCATAACAGTACAGGTAAATGTTAAAATCGATCTACTTATTACTATCCACCCATAGAATTTTGGAAATAGATCCGCTCTGAGTAATTCAAGATTGAGATCATACCATGCTAATATCCATAAGAGAATAATACTAAAAAACCAATATTCTCCCCATTTTCCTATATCTATTGAGCACAAATAAACAAATATAAACAATATCAATGTCAATATAAGCATCGTAAAAAACAATACAACAATGGTGTTAAGAAAATCCACTCTATAATCTTTTGAATACCTTTGTGCATAGCGAAGTATTCCAAATCGTATCCATTGAAACATAATTGCATTTAAAAACTCAACGACTGCCAGGATCATTACAAATTGACCATACACATCTGGTGATGCTAACCGAGTATACACCGCTATCGCACACAAATTGATTACTCCTGAAAGTCCACGTGCGCTAAAATAAATCACTGAATGCTTCATTAACATCTTGTAGGTCCCCAAACCCCTTCTTATTTGTATAAAAACCGTTACAAATATTATTATGAGGGATTTAAAAATGAGTTCCTGTCAGCTAACCAAAACACAATTTCGTAAATATAGTTAAATATTATGCTCATTCAGCTACTAATTATATATAATATATTGATCTATCAATATTTTCCTTCAATATTACAAAAGGAGGGCATTAACTATCGCGTGATTACTGTGATAAAACCCTGCAGTTCAACAACTCAAAGAAGCAATGGCGTATTTATGATATCTTTAGACTTTGAACTTTATTGGGGAGTCAGAGACAAACTTACAAAAGAAGCTTATGGAAAGAATATTTTAGGAGTAAGATCTGTTATCCCTGCGGTATTAAAATTATTCAAACAATACCACATCCATGCGACATGGGCAATTGTTGGTTTCCTGTTTTTTAAAAATAAGGGGGAATTAATTAATCAGCTCCCTGAACAACTTCCCAACTATGAAGATAAAAATTTATCTCCCTATCCTTACATTGATTCACTGAACTCGAGTGAATTTGAAGATCCCTTTCACTTTTCTCCTTCGTTAATCAAAATAATTTCTACTCATTTATATCAAGAAATCGGAACACATACATTTTCCCACTACTATTGCTTAGAAAAAGGGCAAACAAAGGCAGAGTTCGAGAAGGATTTAGAGAAATCTGTTTATATCGCCAAACAACATAATATCAACTTAAAAAGCATTGTTTTTCCTCGAAATCAAGTAAACTCGGAATACCTATCGATTTGTAAACAGTTAGGAATTACTTCATATAGGGGGAACAATCCCGGTTGGTTTTATCAACCCATGAATCACTCTTCAATTACGAAAAATTTAAAGAGATGCTTTCGATATATTGATTCTTATTTAAATTTATCTGGACACAATACTTATAAAATTGATCATCAGGACAATCATCTTCCACTAAATCTTCCAGCGAGTCGTTTTCTTCGTCCATATTCTAAGCGATTTCGTTTTTTTGAATCTATTCGATTAAACAGAATATGTTCGGAATTAACACATGCAGCTAAAACTGGAGAAATATATCACTTGTGGTGGCATCCGCATAATTTTGGTATTAATCTAGATGAAAATATATTGTTTTTGGAGAAAATATTCATTCATTTTTCAAAACTCAAAAAGAAATATGGAATGGAAAGTATGAATATGAGCGAGCTTTCTCATATGATTCTTTCTCAATAGGAGTGATCCAATGAAAATACTTCAGTGGAAAAAATCTTTCTTACAAATAACAGATATATATGGATTGCAAGATAAATCAAGTGAAATCCCCAAGTCAGATATCATCATTCACTCCCAATTACCTAAACAGATATTAGAGAACAAGAGGTTTACGCTGCACAAAAGATTCAAAACATTACAAATAGATATCAAACAAAGTGAGAAAAATTTATACTCCAATCTTAATAGAAACACTCGATATAATATCAAGAGAGCAAAAAGAGAGCAACTAAAATTTGAGATTAGTACTCAACCTACTGAAGAAGAAATTGATGATTTTTCTGTATTATATAATCGTTTTGCGAAAAAAAAAGGGATTGCACCTTGTAATATAAATAAATTAAGAGCGCTAAGGAAAAAAAATTTATTAATGATTTCATATGTTAAGGACCAAAATAATCAAATCTTATGTAGTCATGTATCTTCTACCAATGATGATCGTGCCTATTTGATTTATTCTTGTTCCATTCGTTTATTCGTAGACCCATCACAAAAAAATAAAATTGGTAGAGCAAATAAATATTTACACTGGATGGAAATGCTATATTTTAAACAATCCGGATGTTCTATCTATGATTTTTCCGGATTGTCACTAGAAGTTGATAATGTTGAATTACAAAAAATAGATCAATTTAAGCGAAGATTTGGCGGAACGGAAGTAATGGAATATAAATGCTATGAGGCAAAAAGTTTACTTGGAAAAATGGTTCTTTATTATTTATATCTAAAATGGAGATCACGATTTGAATTTATCAAAGTGATGTTCTAATGAAAATATTACAGATATGCAATATTGATATGGCTGTTGAAGCTTTTTTAAAACCATTTCATAATATTCTAGTTCAACAAGGATATATTGTCCATTATGCTTGTACAAACACTGGCCCATGCTTTAAAGAATTGCAACATCAAGGACTGCATATGATCCATATTCCGATAGATAGAGAAATCAAACCTATTTCAAATTTAAAATCTATCACCCTACTAACTACTTTAATGAAAAAGGAACGTTATGATGTTGTCCATGTTCACACTCCTCTAGCATCCATACTTGGTCGTGTTGCAGCAAAGCTAGCAGGTGTGAAACAGGTTATTTACACTGCACATGGTTTTTACTTTCACGAGAATATGTCGAAGCTAAATTATTTGTTTCTATACAGTATAGAAAAATTTTTTGCTCGTTATTTTACAAGCATGTTACATTTAGTGAGCAAAGAAGATTATGAATTATGTATACGCAAGCATTTTAAAACAGAGAATTCAATCTTTCATATTAATAACGGGGTTGATTTTCGGGATCGATTTAATCCTAAACATGTCAGTGAATCAGAAAAAATAAGACTAAGAAATGAGTTTTCTATCAATAAAAACGATATTGTATTTACATTTATTGGTCGGTTAGTGAAGGAAAAAGGTATATTTGAATTAATAGATGCCTTTCAAGAACTTACGAAATCAAATAATGATGTGAAGTTACTAATAATCGGGGGTCTATCCGTAAGTGAACGTGATCAGAAAAGCTATAGACGATTATTGAAAATCATTAAAGATAACACCTGTATTATCCCTACTAGCTTTAGAAAAGATATTCCAGAATTACTTGCAATTACAGATGTGTTTGTATTACCTTCCCATCGTGAAGGTTTACCATTAGTCATTTTGGAAGCAATGGCAATGAAGAAACCGATTATAGCCACAAATATTCGTGGATGTAGAGAAGAAGTTATTCATAACAAGAACGGCTTCTTAGTGGAAAAAGAAAATAGTTTAGAGTTGTATACACGGTTGCAACAATTGGCGAATGATAAGGCGTTAAGATTGCAATTCGGCGAGAATAGTCGGAAAATAGTAAAAAGACAGTTTGATGACAAAAGAACACTTGGGAGTCAACTTGAAATTTATCAGAGCTTATTTAATTGAACACTCACACGAATTCGTTCGTGTTCTTGGGTAAAGAATGCTACTGGTATACCAAATTTCTTTTTTAAGTTGTGTTAGCAACTTAGAACAAGCATGGTATGTGAGTCCTTGCCAATCTCTTTGTATGATCATCCACTTCACGACTACATTCAATGGATTTGTAAATGAGTGTTTGATTGTTCTTGATTTTCGCTAACGTTGTGATGAAATAGGATGGATTCCACAAATGCCCCCTCCATAAAAAGAAATTTAATCGTATTTCTTTCATAGCTTTTATGATATTCGGTATATGTGCTGTGGTGAACAATCTATTAGCAATGGATATGGTTTGGGTCTGTTACCATTGTGATAATAGAAAAACCGTTGGTAACTGCAATGTGATATAGCATTTCATGGAAGGATCAGGGAAATAATTCGAATTAACGGTTGATGCGCCCTATCTCACGATTGAAGTCACGAGTATGTGGGCGCAAAAGTCAAATCAAAAGTTTTAAAGTGACTTTGTGATTGTTTCACCAATATTATCATGTAGTTACATTGATAACTACAAAAACAACCTCCAATACCCCTGCTCATTTTTTGGATTTCATGCGAGAAATCAGATAGGCGTCTCTTTGCTTTCGAACAATTTTCATCATCTCTGCCAAGACCTTTTTATTAAAAATGGGTTTTAAAGTCATTTATTCCACAACCTTTTTCAATTAGATTATTCCAACATTATTGTCAGTATTTTAACACATTTTAATAGGAGATGAGTTCAAAAAGTAAAATTTTGTATCATTATGTTAGGTGCTGGTAGATCAGAAAATAGATCCAATAATAGATATTAGAAAATGTATTTACAAAAATCCCAGAATTCCTATTATTTTCCATTTTACAACTAATGAACTAGTTTTTCTAAATGGTCACTATAAAGCAGTGCCTACTATATCTGATACATCCAACTGTATGATATTCGATAAAATCAAATTCGAATTACTGAAATAATCCTCGAAAGTGTTCTATCTAGAAATTTGTAATGATGAGAACCGAATTGATCCCCATTGTCAAGCATAGAGAGTGAGTTTTCTCACTCTATTTTATGTGCATAAAAGATTAATCGTTTGGCGAAATTATGTGAAAGGCTGGAAGGAAGCTGCGCTATGGGATTTTTAAAAAATTGGTTGTCATCTAAAAAAAGAACAAAACAATTAAATGAAATTGCGGCTCAACAAAATCTTACTGCAACATTAGAGGAAAACCGTTCTTTTTTAGCTACTATTTTTAAAGGCTGTTCTGATGTTGTTTTTCATGATTTTACGATATTTGGACAAATCAGTGCCGTTTTGATTTATATCGAAGGTCTCGTAGATAAAGAAAAACTAGATCAAAATGTCTTAACTCCATTGTTAAATAAAACAGGAGAACCTTTTTCTATCAATACCGTATCAGGTGTAATCCCAGTATCTAATATCAAGGAATTGAATTATATCGAGGAAATAATAGATGAGATTTCAAATGGTCATCCTATCCTCTTATTGGATCATCAAAAAAAAGGAATCTCATTGGGTTTGACCCAATTAGAACACAGAGCGATTGAAGAGCCACCGGCTGAATCAGTTATTCGTGGTCCAAGGGAAGGCTTCACAGAATTGTTAACGATCAACACATCTTTGCTCCGTAGACGTATCAAAAGCCCTCAGCTTAAAGTGAAAAATATTGTTGTCGGCAGATATACACGCACAAAAATCGGAGTCTATTATATTGAAGGAATTGCTGAGAAATCACTGATAAAAGAAGTGATGCGGCGACTAGACAAAATTTATATGGACGGTATTTTGGGAAGTGGATATATAGAGGAATTGATTGAAGATCAATCAAACTCTTTATTTCCACAAATACTATCCACCGAGCGACCTGATGTGGTCGTATCTTATCTTCTAGAAGGACATGTGACGATATTATGCGATGGAAATCCAGTTGCCTTGGTTGTCCCAATCACTCTTTTTTCCTTCCTCCAATCAAGTGAAGATTATGCACAAAAATTTATGATTGGTTCGCTAATTCGGTGGTTACGATATATCTCCGTTGCTATTGTTTTATTACTTCCTTCTACATATGTAGCATTACTTACCTATCATCAAGAAATGATCCCGACTTCTTTACTTCTAACAATCGCAAAATCAAGGGAACAGATTCCTTTTCCAGCTTTATTCGAAGCACTTTTAATGGAGATAACTTTTGAGGCTTTACGTGAGGCGGGCGTTCGACTGCCGCAGCAATTGGGTACAGCTATTAGTATTGTTGGTGCACTTGTCATCGGTCAAGCAGCGACAGCTGCAGGGCTCGTTTCTTCACCAATGGTAATGGTTGTTGCGATTACTGGTGTTGCTTCATTTTTATTGCCACATTATCCCATTGGAATCACTTTGCGCATTTTGCGTTTCCCAATTATGTTTCTAGCAGGGATGCTAGGTCTGCTCGGCATCATCTTAGGAATTATTGCCATCGTCATTCATTTGTGCTCTTTACGCTCTTTTGGCGTACCTTATCTAACACCCATTGTTCCAATGGTAAAACAAGATTTAAAAGATGTTCTATATCGATCTCCCATTTGGGCACGAAACAAACGTCCACACTCAACAAGTAAACAAAATCCAATCAGGCAATCACCTGGGCAAAAACCAGAAGCTGAAAATGAGGAGGAATTACACAGTGATTGAACGTGGCAAAATTTCCGCTCTACAGATGGCGATGATTTTGCATTCTACCATTGCTGCAACCGCTCTTTTGGCTATGCCCTCTGTGACAATGAAATACGCACATCAAGATATGTGGCTCTCCCCCATTTGGGCTTCTTTAGGAGGTTTCTTAATTGTTTGGATCACTTTTCAGTTACATAAATTTTATCCAAAAGAGTCCTTTATTGAATATGTTCCCCGCATTATTGGTCGCTTTTTAGGGAGTATCTTTGCTTTTTTATACTTGTTTTTTTACTGGATCATCCTTGGAGATATCGTTCGTGAATATGGGGAATTTTTAATCACTAATTTTCTCGCTCATACACCTTACAGCGTGATCAGTGGGAGTATGTTACTTGTTTGTGCATACGCTGTACGTGGAGGTGTAGAAGTAATAGGACGATCTGCCCAATTCTTTGTTCCAATCGTTATGCCTTTATTTTTAATTGTATTATTATTATTGATTCCTGATTTAAAACCTCAGAATATGTTGCCAATGTTTGAACATGGATTGAAGCCTTCTTTGATTGGTGCTATTCCTCCATTAAGTGCTTTTTATGGGGAATTTTTTTTAATTTCTTTTTTATATCCTTATGTATCTGACAAACAAAACAAATTGCGTTGGGGTATCTACTCTGTTCTTTCTGTCGTGTGGACAATGTTATTAGTAAGTTTTAGTACATTACTTATATTTGGGAAGGTGGGTGCGCATTTAACCTATCCACTCATTGGCGTTGCTAGATATATCAGTTTAGCTGATTTTCTTGAACATCTAGAATCGATTGTGGCAGCCATCTGGGTGCTTAGTATGTTTATTAAAATGACCATGATTTATTATGCGCTTTCCCTAGGTACAGCTCAATGGCTTAAGCTAACCGATTATCGTCCGCTTATTTTTCCCATTGGGATTCTCTCACTGGTTTTGAGCATCTGGACTGTTCCTAACCTGCAAGTTTTATCTCAATTTATCAATTCAACAGGAACGATTTATTTCCTTTTGATGCAATATCTCATTCCTTTACTATTGCTTATTGTTGCCTACTTTAGAAGAAAACAAAATCAAAAAAAGGTAGCTGAACAAGCATGAACATACGATATCTTGCATTTTTATTTCTTCTACTTAACATGACTTACCTTCTAACAGGATGCTGGGATCGAGTGGAAGTCAACAATTTGGCCATCATCACAGCAGCAGCACTAGACAAAAAAGATGATAAGACAATTGAGCTTTCGATCCAAATTTTTGTTCCAGAAACAAGTGGTAAGGAAAAGCAAAATGTTGCAACAATGGGGAATGAAAACACTCAATCACCAACTTTAGTGGAATCGGCTGAAGGTGTCAATTTCGCTGATGCGATGCTCAAATTACAAGGGAAAATTTCACGAAAAATTTTCTGGGGGCAAAATGAAGTCTTTATCTTCGGGGAACAATTAGCTAAAAAAGGGATTTTAAATGAGCTAAATGGCATTTTACGTGCTGTTCAACCTAGAGAACGAGCAAATCTTTTTATTAGTAAAGGACAAGCTAAAGAGATACTAAAACTCAATCCAGTCATAGATCGAAACTCTGCCGAATCGATTCATAAGTTAGTACATGCACACACTGGATTAGAAGAATCTATCATTGATACCTTACAGATGATGAACGGAGAAAGTAAGGCTGTTGCTCTTCCTTGGATTGAAATTCTCACACCACAAGATGGCCGATCATCCAATGTTAGAATGCCTTATATTCATGGAACAGCAGTGCTAAAAACAGACAAATTGTTGGGTAAGCTCAATGCTGAAGCAACGAAAGGAGTGTTGATGATCAAGAATCAAGCGGCATCCGGAACAATCACAGTGAAACCAAAACCAGAAAAAGGATATTTATCAGCTGAATTTGTGAAAGATAAAATAAAGCTTATCCCTCAAATAACAAAAAATCATTTGAGCATGAAATTGCAAGTCCAAACTGAAGCCATTGTAACGCAAAACTCAACTCATTTAGATGTCATGAACTCTCATGACTTAGCCAAAATCGAAAAGGAGTTAGCAAAAGGAATTACACTGCAAATCCGTAAAGCTTTAGATCAGGGGCAAAAAAAATGGAAAGCTGATATATTTGGATTAGCTGATACTTTTTATCGAAAATATCCTCGAGAGTGGAAAAAATATAAAAAGAACTGGGATTCTTTATATCCAAACCTAAAAATTGACATTCAAACAAAATTTCGAATCCTCCGACCTGGAATGACAACGGAGAATCCAAAAATATAAGGGTGGAAAAAATGAGCTGGATTACAACACTAGGGATTATTCTATTCATGATTGGTTGTACTTACTATGAGTGGCCTAATTTAAGAAATAAAGTGAAAGAAAAAAAGGCTTATGTGATCCTTTCATCTATTACTTTGGTCATTACATTGTTTATTACTTTTATACCCGATTTACCAGGACCCGTATATCTATATAATAAATGGATTGGTAAGTAAGGTGTGCATGACATTTTTAATTTTCTATCCAAATTCGTCCAAGAGGACTCCCGCTTCTACAAGCGGTGAGGTGAATGGGACGTGGTTCGGTATCCCTTTTGCGGGGATGCTTAGAACCACTTATTTTGTTAGAATAGTTGTAGCTCTTTGAAAACTGAAGATATGGGGTTATTGCTGGAAAGGGTCAGTAACGTAAAATCTTCAACCACCCAGCTCACCGAAGTTGCGAAAACCAAGCGAAAGTAGGGAGCATAGCAGAGCATACTTTGTTTTCACCGCTGGGACGGCGGGTAGAGCCTGCTAAGATAACTGGACGTTGGTCTGGTGTTCGCAGGAATCTACCACCTATAGAGGTGGTAGTAGTTCAAAATTCTCCATGCTCTACATACACGATTCCCCTTAGATTTACTAGTATGAATAGTATATTATTTTAAAATATAGATCCCCGTTACTAATAACTCAAACATAAGTTTTATTATATAAATTGCTTATCTTTTTCATGACAGCAAGGTTGAATTAACTTTGCGAATCACTAAGCAATCAATAATGGCAAAATAGCAAGTATCAGATAAAGCTTAGCAATGTTGCATAAACGATGTTGCTGAAGATTCATCACAATTATAATTGTATCTTTGTTATTAACTGTTTTTTTATATTAACATTAATCCCTTATTGAGGGGCTACGTATACATCTCCTATGTTACAAACTGTAAAGTGCTATTAAGGTTCAGTCTTTCTGACCTCACAGTCTCGATTTCCGAAGGAAGTATAATGATCCCGTTTTCGTGATTCATGCGCCCTCTGTGTCAGTCCTGAATGGGTGCTTTTAAAAACAAGGAGAGAAATGTGGTCAGTAGCATTGGTGGTTTGCTCGGAGCTTTCCATCACCAGAAAGCAGTCTCTCTAGAAGCACGGAGTGCTGGCGTGGTCTTCTCCGCATGTTCAAAGAGAGATAGCCTGTGCAAGTAATTTACCTTTATCACTTTTCCCTTCCCTCATTAGAATTGACGGAAAAATATGTGGAACCTTCAAAATTAAAATTAAGTGACTTTCTCGTTCAATAGATGAAGGATTATGCTAATAATACAGCTCCACGTACCTATAAAAAGATATAAGATCATCGTTAATCAACACCTTATACCTAAACTAGGTCAAATATTAAGTGACAAGTTGAAATCAGTACATCTTCAATCCTATTACTCGAATTGTTTAGAATCAGGAAGAAAAGATGGCACTGGAGGTCTTTCAGCACAAACAGTGTTACACCATCATCGATTACTTCACGAAGCGAACCATTAGAGCATGCAATTAAATGGCAGGTCATTAAATTAAATCCTGCAAAAGCTGCAACTCCACCTTAACCAATAAAAAGAACTTTCATGTGCTAAACAAAAGTCAAATCAATGGATTGTTAGATTACATTCAAGGAACGAATTTCTATGACTATGTATTCTTTGGGAGTCATTATGCAGATGTCATCAAAGAGTTAAAACTTCCACACACTCGCTTTCACGATCTCAGACATGGTCATGCTACATTGTTATTGCAAAACAGGATTCATCCAAAAATTGTTACAGAACGCTTAGGTCATTCATCAATGATAATTACGATGGACACGTATTCACATGTATTACCTAACATGCAAAAAGAAGCTGCCCAAAAATTAGACAACTTCTTATTTAACCAGACCAAGAAAACACCTTTGAGTACTTTAGCCAAGTAGTGGGCAGAAATCGGGCAGTAATCATTGATTCTTTGCTCAAAATATTGAGTCCATCTATCGTCTAAACCCCTTAATATTGGCGGAGAGGGTGGGATTTGAACCCACGGTACGATATGCGCACACAACGGTTTTCGAGACAGCCTACATGCATATATAGAGACCTGTGCGTTTTTAAGCTAATTCCAAGATTGATTTTCGCTTCCAAGTAAGCGCATTTTTTCTTTTACCTTTTCTTTCATCGCTTTTCGAGCGGGATCATAAATTTTTCTGATGTCATAAACTGTTGGATTCTCTTTTAAAAAATGCTGCAATGCTTCTAAGTTGGCCAATTTTATCTCTGTATCAAAGTTCACCTTATTGATGCCCGCTTGCACGGCTTGACGTATCATCTCGTCTGGAACTCCTGATGATCCATGCAATACAAGGGGCATATTTAGACGTTCCTTCATTTCCTTAATCCGCTCAAAATCAATGTTGATTTCTCCTTGGTAAATGCCATGTTGTGTACCTACAGCAATTGCAAGCGAGTCACAGTTTGTAAGTTTAACAAATTCATCCGCTTGGTTAATATCCGTATAGATACCGTCTTCCAATCCAACATCTTCCTCTTTCCCACCAATAAAACCAAGCTCAGCCTCCACTGAAATCCGAACAGCATGCGCTACCTCAACCACTTTTCGGGTAAGTGCTACATTTTCTTCAAACAATTGCTGTGAAGCATCAATCATCACCGATGTCCAGCCCAACCGAATACATTGAAGAATAGCATCCCATTTTTTTCCGTGATCTAAATGAAGTACAACTGGTACTTTAGCATTTTCCGCACCATTCTTACCCAATGCATGTAGATAATCTAATCCTGCATATTGAATGCTTTTTTCGGTAATTTGTATAATTACTGGCGAATTTAGCTCTTCTGCAGCGGCAATGATCGCTTGGAGGTTTTCCATATTCGCATAATTAAAAGCTCCTATAGCATATCGATTTTTATGCGCATGTTGTAATAGATCAATTCCATTTACTAAAGGCACTGGATCATTCTCCTCCTTTGATCTGGTCAATAAAGACTTGTAGCTCTTGTAGAGATGAAGTTCCTTCCATTGGACCCTTTTTCGTGACTGCATATGCTCCCGCTGCATTGGCCCATTGAGCTGCTTCAATGATCGATTTACCTTGATTAATTAGTGATACAAACGTTCCCGCAAAACAATCTCCTGCACCTGTTGGATCAATCTCCTGAACAGGATAAGGATCTATATCAATACAGGTATTATCATAATAGACTCTACTACCATTTCTCCCTTTTTTCACCACAACACAGCTAATGCCCATCTCCCATACTAATTTCATTGCTTTTTCTTCTGTGGAAGCACCTGTAATCAATAACAATTCTTCCTCACCAGGTAAAAATACATCACAATGCTTCAAAACAAATTGAATAAATTGCTTTACATTCTCATCTTCCATCAATTCTTTACGAATATTCGGATCAAAAGTAATCTGTATCTGCTTCTTCTTAGCAATCGTAATGGCCTTTTTCATAGCTAACATGATACCTTCATTAAAAGCGGAGCAACCCATTATATGAAAGTACTTACAGTTATCAAACATTTCTTCTCGCACATCATCTTCATTTAATGTGGCAACGGCAGAGTCTTTCAAAGTAAAAATAAAATCACGATCTCCATTTTCCTGATAAGCCACAAATGCAATTCCTGTCGTTTTGGATTCAATCATCTTGATAAAGCGTACATCAACTCCATCCTGTTGCAGTCGATGAATATTTAACTGACCAAATCCATCTTTGCCCACTCGCGAAAGAATGCCCCCGGAACTTCCTATTTTGGTCGCTTGATCTATAAAAATAGCAGGTGCACCACTTGCAAATGGACCTATAAATGTACCCGGCTCATCAAATCCCTGATCTATGTCCTTTGCCATAACTTCAACTAAAACTTCCCCTATGGTAAATATCTCAGACATGATTGTCACCTAACTTCAGTTTGATCTCTTCTTATTTTTTATATCGATATAGACAGCGATTAAAATCACTAAACCTTTAACAATCAACTGGTAAAAATAGGGTACATCCATCAAATTCATTCCGTTGTTAATCACACCAATGATGATCGCACCAATAAGAGTCCCCAAAATTCTCCCACTACCACCAGTCAAACTTGTTCCACCTAATACGGCTGCTGCAATCGCGTCAAGTTCATAGCCAGTTGCAGCATTAGGCTGTGCTGAAAAAAGTCGAGAAGCAAGAATTAAACCACTTATAGCAGCCATTGTACTCGTAATGATATAGATCCATATCTTTAAACGATCTACATTGATACCTGCAAACAGAGCAGCTTCTTCATTTCCTCCGCTAATATAAGCTTGTCTACCGAATTTTGTTTTGGATAAAATAATGTGGTTGATGATAAAAAGAGCAAACAATATATAAATGGGAATTTGTATTCCTAATAAATCTCCATTGCCCAACTCTAAAAAAGTTTGATTTTGAATTGTAATCGGAACACCATCTGTTACTATATAAGCAATACCACGGAAAATCCCCATTGTTGCAACAGTAACAATAAATGCTGGTATCAATGCTTTCGAAATGAGTACTCCATTAATTGCTCCTAAAACCATTCCTAACAATAATACAATTAGCACAACAACCACAAATGGGATATGTTGCTGCAATAATAAAGCAGCGGCTGTTCCTGACAGAGCAATCGTTGAGCCGACCGATAAATCAATCCCACCAATGATCAAGGCATATGTCATTCCAAAAGCACAGATGGCAATAATGGAAACCTGCAAGATAATATTGAGTAGATTCTTTACCTGAAAAAAATGCGGAGAACTAAAGGAAAATAAAATGATCAAAACCACTAATCCAGCTAAAATTCCTCCATACTGACGAAGAAATTGCATGCTGACATTTTTTAAACTGTGGTCAGATTCGATCTTTACATTCTCCATTTTTAAATACCTCCCGTCGCATAGAGCATCACTTCATCTTGTGAAGTGGATGATGGACTCAGTTCTTTGACAATTTTTTTATCTGTCATAATTAACATCCGATCACTCATAAAGAGAACCTCTGATAATTCAGAAGAGATCATTACAATACCCACGCCATTACTCGCAAGCTCTCTCATAATGTTGTAAATCTCATGCTTCGCCCCAATATCTACTCCTCTAGTGGGTTCATCCAAAATTAAAATTTCAGGCTTGGTCTCTAACCATTTAGCTAAAACAATTTTTTGCTGATTTCCGCCACTTAAATTGTTTACTTTTTGTTCAATACTTGACGTTTTGATTTTCAAATTTGAAATTGCTTCCCTTGCAATTGAGTTCTCTTTTTTCTCTTTGATCAATCTTCCCTTTGAAAGCAATTGATCAAGATTAACCATCGTTACATTCCTTTTTACAGTTTGAGAGATTACTAGACCTTGTTCACGACGATTTTCTGTTATAAAAGCGATTTTATTTTTGATTGCATCCTGAGGTTTTGCAATCTGAACCTCTTGTCCTCGAATTTTGATCGTCCCTTTTTCTGCTTTGTTAATCCCAAATATGGCATTTGCAAGATCTGATCGTCCAGCTCCAACTAGACCAAATAAACCAACAATCTCTCCTTTTTTCACTGAAAAACTGATATCCTCAAATAACCCTTTCCTTGTTAAACCGTTCACTTCCAACAATTGTTCGGTACCAATAGAATAGTTTCTTTTGGGATATATATCTTTTAATTCTCTACCTACCATCATTTGAACCAGTTGATTAACATCAGTCTCTTTTGTCTTGACAGTATCAATGAATTCTCCATCACGTAAAACTGTAATTTCATCTGATATTCTAAACAGTTCATCCATCCGATGAGAGATATAAATAATCGCAACCCCTTCAGCTTTCAACTGTTCAATTAATCGAAATAAAACTTCTGTCTCTCTACTGCTTAAAGCAGAAGTAGGTTCATCCATAATAATGATTTCCGAACGAAGCGAGAGAGCTTTGGCAATTTCTATCATTTGTCGTTGTGAAATGCTAAGATTTTTAACTGGAGTTGATGGTGGAAGTTCAATCTCTAACTTTTTTAAGATCTGTCTTGCTGAGCGATTCATTTCTCGATCCTGAATAAACCAATATTTTACTGGTTCTCGATTGGCAAAGATATTTTCAGCAATGGACAAATTGTTACAAAGGCTCAACTCTTGGTAAATCGTGCTAATCCCATAATCTTGTGCTGCTTTTGGACTTTCCAATTTAACCTTTTGACCTTTTAAAAAAATTTCCCCCTCCTCTGGTTGGTGAACGCCTGATAAAATTTTCATCAAAGTTGACTTACCAGCACCATTTTCACCTAATAAAGTATGAACTTGCCCTTTCTTCACCTTCAAATTTACGTTAGACAACACGACTACTTTACCAAATCTTTTTGAAATATTTCTCATTTCTAGTATTGTTTCAGCTGACATATTCACATCTCCTAAAGGAAGGCCTCTTTTGTAAATGAATGATAGAAATAAATATTTGACAAAAATACAAATGAGAATGCCCCCAGTCGAACAATGAAGACGAGCGCCAAGCAAAATCTTTTTTAGCGGATTGCTGACGCTCACTTCCTAGAAACCCCTCATGATTGCTGAGTAGGGTTAAAATCAATTAATTCTTCTCTCCCTCTTTTGAAAAGACACCTGGTTTAATTGGAATTACTTTTGTTACTTTTTCACCTTTTATCACTTTCAAAGCAGCTTGCAATCCCTGTTGACCAATTTGGTCTGGGTGTTGGGTAATGACAGAGTAAAAAGACTGATCCTGCTTTACAGCTTTTTTAGCTTCATCCATTCCATCAAACCCAATAACGTGTATTTTTCCGCTTTTTCCTGCGGACTTGATTGCTGTTACAGCCGCTAATGCTGCATCGTCACCAAAACCAAAAATACCATTTAAATCCCCATTTGCTTGAATCATATTTTGAGCAGCAGTTAGAGCCTCAGGTCTTGTAATACCAGGTTGGACAGCAACGATTTTAATATTGGGGTATTTAGAAATCGCATCTTTAAATCCTTTAACTCGATCGATTACGGACTGAACGGTTGGATAATCAATGATACCTACGTTTCCTTTCTCTCCCAGTGCTTTGGCCATTTCTTCCCCAGCCATTTTTCCTCCGGTATAGTTATCTGTTGCAATATGTGCATCTGGTGTTGCACCTACTGCTGGAACATCTACTGTAATGACAGGTATTTTTGCAGCCTTTGCTTTATTAATAGCAGCGACTACTCCCTTCGAATCAACAGGACTCAAAACAATCGCATCAACATTTTTGGTGACAAAATCCTCAATATCAGACAATTGTTTATTTAAATCCTGATTGGCAATCGCTACCTCTAATTTGACTCCTTTTGCTTTTGCTTCTTTTTCCATCGCTTTCTTTAGTTCTACATAAAACGGATGTTGCTGTGTCAATAATGAAGCCCCAATAACTATCTCTTTATCATCGCTCTGATTACTACAAGCTCCTAAAATTGCCATACATGCCACTAAGAGAATTAAGCCCAATTTGGAAAATATTTTCATATTAGAGCCCTTCTTTCATCCGAATAAATATTAAGCGTTTTCAGATAGCGCTTACATTTCCAATATTGTGATACAGATTAAAAGATCGTTTTGACTGAATCAGTAGTAATCAAATGGGTTTTAAGCCTTTGAATGAGAGGAAGCATTTCAGTATTTCCGTTCATCCGCTTTAGCAAAATTTTAGCTGCTTGCTGACCAATTTCTTTTGATGGTTGCACAACGACTGACAAAGCAGGATCAAATAACTGGAACAAGTCAGTTTGATCATAACCACACAATGAGATATCTTCACCGATTTTTAATCCCTTTTCCATCATGCATTTCATCGAATTAACAGTTGTTGGATAGTTGGTAGTAAAAATAGCAGTGGGTCGATCTTTCAGAGTGATTAACTGAGTAAATGCGTCTATTCCGCCATCTTTTGTATAAGGCGAGTAGACTATATATTCAGGATTAATTTCGATATTATAATCATTGAGCGCTCTCAAATATCCGGTTAAACGTTCCTTTGCCGTGCTAATATCTTCTGGACCGGAAACGATTCCAATTTTTCGATGCCCTTTTTTGATGATCATTTCAATGGCTGAATATGAACCATTCACATTATCACAGACAACTGCATCTAATTCACTTCCATTGACCAAACGATCTACCAAAACAATTGGAATCTCGCTCTCTGTGTCGTTTTTAACATCTAGCTCTAGAGAGTTCACAGGCATGACAATGATGCCATCTACTAATTTATTTTTTAAATAACTAAGCTTTTCTGCTTGTTGTTTCAAACTATCACTGGAACTACAAACAACGATACTGTAATTAAGAGGATCTAAGACTTCCTCGATTCCTTCAATCACTTGTGTACAAAATACATCGGAAATACGTGGGATTAACACACCAATTGAATAGGTTTTATTCGTTCTTAAACCTCTTGCCATTGGGTTAAATTTAAAATCAAGTTCAGCAATGGCTTGTTCAATTTTTATACGATTCTTCTCTTTAATCTTCACACCATTTAAATAGCGTGAAACAGTCCCAACCGATAAATCGGCTAGTTTTGCTACATCTTTGATTGTTGCCGTTATCGCTCACCTCCTATCAAAATTGAAACGATTCATTTTTTATGTATTTTATTATTGAATCGTTTTATTAATTTATAATATACATCTATACTTCTAAGAGGTCAATCGTTAGTTTTTAAAACAGTTGGTTCTAAGGTGTGCTGATACAGAAAGGGTACAGGCATTCCTCTGAATTTTTCATACACTCTCTTCCATCTTGAAGCAAAATACATATCAAACTCATTCAGAACAAACAAAATAACGTGAGCATAAGCCCACGCTGAAATAATGATAGGTTTTATTCATAACTTAGTTCGCTTCTGCAAGATTCAATTTCTATGCCGAATAGATGTCCTCGCCATTTGCCATTAAGATGATATGAATGTAGAATTAATTGTTAATCTTCTCTTAATGGGTGATAAATTAGCTCTACATAGAACGACTTTGTTGAGATATGTTTTAAAGAGGTCTCCATATTATCTTTAAACAGACGTTTCCCACTACCCTTGACAACAGGAAAAACGATGATCCGATACTCATCTATAAGGTCATATTGCATGAGGATATTAACTAGTTCACAACTACCCAGAACTAAAATATTTCGACCTGGTTGTTGCTTCAGTTTCAAGATTTCTTCCTTGATATCTCCTTGGATGAGACTTGCGTTCCATTTCATATCTTGTGGTTTTTTTGTCCTTGATACAACATATTTGGGATAATTATTCATTCGATCAGCAAAACCGTCAGGAATTTCAAAATCTCGGACTTGACTCTTCACTGTATTTGTTTCGCCCGTTTTTGGCCAAGCTGCAGCAAATTCTTGATATGTTTTACGACCCAATAAAAGCGCATCACATGATTGGAGTTCCTCAAACTTATGTTGATTTTGTTCAGAAGTATTGAATGGAACCGTCCATTCTGGATTCTCCATGATACCATTCAGTGTTATAAATTCAGAGACAATAATTTTTTCACCTCATTTGTATCTTGTGGCGGTAGCTCCAACATCACCTAAGTTCATAGTCCCTTACTTTAATTCCTTGTCTAGTTGATCCAAAAATTCATTTGCACCGTGGATATGTGCTTCAATTGAATCTAATCCATCGAAAAAAGCACATTGTTCGGTATAAATGAGTTTTGTACCAATTTATTCCAATTTAAATTCAACAGTTATCACAGAAACCGAGATACGTGTATCACCCATGTCTATAGTCATTGTGTAAACGATGCGTTCATCTTGCACAATATCCTGAAAAGTGGCAATGGATGTAAAAAATCGGTCCTCCTGGCTCACGACCTCGAATAATCTCTCGTCCACCCACAGAAAAGTTAAATTCTTCTGCTTTCGCGAACCAATTTGCTTTAATAGCTGGATCTGACCATGCAGCAAAAACTCGGGATGGTAAAGTTTGATAGATTCGTTCTTTGGAAAAAGTATCATGTTTAATAGAATGTTCCTTCACAATCTAGTCCTCCATTCTTTTAAAGATCAGTATGTTTCTCAAGGAGATCACTCAAACGATTAAAATATAGATTCAAGTCTTCCCGTCTTTTGTTCATATATTCCTCATGACTTATTCGCATCGTCGACCATAGTTTAGTAAAATTTTCAATGGTCAGAGGTTCCTTTTTTTGCATCAAATCTGCAATATACTCTAACTCTCGTAAAAGTTTCTGGTTTACTTCAACAATTTTCTTCACTCGGTTCATTTGTAATGATATTAGATCAGATAAGCTGATCTGATCACCTTTTAAGGCTGTTTGAATCTCTTCCAGTGACAAACCAAGTTCTTTCAACGATAAAATTTGTTGCAACCTTATAAGGTCTGATTCGGTATAGATTCTGCGACCTGAATCCGAATGTCCCGATGGTGAAAATAAGTCAATTTGATCATAATATTGTAGAGTTCGAACTGTTAATCCTGCTAATCGTGCCAATTCTCCTATCTTCCAATTTTGCTTCATGATCATCCCTTCTTTTTGCGCTAGCTTTCTACCGGTAACCATAGTTTACAACGCGACGTAACGTCACATTCAAGTCATATGTAACAGAAAAATATTCCTCTATTTCTATATAGGAATCAAAAAATTCAAAACATAGGTAATATAAATATTATAAGCTATTACTGCTGACCTACTGACCCAAGCATACTTATAAGTATGCTGCCGATTAATTCACAACAGTTGAGTTTTCTACTTTATCTTCATTTGTGAAAACTAATTATGATATAGGTTAAGAATAATGGGTAAATCTGGTTTATTATAAAAACCATCTTTTATTACTAGCCCATTGTTTATTATTTAGTATGTGAAAGAAAGATTTAACCAAAGTTCCCTGGTAGCCCTTAAGCAATGGAAATAACCTCTTCAAAGATTGTCCTCTTTCAAGGATGGGAAAAATGTGTAGCAAGTTTTCATAAGCATATCACAACAATTATTAAATATTATTAGGTGTTCCAAGCTAAAATTAATTAGGAAGTTCTTACAGGCAAATTGAAAATCCCTTGGCAGGGATCTGAACAAGAACAAGGAGTCGATGATTTTGTCGAATATCGAAGCAACTGTTACCTATCATTTCAAGACGACCCCAGAAGAAATTTTTGATGCATGGATGAATACTGCTCATTAAACTTTCTTTATTCCAAAGTCGCTCATTCTCAGTTGGTAATTTGATTAGTTTGTACTTCGGATGGTTCGCCGACTGACCATGTGAATTTTATTCGATTGGGACGATTCAATTCATATTTACACTCAATTGCTCATATTTTTCGATTATTTGCTCTCTATTTCATCCCCTTGACCTTACAGAAATCTTTCGTCTTTCATCCCACTGTTTGAATCGTGGGATGAAAGACGGCGTTGCTCGGTAATCCCTTTCAGAGATTGCTAAGAGCAACCATTTTTTGTGTAATCGAACACACGAGCGGTGCTCATCCTGCCTTTATAGCAGGTTTTGTTCCTATGTACGTGATGGTATGAGGTTCAAACGACGAACCAATCTCTCCCGCATGGTAAAGCCATAGGAGTGAGTGATGGAACCGAAACTAGCGTACTGGTAACAGGTACGCCGCGCTTCTTGATTGATTTACTCCGTCTGCATGAGCGTGTATCCTTTCTAGGATACACGCTCGTGCCATCTCATTCGCTTTCCTCATCCTTCTGATGAATCTGCCATTTAAATATGGCAATTCTATATATAAATTATTATAATATCTAATTATTCCCATATTTATGAACAGACATGTAAATAAATATTTCCCAAAAAACAGACTACGATACGAATAATTAGATAGACTATTTAGGAGGTTTTGTAAATGAAACATTTAGCTAAAATAAGTGGGGTTTTTTTGTTTGCTTTTCTCGTTATTTTTCAATTTCACACAGCTTCAGCCGCTACCTATATTCAGGGAAATGTTAAGTTCGATGATCTTGCACAAACTCAAGATTTCTATATCAATAAAGGAAATAAGGTTTTAAGCTTAACAAAACAAGCGACAAAGGACGCTAGTTTTGAAATCCAGCTAACTCAGAGCAATGGTGAAGTAGTAGATACTTGTTTAGGAGATGCTTATACGTTTCGATCAAAAGGAGATTGCTATTTTGAAGTTCCTTCTAGAGGTAAATACTATTTCACCTTTATTAGTTATGATACAACCTCAACAATCTCCATGAAGTATCGTTTCCATGATTAGAATCTTCTACTAATATTTATTTTTCTTTAAGATGTGCATACGGGAATTCTCCCCATTTCAATGTAACCAACTCACACTATCTTTCATACTAACTTAGTAAATTGATTGATTTTGACAACTGCATTTAAATGAAACGATCCTTAAGCAAATGCTTAAAGATCGTCTTTTTATTTGCTATTACTCTAAACAGTCTCAATTGGACGGAAAGCTTTGGCAAGCACAATCAACCCAGTAATGACTGCTACTACTAACCCGAGACCTTGAATAAGCGTTCCTACAAATGGAGCAAAATCAGAAATATTAGTAAGGCGCCCCCAAATAGAACCTTCGATAATAGTACCAAAAGATATAAACAATCCAGCAAGTACACTAATAAAGGGAATCCACTTCCATCGACTAGCTAAAGTAAAGACTAGAATACCCGCTATCCCAAGAATTATGGGACCAGGTGGAATAAGTGGAAAACCTGGAACACCAGAAAAGTACAAAATGAGAATTCCCAACGCCGCAACAAATAAACTCACAGCATGTATCTTGCCTACCCAATTTAATGTTCTATTTTTTTCTATTACCATTTCTTTCATCATCTTTAGCTCCTTTATGGTTGTTATTCTAAATGCTGAATTTAGCATAAAGGACAAAACTAAAAAGATTCGAAACAAAATCTAAAGCTGATGTTAAAAATGGATTATATAAACATTTGCTAGATAGTCAAGGTAATACAAGACTAATTAATGACATAAATCAAGGTTTGTTATCGAGATAATAGGTGATCTGGCTATTGCAATTGTTTGCTATACTCTTTTAAAACCCTCTCCAAAGAAAATCAGATTATTTCAGCCTTAAGAAAATGTAAACAATGGATGAATAACTAGTGTTTTATCTATTATAAACAGCCTTTTTTATATTCTTGGCTAATATTCGACTTTTAGGAATAGATTTATTATGGAGATCAGGTACCAATTGTTCAATAAGCTGAATAGCACGATGAAAGTAATTTAAAGCTAGATCAGAATTTAGAGTATGTATAATGTTATTACAATACTTCTCCATATCTGAAGAATTGAGTCGAGGTTTTTTTGCTTCCTGGTTAATCTCATACTTTAATATCATAAGCAAATGATAGGTAAATTTACGATATTTCGAATCAATCCTTCGATTACGAAAGAAATATTCTAATTTATAAAGTGCAAAAGCAGCTGTATAGTAAACAATATGTTGATGATTCTTTAAAAAGTATCTACCTGATATTTGTTTAGTTAAATCTTCAAAACGTAGTTTTGACAGTTCAGGTTGCTCTAGAAACATGGCAGTAAAGCTTCTAAGCTGCTGTTTAATATCGATGACACGAACCTTTTTAATTTCATTATCAAAGGCATATTGATCACTTCGACGCTCATAATAAAGTCGTAAACTACTTCTTTCAAATGAGTGATAATAATCCTCTAGCTGCTTTTGGTAATCAGAAAGCGCTAACAATTCCTCTCGTTTTACAGGAGTTTGATTATTTGTTGCCTTAATGATTTCGTTGGTTACTTGATCATTTTCGGCGACGATCAATTTCACTTGTACCCCTACATTATGGATATCAATTTCCTCAAAATAATGATAAATCATGTGACTTGTTTGACAGCCATTCACGATTTGGTAATCTTCTAAATGAAACATATCACGAGATTGGGTAATTTTTTTCGCGACAATCGTAATGCCATTATTGAGAACAGCTAATTGATCTGGCTTTGACGAACGCATTGTCTTGGCTATATCTTGATTAACTTGATTTACTTCCCCTTTAAAATCTCGAACATTATCATAATAGATTCCCTTTTTCAGCTCTCCCTCTTGATCTACAATTAGCTTTTTAAACTCTACAAGTGGTAAATAACCTATAAATGCTTGTTCGATATCTTCTATCTCAGGCAACAATACATGACGTTCAAATTTTATCTTTGCAAAAGGTCGATGTTTTGTCTTCTTATAGTATTTTTGAATCTCAAAGGCACCTAAAAAGTTCATCTCAACATCGCGAGTAATATTAATTTCACGAATTTCTTGATGAATATCTTGCTTTACGCCTTCTAAAGTCTCACTTTTCACTCCATAGTAGTTACCAGTAGTTACATAAAAAAGTTTGACAGATATAGACTCAAAGTTGAGTGGATGCTCTGTAATATAACGGAGAATCTCTGCTTTCTCCTCTATATCTTTATTTCTACGTGTATGTGATTCATCAACTAAAAAACGCTTAACACCATGCCAGAACTTTAAAATATCACCAGAATCAAATTTAGGTGAAGTTTTTGATTGTATAAAGATCATTTTGATCTCGGGAACAACTTGAAATTGTTTGGTCAGTAAATTGGTTAATTTATCAACCGAATCAATCAATTGCCCGCTAGCAATAAAAGCTAAACCATCAATCCCCGAGTCGTTCGTTCCACCTGTCACTACATCTTGAATATCAAATTCTCCACGTGCATAGTGAGAGATAACCGCATAACTACTAAACATTTCAAAGAGTTTATCTTCTTTATAGTTTTCAAGTTGAAATTGATCTTGATAATCGTTCAATAAGCTTTTTGTAATTCGATCCACAGATAAATCTCTCCTATTTTTTTACGGATTCAAAAAAATCAAACCATGTAAAGTCAGTTTCTTGGTTCGTTTCCTCATTTGTGTTATGTCTTTGTGTTGATCTTGAAGGTGATTCTCCTTGCATATATTTGAGAAGATTTTCTAAGACGGCGCGTTTCTGCTCCTTCATCTGAAGCAATATTGTTCCAATAATATGAGTCATCGAATGGCTTGTCTTAATATCACGAATACCCCAATCCTCTGCAAATTGTTGCAAATCCACCTTTTTCGAAAAACGTTTCGAGTCATTTAGATAGGACAGAAGTTGAACGGTTACTTCTTTATAAAGCTCTTGATCACTTAGACTCGACTCATCTATCTTACTCTCAATTGTTAATTCGAATAGTTCATCTTTTAATTCTGCTAGTTCCTGATTCGATATGCTGATTATATCAGGCATCTCTTTTGCTTGTTTTTGGAGCTGTTCAAGTAGTTGCAGTAAAAAATAGATCCATAATCTGCTCTCACGTTTCATCATTAAATCATCGCCTTTCGGGTAAATTCTTTGGTTATACGAGTTATCTCTTCAGCAATCAAAGCATCCCCTATCTCTAATAAGAAATGTTTATTTTGTTCCTTATATTTGGGAAAAATGGCATGTGAAATTTTAGTTCGGTTTCGTAATTCTTCTTGAAAAAGATACCGCTTAGCATCGAAATTTTTAATGCCTTTTATCATCTCTTTTGAATCTTGATAAACATGATGATGAGGAGAAACCATAGTTAACAGCACACCCACCATCTCAATCTCGATTCCATATTCCGTGTTGAGGATACGAGCTTCGGCTAACATATTAGGAATTCCCATGATTGACATAGGCTCTGCTAAACAAGGAACTAGGTAGCTATCAGAGCTAAGTAAAGCTAGTTTATTGATAAAAGATGATGGTGGACAATCAATAATGATCACATCATATATATTTTTAAGTCCAGATTGTTCAACAAATTCTTTTAATAGGAATGGATTCTTTACATTTACATGATCTAGGTTTCGAAAACTAGGAATACAATCGAATTGATCTGTAATTGAATGAATCAAATCGTTGATATAGTAATCAAAATTTGTGTTATCGGAAAATAAACGTAGTAAAGTTGTCTTCTCATTATGAGTAAAAATCGTTTTAATCTGCTGTGCATTGAGAACATACTGACTAGCGTTCATTTGCGAATCAATATCGATTAAAAGAACTTTCTTTTTTTGTAACTTCGCAAGCGTATACGCAATATTGACTGCTGTTGTTGTCTTACCAACTCCACCTTTCTTATTAATAAAAGAAATTACTTTTCCCAAAACGGTTTCCACCTTTACTATGTTGATCAATCTAATGATTATTATAAATAAAAGATTTAAAAAGGTTAAGAATTTATTTGATTCAGGTTTGTTAATTTTTCACTTATCCCCCATAGTTGCTTAGCTAATGATTCATCATATGTCTTTCGTGCTGATTTGACAGGCTTTTTCTTGACAAAATACTTCCCACTTATATGTTTTACTTCATTTGAAGTAGCAAGATAGAGAGTGGTTTGCGCACCTTCTTCTGGTGAAATCATAAAGGGCTTCAGTAAACGGTTTACGAATATCCGATAAAGCCAGTTTGCATTTTCTCCAAAGTTTGTCTGTACAAACCCAGGATGAAGACAGTTTACTGTAATGGCAGTTTCTTTTAACCTTCTTGCCAGTTCATAAGTAAATAGAATATTAGCTAATTTTGCTTGCACATACAAAAATGGACCATTAAACGATTTTTCGGCATTTAGATTATCTAGATCGAAAACTCCTACACTATGGCCACTTGATGTTACATTGATAATGCGAGCTTGAGAGCTTTTTTTAAGCTGATCTAATAATAAATGAGTAAGAAGAAATGGTGCTATGTGATTAAGAGCAAAAGTTTTCTCTATTCCTTCCTCGGTCATCTGTAATGATTTCATCAACCCACCAGCATTATTAATGAGAATATCTACATGATGATAAGCAGCTTTTACTTTTGCTACTAATTTATGAATAGATATTTGTGAGGTTAGATCACACTGGAAAAATGCCAAATTTTGATTACCTGTACTTTTTTGAATCTCATTCAATACCTGTTTTCCACGATCTAGATTAGAAGAAACCATAATGATTGTAGCGCCTTGCTGGGCTAATTGATGAGCAGTAATTTTTCCGATCCCAGAACTAGCTCCTGTGATTAAACATATTTTATCTATTAGATTGTTCATTCATATTACTCCTTTTATGTCGATATAAAAGAATAGTGATTAAATAATTATATACCTTATTTGACAATTAAATAATATATATCTTCTGTCCATGAATATCCCAATATTAGAGTGTTATCCCCTAGCTTTTTGAGAAACTTGAACATAACAGAACTAGAGTGAAATGATCATATCTTGCAATCTTAACCTTGTTTTTTATATTCGGTAATTAAATCTCTTCGTATCACACCAAAACAAAATCCGATTAGACATCCCAACATAGGAATCATCCAAATGCTAAAGACATGAAAGAGTTGGATCGCAATCAATATTGTTAATAGGTTTCCAAGTAGTTGCCCCAACTGTATGATTCCCATATACTCAGCAGTCCCCCTACCCCAATCCTTAGATGTTTTTAAGGCGAGCTGTTGAAAACCTACTTGTCCAGCAGTGGTTGATAAACCAAATAAAATACCACCAATCGCACAAAGAAAGGTGTATCCTCTTGTATAAAACATAAAACTAACTCCAGCTAAAAAAAGAGACAGGAGTGAAAATATAAAATCACCCCGATCTCCAATCCATTTCGCCCATTTGATTACAACTATAGTGGATAATGCTGTTAAACTTTGACTAATAAATATAATTACCGCTCCAGCATTGCTACCGAAGATCTTCGAAGACCCAAATTGAATAGGAAGTAATGTAAACATCATAGAAGAACCTATAATTACAAAAATATAGGGCCAAATCGCAATGAGAACACGAACTTCCATTGGATGCTTTCGTGTTTCAACCTTTAATCTATCTAAGTTACTCCGATTACTTGAAAGAACTATAATCAAACCAAACAGACAAAGAATGAAAAGATACCAAGAAACAGCTTTTATCTCGAGCCAACCCGCAAGAAGACTTCCAACTGCACTTGCAAAATAATTTGCTGTAGAGACCAATGCACCTGCTCTTCGATGAATGACTGATTGATGTGAAGGGGCTAGATCCGAGCGCCACTTCGACTGAATGGTTACCATTGAAATCTGATGAAAAAATGCAAAACAGACAAATGCATAAAGAACGACATCGCTTTCCAATCGAATGCAGGTCCAAATTATAGAAATTATTAATATGATTATAATCAAAGAGATTCGAACAAGCGTTTCAATATATACACCTCTGCGCAATAACCAATTGATTGATAAATTTCCAAATAACCCAAATACGCAAAAGATAATTGCGATAATAAAAACCCAATTCATTCCATATCGATGCCTAATATAAAGATTCACACCTATTAATAGGTTGGTTAATAGAAATGCAAGAAAACTATTTGTTAAAATTCCACGAAGAACAGTTGCAGGCAACCATTGTAATGAATCTGTCTTTCTCATGCACCATCCTCTTTCTCATAGTTGTCAAAAAGAATCATTTTATTTAACTATCAACTAACGGACTGATCCATTAATGACTCAGCCCATGTTATCCTCTTAATTTCTGAGTATAATATGATAAAGAAAGAGAGATATTCTTTGAATCAACTTCTTTGTTCGGATTTGATTTACCAATTTTTCTAGAAATGAGGATTCATTCTTTATCTGCTGTGAAACCAACCATTAACTATATTTAACACCAACTTGATCGAGTTCATTGATTATTCGTTTTCGGATATGGTTTAAAGTGGCGTATAGATCCGTACAGTGAACACTTGGATTTCGAAAACCATTTGCCTTACTCCATCGATGGGGCATATAACCGGCTCCGCACGCTTCATATAAATCACAATTCAAACATGTTTTGGATAATAATTTTTCATTGTGAAGGCACATTTGAAAAAGTTCTGTTTGATATAAATCGTCGATTTCATGAGTGAGTACATTGAGACCTAATCGAGTCATATGATCCTGACAAGTACGAAGGGCATCGATCGGCTCAATACTACCATCTGTTTCAATAACCAATTCAGTTAATTTCTGGGGACCTAATGAATCTAATGCCGTCTCTCCAGACAACAATAATCGTATTGCATTACTAAACCATCGAATCTGAACTTCATTTTCTTGATCATACCAGGCATCAAACAAATCTTTAAAATATTTCCCCAGCGATCCTTCTGCCCAAGGTGGCATTACATCATGATGATAATCTGGCCATAAAAAATCAATATTTTTCACACCGAGATCAATTAAATGTTGTAACACCACTACACCAGTATGCTTAGGGTTGGCAACAACCAAGACACCCCAGTTTGGTGCATCATCTCCTAATTCAGCTAGCCTTTCAATTGCTTTACGCACTTTAGCATAACTGCCTCTTCCAGCATGATCAACTCGATATCGATCATGCCATTCCTCTGGACCATCAAAGCTAATCCCGCAAGATATATTATATTCTTTAAATAATGCAAACCATTCTTCATCGAGCAAAGTCGCATTTGTTTGTATGCTCCAACGAATTTTTAGCTTTTTAGGAGCTAACTGGCGAGCTTGATCCATAAACCAACGCATCCATTTTCTTCCTACTAAAAGAGGTTCTCCACCATGTAATATCAAAGCAATCTGTTTAACAGAATGTCTTTGTGTATAGCTAAAAATCTTTTCAAGTGTAGTAATTGCAATTTTTCTATCCATTACTTTTGATTTTGCCAAATAGGAAGTATCTCCCATATTGTACATGTAACAGTAACTACAATTTAAATTACACGCACCTGCAATCTTAATAATAAAGTTTGTAGAAAATAACTTCATTATTTTCCCACCCCTTTTAAAAAAACTTAGCCTAATTGGCTAAGTTTTACATATTCATTTAAGATACAAGTAGATCTTAATCAACAGACGAATTAAATTTGTATTCTACTACCTTTTTTTCATCTAGTGTTTGAATGATCGCCTTCAATTTTGGATTCATATCCACATTTTTTCCAGTCGCAGATGTAATGCGAATCAGTTTAGTTTTAGCTATAGACATCAATCCACCACCTTTCAACTATTTTCATTGAGTGGGAAAATTGCAACAAAATGTGTTGAGAAGATGGAACATATTTAGAAGATAAAATATTTTATATTAACATTATACACGATTCATACTAAATGTAATATATATTCTATTATTGTTTTTATCTCGTTACTCAATTATTTATTTGACTAATATATATATGCACGTTTAGACCATGAGATTTTCTTTCTCTTATATGATGCAGTATTTTTCGAAATGGTAAGAAATAATGTTAATTCATGTAATGTTTTAAGTCTAAATTAGAAAACCAGCTAGTTTAGTTAATAGCTGATTTTCTAATTTACGGTTATTTCAATTGTAATAAAAATGGTAGATTGGCATAGTAGAGTGAATATATATTCTGTTTCGCATCCTTATAAATCTCTGCTCCTGATTCAAAATTGACATACAAAGCAGGACCAACTGTTGTTACACCTTGTGACATCGTAGGAATCGTAAGCTGCTTCTTATTCTGATCTGATAAACCAAAGTCACCATGAATTTCAAGCTTACTATTTAATTTTCGACCAAAAGAGCGACTATATATAATGTATGTCTGCAAATTTTGAGGATCTTGATAAAAGCTCATGCCTTGAACATCACCAGGTATTGTATGAATAATTGGATTTGCTCGGATCATGTACCCATTTGCATCTAGGCTGTAACAATAGACAGCCCCTTTCTCTTTTTTCTGATATTCACCTATACATAATCGATCTCCTATCGAGCTACCTTTACTCCAGCTCACATGAGAAGTTTTATGTTGAAATGAATATACTCGCTTAGCCTTGATGGTTCCTTCATTTTGACTTTGTTCAAGATCTTTTAGAGAATACTGTAACACATAATTTTTTTTACCAGTTGAAGCTACCCATAAATCCTTATCTGTCACAGTGATTCCGCCTGCATGACCAAAATGCTGCTTTCCTTGATCATCTAATAATTTAACAGATTTTATTACTCGGTTTGAGTGAGGGTACGTAATAGTGATGATCGTTTCATTTCTGGTTCCATTTTTATCTGTGATTCCTCGATATGCAGAAACCAACAGCCAATTCTTTTGTGAATAGTATACTAAACCTTGAGGAACCCATTCATTTACTAACAATTTCGTACCTGAATCTTGCATTTGATGTGAAATAATCATTGGTTGAGACTTAAATATTTGCCCAAAGCTTGCAATAGACGCGGATACAGGTGAAGAAACTAACAGTAGAAAACATATTAAAATCAGACTAAAAGCCCATTTTGGCAAGTGAATATAACAGCCCCCCTTTTTATATAATATTTATATATTACATCAAAATTAGAAAACAATAAATATATATTATACGGAATTTTAATTAACCATTTACTTATTTTAAAATTAATAAACCAAAATCTCATTACTGTTTTTGGAAAGCAACTTTTAATCCCAATCCAATATAAATGGAACCGATTATTTTGCCACCCCAGCGACTAATCCAAGTTGCTTGGTGTGCATTCTTCAGAAAAAGCTGTACACTCATCGCTAAGAAAGTTGTATAGAGTATACTTAATATTGAAAAGATCAATCCTAAAACCAAAAACTGGACAAAAACCGTACCATTCACCGGTTCGACAAATTGAGGCAAAAATGATAAAAAAAACAACGCAGTTTTTGGGTTTAATAGTTCAATAATAATCGCTTGACTATACGTATAACCAGTTGATAATTGGTTCGTTTCTTTAAGTTGTCCCTCAGTCGATTTTTCTAAAATCGCTCGAATTCCTAAGTATATTAAATACGCTGCCCCGGCAAATTTCACAAGATTAAAGGCAATTGCAGAGGTCATCAGGATAGCGGATAGACCAACAGCAGCGAATAGAGTGTGGATCAAATCACCGGTTGCAATCCCAAGTCCTGCCTTGATCCCTTCCTTACGACCACTTTTAATGGTACGAGTAGCAACAAGCAAAACGGCTGGGCCTGGTATTATAAATAGCCCCAATACGACTACCATAAAAGCAATGATCGTAGAAAAAGTAAGCATATTGATTCCTCCATTTTTAAAACCAGATTCGAAAATGGCAATTGTCGAACTAACGACAGATTTTATTCCTCCTTCTCAGTAATCAACTGGTCTTTTATTGATTGATAGATATGATCTGTGTATTTAGTGACTTCACGATCATAATCTGGATACCCATACGCTAAACAAGCAGCCACATCTTTTGAGTATTTTCTAAATAAATGATAACAAGTAAATAATGATTTCCACATGTTGATATAGTCATTCTGCGTATATGTTGAGAGTAATCCTTGCCAATCTTCCAATGGTAGATGGCGATAGATAAATTTATAGTTTTTTCCGACACTAAAAGAAAAGCCTCTCTCTAAGCCAATTTTCCAAGACATCATTCTTAGTAAATTGGGTCGAGCAATTTCATGTAGATGATCAATAGCAAAAAGAATTTCCTTTCTCGCTAATCCCTTAACTACATAAGTCGATACTAACCAAAATTCATTACAACAATCGTCATATTCTCTTGCAGTCGGTTTTTGAATCCAATATTGTTGATCACTAGGCAATACTTCTTCCTTTATTAGAGAATCCTTGTCAAGTAACACTTCTACTAATCCATCACTTTTTGCAAAGTAATCATCTACTTCATTAAGAGGAATCAATGTTAAATCTAATTTGTTACCATCTTTAAATAAAATGATATATGAAAACCATCCTCCTAACTCAGGAGGAAAAAGTTCCATGTCCTCAGGTTTTTGCATCATCACTCTTTCCCCAAAAATATCCAACCATCGATCATCTTGTTTAAAAGAATCAAAATCAGTTACAAAATAGGAAATATCATAATCCTGAAAAGAATCACGAGGAATGTTTTGATTTGTACGCGATCCTTCAACTGTCACTAAGCGAATCCGATCATCATCTTTCGCAAAATGTATGAACATATTCATCATTTCTTGCGCGTTCCGCAACGTTGTGACCCCCAAACTGTCTATTGATCAGTTATCACCACTTTAATCCCCTTGCACTTGGACATTCCTGTAAATACAGACCATAAATCATCTGACAGATAAAGACGTTTAATTATACATAAAAACAAACACATGTTGCTCTTACTTGTTCTACTTATTCCTATTAACTAGCGAATGACTTGATAAGCAAGTCACGAAACCTACGTGCAGCTAAAGATAGATAACGCTTTTCAGACCATGCTAATTGATAGGTTCGCTTACATTTAGGCTCTGTAATATGCAAATGATGAAAAGGATTATCTTTTTCCAAAAGTGTTTCTAACCAAAAAGCAACGCCCATTTTTGACTTAACCAATTCGATGATTGTCTTAGAATCATCTGTTTCACATACAATATTGGGGGTAAATCCGGCCTTCTGACATAATTCATCTGTATCATCTCGGAAAGCATGCCCTTTTTTAAAATGAATGAAAGTTTCATTCATAATTTCATTCATTTTAACACTTTGCCGATCTGCTAACGAATGTTCAAAAGGCACAACTAATACAATGTCTTCTGATAAAATAGGTAAATTGCAGATTCCTGTCCGTTTAATCGGCCTACAAGTAATGCAAAGGTCTAATTCTCCACTTTCTAATAATTGAACTTGCTGCTCCTTTGTAGATACTTGTGAAATATGAAAACGAACATCTGGATAAGAGGTACGAAACATATTTATCACATCGGAAAATTGGGGTAGAAAAGAGGTATCGATTGAAATAGTTCCACGTTCTAATCCTGCCATATCTATTAGTTCTCGTCTTCCTTCTTCAAGTAGTTTTAGTGCTGGTTCGACTTTCTTCAAAAAAAACTCACCATATTTATTAAGCCGAATCTGTCTACCTTGGCGGTCAAATAATGGAACCCCTAAATCCCTTTCTAATTTTGCAATTGTTTGACTTAGTGATGGTTGTGTAATGTGTAATTCTTGAGCTGCTCGTGTTAAATGATTGATTTCCGCAATTTTCTGGAAGTATTTTAATTGAAGTAAATCCATTTCAACCGACTCCAATCATAAGTTATTAGTTATGATTATATAAACAAATATACATTTTTAATTATGATTAATCAACCTTACTATAGAATTAAGCCAAACGTAGCAAAGGAGGAATAAGAAAAATGAATCTATCTATTGCAGAAGAAACAAAAATCATTCGCTTGCTTTGTTTCCTTGTTCCCTTTGCAATTATTAATAGTTATATGTTAAATGTTTCACTTCCTGAGATAGCGAAAGAATTTGCAATCAGCCCTTCTACTACAGGTTGGGTCATTACAGTATCTGGTATCTTATCGGCGCTGGGAGCATTGATTTACGGGAAGTTAGCCGACTATTATGGTATTAGAAATTTGGCTACTTTTGGTGTACTACTATTTTCTCTAGGCTCTCTGTTATGTTTCTTTTCATCCAGTTTTCCGCTGCTCCTAATTGGTCGAATCATTCAAGGAATAGGCGTCTCTTCTATACCATCGTTAGCCATGACCATTCCTGCCCGATATATCACTCAAGAAAGACGTGGAAAAGCCTTAGGAGTAGTTGCCTCCGTGATGGCATTCGCGGGCATCATTGGACCCATTTTAGGAGGAATACTTTCTGGAATTCACTGGAGATATATATTTCTCTTCTCGCTCATTATTATTGTGACGCTTCCCTTTATTCGAAAATGGTTACCTAATGAAGTTCCGAAACAAAAACAGAAAATCGACATTTTTAGTGCTGGATTGCTAGTAGCCTTCATTGTGTGTTTAATGGAATCTATCACTCTATTAAATATATGGTTACTGTTAGTTTGTTTCGTATTCTTTGTTCTCTTTCTCTTACAACAACACAAATCTTCTCATCCATTTATACCTTTTCACTTGTTTCATCATGCTTCTTATCGACAAGGTATGTTTATGGGTGCCTTAAACACTGCTAGTAACTTTGGTGTTTTTCTTATCACCCCATTATTTCTAAGTGAGGTTTATGGCTTAAAAGGGTATTGGATTGGATTTTTAATGGCTCCATCAGCAGCAGTTTCTGCTTTGTTAGGTAAATATGGTGGATCTTTGACAGATCGCAAAGGAAATCGCTATGTTCTAACGATTTCCGTCATTCTCCTTAGCATAGGCTTTTTGTTTCTCTCTACTTTCGCCGAGTATACATCTTGGACAATTTCTATTTTCCTAGTACTTACTGAGGTGGGTTATATTTTTATGCAACCTTCTATTAGTAAGTTGATCTCTTCTCATTTGCCCAAGGAACATTCTGGCATCGGGATGGGTGTATATGGTCTATCTAATTTTTTAACCATCGCTATTGCAGGTTCGATTATAACAAAAGCAGTAGAATACACTAAAGTTTTACCGCTTAATCCTTTAGCCAGAGTAGGGGAATCTGGAGTCTATAGCAATGTTTACTTCATGTTATTCATACTATCTCTAATGAATTTGCTTTTTATATACAAGTTTATGTACAAAGCTGAAAAGAAGTTGATTCAAAACTAAAAATAGAAAGGAATTTTAAAGTATGAGTATACCTATGATGAAAGCTGTGCAAGTCCAACAATATGGAGGGCCAGAACAACTAAAATTAGTGCAAATTCCACGTCCAAAGCCATTAGCAGAAGAAGTATTAGTTCGCATTTATACTGCAGGTGTTCTTCCCTATGATTGGAAATATCGCCAGGGACAATTCAAAAATTTTCGACCTGCAAATTTCCCCTATATTCCCGGTTCTTCCTTTGCGGGAATGATAGAAGAGGTTGGCTCAGATGTAACGGAGTTTCGTAATGGGCAAGCAGTATTCGGACGCAGCGAGAAAGGCACTTATGCTGAATATACAACAGCTCCCGTCAAAGGACTTTCTCTAAAACCAGTAAAATTAACTTTTGATGAGGCAGTTACGATACCAGGAAGCGCCTTGCCCGCTTGGTTAACTCTATTTCATACTGGTGGATTGATGGCCGGTCATAAAGTTTTGATTCATGCAGCAGCTGGAGGATTTGGAATGTTAGCAGTTCAGTTTGCGAAATGGAAGGGAGCCCATGTGATCGGCACTTGTTCAACAAATAATGTTGACTTTGTGTACGCTTTGGGAGCAGACACTGTGATCGATTATACTTCTGAGAAGTTTGAACAAAAAGCTTCAGATGTAGATCTTGTAATTGATACAGTAGGTGGGCAAACATTAGAACGGTCATGGTCTGTAGTAAAACAGGGAGGAACACTTCTATCTATTGTAGAGGAGCTATCCCAAGAAAAAGCAAAAAAACACAAGATCCATGTAATAAAACCAGGTTTGCATTCTATGCCTTCACCTGAAAAACTACAAGAAATTCCTCAGCAAATCGCTCAAATGATGGCGGAGGGGCAAATAAAATCCGTTATAAATAAAAAATTCCTTTTACATGAAGTTCAACAAGCTCATAAACTTAGTCAAACTGGGCATGGACGAGGAAGAATTGTCCTTCATATTGCTGATTAGAAAATAATCAAGAAAATGAAAGAAAAAACTAGAGGAGAAAAAATGTAGAGACAAGATATATGATGGAAGTGGTTGAAGATTTTACTTTGCTGACCATTTCCAGCCACAACTTCATATTTCCAGTTTTCAAATAGCTAAGACTATTCATCTGAATAGTCTTAATTTACGTTATTTTTCTAATATAAGAGGTGAGTTCAAAACCGAATCATTACCCCATTCCCATCCTTGTCTTTTACATCAACTATTGCTATACCCTTACATTCTTTTAGAGACGAAAGGACAGGTTGTAAAGTCTGCTTGTCCAATAATGGAGTAGGAAAGGTGATGTTTTTTTCTACCCTTTTATTCACTTGTCTCCAAAACCATTTACTACAGATGATCGATCCTGTTATGTGTAGTACGAAAAAGGGGAGGGGGATGATGTAACGTTTTTTTTCCACAAGAATGATCACTTTTATCATCATTCGATTACGATAAGTACAGTATCATTATTGGCAGAGGTAATATCTACAATCTGTCCTTCTGCTTCACTTTCTATTGCATTTAATAATAAATCCATATCGATATCTTTTACATATTTTTCGGATTCAGGGAATTGTTCTGCAATATGACGACCTGCTGTTAGAATGGTTTTGACAAGATTAACCGGCAAGTTGATGTTTACTTTGTCTCCCTCACCAGAATTGATTCTTATTCTCAGCATTTTCTTCAAGTAACTTGTTTGAGATGAAGAGTGTGAAGGTGTTTCTTCTTTTAGCAATTCGATCAGTTCTGCTCCTTTTTCTGCTGTGATTTTTTCCTCTTGTACCATCGTTAATATTTTTGCAATCTCTTCTTTCAACTAAATCACTCCTATTCTTTTTTTAGCATTTCCACAGCTTCTTCTGGACTGATTTCTCCTTTTTCAAGTAGCGAAATGATCTCTTTTTTGTTCACTTCATTTTGTTTTTTTTGTGGTGAATGTCCTAAAGCAACAATAATTTCATCTAATTTTCCCCGTACGGTTGGATAAGAAATTCCTAATGCTTTTTCCACTTCTTTAATATTGCCTCTGCAAGTTAAAAAGGTTTCAATAAAATGAAGCTGTTCTTTTGCTAATGAGGATAATTTTGAAAGCTGAAACTCATTTTCGATCATAGTGTGACAGTGTTTACATTGCAATCGTGTAATTTGTAGCTGCTTACTACAAACTGGACAAGTTGTGATCATTGGAAATGACATATGCCTCTCCTTTCTTAATCACATTATATAGCATGATATTAATATTATCAATATGTAAATTAAAATTATTAACCAAAACACCTTTATATATTGATAATATATCAATAAACATTGTTATCATACATTTACATTTCTTTGGTGCCCCTACTTGTTTTCCAAAAGGGGTTGCAAACAATATGTATTATGTTGCTCATTTCTCGCTATTACACGATGTTTATAGTACAATATGGGAGCCATTGACAATAGACGAATGACTAGGCATTTTCTAAAAGTTTCTGCAAACGTTTGAAAGAATCTAGCTGACATCAATCTAAAGTTGATTAATCTATCTAGTTACATAGCTGACTCTTATTCAATCCTTTATTTCTCTGAATAGTACGATATAACTCATTCTAATCATAATAAAACTTAAAATTGCGATAAAACTACTTAGGGATAAATTTTAGTATCCGATGAGATTCTGTGGTACATATCTTATTTTTTTGATAGGAAGGAAAAATTGATTTCCGAATGGCTTTTTCGAAAAAATTCCATTTATAATGAAATTCCATGCAAGATAAAGACCAATGGGATGAGCATTTTGTTTTATCAACTGTCGAAGCCCACGCCCATATTTAACAGGTGACTTCTGAGTGAAGGGCAATAGATTACTTAAGCCATTTGAGACTCCTCACGCATAAAAGCGTGGGATTCTTGGGTAGTTCGCGCACTCCATTCATTTCTGCTTCGTGCAACTCCCAAGCTAGGGCTGTCCCATCAGCCCATCCCATGCAGTTCTACAACTTCTGTTGCATGTATCTACATGGGCGGCGTACCTGTTACCAGTACGCTAGTTTCGGTTCCATCACTCACTCTTATGGTTTTACCAAGCGGGAGAGATGGGTTCGCCGCTTGAACCTCATACCATCACGTACACAGGAACAAAGCCTGCTACAAGCAGGATGAGCACCGCTCATGCGTTCGATTATACAAAAAATGGTAGCTCTTAGCAATCCCTTGAAAGGGATTACCAAGCAACGCCATCTTTCATCCCACGATTCAAACCGTGGGCTTTCAGCTGGCAGATTTCTGTAATCGGCCAATTTAATTATCAGAATTATCTTAGATATTTAAATCTCTTATGAAGCTTGATTTGATCCCACTTTTGTGTGACCTCTGAACAGAGAAAATCCATTACACATTTCATTTAAGAGCCATTCTATATCTGTTTAAATTGAGTACAGGTCTATATTTATCTTTATAGGCTTGAAGTCCTGGCGCTCCTAAATCACTGCCAACATTCATCAGTTCTACATTCGGATTGATCTTGTTGATTGTACGTGCAAATTCAATTGTCATCATCTCGTTTAACCCATCGAATTGCTCCATTTTTTTAATCAGACATCCCCATGATTGACCCGTTGGCAAAATCCCACCTGTAATCATTCCAACAATTTGTCCGTCAATTTCGACAACTAAAATAAGATGATCCAATTCGCTGTAGTGCTTGATAATTTCCCGATAATAAACTCCATCAAATATATTCGAATATCTATTTTTTGCTGTTTTTTTCCAATGATCGCTCAACAAGATTAATGCTTGATAATCGTTTGGATGATATTCTCTGACCTTAGCTTGTGGGTAACGTTTACGGAATAAATTTAATTTATATCTTATATTCTTAAATTTCTTCCCGGTTAATGTCACTAATTGTTGCACGTCGAAATGTCTTTCTATTCCAGTTAGACTTCTAATAGTAAAATATCTACCAAATTCATTAAATTCTTTTAGATACGTGAGTTGCAAGTCATTCATTGTCCTCACAGTAGCGATGGATTTGATTTTGTTATGTTTATTCCAACGATTACAGTATCTTAAACAACGGTATATCGTACTGAGCAATTGTTCTGCATTACCCTTTCCAAATGGTAAACAAGCTAGATTTAACCCATTGTCCTTCCTTAATATAAACGTGACCAGCATTCCCTTGACCATCTTCCAAATGATATTTCTCCTCTTTGATTGTGAAATAGCCCATAAATAGGCAAAATTTGAAGACCAAAGGTTTGTATTATAGTCGGATTTTTCGATATATTCATAGAACATTTTTTTATCACTAATGTCAATGGAATTAAACATCCAATCGCCCAATCTCACCTTATTTGAATTATTTTCAGTTCCCATATATTTATTCCTCCTTTCAACATCTTAATAAACTACGAATGAATAGAGTTTTCATCTAGTTCCCCAACTCATTATATTTATCCATTACTCATTTATTTTGTTCTCATTTTTCGTTGGGTATCTAAGTACTTCGCATAAAGTATAGTGTTTTTTACCACATCTAATTCTAGATAAAAAATCGGTGGACATCCTGGTCTCCAATTCACCTCATATACCCACAATTTATGATTGTGATCTAATCCTACATCAATTCCTAATTCGTCTAATGGTTCATTAAATAGTTTTTGTTGAATTTGATCAACTTTACGAGCAAAGACTAAGGAAAAATGTTCAAGATAATGCTCTATATTGAACGCATATTCTCCAAATTCTTGTCTTAAAAATGGTCTCAGATAGTTAGTACTTCCTCCTTTACTAATATTGGAAACCATGCTTCCTTTTGGCCCAATACGTGGATAAATGGCTGTATTAATCCATCTTCCATTTCCATCTTTCTGAACATGTAATCGAAAATCATAAATCTGACCTGTTTGTGTTTGACAACAAATAAACTGCTGTACAATATAGGTTTTTTCTTGTATTTTAGCTTTTATAAAGTTCTCTAATTCCTTTTTGTTGTACTCAAGCGAAATATTTTGGTCAATAATAATAAATTTTTCATCTTTGCACTTCTCAATGTAGTAAACTTCTTCACCCTTTTTCCCCCATATTGGTTTTATAACAACCTTGCCGTATTTATCTAAGAAATCAATAACATCATAGTCTCTAAGTACATATTCTGTTGGGATTAAATATTGAACATGAATATCTGCCTTTTTTAATCTTTCATATACCTCCATCTTATTTCCTATAGAGTATGTGGTAAAAGGAATGATCTTTCTTAATTCATTGACGATCACTCTCCCTTTAGGGAATTTCTCAAATCTCCCAGTGTTATAAATTACATCAGGGAAAGGCATCTTTTTCACAATCCATTTTCCATTTTCGTACACATAACCAAGAATGATTTTGTGATCAAAAATCACTTTCCCTGGAGAAAAATAATAAAAATCAACCCCTTCCGCTTTGGCTACTGCTGCAAATGCATATGCTCGCTTTAGAGTATTTGGATGTTTTCGATGATGAAGCATCCCAATGATTGTCATCTCCTTGCTTAACTCCTTTCAAATAAATATCTGAAGTTTCATAATCAAATAGAGGAACTAAATCTTTATTTTGGTATCTGATTTCTGCTTCTTCGCTAAAAAAATTGCATATTGGATCGTATTTCGTGGGATATCAACCTCTAAATTAAATGCTGGAGCAACACCAGGACGCCAATTCACTTCATAAATCCATATTTTTTGATTAGAATCTAATCCTACATCGATTCCTAACTCATCTAATGACTCATCATAGAGTTGATCCATATGTCTAGCTAAAGCGATCGAAAAACGTTGGAGGTATCTTTTTACATTAAAATAATATTCTCCAAATTGATTTTTTAAAAAAAGGTCCAGATACATCGTATGCCCACCACTGTTTAGATTGGTTATCATACTGCCAGAATCAGCTATCTTTACATAAACAGCCGAATTAACCCATTCACCTCTTCCATTTTTTTGAACATGAAGTCGAAAATCATACGCATTTCCTTTCTTAGTTTTACATTCGATGTAAGGTTGAATTAAATATTCCTGATTTGAGAATTGTCTACTTAAGAAAACGTCTATTTCTTTTCTATCCAGCTCCAAATTACGATCTTGATCTATTAACAGATAACGGTTTCGTATTTTCTCTACAAATAAAACACCCATACCTTTGTGACCAGACGTAGGCTTCAGAATGACTCGGGAATAACGACTCGTGTATTCAAAAAATTCAGCATTATTATTTATCACGTTTGTAGGGATCAGGTATTGGGCAAATTTCTTACCCTTTTTTAACCGTTGATATACACTGATCTTGTCACCAATGGAGTGACTAGTGAATGGGATGTGCTTTGACAAGTGGTCATGAATCTCATCTGCTTTCTCTGTCATTGGACTTCCAGCATTATATATAACATCGGGAAAAGGCATATCCATATCGACCCATTCACCATTTTTTAATACTTTCCCTTTGATTCTCTTCTCTTGAATGTTGACTTTTCCAGGTGTAAAGTAGAAAAAACCTACACCTTCAGATTTTGCAGTAGCAGCAAAAACATAAGATTTAAAGACTTTTCTAGGATCTGCTCGATAATGAAGCATACCGATGACCGTCATGAAATCATCCTCTCCTATCCAATATGGAATTTAATCTCTTTGGCTGCTGTTTTAGCAATCTGTATCGCTTTCTCCTTCTGATGTGATGATGCTAAAACATAAGCATATCGATGCCCCATTGAAAGTGGCTTATATAAATAAGTTCCTTTTTTGGGTTTTAGATATACTTCATCAACCCCTTCATGTCGTAAAGCTCTTTTTATCCCAGTCACTCGTTTCAGTTTCCCTGAATTAGGAACCGTGAGATATTGAGTAAATACAAATTTTTCATGTTTCTTTTGAATGTTAGGCTCTTTTCCTAGCGAAATTTGAATAATCTGTTCTGCTAGATTAATTCCGTAACCCACTTCAATCATTTTGTTCATCGCTCCCCCAGACATTCTAGGGTTGATTTCAATTAGTTTCCAATTCCCTCTGTGATATCTTAGTTCTAGATGACAAGCGCCATCTTTCATTCCGAATTTCTTTATGATTGAACAAACGGCATCTGTTAAACTATTATATAAACGTGACGATCTATCCAACAATAATAAATAACCTGTAATAATAAATCGTTCTTGTTTTGAAATCTCTTGTTGAATGACTGCTATGATGTTCACTTTCCCATTACTGATTAATGTTTCTACCAGATATTGAGGTCCATCAACATATTCTTCAAAAAGGATGGGAGAAGATAAGGATCTCACCTTTAACTTGCGAACATTTTTCTCGATTTTTTCCAAATTACTTGCCAATAAAACATCCTTCGATCCAGTCGAATCAGGTAACTTCATAATAATAGGGAAATTCAAATGTATTTTTTTCATAAAATCCACTAAATCATTTTCTTTATATGAGGCATAATTTGTGTTAAAAGAAGTGTCTTGTAAAGTGGTTCGAGTTAAAATCTTATTTTCCATTTTCAAGATAGGATCTATCATAATTCGATTATTACAGAAATATTTGGTTAATACAGCTGCGGTATGAACATATGAATCAATAAAGCTAACTATAGAAAGTATGATTTTTCCTTGTTCTTGTAAACACCTAATTTTTTTTTTCATCTCTTCATAATTATCTAAATCAACCAGGTACATTTCATGAACATCTGAATATTCAGCTCTTTGATCCATTCGTTTCTGTTTCCGTGTAAAAACAACGGTATAATATCCCAATCTTTCCGCTGCACGAACTGCCTCCCGAGATGATCCCGATTTATACGTTTCTAAGAAAATTATTGTTTCCACCTATTCATCTATTCCTTTCTTTATATATTATATTTAAATATTGTATGTCCTTTGTAAATGTTTTGATTCTAGTCAAATGATTCTTTTAAAAAAATTATACAACTCCTAGATCCTTCTTGAGCTAGCCCTAGCCTTCTTCACATCACAGAATGCGAATATGAAAGCCACACTTCACAAAAATAATTGCATTATTTACAGATAATAAATTTAATTTTTTGTATTTTGCGAATAGAAATCATCACTATTTTTAACGAACAAAAAGCAGCAGTGATAACTAGCCGTTAAATGTGAGATTACTATTGACCTATCACTCTCATTGCCTTCATATCCCGCATGTCTATAAGAAAAGCCATATTGGAAGACGGTAACATTCAACCATGTGTAAGGAATCTGCTAATCACTAGTTAACTTAAAATAAGAGGCTATCGATATCGATAACCTCTTGTCTTACTTTTTTAACTTTAGGAATAAGAAAATCATAAAGGTCTTACAGGTATACATAATTCACAGTAACCTTTGCTAACCATGTCACCTGTGTACCTTTCTAAAATTGGTTTATGCTCAATTTCAAATCCTTTGTTGTGTATAAATGAAAAAATATTTGCCCATGCATTTTGGATATCTTCTCCTGTATGCTTAACTTTATAAATTAAATATTCACCACCAGCAAGTTCACCTTCTAAAACTGATCCATCTAAGTGATAATCCTTGGCAATCACAATACAAGCATCGTATCTACAGTTTTCTGGTAATGTTATTTCAGGATTATCTTGCGGAATACCAAATATTATTGTTGATGATTCTAAAAGATCTTCTTCTTTAGCCCATTTCTTTAACTTCTCCATTGCCTTCTTGTTAGCTGAGCCATATGGACCCCATTGTCTCACAAATGCAATGCGATATTTTGGAAGAGTTTCCACAATAATATTCATCATGTTTTCCTTTCTAGGTTAATATTTGACTCGTTCCGAATGTAACATGTTATAAAAATATATGCATTAAAATTTCAAAAATATATTTTATATAAAATAGAGATCGAATTTTCCCAAGAGAATCTTTATATTCTCTATTAATTGATTCATATGTACCTTTCCTCCCTATTGTATAATAAGAAGAAATCTCTTTATAAGAGGGGTTTTTTAGTAAAAATTAAACTAGATCTAATCGGAAATATGGTTTGACTATTACGATTTGCGTATAATAAATATATCAATGCAATCTTCTGACTATATATTAGATAAGAGAATAATGAGTAGTCAGGGATCGTTAGATGCAACTTGCACTTAGTGCCGGAACCTCTGAAGGAGGTGAATCATGGAAGAAACACGATGGTGCAATTGCTATTGTGGCGGAAGGGTGTGCGGGAATGAGGAAAAGCCCATATCCTCATTTCCCAAAGAAAACACGCTCTCGAACGACCCCCACGCAAACATCTGCAACATGTGCCACGAAATCTGTCAGACTCAGTTAAACTGATAGTATAGCGGATTCTTCCCAATGTTCTAATGTGGAAGCCAAGTGAGGATATATATATCCTCACTTGGCTATTTGATCTATCTAAATTGCCCAAGAGTACTCCCGCTTCTATAAGCGGTGAGGTGAATGGGACGTGGTTCGGTATCCTTTTTGCGGGGATGCTTAGAACCACTTTTTTGTTAGAATAGTTGTAGCTCTTTGAAAACTGAAGATATGGGGTTTTGCTGGAAAGGGTCAGTAACGTAAAATCTTCAACCACCCAGCTCACCGAAGTTGCGAAAACCAAGCGAAAGTAGGGAGCATAGCAGAGCATACTTTGTTTTCACCGCTGGGACGGCGGGTAGACTGCTAAGATAACTGGACGTTGGTCTGGTGTTCGCAGGAATCTACCACCTCTGTAGGTGGTAGTAGTTCAAAAGTAGTCTTTCATTCAAATACCTCACATAAAATACTCGTTTCTTTCCCAAATTCACGTCTTAATGCTTCCTTGATCTCTTTTAAAACTAAAACCTTATTCTCATTTACAAACGCACATTTTACAGGATTTATATTTTCTCTTCCTCATTTAAATAAAACAAAAACGTGAGCGGTAGCTCACGATGAAAGAAAGAAAATCTTTATTTGTGTTGAACTATCCTTCTTTAACCTTTCATCGTGAAATACACTCATTTCGCTTTCTTACAACAATATTTTGTATAAAAATACAAAAACCACACTGCATGATTTTGCTCGTCCTTCGCAGCTCTTTTAAATAATTTCCTTATATATGATTCTTTGGCCTTATCTGATATCTCTAAATAAAAATCAACTGTTTCTTGCTCATCTTCAATAGAAAATTTTAACCCTTCCAGATAGTTACTTGGACAACTTTCAGTAACTTGGGGCTTCAAACGTTTACCTGTTAGACGATAATATAAGTTAATGAATTGATTATAATGTTTGATCTCATCCTCACGTATTTCAAGAATTTGTTTTCTTTCCTTAGAGGAAGGCGCTTGCTCTGCTAAAAGTTGATAACAATGAATTGCATTATACTCTCCCTGAATTGCTTTCTTAATATCTGCTAACAAGTGATGATCTACACCCCGAATAAACGGGTCAAGATAGCCAGTCAATAGTCTCCCACCCTTCTCCAGTCATGATTTTAGTTAGTATATGCTCAACTGACTATAAAGGTTAATGCCCTATTATCGATTTAAAACAAGAAGAACGGGTTGACTAAGTTTCAATTTTGGATTATCGATTAGTCTTTTTTTAGATAACTTTTGATCATCAGACACTATTTCTTTTACTTTTGTTTTAGAAATCCATATAAGGGGTTTTGTTATTTTTTGTAATACAATCCTAATACACCGTTTTTATATGTTTTGGTTTTCATTAGATTCAAAGCGGATTGTTTTTCAGCTAAAGAAAATAGTCTCTCTCCTTGTGAAACGACAATTGGATGTACCAATATCCAAAGATCATCAAAAAGATTATCCCGGATAAATAATTGCCATGTCTTTACTCCACTCTCAACGGAAATAAATTCCGCATCGTTTTTAAGTTTTTCGACTTCACTAATCACAAATTGACTATCCTTGGCGATAATCTGTTGTGAATTTCTCCATACTAGATCTAATTCTGAATGGGAAATCACAATTTTAGGAATACGGTTTATATATTGCGCTAATGATCGTTCAAGCGAGTTAGATGAAAATTCTTCAGCATGTTGCCAATGCTCAGCCATTGAGAAATAAGTATTTCCTCCAACCACAATTGTATCGACTCTTTTATAATACTCGAAATAATCCTCTAAAATTTCTTCACTCAACATCATCCATTGGTCCTCATTTGAAACAATACCATCTAATGACATTTGCATAGTTAAATTGATTCTACCCATGTGGAATCCCCTACTTTCACTATAACTTTTTGATTCATCTTCTCTTTAATCTACTATAAATAATCCTATGATGCAAACAAACGTTTCTATTTAGTCGACTTCATGAATAAACTCAGAACTACGTTGAGCAATTAAAAACACGCACCGATAACCGCTTATTCTTCTTTTTAGAGCGATGCTCATCCCCTGCTTGTAGCAAGTTTGATTCCTGTGTACGTTATGGTATGAGGTTCAATCGGCAAACCAATCTTTCCCGATTGGTAAAACCATAAGATTGACGGAAGGAGCCTAAACTAGTGTACTAGTAAAACGTATACTTAATTAATAAAAGGATGAGATTATATAAGTAAACAAAAGATAAACATCGGAGGAATACAAATGAATACTCATTTTGGCATGTATGTTAAATTTACATCTCACAAAGGTAAGAGAGACCTATTAGTAAAAGAACTGCTGACCGCAGCAAAAAACTTGCAAAGCATCGAAGGATGTTTATTATATATCATTAATTCCTCATCTTCTGACGAAAATACTGTCTGGGTAACAGAGGTTTGGGAGAGTCCAGAAGCTCATAAAGCCTCTCTCTTACTTGAAGAATCAAAAGCTGCTATCGAACGAGCGAAAAATTTAATCATAAGTGTGGAATCTATTGAGTTATCAACTATTGGTGGTAAAGGATTATAAGGAAACATAGTGGAGAGCCTAAGTATCAGCATGTTTTTTGATGTTCTTTTCATACAATTCACCTACCTTCAAAACAAAAAAAACCACCGGAATCTGTGGTTTAGTCGTGGATAAATTAAATTCTGGGTATTTCTTAACTAAAGTAATGTTAACACAAAGTTTTGATTTCATCTTGTCTTGTGGTAGATGGTATCCCATAAAACTATTGTTAACATGCCTGTTTACGAATGTTTTTGAATCAATTCTATGATCACTCCATCAAAACTCCTCCGTTTGGTAAAGGCAACCAGAGAGCCTTGCGCACCAGGTTGAGGATGAGAATTGTTCATTTCAATTCCATGCGTTTGCAGATCCCGAATGGAATCCTCAATATTGGCTACCTCTATGGCTACATGGTGCAACCCACCGCCTGTTTTCTGAAGAAATCGAGCCAATTTGCCATGAGAATTCAAGGGTTCGATCAATTCGATTTGAGTCTGTCCTAGAGGGATAAATGTAACACGAACTTGGTGCGACTCAATATATTCGATAGGTGTGTGTATCAATCCAAGTGCTTCTGTGTAAGGAAGCAGTGCTTTTTCTAGATTTTCTACAATGATTGCGATATGATCAAGTTTATGTATGGTTATGGTCAATTTTCACCCTCCTAGGAATATATCATCTTCCTAAAATATTATCTCCCCCGATTTCAGTGAATCCTCTTAACAATGGGTTTACTTTTCAATTGTTGAAGCATTTTTGAGGCTAGGTAGCCTATCAATAAATAAACTGACCCATTCTATTTAAAAGTATCCATCAATATTTTTGTAATAAAAATGAACATAGTCATCTTCCATGCCACCTTTGAGGTGACTCTAGCACAATACGGAAGTTTAATTGTATTCTTCCATGGAAATCAGAATTGAGCGCTATTTGATTATATTGAAGCAATCAATCAGATGTAAACTCCATTTGATTAATCGATTCATTTCTCTTCTAAGGTATCTCTCCGCTCCGAAGGGATAATGTATATTTGCTTTTATGTGTATTATGTTAGATGCGAAAATTATTTACCTAATCATCATAATTTTCATAACATAAAAACCGCAAGAGACCGGATGGATCACAAAACACTTCCGGTCTCTTGATTTTCAGTAGCCGTTCACGTAGCTGTGACAGCTACGCGTCCTTGCCGGCGGCCTCTTCGACCTTGCCCTTGTTGCCGAGCTCTTTGAGCAAGTCATTGAGGGCCTGCTGGGCTTCCTCGTACGTCTTTCTCTCTTCGGGATGGGAAGAGGGAACTGCCACCGTAGCCTCCTCAAACAGTCGAATGATGCATGCTTCCCTTGTAGGGAACCCTAACCAGTATACCTCCACTGTGAGGTTAGGGAACGACGATATAACGGTTTCATTATTAATATAGCAGATCTAAGTAATGATATTCAATTCATGACTAGGAATTCCATACTCTGCACATCGCTGATTCATCATACAACCAAAACATCTTACATAAGTTGTCTACTAAGCTCATATGTGAAAACCAACGATGAATTAAGAGAACTTGCAAGTTGCGAATATGGCTAAAAATCATAACCTACCTAAATCCATTACAGATGCTTCTTGGTCAGAATTTGTAACTAGGTTGGAATACAAGGCGGAATGGTTTGAAAGAACCATTGTGAGAGTAGGAAAAACCTTCTCATATAGCAGTTGTGTTCTTGCTGTGATACAGAAAAAAAGAAGTGAAAAACTTGAACCATAGACAGTGGCATGCCCTGACTGTGGTACTGAACGTGATAGAGACATGAATGCTGCTCCATAACATCTTACAAGAAGGTATAGACTCATTGCCGCTGTGATGGCAGTTTAAGCTTGATAAATTAGAAGCCAGTAGGTGTTTCTTTACCCTAAAATTCCTCACCTCTTTTTATAATTTCTGTTTGTAATGCAGACTAGTTTAGTCTTTTCATATCGAAAAGGAGCTAAACCCCTGCACTTTCCATGCTCAGACACTGTTCCTGGATTATAAAAATGGATATTCTAAATACTGTTGATAATTCGGGTAATTTAATATAAAGTTTTATCGAAAAAGCAATATATCATCCAACAATGGATGGCAATCCATGTTACCGGATTCAACTCCAAAGGAGAGTGTAGTGATCTATGTGATCGTCTTCTACACCATGACCCGATGCATTCGATGTGGAAAAATGAAGCGCTACTGGTGCTTCACGAAGCAGTGCTGTGCACAGTGCTGCCGTCAGGACGGTGATAATTGCAACCACCGTTGATGCGAATGAGTCTGCCTAACTGGGGGTGGGCTCTTGCATTATTTGTGATATCCTGCATACAATGCCTAGCTTATAGTTGTCAGCTTGACAGTGAGGAGGCATACTTCTCCACTCAGTTCTTTGGCTTGTCGAGCCAAGCAAGTTTCTTAATTCTATCCAAATTCGTCCAAGAGTACTCCCGCTTCTACAAGCGGTGAGGTGAATGGGACGTGGTTCGGTATCCCTTTTGCGGGGATGCTTAGAACC
>NZ_FQVL01000025.1 GCF_900129355.1 Seinonella peptonophila | reverse complement strand
CCCTTTGTGGATGATGGTTGTGTGAGAGCTTTCATCTAACCACATTTTGGCGGATTTTTCTATTTTTTATTTTCGATTAATGCAACAACCTCTATATAGAAAAATATATATAGTATATATTATTTTATTGACGAATATTAATCTCTATTCTAATATCTAAATAAAAATTAACTTTATGGCAACTCCATATATTCAGGGTGGTGATAGCTTAGGTCGAACAAAGATTCAATTCATAATCCTATATACGAGTTCCAATTGTTTACCATGTCTGAAGGAGGACAAAAGATGCGTCGTATTTCTAATCCCAAATCAATCGTCGTGATTCTCTTGATCAGTTTCATTGTTGTCATAACAGCAACATTGAACATTCCCAACTTCTCTCTCGCTAAAAATAAACAGGCGAACAAATTACCTGTGCAGATATCGCAAAAGGATTGGAAAAAGCATAAAAAGTCGGTTAAGCTATCAACAGGTATAACCATGAAGTATGTAGAAATGGGACGCTCGAACGGTCCGACACTTGTCTTAATCCATGGCATGACAGATAATAGCAGAAGTTGGTCACTGATTGCACCTTATCTCGCAACAAAATATCATCTTTATATGGTTGATTTAAGGGGACATGGTGACACAGATAAACCCGATCTCAGAATGTATCCAATCAGTATGTATGCGAGTGATATTGCGGATTTTATTGATAAAATGAAAATCAACAATGCTGATATCATCGGGCACTCACTGGGAAGCATGGTTGCCCAAGAACTGGCCATCAATTATCCAGAAAAGGTGAGAAAACTTGTCCTAGAATCTTCAGCACTTGTTGAATTTGATGCGCTTGGTAGAGATCTTTATGATGCAGCCGTTGGTTTTGGTAATAATCCTCCAGATCAAGAATTTATGGACTCTTGGTATGCAAATCCTAATCCTGTCAACAAAGAATTTCTCTCTTATGAAATGAAGGAATCTCAAAACATACCGCCCAAAACATGGCGTGCGATCACAAAAGGGGCAGCAGCTTCTTATCTTGTTCCTTTTATGAATGAGTTAAAAGCTCCAACATTAATCCTTTGGGGTTCAGCAGATTCATTCTTTGGCATTGATATTCAGAAAAAACTGCGAGCAAAAATACCCAAGGCAAAACTTGTTAACTATATTGGCACTGGACATAATATCCAGTGGGAGATTCCTCAAAAAATGGCGCATGACGTAATGAATTTCTTAAATTAGGATAGTTGACACCCTTATCGTCCAATCGATAGGGGTATTTTAAAATATCTATCCATGTCTTCTCATCTGGGTTGAATTTTCGAAAAAGCAAACGGTTTGTTACTAATAGAGGGTTCCTTTCGGCAGTCTTTTTTCTGATAACCACAAGTAACACCCCCCGATAAAATGAAACTCATCTGATCCATTGACTGTTTAAAGGTACATGTCCCATCATGATCTTACAATAAAAGTATTTCTACTAAGACAGCAACTTTCTGAATTAAGAGATGCATTGTAAAGGTAACTTAAGGATGCAATCGAAGTGTATTGGAAAGTCTAATCGAAGGGATTATATCGTGCAAAAGATTTTTAATTGAAAATTCAATCTCTTGATATAAGGAGTTCGAAAACAGTAAATGTATCTTTCTCGAATAATCGAGATTGAATTACTATACCTGTTTTAAGTATAATCAGTTGCATCCCTATAGAGGGGAGGGGTTTATTTTGGGTGCGGAGGGCTTATGTAATGAGTGAAAGACCATTAGTTACACAGAACTTATCTTTTCGAAGGAAGATATGGATAGTATTGTTACTTGCTTGGCCCGCAATTGTGGAAAATGTTTTGCAAACATTGGTTGGGTTTGTGGATACATATTTTATTTCGAAACTAGGGCTAGTAGAAGTATCTGCTGTGGGAATTACACAAACAATTTTGATGGTTTATTTTGCCGTGTTCATGTCTGTCGGTGTAGGTAGCACAGCGTTAATTGCAAGGTATATTGGAGCAAACAATGTTCAGAAAGCGAAAAGAGTCGCGACTCAGTCAATATGGATGAGTATCTGGGTAGGGCTTTTATTTGGAATTGGAACATTAATATTTGCTGAACAAATATTAAAACTGATGGGTGCAGAGCCAGTAGTAATAGAACAAGGCATAATTTATTTTCGTATCGTTGCTATTCCATCAATATTAATTTCACTTATGTATGGCATTGGTAGTTTGTTACGTGGTGCTGGTGATACAGTTTCTCCAATGAAAGCCGGATTTTGGATGAATATTGTACATCTTGTCTTGGACTATGTCTTGATTTTTGGAATTGGATTCATTCCAAGTATGGGTATTCAAGGTGCTGCTGTTGCTACAGTGATAAGCCGTATTATAGGTGTTTTTCTTTTATGGAGATATTTACAAAAAAGCACAGTTTCCCTAGCATCAGATTGGTTTAAACAGTGGAAAAGTGATTTGTCAATTGCAAAGTCCATTATTCAGATCACTACTCCAGCTGTAATGGAACGATTGATTATGCGATTCGGGCAGGTACTCTACTTTGGAATGATAGTTTCTTTAGGAACATATATCTTTGCAGCTCATACGATTGCTGGCAATATTGAAGCTTTTGCATATTTACCTGGATATGGATTTGCAGCAGCAGCCTCTACCTTGGTGGGTCAACAACTAGGTGCAAACAGAATCAAGGATGCGATACAATTTGGATGGATTTCCACTGGATTATGTGCCGTAATTATGGGGATTCTTGGGGTATTTGAATTCATAGGAAGTGAATGGATGGCTCATTTCTTTACACAGAATCTATCGGTTATCCAACAAGTAACAATTGCTTTAAAGATTGACGCATTTAAGGAGATTCCACTCGCAATAGTCTTAGTGCTGACAGGTGCATTAAATGGAGCAGGAGATACAAAATGGCCCATGTATTCGACAGCGGTTGGAATATGGATTGTTCGCGTTATTGGCGTATATACATTCGGAGTTGCCTTCCATTGGGGACTGGCAGGTGTTTGGATTGCTATTCTATTAGATAATTTATGGAGAGCTGTTTTTTTAAGCTGGCGGTTTTATTCACAGAAATGGGCAAAGTAGTATAGAAAGGTGATAGTTATGAATTCGCATAAGCTTTCAGAAGTAATGAGTTGATTGTCCAAAATAGAAGGTCATGTACGTGGAACAACAATCTGATCAGGAAACCGTGGAATGAATCAAACGAGCGTTAGAAAAGTTTATATAGTAGAAGGATCAATGAATATGTCGTTTAATGCAAGGAGAACCGATGGGGTATTTTACTGTAACTTATTTAGATACGTTTTGCAGCTGGGGAAGACTATTCTGCGACTAAACATTGATTGCGTAGATGACACTTGGCAGCGCATTGACAGAACTCACACCCTTGGAAGCCCGAATCGAAGCGTCGCCTTGTGAGAAACTGTCAAACCTTAGGATATTGTGATAATGGATGATTTACTTTTTTAAATCGTTGATGCCGAGTAATAAAAGCGACCTTTTTAAACCCTTGCAACTAAAGGAGTGTGCTTAAATTGAACATTAATAACTCTATAAAAGAACCTGTATGTCCTTCTTGTAAGGCTGTTGGTGTACGAAACATTGGATGTCATCAAGGAGAAGATCGCCGAACCCGTTTTTATGTGTTTTTTTGCAGACAATGTGGGCATGTTTACAACTGTTACAATCGGTCACAAAAATTTTTCTTTGACATATCGAACGAAGACTTGCCCTTATACCCGTATTAATCAGATGATAATGTTATCATGATCTAGTAGTTATTTATTAAAAATAAAATAGATAAGTGTGTTATGAAAAATGAAAAAAATCGCAAAATGGGTAGTCATGACTTCTATAGTAACAGCCGTATTAATTGGGGGATTTCATACCAGTGAAGAGACTTATGCGGCTGAAGTAACTCCATCTATAAAGACAGAAGGTGCCCTAGGTCAAATTACGATTCTTGTCAACGCGGCTATTGCCGAAGTTAATTAAGTGAAGATTACACCGATCTATAGGGATTTTGCCGATTTCTAATTTCGAATCGTGTCAACCGCTATAAAGTAATTTCTTTTAATAGCATTTTCAGAAAGTAGACCATTAAGTAAAACATTATTAAAGAAAATAGCTTCGCAACTCTATTTTCCCAACATGATGTTCATCCATCTGCGACCCACCTGCCCTTGACTTTAAATAAAGAAAGTGGATGTTTGTATGGCCACTTTGCAAAGGCCAATAAGCAGTGGAAGGATATAGAGGAGCAGGAGGTACTTAATTTTTTCAGGGATCGCATTGTTATATTTCGTCTACTTGGTATGAAACAAACAAATCCGTACCGACATGGAATTATGTAGATGTTCATGTATACGGGCAGATTGAGATCATTGAAGGGGGAGAAGTGATGAATTCCTTGCATCAAATGGTATCGAAATATGAAGATCCAAATAGTTCATATCAATAGAACGCTCGATTTATAGAAGGATAGGTGAAGGGATTGTTGGATTCAAAATCAAGATCGATAAAATCGAAGGAAAGGCAAAGTAAGTTAAAGCCACTCGGTTGATCGAATAAAACTTGTTATTTCTCAATTCGAGCAATCTAAAAGTGAGGATGAAAGGAAAATTGCCTCTCTTACGAAAGCAAATGAAAACAACGTTCAAGAAGTGTACACTTGAAGATGTAAAGATTCTTCAAGATATAAGTTATGAAACATTTAAAGAGACATTTCAGCATCTAAATACATCTGAAAATATGGAAGCCTATTTACAGAAAGCATTTAATTTGAAACAGTTGGAGAAGGAATTATTAAATGTTTCTTCAGCCTTCTTTTTTATATATGTGAATGAGGAACTGGCTGGATATTTAAAGGTTAATGTCGATATAGCCCAGACTGAGCGTATTGAGAATGATGCACTGGAAATTGAGAGAATTTATATAAGGAATAAATTTCAAGGGCAAGGACTTGGAAAATACCTAATAAATAGAGGAATTGAAATCGCAAAAGCTCAGAATAAAAAGCTGGTTTGGTTAGGTGTATGGGAAAAAAATGAGGGTGCAATCAAATTTTATAAAAAATGGGTTTTGTAGAAAATGGAACTCACTCTTTTTATATGGAAGATGAAAAACAAACTGATTTTATAATGGTGAAAGCGCTTATCTAATTGCATTCTTCTTCCATTTATATTTATGCAAAGATTGTATAGCGTGTTGGGAGAATACATCGGAATTTGACAGATGTACAGCGCTTTATCAAATTTTATAACGTAGGGGGATTTCATTGGAGAGACCGAACCATGTCCCATTCACCTCTCCGTTTATAGAAGTGAGAGTACTCTTGGATAATTTAGATAGAATGAGGGTAAGCATAAAAGTAGAAAAAGGGATTTATATACAAAAAACGCCTTGATTGGCGATCGATAGAGTATTGCAATTATTATTTAATAGAAACTCCATCCGAGCTTAACATAATCGTTCCTTAGTTTAAGTTATAATATTCACAATTCTTTTTTATCTTAAAAAAATCTAATCCTCTTAATGTGAAGGGGAATATCAAAAAGACACCTTCCTACTGAAGAGTAGTTCCGGAAAATGGAATAACGAAATTACTTTTTATTTTCAACCGAAACCTTCTTCATTAATCGCTTTAATTTATTTTCTGTATCTGTTTCCTCTACTGGTGTATAGATGCTGCACCGTAAATCCATATCACCTTGAACCTGAAGAGAAGTTAAATTAAACAGCATTTTACCTGCTTTAGCATGTCTAAATTCAATTATCATTTCTGGAGCCTTACTTACTTGACTTTCTTGCCATAAATCATGAAATTCTGGATGTGAATGACTCATTTCTTTTATAAATTGGTTGTACCACTCGTCGCCTAAATAGTGACCATAATAGGTACGAAAAATGGCAAGAAAACCTTTCGTAAAGTGTTCCCAATTGGCGGCTAAAGCTTTTAATTCTTTTCTGGTGAAAACTAAACGAATCAAATTTCTTTGGTTATTCGGTATTTTATCGAAATCTAAAAAAATATGAGCAGCTGCAGAATTCCAACCCACAATATGGCAATGTCGGTCTGTAATGATGGTAGGACAATATGTTAATTCAGCTAGTATTCGTTTTAAAGAAGGGCTAAGCTCTGCTTGATCCTTTTTTGGATTATCAATTTCCGTTTTTGTTTCTAATGCTAGGTCATATAAATAGTCTCTTTCATCATTGTTTAATTGCAACGCTGTAGAAATAGAGTCAAGTACGATAGAAGAAACTTTTATATCTCTTCCTTGCTCTAGCCATGTGTACCAAGTGGTACTTACACCTGCTAAATGTGCAACCTCTTCTCTTCGTAGCCCAGGTGTCCTTCTCCGGTTTCCGGCAGGCAAACCAATTGACTCTGGCTTGATTTTAGCACGCTTAGATTTTAGGAATGTCGACAAAGCCTCAAGCCTAGTTTTATCATTCATTTTTAAAACTCCTCATCAAACTAATTTTTCCTAGTGGTAATTATACTATGATAAACAACCACTTGTAGTAGGATAAAAAGATTATAAAATACAATTATATTATTGACTTGGGGGTGATGAAAAGTGGAAAGAGTTGTGATTACCGGTATGGGAGTAGTCTCTCCTATAGGAAACAACCTCAAAACATTTTGGAACAATCTAATTAACGGCAAGTCTGGTATATCTCTTATTGATACATTTGATATTACTAATCATAAGTCAAAAATTGCAGGTATTATACGGGATTTTGATGCAAATGAAATTTTAGGAAAGAAAGAAGCAAGACGTTTAGATCGCTTTTCCCAATTTGCTTTAGCCGCAGCTGAGCAAGCTTGGACAGATGCTAAGTTAGATCTCGATAGTATAGATTCCGAAAGATTAGGTGTGTACGTAGGTTCAGGCATTGGGGGAATTGAAACCTTAATTGAAAATATTGATACGCTCAGACAGAAAGGGCCAAGACGAGTCAGCCCTGTTCTAGTACCAGCTATGATTTCAAATGCTGCTGCCGCACAAATTAGTATTAAATGGAATGCAATGGGACCTTCTATGTCGCCAGTTTCTGCTTGCGCAATTGGAAATACAGCTATTGGAGAAGCCTTTAGACTAATTCGTTCTGGAGAAGTTGACGTTGTGTTTGCTGGTGGAACAGAGGCACCTGTAACAGACTTATCAGTAGCAAGCTTTGGGAATGCTACAGCATTATCAACAAGAAACAATGACCCAACAAAAGCTAGTCGTCCATTTGATAATAAACGAGATGGATTTGTCATGTCAGAAGGAGCTGGAATTCTAATCTTAGAATCCTTATCGTATGCTTTACGTAGAGAAGCAAAAATTTATGCAGAAGTCATTGGATATGGTGCAAGTTCAGATGCACACCATATGGTAGCTACACATCCAGAAGGTAAAGGGGCGCATCTTGCAATGAGATTAGCTTTAAAAAATGCAAATATAGCTCCTGAAGAAGTAGATGTAATTAGTGCCCATGCTACAAGTACACAAGTGGGTGACAGATCTGAAACAATAGCTATTAAGCAGCTGTTTGGAAAACAGGCTTATCAAATTCCAGTAACAGCTAATAAATCTATGATCGGTCATATGTTTGGGGCAGCGGGTGGGGTTGAAGCAATTGCTTTAGCAATGAGTTTAAAGGAGGGTATAATTCCTCCAACAATAAACTTAGAAAATCCTGACCCATTATGTGATCTCGATTATGTACCATCAATTGCTCGTCAATTAAATATAAATACGGGTCTGTCTAACTCATTCGGTTTCGGAGGTCATAATGCGGCAATTGTTTTAAGGAAATACGAGTGAATAAACTTTCTCTCGTAAATCTAACCGTTTCTTAAGAAAACGGTTAGATTTATTCAATTAAATAGCCCAATTTTTGAATAAAAGCTAATGACGATTGTTTAACTAAACTACCCCTTTAGTTTGAGTGAAAATTTCTGCAATTAGTTCATCTTAATACTATTACTACGAAAGTTGTTGAAGATGCAAGAGATATTTTAGTTATCGGAATTAAATATAAAAAAGCTAGCATTAAGGAGCTAGCTTTTTTATATTTCTTATAGCGCAAAATATTCCTTAAAATTATATGGAACATTCAAATACACAAACCATATGTACTTTTGGAGTTTGCCAATACACATGTTGATGAGAAAAGGGTAGATCGATTATTAGATTCACCTACTTTAGGAAAAGAACGAACAGATAGAGTGTTCAAAGAGACCAGAGATATTGGTAATGGAGGATATGGTAATACGCAAATGACCGCTCAAAATAACGGTCATCGATTTGTTTTTTTGGATGTGCGATGTTAGGTTATCAATTATATTATCTCATGATGATCTTACTTGAGCCGATTGCATTTTGTTGGGCGATTGTTCCTGCTTGGAAAGAGAGCTTGAATCGTTGGATGGCAAAGACGCTTCATACTCTATATATGAAGATTGGATGGGGCATGTAATTGTCCATTTTTTTCCTTTAGTTTTGCTCTATATGATTTTGCAGATGGCAAAAGTTATCTTTTTATGATGCTATTACATTTGAGATTAGTAGCGTTGATGTTTTGGATACGGAAGGAGATATTTCAACGATTTATCTCGTCGTTTATCTGCTCCAGGTCGATCGATGGTGCAAGTATCAGATTCTCCTTTGGAAATAGCTGTTTTAATATGTTTCGCAGTTTCAGGGTAACGTTCAGATGGAAAATTAATTGCGGTTTGATGATCTGAGGATGAGCTGATTGAAACAACTTCCTGACATCCAGCGAAAAGAAAAAGGACAGAAATAAACTAAGATATCTCATTAGTCGATTCTCCTTTATTCATAAATATCTCGAACAACTTCAATATTGTAGATTTCTGCAAAATAGATATTACATTTATTGCACCATTTACAAGAATAATTCTTTTTTTGTGGTCATCAATCACTTCTAAAATAAATATATAATTTTATTTAATAAATAAATCATTTATAAAAGTATTGAACTGGGATACAGTATGTCATATAATCATACACAAACATAGAAAGGTAGGTTTATATGTTAGATAAGCTGCGGCCTCAATCAATCAGAGAAATGGTATTTAAGAAATTACGTCAGGATATTTTACGGGGTATTAGAAAACCTGGTGAAAAATTGATTGAAGGTGAATTGGCAAATTCATTAGGTGTGAGTAGAACACCAATCAGAGAGGCGTTACACAAATTAGAACAGGAGGGGTTAATCGAAGTATTTCCGAGAAAGTACAGTTTGGTAATAGGTATAACGAATGAAAGTCTAAATGAGATTAATCTCATTCGTGCTTTATTAGAGCCAGCTGCTGCCAAACAAGCTGTTGATCACCTTACAGATCAACAATTACAGGAGATGGAAGAACTCCTTAATCAATCAGAGTATTATTTTCAGACAAATGATATCAAGAACCTGTTAAGAGTACATGATGCGTTTCACCAAATGATCATCACTGCTTCAAAGCTACCAAGAATTATACAAGTGCTGGAAAATATGCATGATTATATTGTTAGGTTTCGGATTTCCTTTTTATCTCATCCTGAATTAGTTGCTCGCTCCGTGAGAGAACACAGAATGATATTTGAAGCAACCAAATTAAGAGATGCAGAAAAAGTGGAGGAAATTTTTAAGGAGCATTTATTTGGAATATCAGAGTATGCAACAGTAGCACTAGAGCAAAATATGAATATCATGGGGGAATTACCAGATGAAGGAAATGATTCGCTATTTGAGTGAGGAAGTAGGTCCACGCTATGCGGGGACTCCTGGGGAATGGAAAGGAACTGATTATATTTATCAACGTTTGAAAGCGCTTAATATTCCAGTGCGCAAGCATATCTATCCTTTTATTGGTTGGGTTCCAGTAGATGAGCCAGAATTAAAATTGCTTTCACCAGTTCAAGAAGATTTGCTTACCGCGCCGTTGCTTTTTTCCGGCAGTACTCCAGTGGAAGGGGTTATAGGAAGACTTGTTAAATATGGAGTGAAGTTTTTGATTCCTGGTGTATATGATATGCCTACTTATGAAGTATTAGATGATGAAGATAATTTACTATGTCAAGTAGTAGTCAATAGTGGGGGTGATCCAATCGCCTTATTAAATCCACGTTCCAAGTTCCCAGTACCAGCAGTTGTGATGGCGCAAAAAGATCATGAGAGAGTATCAAGATGGTTGGATGAAGGGAAAGAAGTACGTGTTCATGTTAATATCCAAGGACAATTTAGACCTGATTTTAAATCAGCAAACATTATTAGTAGACCATATGAAACAAAGAAAGACACGAAAGATCGTGTAATTATTTGTGCACATTCTGATACTACAGTCAATACGCCAGGTGCTTATGATAACGCTTCCGGGATTGCTGGTATTTATGAAATCGCTCGCCGCTTGAAAGATGCTGAGGTGGAGTTACCCTTTCACGTAGATGTAATTGCATTTTCTAATGAAGAAGTTGGTTTTTTGGGTGCTGATTACTATGTTAATGAGCTAAAAGAACGTGGAGAATTGGAAAATGTAAAAGCAGTAATTAACTTAGATCAAGTGAGTGCTGGAGATCACTTATGGATTTGGTCTGGTCCGGATGAGTTTCGTGAAAAAGTAAGGCAAAGTTTTATTGAAAAAGGTGTCTATGATAAATACGAAGTAAAACTAGACACACCTAAAGCTGGTGCTGATGAGTGGATGTTCCATGTAGAAGGTATTCCTACTACGCTTCTCATGTTCTGGAGGTTGCCTGATTATCATCGTCCCACAGATACGATGGAAAAGATTGAAATTGAAAAAGTTGAAATCATGGTAGATGTGGCTCTTGATCTTCTAAAACGGATTTAGAAAGTAGAGAGGGGGATCAATATGCCCAAAAAATTGATATATTTGCCACTTATTCCTTTTCTTGTAGTCCTGATTCTGTTTTTTGTTTTCCCTCTACTTACGGTTCTAAACAATAGTTATTTAGATAAACAAGGGTCGTTCACCTTGGTGCATTATATTAAATTTCTAACCGATCCTTACTATCTAAATGTGCTATTCGTTACTTTTAAAATTTCGATCATCGTAACAGTTATAACACTTTTGCTCGGATATGCCATTGCATATTATGTGACAAAAGTATTAAAAAGCAAACTAGCTAAAAGAATTGCCTATGTGGTTATTATTTCACCTATCTTTACAAGTGCTGTGGTACGTTCATTCGGTTGGATTGTGATCTTGGGAAACAATGGGTTTATCAATCAAATGTTATTAAAAATTGGCTTAATCGATCAACCTATTCAGCTACTATACAATGAAACTGGGATTATTATTGGATTGATCTACATTTTAGCACCTTTTATGATCTTATCTCTAACCAGTGTGTTACAAAGTATTGACTCTCGTCTAGACGAAGCAGCAGCAGATCTTGGTTACAGTCGTTGGAAAAGCTTTATCAAAGTCACGTTACCTTTATCTGTTCCTGGTATTTTATCTGGAGTTATGATGGTATTTAGCTTGAGTCTGAGTTCATATGTCACTCCAGCGTTGATCTCAGGAGGTAAGATAAAAGTATTGGCTATGCTGATTTATGAACAAATGACACAGCTAATGAACTGGCAATTTGGTGGAGCAATGTCATTTGTCATGTTAGTAGTTAGTATTGTAATTTTGATGGTGAACAACTATTTGTTAAAAACGAGGTGGTCGGAAGGAGGAAGATCATGATAGGAAAAGTGGCTTCTAGGTTGGTAATATTTATGTTATTTCTTTTCCTAGCACTCCCACTAATTGTATTGATTGCTACCTCCTTTACTGAAGCTGGATATTTATCATTTCCGCCTGAAGGATTTACATTTAAATGGTACTTGGAAGTGTTACGAGATACTTCTTATCTCGATTCGTTTGCATTCAGCTTTTACTTAGCTTTATTAGCTACTGCCATCTCGATTGTCATTGGTGTTCCTACAGCTCAGATTTTAGCGAGACATGACTTTTTTGGAAAGCGTTTAATTGAAATGTTCTTATCTTCATCTTTGTTGCTTCCACAGATTGTTTTCGGAGTAGCATTACTTCAATTTTTTTCCTATTTTGTAGCTAAGCCGCAAAGTTTCTGGGTATTGACGTTAGGTCACATTGTACTAACGCTGCCCTACATTATTCGAACTTGTTTAGCTTCATTTATTGGCTTAGGTAAGTCACTTGAAGAGGCAGGTCAAGATTTAGGAGCTAATCGAATAAAAACGTTTGTATTCATTACACTTCCACTTATCAAGCCGAGTGTAATCGCCGGAGGATTGTTTGCTTTTGCTATTTCGTGGATCAATGTAGAGGTTACCATTTTCCTCAGTGCGAGCAATCAAATGGCACTTCCAGTAAAAATGTTTAACTATGTTCAATATAATGTAGATCCAATGATTGCGGCAGTTTCGGCTTTGACCATCTATCTTGCGTTTATATTAATCGTGATCATTGATTATTTTGTGGAACTAGAAAATATTGCAGCAAATTAAAAATGATCGAGAGGAGAAACAACAGATGATGAAGGTAATGAGAACAGTAGCACTACTATCGATGCTTGTTGTCATAATTGCTGGTTGTCAGCCTGCTCAATTAAAACAAGGTGGAAATGAATCATCCAGTAAGGAATTAACCATTGCGATATTTGGTGGTTCTTGGGGGGATGCGATCAAAGAAAATATTGTGAAGCCCTTTGAAAAAGAACATGGAGTAAAAGTGAATTTAGTAGAGGGCACTTCAACAGTAACTATATCTAAACTTAAACAAGAAAAAAACTCCCCCACCATTGATATTGCTCTGATGGATTCAGGTATATCCGAATTATCGTTTCATGAGGGATTAGTGGAAGTACTAGATGCTTCCAAGCTAACCAATGCGAAAGATTTGATCCCATTAGGTCTTCAAAAGAGTGGAGACAAACCTTATGGCGTCGTTTTGGGGTATTGGGGACTAGGAATAGCGTATAATCCAACAAAAGTGAAAGAAGCACCTACTTCTTGGCTTGATTTATGGAAAAGCGAATACCAAAACAAGGTCACAATTCCTACACCAGAAACAACAGGTGGACTACCATTGTTACAGAAAATGGCAGAGTTAAATGGTGGTAGTACAGATAAAATCAACAAGGGATTTGAAAAGATTAAAAGCTTAAACACGGTTGCTTACTTCAATGGTTCTGGTGCGGCAAGTAACCTTTTTCAAAGTGGTGAAGTGATTATCGGTGCGCATTATGGTGGACCTGTTTGGGCATTGAAAGATCAAGGAGTACCCATTGAATTTATAATTCCAAAAGAGGGTGTTCTTGGAGCAGGTAGTTATTGGCATCTAGTGAAAGGGTCATCAAAGAAAGAATTAGCCATGAAATTTTTAGATAAGGCAATTAGTGTGGATGCACAAAAAGGAATTGCGGATCAGTTGTACCTAGCACCTGTTAATAAAAAAGTGAAATTATCTGAGGAAACTGCATCTAAAATGCCGTATGGAAAAAATGGAAGTATTGATGATATTGTCTTTCCTAACTATGAAGAAATTAATAAATATCGAAACGCATGGAATGATCAGTGGAATAAAGAAATTGGTAAAAAATAAAAGAGGTGAAGGATAGAGTGACATCTCCATATATTATCGAAATGAAAAATGTATCGAAAATTTATGGTCAACATCCTGCTGTAGATAATATTTCTCTAGATATTTATCAGGGGGAATTTCTATCTATCCTTGGACCCAGTGGATGTGGTAAAACAACTACCTTACGTATGATTGCAGGGTTTGAATATATTTCAAAAGGAACAATTATGTTAGATGGAAAAGAAGCTAGTCATGTTCCACCTTATCAACGACCTGTGAACACAGTGTTTCAAAATTATGCGTTGTTTCCACACATGACGATATTTAATAACATTGCATTTGGTTTAAAGAGAAAAGGAATGAAAAAGCAGGAAATCAAAGAAGAAGTAGATGAAATGTTAGAGACCATGGGACTAGAAGAGCATCGAGACAAATATCCTACTCAATTATCAGGTGGTCAACAGCAAAGGGTAGCACTAGCTAGGGCATTGATCAATAAACCAAAAGTTTTGTTATTAGATGAGCCACTTGCTGCATTAGATTTAAAACTGCGCAAAAAAATGCAATTTGAATTGAAGAGGTTGCATAAGCAAGTAGGTATTACATTTATTTTTGTTACACATGATCAAGAAGAGGCTTTGGTGTTATCTGATCGGATTGTAGTCATGCGTGAAGGAGAGATAGAACAAGTAGGGACTTCGGAAGAAATCTACAAAGATCCTTTAACGAGTTATGTCGCTCAATTTATTGGTGATGCGAATGTCTTGCCAACGAAGAAAAATAATGATGGTACGGTAAGTGCATTGGGTTATGATTTTCCAGTAGGAAAAACTGAAGAAGATTACCATTTTATTATTCGACCTGAGCATATTGAACTTCATTTGTCTCAAAATAAAAATGAAACAGATATGTATCAGGCCCCAATTACAATTACAGAGATTACGTATGCTGGTTCAAAGCAGATTGTAGAAGTGGAATGTATGGATCAAACAATTTATATTCATTGTTCTCCTGAACAAACCCTATCTAATGCAAATATAGGACAAAAAGCTATGATGATGTGGAAAAAGGAGCATCATAAGATTTTAAAGTAATTTATATGCTATTTTGGAGGGGAAAAGAAAGTGGTTAAATCTTATCAGCATGAGCCTTTTACTGATTTCAGGGATTTAGAAAATCAAAGTGCTTTTCAAGAAGCATTATCTCTTGTGGAATCTCAGTTGGGGAAAGAGTATCCACTGGTGATTGGTGAAGAACAGATTACGACAGTAGAAAAAATTGTATCCAACAATCCGAGTAGTAAAGACGAAGTTATTGGGACTGTATCGCAAGCAAACCAAGAGTTAGCAGAAAAAGCAATGCAAGTAGCACTGGAGACATTTGAAACATGGAAAAAATGGGATCCTACGGCACGTGCAGCTATTCTTCTGCGTGCAGCTGCTATTATCAGAAGACGAAAACATGAGTTTTCTGGATATCTCGTTAAAGAGGCAGGAAAACCATGGAATGAAGCAGATGCAGATACTGCTGAAGCGATTGATTTTTTAGAATATTATGCTCGTCAAATGGTGAAACTCAAAGATGGAAGTGCAGTAGAAAGTCGCTCTGGTGAGGATAATCAATATCATTATATTCCATTAGGTGTTGGTGTAGTGATTTCACCATTTAACTTCCCTTTAGCGATTATGGCAGGTACAGTAACAGCCGCTATAGTGACTGGGAATACAGTACTATTAAAGCCCTCAAATAATACACCAGTTGTAGCTGCAAAATTTGTGGAAGTAATGAAAGAGGCCGGTCTTCCAGCTGGCGTGTTGAGTTATATACCTGGTGATAGTTATAAAGTGGGTGAATATCTTGTTGATCATCCAAAAACTCGCTTTATTTCCTTTACTGGTTCTAGAACAGTGGGTTGTCGTATTTACGAACGTGCAGCAAAAGTACATCCTGGACAAATATGGCTCAAACGTGTGATTGCCGAAATGGGCGGAAAAGACACCATTCTTGTGGATGAGGAAGCTGATTTAGATTTGGCTGTAGCTTCAATTGTTCAATCCGCATTTGGCTTCTCAGGTCAAAAATGTTCAGCTGGCTCACGAGTAGTGGTACATGAAGCTGTATATGATGAAGTATTAGAAAAAGCTGTCTATTTAACCAAACAATTAACTGTAGGAGATCCGGCTGATCTCAACACGAAAGTAGGTCCTGTGATTGATCGAATGGCATTTGAAAAAATCCTGAAGTACATTGATATCGGAAAACAAGAGGGTGAATTAAAGGTTGGCGGTCAAGGAGATGACTCCAATGGATACTTTATTCAACCAACGATTTTTGCAGGTTTGGAAGAAAAAGCTCGTTTAATGCAAGAAGAGATTTTTGGTCCGGTAGTTGCTTTTTGTAAAGCAAGTGATTTTGACCAGATGCTTAAGATCGCTAATAATACTGAATACGGGTTAACAGGAGCTGTAATTTCAAACAATCGAGCACATATCGAGAAAGCAAAAGAAGAATTTTTGGTAGGAAATCTTTATTTTAATCGTGGTTGTACGGGAGCGATTGTGGGTTATCAACCATTTGGTGGGTTTCATATGTCAGGAACGGATTCAAAAGCTGGAGGACCTGATTACTTAACATTGCATATGCAAGGGCAAACGATTACTGATTCACTTTAGGAATCTGGGTAACAGGAAAATCTGTTGCCCTTCATGATTACTTTCATCAGATAGGAGGACGCAAACTAATGTTAGCAAAAGTATCTAAAAACTTTTTTTTATTTGTGTCCAATAATAAGTGGTTGAATCATGCGGCGAAAAAATGGGGATTTAGTTTTGGTGCATCACAAGTAGTTGCAGGTGATAATATAGAAGTTGCTCTCAAAAAAATTAAAGAGCTCAATGATAAAGGATTGCTATGTACGTTAGATCATCTAGGTGAATTTGTCTCAAATAAAGAAGAGGCTTTAGCTGCTACGCGAAGCGTTGTTCAGACTTTAAAAAGTATTTCTGATGTAAAGGTGAAAAGTCATGTATCTGTAAAATTGACACAACTAGGTTTGGATATTGATTATCAATTTTGCTTGAAGAATATGCATGAAATCTTAGCTATAGCAACAAGAACTAATAATTTTGTCACTATTGATATGGAAGATTATTCTCATTGTCAGCAGTCTTTAGATATACTGCGTGATCTTCGTAAAGATTACGACAATGTAGGAACTGTTATACAATCTTATTTGTATCGTGCTGTACAAGATATAAAAGATTTACAAGGAGTTCATTTGAGATTGGTGAAAGGTGCTTATAAAGAATCACCAGAGGTAGCCTATCAAGAAAAAAATAGAATTGATAGCAATTTTAGAATAATCATTCAAGAACACTTATCTAGTGGTAGTTATACGGCCATTGCTACTCATGACGATCAAATAGTGGATTACGTTAAACAATGGGTAAAAGAACAGGAAATATCTAAAGATCAATTTGAATTTCAGATGTTGTACGGATTTCGTAATCAACTACAATCAGATTTAGTAAAAGAAGGATACACAGTACGTGTCTATGTACCATTTGGTACTGATTGGTTTGGCTATTTTATGCGACGTTTAGCAGAAAGACCACAAAATATTTCGTTTGCAATTAAAGGGTTTTTTTCTAAATAAAATATCATTATATCTATTATGACATTGATTTTTCGTAGTCATCTGAAAATTCGATTCATACGAAAAGTTGATTAGGATATATTATATAATACTTTTAAATTGTAATTGGTTATGGGATACATATAGTAGTAATGATTTACCAAACGATCCCTTGGAGGTAAGGCTTGGATACAAAATGTACTCAGTGGATTGGGGAGATATTGACTGACTATAAAAGCTCCAAAAGGTTGTAATCGATTCTCTCCCGATTATTTCATCCAAAATATCTATTTAGTGGGTGGGCGATCGCTCACTTTTTTTGTTTTTTAGAGTTTGATATGATAGAAAAGTTTAAATAGTGAAACAAATCTACTGGTGAGTTACAAACCTATAAATTATGCAGGGTCGGCTGAGGACAGAAATAACATCTAACAAACCTTCTAACGCACTTTGTTTTCTTAGGTTTCTCCATTTATGTGTTTTTCTAAAACCCTTGATATCATTGGTTTCCTATTTTTATAATAGTGCTCATTTTCCCTAATTTCCCTATGAGACTTCATTCGTAATGATAGGGTCGTAGGTTCGAATCCTATATGTTCTATCAATGAAATCATTGCATTTGGGAAAGAAGTATCATTATATGTATTGAAAGCATAATTAGAGGAGCGGAAATAAGAGAATAGCAACTTTGGAAAAATGAATAAAATATAACAATACCGCCTTCCCGATGAGAGAGGCAGTACTGTTTCGTGGAGTTGTTAGCCCGCGTCCATTTCGGCTTCATGTTTGATCCTTTTGTATGTTTGTTGCAAAGCAGATTCTCAAAGTAACCAGCCAACCAGTTAGGGGCACCATTGAATAAAAGATAAACAAAGGTCTCTTGAAGATATATATCATCAGGTGCTTGATTTACAAAGTGAAGTAAATAGTCAGCCAGGAGAACATAAAGCGTTCGTACAGCAAGCAGTGAATGACTTTATAAAATTGACAGCAAAGGATATCAGTTCATTCAATGATATTTTGAATTTCATTCGTGTGTAGATCCTGAATCTACCCAATATTCCTTCATTGGTGTTGCAGAATCTGAAGATAATGATTGTGATTGTACAGAAATATCGAAAATATAGAAGCGAGAGTACTCCCGGACAATTTAGATAGATTTTAATATGAACTTAAAGATATATGTTGAGTCTAGGAGCTAATGATAATAAGTATATGTTTTTCGTTTTTGTCGCTAAAGTAGTCTTTCTGTTTCAATGACTAGATCTTGGAGTATCTGAATGGCTTGTTCTGTACTATCATTTTCTGAAGACAATCGTGTAAAAATTTGATCTACTCTTTTCTTATAGTCAGCAGGCTTTATTTCAAACAGCTCAATCAATTTAACTGCCTTTTTTTCGTTGATACAATATTCTTCATTTCTAGCAAATAAAAGTTGATTCAAACTAGAAACCGCACGAAAGCAATGACCAGCAACATATGAAACGTCATCATTCTTTAATGATTTTTCAGCAAACATTAAAGAGAAAGATGCCTCGAATTTAAACCAATTGATGATCTCTTTTTGCAAAGATTTTGGATAAGGTCTGGTTTTTGCTTTTAATTCAGTAAGTCGATTTGTTGGGTCGGTAAGTATTTTGCAAATGGATATTTCCCCCATGTACATGACATTCAGATAGGCATGAGGATGACCTGTTTGGTAATGCACTGTAATGGAGCCTTTTAAACAATCGTCTATTACTTGAAAGACTCTGTTTACATCACGAAATATAAAGTCCACATGATAGCCTTGTATAACAAGCCATCCACCACCGTTCACCCATGGTCCCCATTCACCTAAAGACGTAATCAAGTTTGGTCGATGTTCATCATCCAGTTCAGTAGCGATTTTGTTTAAAGTGTCCACATTAAAAGCAGATTCATCATAATAAATGCCAATATCGATGTCTGAATTCACTTGATGTGTACCTCTTGCTCTAGAACCACCTAAAACGATGCCTACTATTCCAGGTATATTTTCAAGGTTTCTTTTTACTTCTTTCAAGATTTCTTGAACACTCAACAACTTATCATCCTTTCAATTTAAAAAACTTTAAAAGATTGATCTTGGTCCAGATCGAAAACCCCATTATTTGTAATGTATTTTCCTCCCCTTTAGTGATGTACTATTGTATATTGACTAATGAGCGAATATATGTTCTAATATTTCTGGGTTATGTAATTCATTTTAGAAGAAAGTTTTGAACACTCCCGCCACCTACGCTAACGCTAAGAGGTGGGGGATTCTTGGGAACTCCCATCTACTGACGGGATATGAACCAAGCTATACCGCCAT
>NZ_FQVL01000017.1 GCF_900129355.1 Seinonella peptonophila | reverse complement strand
TGCTTTGTGCATTTCTTTTCACCTCACTTTCCTTGATTTTCAATATACTTGCTTATTACGTCAATTGGGGCACCGCCTGTAGTTAGAAGACAAAAACTTCTAGACCAGAAGTACTCCTTCCACAGTTGCTTTTTGATATGAGGAAATTCTTTTTTGATGATGCGAGAACTGGCACTTTTGTAAGCATTGATAAATTTTGAAAGTTCAGTTTTAGGATGTGCTTTAAACAACACGTGAACATGGTCTTGATCGTGGTTCCACTCTAGCAATGTTATATGATACTTACTTCCAATGTCGATAAACATTTGTTTTGCTTTTTCAGATACCTTATGATTGATTACTTTTCGACGATATTTGATAACCAAAACTAAATGGTAACGCAAGCGGAACACTGAATGATTGTTACTATCTCATTTCATATGTATAACAGCCTTTCAATCAATTGAGACTGATTATATCATATAAAAATAGAAAGATGGAAATATTATGTAAACAAATACCTCTAGGCTATCGCCTAGCTGAAATTCACCACCCACTTAGCAAGCTGCTTGAAGTGGGAGTACTCTTTCAGAAAGACTGATAGAAATTCCGTCATTATGTAAATAATTATTATTTCCACTAAATAGGCAAAAATGAAAAGCGTGGCAACCACAAGGTTCACTCCTCGCGCTAATATAATAGATTCGATTGCTGCTTGTGATGGAAAGTAACCCCTTCAAAATATAGGGAGCTTGTTGCATTAATCGAAATTAAGGAATAGAAAAACCCGCCAAGATGTGGTTAGATGAAAGCTCTCACTTAACCATCGTCCACAAAGGGGGAATCATCATGAGTGTAGTACGACTTTCATCGAGAAACCATCCTCTATCCCAACTTTTTTCTTTAGTCGATCCTCATCTCCTGAACTCTATCGATCCGCTCATCGAAAGCAAAATTGGCGATTTGTGAATCGTGGCTTAGGTAAAAAGTTACTCCCAAAATGCTCACGAATCGATAGTTTTTTCTCGACTCTCAAGATGTTGTATGACTTGGAACAACCTCGACTCCAAGGGATTTACGCTACTACCGACATGTGATGTGGGTGGTATTGGTTTATTTACTGGATCGATTAATGAATAAGAGAATGGATATTTACACTCGAAAAGCACCTTGGAACCGCTAACCCTTTGCGTTTAGCGAGTAATTATGTAACAGGCTCTTTAATAGATTTAATAGTTGCACCCTTTTTTGTTGAATGTGAATTTATTTTCCTAATTTGATAGAAAAATGCCTCTATTTTCATTTATGATAGTTATGAAATACATTTTGTTGGAGGAGAAATATGAAAAAATTTTCGCTTGTTTTCCTGTTGCTTATGCTACTTTTTAGTACATCACCAGCCTTTGCTAACCCATATCAAAAAGCCAATCCTGCTTTTCGTCAAGTAAAGGTTGACGATCCAAAAATCCAATTTCAAATCAAAGGAGAGGCGAAAGTTTGGGAAGCAACTCTACATTATCGAGTAAAAGCTGGGAAAAAAATAGTCGCACAAGGATTTAAAACTGCCAGTAAGGGAGCACCGCAATGGGGAAAGTTCTCTTTGGACCTCACTCTGACAAAAAGTAAGGTAAAAGGCAAAGAGCTCACCCTTGAATTATTTGAAGAAAGCCAAGCCAATGGATCAGAGATCCATAAACTCACAATCCCACTTAAAACAATCGACAACAAGAAATATCAGAACCAAGCATTTCGTTATGTTACAGGTTCTACACAATATATCTATCATGTAAAAGGGGAAGCGAGGGTTTGGGAAGCTACGTATCACTATGAAGTAAGTGATGGTCACAATATCTTGAAGAAAGGATATGGAACAGCTTCGAACGGTGCACCCAAATGGGGAACCTTCCAACAAACCATCAAAATACCAAAGAAAAAAATGCGAGTAAACGGTTCAATTATATTAGAATTATATGAAGAGAGTATGAAAGATGGGAGTCGCAAAAATCGTTATTTCCAGAGACTAGATCAGTTTCCATGGAAATAATACAAAAGCAAGCTCCGTCCTTGAAAGATGGATGCTTGCTTTTTTCTAAGTTTGTATGTCTCACTTCTACAAAATAGAATACTCGATTGAAAATCGCTCATAAATCCCTACCATTTCTCCTTCCAATTTCACATGATCCGCTTTTTCTTGGATTATGTCCAACATAAAAAAACATACCACTGAAGTTAGAAAATCATTGGGATAAGTGGTTTTATTATCATGTGATTCGGATTATTCCTTCTCTAGAAATAAAAAAGGTTTCAAGTACAGATCCCGAAACCTTTTTTCAACAGCCCTAATTAGGCTTGTCTATCTCATAAAATATCTGATTTTTTTTCATAGCAATATAAGTCTTGAATTTCACTTATACCATTCTAAAGTTTCTTATAAATTTAATGTCTTCCAACTGCTGCGTTAGTTTAACCAGCTTATCTAAATCCGATTCATTCAAAATAACATCTAGTGCTTCTTTTAGATTGTTTAAAAGTGCTTTTTCATGGTCATCTAGATGTTCCTTATGTTCCATAATAGAAATTCTTTTTTCAAGGAAATAGGTTAAATTTATTTTCATTGAAAACTTAACCTCCTGACTAAGAAAATGATAATATATCTACTGTATTATTCGAAAAAAACATTGGATTTAGGGCACTGTTTATTAATTGACACTTCACACGCCACGCACTTGAAAGCGTGGGATTCTTGAGTCGTTAACGTCCGCAATCCGTTTCCGTTTTGGACAATGCTCAAGTTCAGGGGGCGTTTCATCACCCCATCCCATGCGGTTAGAAATGTATCCACATGGGTGGTATACCTGTTACCAGTACGCTAGGCTGCTAAATCCGAAATTGCTTTCGCTACATGAATGGCTCCGTTGAGATCAGCATGACAGATATGCCCACACTCTTTACGTCGAAACTTGAGGTCGTTTCGATTTGCTTTCGCTTGATGACCACACTTGCAAGTTTGGCTTGTGTATTCTGGATTTACTAATTCAAGCGGCGAATTGAGACTCCACACGCTTAAAAGCGTGGGATTCTTGGGTAGTTTGCGCACTCCATTCATTTCTGCTTCGTGCAACTCCCAAGCTAGGGGCTGTCCCATCAGCCCATCCCATGCAGTTCTACAACTTCTGTTGCATGTATCTACATGGGCGGCGTACCTGTTACCAGTACGCTAGTTTCGGTTCCATCACTCACTCTTATGGTTTTACCAAGCGGAAGAGAGGGGTTCGGCGCTTGAACCTCATACCATAACGTACACAGGAACAAAGCCTGCTACAAGCAGGATGAGCACCGCTCATGTGTTCGATTATACAGAAATGGTTGCTCTTAGCAATCCCTTGAAAGGGATTACCGAGCAACGCCATCTTTCATCCCACGATTCAAACCGTGGGATGAAAGATGGCAGATTTCTGTAACAAAAACATTTCCGTTCAATTTCTTTTGAAATAGTTTGTTCAAGTCTCGTCATTGTCCTATTGGACGTGCCCAGATGAAATACAGTAGCCCAGCTATAGACCTGTTAACATTCAACACTTCTAGATTTGAAGAATTTACATAGTGTAAAATCTCCCGATCCTGATGGCAACCAATCATTTTGAAGGCCAAAGGATCAATCGCTTTCTGTAAGATGCTCAACATACGATTTGTACTTTTCCCATGTTCTAGCATTAATATTTTTCCATTTGGTTTGCACCATTTTGAAAATTGATTCATCACATGTATAGGGTTTTCATATGTACAAAATGAAAGTGAAGAGACAATGGTATCAAAACTGTTCGCTTCAAATTCGGCTGTCTCCACATCAGCTTGATTCAATTTGATTGGAAAGGAATATTGTAAACTCGCTTGTTTGGCCACTCGTAACATCTCCAGGCTGAAATCGATTCCGACCAATTCGGTTACATTTTTATAAAAAGGAAGGTTTAGACCCGCTCCGATAGCAACCTCCAATACTCTTCCTTCTGCTTCTGGGAAAATTCTCTTACGAAACTTTGCTATTGGATCATTTTTCTGCATCTTTTCATATTTTTTTGCTTGTTTATCAAATTTCTGTACTTGCACTTTTTTATCCATCGCCACCCCTCCTCGCCCATTTTCTAAAGTTTCCACAAATGAAGGCAGTTTTATTAGGTCTTTGAATTCAGTCGCAACCTAATACCCTTTTAAAAGCGTTCAAATGACCCTTATTTTTAGAACGGTCATAAATAGCAAAAACGATCTTATCAAAATACTTGTAATATCCTTCATCGACAAGTACCTTTTTGAAATACTCTGCTACGTCCTCTGGATGATTTCGAAATACACCACATCCAAATGCACCCAATATGATTGCTTTATATTCTCTTTCAATCGCGATTGCCAGAATCTTCCTTATTCGCTCCTCCATAGTTCCTTGAATTAAATCGATATTGTATGATTCACGATTGCGGACAACACCTGCATTAACAGCAGGAGCTGTAATAAAAGAAACTTGATATGGTTCATCAAGCAGACGATCCAAATCATCGCGGAAAACAGGTACACGCGGAGAATAAATACGGTAGTCAGAATATAAACATGTTCGAAGTTTCCGATTATAATCATACATTTCACTCATTTGCGCGATACAATCATATAAGCCTGATGCACGAACTAAACTTTCTTCTTGCGCTTGACTGCCACCTTTAAATCCACCACCTGGATTTTTCGCAGATGCAAAGTTTAGACAAATGGTTTTAGTCATATCTTCTTTGACAACTAATCTGTAAGCTGCTGCAAGTGTTGTCTCCTCTGTAATCTCAATCAGTTGATTGAGTTTCTTTTGAGCATGTAACTGAGTGTTGATAAGCGAAGTTTTATTTGGCCTATAGAGAATACTTTCTCTTTTGGAATTGGCAAGTTCGTGATAGATGGTGACCGTGTCCCCAGAATTGGTTTTATATGATCCATTCATCAAAATCTCTAACGTTTCTGCCGCTATCATCGCCCTCTTTTGGCGATTTGCTTGTTTTTTTAACATGTTAACGTCTCCACTCTAATTCACTTTTTGGAAAGTAGATAAGAATAAATAAACAAAAAAATTGAAGATAGAATTAAGATTGTCGTTCCTAAAATCATTAACCAAGTACTTTGAATCAAGGCACTTATGATCATCAACAGACCACTCAGTGCAAATAAAACAGAGCCAAGCCGATGTGTAGATCGCCAATTTCTCTCTGAAGCAATAGACCAAGGTGTCCGGATTCCGAACATAGAGTTGGGTCTGATTTGCCGCATATAATTACCAGTAATGAGTAACGTCATTCCCAAAATAGCTCCTAAAGCAGAGATGATATCTATCGAATAACCAAGGGATATAAGTAAGATTACTACTGAAATGACAGATAGAAAAAGAACGATGACCAATAAAAACACAGAATAGGCTTTTTTATGTTTGTTATAGGCATTCTTTTTGCGATCAAAATTTGGAAAAAATAATAAGAATCCATACATGATCATCGGTAGACAGGAAAAAATCAGTAACAAATATTTAGGACCTGTTCGGTCTACCTCCCCGTGTATATTCCAGTGATAGGGCACTATAGATGGTAACTTTGGATATAAGAACAAATGTACACCAATCGTTATAATACAGAAAATAAATGCTACCCAACTATAACCTCTCAATACGAATTTGTTCATTAGGTTTCTCCTCTCAACTCAAGCATCCACTTGATTACATCTTGAAACAATGTCGTGTTTAGGGAGTAGATAATAAATTGACCTTGCTTTTCTGCTAGAACAAGTTCTGCTTTTTTCAAGATCGATAAATGATTACTAATTGATGGCTTTGTCATTGAAAAATGATTAGCGATGTCACCAGCAGACAAATCTTTATCTTTAAGTAAATCCAAAATCATACGTCTTGTTGGATCAGCAAGTGCTTTAAAAACGTCATTCACAAGTTCACCTCTGTTTAGATCGATTTAGACATTTAGATAATAATCTAAATGTCTAAATTAAATGTACCAACGTTTTTAGTTTATGTCAAGTTTTCTATTGTTTCCGTGAGTACAAATATGTTTTTATATTAGATAACCAATTAAAGCTGGCAAATATCATAACATATAAGCAAGGTTGATGAATTTATCTCTGAATCGACATTCTTTTTACTTATACTGTTTATTATCTAAGATCACTACATTCTCATTGAAAGAAGTTTTACCCACTCTCTTCGTATTTTCAACTAATCGATAAATATTATCACAGCACTTTTTTGCGCCTTTTACTAATAAAGGCACACCGATAAAATCCATCTTCAATCCTCTTGAAAAAAATCCCCCCAATGACATAACCATTGGAACAGTAGGCGATGTGTTGGAGAACACGATTTTCTCATTAAAATGAAATTTAGTTTGTAATAGTAAAGTCAATTCTTTCAATGACGGAACAACTAGCTTCTCTCTCTTCCGTCCGATTGTATAGACTGGGTTTCCATCTTCATCATTGCCATGAAAAATAAGTTTTCCAAAATCCTTTTTCGTGAGTTGATTGAAATATTTAATATTTAAAATCTCTTCCGAAGTTAACTTTCTTTCGGCTTGAGGCAATTTTTTCAAATGATATGCAGCAGCCATCGACGTGGTATGTGTTCCACCATAATCGTTATAAATATAAATCATAACCTTTCATCCTTTGTCCATTTATTTGTTATTATTATAAGTATTTTACTTTATTGGTGATTCAATTCGCTCATATGTACGAACAAATCTTCTTAATATTTTAGATACCAATAAGCCAACTACTTGTGTTTAGCAGGTGGCTAGCCATTTCAAAAATCATTCAAAGTTTTTGAAATGGCTTGTAATAAGAAATAAAACTAATTAACAAAAATGGATATTAGATAGTTTATGTTAGATTCGAACGATATACAAAACGAAGATTTTCCGATGGTTCTCCTTGGAAAATTAGGCCTGATCTTCAATATCTTGTTGGAGGGGAACAAAAAACACATTTTCCATTGCACAACTACACGGATTATGGACGCTAATGGCTCAAAAACCTCAAGACTTCCGTCATGTAGATTTTAAGAATCGTTTTTTGTTGGGGTTCATCTTTGCTCGAAAATAATGGAAACAGAACAATATATCAGTAACAAAGCCATCAATATATTAAATTGTACGCGATATTGTGATAAAAATCGATTAAACACCGAACCAAATAAACTCCATGAAAATGTACTTATAAAGCCAATAAAAGCAATAAATATCGAGAACAAAAGTAAACTTATTTTTGATGTATGATAAGGAATAATAAATGTTGATATCACAGTTATTCCATACAGAATACCTTTTGGATTAATAAATTGTAAGAGAGTTCCTGTGATAAAACCGATTCTTTTGGTGTTGCTATTTTCGTCATCATCTGTTTTACCAATGATAATTTTAACAGCCAAATAAATCATATATGCAGAGCCCACAATGACCATAAATGATTCAATCTTAGGAACAAATGATTGTAGCACTAGATTAAAGTAAATACACCCGATCATGACCACAAAAAAACCAGTACCTACTCCAAAACAAAATGGCAGTGTTCTTTTTAGTCCATAGCGATTAGCTAACATCATAGACATGATGTTATTGGGTCCTGGAGTGAAACTAGAAACAAAAATAAATAATAAAAAAGACAATTTAGGCATGAGTTGCTCCTCTTCTTTCTGGATGTTATAGTGTGCAAAAAAGACAATATAAAGCATTATACCATTTTATTGTACAATTCGTACGTTATATTGTAAACGAAAGTGAGAAGAGTATTTATGGAAGAGATACATTTGATTGTAGCTAAAAACTTAAAAACCTTACGAAAAAGCAAAAAACTGAGCTTAGAAAAGGTAGCGGAATTATCTGGAGTTAGTAAAACAATGATTGGTCAAATCGAAAGAGGTGAATCAAGCCCTACTATCACCACAATATGGAAAATAGCGAATGGCCTCAAAGTTTCTTTCACTTCATTACTCAACTATCCACAACCAGAGACTACAGTGATTTCGAAAGCTGATGTTCAAATGCTTGATGAAGATAATGGAAAATATCGGGCTTATCCATATTTTCTTTTTGACGAGGATAAACGATTTGAAGTTTATTCTGTTGAGATCGATCCGGGAGGCAAACTGGAATCGACTGCACATAAGGATGGAACTGAAGAGTTCATTATTGTATTTGAAGGAGAATTAACCATAGATACAAATAATCAACATTACAAAGTTAAACCTGGGGATTGCATTAAATTCAAAGCAGATGACCTTCATTCATATTACAATACAGGTAAAAAAACCACTCATCTAAGCATGATCATCTATTATGGAACTTAAAAACTGTGACTAATATAGTAATCGGGTGTTTTATTTTTTCAACGACACAAAAATAAGCCCTGTATCTTTGACATGGGGCTTACTTCTTTCGAACCTTTCTTTCAAAAAAGAATTCATCTGACATCAGATCGATGACAAAGCGATGATTGAGCTAGGTTCTTCATGTGCGATGGTTATACCATGCGGATTAGGATCTACCTGACTTAATTCAGATGTAATCAGCCATTTTTCCTTGGCTTGATTCTTTTCGAAAAATACTGATGATAAGTTGCAAGTATTCTATTTGAATGGATTTCATCGATCTCTCCATTTTCCATAGATTCGTGCAGTAGTCCTTATTCGTTATGATCATCTTTTTTCCAAATTTATCAGTTAATCACTCGTTGAATTAAAAAACGCAAGAGCCTGATTCCATTTTTCGGAAATCAGGCTCTTTGCATTGTTTGGGGAAAATCCATTTCTAATTCACGGTCTAAAACTGATCTACTGATGCGCATATCCCTTCGCCAAAAGGAAATAATTAACAAATATGAAGCCATTTAATGAAACGGGGATAGATCATATGTCAAATACCAACCGAATGCCTCATGAAGAAGGAATAGACCATACTTTGAACCTTTTGCGAGAAGGATATCTATATATTTTCAACAGACGTAAGAGTTTCAATTCTGATGTTTTCGAAACTCATTTGCTTGGGCAGAAAGCGATCTGCATAGGAGGAAAAGAAGCTGCGGAATTATTTTATGACACTGATAAATTCAAGAGGAAGGATGCAGCGCCAAATAGAGTGGTGCAAACCTTGTTTGGCAAAAACGGTATTCAGGCCTTAGATGGACAAGCACATAAACATCGTAAGGAAATGTTTATGTCGATCATGTCGCCTGAAGGACTGAAAAAGTTAATCAACATTACAAAAAAACAATGGGAAGTAGCAGTGGATAAATGGAAACAGATGGATGTAGTGATTCTTTATGATGAAGTAAAGGAAATGATGTGTAAGGTAGCCTATCAGTGGGCAGGTGTACCTGTAAAAGAAGACGAAGTTCGGAGGTTAACAAAAGATTTAGGAGCGATGTTTGAGTCGGCAGCTACAGTCGGTCCCATTCATTGGTTAGGGCGAAATGCACGGAATCGGGTAGAAAAGTGGATTGGAGAAGTCATTGATAAGGTTCGTAATGGGAATGTGAATGTTCCCGAAGATACCGCATTACACCATTTTTCCTGGCATCGTGATATGGAAGGAAATCTTTTAGACACTGAGACAGTTGCTGTGGAAGTGATCAATATCTTAAGACCGATTGTTGCAATCGCTATATTCATAAATTTCATCGCAGTGGCCTTGCATCATTATCCAGAAGTAAGAAAGAAACTTGAAACTTACGATGAAAAATATGTTCAGATGTTTATACAAGAAGTTCGTCGCTTTTACCCATTTTTCCCGTTTGTCATAGCAATAGTAAAGAAAGATTTCATATGGAAGGGCTATCAATTTAAAGAAGGTACACTAACTTTGCTTGATCTCTATGGCACAAATCACGACCATAAAATATGGGAAAATCCCGATATGTTCAATCCAGATCGGTTTGACAAATGGGAAAGGAGTCCCTTCAGCTTTATTCCACAGGGAGGTGGCGATTACTTTCTAGGACACCGCTGTGCCGGGGAGTGGATCACTATGGAAGTCATGAAAGTGAGTCTTGATTATCTAATCAATCGAATTGAATACGAAGTTCCTGATCAGGATTTAAGTTTCAGTATGGTAAACATGCCAAGTATTCCTCATAGTAAAGTAGTAATTAAAAAGATTAGGAGGATGTAGTTTTATTTCAGAGTACTATTTTTCAAAATACTTCTTACATCAAGTAGCTAACTTAGAAGGTCGCTATATTGTGGATCAATCTGAAGACGGAAGCATCGCTGTTTTCTACCACGAAGAGGCATAAGACCTATGGATGAATTTGATCAATATCTCATCAAACGAGAAATAACAACACCCATAGTAATCCGGAAAATATACCGATTCCCCAATGGATATGGAGTATCTGTTTCTTGGAGATATTCGTATGAATCGATTTTTAAAACTCGGACTTTTCGGCTGTGGTGGGATTATTGCGCTGATCATGTTGGCTTTCGTGGCCGTGTTTGTGTTTGCTGACTCTGACCAACCTGTGATAAAAACAGGGTCAACTAACAACACAACACAAAGCCAAGATAATCCACAGGCGCCCAAACAAATCTATAAAGTTGGGGACATTGTAAAGATTGGAGATACAATGCTTATCATCAAATCGGCAAAGATACAAGAAGCCGAACAGTATGTTCCAGCTAAAAAGGGTAATGTATTGGTGCTTGAAGTTGAAGGACAGAATAAAGGTAGTCAATCCTGGTTCCTATCTGACACAGACTTTAATCTTTATGATACATCTGGTGGAAAATTAGAACCCTATTTCAGTGGTCAGGATATAAGCCAATTCGGCGGTGAAGTTAATCAAGGCAAGAAAGTAACAGGTAAGCTTCGTTTTGATGTACCTAATGTAAAAACGTTTGAACTTATCTATAAACCTAACTTTCTAACTAGTCAAGAAATCAAGTTTGATATTCAACCAAAGTAAAAGCCTCCGCGATGGAGGCCTAATTATTTTCGGTTGTCATATTCTTCAGGATTATTGAGATAGAGATCAATTCCCTCTTCTAAGCTGGATACATGTGCCCATTTTAGCCCCGCGTCATTGTCTATTCCAATTCGTCCGCCGGATTGGTCATAAAGAAATTCACCTTTGTTCCGGATGTCAACATACTCATTATATTTGTCATAGAATAGAATATACCATAAATAATTTTTTAGAATGCCATGAATTTCTTCCTTGAACTCCGTATCGATCAGATGTGGTAAAAGTTCAATTTCATCGACCTTTTCTATTTTTTAGTTCGGTAAACTGTGAAATCCCTTCTCTCTCTTTGAGAGCTTTATTATAAACTTTGCCCTACAAGCAAAAATCACATTTCTCAACCCTCAATAGTTAAAAACTGTTTCAAAAAGAAGATACGAGTAAATTATCTACACGCATTTTTATGTTGCAAAATGATAAGGGTAAGTCCCGATTTCTTCATCTTCAAACAAAATCTTCACCTGATCTTCCTTAAAACTCAAGTGATATAGGCTTGCCCAATGACTATCTGGACCTTCCCACAAATACTTTAGAACACCGCCACGAAAATAATTCACCAAAACCTTGATCGTAATCGAGTGGGTAACAAAAAGGAGATTTTCTCCTTTATGTTTCTCTAGGGTAGAATGAACAAAAGAAGCAATTCGCTCTTGTACCTCAAAAAAAGTCTCTCCTTGAGTCACTATTGCTTCAAATTGATCCGGATGATCAGTCATGATTTCTAATTCTTTTGGATATAATGCTTCCATCTCAGACCATTTTTTACCCTCCCACATCCCAAAACTAATTTCTCGTAAAGCATCTGTTTTCATAATCTCGATCTGTCTTTCTCCAACCAATTGAGTAGCGGTCTGATATGCTCGCCCGCTTGAACTTGTATAAATAACATGAAGCGGAACATGATGCATTCGCTTTCCAAGCACTTGTGCTTGCTGAACACCCATAGATGTTAACTGGGAATCTTTCCAGCCTTGAATTTGTTTTTTCATATTCCACTCTGTTTGCCCATGCCTAGCTATATAAAGATTTGTCACACCTTTACCTCCTAAAAATGATTCATCCTCATTTTACGTGATAGAGGCAATTGAATTATATATTTCAGATTTAATTTCACTTCATGACCATGTTCTTTAGACCTTGGATTGAACTAACAAATACCGAAACATCTGGCTTTTTTTCTCGGGTAACAAATCAATTAAATCGAATAAATTTCCGGCACTGCTCTTTAAAATTCGAGGTCAGATACTAGAACCACTTCCAATATCGGAAATATCACATATTTCTCCAAGTTCAACAAGATCCTCTCTTTGATTTCGTTATCTTTCACCTACTGTTCTTAATACCACATTACTTAATCCTCATCAGTTCCCCAATTGGAACATCTTCATTTGGATCTGAAAGTACTCTAAGCATAAGATTCAAACAGTCGTTAGATTTCTTCACAATCATTTCATATGCATTAGTTTTTTTCTGATACAGATTCTTTTTTTGATATGGGAGCATTTTTGCCTGATATCACAGAAAAGACAACAATCACTGCTATTATAATCGTGAATATTGTAATGGATTCATCCAGAAATACAGCTGCAAATAGAATCATTAAAAATGGTTGTAAATATTGAATCTGACTCACTCTTGCTATTCCCCCCATGGCCATTCCGCTATACCAAGCAACATATGCTAAAAATTGACTAACTACTGCGAGATATACAAAACTAACCCAAGCTTGTAGGGGGGCATGGAGCATTTCACTTGTAAGATTTAGACCAACAGGAATAATAAAAAACGGAGCAACAATTAAAATAGCCCAGGCAATCACTTGCCAGCTGCCTATTTCTTTCGATAGTCTCCCGCCTTCTGCATAACTAAGTCCAAGTATTATTACTGCTAGCAGTAAGGCAAAATCGGCAAATTTTAATGAACCGAATCCAAGGTGAAGTGCATAAATAATAACTGCCAAAGAACCAATTACACTTGAAATCCAAAATTTGAGAGAAGGGAATTCCCTTGCTCTAATCATAGCAAATCCGGCTGTTGATAATGGTAACAGTGCTACTTCCACAGCACCGTGAGAAACAGGCAAGGATTCCATTGCCCACGAAGTAAGAAGAGGAAATCCTAAAACAGCACCTACCGCAACAAGAATCAGACTTTTGAATTGGCGGAGAGAAGGCAGCTCTTCTTTTCGAACAAACAATACCACTGCCACTAAAATAGCAGCAACAACTGTTCTTCCTAAACCGACAACTGTAGTTCCAAAATACTTTACTGCAATACTTGTAGCCGGGAGTGTTAAACTAAAACAAATGACACCAAGTAATCCCAACAATAATCCAAATCTCTCTCTGATTTCCCTCTTCACCTGATCCTACCCCTATCTTTTATTGGTATCACATCTGTACCATTTTTCATTTCCATCAAAGTACAGTTTCGTTATAATTAACATCATAAAAGGCACACATAAAAAAACAAACCATTCTTTCAACTATCTGTACCATGACAGATAAAGGAGGATAAATGGATGAGCGCCAAATATATTGAGATTATGGAAGAGATGAAGCATCGACTAGCAAATAAAACACTTATTGCAGGAAGTAAACTCCCTTCTGTTCGTCAGCTATCTGAACATTTTTCATGTAGCAAAAATACGGTCATAAAAGCATACGAAGAATTAGAAAAAGAGCATATCATTTATTCTGTTCCTAAAAGTGGCTACTATGTAGTGAGTGAATTACAAAACACAACGAATGAAAATGACGTGATTGATTTCTTGTCTGCTGGTCCAGATAAAAATGTTATGCCTTATGTTGAATTTCAACATTGTATCAATCAAGCAATTGAACAATATAAAGAAGAGCTTTTTACATACTCTGATCAACAAGGGCTGTACTCATTACGAGTACAACTAACGAAATATTTGCAGAATCTACAGGTATTTACTCAACCTGAAAGAGTAGTCATTGTTTCTGGCTCGCAACAAGCCCTCCATTTATTAGTTTCTATGCCATTTCCAAATGGAAAAAACAATATTCTAATCGAGCAGCCCACATATTTTGGATTCCTTGAGTCCATCAATCTACAACAAATGAATACTTTGGGTATTGAGTTAACGATGGAAGGCATTGATCTTGATCGTCTGGCATACATTTTTCGAAACAATGATATAAAATTTTTCTATATTATCCCAAGATTTCACAACCCACTTGGACATTCTTATACAAATAATGAAAAGAAAAAAATCGTTGAGTTAGCTGAAAAATACGATGTATATATAGTCGAAGATGATTTTTTAGGAGACCTTGATCCAAATGCAAAATCAGACCCTTTATTTTCTTTTGATCCTTCTGGGAGAATAATTTATATTAAAAGCTTCTCGAAAATTTTCCTACCAGGATTAAGGATTGCTACAGTCGTTCTTCCTTCCATCATGATGAATAATTTTTTACGATATAAATTTAGTTCGGACTTTAATAGTTCAGCACTATCTCAAGGTGCCCTAGAAATCTATTTTAAAAGTGGTATGTTTAATAGCCATCTCAAAAAAATAAAAGAAGTATATCGCACTAAAATGCAAATCCTTCAAGAATCATGTGACCTATTGCTACCGGCTAATACTCATTTTTCTAAACCGACTTCGGGATTCTATCTATCCATCAATTTACCTGAGAATATGACAGCCAAACAGCTCGTTCATATGCTAAACGAGCAGCATGTATATGTTGATGAAGCCTCTAGAATGTTTTTACCAGAATATAAAAAGGAAAATCTCCTTCGATTAAGCATTTCGCAAGTAAATGAAAGTAAAATTAAACAAGGAATAGAGCGATTGGCACATTGTATAAATTTAATGAACAATAGAAAAAAACATATTGCTCGAAATAATTTTTTACGCCTGTAGTTGAGTACCATCTCCATTTACTGTATAGCGCTCTCCAATTGCATGAGGAAGTTGATCATGATCTTGATCATTCTTAAAATAAATGATTACCTATTGAATATTGCGATGCTGAAAAGCCTATTTATTAATTCATTCATTGTTTATGAGGTTGCAATTCTGGAGAAGAAGTAAAGTTTTTTTATCCAAAATTATGTGCTATCTACCATTAAGCATCGTTTCTTTTGTCTAGTAGTCTGGAGTCAACAACCACCTAGATAAAATCCAAGTAAACCTTGGAGAACCGGATTACAAGCCGAACCATTTTCAGACGGGAAACAGGAGTCGACGTGAACGTGATCACTGGTTTGGGTCTTGGTCTCATATTCGGGACAGGCACCCTCCTTTGGATTAAGCTGTTCTGGATCAAGCTGGTCGTGGGTGACGACACCGAACTCTCCTTCAAGGGAGAAGTCGCACTCTTCATCGGTTGTGTTGCCGCTGGAGGATTCGGTGGAACGCTCATCGGTGTCCTCTCCATCGCGGACCCTCAACTCATGCTCGACAGAGAAGACTTCTACGCCTCGATCATCGTCGTCGCGATCATCTTCTCGTCGCTCACCTACATGGTGGGCAGCAAAAAGATTCGCTAACACGAAGACCCGTCTCCGTCATGGCAAACTCGAAAGCCCACCCAAGTCCTCACAAGAGACAGCGGTGGGCTTTCGGGCGTTCAAGCATCCTTTGTTTGTACTGTCGGATTGTCCTCACTGGATAATACGCTATCTACTAACACTTGATAATCATGATCTAATATGTCCATGCATTATCTCCCGTGGTTACAAACGACTGTAAACTGTGTTGAGTAACCTTTTTATCAAAATTATGGATTCAGTATAAAAAGGTTCATATGTATCTGATATAAATACATACATGTTTCGATAATTTACAATTTGCTTTATTAGGACAGAAAGAATTGGCAGCTAATATTTGTCGCGTTTTCAGAGATCATCAATGAATCGCTGAATCCAGTCTTCAGCTTGGGAAGAAATTGGAAAAGATGAGTGCATGATTCCACCTCTTGTGTGTTGATTCGCCTCACCGGGCATGGTATTCTCGACTTATTTGAAACCTTATCGGACATCAATTACCCATATATTTTACAATCTTATCCACAATGTAGATTAGCGGATATGAAAGCACCAAATGATCTCAACATACTTGCTTGTTAGAAACGGAAAGTTCCCAAAAAAGGAGTTCAAACTCTCTTTCCATCGATCGATATGTAAATTTCTACTTAAATAAGGAAATATTGACATCTAACATTTAGCAAATGAATGTCTAGCAAATAATGATAAGGTGGTATCTTGATTAATGATGAACAATTATCTTCCTATACAGCCACCTAAATTGCAACAGATAGAGAACCCCGATTACAGCTACCAAGAATATGTTTCGTGCAAAAGCTTAGCCTCACATGTTGTTTGTTATTGGACTATGGATTTTCATGCAGAAAATAAAAATCAGTTACATCGAATCCTCCCTGATGGTTGCATAGATATAATCATTGACCGTCAGTCCACCTCTTCTTGGAAAGCTGCCTTTGTCGAAGGATTGATGACTCGATTTGAAGTCTTGAGACTTTCTAAATCCCAATCATTGTTCGGCATCCGCTTCTATCCAGAGGCAGCACACTCTATTTTAAAATTTCCCGCCTCTTCATTTATCGGACAACATGTTTTTCTGGAAGATATATGGGGAATGGAAGGGCTATTCATGGTTGAAGAAATATTATCCACTCAAGTAGTCTCAAAAATCATTGAAATTGTGGAGCGAAAACTAATTCATTTATTGGCTTTAAGCAACACTCCAGCCAATTCCTTGTTGCTCGAAAGTATGCAATATATATACGCGTTTAAGGGAAATATTTCAATATCGGATCTGGCGGAAAAGCTCAGTTTTTCGAAAAGACATATGAGGAGAATCTTTGATCAAGAACTGGGGTTAAGCCCAAAGGAAATGATAGGAATTATTAGGTTTCAATTCATCCTACAGGAACTCTATAACGGCACTAGTAGCAGCTTTACGGACATTGCCTTGAAATACGGCTACTATGACCAATCACATTTTATTAAAAACTTTAAACGTTATTATGGGATGCTGCCCAAACAGTTGTAAAAACGGATTTATGAGGTCCGTTTTTTACTATTTTTTATCTTGAAGTAAAGGTTATAGTTTTTAACAAATCCAATGCAAAGGAGGTATCTTATGTCAATTGTAGCAACTTCCCCTCCAAGTCAAGATGACATAAAACGAATTGTACCTTGGATCCTTTATGTCATCTTTTTCTCTGTTCTGAATGAAATGGTATTTAATATAGCAACACCAAGTATTTCAAAGCAATTTCTTTTACAACCTTCAGAAGTCAGTTGGTTCACAACAATTTTTATTCTTTTTTTCGGAATCGGATCCATTATGTTTGGAAAACTTAGTGATTTGTTTAGCCTAAAGCATCTTATGGTGATTGGAATCATTGTTTATGTCTCTAGTTCCGTTCTTGGTTTCTTTTTTCGTGATCATTACGTAACCATTATTCTTTTTCGTGCTATTCAAGGATTAGGAGCTTCAGCTATCCCGGCTATAAACAACACAATCATTACGCGGTATGTTACGATTGCTGGGCGTTAGGGTTGTTGGTTTCCTATTCATTTGGATGAGCATTGGTCAATGGGTATGGTGGATAGCAATAGCCTTGATGATCTTGAATATAGGCAATGCTTTCTCTCAAACATCATTAACCGAAAGTGTGTCTTCTACGATCCATGAGAATCAGATTGGAATTGGAATGGGTGTGTTTAACTTAGGGTTGTTCATTGCACAAGAATTAGGTACATCCGTGGCAGCTAAATTGTTGGATGTCTCCTTTCTTAACTTTCCATTTCATCCGTTCTTTTTAACGGAACAATCTTTTGCGTATACGAATGTGACTCTTTTCATGCTTGAGATTATTTTGTATAGCGCTTTTATGTACTTCTTTGTTTCACGGCGTGCAATAGTTGAAAATTTTGTTTAGATCGCATCTCAATAATAAAAGAATTCATGGAAAGAGAGTGAAATTACTGTGGTTTCTTCTCCTAAACTTCCTTTGGAGCAGGAAGAAAGATCGCGATTAAGGTCCTTTAAGATCAAATTAAATGAGATTCCTGACCGGACTATTGAAGAACTCTCTAACTGTTTGCAGTGTTCTTTTAAACGCGCTAGATATATTCGGGCATTGGCAATATTTCAATCAGTTTCATCAATTGGTCCAAAGGTAGCAGGATGGATGATCGATTTAGGCTATTACTCGCTCGATGAAGTAAAAAATGAATCCGGATCCGATTTAATTAATCGATTGGAATTGATGTATGGTTATTGGATGGATCCTTGTGTAGAAGATTCATTGCGTTGCATCGTTCATCACGCTAATCATGAAGGAAACATCAAAAGATGGCACGATTTTAGTTTAGAAAGAAAAAAGTATCGCAAACAATTTGGGTATCCATCAACAAGGCCCAAACTTGCTTGGACTGAAGTATATGCTAATGCTGACATACTAAAACCAAGGTGAAGAAGAGGAAATAAAATGTAAGTGAATTAGATTTAGTAGATTTACAGAGGATACGAAAAAATCATTGAATTATTCACTTGAAGATGTGGTGAGATTTAGATGCTGTATGGGTAGCGTTATCAAAAATTCTATTGGAAATTTAATTATCTGTTTGAGTAGCTACATTAAATAAAGTAGGAGTGGTCTAATATGTCTACCTATAACGTAAAAGTCGTTCACATTTCAATCAAATGTTCGCCTGAACAAGTATATGCATTTATTTTAGATCCAGAAAAATTCACAGAATGGGGAGGCTCTTTTACCCGCTCTCCCATTCGGAAAATAAATAATGAATGGATTGTTGATACGACAGAAGGACCCATGAAAGTTAGTTTTGCACCCAAAAATGAATTTGGAGTCGCGGATCAATATGTAACCTTTGAAGCAAAGGGTCATGAGGATTACAATGCCGTTCGTGTTGTCCCCAATGGATCGGGATCAGAGGTATCATTCATGATGTTTCAACATCCCAGTATAAAAGATGAAGATTTTGCAAGCGATGCAGCTAAGGTTGAAACAGACCTAAAATCGCTAAAAAAAGCCTTGGAGAATAAATATGGTCACACATCACAATAATCTTGGTTTATGGAGAGTCTGCTGGTATATATTCTTTTCATCTCACTGCTCCAGCAAGCGCAAAATACCTCTAGGCTATCGCCTAGCTGAAATTCACCACCCACTTAACAAGCTGCTTGAAGTGGGAGTACTCTTTCAGAAAGATTGATAGAAATCGGCTGCTTTCCTCTCATTTTTTGCTTAACGTACGCTTTTGTTAAAATGCTGGTACCCCTAAATAATTTGGAAAGGTCAAAACCTCTAAAACTTATATTTTTATTCGGATTCAGCATATTGACAACATTCATTAGTGTGATAGTTGGTAACTTTAAAAATGGATTGCACCAACATATAAGTTAATTAAAAAAATCCCGATTAGTATACTAAAAATAAAAATGATTACATAATATGATATTTTTTATTCATAGTCTTCCTCTCCTTCTTTTATTAATTTGTCAAATACGATCAGCTAATCAATTATCTTTTTTCTACATGATGAAGTTCACGAGAGCGGAACCACACCCAAATAAAAAATACAAATGAATTTAATAATTACTTTATTGTATCAACCGGATTCGTTCTAAGAAAACCCTGAATTCTCCATTGTTTTTGACTACCACGATAGTTTTGGTATGCTCATATTCTGCTAACTTGTTCTATCACTTCTAACCAACCTATATTGCCATGCAGTATTCTTATCCGTTCAAACTAGGTAATTTGTACTGTACATCCTATATCTCCGTGTTGTCCATTTCTGATAAATCCTAAGAGTAAAAACAAGTCTGACATCATGAATTTGTTTCACCATTTACTGCTTTCAACCCATTACCCAATGCAATATAATTATGAAATGATTAATTATAGGAAGGGTAAAATATGGATACCATCGCACTGATTATTAATTCTAATGCAGGAAACCAATCACTACGTGAAGACCTACCTTATATAGTGAATCGGCTTCAACACATAAGTACCAATGTAACCCTACACTATACAGAAAAACCTGGAGACGGGAAAAGAATCATTGATGAAATTGCTTCGGATGTAGATTTACTGATTGCCATCGGCGGAGATGGAACTGTACATGAATGTGTGAATGCACTAGCCCATCAACCCAATCGTCCTTTATTTGCCATTTTACCAGGAGGAACTTGTAACGATTTCACCCGTGCATTGGGGATATCTCAAGACCACCGACTAGCAGTGGAACAAATTCTCGATTTACGTACAAGACATATTGACATTGGTTCTCATAATGGAAACTACTTTTTAAATTTTTGGGGAATTGGATGTATTACCCAAGTATCACAACAGATTCATAAAGGACTCAAAAAAGACTGGGGGCGACTTGCCTACTACTTGAGTGCATTACAAACCATATCTGACCCTCAACGGTTCGAAATATCGATCCAAACAGATACCTTTAACTATCAAGACGAAGTAGTGATGATGATAGTTGGAAATGGCTCCTATCTAGGCGGGATGACCACTTTTTTTCCACGAAGTAGTGTGGTAGATGGATTGCTAGATGTACTAATAATCCGTGATTTATCCATTGACTTACTTTGGTCATTATTAGAATCTAGAATAATGGATCAACTGCCAACTGGTTCTGATTTGGCTTATTTTCATTGCAACCAATTAGAAGTTCAGTCCAATCCATCCTTGTTGATTGACTGTGATGGTGAGAAACTGCACCATACCCCTTCAAAAATACAGGTACACCCTAGATATTTAGAAATGGTGGTAGGCGATTTTACATCTGGGTAAAGCAATAGAACCATAAAAACTTATGAAGATGTATTTGGAAAGGACTATTCTCAAGAAGCGAAAACAGACATTCTGGACATGGGGTGTGGTCCAAATGTATGAAAATAGCTCCTCCTTATAGGAACCTTAATTACGTTGAGTCAGCTCATCCAAGTCCTCACAAGGGACGGCGGTGGGCTTTCGGATGTTTATCATTTCTATCGAGATAAAACACTTATTTGCTATTTCTTGTAAATAAAAAAAGGGTTAGATTTGTGATCCTACCCCTCTTTTTATTATAAATAGGTTTTAATCTTTGAAGTATAGCAATAATTATCTACTACGATCTCCTTGGAAATCTTCTTGCTGTAGTACAGTTAGATTCGCAAGATGATGGGCTGAAGCGACGAAAAAGCGGAAAGTTTCTTCCAGCAAAGCTTCCACCGTAAGTCTCGTTAAGTGAATGGGTTACTTTCTTGTTATTAATAATAGAAAGTTCCTACAGAAGATATTTTATCATTAAACTCAGAACTCAAGTTATACCAAGGTCTGATGACTGAATTACATTCAATATTTTTAGGCATATAATATGATTCATATAATCCTCCAAAGTTAATATCGGTGGTATATTCTGTTGCCTGATTACAAACAGGCATTACCGATGAAAATATATCATTATATTCATCACCCACATAGTATGCAGCTGGTTCGTCTAAAGCGTTAGAAAATACTTTACCTGCTTGGTTTTCATTTCTGTTAATATGCTCCCAAAAATAGCCGCATCTATAGTCCGGGAATCCGGTAGTACAATAACTTGCTTGGAGTGATAGTTTATTAGCACCTTTTGTTAATTTCTTAAAAAAGCCATCATATTTATCCTTTTTTGTAAATACATGAATTTTTACATGTTTGCTATCTGTTTGTTCTATAATTCTCGCAATAACTTTCTTCTTAGTATCAGCAGAAATCGCTTTAGTAGAAAGGGATATACCATCAACTGTAGAAATTTGGTTCCAGTCAATTAGAACTTGACCAGAATTCAGTATGGTGTTAGCTTTTGAATCGCCCTTAGCTGATGCGCTCACAATAGAAACGGAAAATAATAGAACAAAACATGTAAGTACAATTAATATTCTTTTCAAATATGACCCTCCTTTATGTTCAATTCTAATTATAAACTATAATACTCTTCATATATATATTAATATATATTCAATTCCGAAATCTCCTTTTATCTAGATTGCTACTCCCAATCATATTTAATAAACATTATGCTCGTATATTTTGTAGAGAATTTTTAATTATCGATTTCATTTTATATAATAGGCATATAAAGATGATGCGGCAGAAGGAGAGCTATCGATGAACGAACATTTTTCTACTTTAGATAGTTGGTTGAATCGATCAGATATGGATATGACTTTTGCTTCATATTTAGAAGATGTATTAAACAGGGAAAATAAACGAGAAGTAATCTTTACTCTACATGCCATCGCAAATGGTGTCGTTGCTGGTATTGCCGGGAAGGATTTATCCCATTTCCCTCAATCAAAACAACCTACAAAATTTCATCAAGCTTTTCTTCTATATGATCATGCTTATCAATGGGGACGTTATTTTGTAACTGGTGATGCTCACTCTTCTTCTGAATTTGATAAAACAAATGCTCCAAAAAGTCCAGTAGAAATCCCATATATTTTTGATAAGAGATTTGAAGAGGAGTTGATCTTAAAAAAACTGGGAAATCTCTCTAATCAAGAATTTGCGGTCGAGAAATGGAAAACTTTCTTTATTGGTTTTTTTCTAAGAGTGCAAAACAAAAGAGAAGTCAATCTTCCAATCCTTATGAAGTTACTAAGTCAGTATGAGACATGGAAACAGGAACTAAAATTACCAGCGTTACCCCTATACTTTCAAGCTGGAAAACGATTGGCAAAAGAGACTCCTCATACCCATTTTGACCTATATAAAACAGGCGATCAACGAGTCGCTGCAACAATACCTGAATTTGTATTAACCATCATTGAACAAAATCGCGGTGATTTGCTCCAAATTTTATTGGACGAAGACGGACATTACACAAATAAAGCTGAGCAACTTCTTAATGATGTTGGAAAGCAATTACTTACTGGTTCTTATGATCTTGATCAGTTAAATAAGCAATTAGACTCCTTGTCAATTCACGATTTTCCCACCCTATCTAAAGATGAACGTAAAAAATATGATTTACCTTTATTAGCTGTGCGTATTCCAATCCAAGGTGATCCTACCTTGTTCTTTAGCTTTGCTGCAGGTTTTCTTTTTCGAAAAAGATATCCACATGCTAATTTCACTCAGGAAATTGCTTCTTTAGATAAAATTTCTTTTGTTACCAAAGGTTTTCTTCTGGCAAACAGACTTTATCCCAATCCGCAAAAAAAATTTTTAGAGATAGAGAATCAATATTCGCTGCCTATCCACATGACAAAAAACGATCAATTAGCTAAACAGGAAAAAGAACAAGGAACAATTAGCGATATATTAGAAGAAGCAATAAACCGAAAAAATAGTTACTTCTTGTGGGCTTTGTCACAAGGATTTGCAGACCAAATCAGAAGTAAATCAATTGAAACATCCACTTGGGAAGCAGCGGATAATTCATGGTTTGGTATCTTTGAAAAAGAGAAGATTACAACAGGCTTTTATCAATCAGGAATCTATCAATCAATCGTCCATCAAAAAGCTGTAGAAGCAGACGATACTTTATTTCTACAAGCATATGCCCTCGGACAACAAATTGCTGGAAAAGATTCATCAGAAAATTTGACTGTTGATTTTGATTTGATAGCAAGTCAACATCATGGATTTAGGTATCGTTTTCATACTTCATTTCCAGAGGAATTAAAACTAGATAACTTTGCCGCATTTCTTATAGGTTATTCTTCATATGGAGCAGCAAAAGAAGAAATCGCCAAACAATATCTAGGAAACCTTGGAATAACAGATCAAGGCACATTTATTTTCACTAAAAATGAAAGTGATGACAAAGCTCCTATCTCCATCAAAGCAGGTAGAGAATTTGCAGCAAAGTGTAACGAATATCACAATTATATTCGGATAGCAAGACCAGACAAGTTTCCAGAAAAATTACTTCCATTATTAAGAAAAATTATTAGAACAGAACGCAGCGATTTATTTGATCTATTTTTACGGGGAGCAATTGGAGATAAAGAAAAACCAAAAAACAACTTGGAACAAATTATTTGGCAAGCAGGACAATATTTTAGTACTCCTGAACTATGTTCTACCGACTTTCTAACAACTGCAACCAAACAGCTTCATATCATAATAAAACAGCCTAATAAACACCGAGATTATCCAGATATACCCAAATCTGTCTTTGAAGCTTTTACCAGAACCTTTCATACTTACCAAGAAAAAGAACACGCGAAAAGGGACCAACTGAATGTAATGAATCATTTTATATTGGGATATAATTTTATATCAAGTAATCATACTCCCTCTAAAGACAATACTAACTATACACACTATCACTTAATTGAACTCCTTCAGCGTACAGCATATATAGGACTTGGATTTTCTTTTTCGATCGCTGATTTATCTAATAATGAATTACAAACAATTTTTGATGGAGTGGAGTATGCAAAAAAGAGTATAAAAACTCAAGAAAAGACGAATCCTTTGCCAATTCACCATGCTAAAGAAGAGAATACGAATAAAAGAGGCTCCAGAAGTAGAGGGAGAAGAAGAAGAAATGGAGAACAGAAGACAAATACGCAAAAAACACCTTCACCTCATCCTCAAGATCAACCATCTCCACCTCTCGTAAATTCATCTCTTTCGAGGCTAGATAATGGAACAAGGGAATCTTCATAAACCCCATAAAATAGGGAAGAGTTTGCCATTATATTAACAATATGCTAGATTTGAATAAGGTAGTCCCCCATCCTATGGTCAAGAGGAACCATGGTCCCTTATGGGAGAAGTCGCTGAAAGGCGTAAACCTTGAGGGTTAAACGATGGGTGGTTGTCAATCCGAGGAGGAATATGTTTCAGTCTCTCTGGGATCGTCACAAGTGGGTTCGAGCTCCTGGCGTCCTACCCATTTCCGTCATCGGCCTGCTTCTAGCGGGTCATGTCAACTACTTTTACCAGGGTGCCAACTCCCTAGTAAATGCCAAGGTTGTCCCCTTCCTCGCTGTCGCATTCTATGTAGCAGCTCAAGCGGGACGAGCTTTTGGAGCCCATATGGGTTCAGGCACCAAGTCCCTACGAGGAGCACTCCCCATAATCGCAGCCGCAAGCATAGCGATTGTGGCCATGCCATTGCCAATCCCGATGGCCATTATGGCCTACATGGCATACAGCCTCATCATACATGTCGCCCTTACGACAGTTTCGATGAGCTTCCAAGAACGCCTTCCGAAAGAGAAGGATGACCATCGGAGAGGCAGTTCGTTCTTCCGAACCGCTAATTACTGGGCAGCAACAGTTGCAGTAGGGGTGTTGTATGTCCTAAACATCTCACAAACCCCACGGTGGGTCTGGAAAGGGAGCCTTCTCATCGCTGGGTTCGTCGCCTGGTGGGCAATAAGAAGACTTCTTCCCCCTCCCTCTAGAGAGAAGAAGGAACTGACTGAAGACGCTACTACTTCCAAGTGGTATGAAATCTTCGATATCCAGGCGATGAAAGTCGTTTGGCCGTATAGCGTTGTTGTCGCGAGTGGAACTCTCGTAGTGGCAATGCTTCAGTTCCAATACCCAGATCACGGGCTTATCTTGCTGAGTATCCTAAGTCTTGCGCAAGGGACATTCAGTGGGCCTGTGGTATGGACCTCAAGCCGGTTTGGAGACAGATCGGTAACCATCGCTCTCATGATATCCACCATAGGAGGGCTAATTCTCCTGAGGATAGGAGACCTCTGGGGGGTTGCTGCGGTGCTCCTATTAGGAGTTGCTTCGGCTGGAGGACGCGTATGTTTTGGCATGCTAGCCTCTAAACATGCTCGCTCGCGGTCACGTGGTGAGTCCGCTTATCAACTAGCGGGCGTTGGTCTCGGTCAGCTGGCTGGGGCTATGCTCTCCATCTCTTACGCCCTAGGGATCTTGAAGATGGAGAACCTGTGGATCTTGCCCATACCAATATTGGTTGCGGCTCTATTCCACATGTGGTTGAAGGTTGAGCGATAACATAGCTCCCTCCCACAACTATAAAACTCAATATTGTTAATCGGGTGACAACCGCTCAAATCGCCGCGATAACCAGTTGACTGGTTGTTTTGGCGTGCCCAAAATTTTCTTGAAGCGCACTTTAGTAATTAAAATTCAAACATATTTGTTCGTATTCTAAATTTAGCTTACCAATATAATAATATATGTTTTAATTGCAAAGATTATCTTGGACATCCCCATTCACCATTTCGCTTTGCCTAATTTACTGATAAATCAAATAATTATGATAACAATTAAGAAAACAGCTTTAATCACTTGGGCAAAGTATACCTTTATAAATAACACTCAATTAGTAGATGGGTTATGCTCTCATTTTTCTATTAATAAATATAAACATTTGCTAATCTATATGAAAGTATAATTTTCTATATAGATCACATTCACTCACAACATGTGAATAGCTGGAGGGTAAAAATGACACCTAGAAAAACGTTATTAGTCGGCAGCTTACCTTTTAAGAGCGAAGATGAAGCGATGAGACAAGCTGTCAATGTGTTAGGAGATACATTAATTAGTTTACCGGATGGAGAAATTGGTGAAATCTCAGAGAAGTATCCTTTAGGTAAACGATCTTCATGGGCCAGTTATATTATTGATGACTTTGCATCTGATCAAAAAAACTGGCAGCTCATTAAAAAAGGAAACTACGAGCAAGGTTCTCCTGTCGATTATGATTCGATCGCCAAGTTAAAGCCAAAAAAATCACCAGTTGATTTAGTCAGACATTTGAATTTTCACTATCATGAGTTTTTCAAACAAAGTTATCCTATATTTCAGCAATTACGAGAAGAAAAAAAGTTACCTCATTTAAAATTTCAAGTAGGAATTCCTACAGGATTGGTTCCTGCGTTATTTGCAATGCAACCTTTACAGGCTTTTCGTTATATAGACGCAATGAACCAGCGACTAGCTTTTGAAGTAAATGAGATTCTTGCAGAAGCAAATCAAGATGTCATTATCCAAATCGAGATTCCTGCTGAACTTGGTTTAGCCTATAAGTTACCAAAATTTTTAATGAATTTCGCTTTAAAAAGTTTATTCAATTTGATTCATTATTTTTCTACTCCTGCTTCGATTGGAATCCATTTATGCTATGGTGATTTAAAAAATAAAGCCTTGACTCATCCTCAATCTTTACATAAGATAATTTACTTTATGAATCAAATCATTGCAAAATGGCCTCAAACACATCAATTAAGCTATATTCATTTTCCACTCGCAGAAGGTGATCAGCCACCAACGTTATCAGATGCGTTTTACCAACCATTAAAAGAGCTTCGAATTCCTCAAGAAACACGTTTCATCGCTGGATTCGTACATGAAAAACGCAGTGTAGATGAATTAAAGCAAATTCAAGCAAAAATTGACGAATTGTTGGGATATCCAGTCGATATAGCGTGTTCATGCGGAATGGGTCGGCGAACTCCAGAAGTAGGAAAACAATTATTAGAATTGATGAAGGAATTATGTGTTTAATATAGTCAAGATCAATTGAATGAAATGTAAATGCTCCTCCATCTACTCTAATATCGGAGCGATTCTTCCTTAAATAAAAAAAGTGTTGTTGCAAGTTAGCAACAACACTTTTTTAATTAGATCTTTACTACGTTAGCAGCTTGTTCACCACGGTTACCTTGTGTGATTTCAAAGCTAACACGGTCACCTTCATTTAAAGCTTTGAAACCTTGAGCATTGATAGCAGAATAATGAACAAATACATCATCTCTACCCTCTACTTCAATAAATCCAAATCCCTTATCTGAATTAAACCATTTTACTGTACCTTCGATCATGTAACTGATCCCTCCAAAAAGAAATTGTTGACCATGCTTGAAATAAAAAATTCCTACATTAAAAAAAGTTACTAGTTCGAGATAATAACTCTTTCTAATGTAGGAATTATATACTCAAATTCATGCAACTGAAATTATCATAGCACATGATGATCCATATTTCAAGTTAATATCAAAAATCCTTCCCTCCCAGGAGGAAGGGATTTACACTTTAAGCAGCTTTGGCAAAACATAATAGATCCAAGCTATACTCCCGATATAGAAAACAAACCACAAAACTGCCAAAATCAGATAGCCATGAAACCATTCTTTCGATTTCTTGATTACAAAAAAACCGATCAGCGTAATAATAATAGGTGCCAGGACAAAAGCAATATCCATTAATATACTTGCGAAACCAAAACTAACGATTGAACAAGTAACGAGAACAGTAACAACAAATCCAAGCAATAAACCTTTGCCAAATTCTCCCCAACGATATGGTTTTTTTACTCTCCGCTTCTTTTTTTTCATCATTTATCCCCTAAACATCAATTTATTATCTCATATTATTCTATCAATCTTTCAGATAGAACAATGATAAATAAACGCTTTCATTTAAGAGGTGTTTGATGCAATTGAAAAACAGGACGAATCTCCCCGACTATCTCCCCAAGCGAGTTAAGGATGGGAGGATTTCGAAATGTCTGTAGCTGAGACCACTCATTTTCTGATCCGATTCTCATTTGTTGCAGCAGTTCCATTACGACTGCATATGTAACATTTAGATTACCATCTTCTAATTTAACCGCTATGCCAAGCTTCATTTTTCGATCAGCAATTGCGTAAACACCATCAGCGCCTACCTTACCGATTAATCTACCTTGAAATGCCTTCATTAGCTCCGTACAAAATCTTCCTTTTCCTGCTACTAACTCAGGATAGTGAACCATTGCCTCCGCAATTTTAAATAGTGTAGATTGTCGAGTTGTCTGTTTAACACTTTTAGGATCTGCTAACCGAGCATAGACAAAGGCGAGTTTGCTCAAAGGCATTCGAAAAACAGGTACTCCACACCCATCAATAGCTGTGCCAATTTCAGCGTGGGTCAAATGAGTCATTTCAACTATTGCTGATAAAATTTGTTGTTGTATGGGATGCTTCATTTTTTCATAATCATGAATTGAGATTTGTTTATGCATAGCTGTCAAAAGCATTCCTGCATGTTTACCTGAACAATTACTATAAATAGGCGTCCATTTTTTTCCTTCAGCAATGAATTTTTCCCACACTTTTTGACTAAGCGGTGGATGTCCACCACAATGCAAATTAGCTTCACTCAAACCAGCTTTCTGTAACATGGCACGTACACGTACTGCATGCTCCTCTTCGCTACTATGGGAAGCACAGCTTAATGCTATCTCTGACTGATCAAGTGAAAATCGCTCAGCCGCCCCGGTCTCAATAAGCGGAATCGCTTGGACTGGTTTCAAAGTAGAACGAGTATATGTTAAATGCTTTGGATTTCCAACATAAGCAATCACATTCTCTTGTGAATCAACAATTGCCACATGTCCGCGATGGGAATTTTCCACTTCCCCACCTCGATATAGGTTTGCAAGGATCAATCGAACATCCCCTTTTGTAAACGTTCTCAAGTCAGAATCATCGTAACATCCCTTTACTTTCATTTCAACAACAGTCCCCCTCATCTTAGAAAAGAGAAGAGGATGAGATTTATAGGATGCTGCCGTAAATTTATTTGAACTTCTGTAATTCAGAAAAGTATAGGTTTAAATACTTTCGCATGGTATCCATCTTGTTCTGGGCTAATTTTCGCTCTTTCGCCACAGCACTGAAATATACTTTTATCTTGGGTTCTGTTCCAGAAGGTCGAATAGCAATCCAGCTATGGTCATCTAGGATATACTTAATTACATTTGATGGAGGTAATTGATCCATACCATTTTCGTAATCTTTTACTTGAATCACATGATGATCATCTATTTTTTCTAGAGGATGACGCCGCAAATCTTCCATAAACACGAATATCTGCTTCTGTCCAACTTTTCCTTCCCATTCAAATGAGAGCTGTTCATCTAAATGATAACCATATGCACGATAAATGGAATCTAAAACCTCATATAGAGATAAATGTTGCTGTTTATAATAAGCTGCCATTTCACAAAGCAATAGAGCAGCTTGGATGCCATCCTTATCTCGAACAAAATCACCAATTAAGTAGCCATTGCTCTCCTCAAAGCCAAATTCAAATTGGTTTTCTCCTGATTGCTTCATCTCTTCCACTTTTTCTCCAATATATTTAAACCCTGTTAACGTTTCAATCGTTGAAACACCAAAGCTATTTGCGATCTTATTACTTAACTCGGATGAAACAATTGTTTTTAAAACAACCGATCGTTCAGACAACAGCCTTCTTTTGGCTCGTTCTGTCAAAATGTAATGTAACATCAACACACCTATTTGATTACCTGTTAAAATGCGAAATCCATGAATAACATCACTGACGAGTACACCAATACGATCTGCATCAGGATCAGTAGCGAGAACTAAATCAGCCTTCATTTTTTGAGCAAGCTCCATTGCAAGCTCAAATGCTTCTAACTTTTCAGGATTTGGAGTCGGAGCTGTGGAAAATAGAGGATCATTCTCTGTTTGTAAGGTAACCACATGGAGGTTTGAAAAGCCTAAGGTTTGAAATACCTTGTGAATGGGTTTATAGCCAGTTCCATATAAGGGGGTATAAACCACTTGCACATCCATATTTTGATTGCTCAATATTTCAGGCCGAAAAAGGATGGCTAGCAAGGATTGATTATATTTTTCATCTATTTCTTTACCCACTAACAGAATCTTTTTCTGTTCAATCGCAAGGTGAATAGTGCGCTCAGGTAACCAAAGTCTATCACGAACGGACTCTATTTCCTTTGTTATTATATCTGAAATATTTGGTCCAACCTGATTACCATTTTCTCCATATACTTTGTAACCATTATAAGCTGGGGGATTATGACTAGCTGTTATCATCACACCTGCGGCTGCTTGTAGATATCGTACGGCAAAAGAAAGCATGGGGGTTGGACGTGCTGCATCAAAAAAATATACCTTTATTCCATAATGCACAAGAACTTCACTGGCAATTCGGGCAAAGTCATATGACATATGCCGTGTATCATAGGCAATCACAACACCTTTTTGATCGCCTTTTTGGGTATGATCAGTTAAATACTTAGCTAATCCTTCCGTCGCTTGGACAACTGTATAGAGGTTCATACGGTTGGTGCCGCCTCCGATCAGCCCACGAATACCAGCAGTGCCAAATTCTAAATGTTTATAAAATCGATCTTCAATTTCTTTTAAATCATTCAGAGCATGCAATTCTTTCTTCAGAGATACTTCTAATGTCGGATGTTCCTTCCAACGACGGTAAGTCACAAAATAGTCTTCCATAAGTCACCATCCTTACAGAAATCTGCCGGTTGAAAGCCCATGGTTTGAATCGTGGGATGAAAGACGGCGTTGCTCGGTAATCCCTTTCAAGGAATTGCTAAGAGCAACCATTTTTTGTATAATCGAACGTATGAGCGGTACTCATCCTGCTTGTAGCAGGTTTTGTTCCTGTGTACGTTATGGTATGAGGTTCAAGCGGCAAACTAAACTCTCCCGCTTGGTAAAACCATAAGAGTGAGTGATGGAATCGAAACTAGCGTACTGGTAACAGGTACGCCGCCCATGTAGGTACATGCAACAGAAGTTGTAGAACTGTATGGGATGGGCTGATGGGACAGCCCCTAGCTTGGGAGTTGCACAAAGCAGAAATGAATGGAGTGCGCAAACTACCCAAGAATCTCACGCTTTTAAGCGTGTGGAGTCTCAAGAGGCATAATCAGGTATAAATAATTTTTTTAAGACAAGTGTGACTGCGCCAATTGCCGTTGCATTCAACACTCATCAACAAATACACAGTATGTCTATCATATAATATATGAATCAACTATTCTCAAAGGAGCAGTTAGATGGAAAAAGAAAGCGTCGCTAGATGGATTTCAGTACTGCATCGTCAATTTCAAATTTATCTGAACAGGGAATTGAAGCATTACGATATTAACTCGTCTGAATACGTCTTTTTGGTTAATCTGTATGAAAAAGACGGTATTTCTCAAGAACGGCTGTCTACCAACCTATTTATTAACAAAGCTGCTACAGCGCGTACAATTGGACGACTTGAAAAGCTCGGTTATGTAAAGAGAACTCGAGATCCAAATGACAGCAGAGCGTATTTGGTCACATTGACAGCTAAAGGGTTAGAGATGCGCAATTTTATTAAAACCAAACTAGATTATTGGACCCAAACGATTTCATCTGGCTTAACGTCAGCAGAAGCGAATGACTTAGTCCAAAAGGTAAAAAAGATGACTATGAATGCGCTGGCTGAAATAAAAGGAGATGAATGATACATTCGGGTAATGAAGAGCTACTGAAATGATTCCTACTTTTTCATCTTAATAACAAGGCGATATAGTTGACTAATCAACTGTAAGGGATTATACTTTCAATTAAGTTGACAAGTCAACAATCATCAAAGGAGCCGATACAAGATGAATACCTTAAAACAAGACTTTATAGGTAACTGTGACAGTGACACTTCGATCCGTCCGTTTCGCATCACGATTCCCCAAAGTGATCTAGATGATCTGCAAGCTCGCCTGACCCAAACTCGTTGGCCTGTTGAGTTACCTGATATTGGAGGAAATGATGGTGTGCCGCTCGGATATATGAAGGAGTTAGTGGATTATTGGCGTACCTCATATGACTGGCGTAAACAAGAAGCTAAGTTAAATGAATTTCCTCAATTCACCACAACGATTGATGGTACAAACATACATTTCTTGCATGTTCGATCGCCCGAAAAGGATGCATTTCCGCTTATTCTTACCCATGGATGGCCGGGTTCTATCGTAGAATTTCTTGATATCATTGGTCCATTAACCGATCCACGATCTTATGGTGAAGATCCTGTCAACGCTTTTCATGTGGTAATTCCATCGATCCCAGGCTTTGGTTTTTCAGGTCCCACTCCTGAGAATGGTTGGAATGGGCAACGGATTGCTCTTGCTTGGGCAGAATTGATGAGACGATTAGGTTATGACCGATATGGAACACAAGGAGGAGATTGGGGTTCAGCAATTTCTCGTCTCTTAGCTGCGGTCGACCCGGAACATGTCTGTGGTGTACATCTAAACTACCTATTTGTTATACCCAAACCGAATGATAAACTTAGTAATCTGTCTAAGAAAGATGAGGATCGAATTGCACATTTGAAACGCTATATATCTTCTCCTGCTGGCTACATGGTACTTCAGTCAACGCGACCGCAAACACTTTCCTATGCGCTGACCGACTCACCTGTTGGTCAACTGGCTTGGATTGCAGAGAAGTTTATAGAATGGGTTGATCCAGCACGTCCAATTGGAATTGATCGTCTACTTACCAACGTCATGTTTTATTGGATCACAGGTACCGCTGGATCATCAGCTCGTCTTTATTTTGAGAGTGCCCAAACGAAGGGACGCCCTGTGCCCTGCCCAGTACCAATCGGAGTGGCGGTTTTTCCACACGATTTGGCTCTACCAGTACGTCGTCTCGCTGAGCAACAGTATGACATTGTACACTGGACAGAGTTTGAACATGGTGGACACTTCGCGGCAATGGAAGTACCTGATTTGTTAACAGAAGACTTACGAAATTTCTTTCGTCGTTTTCGTTAAACATGTTTTAGAAAGTTCTTACAGCATATTTCGTTAGGGATTTCCCTAGCGTTTTTTATAGGAGGTATACATCATAATGAAAATGCAAACAAAAGAACAAACGGGAGAAATATTAATGCGCATTGTGATGTTTACGGTTACGCTTTCATCGATGAGCGTACTTATGTTCATTTATATACTTCCAGAAATCAGCAAAGAATTTGATGTTACCAACGCCCAAGTAAGCTGGCTCTCTTCAGCCTATGGTTTAATTTACGCAATTGGAACTGTCACATATGGGAAATTAGCTGATCGATATAAGCTCAAAAACTTGTTGACATTTGGATTAATTGTTTTTGCAATGGGGTCGCTAGTCGGACTCCTTTCCCAAACATTCTACATGGCATTGATAGGAAGGTGCTTGCAAGCATTAGGAGCTGGTGCTATTCCCGCAACAGCTGTACTGATTCCCGTGCGTTATTTCACTCCTGAACGTAGAGGAAAAGCATTGGGAATGATGGCTACAGGCTTAGCTCTTGGTAGTGCATTGGGTCCAGTTATTTCAGCATTGATTGTGAGTGTTGCCCATTGGCGTTGGTTATTCGCTGTACCTCTTCTCATCTTTATTATGCTACCTTTTTACCGTAAATATTTGGTGGATGATCAGCAAATAGTGGCTGAGAAATTTGATTGGATGGGTGGAAGTTTGCTAGCTGCTACCGTCGCTTTGTTTCTGATTGGTGTTACTAATGGAACATGGTGGTACATGATCAGTGGTTTGCTCACTTTGGGGTTATTCATCATTAGAATCCGCTTAGTTGATGCACCATTTGTTAGGCCAGAAATCTTTACAAACAAAAGATATACATTCGGTCTGATCGTTGCTTTACTTATCAACGGGATTGGTACCTCGCTTTATTTGCTCAGTCCATTACTACTGTCCGATGTACAACAACTACCCACTTCTTGGATTGGCTATGCGATGGTTCCTGCGGCAGCAGCCTCTGCCATTTTTGGTCGAAAAGGCGGCAAGCTGGCAGACTTAAAAGGGAACTCGTATCTATTCTTTATAGCATCAAGCTTGTTATTTACCTGTTTTATTTTACTCTCTACCTTCACAGGGAGTTCTCCCCTATTCATTGCTGCATTTCTGATCCTTGGTAATGTGGGACAATCCTTCATGTTAATTGTGATGAACAATTCGATTTCACATACATTGCCGAAGAACCAAGCAGGAGTAGGGATGGGAATATTACAGATGTTGAATTTCTGTGTACAAGCAGTATCTACAGGGATTTACAGTAGGGTTCTGGATCTTGGCTCTAATATCCATTGGAATTGGAACCCGATAAATATCCCCTCAAATGGTTTCATTTATAGCAATATCTATTTTGTTCTTGCTGGTTTGCATCTCATGATCTTGTTGGTTTATTATTTCCAGTTCCGTAGAAATAAAAGCACAAACATCCAATTGGAAACTTGAATGTATCATAAATATAAAAGCAGAAGTACACATTCTTGAAAACCCGAAACGAAGCTACGCCGTGAAATACGATCACTAGCGATTACACGACTTTTTCTTCAATCTGATAACCAATTCCATTGTTGCCTACTCATGTTTCCGTGTTTTCACGGCAAGATATCTCCTCTTTCAGAACCCTTTTCTTTCTATATGAACTTAACAAAAAAGAGTATAGCCAAATCTGCTTAAGCAGATTTGGCTATACTCTGACAGATCCAACATTATGCCATATCTCCAAAAATTAAAAACCTGGATAACCGCCCATGTTACTACCTCCTTACGCATGTTAACTAAAATGTAAGTGATGTAATCCATTCATCAATACACAGACCAATTATCTAACAATCAAATCGATACAACTTTATTATACATTGTTTAAAAAATATTCTCGATTAAAATTATTTAGATTGTCTCTAAAGTCAAATTTTGTTCGCTTTCCGTCACAAACTGCTGCGATGTTTCGATCCGATTGTACCGAAATAAACGTCGCTTCCTAGCAGGCTTCCCTTTCGTTTCACTGGGACACCAAAGCTACCTCCTGCCGCCTTTATCTGCCCATCTCGATAATCAGTTTTGTCTATAAATAAACTTGAACACTTAAACAGTGTTTGAGTTTATTTTTATTTGCGTAAATATATCCATCTCTATAATCTTCAACACCACAGTGAAAAGCTGAACAATGCTTTCTTGAAATAAACATATTTATTACTATCTACATACTGAGCAAGACTCACTGATCATTCGAACCACAAATGAATGAGTGAAAATAAAACATTTTTTTCAATTACCCTTGACACATCTCTGCATTACATATATGGTTAATCACATAAGTAATTAACCACTGAGGTGATGGAATATGGGATTTTTGATTGACGATAACCAACCCATCTTCCTACAGATCGCAGAGCAGATTGAAAACGATATTTTGGAACAACGAATTGATGAAGAGTCAAAAGTCCCTTCAACCAATCAATTTGCTGCTTTCTATAAAATCAATCCAGCTACTGCGGCAAAGGGAGTAAATCTACTTGTAGATGAAGGCATCTTATATAAGAAACGAGGGATAGGCATGTTTGTAACGACTGGAGCAAGAGCAAAGCTAATCGAAAAACGAAAAGCAGAATTCTATGAAAAATATGTCGTTGCGATGATTCTAGAAGCAAAAAAATTGGGCGTTACCAAGCAGGAGTTGATCGAAATGATTCAAGGGGGAGAGGACCATGCATAATATTGTCGAAGTGAAAGGGTTGACCAAAAAATATTCTGATGTCACCGCAGTCAATCAAGTAGAATTCCAAATAGAAAAAGATAAGATTTATGGATTATTAGGAAAAAATGGTGCGGGTAAAACAACGATTATGCAAATGCTGACTGGACAAATTTTCCCCAGTCATGGAGAGATCAAAGTATTTGGAGAATCTCCCATTGAAAATCAAGTGGTTCTAAACCAAATTTGTTTTATAAAAGAAAGTCAAAAATATCCAGATGTATTTCGAGTGATTGATGTGATCGAAACGGCCGCTTCTATTTTCCCAAATTGGGATCAAGAAGTTGCAGATCAACTACTAGAAGAATTTCGGCTTCCGCTAAAAAAAAGAATGAAAAAATTATCACGAGGTATGTTCTCTTCGGTTGGAATCACGATAGGTTTAGCAAGTCGCGCACCTTTAACGATCTTTGATGAACCTTACTTAGGTTTGGATGCTGTAGCTAGAAATTTATTTTACAATTACCTCCTTGAAGATTATTCAGCACATCCTCGTACTGTGATTTTATCTACCCATCTAATCGATGAGGTAAGTAAACTATTAGAACATGTCATTGTTATTGATCAAGGCGAAGTATTAATCGATGAAGAGACAGACCAATTGCACGATTATGGGTATACGCTCACCGGTACAAAGAAACAAATAGAGTCATTGATAAAAGAGAAAAATATCATCACAAAGTCAACACTTGGAACGTTAACATCCGTTACAATCAAGGGTCCACTATCTAAAAAAGAGAAAGAACAAATACAAGAACTTAACCTTGACTTACACACACTCTCTCTACAACAGCTAGTCGTATCTCTTACAAGTAGAAAGGATGGGGAACTGAAATGAACCAATCATTCAATATTATGAAAATGCATCTGCGAACCAAGTTTACTTTGATCTACCTTCCTGTGATCATTATGTTATTCAGCTTTTCAATCAATTTAATTATTGCTAATGCAACTAATCCCAAAGAAGGAATATATACAGGTGGTATTGCATCCATCTATATCTATATCATGATCATTGGTGCGTTCATCATCAAAGAAACATTCCCTTTCTCCATTGGTATGAGTGTCCGACGTGCTGACTACTTTTGGGGTACCTTATATATGATTGTTTTAGTCACAATATGTGATGCAATCATCTTGAACATTTTGAACTTGATCGAAACAATGACGAACCATTGGGGGCTCAATCTTCACTTTTTTAATTTACCTTATCTAAACGATGGACCAATATGGCAGCAAATATTCATCCAGTTTAGTATACTTTTCCATCTATTTTATCTTGGTTTTTTCTCTTCAAGCGTCCACCGTCGATTTGGTAAAAAAGGATTAATTGTTCTCATGTTTATTACTGGAATCATTGCAAGTGTGATCACCTTACTGAACTTGGCACCCCTATTTCATTGGTTCGCACAACATACAGCATTCCAACTATCACTTTGGCTGATCCCATTCACATTTTTCTATATCATTATTTCATATCTATTTTTACGTAGAGCAACTGTTTAACCATCTCTAGTCTTGGATCTAAATGATTCAAGGCTTCAAATTTTCTTGATCACTTCTACTTTTCTATTCAACATGACGTTCATCTCTATCCAAATTCGTCCAAGAGTACTCCCGCTTCTACAAGCGGTGAGGTGAATGGGACGTGGTTCGGTATCCCTTTTGCGGGATGCTTAGAACCACTTTTTTTTTTAGAATAGTTGTAGCTCTTTGAAAACTGAAGATATGGGGTTGTTGCTGGAAAGGGTCAGTAACGTAAAATCTTCAACCACCCAGCTCACCGAAGTTGCGAAAACCAAGCGAAAGTAGGGAGCATAGCAGAGCATACTTTGTTTTCACCGCTGGGACGGCGGGTAGAGCCTGCTAAGATAACTGGACGTTGGTCTGGTGTTCGCAGGAATCTACCACCTACAGAGGTGGTAGTAGTTCAAAGTTCCATGATCATTTGAAACCAAGTTTCTGAGCTACTTTCCATATTTCCTTTTTAATCTGAAATACTGCGCCCACACGAAGCAATTTATGAATTTTGTTTGATATTTCGAATAACTGTTGTTTAGTCGTCATACATCCATGTATAATGAAAACAATATTGTCTACCGGGAGCCATTGATATACTCCCAGAGCCTTACGGAGGTAATCAGACGATGCGAATCGTGTGCAGCAACGGGGACGACGAGGACGACGAGCCGGTGTACAACCCGAACAGGCGGGACAAGACGACGGAAGACTCCGCCTCCGACGAAGTAGCCCTTCGGCTACTCCCCCTGGGCGACCATGTGTCGCCCAGGGGGTATTTTATTTAAAGAAATATGCCCCCTATTTCAACTCTTTGAAATTGTAACACTCCTACTTTATATATGATCTACCCTCAAAAACAAATGTTCAGAACAAATGCCATTCGACTACCTCTGAACCGAAATTCACCACCCACTTAGCTGACGCTTGAAGTGGGAGTTAAATAGAAAGCTGCCAAGAAAATAATATTTCCATGTCCAATAGTGACATTAGCAATTTTTCAAAAACAGGAGGAAGAGAACGATGACAGAAAAAAAGGATAAGCGAATAAGCGAAGTGAGAGCATGGACATATGTACTCATAGGAGGACTATTGGAAATTGTATGGGCAAGTGGGTTCAAATACGAGGCCATCCCCAGCATTGTCGTTCTTATCTCCTTGATAGTAAGTTTCGATTTGATCATAAGGGCCACCAAGGTGCTACCCGTGGGTACAACTTACGCTGTTTTTGCTGGAATGGGCACTTTGGGAACTACGATTATGGAAATCGTAATGTCTGGCGGTGTTAGCGTTTTGAGAATTGTACTTATATTAACCTTGTTAGCATGTATCATCGGTTTGAAATTGTCGAGTAAAGGCGGTGAAGCGTAATGGATTGGATGTTGCTTATTTTGGCGGGGTTATTGGAAGTTGTCGGGGTCATCGGGATTAAACGTGTTGCCCAAAAAGACAATTGGATCAATAACACGATTCTAATTGCTGGATTCATTTTGAGCTTCCAATTGCTTGTTCGAGCGATGGAAACGATACCGCTGGCGACAGCTTACGCGGTTTGGACAGGAATTGGAACTGTTGGGGCTGCCGTTGTTGGAATGATATTTTTCAAAGAGTCGAAGAGCTGGATTCGGATCGGCTGCATACTTGGAATTATTTTCTCTGTCGTTGGATTAAAAATGGTCAGCTAATGAAAAGAACTTGTCCAACCTTTTAAATAATCGTTTCAGTGGGGGATCATTTTGAATATCAATCTTACATTGGATGACTTGACCGGAGCTGAAATTATTGCGTTGATTGGCGAACATCTTCAAAATATGTCACTCCTCTCCCCATTAGAAAGTATGCATGCCTTGAATCTGGAGGGCTTAAAAAAGCCGGGAGTAACTATCTGGAGTGCATGGAAGGAAGATGAATTGGTCGGTTGTGGAACACTTAAAGAGCTAGACAACCAACATGGGGAAATAAAATCGATGCGAACAGCTTTGGCACATCGAAGAAAAGGTGTGTCTAGGCGAATCCTTCAACATATCATTGAAGAAACAAAGCAACGCGGCTACAAGCGGATCAGCCTGGAAATGGGCTCAATGGACGCCTTTCAACCAGCAAGAAGACTATACGAAAGTTTTGGATTTCAGTATTATAAGCCTTTTTCGGATTACATCGAAGACCCGAACAGCGTGTTTATGACAAAGAAAATATAAGTTCCTCAAACTTCCCACCATTCATCTAAGCATCCCCACAAGGGGGTATACCGAATGACGCCCCCTTTCATCTCACGATTGAAACTGTAAGCTTTCAGTCCGAAAAGTTAAATAATCAGACAATGCTGATCGTGTACAGCAACAAAGGGAACGACGATGAATCTGCCTTCGTTGAAGTAGCCTTCTCGTCTACTCCCTTGGGCGAACACAGGTCGCCCAGGGGTATTGTAACCTTCTGTTTGGAAACATGCTCCTCTATTTCAACTTCTCGAGATAATAACACTCTTCTCTATACATATGATCTGCCATTAATGGTGCAATTGTACCCAATAAAGTTTTACTGGTTGTCATCTCCTCTACTTCTTTTAGAAAACGCTGAAATAATTTTATTTCGAGTTCAACATCTTGAGTAAATCTCCTCAAAGCAGGAAAGTCTTTGCAATTTGTTCGTAAATAGCCAGCTAATTCGATGGCTTTTAAGTAAAAAGCTTCAAAATGCTTGGTGAAAATTTCTGTTTTTTTCAACCACTCTTTCTCAGTACCATCTATATTCTCATTTAATCCAGTAGCATGACCTGCAGCATCTGGTAACCAGAGTAGATGCTGATGCAAGACATGTAAAGGTGGAACTCTTTTGTTTTGACATAGATATGAAAGTATCCGTAAATATTCTTCTAATTCATTTACCATATGATTGATAAATGTTGGCGAGAGATGGAAAGCAAACTCTTCGGTTAACAATCTTTTTAAAAGATGAAGTTTAAATTTCCTCAATCGCTTGGCGACTTTTTCAGACGCTGCCAAGTCATAAATTCGCTCCTCAATTAACTCCTGAATATGAAAATAAAGCTCTTTTGCACGATGGGCTTCTTTTTTTTCATTTGGTGATAACGCATCATAAATAAACTGACAGTGATCCTTCAATATATGAAGCCAAAACGACTGTTCATAAGTAATTACCTCTTCCAAATGCTCCAAAATCAATACCCCTTTCACTCTCTTTCCTCTTCTGTACATATATGTACAAAATGCTTAACCCATTATTCAAAAAACCCCCTCTGAATGAATTCATCCAAGAGATACAATGATCCCTTTATGAAGTGTAATTCGAAAATTGGGTCTTGAATCTAAACTTTTAAAATGGTAAATTTACAAATAAGCATAAAACTGATTAAACCAACATATTTACTTTGTATTAAATACACTTAATTAGTTCGAAATAATGATATCCTGTAATGCAAAGGAAAGATGATGGGTATGAAGCAGAAAACAATTGTCTTAAATGGCATCGACCTAACGATTCAGCAAGTAAGACAGATTGCTCGAGAACAAACATACATAGAAATTTGCCCTGATGCCCTATCTAAAGTGAAAGCAGCAAGAAAAATCGTTGATGATATGTTACAGGATGATAAGACGATTTATGGGTTAAACCGAGGTGTTGGTGGGAACAAAGACATAGCGATTCCCAAACATAAACTACCAGAGTTTAATTTGAATCTACTATTATCACACGCAGTTGCTACTGGTGACCCTATGAGTGTTGAAGATGTACGTGCCATGATGACCGTTCGACTCAATTCATGGCTACTCGGGTATACAGGGATTCATCCTGAAATTGTATTGCTATTAAAGGATTTCATCAATTTTGGGATTCATCCGATCATCCCTGCCCAAGGATCAGTGGGCGTATCCGATTTAGCTTTTCTTGCTCATCTTGGATTAGCTCTATTAGGGCATGGAGATGTACTGTTTCAGGGTGTGACATTAAAAGCAATTGTGGCCATACATAAAGCTGGACTACAAGTTGCTACCCTATGTCCAAAAGATGGATTGTCCATCGTAAGTGCAAATTCGTATAGTTCAGGTAAAGGAGCTATCTTGTTAGCCGATATTATAGATTTTTTAGACACTGCTGATATGATCTATTCACTTTCTTTAGAAGGCTTTCATGCAAACATGAATACGCTTGATCGTAGTCTCGAGAAAACAAAATCATTTCCAGGTCAACATCTTTCGATTGAAAATGTAAGGAGCTATCTACGCGGAAGTTATCTCTGGAATACGGATAAACTCAAGGCTATTCAAGACCCGCTCAGCTTTCGCAGTGCCTGTCATATTCATGGGTCCGTGCGGGATGCAGTGATGAGTGTAGTTGAGTATCTTCATATTCAATTACAGTCCTCTGATGATAATCCTGTTGTGATGATTGAGGAGAAACGAATACAAGGAAGTGCAAACTTTGAAGTTACCAATTGGGTATTAGGCTTTGAGATGATTGGGATTGCTTTTAGTCATCTCTCCAAAAGCTCCTGCTTTCGATCCATCAAACTTGGAATGCCCAGTTTTACAAAGTTAACAAGATTTCTTTCACCAAAAGATTCGATCTATCATGGTTTTGGAACCATCCAAAAAACTTTTTCCTCACTTGATGCAGAAATTCGACACCTTGCTAACCCCATATCAAGTGACTATATCTCCATTGCAGCAGATATGGAAGATCATGCCACAAATGCACCTTATGTTATTCAAAAGACAACAAAAATGTTGGATAACTTATATAAAATTTTAGCAATTGAGGCACTGCATGCAGCACAAGCAATTGATTTACGCAATGGGATTCGACTCGGAGTAGGTACGCAAAAAATATATGAGATTATACGTTCTGAAGTTCCTTTTCTAGACCGTGACAGAAATCTTTCAATCGATATTCATAAAATTTACAATCTACTAAAAAGCGGTCAGTTAAAGGCTGAATTTGAAAATAAACAACAGGAACAGCGCTCTTCGTTCCCTCTGTACCAACGTCAAAAAGGTGAAGAGTTTATCAACGAAGTCTATTGAAAGGATGGGTCAGAACATTGGATAAACAAACATCGATTAAAGCTGGTCGTGGTAATCAGCTCCGTTGTAAAGGTTGGCGCCAGGAAGCACTGCTTCGGATGTTGGAAAATGTATTAGAAAATGGTGAGCGACCTGAAGAGTTGATTGTATATGCTGCACTAGGAAAAGCGGCTCGTAATTGGACTTCATATCAAGAGATTGTACGTTCTTTGCAAGAAATGAAAATCGATGAAACATTGGTGATTCAATCAGGTAAACCGATTGGCATCTTTAAGACACATCCTTTCGCACCAATTGTTATCATGGCAAATTGTAATGTGGTAGGCAAATGGGCAGAAAGCGAGTATTTCTATGAATTAGAGAAAAAGGGGCTCATCGCTTGGGGTGGGCTCACAGCAGGAGCTTGGCAATATATTGGTTCACAAGGTGTCTTACAAGGAACTTATGAAGTTTTCTCTGCGATTGCTAGTCAGTTTTTTAGAGGAGACTTGAAAGGGCGTTTTATTTTAACAGCAGGCTTAGGCGGAATGGGCGGTGCACAGCCATTAGCTGGTTTTATGGCAAAAGGGATTATTTTGTGTGTAGAGGTGGATGAACAGCGAATTGATAAGCGGATTCTCTCTGGCTATTTACAAAGAAAAACAGACAGCCTTGATGAGGCGCTAACTTGGGTTGAACTTGCAAAACAGAAGCAAAAAGCACTTTCGATTGGGCTTGTAGGCAATGCAGCCGAAATTTATCCTGAAATACTCAAACGTAACATCATTCCTGATATTGTAACAGATCAAACAGCGGCGCATGATCTACTAAATGGGTATATTCCAAAAGGCTACACGCTTGAATCTATTCAAAGCGCAAGACTTTCCTCACCAGAGCAAGTTCAAAAAGATGCGCGGTTATCTATTGCAGCTGAAGTGGAAGCAATGCTTGAATTTAAGCAAAAAGGATCAATCGTCTTTGATAATGGTAACAATATTCGCTCTCAAGCCTTTCAAGCCGGTGTTGCGGATGCTTTTCAAATTGATATATTTACAGAAGCTTTTTTGCGTCCTTTATTTAGTAAGGCAGTTGGTCCCTTTCGTTGGATTGCACTTTCTGGAAACCCAGCAGATATAGAAATCATCGATGACTATATTTTGAATGAATGGAAAGAACATCAATCACTTAGAAATTGGATTAACTTAGCTAAACAATATGTTCCGATTGAGGGGCTACCAGCAAGAATTGGCTGGTTAGGACATGGCGATCGGACAAAACTTGCCTTAACCGTTAATCAAATGGTTCAGCAAGGAATTTTACATGGACCTATTGCATTTTCGCGCGATCATCTTGATGCAGGAGCCATGACGCATCCTAAAATCATGACTGAAAATATGAAGGATGGTAGTGATGCAATCTCTGATTGGCCGCTTTTAAACGCAATGCTCAATTGCTCCTCAATGGCTGATTTAGTGGCCATTCACTCTGGCGGCGGAGGATATATGGGCTACATGACAAGCGCAGGTGTAACCGTAATTGCTGATGGCACAAAAGAAGCTGAGTGGAGAATCTCTCATTCGCTAAATAATGATACTGCTTTAGGTGTGATGAGATATGCAGATGCTGGTTATAAAGAGGCGATAACGACAGCAAAGAACCACAATCTTCAATGGATTGATTTGACTGAAAAGGAGCGTCTTTCATGGGTAGAGAATTAACGATACATGATGTTGAAGCAGCAGTAAGAGGAGGTTCAGTATTTGCTTGTGGTGGTGGTGGTTGGTTTGATCATGGATTAGAAATTGGCAAAGCAGCCATTACTGTCGGAAAGCCAAAGCTAGTCTCAATCGATGAACTACCTGATGACGCAATTGTAGTCACCACAACAGCAATAGGTGCTCCAGCAGGCACTAATTGGCAAATGTTAGGGAAAGATTATATAAAAGCTGTACAATTATTACAGGAAAATTTTGCTGATCAAGTCGTCGCTGTGATGACACCACAAAATGGGATGTCTAGTACGATCAATGGATGGCTACCTGCTGCTGCGTTAGGTTTAGTAGTTGTAGACGCTACAGGGGATATTCGTGCGCATCCTACAGGAAAAATGGGGTCACTAGGATTGGCTTCTTCTCTCGATTATGAGACGATTCAAGTAGTAGTTGGTGGAAAGCCTGAAGAAGGATCATACCTTGAGCTAGTGGTAAAAGGTACACCCGCTCGTACTTCAGACATCTTGAGGAAAGCTGCAGATCTAGCTGGAGGATTTATTGCTGCCGCTCGTCATCCCTTACCCGCGAGTTATATCAAAAAACATGCAGCGATCGGTGGGGTCTCCAAGGCAATTGATTTAGGGAAAGCAATTTTAGCAGCAGAAGATCAAGGATCTGAAATAATCCTTGAAACCATCTGCCAAGAAACACATGGCGCCATACTTGGTCAAGGTATCGTTAAAAAAGTTGATGTTTCCTACCATCAAGCGTTCGATATCGGCACCATAACGATCGAAGTAGAAAATGATTTTCTCACTATACATGTTATGAATGAGCATATGGCTGTTGAAGATGCTCAAGGTAATCGTCTCGCCACTTTTCCAGATGTGATTACAACGATCTCAACAAATACTGGTAGACCAGTCAGCGTAGGCCATTTACAAGAAGGAGATAAAATCTCCGTTTTCCATATTTCCAAAGAACAGTTACCATTAAGCTCAAGCGTAAAAGACCCCTCCGTTTATCCAGAAGTAGAACAAGTGCTAGGTATTCAATTGTCAAATCATGCTTTAAAATCAATTAGAGAGTGAGGAGAAAAATGTTTGGAATATGGAGCATTCGATTGTGCTCTCTGATGGGAATATGCCTCTTGATATGGCTGTTATTAAGATTATCAAGAATCTATCACCAGCATCAGCAAGTTCATACATTTCATACAGTTCGCCTAAAATTGAGTAGATATGACCAACCTAATTATAAAAGTATGTTATCGTTTATACACTTTTTACATCGTCTCTTATCCCCCTTATATCCATTTCAATACCATTATTTAGGTGCGCAAACTCTTTCATGGGAAATTATATCGGAAAATGGGCAAAAAAATATTTATCTATCTGCCAATCGTTCATTACTTGAAATGATCTTAAAAAATTTCCAAGCAACCTATCCTCACCTACGATTTGAAGCAGTTGATCGCCATATGAATATGCCTACTCTGCTAGAATCGACCTGCTTAAAAGAGAGGCTTATCTCTTGTTTCTATCCATTCGATGATCAAGAATATATCAATGAACATTCGATGATCGATCATTTATTACAGAGCATGGACTCACATCATGGAGCGATTGGCATACAGCTTTTCATCACTCCATATCAAAAAAGGAAATTATTCACTCGAAAAAAACTGGTTACACCATTTGCATCAAAAATTCGTCTTTTTGCTACGCAAAAGCATGAACTTACTGGATTGGTCAACATATTAAAAAAAGCGGTCACACCGATCCCTCTTCGCCCTATTAACCGAATATATGCAAAATTAATCAAATATATAGAGCATCGATGGAACCTACCAATCCATCTTTTTGGACCGAAGATTTTATTTTCGGCAAAACAATTAGCTGGATTCTTACAGATTCCTTCTTCGCAGCTTAAAACGTCTGGAATGGCTCGCATGAGCAATCAACGGTATCCCGTTCCCGCTTTAGTACCAAAAGAGCCGGAAGTAAAAATCCCCATCTTTGAAACGGAACAAGGAAAACGCGTTGGTCTAACAGAACAAATGCTACAAGACCATGTACTCTTTGTTGGTGCACCACCATATGGTAAGACAAAAGCTGTTGTGTCGCAAGCAATCCCATCATTTTATCGACAGGACGAACCTTCAGTTATTATTGCGAGTACGATTGAAGAAGCAGAACATTTTTTAGCATTTATCCCACCCACGAGAAAAGTTTATATCATGAATATGGATGATCCAGGAGATTGGGGGATTAATTTTTTAAATAATGACCAGATAGCTGCTGATATCATTGCAGAACAATTAGGAAATATACTGGAAGACGTGTATGGAGATCGAATCAAAAATATCAGTTATGTAAAACAAGCCTATATGACTTTGCGTCTTGTAAGAGATTGCTCTCCAGCATGGCGTAAAGTGATCCCCTCAATTGATTTACGACATATTCGGGAAATACTTGTGAATCATCAATATAGACATGAAGTAATCAAAGCGCTTCCCCGAAATTCTATACTCTTTCTATATTGGTCAGAACAGATACATTATTTTAAAAATCGTCGATATTACGCAACCACACTAATGCCAGTTGTTGATATATTAAATCGTATTTTATCTATTGAACCTTTAACAAAAACGTTATGCCATCCTTGTACCATTGATTTGGAAAAAGCACTCTATGATGAACGAGCGATCGTTCTTTTACATGGCGGGAATTGGGATTGGCGATATGATTTTTATTCGTTTACATTTAGCATGTTTATTACACAAATCTATCAAACATTGCTTTACTCCAAACGAATGCATAGCTCAGGAAATAAAATCATGACGAATCTATTTTTTGATGATTTTTCAGGATTTGCGGGTCGAATGATGACACTGCTTTGTATCCACTCACTAAAACTGGGGGTTCGCATTGTTGCAGGAGCCATTACCTACCGTGATATTCACCCTAATATGCATGAAATCATCGATAATCTCTTTGCCAATAAAGTGATCTTTCGAACACAATCGTTTGAAGATGCACAAAGATGGAGTGAACAGATCAAACTGTTTCAATATGATGATTTTCTACATTTACAACCATTTCACGCAGCAGTTAGTTTACAGGTAAATGGGCAGCGAGTTGACCCTTTTCTAGCAAAGGTGCTTTTCTATCCAGAATTGATGAAACATTTGCATCTCTACACATGGCCTAAAGCACAAGACGTACAACTCCCTGCCATTATCTATCCTGATGGAAAAAAAATTTATTAACCATTACCATAACAACTTCATTTGTTTCACTTTTTGCGAGCGAAAAAGCAAACGATTCCGTTGGGCCTTGAGAGAGTAGGATCACCCCTCTCTCAAGGCTGTTTTTCTTGAAGCTCTCACTGAAATTGACCTTTATTTACTTTTTTAGCCGATAAGGAACCGTCGTCACAATAATATTTTTCAGATACAGAAGATATAATCGAAGCAATAGCCCAGATTGATTATGCAATATATCATGCCATCGCTTTTTGGTAATAAATTGAGGAATCACAACAGTTAAAGAATGATTATTTTCTTGCGCTTTTGCTTGTACAATATCGATTAGTCTTGTTAGTGGTTGTGTAATACTTCGATATTGTGAATATAGCGTAATCAACCGAATATTGGGTCGCCATTGTTCCCATTTTTGTTTCATCTCTATTTCACTTTCTCGATCAAAAGCGACATAGACAGCTAACACTGTATCCCCAATCAACTCAGCGTAATGAAGTGAATTTTCCACCACTTTTGTAATCCCTGCGACTGGTACAAGTACAACATTTCCATCTAATTGCAATGTCTTTTCTGTCTCAGTGAGTCGAAGTTGCTCTTCTACACTTACATAATGTTTCTTTATACGATGAAAAAGATAGACGATAAGAGGGACAAAGATGAGAACAGGCCATACTTGGGTAAACTTCGTTACAAAAAAGATGGTAACAACAATAAAACAAATCATAGCCCCGATCAAGTTCACGACTAATTTAGAAACCCACCCAACTGATTTTTCACGTACCCATTTTGTAATCATCCCACATTGAGAAAGAGTAAAAGGGATAAATACACCAATTGCATAAAGCGGAATTAAATGTTCAGTCTCACCTCTAAAAATAATGATTAACAGGATTGCAGCAGCCCCTAAGGTTACAATCCCATTTGAATACCCTAATCGATCTCCTCGTATGAGAAACATACGAGGAATATATTTGTCACGTGCCAAATTGACTGCTAATAATGGAAAGGCAGAAAAACCAGTATTTGCGGCTAATATGAGAATTAACATTGTGGTGCCTTGGATCATAAAATAAACCCAATTTCGCCCAAAAATTTCAGATGCAATTTGCGAAACCACAGTTTCCTCAGCTTTTGGTGTAATGCCAAGCCAATAACCCAAGAACATAATTCCAGCAAAAAGAACAGCTAAGATACTTCCCATCATAAAGAGCGTATAAACTGCATTTTTAGCTGGTGGTTCTTTAAAATTCGGAACTGCATTCGATACAGCTTCAACACCAGTTAGTGCAGAACATCCCGATGAGAATGCCTTTAAAAGTAAAAAGAGACTAATCCCTGGTACAAAAGTACCGATCGGCGTATGATGCTGAGGAATTCCTCCATTGACAATCTTCCATAATCCTCCACCAATCATGACCAGAATAGCAAAAACAAATAAGTAAACGGGGTATGACAAAATGGATGCCGATTCTGTTACACCACGCAAATTTAAAAGGGTGATCAAAACAACAAATACACATGCAATCAAAACCGTAAAATCATGAAGTTGGGGAAAGGCTGATGTAAGTGCATCCGTTCCTGCTGAAACACTTACCGCAACTGTTAATATGTAGTCAATTAATAATGATTCTCCTGCAATGAGACCTGCATTCTCTCCCAGATTATTTCTGGAGACAATATATGCACCACCTCCCGAAGGATAGGCATAAATCACTTGGCGATATGAGAGGATTAACGCTGCTAACAAAATTAATACACACAATGCGATCGGGATTGAATACCAAAAAGCTAATAAACTAATCGATGCTAAAACAATTAAGATTTGCTCAGGGCCATATGCAACGGATGAGAGCGCATCTGATGATAGAATAGCTAAGGCTTTTAACTTATTTAACCTCTGCTCCTTTAAAGCACTAGACTTTAAAGGTCTACCAACCAAAAATCTTTTTAAATCACGCAATCTAACACATCCCCTTTAAATAAGGAATCGTCACGATTATATTTTATATATAAATAAAAACTAATATATACAACATAGATAAAGAGCAGCTATACGAGTGGTGTATTTGTAATATTCGTAATATAGGAGTTAAATAGCTTCACTCACTAAAGAGAATTTTATTTACTACATATTCAATTATATATCCAACCACAATTAGGGCAATCATTCCATATTTTTTTTTAAAAACCAAATGTTAAATCTAAAGACCTAATCCGACAACTTCTGAATATAATTTGAAAACTTCTTCTGTGAGGTGAATGATGATGAATAAAAAGATAAAGGTTGCCATTCTATATGGTGGTAAATCAACAGAGCATGAGGTTTCCTTACATACCGCTTTATCAGTTATGCAAGCTATTAATATAGATCGTTATGATGTACATCCAGTCTATATTAATCAATCGGGCGATTGGATTCCCTGTCCTCCACTCACAGAACCGATAAAAGATATGAAAACATTAATCGATGTAACCGATAGACAAACGTCAGACATAGCCTCAATCTCTCCTCTTGCCCGCATACAAAATCTGCAAGATCCCCCATCAGATCTTCAAGTGATTTTTCCGCTACTACATGGAGTGAATGGTGAAGATGGAACCGTCCAAGGTTTATTTGAATTATTAGATATTCCTTATGTAGGAGCAAATGTACTCGCTTCAGCAATTGCAATGGATAAAGTGATCCTACGTGACCTTTTCCAAACACATGGCTTTGCCCAACCTAATTACTTATCTTTTACTCAACACAAATTGAAAGAAAACATAAAAACATGTTGTAAACAAGTTGAACAAGAACTCGGCTTTCCTTGTTTTGTAAAACCAGCGAATGCTGGGTCGAGTGTGGGTATTTCAAAATGCCTTGAAATATCATTACTGGAAGCAGCGATTCATCAGTCTCTGAAATATGATCAAAAAGTAATCATTGAAGAAGCGGTCAAGGGGAAAGAGATCGAAATAGGTGTGATCGGTAATGATCAGCCCATCGCTTCTGTAGCAGGCGAAGTCCAATTCAGCAGTGATTTTTATGACTATCATTCTAAATATCATGCGAATGATACAAAATTAATGATTCCAGCCAATATACCTTCACAAGCTTATGAAAAGATAAAGGAAATGGCTCTCCGTGCCTTTCAAGCGATTCAATGTTCTGGGCTGGCAAGAATTGATTTCTATTATACAGAAGAAAATCAAGTTTTAATTAATGAGATTAATACGCTACCTGGTTTTACTCCGCAGAGCATGTTTCCTCAGTTATGGGCCCATTCAGGCTTGCCTTATGCAAAATTGATCGATTGTCTCATTGAATATGCAATCGAAAAGCATACAAATAAAACAAAAATTACTTATCATCAACCTACGTTAAATAAAGACAAAAACTAAAAAAGGAGGGCGCTCCCCTCAGCTCGTAGACTAAGTTACATGATCTGTTCGTGACCGCAGTTCACGGCGACGCTCCGATCCGGGCTTCCAAATTTGTAAGCAGTTATATTCTGTAGTCTAAGGGTAATCACTCCACCTCAACACATTAAATCAAGAATTATCTATCTTCAGGCTCAACTTTGCGACTACCTAAAAGTAATATCGCGATAAATGCAAGTGCAATCGGAATTAAAGCATATAGAAAAAGCTGGGTAATGGATGAAGACATTGCTAACACAATTTTATCTAAAATTTGTTGGGGGATTTTCGGACGAATCTCAGGCCGAAAAATTGTACTTGGATCGCCAATTTTGGCTAATGGATTCTTCCCCATTTCCGCAAATGCATCTTTAAGTTGGTTCATAAAAGATTTACTCTGAATGGCACCAAAAATGGTAACACCTATAGTCATACCCAAAGAACGAAAAAACGAATTTGTAGAAGTAGCAGAACCTCGAAACTTACTTTCTATATTATCAATCGAAGAGGAAGGGAGAAGAGAAAAGGAAAATCCAACACCAAAGCCAGCTAGGATCATATACATTGTTAGATAGAAACGGCTTGTATCTGGAGTCATTGTACTTAAAAGATACATTCCTACTGCAAATGCTATCACTGAGACCAACATTAATTTACGATAACTTAGTTTTGTTTGAAAAACCCCGCCAATTGCACTTCCAGCAACCGAACCTAGCATCATTGGCGTTAATATTAGGCCTGCATTTGTAGCCGTACCTCCATATACTGCCTGGACAAAAATTGGAATAAAAACGGTTAAAATCACAAATGTAGCCCCATATAGTAGTGTAATTACTTGAGAAGCAGCAAATATTCTTCGTTGAAACATCCAGAAAGAAATAATCGGGTCTTTTGCCTTCCTTTCAACAAACAAAAAGATAAGAAAGAAACAAATAAATGATACAAAAAGCAAAATAATTTGGGGCGAATCCCATTGATATTTTTTTCCACCTAATTCTAAAGCAAACATTAAACTTACAACTGAGATCACAAGCGTAATCGCTCCCCACCAATCGATATGCTGCTTTACAGTAGGATGATTCTCTTTATATGCTTTTAACACAAAAATCAACGACAATATACCAATCGGAACATTGACATAAAAAATCCAGTGCCAGCTTATATTTTCAGTAATATATGCGCCTAATAGTGGACCTAATACACTTGAGAAACCAAAAACAGCTCCCAATAGTCCTGTCATTTTACCTCTCTGTTCAATCGGGAAAATATCAAAAACAATGGTAAAAGCAATAGGCATCAAGGCTCCCCCACCAATTCCTTGAATCGCCCGATAAATGCTTAATTGGACAATACTTTGTGCAGTACCACATAGAATTGAACCAATTAAAAAAATAAACAAACCAAAAATATAAAATTTCTTACGCCCATACATATCCGATAACTTCCCAAAAATCGGCATACCAGCCATCACTGCAACCATATAAGCAGAAGTTACCCATACAAACTGATCTAATCCTCCTAGATCAGCGACAATTGTCCCGATAGCTGTCGCAACAATTGTATTATCCATTGATGACATAAATATACCTAATAACAATCCAGCAACGACAAAGCGTAAATTGCTCTGACTTTTTTCCACAGCCTTTTACTCCTTTTCATTCAAATACATCCATTTCATATATAAATCTACTAAACTTTTTATCTTCCTATTTTCTTCAGTATGTACGAATTAGTTTAAGAAAAATACTACCAAATCATCATCAAAGCCGATTCTCCCTTATTCTATCAGTTTTTCTGAAAGAGTACTCCCACTTCAAGTTGCTAAGTGGGTGGTGAATTTCAGCTAGGCGATAGCCTAGTGGCATTTGTTTTTAGAACATTTGCCCTTTTTATTCTTATATGATATAATCAGTCTTAATTAGCTAAAAGGTTGTTTTGTATATGAAAATAGACAG
>NZ_FQVL01000038.1 GCF_900129355.1 Seinonella peptonophila | reverse complement strand
TATCCTGTTTCATCGGCCCAAAAGCGAATCTATGTCTTGCAGCAGTTAGATAGGAACTTGATGCATTACAATATGCCTTGCGCATTTGTGCTCATTGGTTCTGTTGATGTTCGTCGCCTAGAACAAGCTTTTCAACAATTAATCCAACGACATGAATCGTTTCGAACGTCCTTTGTCATCCAAGAAGGAGAACCTGTCCAAAAAGTCCATCCTTCTCTGGACTTCAAACTCACCGTACGAGCGGGAACCGAAGCAGAAGCAAGAGATTGGGCAGATCAGTTTATGCGACCCTTTTCGCTGGAACAAGCTCCTTTGTTTCGCACCGAGCTGATTCGTCTCAATCCAGATCGGCATTTGCTGCTCATGGATCTGCATCATATTATCGCCGATGGGGTATCGATTGATCTCTTACTTCAACAGTTGACGACAGTTTATCAGGGTGAATCGTTACCAGAACTTCGTATCCAATATAAAGACTATGCCGTTTGGCAGCAACAATGGAAGGAAACGGAAGATTTCCAACGACAAGAAGCATATTGGTTATCTACTTTTGCCGATGAAGTCCCTGTGTTGGAGCTACCAACTGATTATGCTCGTCCACCCGTTCAAAACTTTGCTGGGAAGCATGTCGATTTTGTATTGGATGAAGAATTAACACAGGCGTTAAAACAGCTCACCGCAGAGACAGGAACCACGCTCTATATGCTCTTGCTCGCTGCATACAATATCTGGTTATCTAAGTATTCAAATCAGACAGATATTGTGGTGGGAACACCGGTGGTGGGCCGATCACATGCTGATGTCCAATCGATTGTGGGTATGTTTGTCAATACGCTCGCGATGCGCAATTATCCAGAGGGAGAAAAGCGGTTCGTCGATTTCCTCCAAGAAGTAAAAGAAGGGGCTTTAGCGGCTTACGACCATGCCGACTATCCATTTGAGGAATTGGTCGATCAACTTTCCCTCTCCCGAGATACCAGTCGGAATGCCTTGTTTCAAGCAATGTTTACGATGCAAAACTTTGGCAATGATCTGCTTCAGTTAGAGGG
>NZ_FQVL01000012.1 GCF_900129355.1 Seinonella peptonophila | reverse complement strand
TCGATTAATGAATAAGTGGATGGACATTTCCACTCGAAAAGCACCTTGGAACCGCTAACCCTTTGGGTTTAGCGATTAATTATGCAACAACCTCTAGATAAAAATAAAAACAAATATATCTTTACCATATTCTTTCGATTGAGAAACTCTTTATGAAATTTCTTCCAATCAGAAACTGTAAAATGAAAGTTTAACTTCATGTCTACCTCTCCTAGCAAGCTATAGGATCCAATCACAAAAAAAGAGTTATCTATTACGAATCAAAAATCAATGATTTTTAATATCATCGCCTCCCTTTTTAGCGTTTGATAAATTCCAAAGAGTATATAAGGAATTGCAAATAAAAATATATCATATGTAAACACTGATGTTAGTGCAAAATCAATAACTCATGCATATTAAATTAAACAGAGTATAATGGTAAAGATAATTACCCGTTTTAAATATGTAAACTACTTGCTAACAATTAATGGAAGAAGTGTTCCGCAAGGAACCAATAACAAGATATTTCCGACGAAGTTGATTACTGTAAAAGTGAAGGATCCTTAAAATGTAAGTACATCTCATGAAACAGAAAAAAATTACTTCTGGGGTTCTACAGATAAAACGCAATTATTATACACTAAGCAAATCGCAACCTAAAAAGTCGAATTCCTGTACATTAAGGAACCGACTCTGTACACATTTTATCAAGAAACAGTAGGCCCGGTTTCTTATAGATTGCTAATGTGCACAGTCCGGGCCTGAATGCCTACAACTTTTTTAAGGGAGGATGTTGAGACTCCTCACGCTTAAAAGCGTGGGATTCTTGGGTAGTTTGCGCACTCCATTCATTTCTGCTTCGTGCAACTCCCAAGCTAGGGGCTGTCCCATCAGCCCATCCCATGCAGTTCTACAACTTCTGTTGCATGTATCTACATGGGCGGCGTACCTGTTACCAGTACGCTAGTTTCGGTTCCATCACTCACTCTTATGGTTTTACCAAGCGGGAGAGATGGGTTCGTCACTTGAACCTCATACCATCACGTACACAGGAACAAAACCTGCTACAAGCAGGATGAGCACCGCTCGTGTGTTCGATTATACAAAAAATGGTTGCTCGGTAAGATAGGATTTCTTTATTGCTTTTTGCATTAGAGGCTATTTCTCAAGGGATTCTTGTACTTGGTTCAACTTAGCTAACATGTTGTCTTTAGTTGCATTATTTGTTTGATCATCCGTGATAACACGTACTCTCACACTTTGTAAAGTATGTCTTGCATCCGTTTCTTCTGCCTCTTTAAGTATTCTCCGTATCTTCCTTTTACGCATTGTATCATCCCCAGGTAAAAAAGAGTTTTTCTAGCTGTGATTATAATTGTTTGACAAGAAATTTGGTAATTAATTCGCAAACCTTAAAGGATAATGAACAATGAATGGTCTACAGTCAGGCTTTGATTACAGTCATTCTAATTACAGGACAAATAAACTGTTTATTCCGATGATTATACAGAGATGGAATCGACCCTCATCACCCAAAAAAACACTCCACAGCAACCGCAACAATGAAAAAACTATTCTCTTCCATTCATCACAAAGTAACAGACAAATAAAAAAGACAATCCGCACATATGAGTTAAATCGTTTATCATTGAACCGATAGATCGATTTGCCAGCATATTTTTGGCGAGATTGTGGATTACCTGCCCCTATCTTCTGGTTTCTCTTTAGCTTGGGACTTCAAAACTGGGTCAAACTTATTTTCTCTGTCTTCACCTTTTAGTAAATGTGCTTGCTGTTCCATCTGTGGAGGTTCACTATCCTTCGTAGATAAATATTCCTGTTTATCTGTGTCTGGTTCGGAATCTTCCATGTTTCGTAGCGCCTCATCTATTTCTTTTCTTTCCTCATTAACTAGTTTTTGTTCTTCTGGAGTTAACTCAGCCCAAGTAGGGGCGCCTGGTGCTCCTACTAAATGTCTTCCAACGCGAGAGTTTCTGTCAACTGGTTGATTGATTTTATCTTCAGACAATCCAATCCCTCCTCACATAATCAATAGAAATTATAATAATATTTATACTATATAACATAATTGCTTCAATAAAGAGTAGCAGTTCGGTTTTTACCTGTCAAGATAACGAGAGATACACTTTTTAAAATTTATTTTGATGATGAGAAGCGCTATTTCAACGCCACTCATGATCTATAATCAATCAAAAGAACAGAATTTGCGCCATAAAGAGGTTGTTGCATCATAACGCGGAGAGATCAGTCATGGTGTATGGATGCGGTTCCGAGTCGGGATACGTAGCCATACACGATTCCTTTTTTTATACATGACATTACTTTATGTCGAAAATCATCGTACATCCGCTCGCTCATAAACTTTTTTACATATGGATCGTGAATGATGCAACACAATCTATTGATTATTGATAATATGTAGTGATTAATGATACGATTTCTAATATAAATATAATTATGTTTCAGAGAAAAGAGGTGGCTACCAATATCTGATCAAGATAAAATTCCCTCTATAATTCCGGATGATGTTAGATCATTTATAGCAAAGCATCTTGATCCCAATAAAAGGAATTATCTATTCGTAGGTGGGATTCAAGGAGTCGGAAAATCAACTACCATTCCATTAATCAGTCACGCTTTTCCCCATATTTTCCCGCCAGCAAACAAACTCAATCCTGATGATAAATCTAGTTTGATCGATGGAACTTATACAAGTTTTCAAGCAAGGCGTTTGATTACAATTCTTAGAAATATATGGGATAACGACTCGTTTATTTGGGAAGTACATCCAAAATTAAATATAAAAGATTTGGTGCTCGAAGCAAACAAACGTGGGAAAACAGGATTCATTTGGCTTTTAGTAGATGATATTAAAATTGCCAAAGAACGCGTAATCAATAGAGGAGAATTTTTGTCTATAAAGCCTGACGAAATTATTCCATTAATGGATATTAGAGCAGATCTAGAATGGCATCGTTTCCCTAAAATCTCTTCATTCAGACCCTTAGATTGGGCATTAGTGATTAATACTTCCAAGAAAATGGAAGTGGTTGCAGAATTCCAACATGGGAAATGTACATTTCTTCGTGAAGGACTATCTGAAACACTAAAGGAACGAATTATTCCATCAAAACCTCGAAAAAGCCCAGTAAAAGCAGCTCTAGATAATGGAGTATTTCGTTCAGAAAAAGACTATTATGGAATCGATGGCAAGAGGCGCCGTACTCCCAGACTTTTAAATGATGTACAAGGACTCATCATCCCTATGCCTCCAAACAAACATGAAAAACAAAGAAGTTGACCTCTTCCTGCGTATGGCTAAAAGTATGGTTATACTCGATGTAATTATTGCAGGACGCAATTATTTTAAATGTTCTTATAGTATCTTCTTAGATTCAGGGTCAATTGTCTATATAAACAATATATGACCATCTGCACGCAGCAAACTAGCACTGCCCTCTGAAAACATGCCAAACTGGATGGCTATCAGTGGGTGGTGCTGGTTGCTCCACTTTAGGAAACGTATCCGAAGGAGTTTGCTTCCATTTTCGCAGGCTCTCGATCTCTAGGTACTTGAGCTCAAGCTCCCAGAGATCGAAACTTCAAAGTGTTTGGTTGCTACACTGAGCTGGTGATATGACCTAGCCCAGTTGATGGCAGCTTCCAAACTAAATGAAAAAACATTACCGATCCAAAGGATTTAAAACGAGGAGACCTTGTTTTCTTCAAAATACTTATCGTTGTAATTGAAATAAGGAATTAGCCAGTAGGTATCTACACTGTAAACGGTAAGTTTATCCATGCTTCTTCTGTAAAAGGGCGAGTAATAGTTAGCGATCTCAACAACGGATATTGTAAACAGCATTATTATGGTGGAAAACGAATCACGAAGTAATTAGTAAGAAAAAGCTTATCCAATATCGATGGTTAAGCTTTTTTGTTGTGATTCATGAACTTTGATGGGAGATATTTAAGAAACTATTTTGAAACGAAATCGTTTTAGCATATAAATATAATAGAGTTGTTTACTAGATCTCGGAAAGTTCCAGAATTAGTTGCTTGAGTCTTAGCTTCAATCCAAGGCAATTATACCGGATTCAAATCTTTCGTACAGGTTGAGGAAACGAGTATCAAATCCAACTTTTAGATAATACATTAGCCATATTCAAAAATAGAAGGTCTTTTAGTATAAAAGGATGTTAGAATTTGGATTCTTATTATAGCTCATCTTGAATTTTTAAAGAGGAGATTCAGTGGTTATGGGATACCTATACTCATTTCAATGCAAGACCTGTCAAAGAAGCGCGAAGCCGGGTGAAGTGAGTATATTAGATAAAATATTAGCATTGACTAAAGGGAATTATTCATGTAGATGCTTTTTAATGGAACATTTGTCAAAATAATAATTTTAATGTGTGGATTATTAGGGACTTGTAATGTAACTTGTCCAACTTTCTTCACTCCGAAGGAAGGATGATAAATTTGTTTATTTCCGTTAAAAAGTTCCTGTACATCATATCGACTCCATTCTTCACGGAAAGTATCACTTGTTTCTAAAAGTTCTTTAATTAAACCACTAATCGATGAATCTCCAAGATAACGTGTACTATCAGCCCTAAATTGAGCAATGACTTGTTTTGCAGTTGGTCTCCAAGTAGGTCGATTTTTTATGTCTGTGTTATGGAAAAAGCGCCAAAGATAGTTATTCGTGTGTGGAGGAATTTTCTTAGAAAAATTAAACAACAGATCCGCAGCATGATTCCAAACTAATATATCCCATCTTCTGCCCAGTATGTATGCGGGTTGATCATGAAGTGTATGAATCCATTGAGCGAGAGTTGGTGTTATCTCATCTTCTATCAACATGAAATTTAAATCTACTGGCCGTTTTGCCAAAAGAAATAGATGTTGACGCTCAGCAACGTTTAGTAGTAGGGCATTTGCGATATTTTCTAACACCTCTTCTGAAGCTTGCATCTCTCGTCCTTGTTCGAGGGAGGTGTACCAAGAGGTACTGATGTTTGCTAGCTGAGCTACTTCTTCTCTACGAAGTCCAGGTGTACGTCTCCGAGTTCCTAAGGAAAGACCAACATCTGTGGGTTTTAATCGAGTTCGACGCATTTGCAGGAATTCTCCTAAATTTCTTCTACGAACTTTTTCATCCATTTCAATGCTCCATCCTTTTCCATTCGATCGCCTACCACTAATTATACTACGATAACCAACATGTGGTAGAAGATGTGCATCGATGAAATACTTGGGTTGTAGAGGACAATTGTAAGTTGGGAGAGGGAGATTCGAATGGGACGTTTATGGACAAGTTCATTTATCATATTGACCATCAGTATGCTTTTTTTATTCACCAGTGTTTGTTTATTAATTCCTACATTACCATTTTTTATTAAAAATCTAGGCGGTACGGAATCGCAAGTAGGTATAATAGTTGGGACATTTACCATTTCAGCAGTCATTTTTCGCCCTATCATTGGAGGATTTTTAGATCGTTATGGCAGAAAACCATTTATCGTTTTTGGATTGATCTTATTTTTGGTGTTGATGTGTTTTTACAATTGGGTTAGTGGATTGTGGATACTCATCTTATTACGTTTTCTGCATGGAATAGGTTGGGCTATATCTACTACCTCGATCGGAACAGCAGTAACAGATATTGTTCCTACCACTCGTAGAGGAGAGGGAATGGGGTGGTATGGTTTAGCGATGACAATATCGATGGCAGTAGGACCAATGCTGGGAATATGGTTATTACAGAAATACTCTTTTCATGGTTTATTTTCAGTTGCAATCTTTTTTTCAATCATTGCTTTGTTACTGGGTTTAATTTTGAAACTGCCAATTCAATTCCAACACAAAGCTCGGAGAATAGAACTTTTTGATAGCTCTATGTTTCCTGTTGGTCTAGCAATTGTTTTTTTAACAATTCCTTATGGAGGTATTACTGCTTTTTTACCGCTTTTTGTAGAATCAATAAAAGTAAATGCTGGAACATTCTTTTTGATGTACGCAGTTTCCCTTTCATTCATCCGACCTATTGCTGGGAAACTCACAGATCGTTATGACGAATCAGTAGTCATTAAACTCTCTGTTATAATCTCATCAATGGCATTACTCGTATTAAGTTTCTCCAGTGGTTTAGTTGGCGTTATTTTTTCAGCAATTTTATATGGTATTGGATTTGGTTCTGCACAACCAGCAATTCAAACCTATATGATTAATCTTGCTCGTCCAGATCGGAAAGGAATTGCCAATGCTTCTTATTTTACTTCTTTTGATTTAGGAATAGGATTGGGTGCGATTATACTTGGTTGGATTTACCCTTTTATTGGATACCAGTATTTGTTTATTGTTTGTGCTATTTCCATTATGATTTCTTATTTCATGTTGGTGATTATTTTAAGACGAACCAGAAAGATTACAAGTCATTATAACTACTTGAAAACAAACAACCCCAAAAACCTTAGTACCAAAGATCAGCAAATGTAGAATACTGTAAACACGTATGAATGAATCAGATAGCAGCAGAAGACTATCGTGCTCCCACTTCACTTGTTTACAACACATATCAATTAAGTATTAAGTAAAAACGAGAGACCTCTTTAAGCATCTATCTTTATGGATACGATACTTGATTGAGCCTAGTGAGATCGTTGAGATAGCTTTTAAAGCCAATAACCTTGGGCATTGGATGGAGAATGGCATGAGTATGATGATCAATTATCAAGGGATTACTACCAATTTACGATCGGTAACAAAAATCATCCAGACTAATAGAACTGCCTTGGAAAATGAAATGTAGTATGTTATAGGAGAATTTTATTTCTTCATAAAATCCCCTCAAAATGAGTAGTGTAACCATTGCTTTTTTACACTAGCTCAATTGAGGGGATTAATGTGCTAAAGCGATATTCAATGCTTATTCTTTAGGTCAATGATTGACTTTCAATAAATGTAGTGATTTGCCAAGTGATGCCAAATTTATCTTTCACTTGACCATAGGCAGGACTCCAGAAAGTTGCTTCCAACAGTTGGAGCACTTGACCTTCTTCTTGAAGACTTGCAAAGATCTGTTTTGTCTGTTCAACATCGTTGGTCGTAAGTGCAATGGTAACTTGTTCACCAATGGCAAGAGGTTGACCAGGGAACGAATCGGAAATCATAAAATCTGATTCTCCAATTTTGAGATGAGCATTTACGATAAAATCTTTTGCTTCTTCTGGAACAGTATAAGCCGGATTATCGGGCATCTCACCAAAAGTTTGCACTTGCAATACCTGAGCTTGAACGGCATGCTGATAAAATTCAACTGCTTCTTTTCCTCGACCTTGTGTGACGATATATGGGTGAATTCCTAGAATCATTTCTACACATCCTTTTCAGCTATAATTGGTTGATTTGATAAATTGATAGTAACATCTATTTGTTACATATATTTCTTATGGATTGCTATTAAATGATCAAGAAGCTATAAAGGATGGTGTTTACAGAAGAGTTGAAGATGAAAGACTACGGATACCACTGGAATTATGTGAGTCAGCTCAGTGCGAATTTCTCTGGATTAACGTCGCTCAAAAAAGGGGTTGGATCACCTACACTATATAGTTGCAAATGATGCATAGCCCTGGTGCAGGCAGTGTAAAACAACCTACGAAGGCTCTCATCTCCGTAAACTTCCGCTGATGCGTCATAAATAATAACTGCGTCGAATTCGATCCCTTTTGCCAAATAGGCTGGTATGACAACAACACCTTGCTCGTATTCAATCGATCCATTCTTCACGAGTTTCATTTCTTCAATGTCACTCAAGGAGTCATATGCAGTAGCGCTTTCTGCTGCCGATTTGCATATAATGGCGATTGTTTTATATTGTCGTTTCCGTAAGTCTGCAACGTTAGAAGCTATGGAACGATGTAATTCTTCTCGATTCAACACTTGCGTCAATACAGGCTTTTCACCATCGCGATCAAAAACGGCAATCCGTTTACCATCGGGTACGAGACTGCGTGTAAATTCAACGATTGGTTTTGTAGATCTATAGCTGCGAGTGAAGTTGATCCCGATTGTTTGATCTGGACCATATAAGTCAGCAAGCGTGTGAAAATCGACCATTTCGCTGGCATGGGCGAAGATGGCTTGGTTAAAGTCACCTAGAACTGTCATTTTTGCCGAAGGAAATAAACGTTTTAAAAACTCGAATTGAAACGGGGAGTAGTCTTGTGCTTCATCCACAAGTATATGTTTGATCAAACTGTTCGTCTGAAAGCCCAGAATTAGCTCTTTCATCAGCAAAAACGAAGTAGCGTCTTCATAATAAAGTTTACCTTCATCTAGCATGTTTACAGTTGATAAACAGATATTCGGCCATTCTTCGAGTACTTCCGAATCCATCCATTGTTTGATTTGATTCTGATCAGTAAAAAACTGTTTGTATATTTCTTTCATGTTAACAAAACCAAATGCTTGGATCCATTTTCGCAACGGTCTGAACTTCTTTCGAACAATCAGGCGCTCTAATGCTTCCGGTTCGATTTCATAATCATGAATCGCCTCCCCCGTTAAGCCACGTTTTTTCGCTAAGTAGGAATAAGCTTTATGGTAATCCTCTTCGCTAAGCAGCTCGATTTCCTCTTGTACCCACGGCTGAGTCTGTTCGATTTTCTCAGCTTCACCGATTTGCTTAAGTAACCAATCCTTCAATTTTTCAAGTCGACTATGAAAGCGAAGCTTGGTGCCACTACTATAAAACTTTTCTGCGATTTGTTTAGCCGTAACCATGGTCTTTTCCTTGAAGATCACCTCTTTGAATACCATTCCGGACAATTCAAGCGACTTTCTGTATGATTGGATCGCCTCAAAAAAATGGATGGTCGCCTTGCATCGGATGCTGGCAATTCTTGTTCTGTATAATGGGTTATCGACTGTGGTCAAAACATATTCCAATTGATCGTAAGGATTCTCAACTTCAAACTCATTTTTCAGTCGATGATCCAAGTATTCCTGGAATGTGACCTGCTGCATATTCTCTTCACCGAGTTCTGGTAACACATTGGAGACATAACTATTAAACATCGCATTTGGCGAAAAAAGAATGATTTGATCAGCATTCAGTTTATCTCGATATTTATAGAGTAAATAAGCAATCCGTTGCAGGGCAGCCGATGTTTTACCGCTACCCGCTGCGCCATGGACAATGAGCATTCGGCCGTGATCGTGTCGAATGACCCAGTTTTGCTCCTGTTGAATAGTAGCCACGATATTGTGCATATGCTTATCTGTACCTTTACCCAGCACCTGCTGTAAAATCTCGTCACCAATCGTGAGACTGGTATCAAACATCGATTGGATTATGCCGTCGCGTATGAGATATTGCCATTTTTTCTTCAGTATGCCATGAATGGCACCTTCAGGTGTAATATACTTGGCGGAACCAGGTTGATAGTCATAGTAGACACTTGAAATCGGAGCTCTCCAGTCGTAAATAAGGAAATCTTCTCCGCTAGAATCTGTGAATGTGGAGATGCCAATATAGATTCGTTCTACAGAGGAAGTGCCTTCTTCGATGAAATCGATGCGACCAAAATAAGGCATCTCTTGCATCCGTTTCAGCGTAGATAATCTGTTAGATGCATGTCTATGGCTGCTTTGACTTATGGACAAAGCTTGAGCTTCTTGTCTCAAATTGATGATCGTCTCCAGATAATCATCGAAAGTATCTACATTAACCTTTACTTCATCCCAAAAGTGTTTGCGGATATTCACGACTTCCTTTCGACGCCTAGATGCTTCGTTCTCCAATTTATTGATTTGTTCTGCAATCGTCTTCATTACACGATTCACTCGTTCTTGCTCTTGTCGAAGCTCCATAATTATATCCATCGCTCCTTTAAAAAAATATCAATAGGGGTTGACAAGACCGAATATTATACCCTATAATTAAAATAGGGTATAATATGTTCGTAAATTAATTTTGCAGTGTATCTATATAAAGCTATCATAGTTGTTTATTTATATCAATACGTTTTCCAACAACACCATGTCATTATATCGATATAGCAGCATCTCATGATAAAATATGTAGTCGTACTTTAAAAAAAGCTCGTCCTTAGTAGGGACGAGCTTTTTTTCGTTCTTCATGAAGTTGTCGATTAACTTGGATGATTTTTGAACGACGAGCGGTCTCGGCTGCACCTACATTCCACCATGAAAGGTAATCGTGCGTCATGGTTTTTGGTAGAATTTTAATATCAATCAAGGTTGATTGGGTTTGATTGGGAATATCAATTAAAGCTTGTCGAAGCTCGTTCATGGTATGGACGGAGTAAGTTTTGACACCATAACCCGCGGCAACTGCTGCGTAGTCGATGGTCTGGAGTGCACCACTAAGTTGTCCAGTTTGAGGGTTACGGAATCGAAATTCGGTCCCAAAACTGTCCATTCCATGACCCATTTGTAAGTTATTGATACATCCAAATCCGGAGTTGTCAAAGAGTAGTAGATTGATTTTTAGCCCTTCTTGAAGACTGGTAAGTAGTTCACTGTGTAACATCAGAAAACTTCCATCGCCTACAAAAGCATAGACTTCACGATCAGGGACAGCTATTTTAGCTCCAAGTGCTCCAGCGATTTCATAACCCATACATGAATAACCGTACTCCATGTGATAGGTATCTGTTTGAGCACATTCCCAGATGCGTTGCAGATCTCCAGGGAGGCTACCAGCGGCTCCAACAACAATGGATTGAGGGTCAAGGTGTTGATTGATTTCACGGATAACGGAAGTTTGGGTTAAGGTGGTTCCTAATGCCGATTGATACTCTGCTAACTCGTTAGCTTCCAGATGACCAGTCACCTCGGGTTGGAAGTTTTCTTGGCTTGCATCAAGATGTTGTAACCGATGGAGCTCTTTTTTCCAATTCGATTTTGCTGTAACGATTTCATCCACATAGTTGGAAGTATATCCAAGAGTAGAGAGTCGCTGAGTCAAGCGTTCGAGCGTCGTCTTGGCATCGGCAACTACTTTGATTGAATCTAATTTTCCTGCATCAAAATCGGAAACATTAATGGTTAAGAATTGGCAATCAGGATGTCGAAAAAGCTGCTTGGATGAGGTAGTAAAGTCCGTAAAACGAGTCCCAATCCCTATAATCAAATCAGCTTCTCTTGCAAGTTGGTTAGCTGCTTGATTGCCAGTTACTCCAATGCCACCGAGATTATAAGGGTGATGACTTTCAATGGCGCTTTTTCCAGCCTGTGTTTCAGCAAAGGGGATTTTACATTGTTCAGCCAATGTTTGTAACGCTTGTCCGGCACGGGAATAACGAACTCCACCTCCACAGATCATCAAAGGACGTTTTTTCTGTTGAATCAGCGATACTGCCGCTTCAAGTTCTCGGCCCGTCGGTATTCGTCGATCCAAGTGATGAATCGTTTTTTTGAAAAAGATGTCCGGGTAGTCATATGCTTCTCCTTGAACATCTTGAGGAAGACAAATCGTGACAGCGCCTGTCTCGGCTGGGTCAACAAGAACTCGAATGGCATTTTTCATCGCAATCATCAACTGTTCGGGGCGTTGGATTCGATCCCAGTACTTACTTACGGGCTGAAAAGCATCGTTAGTGGTCAAAGCGGCGTTGTACGATTGCTCAATTTGTTGCAATACAGGGTCCGGTTGTCGGGTAGCGAAGGTATCTCCAGGTAAGAGCAGGAGTGGAATTCGGTTGGCTGTTGCTAACGCAGCAGCTGTAATCATATTGGCAGCGCCTGGACCAACAGAAGAGGTACAAGCCATGATCTGTTGTCGATGAGACTGTTTAGCAAAGGCAATCGCGGCATGTGCCATACCTTGTTCGTTTCGGCCTTGATAAACTCGAAGATGTCCAGAATCTTCTTCCAGAGCTTGTCCGATACCGAGCACGTTTCCATGACCAAAAATGGTAAAGACCCCAGCAAATAAAGGTCGCTGCATTCCATCAACTTCAAGAAACTGTTGGTTAAGAAAGCGAATCAATGCTTGTGCCATCGTTAATTTCATTCAATAGACCTCCTTAAACCCAGCGTGTGGTGATGACTTTCTTGCGAGTATAGAATTCAACCCCATCTCTTCCATTTGCGTGAAGGTCGCCATAGAAGGAGTCTTTCCAACCTGAGAATGGAAAATAAGCCATAGGAGCAGGAACGCCAATGTTGACACCGAGCATACCTGCTTCAATGTGCTCACGAAAATAGTGTACAGCACTCCCTGTGTTGGTAAAGATACATGCACCATTTGCAAATCGGGATTGATTGATCAATGAGACTGCCTTTTGTAAGGATTTCACACGGACAATGGAAAGGACTGGAGCGAAAATCTCATCTTGCCAAATCTTCATTTCTTGATTTACTTCATCAAAGATCGTAGGGCCGATAAAGTAGCCTTTTTCGTGAACCGCTTGATCTTTCCGTCCATCGCGAACCAATTGTGCTCCTTCCATAACACCCGTTTCAATGTATTGGATTGTTCGTTTTTTGTGTGCTTCGCGAATCACTGGTCCAAGGAACACATCTTCCTCTAAACCGTTACCTATTCGAAGTTGGTTGGCTGCTCTAACGAGTCGGGACACGAATTCATCAGCGATATTTTCTTCAACAGCAACAACAGAACAAGCCATACAACGTTCACCTGCTGAACCAAAAGCCGCATTGATAATTTGGGTGGTCGCATTGTCCAAGTTTGCATCTTCGAGGACAATGGAATGATTCTTTGCACCCGTTAACGCTTGGACTCGCTTTAAATGGGCTGTTCCTTTTTTGTATACATATTCACCTACGGGTTGAGAGCCAACAAAGGAAATTGCTTTGATATCTGGATGCTCCAGCAATCCATTCACTACATCGTGAGCTCCATGAACAATGTTGAGCACACCGGCTGGTAAACCAGCTTCAATGAATAATTCTCCAAGCCGATTTGCAAGTAAAGGAGTTCGCTCTGAAGGCTTGAGGATGAAGGTGTTACCACAAGCAATGGCGAGTGGGAACATCCAACATGGAACCATCATCGGGAAGTTGAATGGTGTGATTCCACCAACTACGCCAATGGGGTATCGATACATTCCGGTTTCTAAGCCAGCGGCTACAGCAGGGAGTTGGTAACCTGAGATGAGGTTTGGAATACTGGTGGCATGTTCGATGCACTCAATTCCCCGGCGTACCTCACCCAATGCCTCTGTTCGGTTTTTTCCATTTTCTTTGGTAATCAATTCGGCAAGTTCATCTGTATGTTCGATCAAGAGTCGATGATATTGAAAGAGGATTTTGGCCCGTCTTGGAATCGATACCTGTTTCCATTGTTCAAATGCTTGGTTAGCAGACTCTACAGCTTGATCCAATTCATGGCGAGTAGAGAGAGGAACCTCAGCCAATACTTCACCTGTCGCAGGATTATATATTTTTTCGATTTGCTGTGATTGGGATAGTGTCCATTTCCCATTGATTAAATTTTGAATCATAGTTGATGCTCCTTTTCATGCTTTGCCATTTTGATAAAATGGTCAATTTCAAAGGTAGTGGGCATAGCATCAGAGCAGCTATGTTTTGAAATAACGATAGCAGCGGATGCACTCCCATATTCCATCGCTGTTTCAACATCCCATCCTTGAAGTAAGCTATAGATGAAGGCCGATGCATAAGCATCCCCTGCGCCAAAGGTTTTTAACACTTTGGTCGGGAAGATGGTGCTTGAAAAATGCTTGCCATCACGAGTATAACTGACTGACCCTGCTTGACCATGTTTAATCACAATGATTTGGGCTTGATGAGCAAACCAATATTTTGCTGTTTCTTCATTAGAACCATCCGTCAGCTCCAAGTGCTCCATCATATCAAACTCTTCTCGCGTTCCAATCATGACGTCGCACTTTTCTGCCGCAAGCTGATAGTAGATAGCTGTTTCAGCATCGGAACGCCAAGTATATGGTCGATAATCAAGATCGAAGAACACAACGACTTGATGTTTTCGAGCGTAGTGTAAAGCAGTAAAGACAGCTTCACGAGAAGGGCTTTGGGCTAATGCAGTTCCTGAGATCAAGAGGGCTTTGGTCTGTTTGATATAGTCCTCAGAAATTTCATCGGAATGTAAGAGAAGATCAGCGACATGGTCTCGGTACATGACAATGCTACAATCTTCGGGACTTTTAATCTCTGTGAAAGAGAGCCCTGTTACAGCTCCTGTTTGATCGATTCGTACTTGGGAATGATCAATTTGATGTTGGGTCAAATATTGACGGATAAAACGACCGTGTGGGTCATCTGCAATTTTTCCAATGAATCCCGTTTTCAATTGGAGGCGCGCAGCTCCAATCGCGATATTTGCGGGTGACCCACCTACATATTTGGTGAAGCTTTGTGTTTTTTCCATAGGCCGATTGATTTCATTCGCATTGAGATCGATACAGAGACGTCCGAGACAAATCAAGTCATACGGTCGATCGGATGGAAAGGTAAGACTGCTCATAGGGTATTCACCTGCCATTTTTTCTATCGTGAAGGTTGTATCAGCCATTCAAAATTAGGTTCATTTGTGAATTTCCATTGACGAACAGGTCCTGCCATTACATTTAGATAATAGAGCTCGGTTCCAGGAGTAGCAGAAACCGGATGATATCCTTTGGGAACGAGTACAATATCTTGATCTTCCACACTAAAGGAGTCATCCAATGAACGATCATCAGTATAGACACGTTGGAAGGCGAAACCAGTTGAGGGCGTCATTCGATGATAGTAAAGCTCCTCTAACTGCGTTTCATTGGGCAATCGCAACTCGTCATGTTTATGAGGAGGAAAACTAGACCAGTTCCCATTGGGTGTAAAGACTTCAACTACTAATAAGTGTTCAGCTAGTGCTTGGTCAGGTAAGATGTTATGGATGAATCGCTCCATATTTCCATATCCCCGACGCTCGGATGAAACTTCATCAGGATGGATGAGTCGGGTTGGATATTTACCTTGGGCCGGTGCTTTACATAGCGCCAATTCAACATAGGAAAGTGCTTTGACTTCGACGATAGTCTGTGTTGTAACGTAGAGGGCAAAGGGTTTCGTTTGTTCAAAGATCTGCTTGCGGTTACCAAATTGTTCCCATGATTGATTACCTGCTCGAGCGGAAACATGTCCACATAACAGTACGACACAGACCTCTTGATGTTGTGTGTCAAGTTTGTAGGATTGTCCGGTCTGTAATTTCACAACTTCAAAACCAATATAATCCCAATTGGCATCGCTGGGAGTTAAGTTGATGACTGATTTTTTATCAACATTAGGAAGGTAAGCTGCTGCTTTTCGGATCAAATTACTCATTGACTACACCTCCTGCGCTATTTTTTTTAAATGTTCCAAACTGATAGCGAGGCTTTCTAGAGGGTTTCGTTCACAGATATCTTGTTCAACCGCATAGTATTCAACGCCGTTATGTTCACCCCAACGGAGGATGGAAAGAAAATCAATGATTCCATTTCCAATCTCAGTTAATGAATCTGGATAGCGTAGCGAAAGATCGTCTTTCATATCTTTGAGGTGAATGATGGGACAGCGAAATGGAAATTTGGATATATAGGTTAACGGATCTATATGGGCATAAAGAGCCCAATAGGTATCAATTTCGGGATAAATAAAACGGTTACCAACGGGTGTTGTCAGATAATCAAGGGCGATTTGTCCATCTACTGATGATTGAAATTCAAATTCATGGTTGTGATAGCCGACTCGATAGCCCAATCCATCGAGACGAGCAGCTGTTTCTAACAGTAATCGTTTTGCATTGCGATATCCTTCCTCATTTTGCATGGACTCATCAAGGTAGTGGCAAAAGATATCTTTTGTCTGGAACAAATATCCTTCGTGGATCACAGCATCTAGATCATTCACCATTCGATCTAAGCTAATGTGCATTCCAGCAACGTGTAAACCGGTTTCCTGTAAGACTTCTGCGATTTCTTCTGCCGCATATCCTCGTAATCCATCGATTTGTACAGCTTTCCAACCCATCTTTTTGAGTTCTCGCAAAACTCTTGGAAAGTTTTCCGCGCATTCTTTGCGTAATGTGTACAATTGAGCGGCAAATTTGTGTTGCATGATTACTTCCTCCCAGATTGATTAACATGTAGTGGTGTTGAATGGAATGAGGGAGAGTCGAGAGGGATCTTTTGATATAACGACATGGTATATTTCTTTGTGTAGACATGTTTCTCTCGACGAGCATATCTCCATCAATGAGGCGAATATGTTGTTTGTAGCGAATGAGTTTGTTAAATGATTTTCTGTAAATCAAGCCAAGCGACTTCTTTCTCTGTTAGTTTAAGCTGAGCGCCTTCAAATGAAGAAATGAGTTCATCTGCATTCTCAGGACCTATCAAGGCAGCAGTAGCAAAAGGTTGATTGAGTACATAGGCGAGTGCGATTTGAATCGGAGTCACTTGTTTTTGTTCAGCCAATTGTTTAGCGCGAGCAAATCGCTCCCAATTATCGTCATTGTAATAGACTTCTACCATTTCTTGATTTGAGTGATCCTCTGGTGTAAATCTCCCAGAAAAGAATCCACCTGCTTGAGATGACCAAGAGAGGAGAGGGACTTGATTTTGCTTGTGCCACTGGATCATTGTTTGATCCGCAGATACGCAACCTTCCCAACGAGGACGATTGCATTTCGCTAAGCTGAGATTGGGACTTGTAAAGGTAAAAGGTATCAGTTGATGTTGTGCTGCGTATTGGTTTGCTTCAATAATTCTGTCAAGTTTCCAGTTGGAAGCACCGATTGCTCGAATGGTTCCTTTTTCGATCCATTGATTAAGAGCTTCTAATAATTCTCCAACGGGAACTGTTGGATCATCACGATGTAAAGCGTAAAGGTCAACGTAATCGGTTTGTAAACGTTCTAGGCTACCCATTAGATCTTCATAGATTGCTTGCGGGTTCACCCGTGGTTGAGTTGGAAACTCCCGAGTGGGGTGACAACCTTTGGTCAGTATAGTGACTTGATCGCGAATATTACGGCTTTCGATCCATTTTCCAAGCGCTTTTTCGCTATGACGATAATGAAATGCGGTATCAAAGGTAGTGCCGCCGAGTTCGATAAATCGATCAAGGATCGAAGCGGCAAATTCGAAGTTATCAAGACGTAAGAAATCTCCTGAACCCATCACAAGTTGTGAGCAATTGATTTTATGAGGAAGCCCATTTTTTTGCCCTTGAATCGTAAAGAATTTCATGATTGCCCCACCTTTGTTAACAGACTGGCAGCACCTTGATCGAGTATTACATGTACGTGTGGATGGCGTTGTAGGAGAGAAGAAGGAACTTGTTCGGTTGCTTCTTCTTCCATTGTCTGTTTGACAATAGATGCTTTTTTTATATCGTTAGCGATTAGAATGATTGTTTTGGTTTCGAAAATATGTTTCATCCCGAGTGTAATGCCTTGTTTGACTTCTATCGGTTGTTCAAAATATTTGACAGATATTCGTTGAGTCATTGGATCAAGATCTACAATGTGGCTATACTGATTAGGGTTTACACCCGGCTCATTAAATCCAATATGACCATTCATACCTATGCCTAGGAGAGTGAGATCGATCGTTCCATGCTGTCGGATAAAGTTGTCAATATGATGACATTCAGCTGCCATGTCTGTTGCTAAGCCATTGAAGAAACAGATTTGTTCATTACGAATCGGTAAATGGTCAAAAACAGAATCGTAAAGTGTCTCCTGGCAACTCCCTGATATCTCTCGATCCAACCCTACCCATTCGTCGAGACTAACAAAGGAGCATTGACTTACATCGATTTGTTGATCTTTGATTGTTTTAACGAATATTTGGTAGGATTTAAGGGGTGTGTGCCCACCTGCTAGACAAAGCAGACTATTTGGTTTTTGTTTGATTTGGTCGATAATCGCTTGAGCGGTTACTTGTGACATTTGTTCGTAGTCTTCAAGAATGCTCACCTTCATTTTTGGTCACCTCTTTTAGTGGTTCGTGGAATATTGTTTTAGAAGTCTAGATCCAGTTGGTCAAAGTCTCGTTGGCGTTGGTCTTTTTCCTTTGCTTTGGCTAAAAGACTACGTTCGTACATTTTAAAGAATGGGTAGTACATGAGAACGCCTGCTGCAATGATAGCTATGGTTAGGATAATGGCGCGCCAGTCCATCGTTGATAAGTACTGTGCAATCGGCACGGGAATCCCACCAACATTGGCAATCGGGGCTCTGACCCAGCCGAACTTAAACACGTAGTAGGTGAGAACGCCAAGAGTAGGTGTTCCAAAGACAAATGGGATAAATAGGTATGGGTTATAGACAATAGGCAAACCGAAAACAACCGGCTCAGAGATTGTGAAAATGGCAGGTACAGAGGAGGCTTTTCCAATCGTTCTCAGCTCTTTAGATTTACTAAACAGAGCAAGGATCACGATAGCTCCCGTCACTCCTGAACCTGTACACCCTAGAAAATAATCCCAAAAATTAGGTGCGAAAACATGAGGAATGGGTTGCCTCGCCGCAAAAGCAGCTGCATTTTCACCAAGGTATTTGGTCATAAACGGGAGTACAAAACCAACTAAAATGGCATATCCATTGAGACCAATAAACCAAAAGAGCATTTCTAAGAACGAAATAAGCCATATGGCATATGGGGTGTCGATACTGTCAAAGGTAGGGGCTAAGAAGTGAGTAAAAGCCTCAGGTAAATTTTTGCCCCCAGTTAAACCAAGTACCAGTCCGTTGATTAGAACAGATGCAAGTAAAACGGTAAAAAGTGGAATCAGTGCTTCGAATGTTTGGGCGATCCCATCCGGTAATCCTTTGAATCGAATTGTGATCTTTCGCTTAATAAAGAAAGCCATCAATTCAACTGTTAACAAGGAAACAATGATCGCAATAAAAAGTCCTTTTGAATCGAGGAAAGAGGTGTCTAAAGCCCCTTTTACTATTTTGACATTAAAGATAAGAGTAGCAATGGTAGCTCCGATGATCGAATGAAGAAACGGAATCTTTAACTGACGGGCATGATTATATGCGATCGAAATGGCCGCATAGATCGATAACAGTCCAAAAGTAAATTGGAATGGCAGATTGATCAGATCATGATTTTGATCAAAAAAGATTCGAATAGATGATCCTTCCGGAAACATATTGCCGATGGCCATGATAATGAGTGAGAAAGAGCCAATCATCAAGACGGCCATAAGCCCAATCATTCCATTTTTAATCGAAGAGATATAGCGTTGTTTCTCAACTTTAGCAGCAATCGGTGCGAAGTAGCGTTCGAGAAATTGGATAATCCCATTGAGTTTGGTTGGTTGACTCATGTCTAATCACTGCCCTTCTGCATGTAGTTTTAACAGGATTGCTGATTTTAGAATATTCCCACCATTTACCATGCCATAATCTTGAGTATCGATGACTTCTATCGGTTTGTTATACCGTTTGGCAATCTCGGAAAGTTGTGCAAATTGGTGTTTGATTTGGGGGCCGACAAGAATGACATCAAAGTTTTGAATGTGCTCTTCAAGCTCTCCTGCTGGGTACGCTTTGATTTCAATATCGATGGGTTTTAGTTTCTCACTCTGTTTAACAATCTCTTTCATTTTGGTTACCATTACACCAGTGGAAGCTCCGAGATTGCATACAAGTAAGATGTGCAGACGTTGAAAAGTTATTTTCATGTTTGTTGCCCCCTTTGATAGACCTCAATTAGTTCTTTAATAAGCGTGGAGCTAAGGATAGTGTTCATTAATGTATCTTGTGCATGAACGAGAAGGACGGAGAATTCATTGTTTTCACCATTGGCTTCCTTGACGATCAAATCGGTTTGGACCTGATGAGCTTTGTGTAATAGTTGTTCTGCTTCTGCAAAAAGTGGGTCGACTTTATCAAAGTTTCCTTGTTTTGCTTCTTGCAGTGCCTCCATCATTTTTGAAAAACTATCGCCTGCATATGAGATGATTTGAAAAGGGATTTGTTCGTCCATGATTTAATCTCCTAATGAATGTTTTTATACTTTAAAGACATGTGCATTTCATAAATCTTTATTTCACTAAATGAATCTATCTTCAACGTGATTTCTTCTTTCAGTAGGACTTAAGAAAAGATTAGAAAATCTGTTGTTGGATGATGGTATAGATTTTATTAGCCGAATCGGTTGACAGCAGCTGTGAGACAGTATGCTGATCTAAGATGACTTCCATGATTTTCTCAATGAGTAGTTCGTTTTTCGTCTCTTTCAAAGCTAATGTCCAAATCAGTTGGACAGGGGTATTCAATGGGTCTCCAAAATCAACACCCTGATCTAAGGTGACAATGCTAAAAGCATTGGTTCGTACTCCGTCATCAGGTCCAGCATGTGAAAGAATGACACCTGGAGCGACCACCATATAGGGACCTATTGTCTGTAAGTTTTCGATAATTTTTTTATGGTAGCGCGATTCAATGTAGCCTTGTTCGAGTAAAGATCGAGTTCCTAGTCGAATGGCATCTTGCCAATCTTCAGCATGAGCGTGTGCCTGAACGAGTGTCTCGTTAAAAGTAACATCAAAAGGGAGTTTCTGATACATTGGATCAGGTTCTGTTTCACTCACTAAGATTTTGAGCATTGCAAATTGAAGTCGATGTAGATCATGAATCTGGCACGTTTCATTAATCACCTCCATGATCTGATTTAGTTTATTGACGTTATTCCGCCGCTCTGTTGCCAAATTGAGCGAAAAGCGTTCTTTCAGCAGTTCAATTTCTTTAGCTCCTAGCAAACGATCAATTTTGATTAGTTTATGGGAGTCTATATCAGGGATATCAACCGTACTGATCACAAAATCATAAAATCGGATTAACTCTTGTGTGAGTGAACGAACAGCAATCGGTTTTACACTTTCAATATCAAATAACTTTTTAATCGTAATGGCTAACATTTTCGAGATTGCAACGCCTTCTGCACAGACGACAAGAATTTTAGGTTTGCGCATCTTCTGGGCTTCGATTTTTTGCAGTGAAGCAGCAAAGTAAATCGCTAAAAATGAAATTTCATGATCATCAAATGGAAGTGATAATAGGGTTTCTAAAGATTGTGATGCCTGTTTTGTCGCTTCGAAAATGTTTGCATGCTCCTGAGTAAATTGATCAAACAAAGGATTTTCTAAGTTCATTCCTTTACTAATACGTTGGATCATCGCATCGATATGTGACGATAAAGAGGAGATTAAATGTGAATCATTTAGGAAATCTACGTTAAACCGTTTAGACATGTCGACACAGAGTTGTTGTACGATTTGTTGCAATGGCGCGTCAATGGTTCGTTCCGTGTGTAGATTTCGTAGTGAATGAATCAGCTCAATCAATTGGATTAGCACTTGGTCCGTGACATAAACTTTACCGACTGACTGTTCGATCGTTTCTTTGATCGCTTTAGCCTCATTTTGATCGATTTCCATCATTGTTTGCTTGGATAGAGAGAAATGGGTTCCATTGAGCCATTTGAGTAAGAAAACAATCAAAATTAAGCAAGAACGATCATCAAAGACCATCTTTAGTTTTTGTTCCAATCGATGTACCAGTTTCATTACTAACTGGAGCGATTCAATTTCGAAGAGATGGAATAGAAACAATTCTCCCACTTTCGACGTATTGGTTTCCGTTTCTATGAAGTTATAGAATTCACGGATACTCAAGTTTTGAATAAATACATTGGCAAAGATCGTTGTTTTGTTGATCTCATTTCCGATTATCTGATAACCAGAGCGCGGTGTGTTTTTTAATTCCATTCCTTGAAGATAGAGATTCGAATCAATTTTTTTTAAGTGGTTGAGAATGGTTGTGCGAGAAACATACAGATGGTCCTCAAAGTAGGCAATTGATACAGGACGAGATTCAATAAGCAGTTTAAGCAAAATAAAGTTACTCAGTTCTTCCTTGGAGTAGTTGTATTGATATGGCGTCGTACGCTGCATAAAATCAGCTAAAAAAGCAATCAATTCCGGAGTCTTTTTTAATAAAACACCTTTCCGATGATGTCGGATAAGCACTTGAAAGTGATGATCGTTTAAAAATTCTTCGGTTTTTTTTAAGCTATATCGGATATTTCGTTCAGATGTTTGCATCTTTTCAGCAAGTTGACTGATCTTCAAGTAGTCCGTTGCATTTAGTAAGGCTTCAATGATTTGTAAGCTGCGTAGATTCAAGGACATCATAACCACTCCGAAAGATGAAATTTCAAAGCATATGGTGTAAATATCTTGATGTATACATATGGTAGCAGATGGAATAGAGCGCTTTCAATCGTTTGAATGTACAACTTTTGTCGTCAATTCCGGAAAAACAAGTCAATTCCATCCATAGAAATATGTATCATTTCATATAAAATAATAAAAAACGCCAGTTGTTTACAATGGTGTTACACATGATGGTAAGAATCGGAGTGTGAATTCGATGATCAGGAGTAAATCGTGGAAACTGTTTATGAGTGTTGGAGATTCAACTCTCCACATCTTGATTGAAACGTTCATGATATAAAAGATAGTATTTCAATGTACGATAACAAATCATTCACAGACTATGGACATAGAACAAGAAAATAAAGGGTGAGATGGATGGGACTTGTCACAATGAAAGAAATTCTTGATCAAGCAGAGCTAGAAGGGTATGGAGTCGGTGCTTTTAGTGTTGCCAATATGGAGATGGTTATGGGAGCGATTGCAGCAGCTGAGGAGTTACGCTCTCCATTGATTTTGCAAATAGCCGAAGTGAGGCTCACTCACTCACCACTACACTTAATGGGTCCTTTAATGGTTCATGCAGCACAAAATGCCACTGTTCCGGTTGCCGTCCATTTTGATCACGGTTTAACCCAAGAAAAAATCAAGCAAGCACTTGATTTGGGGTTTACCTCAGTTATGTTTGATGGTTCCCACTATAAGCTTGCTGAGAATATCGAAAAAACGTGTGAGATTGTTACTTTGGCACGGACATACGGAGCCACTGTAGAAGCAGAAATCGGTCAAGTCGGTGGTAGTGAGGATGGTTCTGTAGATATTGAAATGCAGGTAACAAATACTTCAGAAGCTAAACAATTTGCAGCGCAAACGCAGATCGATGCCTTAGCAATCGCGATTGGGAATGCTCATGGAAACTACCAAACCGAGCCGCAACTTCGATTTGATCGATTAATTGAAATTGATCAACAAGTGAAACAACCTCTTGTATTACATGGAGGTTCAGGGATCAAGTCCGCCGATTTTCGAAAATGTATTCGACATGGAATTCGTAAGATTAATGTGGCTACCGCTTCATTTCGTCAAATTATCCAACGAATCAATCAAAACGTAAAACGAACACCCTATCAAGATTATTTTTCGTATACAGATGATGTTGTACAATCAATGAAGGAAAATGTCATGTATCACATGAAAATCTTTGGAAGCGAACATATATCTTAACCAATCAGCCACTTGTCTACCACAGAGTCCTCACATTAAAGCATATGGGCCTGACAAGAAATTCTTCATCAATAAGGGAATAGAGATCAAAATAGGCGGGTCATCGACTTGAGGTGGACGTAATATCACTTCTTGATGTGGAATGGATTGATTATCTTCTACAATGATTGCTTCAACTGGTCGATAGCGTAATGTATGGTTAGGCAATAAAAAGTCTTCTATCTGCATTTCCCAAGCTACAGATGTAGCAAATAGATAATAGGTTCCCGGTTGAACATTTTGAAAACAAAAGTTCTCTAGCTGAGAGAGTAAAGTTCCGTATAAAGGGAGACCCTCAGGAATCGGTTTTGGAAAAAGCCCAATTAAGACCAATCCTTTAAAAGGATGTGTTGCCTTTAGAGTTCCTTTTACTTGGTTAGTGGGTTGGGATAATAGATTTTGCATATCCCATTGTTTCAGTTGTTGCAGGCTTTTGAAATAGCCGTCAGCAAGTTGAGAAGATTTTCGAAAAGTAGCAGGTGATACACCGACGCGTTTTGTAAATTGGGTGGTAAATGTGCCAAGGCTCTGCTGTCCGATTTCTAATCCGATATCACGAACAGTAAAATCTGTTTCTAACAATAATTTTTTTGCTCTTTCAATTCTTAACGAGGAGATATAATAGAGCGGTGATAGTCCCATTTGCTTTTTGAAAATTCTAGTAAAATGATAAGGACTATACCCTGCTAATCGCGCGAGTAAAGGAAGTGTTAAAGGTTCATCTAGATGATGGTGTATATATGTGATTACTTCTGTTACTTCTTTTTCATATCGGCTCATTTATAACATTACGCTCCCATCATCAGGCTTCAATTAACTATACTAAAATGTTATTTTAGTATAGTTAATTGAAATAAAAAAGCTGGCGAGTATCGCCAACTTTTTACATACCAAGATGCATTTCTTCTTTGGGGACGTTGGTCTCTACTTGTTTGTTGGGTTTCTTTAAAGTGAACGCAAGTAGTACACCTATGAGCGCAACAATTGATTGAATAAAGAATACATCCTCAAAAGAATGAATGGAAGCCGAGATGGGAGTAAGATCTCCATGTTTAAGGTGATACTTTGCTTGACTGACTAATAGGGTCGATAAACTTGCAATGGCTAGTGAATTCATTACCTGTTGAAATGAATTGGTCAGCGATGTTACACGACTCACTAAATGACGGGGAGCTGCTTGTAAAATATGTGTATTTAAAGGCATCATCGACAGACCCATGCCCATGCCCATTAAAATCAGTGGCAAAATAATATAGGCAATCTGATCTGTGTTTGCAAAATGTGAAAGCAGAAAGGTTGCAATCGATACAACAGTTAATCCACCAATCACTAAAGGTCTTGCTCCTAATCGATCAGATAGACGACCAGAAATAGGCATCATAATCGCTGAGCTAATCGCTTGGGGCAGCAGGAGTAGTCCTGTTTCAAATGCCGTATAATGACGTATTTCCTGTAGCAGTAATGGAACAAGAAAAAAGGTTCCAAAGAGAGCAATTTGCAATATCCATTGGACGATAATTCCCCAAGAGAAATTAGCAGACCGAAAAACGCGAAGCTCTAATAAAGGCTGCTTTTTCCTAAGTTCTACAATGATAAATAAAAGTAATGCAACACCACCAACTGTAATGCCTGTGAGAGTAGAAAAAGAAGACCAGTTAGTTCCTCCTTCACTAATTCCATAAGATAATAGTGCAAAAGCAAGTGGCGCGAGAAGTATTCCTAATAGATCAAGCGCTGGTACTGACTGACGTTCAATATTAGGTAACGTGCGTATCCCAATGATAATGGCAATAATACCTACAGGTAGATTGATAAGAAAAATCCAATGCCATGTTGCGTAATCGATCAGAAAGCCAGAGAGTACAGGTCCTAGCGCTGGGGCGAGAAGGATTGGAATACCCATCATCCCCATAATGGAACCAACCTTATCGGGAGGACTCAGTCGGTAGATAAATGACATAGCAATGGGAGCAACCATGCCTCCTCCAAGTCCTTGAAGCACTCGGAAAATAATCAGTTGGTCAATGCTATTTGCTAAAGTACATAGAAGAGAACCAATCGTAAACATGGTAACTGAAAATAAGAATATTTTCTTAGCACCAAAGCGATCAGAAAGCCAACCCGCTAATGGAATGACTGCTGCCTGTGCCAAAGCATATCCTGTTACTGTCCATTGGACGGTTGATAGTGGAGTTTTAAAATCTTTTACTAAACCAGATAGAGCAACATTCATTGCAGTCCCATCTAGAATAACCATAAACATTCCCACAATGATAGCAATCAATGGAAGTAGAATTTGTCTTATCGTAAAAGGTGAATCTTCCGATCGAATCGTTTCTGTCTTCATGAATAAACCTCCTTATTGATGCAAAAGCCATTGGTGAGGAAGATTGACCTTATGTATGCTTACCGCATAAAATGGTGGTAATATCTGATAGACTGGTTTTAAGCACACCGGACAATTGTCCCTTACAGATAAATAATTTACCGGACAATTGTCCGGTGGTCAAGTGTTTTCTATTGATAAATGAAAGTTAGAATATTGGTTAATAGATTAACATTTCAGTCAGTCAGGAGTGAAGCTGATGCCCAAAGTCGGTAAAAGAGACTCTGAAGAGCTTAGAGCACTTATTTTAAGAACGGCACGGACACTTTTTCATGAATATGGTGCAAATAATGTGAGTATGCATCAAATTGCCAAAGCAGCAGGTGTCGGACAGGCAACTTTATATCGGCGTTATACCAATTTAGGTGAAATCGGAATTGATCTAATGGAAGAAAATATTTCGAAGTTGAAAGAACGTATTTCTGAATTGACCCAAGAGCAAACACTTCCAATTGAACGGATTTTAGAGAAAATGGTACTTCTATTTGTAGAATTTACAGAAGAGAAACGCCAACTCATTTGTACCATTCAGACTCAGATGAATATGAAAAAACCCGATTCTCTTTATAAGACTCCACTGTATCAAATATTACATGAAGCCGTTAGTATGTTGATAAAGAAAGCATATACTGTACAGGAAAGAGAAAGAATCAAGCCTGAACTAACTGCTCATTTTTTGCTTACCATGTTAAATCCTACTCTGCTACAGTTTCTTCAAATAGAAAAAGGATACAATAGAAAAGAAATTGTTGAACAGATCAAAACTTTATTTTTTCAGGCATTAAGTTTACAAAAAGAAACCATTTGAACTACTACCATCTGTAGAGGTGGTAGATTTCTGCGAACACTAGTCTAATGACCGGTTATCTTAGCAGGCTCAACCCACAGTTCCTGCGATGAAAACAAAATATGCTCTGAAAAGCTCCCTACTTTCACTTGGTTTTCGTAAGGGGACACCGAACCACGTCCCATTTACCTCACCGCTTATAGAAGTGGGAGTGCTCTTGGACAATTTAGATAGACATGGTTTCTTAGACTGTTGATAAACCCGATTGACGATGCAAATAAGTGAAACAGCTGAAGGAGGAGTTCCCTAGGGACTCTTTTTCGGTCGGTTGAGACTCTGTTATAGGTCTTACCTTATTGGAATGACAGATAGCGTGGCATTTTCGTAGCAACGATGAGTGGGCATAACAAAATGGAGCTTTTCCAACAACTCGCAATTCATAATATATGAATTTTTATTTATTTTATTATATATTAATAGTAGGTTCAGATATTATACCCCAACAATACTATAGTGATCTCAATTTGGAGGTGGTATATTCGTTGGGGATCGTAGGATGCACCATACAGCTCAAAAGATAGCTGTCTGACCAGAGAGGGCGGTACTTTGGAAAGCTCATACAGGTTACCTTACATGGGGAAGGGTAACAACCCCATGTACGCTTCAACGGGTGTGATTCTGCCCACAATGTCACACAGCTCCTCATCGGTCATCCGCAGCAGCCCACTGTGCTTGACCGTGAACACAACGAACATCCAGCAAGTGGACGGCAAGCCCGCCAGCTGCAAATGCCAATGTAATCACCAAGGTAATTGGAAGTTGTGCACCAACTGTGGATGCAAGTGCACCAACCCGGACGGGTCTGGGGACACTTGTCCCTGTTGTAAACAGTAGAGATCTGTGACACAGCTTGTAGACCTCCCTGCTTTGCGGGGAGGTCTACATGTTTTTTGGTTGAAAAGAATAGATAAGAAAATGTTCGGAATATAGTAACGAAAGTAAATGCTACCTGGAAATGGTACATTATATCGCCTAGTTCCTGCGGATTACTTGGTTCGAAAAATCAATACTTGTATGGATTTTGAATTTATTTACTTGTGGCCAGTTTTGCAGATGGTTCTTTAATGAAAAAGGATGTGACGAAAGCGAAGAGGCTTCCGATGAATCCAAAAATAAATAAGTGATGAATGCCTCCCATCACAGTATTCGCACTTGTCATAAGTGAACCCATGATTGTAATTCCGATTGCTGTACCAATATTTCGAATGAACATAATGAAAGATGTGGAGATACCTCTTTGATGAGGATCGACAAGTTGTTGTGCACCAATAACACCTGTTGTAGAGAGAAGACCAAAGGAAAATCCATAGACAAGCATGACAAAGAAAACATACCAGAATCCATTTTCTTCATGAAGAAGAGCTAGTAAAATGCCAGAAATCACAAGCGTACAATTACCTATAATGAATAAGTTTCGATACCCATATCTAAGAATCCACTTGCCGGTCGGTACTGAGGCTGCCATCCAACTAATGGCTGTGCCTAATAAGGCCAGTCCACTTGTGAAGATCGATAAGTGGGTGATTTTTTGTAAAAATAATGGAATATAGCTAGTTGCCCCAAATAATGCAGTCCATGCAAAAAAGTTATTAATATTCATCCATCGAAATGATTTAATCTGAAACATAGAAAGTGGGACTAATGGGGATTTTTGCTGTTTCTCAAAGAAATAGAACCCAATTAAAAGCAATGCACCAAGAATAGCAAAGATTATTTGGAATGAATGGACAATCGTGACTAACAGAAAAGTACTAACACCTAAAGTAAAAAGAATGGCACCAAGGTAATCAATCTGAGTTCGCTTTGGCGAATACTCTTCCCGATAGGGAATCAATGTTACAAGAGATAAGATGGAGATAGGGATATTAATATAAAAAATCCATCGCCAACTTAAATACTCCACAAATACTGCCCCAAATAAAGGTGCGAGTATGGATGAAAGCCCCCACATCCCTGTAGTAAAAGCCTGGATTTTTCCACGATTTTCGACTGAGAAAAGATCGCCGGCGATGATCGCTGGGAATGGCATCATAAAGCCAGCACCAATCCCTTGTAGTGCCCGATAGAGAACTAATTGCACCATTGTTTCTGAAATCCCACACAACAATGATCCAATTAAAAATAGGACAATTCCAAAAGCAAATATGCGTTTGCGCCCATATAAATCTGATAATCTGCCAGCAATAGGAGAAAAAACAGTTGTGGTAATCATATAGGATGCAAAAGCCCAAGCAAAAAGTGAAAATCCACCAAGGCTTTTCGCTATGATCGGCATTGTTGTGTTCATAATTGTCGTATCCATTGCTGCAATTAACATTGCCAATACGATACTGATTAGTACAGATATTCTACTTGTCAATGGAATGACCCCTTTTATAACGATTCGCGACTGTTAGTATGATAAAAAGCTATTTCATTATAGCAAAATTATCTCGTTTTCATGGAACGAAAGTAGCCAATAATCGACTTTAGCTTATTCACCAAGATGTCTATATCATTTTTTGTGGTCTGTCTACCAAATGTTATTCGTAAACTTTGATGGGCAATTTCTTCATTTCTTCCCATTGCCATTAAAACATGTGATGCTGCATGTTTTCCAGCGCTACAAGCCGACCCACTTGAGATATAGATTTCTTCACGATTGAGTTCAAGAAGGACTGCTTGTCCTTCAATACCTTCAAAGCTAAGGTTTATATTTCCAGGCAATCTTTTTTGTGGATGTCCATTTAGTTCAACATTTTCTATTTCTTGCTGGATTTGGGAAAAGCAGTAGTCGCGTAGATTTGAAAGTCTTTGCTCTTCATAAGCAACTTCTTTTGTCATCGCTTTTGCGGCAGCCGCAAATCCTACAATTAGAGGAGTTGGAAGTGTGCTGGGACGAAGCTCACGTTCTTGTCCACCTCCAAAGAGAAGTGGATCGATTCTAACACCACGACGAATATAAAGAGCGCCTACTCCTTTTGGGCCATAGATTTTATGACTACCAATCGATAAAAGGTCAATCGGTAATTCTTGCACTGAAAAAGGAATCTTTCCATAAAATTGAACTGCATCAGTATGAAAAAGAATGGTGTGTTGTTTTGTAAGTTGACCAATTTCATAAATAGGTTGCAAAGTTCCTGTTTCATTATTTGCGGCCATGATGCTAATCAAGACCGTATCTGGGCGAATGGCGGCCTTTACATCTTTGATTTGAACAAAGCCCTCTCGATCTACTGGTAGATAGGTAACTTGAAAACCTTCTTGTTCAAGAAAACGACAAGTTTCTAAAACGGAAGGATGTTCAATTTGCGAAGTGATCAGATGTTGTCCACGATGTTTATTCCTACGTGCAGCACCTATAATCGCCAAATTATTTGATTCTGTTCCACTGCTCGTAAAAATGATTTCACGGGCAGATTTAGCGCCTAACGAATTGGCAATGGTTTTTCGTGCTTGGATAATTGTTTCATGACTGTTTTGACCAAAATTATGTAAACTACCAGGGTTACCGAATTCTTGATGCCAAAAAGGGAGCATTGCTTCATAGGCCTCTTGGCGCAATGGACTCGTTGCACCATAGTCAAGATAGATCAAAAGTTTCTCCTCCTTGTTGTGCTTATTTTTATATTGATTGATTTAATTAGAGAAAACAATACATTTTACCCTTGACTTATTAAGAAATATGACGACAATAATGAAGGAAGCATCTCCTTAAAATATGTGAAAGGATACACAATATGTCTTATTTCAAGGCTGATTTCATCGTAGTTGGAAGTGGCATAGCAGGGCTATCTGTAGCACTTTTGCTAGCGAAGAGAGGTCATGTGATTATTATCACAAAAGCAACAGTTGATGCAAGTAATACTTATCGAGCGCAAGGTGGCATTGCAGCCGCAATCGGTGAAGCAGATTCTCCCTCACTTCATCAAATGGATACAATCCGCACAGGTGTTGATTTATGTCATCCACAATCAGTCGAATTACTTGTGAAACAAGCACCTCATGCTATTCAACAGCTTGTAGAATGGGGAACGCCATTTGATCAGCAAGATGGAGAGTGGATGTTGGGCAAAGAGGGTTCTCATAGCGCAAATCGGATTTTACACATTGCAGGTGATGCAACAGGGAAAGGAATCGCAGACGCACTAATCAAACAACTTTTACAAAAATCCCAAGTTGAATTTCATACACATACAAAAGTAGAAGATCTACTTGTTGAGATGGGTGTTTGTATGGGGCTAGTTGCTACAGACAAAAAGGGAGATCGTCAAATTTACACAGCAACACAGGGTGTTGTGATGGCCTCGGGAGGATGTGGACAGCTATATCAATACACAACAAATGATCAAGGTGCAATAGGTGATGGATTTGCGATTGCTCATCGAGCGGGAGCCCAGTTAATGGATATGGAATTTATTCAGTTCCATCCGACAGCATTTCATATTGATCAAAATCCCATGTTTCTCATTTCTGAAGCGGTTAGAGGAGAAGGAGCTGTCCTGATCAATCAGCATGGGGAAAGAATCATGGAACATATACATCCTTGGCTGGATTTAGCTCCGCGCGATGTAGTAACGAGAGCGATCTATGATCAGCAGCAAAAAGGGAATCGTGTCTTACTTGATACAACTCCTTTAAAAGATATGATCGAAAGGCGTTTCCCAACGATCTATACAAAAGTGCGCAAACATGGATATGATCCACGTTTTGAACCGATTCCTGTTACTCCCGTTGCGCATTTTATTATGGGGGGGATTCGCACAAATCTGTCTGGTGAGACTTCAATTGCTCGTCTATTTGCCTGTGGAGAGGTAGCATGTACAGGCGTACATGGGGCGAATCGTTTAGCAAGCAATTCATTGCTGGAAGGGATTGTGTTTGCAGGGCAAATTGCCAAACAAATTACCCAACTTCCTCCTTTATCGGTCGATATCAACCAATTTATGCTTTCAGATTCGCTAGTTGACGATCAAGAAGAGATAGACCAATGGCGAACCCAGTTACAGCAATTGATGTGGCAATATGCAGGGATCATACGAACGGAGACTGGGCTGCAAAATGGTAGACAAGCGCTAGAAGATTTAAAGCCAATTGGGAAAGAAACAAAGAATATGTGGATAACTGCACAAATTATTATTGAATCTGCCTTATGCCGAACAGAGTCAAGAGGTGGGCATTATCGATCCGATTACCCTGAATTACAAGCAACATGGGCTAAAAAACATATTGTGATAGGAGTATAAATGTTATGAATCCGATTTATTTACGCCAATTAATTTGTGAGGCTTTGAACGAAGATATTGGCGCTGGAGATTTGACGACGGAAGCACTTGTTCCAGCAAACCATCGCAGTCAAGTGATGATTGTTTTAAAGCAAGCAGGTGTGGTTGCAGGGTTAAAGGTCGTAGAAGAAGTATTTCGACAGCTTGATGCTCATGTGAAATGCCACTCATTGATTGAAGAAGGAAAGATGTTACCTGCTGGAACGGAAGTGGCCCAGATTGAAGGAAATACACGTGCGTTATTAACCGGGGAGCGAGTTGCCCTCAATCTATTACAGCGGATGTCAGGAATTGCTACAGTTACACGAAGATGTGTGGACCAACTGCAAGGGCTAAATTGTGATTTACTAGATACACGTAAAACTATGCCAGGTTGGCGTATGCTTGAGCGTTATGCGGTGAGAATTGGTGGAGGGAAAAATCATCGATATAATCTAAATCATGCAGTGATGATTAAAGATAACCATATTGCCATGGCAGGTGGTCTTTCAGAAGCTGTAGAGAGGATTCGTAGTCAAATAGGTCCACTTGTCCCTATCGAAGTTGAAGCAGATCGATTGGATCAGGTTGAGGAAGCATTACAGTGTAAAGGGATAAGCGCAATATTACTTGATAACATGGATGTCGTAACACTCCGCAAAGCTGTTCAGCTTATTGAGAGTAGAATTTGGACGGAAGCATCTGGAGGGATTACTGAGCAGACCATTCGCCCCATCGCAGAGACGGGTGTCAATGGGATTTCATTAGGGTGGTTAACACATTCTGCATCAGCAATCGATTTGGGAATTGATTATCAACAGAAAGTAGGGGAGCATCATTGATCGAATTAATGGAGAGTCTACCAAAACAGTATCAAGACCTAACATCAAAAGAGTATGATCGTCGAATTCTATCTGCAAAAGAATACTTGGGTAAGGATTTGGTTATCTTAGGGCATCATTATCAACGTGATGAAGTAATTCAATTTGCCGATTACCGTGGTGATTCATTGAAATTAGCCAAATTAGGAGCCGCACAACAAGAGGCGAAGTATATCGTGTTTTGTGGTGTTCATTTTATGGCAGAAACGGCAGATACTTTAGCTAATGATGAGCAAGTCGTGATACTACCTGATTTACGTGCAGGTTGTTCAATGGCAGATATGGCAGATATTGATGAAGTAGAGGAGGCTTGGGATGAACTTACAGAGCAATTTGGAGATACAATCATTCCAGTCACTTATGTAAACTCGACTGCTGCGATTAAAGCATTTGTTGGTCGCAAAGGTGGAACAACCTGTACCTCTTCTAATGCTCATGCTGTCTTAAAGTGGGCTTTTCAACAAAAAAAGCGCATCCTCTTTTTGCCCGATCAGCATCTCGGTCGAAACACGGCATATGACATGGGAATCTCTTTAGATAAAATGATTGTTTGGAACCCAAGAAGAGGTGAATTAGAACAGCAGGAAAATAAATCTCTGGATGAAATTCAGATGATTCTTTGGAAAGGTCATTGTTCGGTTCATCAAAAATTTACGGTTGATCAGATTACGCGCTTTCGTAAACAAGATCCTGCATTTCAAATACTCGTCCACCCTGAGTGTAATTTTGATGTTGTCCAACAGGCAGATTTAAATGGATCAACAGAATTTATCATTCAAACCATCCGTAAGGCGCCTGCTGGAAGTAAATGGGCAATTGGAACAGAAGTTAATTTGGTTCAACGTCTTGCACATGAACATCCAGAGCAAGATATTCGTTTGCTAAGTTCTACGATGTGCCCTTGTCTCACGATGAACCGGATTGATCGCCCTCATTTATTGTGGGTATTAGAAGAATTAGTAGCTGGAAATCCTATTCATCAAATCAAAGTAGACGATGATACGATATACTGGTCAAAACAGGCAATTGAACGCATGTTGGCAATTTAATGATAAAAAAGTTTTTATTGTTATGAGGGAGATGGTTCGCAGTCGCGAATCATTTTCCGTTTGAATAATTGAATCGATGGTGTCATGATTGTTTGCTCGTTCATCACTTACGAGGGGCTAGGTGAAATAACAATGAATCACGTAATGATTACAGGTGCAAATCGCGGTCTAGGATATGAATTATTAAAGGTTTTCTACAACGCTGGAGATTTTGTTTATGCTATCGTTCGAGATTCTCAATCAGCAGAGCGTTTAAAGGATAAATTTGGACAAAGGGTTGTACCCGTTATTGCAGATATTGGTCTTGATCAGAGTGAACAAATTGTCAAAGCTGCTTTAAGTAAAGTAACAGATCGTCTGGACATTCTCATTAATAACGCAGGTCAATCTTCAGGTAAGGTACCTAAAATTCGTGATTTGGAAACAGAAGAAGTTGCTCAGTTATTTAATGTGCACTGCCTAGGTGTAGTTCGAATGGTAAAAGCTACCCTTGATTTATTACATCAGTCAACCTTGCCAAGGATAATAAATATCTCTTCTAGACTCGGCTCCATGCAAATGATGGTAGAGCAAGAATTTGCCCATCTGAAGACCTCATATTCTTACCAAATTGCCAAAGCGGCACAAAATATGCTTTCTATCTGTTTAGGTGAAGAATTGTATAAGAAAGGAATATCAGTTTATGCAGTGCATCCTGGAAAACTGAAAACTGCGGGGGCTGCAATTGACGCAGATATAGAAGCAGAAGAAGGAGCAGCGAACATATATCATTGGCTAAACGAGATGAAAAGACCTGCTCGAACTCAGTTTATACAGCCACAAGTATCTGTATTGAAATGGTAGATAAGGATAAAGGAGCAAAGCAATGGATTATGACGTTATCGTGATTGGTGGTGGACCATCCGGTCTAATGGCAAGTGCTTCAGCGGGTTTACAGGGAGCTAAAGTTCTCTTATTGGATAAAGGCGAGAAATTGGGCAAAAAATTAGCGATTTCCGGTGGAGGACGCTGCAATGTAACAAATAATAAAGAGATAGATGAATTAATTCAAAATATCCCTGGAAATGGTCGGTTTTTATATAGCGTCTTTGCCACATTTAATAATCGCGATATTATTCATTTTTTTGAGGGTTTAGGGGTTCAGCTAAAAGAAGAAGACCATGGTCGGATGTTTCCAGTTACAAATAAAGCAAAAACAGTTGTACAAGCATTGATCCAGAAGGTAAAAGAGGTAGGGGTAGAGATTCGAGTCAATACACCTGTGAAAGAAGTTCTCTATCAAAATGGTGCTGTTCGTGGTGTACAAACAAAAACAGGAAAAATATATCATGCACCTACTGTCATCTTAGCAACAGGAGGAAAAGCTGCTTCACATACTGGATCACAAGGTGATGGATATATATGGGCGGAAGCAGCGAGGCATACGATTACAGAGCTATTCCCAACAGAGGTGCCACTTACTTCTAGTGAGACCCTGATAACATCTAAAGCGTTGCAAGGTCTTTCTTTGCGTGATGTGGCAATATCAGTGCTTAATCCAAAGGGAAAGAAAATCATTACTCATCGTGGTGATATGCTTTTTACTCATTTTGGACTTTCAGGTCCAATTGCCCTCCGATGTAGTCAATTTGTCATAAAAACCTTAAAAAAGCTCTCTTTAACTGAAGTACCTGTTGTAATTGATTTATTTCCCGATGAGCCTTTTCATTTGCTTCACTTGAGAATCGATCAACTATTGAAAGAGCAAGAGAGAAAATTATTGAAGAACGTAATCAAAGCGATCCTTCCTGACCGGCTGATTACAGCTATGTTTCAGCAATTACATCTCAATCAAGAAACGACTTGTTTGCAGCTCAATCAAGAGCAGATTCAGGAAATTTCAACTTGGTGTAAAAACTTTACCCTTCAAATCAATGGAACCTTACCATTGGAGAAAGCGTTTGTGACTGGTGGAGGCGTACATGTAAAAGAAATTCAGCCGAAAACGATGGAATCGAAAATAATGAATGGGCTCTTCTTTTGTGGTGAAATCCTTGATATTCATGGATATACAGGAGGATATAACATTACAGCTGCGATGTGTACAGGATTTGTGGCAGGGATGAATGCTGCAAAAAATAAAAAGAAGACATTTTAGTCCTCCACTAAAGCGTAATTTTAAGCGAATCTTCCACTCATAAGAAAAGATAGTTTAGGAGGGTCTCTGTAGGTGATAAGCTGAACCTGTGTTGTAAATGATGGTACTATTAATTTTATGTTTACTTTTATTTACTATTTAAATGATAATATATTTATTGTAGTTGATTGATCAGATTGAGTGGGGAGAGAAAAAAATGATCGAAGAAAATATGAATCCATTTTTAACAGCACAGAAACAAATTGAAACAGCTGCCAACAAGTTGCAGCTTCCTCAGCATGTGATTGAAATTTTAAAGCGCCCCATGAGAGTCTTAAAAGTAACTTTCCCAGTTAAGATGGATGATGGGTCGATGCGTGTATTCGAGGGTTTCCGTTCACAGCATAATGATGCAGTAGGACCTACAAAAGGAGGAATTCGCTTTCATCCAAGTGTAACGGAAGATGAGGTAAAAGCCCTTTCGATGTGGATGACATTTAAATGTGGTGTGGTGGGTTTGCCACTTGGCGGTGGAAAGGGTGGCGTTATTGTTGACCCTCATACGTTAAGTAAAGGTGAATTAGAACGACTGAGTCGTGCTTTTTTTGAAGCGATTGCCCAGATTATAGGACCTGATAAAGATATTCCTGCACCAGATGTATATACGAATGCGCAAATCATGGGCTGGATGATGGATACCTTTAGTCGATTACAAGGTAGCTATTCACCTGGTGTCATTACTGGAAAACCTTTAAGTATAGGCGGTTCAAAAGGAAGAGGAGAAGCAACAGCACGTGGGGTTGTCATAACAGTTGTAGAGGCGATGAAACAATTAAATAAACCATTACATGAGGCAACGGTTGCCATTCAAGGTTTTGGAAATGCCGGAAGAAATGTAGCAGCTATGTTATCAAGTTTGGGCAGTAAAATAGTAGCAGTGAGTGATTCTCAAGGCGCCATTTATGATGCTCAAGGCTTAAATCTTGATCGTGTGATGGATTTAAAAGATCATGGTAGTATTCGAGATTATGGAGCAGATCATTTAATTGATCCGTATGAATTACTCGAGTTAGATGTTGATATTTTAGTGCCTGCTGCTTTGGAGAATGTGATAACTGTAGAAAATGCAGATCGAATCCAAGCGAAAATTGTAGCCGAAGCGGCAAATGGTCCCACTCTGCCAGAAGCAGATGATATCTTATTTAAAAAAGGTATTTTGGTCATCCCTGACATCTTAGCGAATGCTGGAGGTGTCACTGTTTCTTACTTTGAAGGGGTTCAAAATGCGATGAATTACTATTGGAGTGAAGAGGAAGTAAACGAGAAATTAGAGGTTATGATGATTGATGCTTATTATCAAGTGAATGAGCTTGCTAAGGAATATAAAACTGACTTGCGTACTGCTGCTTATATGAAGTCTATCAAGCGAATAGTAGAAGCAATGGATGCTAGAGGATGGATATAAGAGAGATGATAAAAAAGTACCGTGAACAGCCCTCATGGTAAAGTGGAAGAACATATCACTACATTGAGCCCCTAATGAAGCGACAGTGGGAGACAGCTCTCTCTGTCGCTTTTCATATGGAAAATGAAATTTGATGATTAGAACAAAGACATAATAACTTTCCACATGGATCATGGTTGATCATTGCCCTACATCTGAATCTTCTGTAGATGGCTTGTCATCATATACAGTTATTTTTTTATCTTCCATTTGGATAAAGCCTTGATGACGTCTAGACTCTTCTTTTAGTAACTTTTCTATAAACAGAGCAAAACTAGCAATATTTTGGAGCGCTAACAGTTGGAAGTATTCGGCACGGTGCTCTGATCGAATAATTAAAGGTGGTAAGCCTCTCTCTAACAATGAGTAAATCATTAGCATGCGTCCTGTGCGACCGTTTCCATCTGAAAAAGGATGAATTCTCTCTAGTTGGATGTGGAAATCACCTACTATTCGCATAATATCATTTTCGTTTTTCGCAACTTGATCTAATTGATAATTAAGATTTTCTACCCACTGCTCCATTAATAGTGGGGTTTCATGGGGAGAAGCTGGTCGGAAATCTGCTCCTATAATAAAATTGTCATGCATTTTAAATTTTCCTTTATCGGATAATAATCGATCGGTTAATCGTTCATGAATTCCTTTTATAATTTCTGTGGACAATGGTTTTTGATTGATTATTTGATCAATTACATATTGGAATGCTTCTTTGTGGTTAGTGATTTCATATAACTCCCGTAAATCTGTCTTACCAGGAATAGTATTGTGTAAAATGATTGAAACTGTATCAGGAAGACTAATTGTATTCCCTTCGATTGCGGATGAATGATGTGCTAAGCGAATCAGAACATCTTGTAAATACTCATCAGGTAAGGGTATGCTTTTACCTTTCATTTCAATCGCGCCTTTCGATTCCATTTATTCAGGACAAATTATAGCATGTTTTTCAGGTGAACCAAAGAAGAGTGCGACAGTTCTGTCGCTTCGCTTTATCGGGATGTTTGATGTGGAGCGTTTTCTCTATAAAGTTGTAAGAATTTTAGGACCGTTTTTTGTTACAGCAACAGTATGTTCATATTGAACACAGATTGATCCATCAACTGTTCGGGCAGTCCATCCATCTGAATCAATTTTAGCTCGCCAGTCTCCCAATGTAATCATTGGTTCAATGGCTAAGGTCATGCCATTTTGGATCAAGGTTCCGCTTCCTGGTTCTCCAAAATGAGGGATTTTCGGCTCCTCCCATAATACTTGCCCCACACCATGTCCTACGAAGTCCCTTACCACACCTAATCCTAAACCTTCTGCATAGGATTGAATAGTATGACCAATGTCGCCGGTTGTATAACCTGCCTTTGCTTTAGCAATTCCTTTATAAAGTGCTTTTTTACATACCTTCATCAATTTTCGAATTTGAGGTGAAATTTGACCAATCGCATAAGTCCAAGCGGAGTCACCATGATAACCACGATAATGAGCGCCAATATCAATTGTCACTATATCGCCATTTTTCAACGGAGTATCAGTTGGGAATCCGTGACAGATCACGTCATTTTGTGCTACACAGATCGTGTAAGGAAATCCATGATGTCCTTTGAAGCTTGGTTTCGCTCCATTTTTGCGGATTTTCTTCTCGATCAATCGATCCAGTGCAAGCGTTGTGATTCCTGGCTTGATAGATTCGGCGATCAGAGCATGACATTCGGCTACAATCTTGCCTGCATCACGCATGATTGCAAGTTCACGAGCCGATTTTAAATGAATCATCATTCTCTCCTCCCATAAGCAACTTTTTATCATATATGATGAATATGATCTTTTAGGTAACATAAGCAAAAAAGCGGCGATAGGTGACAAACTCATGGAGTATCGTATCATTTGTTTAGTCAGTTGATATTTTGATTAACGAAAGAAATGTCTTATTTAGATGATCTTATCAGATTATTTTGCTATTGGATTTGACTTATTCATTTCCATTTGGTAATATAACTAAACAGTTATATAATGAGCATAGGAATGTGACATATGGATAAGGAAAAATACACCACAAATTTATTTGACGTTATTGCTGAGAAAAATCGCAGAAAAATGATAGACCTCCTTAGAGTGCGACCCATGTCAGTCGGAGAACTAGTTGAGTTAACGCAATTAAGTCAACCGGGGGTGTCAAAACATCTCCGAAAATTAAAGGAAATAGGGTTAGTTTTTATTGATAAGGATTCTCAAAAACATATTTATCATTTGAATGCAAAGCCACTTGCTGAAATTGATAACTGGTTAAAACCTTATCGGAAATATTGGTCAAACAAATTAGATTCCTTAGAACAATTATTAGATGAGGAGGAGTAATAATGCTGGCAGTTGTAAAAAAGGTGAAGGATGGCTATATAGCGACATATAAAAGACAGCTAAACCATTCAATTGGTAAGGTTTGGGCTTCGTTAACGGAAAATGATAAATTGGAAAAATGGATGTCCAACCTTCAAGTTGTGGATCTTCAAAAAGGGGGAACGATCAAATTCAATTTTAATGATGGGTCGGGGAACTCTTTTGATATCATGATCATGGATTACAAAGAACATTCATACATCCAGTATGAATGGGGCGAGGGATGGGTTCGGTTTGAACTATATCCAAAAGATGATGGTTGTTTATTAGTATTAAAAGAATTTATTCCTACTCTAAGTGACCATACTTCTAAAGATCTAGCTGGATGGCATGCATGCTTAGATATGTTTAGTAATTTATTAGAAGGTCAATTTATAGACTTCCCAAAAGATAAATGGAAAACATGGTATGAGAATTATCAGCGTGTACTTCAAAAGGTTGAAAGCTAGACTTTTTTTGCAGAGACGAACAAAATTCTGGTATATTGGGCAGATTCTAACCAAAAAGTTCAAATCGACCTGAATCTCCACGCCGTATAATTGGAAGAAGTGGTGGATTGTAGATAAGAAAACGCTTTGAGTTTTTCTTCATAACTCAAGGCGTTCTTTGGATTCTGATTTATTATTTGAAATATGGATTTATTCATAGTTTTCATATAAAATAAACAGAGCTCTGCTTTGATCGTTCGATCATGTTGGTGTTTTCCTGTATTATATTTTATATGGAATTTTTTCTAAATGAAATGATTTCGTGATTGATCTGACTCTTTATGGTTTATTCATTTAAATAATAAATAATGGTTAATACTGGAGGTCTTGCAATGGAACAAAATCCATTACAGCTCGATAAGAGAGAAATGAGAAAATTGGGATATCAAATTATTGATCAATTAGTAGAACATTACTCACAACTCCCTAATAAATCAGTATTTAATAGTTCGTCACCTGAACAACTTCAATTGCTTCTTGAAGAGTCTATCCCATATGAGGGTTCAAATTATGAAATCGTACTAGATCAATTAAATAAAAATGTTTTGAATCATATAACTTTTTCTAGTCATCCTCGTTTTTTTGCATTTGTACCTAGCCCTAGCAATTTTATAGGAGTGGTAGCAGATTTACTAGCAAAAGGGTATAACATTTTTAATGGAGCATGGCATGAGTCCGCTGGTGCAGCACAGATCGAAAAGATAACCATAGACTGGTTTAGACAGATTTTTGGAATGCCTATTACGGCTGGAGGATTGTTTTTATCTGGTGGATCAATGGCTAATTTAACTGCAAGCTTTTTAGCAAAAGAGATTAAATTAAGTAATGAAGAGAAGCATGGAACAATTTACTATTCAGATCAAACGCATTCATCTGTTTTTCGCGCATTACGGATGCTGGGATTTCAGGAAAGGCAAATTCGGATTATTCGATCTGATCATCAATTTGAGATTAATTTGGAACACTTAGTTCAGATGATAGAGAAGGATAAAAAAGATGGAATGAAGCCTTTTTTAATTGTTGGTAATGTTGGAAGTACAAACACAGGTTCAATTGATCCGATATGCGATTTATTACAAATATCTAAATATTACGACCTTTGGTTACATGTAGATGGAGCTATTGGTGCAGCAACTATATTAGATGATCGAATCAAACATAGACTCAAATCGATAGGTCAGGTGGATTCCATAACTTTTGATCCTCATAAATGGTGGTTTCAACCATATGGAATTGGTGGCTTGCTTGTTAAAAATATTACTCAACTTGAAAAAACTTTTCAATTGTTACCTGAATATTTGGATGACAGTAAGACGAAAGGTCGTGAGATTAATTTTTATAATTATGGACCCGAATTATCTAGACCTTTTCGAGCGTTAAAAGTATGGTTTTCTTTTCAAGTGTTTGGATTAAATGCTTTTAAAGAAGCTGTTCAACATGGAGTGAATATGGCAAGGTATTGTCAGCAAATCGTTGACAATATGCCTCAATGGGAAATCGTGTCGCCGGCTTATACTTGCATTATAAACTTTCGCTATGTCCCACAAGGAATGACAGAAGCAGCGATTAACCATATAAATAAACAAATTTCACAGAGGATAATTGAGAGTGGATGGGCAATGATTAGAACAACTACACTCAAATGTCAAAGAGTGCTGCGACTTTGTCCAATTAACCCTCGTGTTACAAGGGAAGAAATAGAACTAACATTTCATAAACTGGATAAGATTGCAAAGGACATTTGCAAATCAAATATTGATTAAGTTGCTCCCACTACGAAAAAAGGATGGATTATTCAACAGAGTCATTAATATCGTTTTTAAAAAAATAATGATAAAATGATGGGGTAGCTTTGATTATCGTTATAAGGGTGATTAAAAATAGAATCAAATAATGAACCAGTAAAACCTAGAAGTCGCATTGTGAATTGGTTGGTCGGTATTGGAGCGATTATACTTAGCTTTGGAAAAACCATTTTGCCCTTACTTAAATTTGGTAAATTTGGTGGAACGTTGTTGACAATGGGTCTTTCGGTTTGGGCTTATGCGATGCTCTATTCTTGGCAATTTTCCATTGGCTTAGTGTTAATGATTTTTATTCATGAAATGGGGCATGTCCTTGCTGCAAAGCAAAAAGGATTGCCTGCGTCTGCTCCAGCATTTATTCCATTTGTAGGGGCATTGATCATGTTAAAAAAGAATCCTCAGGATGCTGAAACAGAAGCATATATTGCATATGGGGGCCCTTTGCTTGGAACAATTGGAGCGCTTAGTTCTTTTGCGCTTGGGTACTGGTTACAAAATGATCTATTTTATGCAATTGCTTTGATTGGTTTTGCACTGAATCTATTTAACCTGATCCCGATTCATCCGTTAGATGGTGGAAGAATTGTAGTCGCAGTAACACGTTGGTTGTGGGGACTTGGTTTAATACTAGGGCTGATCTTAATTTTTTATCTGCAAAGTTGGATATTAGCGATTGTTTATCTGTTTTTTGTATATGATCTCTGGACACGACTACGTCAAGAGAATAAAACAGTCGATGTTGAAATCGATGTTGATGTATCTGCTGATCTGTTTGAGCAGGAAGGTGTTTTAATTCCTGGCGAAACGCATCGACGCACACTAAATTATGACTATTATTGTGATCTTCATACAAAGCTTCATATCCTTCAGGTAAAGTATCCTGGGATTGGTACGATATATCGGCTTGAAGGGATGAATCATGGGGTGATGGGGGTTGAATTGATTCGTACAACGCATCCAACTGTAGAAAATCCTAACATCAATATGGTTTTAAAATTGACTGTTATTCCCGAACAGCGATTAACACAGGATAAATTTTATTATCAGGTTCCCTTGAAAAAAAGATGGATCTATGGAATTGCTTATTTGGGTCTTGCTGCTGTCCTAGGTATCATGATGTTTGTGACGAGTACATTGATTCAGCATCCCACTATAGGCGGTTAATAGGAAAAAGCCAATCCCTAACGAAGCGGGTTGGCTCTTTGTTTTGGAGGAAAAGGAAAGAGTGCATCAGTATAACGTAGAAGGGAAGGACTAATCGATTGCCTTTTTGTAACAAGTGACACCATATATTCATCCACTTGTGGAATGTTCACAATCTGCCACATCTGTTCATTTTTCGGAATTACCCGATCGCGCAAAATGGGTTTTAAAGCAATAGAAACATCTATTTCTTTGATTGGATAAGATAATCCATGTCCAATTGCCTTCACATATGCTTCTTTACGGGTCCAACAGCGATAGAATGCAGCGGTCTTTACTGTACGTGGTAACCAGTAAAATTCTTCCCGTTCTTTCATGGACATAAAGTGTGGCACAAGCTCGTCTAATGGAATATTTTCTTTCATTTTTTCAACATCAATTCCTACTTGGCTAAAGGAAAGTGCAATGACTGCTTTTGTGGCTGAATGACTTAAATTAAAATGAATCGTTGGTTCTTCAGCTTGGATTAGAATCGGCTTTCCATTTTGCTCGGTTCCATATCGAATGGATTGTGGGAAACAATTCATATAGCGGCTAAGGATTAACCGACAAATACCGTGGATCACAATATATCGATTCTGATCATCAGTAAAGACAAATCTTCTAGCTTGTTCTTGTTCCATTGTAGATAATAGATGAAATAAGCTAGATCGTTGATGTAGGAATCGTTCTACGTCAATCCACCAAAGATGTACATCGTTTCCATGCAATCCTACAAATGACGATGGTGTATACCAATTCATAGCAGACACGACCTTTTTTTACCTATATTAACAGATTTTTCTGGATTTTGCGAGAACCAAAGTTAAATTTTAAAGACTCTTACTCATTGATCATAATAAATGAGTAAGAGTCGATTTAACTAATTCATTTGAAATTGTGCATGATAGAGTTGATGATACATTCCCTTTTTGGCAAGAAGTTCTTCGTGTGCTCCCTGCTCAATAATCCCATTATGATCAACGACAATGATTCGATCTGCTTTTTGGATGGTTGCTAACCGATGAGCGATCACCAGTGTTGTGCGCCCTTGAGCAAGTTTATTCAGCGCTTCTTGAATCGCAACTTCTGTAGCTGTATCGAGGGCTGAAGTTGCTTCATCTAAGATGAGGATAGGTGGGTTTTTCAAAAAGACACGAGCAATTGCAATCCGTTGTTTTTGCCCACCGGATAATTTAACTCCACGTTCACCAACAATTGTATCGATTCCATCAGGCAAAGAATGGATTAAATCGGTCAATTGTGCATGTTTAGCCGCGGTCCATATTTCTTCATCTGAGGCATGTAATCTTCCATAGCTGATATTTTCTCGAATCGTACCAGCAAATAAATAAACATCTTGTTGAACAATGCCAATCTGTTGGCGTAGTGAAGTCTGTTTCATGTCTCGAATATCGATTCTATCGATTGTGATCCTTCCCTGAGTCACTTCATAGAAACGTGGGAGAAGGCTGCAAATTGTTGTTTTACCTGTTCCCGATGGTCCAACAAAAGCAATCGTTTCGCCAGGTTGAATGGTTAAATTAAAATCGTGTAAGACAGGTGCTGAATCAGAGTATGAGAATGAAACATGTTCATAGCGAATGTTACCCTGTAAATGTTCAACTGGAATCGCATCAGGTTTGTCTGCAATATCAGGTTCGGTATCAAGTAGTTCAGTATATCGTTTAAATCCAGCAATTCCCTTTGGATAACTTTCAATTACAGCGTTAATCTTTTCAATAGGGCGAAAAAGGACATTTGTTAATAAAACAAAACCAACAAATCCGCCATATGATATATCTTTCTGAATGACAAACCAAGTACCACTCACTAAAATAAAGAGAATAGACAGACGCATCAGTAAGTAACTAACCGATAGATTGTACCCAATAATTTGATAGGATTGCAATTTTATTTTCCGAAATCGTCGATTGATCGTATGGAATTCTTTTGTTTCATGTTCTTCATTACCAAATGCTTTGACAACGCGAATTCCACCAATTGTACTTTCAATTTGATTATGAAAAGAACCCATTTGTTCATATAGCTTTCTGGAGGTTCGGGTCATCCGTTGATTAAAATAGATACCGAGAGCCAAAAGAATGGGCATGATCAGAAAGGTGAGCAGAGCGAGTTTTACATGGATGTAAAGCATGATGATAAAAGTACCCAATAACGTCATAATGGCAATAAAGATATCTTCAGGACCATGATGTGCAAGTTCGCCGATTTCAAATAGATCATTGGTTAGTCGTGAGATGAGTTGTCCTGTCTTTTGGTTATCAAAATAACGAAAGGATAGCTTTTGAACGTGATCAAATAACTTTTGGCGCATATCTGTCTCAATATTGATACCTAATTTATGCCCCCAGTATACAAATACATATTGTAAAAATGAATTGATCAAGTAGACAACGAGTAGTCCCAAACATGCCCAAAAGATAAGTTTCCAATTTCCTTGCGGTAATAGGTGATCAATAAATTGGTTTACAATGAGGGGAAAACTTAATTCAAGTACGCCTACAATGATCGAACAGATGAAGCTAAGCCAAAATAAACCTTGGTATGGCTTATAGTAAGAAAAAAAACGTCGAATCACTTCAATCACTCGTTTCTAGGAAATATTGCTGCAATGGATCCGTAGAGTCAATCGTCACTTTGTTTATTATAAAGAACCTAGGAGGATTTTACATTGATCAGTAAATATATGAAATCATTATTTGTATTTGGTTTTGTTTTTTTAATTTTGAATGGATGTTCATTGATGGCTGAAAAGAAAGAATCTCCTAATATGCAAAAAATAGACGCAGTGATTGAAGCGATTAAGGATGATAATTTACCAAAAGTTTCCCAATTACTGAAAGCAAAAGTTGATTTAAATAAACCTAATATAGATGGAGAATTCCCATTGCATATGGCGGTTTCAATGGGAAATCTAGATATCGCAAAGTTGTTATTACAGCATGGTGCTAATCTTAATTTTCAGGATCAGTTTGGTGTGACGCCTTTAATGATGGCTGTAGATAATCCTAATTTCGACTATGATACTCAGCGGTACCAAAGTAATGGAAGAGATTTGGTTCCTTGGCTCCTTCAGCAAGGAGCTAGAGTTGATCTAATGGATAACCGAGGACAGTCAGTTCTGTGGTATGCAATACGTTCGAACGATTCCACTCAGATTCAAAAAATTCTTGCCAAAAAAGTAAATGTCAACCAAGTTGATTTAAAAGGAAGTAGACCGATTTTTGCTGCATTGGAAACACATCAATTGTCTGTTATTGATACGCTTGTGAAAGCGAAAGCTGATTTAAAACAGAAAAATGATTATGGTCAAACCCCGCTTGCCTGGTGTTATTATCATCAGGAGATTGACTTATTTCGCTATTTCCTAAAACAAAAAGATGTACAAACCATTGATCCAAATGGAAAACCACTAATCTTTCAAGCGATTCGAGATGGACAATTTCCGTTTTTTCAAGCAATGCTGGTCAATAAACAGTTGTTGAATATAAAAAATGATTATCAAGGTACGCCTCTAATGTATGCGGCTGAGAATAACCGTTTGCAAATGGTTGACGCGTTGCTCCAAGCAGGTGTCAATGTAAATGAAGTAGATCGTGAAGGAGAAACTGCACTATCCCATGCAGTTCGATATGGACGAAAAGAGGTAGTTAAGAAGCTTTTGACAGTAGGGGCTAATGCATTAATGAAAGATGTAGCGGGTGAGGACATCTTAAAGGAATTAGGAGAACATGGATATAAACCTGTTGATCCAGAATTGCGACAAATCATTACTCAGGCAATCGAGAAGCAGAAAAAAGAGGGTATGAAACAACCAATACCTCAAAAAGGCAAGAATATGATAAAAAAGTAAATTAGCCGGCTGTAAACCGGCTTTTTCGCTTTAATGAAGTCTTGTCTCTTCAGATATAACAGGATCGATTGATTGATAAATTTCAGGTTGAAACTCTTCAAAAAAAGCGGTCTGTTTTTCAGGTGCTACATAGCCCAGCTCAATTCCTGTTGCTTTGGAAATAAATGGGTCAAGCGTACATAGATCGGTTTTGGAAAGATCAGAGAGAGAGGTTTTTCCTAATGAGATGGCCACAAGTTCCATTTCCTGTAAAACAGCGTTAAAGTAACGAACTAAGTTTTGCGTTGCTTGTGTAACGTCAAGTTGGTCTGTCATTTTGCCTGCATACACAACTAGACTTGTCGGAGCTTCAAATGGTATCGTTTTTGTCATCTGCTCACTAACAAGTGCCATAAGTGCAGCAGTACCAATATAAATGCAATCTGCACCCAGAGCGAGTGCTTTCATCATTTGACCAGGTGTAACGAGACCTCCTGTGGCAATCAGACTGATTTCATCTGTGATTCCTTTACTCGCGAAGTAGTCAGCAGCTCGTGCAATGGCAAACAAAGTTGGAAGACCTACATCATCCTGAAGTGTTGGTGCTCCTCCATGTGTACCACCCTCTGCTCCATCAAGTGTGATAAAGTCAACGCCAGCTTCAATCGCAATCTGTAACTCTTTTTCTAGATGATGTGATGCACATATTTTTAAACCAACAGGAACCTCAGCTTCTTCTTGTAAACGGTGAACCAGTTGGATAAAGTCATCTTTTGTATGAACACCAGGAAGTCTCGATTTGATTTCGGCTGCTTCTCCCTTTTTTAATGTAAATACTTCGCGAAACTCTGGACCGATATTTTTTGCTGTTGTCCGTTGAGGAGCGGAACCTTGTGCTCCTTGTCCCAATTGGATTTCAATTGCATCGAGTCGCTTATATTTATCTGCTTGATTAAGCCAACCACCACGATTATATTGTCCGATCAATAGCTGTGCATTCTCACGCTCTGCTTCTAATAAACCTGCTTCACCGGTATTCGTAGCTGTCCCTATAATACTAGATGCTCTTGCTAAAGCGATTTTTGTTTTTTTACTTAATGCTCCACCAAAAGACATTCCTGCGATCAGAATAGGAATTGAGACAGTAAGCGGTCTTTTGGCCCGTTTACCGATCGTAACAGCTGTTTGGATTTGTACATTATCTTGTGTTGGAAAACGAAAAAGATGAACAGGATTGAAAAATAACCTATCCCAAGGTGATGCATGGATCGGGCTGCCCAAAGGACGAGAGAGCGGTGTCCCCTGATTTGCACGCATGGCTATTTCCAGTAAGTTTGTAACACCAACTTTGGTTGTCGCGGGTATCATTTCCATGACATTTTCGGTATATTGATCACGAATGGCTCGAAGAACAGTCCGATCAACTGTTCGGTTAATAGCTGTTCGCATTAGGGAATCAATGTATTTCCACATGGTTATGATTCTCCCTAGACTCTTCATGATGCCACTCATTTTTTAATTCATTAATTCTCTGTGCCATGGATAGACACATTTGCTTCATACTTCCTAATTGTCTTGCCGCCGTTTTCTCTTCAACGGCAATATCATTTAGCTCTCGATGGTCATAGTTGGTTAGTTTTTTAAAGTGCTCCTGCTCAATGGAAGCCATTGTGCCTGCCATTGTTTCTAATCTGTTCAGCTCTGAATGTAGATAGGTAAGGGTATGTTCTAGTTTTTGTTCGTGAGACATGTATCATCGCTCCTATTATCGAATAAAAATTAAAACTCTTCTGTTCCATCGTGTGGGGGATGACTTCCCGGAGAGTCTCGCATAAGACCAGCATGATACTCTTTTCTTGGATAGACATAAGCAGAGGCACGTCGCTGTTTTCGCTTCCAAGGTGAACTTTTGCCTAGTTTTTCATTTCGAGTCGCTCCAACAGGTCCTTCTGGAAATTCTTCTGGTAGTAATTCTTGTTTGTCCATCTCATTCACCTCGAAAATTAAAGTATCCCAAAAATGTAGATTTTATCCTTTGCAAACGATGAGTAAGCCCATTCATTTGAGTTCAATTAAGAAAGGCTAGCTCGACACCGACAAGATCGACAGTCGAGAGTCCGCGTAAACACTTCGAAGATCTATAGACCAAGCAACTTAGGTTAAGATCTTGAGGTCTAATGGTAGCCGAATAGGGAGTTGTCTTCACTCGGTCAATCCCAAAAGTAGCCAACATCTGTATGTTCGGGGGACAAGCTGCTTTTTGTATTCATTACTCATGACATATCATGCAGATTGATCTAAACAAAGAAGCCCCTGAGCAACTGGAAGATTGGCTCTCCCAGTGCCTAGGGGCTTCCTCATGACAGCTTGATCAGTCGTCGTTGCTGCCACTGGTGTCGTCGGGATCGAAATCGCGACGAACCTGTCTGGTGTCGGGGTCGACCTCGGTGTTGACCTGCTTCTTGTCGTTACCCATGAAGACCTCACTAACTCTAGCTTAGAAACTAGTCGCATCCAACAGGATCACAAAAAAGGATCAAATACCTCCTTCTGTGCATAAGCGGTCGCTAAATTAATACTAGCATAATATATAAGAGTAATCATTTATCATCTGAATCTCTGCACTCAATAGAATAGCATGTATAATATTCATTTAAAATGGATTATTCCGACTAATATTGACACACGCACCCTGATTCCCCACAGGGAACCAGGATGCGCGCTCCTGTTCAGAGGTGCTTGTCTCGATCACATGCCCCTGTTCCTGAACTCGATCCGGCACAGGAGGTTCAAGTGGTCACAGTCGGGGTACTGGAGGTACTCCTCCTTGACCTGCCCATGCTGGAGAGCCTGGAAGAACTTCTTGGACATTCCCCACTTGACCTGCTGAAGGTTGAACCTTTCAGGAGTTCGTGTGACGAAGTAACACAGGTAGTCCCTCTTGCCCTTCTCCGTCCAGGTGTCCTCGGATGTGGGATACCCGAACTGACCATCCGTCCCGTAGATCAGTCCCCCGTTGATGAACCACTGAGTGTTGCTAACCCAGTGAACCGAGGGGCCAGTTCCATAGATGCGGATCGGCTCCCTGTCGATGGTCTGGGGGCCGGTGATCTGGTCGAAGGTGGACTGGTTGATCTCGAAGAGGCCCAGGGTGCGCTCCTCCATGACGGGGATGCACATCGTGAAGTCCAGCGGTAGGATGAGGGACTTCGAGTGGTACTCGTCGTGAGTCACATTGTCGGCGATGATGGTGATGAGCTTCGCGTTCATGGCTCCTCCAGGAAATGGTTGTGGCCGTAAAGACCTCGAAACTACCCAACCGGGTGAGTTCCGCCGCTTCGATTTTTCGTTACCGAATAGAAACGACCCAAGGGTCGCCAACTATTTTGGTATTTCTATAATTTTCATAGTCATTTTAATTATACTATACAGTATGGTATTGAACAAGAGGCAATGTGCATGCCCATCAAGTTAAGAATAAATAATCCCCCAAAACAAAAAAATGATCCTTTTCTTCTGGAACATCCTGATGTAAGTCGAAATGACAATGGAGCAAATGGCGAATGGTGTAATCCACCTAGAAGAAAATTAGGAATTCATCCGACAACTCATCCAAATAATGGTGCAGATGCATTGTTATGGATTCAACGGCCCGGAGAGCAGATAGTGATTGTAATATTGGTAAAGGAACAAAAGCAGGTCAATTTTCACCTGATTTAGCGATTTTATGAATCAATGGAAATTAATCGTGGAAAGCCTAAGGAAGATTTCCTTAGGCTTGATCATGTGTAGAAGGCTTATTCTAAGGCATTTCTCTTTTGTTGAATAATCGATGCAGCCATTTTACGTAATGTTGTTTTCATTACTTTTCCTGTTGAATTTCGTGGTAATTCATCAATAAACTCTACGTTTTCGCCGCATTTAAAAGCGGCTAATCTCCCTTTGCAAAACGCAAGAATATCTTCTTTTGTCAATTTTGAGTGTGGTCTTTTGACAACAAAAGCCATCGGGATTTGACCTTGAATTTCGTCAGGGGCTCCTACGACAGCGATTTCGTGAATGCCTTCTAGATTCAGAAGAATTCCTTCCACTTCAGCAGGGTATATATTTTCTCCCGCACAGATAATCATATCTTTTAGTCGATCTACAACCATTAAATACCCTTCGGCATCCATTTTTCCCATGTCTCCTGAATGATACCAACCATTTCGAACCACCTTAGCAGTTTCTTCTGGCTTCCGCCAATATCCAGCAAACATTTGCGGACCTCGATAGGCAATTTCTCCCACTTGACCACGGGGCAATTCTTCCCCTGTTTCTGGGTCAACAATTTTGATTTCTGTAAAAGGTGCAGGCTTACCTACAGTATGTTTCTTTTCTTTATCCATTCCATTTGTCCAACAGCAAGCAATTCCAGAGAACTCTGTACAACCATATCCGTGACAAATTTCTAACCCAAATTGGTTGCATTTTTCAATGATTTGAGCTGGGACGGAGTCAGCACCACAGATGATATAGCGTAATGAATCGATGTCTCGTTCCATCCAATTCGGTTCATTCATCAGTAGTTTAAGCATAGCCGGAACCGCTAGAAATTGAGTGATTCGTTCATTTTCAATGACTTGCCAAGTTAGTCGAGGGTGGAAATCTGCATATACAGAGGTAGATCCTCGAACTAGGTTGGTAACAGTAAACATATGTCCACTAATATGAAACATGGGGGTAATAATTAAGTTTCGATCAAAAGTGCGCCAATCAAAATGGTTGCTAAAGTGGTAGCCGGACATCCATAGGTTATTGTGTGTAAGTATGACACCTTTTGGAACACCTGTTGTACCAGAAGTATAGATCAATAAAAATGGATCATCGCCACCTCCGATTAATTCTGGTTCCTCTTCATCTGATTCTTCTAGGAGTTGTTGAAAAGAAATTGTCGATGATATGGAATTTCCTAGACTTACAAAAGTGAGTAAAGATGGAACATGATGACGTAAAATATCAACCTGTGAAGCGAATGACTCATCGTAAAAAAGTACTTTTGGTTCGCCATCGTTGAGAATTTGTTTGAATTCTTCTATATTCAGCCTTACATTGAGTGGAAGGGAAACAGCACCGATCTTTGCCGCTCCATAGAAAATTGTCATCATATCAATACTGTTTTGACAAAGCAATGCGATTCGTTCTTTTGGTTTTATACCATTATGTTTGAGCCAATTGGCAATGCGATTCACTTGGGCATTTAATTGGGAGTATGTAAAGCGAACATTGCGATTAGCATCAATCGCACCTTCGACATCGGAATAACTTTTTGCACGGTATGTGAGTAACTGTCCGATGTTATGTTTCAATGTTATAACCCCTTTTTTTCTAAAATTAGACTGTATTTATATAATTTAAAACTTGGTACTTATAAGAATACTATTGGAGAAAGAAGCGAACAAGTGAACAGATAAGATTCGGAATAGGCAGAATAATGGTATCTAACACAGAATCAATGAGAACAATCATATCTTGCGGTTATATTGTAAGATGAATATAGTTTTTCGATGATATGATAAAATGGTAGACGTTGATCTAGGAAAGGGGAATATTTGTGTTGCTGTTAACAGTACCAGATGAATTTTCATTTTCGCAAACACTTGCGTATTTATCTGTTTCCTCCGCAGAGTGTATGTACCAGATGAAAGATAAAAAATTATATAAACTTCTAAAAATAGATGATATAGACTTATTGATAGAAATTAGTAATCCAACACAAAACGTATTGCAAATATCCTTTATCAATCAACCGAAGATCATGAATGAAAAGATTGAGCTGAAAGTTACAAAATATATACAAGATTGGTTTGATCTTGATCGTGATTTAGTTCCTTTTTACCAAATGGCAGCACATGACCCCATATTGAGTAAAATCGCAAAGCAGTTTTATGGCTTGCGTAATATTGGCATGCCATCATTGTTTGAAGCACTATGTTGGGCGATTATTGGACAACAAATCAATCTGTCTTTTGCTTACACGCTAAAACGCCGTTTTGTAGAAACGTTTGGAAAATCGATCACTTGGCAAGATCAAAAGTATTGGTTATTTCCCACTTCTGGTCAGATTGCATCATTGTCAATTGATGATTTAACTGCATTAAAAATGACAAAGAAGAAAGCAGAATATCTGATTGGTGTTGCTTCATTAATAGAGTCGACAGAGCTATCTAAAAGTGCATTACTTGATTTGATGGTGCAAAAAGGGGAGAAGGAAGCAGAAAAGCAGTTAGTCAAAATTAGAGGGATTGGACCTTGGACAGCTAACTATGTGATGATGCGTTGTTTAAGAGCTTCTTCCGCATTTCCGATTGATGATGTCGGTTTGCAAAATGCAATGAAATTTGCGCTTGGTTTAGACCAGAAACCAACAAAGGATGAGATTAAAACGTGGTCGATCAACTGGGCAAATTGGGAATCATATGCAACTTTCTACCTTTGGAGAACATTATACTAATATTCCTTAAACCATTATCTTTGTCCACAAACTAAAGCCCCATCCAATCGATGGGGCTTTAGACTATCCTACAATTTTATCTATTATCCCATACTCCAATGCTTCTTCAGCCGTTAGATAATGGTCTCGTTCCATATCCTGTTCGATTTTAGATAAGGGTTGCTTGGTACGTTCAGAATAGATTTGATTAATTCGTTTTCGATGCTTCAAGATATTATCCGCCTGGATTTTTATATCTGTGGCTTGACCCTCTATCTTTTGAACCCAGGGTTGGTGGATGAGAATTTCAGCATTGGGGAGTGCTAAGCGTTTACCTTTGGCACCGCCCACTAAGATGGTAGCGGCAGCTGAAGCAGATAGACCAATCGCAATTGTCGAAACATCAGGTTTGATCAACTGCATGGTGTCAAAAATCGCTAATCCACTTGTTACTGAGCCCCCAGGCGAATTGATGTAGAGATTGATGTCTTTTTTATCATCTTCTGCAGCTAAGAATAACAATTGAGCAATGATACTGTTGGCAACTTGATCATCAATTCCTGTGCCTAGGAATATGATTCGGTCTTTCAGCATACGCGAATAAATATCATAAGAACGCTCGCCGCGATCGGTTGATTCGATAACATATGGAATAGTGGTCATCAGTAACACCCTCTCAAATAGATTCCATCTAAGCAGCCATTTGTAGTTTTTGTTTAAAGCCAAATCCAGAGGAGGAGATATGAATCCTTACAGGAGATGGAGGATTGATTTCTAAAACATCATAAGTACTTTCGTGTTTGGTAGGGAAATGAATCACTTTCCCTTGCTCTTTTTGCTTTGATTTTGTTTCCCATATGATCGTTGATTCCTTTTCATGACTCTCTTTCTTCTTCGCCATGATCAACTTTCTGGTCATTTTTCTCCTCCTCGAATTTAGTGTGTTGGGGGTAGACGGCAAGGATCACCTGGTAGTCTTCGCTATTTTGGTGACTCACTTGATATCGTTTGACGAGCTCTTTCATCATTTCGATGTATTCATGAACAAATGCTTGCCGTTGTTCTTCTCCGCTTAACTTTACTTGCAGTTGAAGTGTGGCACTAGGAATTTGTTCTGCTTGATCGGAATGCTCCATTAAACTAATGGCGTCGCGCTTTATACGCTCAGAAGTGTGAATTAAATGCGCGAGCGCTCCTTGATCTTTAATTTTTTGAAGCGTTTCTTGCCCCCAAGTAAGCGACTCTGAAAGCAGAAAGGATCGGGCAATGCTTTGATATAGTATTTCAACTAAATTTCGAACTTGACGCGTCCCGACTTGCATCACCAATCCAACTTTTTCTAGGCTTTTTAGATGATAATTGATGCGCTGAGGTGGTTCGCGAAGTTGGCGTGCTACTTCAGCAGCGGAACGAGGCTGTTTGAGTAATGTTAATATTTCCACGCGAAGGGGATTAATCAGTGCTGTGGCCTGTTCAGGAGACTCGATTCGATAGGTTTCCTGGATTTTTTGATTCATTGCAACACCACTTAATAAGTATTATTTACGTAAAAATATTTTATTACGTTATTATTTTATTGTCAAGTGATCGAAAGTAAGTAAAAGCGGGCCTTCAGCATATATCTCCCGAAAATGTTCATTAAGAAGCATCTCCAGAATTGAAATGATTCAGGAGATCCAATAGCAGGACTAGCTTTTTTTTCGGTTTGGGAGGATCTTTTTCTTAGCTATGGGCATGCAACAGTATCTCTAATCTACATTTTCGGGGTTATGAAAGAAACGCCTAAAAGCTTTTTATCAAAATTGGATAAAAAAGCGTTTTCAAATGATAGGTTTTGTTGTATAAATAAGATATAACAAAATGTGAAAGCGGTTACACATCGTAGATCGTAGAGAGAGGTGAGACGAAAGTTCGATCTAGTTAAGCTTCACTTTCATCTTGTACCAGTTTACAAAATCTGAAAGGGGACTCTGTAAATGAAGAAACGCTCACTATGGTTATCATGTATCGCAATCTTATCTCTCATCTTGGTTGTAACTGGATGTGGTGGTGCTGCAACTACAAAAAAATCGGGAGAAACTAATGTTCTATATTATGTAAACGGTTCCCTAGGTGATAAAGGTTTTGTTGATTCAGCACAGCGAGGCATTGAAAAAGCGCGTAAAGAATTAGGCATCAAAACAAAAACAGTCGAAGGCGGAACAAACCAAGCTGACTGGGCTTCTGGCTTAGAATCATTGATCTCAGGTGGCAAATACGATTTGGTAGTGGTAGGTACCAGTCAGATGGTTGATTCAGTCAAAGAATTATCTCAGCGTTATCCTGATGTCAAATTTATCTTCTTTGATGATGTGGTAAAAGATTCTCCAAATGTTTATTCAATGACCTATTCGCAGAGTGATGGTTCATTCTTAGCTGGAGCCTTTGCAGGTTTGGTAACAACAAGTAAAGAACTGAAAGCTGCAAATCCAGATAAAGTGATTGGCTTTATTGGTGGACAAGATATCCCGATTATTAACGATTTTAAATATGGCTATGAGCAAGGAGCCAAATATATCGATCCCCAAATTCAAGTTGTAGCATCTTATGTTGGTGATTTTGTAAACGCACCAAAAGCAAAAGATCAAGCGCTCTCACAGTATAATACGCAAAAAGTAGATATCTCCTTTAATGTAGCAGCAGGTGCAGGTTTAGGATTATTAGAAGCTAGCCATGATGTAGGTAAATATAGCATTGGGGTCGACTCAAACCAAAATGCTCTCTATCCTGGAAGCGTTCTCACATCCATGATGAAGAATATCGATGAATCCATTTTCCGTGCCCTTTCTATGTATAAAGAAGGTAAGTTGAAATTTGGTACACATGAAGTCCTTGGATTAAAAGAGAAAGGCGTAGGTTTAGCAAAGGATAAACTTTATGAAGAACATGTGCCAAAAGATATTCAAGATAAGATGAAAGAGATTGAACAAAAATTGGTCAATGGAGATATTCAAGTGAAGTCATTGCTTAAAAATAATAAATGAGGGTGAATTTAATCTTGCTTTGAACTACTACCACCTACAGAGGTGGTAGATTCCTGCGAACACCAGACCAACGTCCAGTTATCTTAGCAGGCTCTACCCGCCGTCCCAGCGGTGAAAACAAAGTATGCTCTGCTAGGCTCCCTACTTTCGCTTGGTTTTCGCAACTTCGGTGAGCTGGGTGGTTGAAGATTTTACGTTACTGACCCTTTCCAGCAACAACCCCATATCTTCAGTTTTCAAAGAGCTACAACTATTCTAACAAAAAAAGTGGTTCTAAGCATCCCCGCAAAAGGGATATCGAACCACGTCCCATTCACCTCACCGCTTGTAGAAGCGGGAGTACTCTTGGACGAATTTGGATAGATTGATGAAAAACCTTCATTTAGATTATTAATAATCAAGGTGCTCAATGAAAAGTATAGCTCTTGTCTATAGTTGTGAAGGTGAGTTCACCTCGCCTTCTCCATTTTCGATCATGAGGGTGAAATCTGATGACTGTACTCTTAGAAATGAAAGATATTCACAAGGTTTACCCCAATGGTACAAAAGCAAATCAAGGTGTTGATTTAACTGTTCACGAAGGAGAAATCCATGCTCTTGTCGGTGAAAATGGAGCAGGTAAATCAACTTTGATGAAGATTCTGTTTGGATTGGAAACACCTACAAGTGGTGAGATCAGATATAAAGGGCAACCTGTCACATTTCAAGGTCCACGGGATGCGATCAAACAAGGGATTGGCATGGTTCATCAACATTTTATGTTGGTTCCATCACTTACAGTTTCCGAAAATATATTACTTGGTGATGAGTTAAGAAAAGGATTCTTTTCCTTGTTTCGAGATCGAAAAAGGGAATTGACAGAGGTAGATCAATTAATTCAGCGTTATACATTAAAAGTTGATCCACAAGCAAAAGTGGAGATGATCTCTGTTGGACAAAAGCAAAGAGTAGAAATCTTAAAAGTCCTTTATCGAGGCGCTCGATTAATTATTCTGGACGAACCAACAGCCGTCTTAACGCCACAAGAGACTGATGAATTGTTTCATTCGATGAAAGAGTTGGTTAAAGAAAATTATACGGTGATTTTTATTACCCATAAGTTGAGAGAAGTAATGGAAATATCTGATCGGGCAACAATTTTACGGGCTGGAAAAACGATTGAAACTGTACAAACCAAAAATTCAAGTCAAGAAGAGATATCGAAATTAATGGTAGGTAGAAATGTTTTGTTCCGAGTAGAAAAAGAGGAAGCAAAACCGAAAGAACCTGTGTTAAAAGTTAATCATTTAACTGTACCAGATGATAAAGGGTTAGAGGCAATTCGTAATGTTTCATTTCAAATTCGTGCTGGTGAAATTTTTGGCTTTGCTGGGGTTGAGGGAAATGGACAGACTGAGTTGATTGAAGCGATTACTGGATTAAGGAAAATAAAGTCAGGACAAATTGAATATCTCGGTCAAGACTTAACAGAAAAAACGGTTGCCCAAATTCGCGCAATGAAGATTGGACATATTCCAGAAGATCGGCAAACAACAGGTGCATGCTTAACTTCAACAATCTCCGAAAATCTAATTCTTGACTGTTGTCGAGCGAAGGAATATCGTCGTGGTCCATTCTTGGAACAGAAAAAAATCAAGGGGTTCTCACAGCAAATGATTAAGGATTTTGATATTCGTGTTCAAAATGAAGATGCATTGGCAGGATCATTGTCTGGGGGCAACTTGCAAAAAGTGATCATTGCTCGAGAGCTATCGAAAAACCCAAAACTATTAATTGCTTCTCAGCCTACACGTGGTGTTGATATTGGAGCCATTGAATTTATTCACCGGGAAATTATTAAAAAACGTGATGAAGGTACGGCGGTATTGCTCGTTTCAGCAGAGCTATCTGAAGTGATCAACTTGAGTGATCGAATTGGTGTTCTATACAACGGGGAGATTGTGGCGATTTTAGATAATTCTACGCCGTTATCAGAAGAAGAAATCGGTAGTTATATGTTAGGCATTAAAAGGCAGGAGCAAGAGGCGGTGGCTGAATGAATACAAGAAAAACGTTGACGTTAGAGTTGACAGGAATTATAGGCGCAGCACTTGTAGCCATTCTGCTGGGTATTATCATCATCTATATTGTAAGCGAGGAGCCATTAACAGCAATTCAATCACTACTTTTAGGTCCGATATCCAGTGCTTTTAACATCGGCACTGTTTTAAATAAGGCTGTTCCACTTATCTTTACTGGACTTGCTTTAGCGATTGTCTTTCAAGCAGGCGTGTTTAGCATGGGGGCAGAAGGACAGTTGTATATGGGTGCATTTGTTGGTGCTTTGGCAGCTCTTTATATTCCTGGATTACCTGTTTGGGTTCATTTACCAATCATTTTTCTTGCAGCAATCTGTGCAGGCGCAATTTTTGGAGCAATTCCTGGATTTTTAAAAGCATATCTAAATACAGATGAAATTGTTACCACATTAATGCTTAATTTCATAGCGATTCTTTCAACCTCTTATTTTGTAAATAATATTTTTAAAGACCCTGCAAGTGGTGGGTATGCGCGTATGCAATATATCGCTTCAGATCTGCGTTTAGGGCGGATTGTTGAAGGTTTTACTGCGCATTATGGGATCATCATCGCCCTTGCAACGGTGATTGTCATCTATTTACTCCTATATAAAACAAAGTTTGGTTACGAGCTGCGTATGGTAGGACAAAATAGTCGTTTTGCTCATTATGGCGGAATCTCAACTAAAAAAATCATCATTTTAAGTGTTGTAATTAGTGGTGGTTTAGCAGCACTTGCTGGGATCATAGAAATTTTAGGTGTTCATGGAACATTTAAAGATTATTTTTCAATCAATCTAGGCTTTGATGGAATTATAATCGCCTTACTAGCTCGCAATCATCCGTTTGGTGTGGCAGTGGCGGCCTTGTTTTACGCTTACCTGCAAGTTGGTGCCCAATTGATGCAAGGAGCTAGTGATGTTCCACGAGAATTAGCGGTCATTATCCAGGTCATCTTGGTTCTCCTTGTTTCTTCTCAAGCTATTTTTACATTTTTACGACAGAAATATCTTCTCAGGCAAGGGCGGTGAGATCAATGATTCAAGCAATTTGGGAGCAGGTATTAAATTTAACCCTTTTTGTTGTCTTGCTACGAGTAACCGTTCCAATCCTTTTATCCGCTCTTGGTGGCATGATTTCGATGGTCGGTGGCGTAGTTAATATCGGCTTGGAAGGGATTATGTTACTTTCTGCTTTTAGCTCAATTGCAGTTGGTGCAGCTACAGGTAGTTGGCTTTTAGGTGTAGTAGCTGGTGTTATCATTTCCATATTGGTTAGCATGTTGATGGGTTTTTTTTCCATCAAACTAAAGGTTGATATCATTATTGTTGGATTTGCTGTCAACATTCTTGGTTCAGGTCTAACCATTTTCTTAATGAACAAAATCTATGGATTGACAGGAAATTATTCACCAGAGCAGCTAAACCGTATTCCCTCTATTCATATTCCATTCATCGAACAAATTCCGATTATTGGAAAATTGTTAAGTGGACACAATTTAATGGTTTGGGTTTCAATCATAGCTGTTTTTCTTTGTTTGGTATTACTTTATAGAACGCCTCATGGTATTCATTTACGTGCAGTAGGTGAATCCCCCGAAGCAGCTGCATCATTAGGAATTTCTGTTGATCGGATGCAATTTATCGCCTTGGCATGGAGTGGATTGTTTGCTGGTTTAGCAGGGGCTTATCTATCAATGGGGATGACAAGTATGTTTGTTAAAGATATGACTGCAGGAACAGGTTTTATTGCTCTAGCAGTTGTGATGTTAGGCGGTAGTAATCCAGTTGGCATATTGATCGGTTCTCTTATTTTTGGATTAGGTAGTACGATTACAACTATTGTACAAACGATTCCTGGCAACCAAATACCCAGCCAGTTTGTGCAAATGATCCCATACGTAGTCACCATTCTTGCATTAATTATTCTAGCGATCCGAAAGAAGAAGAAGCAGCTTGAATTAACATCACAATCAACTACACAATCGTGAGGTGGAGAAAATGAAACCTGTTTTTATAGATGTAGATACCGGTGTGGATGATGCATTAGCTCTGTTGTTTGCGCTCCAAAGCCCCTTACTCGATGTGATTGGAATTTCAACAGTATCTGGAAATGTGCATGTTGATCACACTTATCGAAATACGCTTGCGGTATTAGATATTGCGCAAGCTCCAGATATCCCTGTTGCAAGGGGAATGGACGCTCCATTGATTCGTCCCTTACACACGGCTGCCGAGATACATGGGGAGAGCGGATTTGGTGATATCCAGTTGCCTGAAGTTGTGCGAAATGGTGTCGAAGAACATGGTGTTGATTTGATGATTCGTAAAGTGAAAGAGTCACCAGAGCCTGTTACTTTAATCCTATTAGGGCCTTTAACGAATATGGCAGTTGCACTTAAAAAGGAACCCTCTATTCAGGATAATATAAGAGAATTAGTAATTATGGGTGGCGCAGGCGCAAAGGGTGGAAATGTTACACCTGTGGCTGAGTTTAACATCTATGTAGACCCAGATGCAGCACATGTTGTCTTTTCATCAGGTTTACCCATTCGCTTAGTTACTTGGGATGTTTGTATGCAGGCAGTACTTCATCCAGAGGAAAATATGCAATTGAAGGAAACACAGACACCTGTTGCTCAATATGCATATCGTTTGATTCAATTTTTACGTGATAACAATGATGAGACTTTTCTCTGTGATCCATCTGCTGTCTGTGCTGTGATCGATGAATCAGTTATTCAGACAGAAGTGTTACCAGTGGAAGTGGAAACACAGGAAGGTTTGACTAGAGGGATGACAATTATCGATGTAAGACCATTTCTCCAAGTAGACCCAGCTGATCCCCGTCCAAAGCTTCAAGTAGCGATGAATATAGAAAGAGAACGTTTTAGCCAATTATTCATTCAAACATTATTACAACAGGGGTGATATCCATGCTTAAAGCTCGAAAAATCATACTAGATTGTGATCCTGGACATGATGATGCCATTGCTTTATTGATGGCAGCTGCTAATCCAAAAATTGAATTAGTAGGAGTTACAACAGTTGCTGGTAATTCGACCATCGAAAAGACGACTCTCAATGCGCAAAAAGTATGTGAATTAGCTGGTATTCATGTTCCCATTGCCCAAGGTGCGAGTAGACCACTTGTGAGAGAACAGGTGACTGCTAGCAGCATTCATGGAGAATCTGGTTTAGATGGGCCTTCACTCCCCACACCTACAAAACCACTTCTAGAAATCGATGCAGTCGATTTTATCATCCAAACGCTCTCACAATCAGATGAGAAGATTACATTGGTTCCTGTGGGACCCTTAACCAATATTGCATTAGCTATTCGAAAGGAACCAAAGATTCTAGATAAAATCGAGGAGATTGTCTTTATGGGTGGGGGTAGATTTGGAAACTGGACTCCTGCTGCTGAATTTAATATCTATGTTGATGCGGAAGCTGCACAGATTGTCCTCGATAGTGGTGTACCGATTACAATGGTAGGGCTTGATCTTACTCACCAAGCAATTGCAACCAAAGCGATTCAACAACAGATTGCTCAGATCGATCATAAAGTTGCTCGCTTTGTGGTCGAACTGCTTGAATTCTTTAGTGAAACATACAAAGAGGTATTTGGATTTGAAGGGGCTCCCATTCATGATGCATGTTGTGTAGCTTATTGTATTGACCCTGATGTATTCACAACTTCGCATCTGCGCGTAGATGTGGAAACCAATGGCCAGTTTACTTATGGCATGACTGTTATAGATCTACATGGTGTGACAAAACGAGCAGCAAATGTCCATGTCGCAATGGAATTAAATCAAGATAAATTTTGGAGCCTCATGCTGGATACACTTCAAAACTATCGCTAAAAGTAAATCATCTGGATCAAGGAGGTGTAGAGGCGCTTGTCAACAATTCGTGATGTGGCAGCTTTAGCAAATGTATCAATAGCTACTGTTTCAAGGGTGATCAATGAGAAGGGTTATGTAGATGTCAATACAAAAAAGAAAGTAATGGCTGCCATTCGTGAGCTACAATATGTACCCAATTCAGTTGCTCAGGTGTTAGCAGGAAAAAAGCTGAAAGGGATTGCAGTCATTATGCCAGACATTCAAAATCCCTTTTTTGCTGAATTAGCAAGAGCGATTGAAGATATGGCAAGACAGCGGGGATTTACCTTGTTTCTTTGTAACTCTGATGATCAGAGTGAAAAGGAAAAAGTATATTTAGATGTATTGAAAAGTAAGTCGATAGATGGGATTATCTTTGCATCGAATGCACTTGCTGAAGAAGAAATATATGAATTACAAAGACAAGGAATTCCAGCTGTACTGATGGATCGAGCATTTATCAATGAACAACGTGAATCCTCAGTTAGTGTAATTCGCACCCAAAATCGCCAAGGTGTACATCAGGCCATTCAGCATTTACGCTCTGTTGGTTGCGAAACGATCGCTCATATATACGGGCCTCAACATCTCATCACCGCAAAAGAGCGATATAAAAGCTATATTCAAGAAGTAGAATCTTTCTCATGGTTTGATCAATCCTTATTAGAACCAGGCTATTTTCAGATAGAAGGGGGTCGTCAGGCGGTTCGCAAATTGTTATTACGCCATCCAGAGATTGATGGGATTTTTGCTGGGAATGATATGATGGCAATTGGTGCATTAAAAGAGCTACGATGTATGGGAATCTCAGTTCCAGAGCAAGTAGCAATCTGTGGATATGATGGGATACAGCTTTCTCAGATAACAGAGCCAGAATTAACAACAGTTGTCCAGCCGATTTATGAGATGGGTAGATTGGCAGCGCAAATTCTCATTGAGAAGATAGGTGGAATTTCAGATCATGAAATTGTTTACGAATTAGAGGTTAAATTGGTTGAACGTGGTTCGACAAAGAGAGGTCGATTATGAAATGGTAGAGGCGAAAGTGCCCAAGATTGTCGTTGTTGGAAGTTTGAATATGGATATTGTTGTCGAAGCAGAGCGGGCTCCAGTTCAGGGTGAGACGATTTTAGGTGAGCGGGCTCATGTGATTCCAGGGGGGAAAGGCGCCAATCAAGCCGTTGCTGCTGCTCGTTTAGAGGCTGAGACTATTATGCTCGGTTCGGTGGGGAAAGATGATTTTGGCAATCAACTGATTCAATCCTTGCAAAAGGAAGGAATAAATATTGATCATTTACAGACATCTTCAACACATAGTACAGGGATTGCATCCATTTTGTTGTCTGAACATGATAATCGAATTATCGTGGTACCTGGAGCTAATCATCAATTTAAAATAGATGATGAAGATGTTTTCCGTAGTGTTATCGCTTCGGCTGATCTCTGTTTATTTCAATTAGAAATCCCTTTATCAACCGTTATTCGAGCGGTTGAAATTGCTAAAGAAGAAAATACAGAAGTCATTTTAAATCCCGCACCTGCACAAAAATTACCTGATTCTTTGCTGCAACAGATAGACTATATTACACCTAATCAAACAGAGTTGGCCCTTTTAACCAATCGGGAAAAAGTAGATGAGTCTGATTTATTTTCTGCGATGGAGCAACTTTTAACGATGGGACCGAAGCATGTGATTACAACGCTTGGGAAAGATGGAGTGGCTTATTTGACAAAAAACCAAGTTGGAAAAAGGATTTCGAGCCATCCAGTAAATGTTTTAGATACTACAGGGGCGGGTGATGCTTTTAATGCAGCTTTGGCAGTTGCAATTGCTGAGGGTCAAGAAATAGATCATGCCATCCGATTTGCAAATCGTGTGTCTGCACTAGCCGTAACAAAATTAGGAGCGCAGTCAGGTATGCCAAATCGGAAAGAGGTTGATGATTTTCAATAATTATTCGTTTAACTCCTTACAAATAAACACCAAGAATCGAGTAGATCGATTTTTGGTGTTTGTTATGTCGAAAGTTATATCGAGTAATCATTTGATGATACAAAATATTATGTAAGAAAGGAGTCTTTACTAAAATGAGAAAACTAGCCATTCACAAGTTGGCTAGTTTTGATAGGAATTTGGGTGAGAAACCACTCTATAGAGAGCGTAAAGCAACGATATCTAATCTGAAACGACAACCTTATTTTCTTCTTCCTGTATTTGTTCTTTATGTAGATATTCTGTGATCTGCTTTCGAAGCTCTCTTTCTACCTCTTCATGAGAACCATTTTCCGCCTTGGCGATGATTCTTAAACTGTATTCATTTGCATTGAGGGTTTGCACACCCACAACATGAGGTCCTTCTGTGATCACCTTCATTTGCTGTGCAAGTTGATCACAGATACTCTGAAGTGATTGAGTTGAATCATTTACATGAGTAGTAATAGGAAACTCTAGATCAACTAAGACTTGTTTATTTCCACGCGAATGATTGGTCAATGTTCTGACATCTCGGTTTGGAATAAAATGAAGATCCCCATTCAAATCGCGAAGTTTAAGCAAGCGAAGTCCCACTGCTTCCACGATCCCAGTAAAAGTAGCTACAGTTACTAATTCCCCAACTTTTACTTGATCTTCAATTAACATAAAAAAGCCAGTTACCATGTCACTTACTAAATCCTTTGCCCCAAAACCAACTGCGAGACCAAGTATTCCAGCACTTGCAACAAAGCCAGCTGCGTTGATATGAAACTGATCCAGAATGGCAACAATGGCGATAAAGAAGATTGTATAAAAGATAATATTGCTTAAAAGACTTTGAAGTGTAGTGAGGCGGTGCTGTGTATTTCCTCCTAAATGCTTTCCTTTATGTATTAGTAACCGATGAATCACAACTTTTAAGATGGCATAAAGAATAAATGCAATAACTAGAATAAGAGCTGATGTAATCAGAGATTTGGCTATTGGTGCCCATTGAAAATTCCATTTGGAAAATTGGAACATCTGGAAACCCCTTTCAGTATATAGATATGTAATGGTTCAAATGACGTTTATTGGAAGAATCCTTGAATTCCTATTTTATCGAAGGGTCTTAGAATTGGCAAGGGAATATTTGAACGAATAGTATAAAATTATGGATAATTTGCCATTAACCGGCTAGAAGAAGGTAGGTTTATATTGATCAAAAGATATGTAAACGATATTTTTCTAACAATCTTTCTGAAAGTGTAATCTCTCTAAATAAATGATCGTCGAAAAATCTTCGCAATGAAGTATTTTACTGTTCCTTTGACTCAGTCATACAGTAATAGGTTGAAGTTTGGTATAATAATAAAAGAAAAAACCCAGCAATTGTTCTGCTGGGTTAAGATAATGGTTTGTAGACATACACTTTCATTAGTCGGATGGCATATCACCGTAATGCATAATCATCACCTCCATTTCGTTTTCTTAATTCTAACTCTACCTCGAATTTTTTTGATAGAAAAGAATTGTATTCTACGGAGTCTTTTTCCTTCCAAATTTCACATAAGCGAAAGAATACTTCGTGCTGTTGGGATAATAAAGAATGTTGTTCAGTTAGCTCTTTTGTTTCCAAATATAATTCAATAGCTTCATTTATGTGACCCTGTTCAATAAGCGATTGACCGAGCGTTAAGAGAGCATCTACATAACGAACCATGTCTTTCGCAATTGCTTTTTCATTGATGGCAGTTTCGATAATCTTCTTCGCTTCTTCAGGTTTTTTCTGGATTAAAAATAATTTACCTAATTGATTGTATACAGGCAAGAATCCGTGTTTTTGCTTCACTTGCCCTTTTAGTTTTAAAGCAGTATTTAAAGCTGTTTTTGCCTCAGTAAATTTATTCATCGCCATTAGCGTTTTTCCTATTGTGAGCAGTAGTTCAACGGTGCGATAGCTCAACTTATTGATCCGAGCAATTCGCAGCCCTTTTTCTGCTGTTTCAAGAGCTTGAGAGTATAATTCATTCTCCATATGAATGGTGGCTTGTAGGTCATACATATTTGCAATCACATCAACATTGTGAATTTCATTTTCTCTTTGCCAGAGTTGGTCTAAAACAGAAGATGCTTTATCTCTATACCCTATTTTATTTAAATAAACCACTTTATTCATAAGTAATGAAAAAATGAGATGTTGGTTATATTCCGAACTCTTAATATATGTATAGATTCCTTTGTCTGTATAACGCAATGCATCAGCAAATCTGTTATTATAGTAGGAGATTTTACCTAGCTGATTATAACAAGATGATCGATAATTAAATGGATCAGATGAGGATTGTTTAATCAGTTCAAGTGCCTTTTTAAAATAGGGTTCAGCTTTTTCGGTCTCTTTCCCTTGTACAACATAGGCTCGTCCGCGTAGGAAGTATTTACTGCCTTTTAAATAATCTGTGTTGAGTTCGAGCTTTCTCAATTCCTGTAGACCTACTTGTGGCTCACCTAGGTCTATTAAATGCTCGATGTATGAGAGCTGCGTTTTAATCCAATAATCATTTTTTTTCTCTTCCTCAATGAGCCGCGGGATGCTAACATGATCGAACCCCATTTTTTGATAAAAATAGTTTCTCTTCTCATCGCTAACACCCTCAACACCTTTTTCAATATTAGAGATTGTGGAAGAAGAGATATTTTCATCAGCTAGGTCTTCTAACTTGAAACCTCGCTTTTTGCGTATGGTCCGTATGTATTTTCCAATTTCGATTAGCTCTTCTTTGGAAAAATTCATGATAGCCTCCAAAAAAAATTTTAATTCGTGATTTTACCGATTTCAGCACATATTGTTTGTAATAACAATGCGAATTGGTAATTCCAATTTGTTTTAGGGAATTTATTTCTTTTTCTGTTGGAATTCCAAAACAGGACAAAAATTTCTTTGTGATTTCAAAATTTGCTGTATTTATTAGTGCGTTCTATAATGTTATTAAAGGTAAAGAATGATAGAAAGATTGATAAATCCCAATTAGAAAGGATGTATCTTATGAGTTGGAAGCGAGTGTACGATAGTTTTAAAAGTAAAAATAGAAAGCAAAGCCAAAACCTTCCTGATAAATCCAGTTCAAATCTTCCTTCATCTACAGACTTAACACGAAAAACGAATTTAAAAGTAGAAGATAATAAGATTATATCAACTGCTCAACTATTAAATATTATGAGGAAAAAATAGTTAAATTATTAAATATGTTATGAAATCTATAGCCACTTTTTTATAAAAACTCTTCATCAAAGATGAAGAGTTTTACTTAGTGTTTTGAATATAGTCTATTGTTCGTTTTGAGTCAACCCGATCTCTGATAAAAAATTTCCTACTTGACCTATTCTTCATGACCCCAAACAATATTTCGATAGTTTACTGGGTCTGTATCTCCCTCGGTATTGATTACTAAAATGTTTGATGATAAATCGAGTTTTAACTGACTTCTGATCGATTCCCAACGATTATATGATAATAATTCATAGAGGAGTCCTAGTGGTACAGCTCCAGATTCTCCAGCGATTATTCTTGGATCTTCCTTTAGTGGATTACCTAAAACGCGCATACCTTTTTCACTCACTTTATCAGCACAGGAAAAAAAGAAATCACTTGTTGATTTTAAAATGGCCCAAGCAAATGGATTTGGTTTTCCACAAGCTAGACCTGCCATCATTGTTGTAAGATTGCCATATACTCTTTGGGGTAATCCAGATGAATGAAAGGCTGACTGATAAAAACAGTTTGCTTGTTCAGGTTCAACAATAATAAAGGAAGGAGGATCATTTGATATTTGATAAATAGCGGCTGCAATTGCCGCAGGAAATGAACCAACTCCAGCTTGCAGAATAACATGTGAAATTTGGTTGAAAGACTCTTTAGATAATTGCTCTTTGATCTCTCCAATTATGGTTAGATACCCTTGCATAATATGTATAGGAATCTCTTCATATCCTTCCCACGCTGTATCTTGAACCAAAACCCAACCGTTTTCCTTTGCAAGTTTTGCAACCATCTTTACAGTATCATCGTAATTAAGATCAGTCATTTCTGCTTGGGCACCTAGATTTCGGATTGCTTCTAAACGTGCAGATGCAGAACCTTTGGGCATAAAAATCCGAGCAGGTTGATGAAAGAGACTGGCAGCCCAAGCCACTCCTTTACCATGATTTCCATCAGTAGTTGTGGCAAATGTGGTAGTAGGTAGTGACTTTACTCGTTCAATCAAGTTTAAAAAATTGGTTGACGAAAGATCGATTGATAGTTGTTTGGCAAAATGTTTCGCAATTGTATATGTAGCACCTAAGGCTTTAAAAGCATTTAAACCAAAGCGTTTTGATTCATCTTTTACATATATTTTTCCGATACCTAATTTTGCTGAAAGTGCTTTTAGCTGGTATAAGGGGGTAGGGGAGTATTCTGGGATTGTTTTATGGAATCTATGAATATGATCAACAAGCCCAGGTTTGAAATGCTGAAATGCATCTGGTTTCTGAATCGTTTTAAACTGATTCTTCGTCCATTTCATAAAGTTTATCCTCCATTCAAAACAGTAATTCTTTATTATTATAGTAAACCTAAAGCGAAATATATCCTAATATTCTAAAAATATAAGATGAAATCAGTAAAGAAAACATTGCTGTAGCTTTCGAAGACAAATATGATGAGAAGGTATATCCGTTTGGATTTGTTAGAAAAGAAATCAAGATAAGTTATATCATCATCTAAAAGTGATGTTGGAGGAGATGTATGATGGGTTATGCTGTTGATTTGATTCGCAAAAGAAGAGATGGACTACCGCTATCTAAAGATGAGCTCTATTATTTGCTAAAAGGATATGCTGATGGAAAAGTCCCCGATTATCAAATAAGTGCATATTTCATGGCAGCCCAATTGTCTGGAATAAATGAAGAAGAACAACAGTTACTTCAGCAAGTATTGAAAGAGGTCGCTCAGCTAGAACGTGTTGATTTAAATAAATTAAGACCCAAAAATCAATGGATTTGTAAGAAAATAGCTGGTGAGCGCTTGGAGAAGAATGAGATTAAACAATTGATACAAGCATACATGAAAAAGGAAAGTGATATCCCTGATTATGAAATGGCTGCATGGCTAATGGCTGTTTATTTCCATGGTATGGACAAGGAGGAATTGGCAGATTTTACCAATTCGCTTGTGGATACAGGTGAGAAATTAGATCTTTCTGCAATCAATGGCGTTGTCGTAGATAAACATAGCACGGGTGGTGTTGGCGATAAAACAACCTTGATTTTGGGTCCATTATTAGCCGCTGTTGGCGTTCATGTAGCCAAAATGTCGGGACGAGGATTAGGACATACTGGGGGAACTTTAGATAAATTAGACGCGATTCCAAGTGTGCAGCCCACTGCAAAATTTAATACTGCTTTGTCATTGGATGAGTTTATTTCACTTGTTAATAAACAGAAAGTTGCGGTAGCTGGGCAAACAGCAGATTTAGCTCCAGGGGATAAAAAATTATATGCTCTGAGAGATGTAACAGGCACCGTTGAATCGATTCCATTGATCGCAGCTTCTGTCATGAGTAAAAAATTAGCCTCAGGGGCTCAAGCGATTGTATTAGATGTTAAAGTTGGGTCTGGGGCTTTTATGAAAACAGAGCAAGAAGCCTTATCCCTTGCAAAAAAAATGGTGAAGATTGGGACACATCTGGGAAGAAGAACCATAGCGGTGGTAACAGATATGGATCAACCGCTTGGATATGCAATTGGGAATGCTTTAGAGGTTCAGGAAGCAATTGAAATTCTACAAAATCAAGGGCCTGATGATCTACGTGAGGTTGTACTCGTTTTAGGGGTAGAAATGATGTGTCTTGCGAAGGATGTAACACCAGAGCAAGCACGAAATGAGCTTGAACGAGCATTAAGTAGTGGAGCCGCCTTACAGAAATTTAAAGACTGGGTGTTGAGTCAAGGAGGAGATCCTTCAGTAGTAGATGGAGCGTTGCCGCAGGCAAAATTTCAGCAAGTTGTTCAAGCAAAACAAGATGGCTTTATACAATCGATTCAAACTGAGGAAATCGGCTTCTGTACGATGAAATTAGGAGCTGGTCGTGAAGTAATGGAAGATCAAATTGATCCAGCAGTTGGAATCATCATGCATGTAAAAATCGGACAGAGAGTAGAAAAAGGAGATGTCCTATTTACATTACATTATAATGAATCCCAGCGATTAATAGAGGCTAAAGAGTTGGATTTGGATCGTTTGATCACACTCTCAAATGTCAAAATTGAAAGACCGAAATTAATTAAGGGCGTGATTATGCAATAATCTCTTCGCTTGCCAATAATCTTTTTATGTGTGTACAAAAGTGAAAGCGATTTGCTAAGCAAGAAGGTAGAATCGTAGCCTTGAACTACTACCACCTACAGAGGTGGTAGATTCCTGCGAACACCAGACCAACGTCCAGTTATCTTAGCAGGCTCTACCCGCCGTCCCAGCGGTGAAAACAAAGTATGCTCTGCTATGCTCCCTACTTTCGCTTGGTTTTCGCAATTTCGGTGAGCTGGGTGGTTGAAGATTTTACGTTACTGACCCTTTCCAGCAACAACCCCATATCTTCAGTTTTCAAAGAGCTACAACTATTCTAACAAAAAAAGTGGTTCTAAGCATCCCCGCAAAAGGGATACCGAACCACGTCCCATTCACCTCACCGCTTGTAGAAGCGGGAGTACTATTGGACGAATTTGGATAGAGCTGGTATGACAAATTGTCATCTCAGCCTTTTCATCAATATCCAAGCTTCTAGTCATTTGACCTCTACTATTTTTCTTAATTTCCATAATATCGGCAACATCAGATAACACAAACCAAAATTCATTATTCTCATCTACCATTGCTGGTAATTTCAAACCTTTAAACTCAAAATCAACTTCATTAACTACCTTCACTTTACTACCATTGTGCAATTGAATAATATTATTTTCCATATTTTTCACTCTCCGTTTCTCCTCCTCCCTGAAATAGAAAAAAGGCACTCAGAATCTGAGTACCTTTTTAAAGCCTACCAACAAGGGGGAGAGGAACCTTTGACGCTAAGGAGCTACCTTAACGCTTGGTAGGCTATGTATTTGGTTTTGTTCATTATGTGGGCGCCCCTACCAGTTGAAGAGGTTTTTACGTCAAGATAGATTAAAAGTGGTCTATTTTGTGCTATTCTAATTACAATCAGCCTATTTTCCATTCCCCAATCAGAAAGGAACTCTTCAATTAGGGGCTACCGTTTGTACTCTCGTTCAAACGGAACCGTATGCGGTTCAGATAGAGGAGATTCAGATGTTCCTTTTGGGTGTTCACCCCATCGTATTCCTTGGCTTCTGTGTGTTATTCAGTACCTTGTTCAGTATCCTCGTAGGAATCATCCGCTCGGGTACCATGAGGGCGAGGCACATCCTTACTGGTGCTTCCATCGGCACTATCTGCTTCGCGGGGGGATACACTGGGTTCTACCTGCTGTATCCCTACGGAATAATCTGTAGCAGAATCGGATTCATGGCGGGGACAGCCCTAATGGTCCTGGCATTAAAATTGGACAGAATGAAGAAAGAGAGGTAAGACAAGTCAGACTGACCTTCAGAAGGGAACCGAAAAGAAGGAACGACCAAAAGCAATCGCCCTCCGCAAGTTCGAGGGATGGGCTGCTTTTTGGTGGTGAAATATACTTTAAGACACCCAGAAAACCTGAGTGTCTTTGCCTATAAATAGAGAAATTATTAAATGTACACTTCTTCCACACTATCAATTTGTACAAAAGAATAAGAGAGAAGTGGAGTTGTATGAAAAGTGAATAGATCAGTTAAAACATGATATATACTTGTACTTTCAGTATCTCCTGACGTGACTTTTCTCGTATATTCTTTTATAAAAACTGTTTGATCTACTGTTTCAAAAGATAGAGTTACCTTATGATGTAGTTCAGGTATTGTTTCCGTAAGTGTAGCACTTATAACGGTTGTTTCTAATCGTTTTAATATCTGATTACTAGTTGGATTAAAGTCAAAATTAATGTACCGAACCATCGCATAATTTCTTGCACTTATTTCATCCGTATTCGAGATTTCATATTGAACTGGTGTCAGGTAACCTCCCTCTTCTTCACATTATCCATGATCATTTCAACTTCTGATAATACATCCTCTTTTCAACTTCAGATATATGGAAAAAATTAAGGTGTTTGCTGAGGTTATTAGGTCAAGTGGCATTTCTAATATATTCATATTCCTGGAGCAATCTATCAACAAAAATATTTTAAGATGTGCGACATAACACCAAAATTCATTTTTGACTATCAGAATTAGAAACTTTCCTGTTCTGCACCCCAATCACACATCGCCTTTAAGATCGGATGCAGCGTTTTACCTTTTTCGGATAAAGAGTATTCCACTTTTGGTGGGATTTCTTGATAGATTGTCCGATTGATTAATCCGTCTCTTTCTAACTCACGAAGTTGTTTTGTTAGCATTCCCTGCGTAATATGGTTGATCATTCGTCTCAACTCACCAAATCGCTTCGTCCCTTCCTCTGATAAGATAAATAAAATCAATAATTTCCACTTGCCACCGATCATGCTCAAGGTTGTTTCGACTGGATAGTGAGATTTTTTTTTCACTAGTTCCATCACTTCTTCCATCTGTACTTTCAATGAAAGCTTAATCTATTATAAGGATTCCCGTAAAGGCACCAAAAAATTCAGATTATTGATACATGTCTGTGAGTAGCTATGATGTATTTTCCATACTCCTGAGCATCCTTGCGAATCTCTGCATTTGTGAGATCATCGATGCCATACAAGGTATACGAGGGAAGAAATGTTCCTTGACAACGAGTAATTGTTGCTTGAATCGGTTTTAGATACTCATCAATTGTAAACCAATCGTACGCACCTGCACGATATGCATCTTTGGCTCCTCCAGATGTAATAGCTACTATAAATTCTTTTCCTTTCAATTTATCTCCATCTTTTCCATATGCCCAACCATATGTCAATACATCATCAAACCATTTTTTGAGGAGTGGAGGACAACTATACCAGTAGAATGGAAATTGTAAGACAATACGGTCATGTTTTAATAGTAATTGCTGTTCTTTCTCTACATTAATGGTCCAATGAGGATATTCCTGATAAAGCTGATGAATGGTAACTGCTTGAATTTTTTCTAATTCGATTACCCGTTGTCGATTACCTCTAGAAATCGAAAGGTTTGGGTGTGCCACTATAACGAGAACTTTCATAACGATAACCATCCTTTCAAAATAAACTTTTCATATACAAGTTAATTATCCATGGTTCTGAATTGATTGAAAAGCACTTATTTATTTCGTACTAAGTACTATTTTTAGTACTATAAGTGATACTAGAAAATCTATTCCAATAGTATTCTTCCACTTTTCGATTTTGGGATAAGGTTGCAGTTTCGAGGAAAGTTGAAACCACTTATAGGAGGGATGTCCGAGATAAGGGATCTCCGCACATTCATATGTTCATAAAGAAAGAATACGATTGGGGTATGTGAGTAAAATTCCGAGGAAATATTGCGAAGGAACAATTTACACATGTCCAGACTAGAAGCTGTTTCAAAATAGATAAATTACAATTTGTCTGCAATCCCTTCTGAATAAGGTTGATGTAATTGTCAAAAGGTAACCTTAAGGTTGTGGTGCAAGAAATCGAAGAAATAAAAAAGCCAGTTTCTCTCTGTTAGGAACGAGAACTAAGCTACCAATTCAAAGAGTTTTGTATAACTTTGTCAGGGACAGAGGTAGATAGGGACTGAATTTGTCTTTTTTTGATCATGTGCAAGCCTTCAATCCCTTTGAGTGTACGGGTAGCCGTTTGGAAAAATTGGAATTTCAACATCGGACGTATGAGCTTTTTAATGAACCGATGATCCTGCTCCACTATGTTGTTCAAATACTTGATTTGCCTAATTCGAATAGTGTTTGGAAGCGCCTTCTCTGCTTGTAACTTTGCTATTGCAGGAGAATAAGCAGCATTATTGTTAACCATAATAGACTCGTGGAATCTGCGTATGAGAGGAGCGTAAAGCTTTGCGAAAGAAGCGCTTCGCTGCTTTTCGACTAAGGTTGGCACAAAGTAAAAAATGATGGTATTTCCTTCGGAATCCACAGCTCGATAGAGATATTTCCATTTCCCCTTCACCTTGATGTAGGTTTCATCCACTCTCCATGAATCGTTGGTGAGCCTCAGATGACGCCGTAGGCGTTTATAGAGCTGAGGTCCATATTCATGTACCCTTCATGTACCCATCTCATAATCGTCGTTAGGGCTCAATTCATGACATCATCATACATACGCCATTGAACAGCACTGGCCATTTGGCGATAGGTGGCTTCTGGAGTTGCATCATATTGGTTCCCATTGCCATGATCGCAGTAAGCATGGAATAAAGTTTCTGACAAAATTTTTCCGCTTCAGGTGAAGCTACCTTTTCCAATCTCTGTACATGCAGGCTACGGTCCTCAAAAGTCGCATCTTCTAATCGATAAAAGTCATTGAAAAAAAGTCTAACCGCTTTCGTAATGTTTCGGTTCTCTCTTATTTGTACTGTAATCCTTGGGACAAAGGGGAACCGTGTTGTTCGACGAGGTCGCTGCGTTGCTCGGTCCTGAGAACGAACCGATATTTAGCAGGTGATGATCGTGATTGCAATTTGGAGACAATCCGTTTATTATGGATATCATAGATCCATATTGATAGGTTCATTAGAAAGGAGAAGGGAGCCATGCAGTTCTCCAAAAGTACAGATTACGCTCTACATGCTTTGCTTCATTTGTGTCTCTCGGATCACGGCAACAATATTGGAATCAAGGAATTATCTGCAACACTTGGCGTTTCTGAAAGCTATTTATCCAAAATCATGTCCAAGTTGAGACAGGATGGAATCGTGCGCGCGGTACCGGGGATGAACGGGGGTTATGAGCTGGCACGATCGGCCGAACAGATTACTTTTCTGGATGTGATTCAGGTGATTGAAGGAAGACAGCATCTGTTCGAATGTTCGAATTCGAAATCACAGCAACATCGTTTGTTAGTGGAAACGGAGACTGCAGAACAGGAATGTCCCCAATGTATTATTGAGGCAGTGATGGACGGGGCGGAACAGCATCTACATCAATACTTACAGGAACACACCATTCAGTCTGTACTGGATGAGGCTTTCAAACGTTGTGATCATGAGGCTAACAAGAAGTGATACACTTCTTGTACTTTAATTATGGACAATATAGATCCGTGGAGGTAATTGATTATATGGATAAACAAGTACTCGATGTGGCGATTATTGGCGGAGGTCCGGCAGGCTTAAATGCCGCTCTCGTGCTGGGGCGGGCAAGGAAAAACGTGGCGGTGATCGATGAAGGCCGTCCTCGAAATGCAGTGACTCGCGAGGCTCACGGGTTTCTCACTCGCGACGGTATAAGTCCCAGTGAATTTCGGCGAATTGCGAGGGAAGAGATCAGCTCCTATCCCTCCGTGTCTTTCATAGCGGATACAGCCGTGTCCATAGCAGGCACGGACGGCCATTTTCAAATTGTGACTGCACAAGGAAACACATTCTCAAGCAAAAAGCTGCTATTTGCTGTTGGGATGAAGGATCGGCCGTTGAACATTCCAGGACTGGCAGAGGTCTATGGGAAAAGTGCTTTTGTCTGCCCATATTGTGATGGCTGGGAATTAAGAGACAAGCCGCTTGTCGTCATTACCAAGGGGACTGAGCTCATGCATTTCGCACCATTGATTTCCGGATGGACAGATCATTTTACAATCTGCACGAACGGCCCTGATGAGCTGACGGATGAGGAACGGAAGGCGTTACAACGGAAAATAGCCCTATACGAATCGCCGATACGGCACATTGACTCTAATGACGGAATCGTACGGGAAGTCATTCTTGAAGACGGAACGACGATTCCATGTAGAGGCATCTTTTTTAAGCCGGATCTAGTTACAGGATCAGACTTGCCACGAACCATTGGGTGTGAGATCGCGGAAACGGGAAATGTTGTTGTCGATACCTTCGGGAAAACGAATGTTTCGGGCGTCTATAGCGCCGGGGATGTGATATCGCGATTTCATCAGTCCATTGTTGCTGCCTCTAATGGCGCAATTGTTGCAGGGGCCATTAACAATGAATTGAATACAGAATCTTGGTGGCGAAAAGGATGAACATTTTTGAAACATGAGTTACATGATATTCAATCAATATTTTTGATGGATTTACCAAATAACGGGAAATAACAATCCCAGATAATAAAAACTGAGGAGTGGAAAAAACGCTGAATTTTTCGGATAACGTTTCATCGGCATCAATTGATTTAAAAAGCCTCAAACGCGGTCCTATCATGTTCGCCCTCATCGTCGGAATGTTTGTTGCCGTTTTGAATAAGACACTGATGGGTAATGCCTTACCCGAACTGATGAAAGCATTCGACATTTCCGCAGCGACGGTTCAGTGGTTGTCTACCGCTTACATGCTCGTTATCGGTGTTCTGATTCCGGTGACGGCTATTTTGCAGTAATGGCTCACGACTCGGCAAATGTTTATGTCGGCGATGAGCTTTTTCTTCGTTGGCACGATCATCTCGGCAGTGACGCCAGACTTCGGGGTTCTACTGGCCGGACGAATTATTCAGGCGATTGGCGCCGGCATGTTGCTACCTCTTACGATCAACACGATCATGGTCATCTTTCCTCCGGAAAAGCGGGGAGGCGCAATGGGGATGTCTGGGTTCGTTGTTGTGTTCGCCCCGGCGGTTGACCCGACTGTATCAGGACTGATAGTCTATAGCTTCTCGTGGCGCTGGTTGTTCTATCTTGTGTTGCCATTGGCATTCCTCGTCATTATTGTTGGAGCCGCTTTGAACTGGTGTCAGTGTAAAATTCGATTCCTTCACTTATTATTTTCATTAAAAAAATTTCTTTGGCAGGAAAGTGAGCACAGAATGCATCTTTCGATAAATTAGCCTTTGTTACAATCTGATTAATGGTCATATTTCCGTATCCTTGTTCAGAAATGAGTAAAATCCCTGATTCTATCAATTTATTCAATGTTCGTTCCCTCATTTTTTGATGTTTCATTCATTAGCTCCTTATTTTGTAATTGCTATTATTGATATTAGCATATAAGTGACTTATAATCAAAAATAACCGACTAGTCGGTATGTAAAATTACATCTTAAACATTTTACTTCTTAAGGAGCAAACATCATGGCAAAAAAAATAGTATTTTTATTTGTATGTATCTTCCTTTTGAGCGCTTGTAGTGATTCAGAGATTGAAATGCCGGAAAGTGCTGAGGTGATCGAGAACTTTAAAAAGGCAGTATTGATGGAAAACTTGGGTGAACTAGAGAGTTCTCTTTCTCCAGATAAAGATGTCGAAATTGAAACTAAGTATTTAAAGCAGCTGATAAGCTATTACAAAGAAGAACCAAAGGAATTTGATGAACTGATTAGTCTTTTATTTGCTCAACAATCATTATTAGATCAAGAATCAAACTCATTTCAATCAAATGAATTGCTCAGCACCACCTCTCCTGATCAAATATTGAATGCAGGAAGCCTATATTTAAAAAAGGAAGAGGGTATATTTTCAGATAGCTATCTGATCGGAGTGCGTCCGCATTATATTTTTATAAAAACAGAACCAAGCAATGCAAACATCAAAATTGAGGGAAAAGATGTCCACACTACCACTAAGCAAGGCGAAGTATTTAAATACGGACCTGTGATGCCAGGCATTTATCAAATAGAGGGTTCTAGAGAATATCCTTATCGTAAAGTAACGGAGAAAGAAGAAGTAAATTTTTTAAAAGAAAACAGGAAATCCATGTCAATCGAAGCCAATCTAACACTAAAAGAAATAAAAGATCCAAAGCCACTGATGCAACAACTAGTAAAACATGCAATGTATGTAGCATTAGAGGTGCATAATGAGAATCCAGATCCAATACGATTAAGTGAATATACAGGGAAAAAATGTGGACTGAAAGACAATGAAATCAGTTGTAATTCATTCGGTTTTCGAGTAGGAAAACAGTTAACCTATCCACTTACATTTAAGCCCAGTGGCGTTTTTTATGTAGGCATTTCAAAAGCAAAAGATAAGTCAAAAGATCTTCATGATCAACTTGAAAGCGATTTGGAAAATAGTGCTGTGGGTGTTCGTATTTTAGTTCCTAAAGGAAGTATCATAAAAGGCACAAGCACCTCCAATTTACTCGATGTTGAGCTAGAACGTTATTCCGATACAAAAAAATTATTTTCTGATTATAGTGCCGATAATTTAAGGCATACATCGTATAACAATCTTGAAGAAGCAAAAGCAGATTTGGCCTATTTAGACGGTGTAGAATGGTTTACAGTACAAGTAAATTCCAAAACAGATGTTACGATTAAATAAATTGCTTTGCTACATCAAATAACCGCTGTTCAATTATCAAAATGACTTGAGTGTACGTCGGCTCGAGTCATTTTTTATTATGCAACCGAGCAGTAGATCCATTGGCTTTGCACCTTTGGGCTATTGCTCAGTGTTGTCTTACTAAACACCAACGGATTCATACGCTTTTTAGAAAGTGGGCACTTCAAGTGAGTTGGCACCCATATAGATCTATAGCTGATTGGGCAGCTGCAATTCGCATTTGAGCAAAGTTGGAGCTGTTTGATAAGTAGAAATTTAAAGCACAGTAATAGATCGCGACCATTTTATCTCGATCAACTAGACATGGAGTTAACAATTATTAAACTTAGAAATATAATATTTCACTAAGAAAATTTAAGAAAATGGGAGTGACCGTTTCTTCAATCGATTTTCCAAGCTCTATGGCACCACAAAGTAATGACCATAGCTGGTTATCCGGTACGCTTTTTATCAATTAGCCTAAAAAACAAGTCATATATAATTTTCATCAACCTACTCACCATTCAAAAGCAGTGAGTGTCATCGACACACAGCAAGAAAAAGAAATTCAACAAATTCCGGTGGGTCCGACACCTCGTGGTATGAAAATCGATCCACAAGAAGATACGTTGTATATTACTAACTTCTCAAGAACTTCCTCCCCCATGATGCAGAAATCGATGAACTCTCTTAGTGTAGTTGACCTCAACAGTAAAAAATCCATTGGAACCATTAAAACCGGACTTGGACCCTGTAGTATCAGTATCTATGATCCAACCTGTTATCAAAACAAAAAACAGCAAAAAGACCACCAATCCATCTCATTATAATCTGCCGAGAATATGATTATCCCCAGAATTGTACCAAAAGTAAATTTGGTTACAGCGAACTCTCTGATGCTGATTCAATTTGACTTGGCCTTAGTTGTCGGTCCCATTATCGGAGGATATCTCGCCCATTCTCATTTGAGCTCATTTGCCTTTACTGGCAATGCCAGTTCATTTTTTCTTGCATCCCTTCTTTTATTTTCGCTTTCCCTTCTTCTATATATCAAAGAGATAGCTCTAAAAATTCGGTTAAACAACGAATTCAATCATGGTATCAAGAATTAAAAGAAGGATTTATGTTTATATGGGTACACAAACAAACCCTTCAACTCATTTCTCTTAATTTTCTGTGGAACTTTCTGATATGGGGCACATCAGCTACCTTGTTGCCTATTTTATCGAAAGATCTTTTACATACTGCTGCCCAAGGTTATGGCCTACTAGGCGCCAGTCTATCCGTAGGTATCATTGTTGGTTCATTTATCTTAGGGAGTATTTCAATACAAAATCATCTATTTACTATAGTATTAGCATCATTATTGACTCATGGTTTCTTATATGCTCTGTTGTCTTTGGCGACAAATGTATGGATCGGGTGTGTGATCCTTTGTCTGTCAGGAATCGTTTCTTCACCCGCGATGATCAATCAACGTACCTTGATTCAACAATCGGTTCCTGAAGAGAAACTTGGTCGCATATTTATTGTACTCTCTTCAATTGCAACTTTGGGATTTCCTCTTGGCTCCATCTTAACCAGTGGACTTCTCGTGTGGATTGGAAATAGTTATGCATTTATACTCTATGCCTTATATGGAATTTCATTGATTACAGCTGTTACGATTATATGGTTGTGGAATCGACCATCGAAGGAGATAGATCATGCAAAGAATATCTAAAGAATTAGCCATTTGTACTAGATAAACTGAAATGTATTCAATTAGACACGATTAATGTGATAGCAAGAAGTCATCAACTGCTCTTCTTGTCTCGATTACAAACATACAAAGAAGAAGATTTTTTGGCTTTATATAAACAGAAAAAAATATTTGAAGCCTATGTCCATGCTCTTTCGATTTTACGAACAACGGATATGCCTTATATCCTATCTTCACTTCATCGCTTTCGAGAAAAACATTTGAAAAATAACGAAAATCTTGATTTTATTCTTGATGTGTTTCATCAAATATTGGGCAACCTTAATGCAATTGAATATAAATAGTTATCCTTAAATAAGTTGTCTAGAAGCTATATCAAAACTAAAAATTGTAAAATCAGTTTGAACTGAACTAAAATAAACGAATGAGTAGACAGAGCTAACAGACCATCAATAGAAAATACTCGAACCGTTGCTACCTAAAAGAAAAACACACATGGGTCGACCACCATCTCCGTTAAGGAAAGTATTGAATTGGATTATTTATGTATTAAAGACAGGCGTAGTCTGGATGGATATGCCGAAAAATATGGTTCCTACTTTACATGTTGGCGAAGATTGAAGGAGTGGCAGAACGTTGGGATATGGGATCGAATCTGGAGAACATTATTGGGGATGTTGCAAGAAAAAAAGAAGCTCAATTGGGATCAAGTTTATTTGGATGGATCGTTTGTCGCCGCTAAATGCGGCGGCACAGGAATCGGAGAAACCAAAATGGGCAAAGGCTCCAAAATAATGGCTGTGGCCGAGAAAAATGGCATTCCGATCGGCATTTTAGATGACAGCGTACAACCCCATGAAATTACTCTGGCTGAACGAACCCTTGCTACGATTCGCGTTCCTGCGAAACGCGGTCGACCCTATAGACGCTTTCGAGAATTAGTTGCAGATCGTCCATACCATAGCAAGGCTTTTCGACATGCTATTCGTAAAAAAGGGGCAAAACCTACTATTCCTGGTCGTAAAGGTGATAAGAAAGGAAAAGGTCGCCCATTCGCGGTGGGCAACGGTTACCAGCAACGCTGGAAAATTGAACGTTGTTTTGCTTGGATGGACAACAATCGTAGATTGGTTGTCCGATACGAGCGCCACATTCAACATTAAGGCATTTTGTCTGATTTCTCTAATCCTTTTATGTCTGAATCGACTTTTGAAATAGCTTCTCCGATCTCTGTCCCACCTTTCTTGCAGAGGACAAAACTACCATCCAAATAACCCCGACTCCAATTGATCTGATGTTGTTCATCCAGTTTTTGTAATCGCTTTCTCCAAATTCGTTCCCATACTCCCCATTTTTGCCATACACGTGGTGTAAGAACTGTATTTACGCGGCATGTCTACCCATGCGCATCCCGTTTTCAACACATACAGGATTCCGTTAAGTACCTTCCGTGCGTTTGCCATTGGACGACCCATCGTCGTTATTTTCTTTGGAAGTAGAGGTTGTATGATTTTCCAATGCTGATTTGTTATCTCATGTCTACTTATAATATTTGTATATTACATCGGTTTTTAATTCCTGTTTTTGATTCCCTAGGTACTTTTGAAATAACGTCTAAATACTAGGGTTTGTGTAGAACAAACATTTGAGGTATAACCAAATAAGGTGAGCAATCAAGCTCTCCTCTCTATCATTCTATTCAGCGCAACAAAATAACTTAGATGTAGATGGACAAAAGGTCCTTCTCCTTAGTAGGCGTGACCACTAAAGCTATCACTTGAACTTGGTTTTAAGTTCGTTGTCTAGCTCAAGTAGGGGTAGTGACAGGTGCTGCTGTAAACCGCAAAGTATGATGTAAATGATACTTACTCCTAATTTCATTTTTTCGGTACAGTGACTCAAAATATTGTTTCTATATACTATTGTTGGGGTAAGTTAGATTCGAGGTGATATTTTGAAAATAGAACATATAAAATGGATAATTCGTATATACTTACCGATTTTTGTATTCTTCTTCTTGTGTGGTCTTATTTTATTCTTATTTATCTATCTATTAAACATATTTAAAATTGGGGATTCACTCTCTTCCACATGGGACTACGTTTTTACCTGGGGATTGTTAGTTCTTATTTATTTCACTGTTGGAATAGCTTACTTATATTGGTATGTGAAGAGAATTATTGTGCCCATGTATCCCAATGATCTGAAACAACAAAGAAGAACGCTACATATAGCTGGATTGGGGCTCTATGTAACCTGTTTGGTTTGTTTCATCGGGTTCATTGTTAGCACTTATTTAGATGATATGAGTTTTGTTAGCTTTTTTATTGGATTGTTAGGAACTTTTATTGGCTCTATTCTTTTCCTGGCGCTTGGACCAAGATTTTTAAAGTCTCTTGGTGATCGAAACCTTGAATTTGATGAGCGATCAGAAAGAACGTAGAGAAACGATTTTTTACAGTTCTGGAAATGACACTTTTTTCAAATGATTGATAATGTGTACAGATGTACTTCACCTGTCACTACCTAAGGATACAGGATACGACTTATCCCCGATTTAAAAGTAATCTAACCCGTGAGGAATTAGAAGAAGTATATACACCACAAGATCATGAAGTAGATTGGTCAGAAAAAAGATCGCATTCAACATACTGCGTACCGATCACACCTATTACTTCCTTATAATCACTTTTGGCGGATTTTTCTATTCATTTATTTGATTTAAGCAACAGCTTCTACATAGATAATATCAATCCTTCTGATAGAATTGTATAATTTTCCCTGTCATATTATCTTTATAGAAGGGGAGAAAATAGGACAACATGAGCATCTATAGAAGCAAAGTAAAATGCTTATTGGCTACATTTATCTTTGGTTTTTGTACGATTTTTTTACTTGTATTCGGAATTAGTACATTGGGTGCGGGCATCGGCATAATTCCACTACTCTTTTTCCTTCTTTTTCTACTCGGAACGATTGATTTTCTAAGACAATCCTTGAAGTCAACTCCCCTTTTAACCTTCAACGAAGAGGGCATTCAAGACTACAGTCGACCATTTAATTCAGGTAAATTCATTCGATGGACTGACTGTCAGGAAGCTCGAGTGAGTAGTAGACATAGTGTGCTAACTCATATCGAACTGTACGATGGAACAAAAAAATGGAGGAAAGTCGATATCACATTAGCCAGTACCTCTCGAGATGAATGTCTTCAAATAGTAAACAATTATTTACAAATGTATGGGAAAAAGATGTATACAGGTCGGGATTTGTTTCCGATTTAGCTGGCTCATGATCAATCTTAGATATTTGTTTGTTTTCTTGCCCTTACGAATATGGCGTATATGATGCATTTCAATGTTTTCTTCCCCGCTACAGATCACACAAGGTTTTCCTAACTTTGAGCACGTTCGTAGATTTAAATGCTCTTAAAGGATCTCTGGATCGTCTTTTTTCATTTGGAAAGCCATCGGGCTTTCTTGCCCAGTCGTGATTGAGTTTGAAAGAGACCATATATGTCTTTTCATTTGCTCCTTTAAACGTATAGGAAAGGTCTTTCCCATACGTTTAAATATTTTCCTTATGGACGATTTGTGAGCTAAGGTTTTGGCTAGAGAGAATTGCAAGTGATATCGGGTTCTACTTAATTCGTTAAAGTTGTCCGAGAATCGATAGTAGTTGAGTATCCCCAGATTTATACTTCTGAATCTTCGAATGATGTCCCGCGTGTCTTGCACTGTCCAATCCCGTCGGGATTGGGGTTGTTTGTGCAGAATCTGCGAGTGTGCACCCTTTCTTACGATAGCTTTTGTAATGGTGCATTGAGTGTTTGTAAACACCGAGGAACTATTAATTTTGAGACTCCACACGCTTAAAAGTGTGGGATTCTTGGGTAGTTCGCGCACTCCATTCATTTCTGCTTCGTGCAACTCCAAGCTAGGGGCTGTCCCATCAGCCCATCCCATGCAGTTCTACAACTTCTGTTGCATGTATCTACATGGGCGTACCTGTTACCAGTACGCTAGTTTCGGTTCCATCACTCACTCTTATGGTTTTACCAAGCGGGAGAGATGGGTTCGCCGCTTGAACCTCATACCATCACGTACACAGGAACAAAGCCTGCTACAAGCAGGATGAGCGCCGCTCATGCGTTCGATTATACAAAAAATGGTTGCTCTTAGCAATCCCTTGAAAGGGATTACCGAGCAACGCTTTCATCCCACGATTCAAACCGTGGGCTTTCAGCTGGCAGATTTCTGTAAAGGACAAAAATATAACAGAATTAAAAGCCGATGAGACTGAAACATATTATAGCTTCGTTTTGAATCTGATAAATATTGGAAGCGACCCCAATTCACTCAACAATCATGCATGTTTACCTCAAAAGTATGTCTACGCCGTTCTAACTTGTTCATTTCATCCAGAGCCATTTGATTGCATCGCTTAATGAAGTCCAAGATCACGATGGTCTCTTGTTCACTATACTGCGAAAGGATTTGAAGCAATGAGGTGGATACTGATTCAAAAAAAGAATTTATCGTATCCCCCTTCCCTTCCACAGGCTTGACAACTACCCTCCTACGATCGTTCGGATCTTTACTTCTTATAACGTATCCATCCTGTTCCAAACGATCAATCACATTCGTCACCGCACCAGTTGTCAAACCGGTAAGTTGGGCCAATTGTCCGGCAGTTACCGAACCGTTTTTATACAGAAAGTCGAGACATTTATGATCTGTAGCGTTCAGACTAAGTTTCTCTGCAATCAATTGGTGAAACATCACAGCACGCGAACTGTTTTGACGAAGCTCGAACAATAGCTCCTGCTGTAAAGGAGTACTATTGGAAACTGAATTATTGTCATGTTTGCTTGACATTATAACCACTCCGATATAGAATCTAAATATCTTAATTAATTAAGATATACATTCTATTGAGATACTATTTCCGTTAAGGTTCTATTTGTTCACAGTATATCACAGTCAAAAAAATAACTTAACATTACATTAAGGAAAGGAATTAATCGACTTGGGAAACCGGGAAAAAGACATTAAGGCGTTACGTCAACTATTTGCTGACTTAAGCGATGCTTGGAACAAAGGAGATGGCATCGCTTTCGGTGAGTGCTTTACAGAAGATGCAGATTACATAACCTTCATGGGACAACACTTAAAGGGAAGAAAAAGCATTGCTGAAGTCCATCAATGGCTATTTGATGGTCCCCTGAAAGGTTCGCGATTGACAGGTGGCGAATCCTCCATAGAGCTTCAGCCTCGATTTATAACACCAACTGTCGCGATCATTCATGGCGTTGGAGTAGTTGCATTGTCTGATTCTGAGCAAGATTCAACTGATAGAGAATCGATTAATACGAATGTGGTAGTCAAACAAAGTGGAGAATGGAAAATTACAGCTTTTCACAACTGCCGTATTCAAGAAATGCCAGGAAGAACTCGTTAAAAGTCTTATATAAAAATATGAATCGGGGGATTTCTGTTATAGTCATATGTATGAATAGCATTCATCTCTTAAGAAAAGGTGTTCATAACTTACCGATTCGATATGGACGCCACCAAACCCAAATCGAAAGAAACCCGGCAATAATCAAAGAGTTGATAAAATTTTGTTGGGCATTTGTCAGCTCTCCTTTTCGAATTTTCGTATAAATAGTTAAGCCTATCGAGGAGATTATTTATTAAATAGAGGAGACTGGTTAAATGAATATTAACAGAAAAATTTTGATTAGGTTAGAAGGAATTGTGGAAGCTCCTTTTGAACAGATATCCAGCATTCTGCTTAAAATACCTCCCACAGGTTACGTTCATTCTAAGGATTTATTATTTCCTTTTTTCGATTCAATGGATGATCCTCGTCGTTTATTTATAACCAAGAGTGGAGCCAAAAAATATACATTATTTGCGGGAGAGGAACCAAATTACTCTCGGATAGCCTATATAGAAGTTGATATATCAAAACATATGTTGGCATTTTACGGAGGATGGTGGTTTGGTTCTGAATATCATCTTTCTCCTCACTCTAAAGGTTGTCAAATTACTTTTTGTATCTGTAATGTCGCATCTGGTTTATCGCGAATTCTTCTTCCATTTTCAAAAGAGTTTAGATCGATGTTCAAAGAAGAAACCAAGATCAATATGAAAAAGCCTTTTCAAGATTTTTTGAATAAAATCGCGAAATTATGTAATTGCTCAGGATATGTTGTCAAATGATGGATCAATCCGTTTGAAAATTTAGCAAAGGAGCGAGAAAAAATGAATTGGGGGGTAGAAAGCAAAGTCGTAATGATTACAGGTGTTCTTCGGGAATTGGCAAAGCGACTGCTAAAATGTTTGGCAAGTTAGGTAGGAAAGTGTTTATCACATATATAAACCACTCGGATGCAGCTCTACAAACAGTTGAAGAAATTCGTAGTCAAGGTGGTTATTGTGAAGCAATTCGTATGGAATTAAATGATACTGAGAATATTCAACAAGCAGTGATGAGTTGGTTGGCAATCATTTCAATCAAATTGATGTTCTTGTAAATAATGCTGCTTTTTGGGGAGGAGAAGGATTCATCGATCAAATGTCAATGGAAGCATGGTTTTCTATCATAGATCAGAATGTGAAAGGAAGTTATGTAATCACTAGATCGGTTATCTCTTATATGAAGCAGGGTGGATGGGGAAGAATTGTACATGTATCCTCCCACCCTTGCTGAACATGGTATGCTTGGTATGACAGCACATACAGCTGCTAAAGCAGCTTTTCAACGAAACAGTGACTTGTATTACCAAGAAGTATTAGATCAATTCACTTCTACAAGTCCTGCAAAGAGAATAGGTACTCCTGAAGATGTAGCTAATCTAATTGTATATCTTGGATCAGAAGCCAATATTTTTGTAAAGCAATTCGTGTGACAGGGCTGACAATAACCTTTTTAATAATACAAATTTGCTGAAATTGAGGCTACTCTTATGTTCTATACAATATATAGTTTAGAATATTTTTCATTACTAGTTCTGGCTGGGTTATGGTTTCTTACTGCTTTCATGACTAGACTTCTCGTTTTCAATAGTAAAAATATAGCTCGTTTCCGCCTGTGGCACATGTTGACCTCCATCACCCTTATTGGGGGTATTATTGGTTTTATTATATGGATAGTGCTCATAGGATTACTAGGAATCATGTTCGGCTGGATGTTTATTTCCGACCGAGTAATGATATATTTACCACCTATGCTATTTTCTGTTATAATTATCTTTTTTCGGGTTATTCCACAACTCAAAAAGTGGAGTACTTATAAAAAGGCGGATAAGAAGTTAGTGATCGATCAACAATTATACGAGCAATTATTATCATTAAAATTTATTTTACCAGTATATGCTGCCACTGTTTCATTTCTACTTTTATTTTATACAGTATGGTTTAATCCAATTATCCTACCTAACATCATAGATTCAGTGAAATATTTCCTTGTTTGGTTGGTCCTGAATTTTATCATTTATTTGTATTTAAATATAAGTTTAAAAGCTATCAGGAAACGTAAAAATACTTCTCCAAAACTATGGATAGAGTTAGGTAAAGCAATTGTCGTTTTAGGGATTGTGTTTGTCATAGCTATTGCAAATTTTATTTATGGCTTGGAAAAAAGTAAATGGCCTGAAAAGATTAGCATGATAAATCACAAAAATGTTAATTATGGTGGAGGAATTCATAATCAACATGCCTATTCTCATACAAATCACAAAGTAAGTAATCAAAAATCAGTTAGTGTACTTGACTTAACAGGTGAGGTTAAAAATAAAATTCCTGATAGATCATATACATTAACAGCAGAAAAAACAACTACTTCATTAAGTTCGGGAAAAAAAGTTGAGAAATGGACGTATACAGGTGGGTCCGAAGGAGCACATTTACGAGCTAAGCAAGGTGAAATCATCGAAGTAAATCTCGTAAACAAGAATATAGATATAGGTGTTACGATTCATTGGCATGGATATAATGTTCCCAATGCAATGGATGGGGTTGCTGGTATGACACAGGACACTGTGATGCCTGGCGAAACATTCACCTATAAGTTTCGTGCTGAACAATCGGGAAGTTATTGGTTCCATTCACACCAACAATCTTCTAAGCAAGTTAAGAAAGGTCTATTTGGTACATTGGTGGTTACACCAAAAAAAGAAACTTTCCCATATGATGAAGAGATTGTTGTACCGATTCACACGTGGAATACAAAAGCTGGTCCCATAACAGCCTTTGGACTAAACGATACTCTTCAAAAGAAGAAAATAGAAAAAGGGAAAAAAGTACGCGTACGTTTGATTAATACAGATAGTTCTACTCATATATTCAGAGTCATAAGGGTTCCCTTTAAAGTTATTGCAATTGATGGTGTTAATTTGAATAGACCCACATTATTAAAGGATCAGAAGCTAAGTATTGCTGCTGGTGGGCGTTACGATGTGACTTTTACGATGCCTGATACACCTGTTGAAATAAAAGAAGAATCACAGCCGACTCGTATTCTTTTAACCAATAGTGGCAAAGGTAAACCGACTAATCATAACGATAACGTCGCTATATTTGACCCAGCTTCATACGGGACTCCAACAAAAACACCCCTAAATACATCAAGTAAATTTGATCGTAAGTTTTTGATGTTTTTGGATAATGAAATGGGTTTTTATAATGGTACTCTAACATCTCTATGGACCATCAATGGAGAGATATTTCCAAACACTCCAACATTAATGGTTCAAAAAGGAGACTTTGTAAAGACAACCTTCATCAATCGTAGTTTTGCCACACATCCTATGCATTTACATGGTCACCATGTTTTAGTATTAAGTAAAAATGGAAAATCGATTACAAATAGTCCTTGGTGGACGGATTCTTTAGATGTATTTCCTGGTGAATCATACGAAGTTGCCTTCATTGCTGACAATCCAGGTATATGGATGGATCACTGTCATAATTTAGACCATGCTGCTACTGGAATGACTCTTCATCTCATGTATAAAGGGGTAACTACACCATTTTCAATAGGTAGAAAAACAGGAAACTTCCCTGAATAGAATAACTTCTGGTGCTAGTTAAATTCATATCAATCGTCATGGTTGGTGGCTTCGTTCAGACCCAGGCCATAAGATGTATTCAACACACAGAGATGGCTCGTGGAGAGGAATCAGACTTCTATCAAAAAAAATGCTCTATGTTTGCATTTTATTAGAAATTCTCCTATTTGCCCTCTCTTCTTTTCTAACATTTATTATTCGTGTTTTCTCTTTAGACAATTCCAATTTCGGGCGTTCTTTTAGAAAACGGGATATAGCCGTTTTCCATCGATAGGCATTATTTTTTGAGTTGGTTATGATTACCCAGTCATCCACATAGCGAATGAGATATCCGTGTTTCAGAGTCGTGTACTTCTTTAGACTAGCAAGTGAGCACCACTCAGTATGGCTCCAAGTCATATATAGATGTGACTTTACTATCTTCTCTATTGATTTTAAAGGATTTTTCCATTTAGGAAACCATGAACGACGCAGATAGATATAATTATCCATCTCCATCACCCACTCGTTCGAAGTCTTGGTATCCTGGATATAGACCTGGGAAACAGAATTGCAAGCATAATGTGTTTTTTGATCGAGTAGCAGTTCTATTTATCAATTACAGATTTGCAGTATCAATCCATTTTCGCTCTTGAATCCAGTAAGCTTGAGTATAATCATGCAGATGGAGATAAAGCGGGATTGGATAGTGAGCATCGAGTTTACTTATTTGATCAGCAAACCAAGTAACTAAGCAGTCAACAGCAATACGATTCCACTCTTCCAGTTCTTCATCATCGAGCTGTTCTACTTCGTTATCTAAGTAACGATAAGCGAATAAACTAAAACCAAACTGTGAAAAAGAAGTCTTTATAAGAGGCGTATCGAACGCATCTACCTCAATCATTTCTGCTGCTAAGAAGATACCGTCTTTATGCGTGGATTTTCATTTTAACATACGGCAACCCAATATCAACAGATGTTGCATCGCTAGTAAATGAAAATAATTCATTCAAAACATTAGATTGATTCAATTATGCAAATAGATTCCCTATTCTATCATCTAAGAGAGGTGGCTTTTCATGGGCAACTTGTTAATCTTACTGATTGTCACTGAGACTTGAAATTGACTCAAGTCTCAGTTTTTAAAATGATTATTTATCTATTTCCCAATTCACCTTATCATTAATCGATGGTATTTTAATAAATAAGATTCTAGTACCTTGATCACTTATCTGCTCATAAGCAATTTTCGGATAGATCGCATAAAAATCCCCCTGATTATATTCAAATTTTTCTCCTGTAACGACATTGGTGTACACTGTTCTGCCATTTAATACATATTGAA
>NZ_FQVL01000003.1 GCF_900129355.1 Seinonella peptonophila | reverse complement strand
AAGGTGGGGTAGATGACTGGGGTGAAGTCGTAACAAGGTATCCCTACCGGAAGGTGGGGATGGATCACCTCCTTTCTATGGAGTACCTCAGACTAAACGTCTGGTACAAATACGATCGATGCTAGGAATCGATCACGAACCAAGGTGCATGGAAACTCACTCTTTAGTTTTGAGAGAATAACTACATAGGTTGCGGGCCCATAGCTCAGTTGGTTAGAGCGCACGCCTGATAAGCGTGAGGTCGGCTGTTCGAGTCAGCCTAGGCCCACCACAGATTCTAAAGTTGAATATGGGGCTATAGCTCAGCTGGGAGAGCGCCTGCCTTGCAAGCAGGAGGTCAGCGGTTCGATCCCGCTTAGCTCCACCACAACAAACCCTTGCAAATGCAAGGGTTTTTCTTTGTGAATAAAAATACAAGAATTGGTTAGCTTAAAAATATGTTCATATAGCAGGGATTCTATACGCTTATCATTATTGTTAGCGCATCCTAGTAATAATTTTTAGGGTGATTCAAGTGATCAAAATTCTTTTATCGATGCTATTTATTTGTAACTTAATGTTTACTGCTTCGGGCGAAATACAGAGTGAGTTAAAAAAACTTTGGGTACGTGTTGACTTATGGGAACATCGTCTTTATGTAATGAATGGAAATAAGATCTACAAAGAATTCGTAATTGCTGTAGGAAAAGAAAAAACACCATCACCCATTGGTAAATGGATTGTGAAAAATAAATCTAAAAATTGGGGAGGTGGATTTGGATCTTGCTGGCTTGAAATTAATGTACCTTGGGGGATCTATGGAATACATGGAACCAATCGTCCTGGATCGATTGGTTTTGATGCAAGCGCTGGATGTATTCGCATGTTAAATACAGATATCGAAAAAATATATGAAATGCTTCCAGTAGGAACAAAAATCATTATCGATGGTCCCATTTTTGGAAATGAACATTGGAAAATAAAAAAATTGGTGCAGGGGAGTCGTGGAACATTGGTCAAATTGGTCCAAAACAGACTATTGGCAGCGGGATACTATTCAGGACCACAAGACGGAATTTTTGGTCTTCAACTAGAAAAAGCAGTAAAGAAATTTCAAAGAGATCGCAAAATGCCGATTACAGGCCAAATAGCTATGGAAGAATATCTTGAGATGGGTTTATTGGAATAAAATCTATGATAGTCGATAAAGGATCATGGTATGAATTGTATATCTATTCTGACTTAAAAAAAGCCCTCTGCTTAAAAGAAAAGGACTTTTTTTATGAACTTTGTAAGTGGGAATACCCCTAACGGTTTCCGTATGTCCTTTAGAACCCCTGTCTACCTTCAATCAAGGTGGCAAGTTTGTTCCAACTCTCCACAAATCTTGGCATAATGCCCATTTCTACCGTGGCGCGCATATCATCGGCTGAAGCGCATGCAATTCGCAGAGTCGCAGATGTTTGCTTGTTCAGCTCCTCAAATGTCAAGCGAACTTCATGCTCTGGGAAATCATGGAATGTTTGACAGGTTTCATTCGAGAAGGCACGAGTAAAAACGATTTGCTCTTGATTAATGATTTCACGGTATGTATTCAGGAACCACAGTATGCGACCATCAGGGAAACGAACACTGTAATGCCATATTCCGCCAGGGCGAAAATCAACCATGCAATTCGGAATTGAACAACCGTCCGGTCCCCACCAATGGATGAGGTTTTCCGATTTGGTAAAGAGATTCCAAACATGCTCGCGCGGCGCGGCAAATAGCTGCTGTAATACGATATCGTGTTCCTCATATGTGATCGATTGCAAGCCTGTAGATTTAGCATTCATTGTTTTCACCACTTCTCAGTGATTTTATTTTGCAGGCCGATAGGTCAGGACGGTCACGCCGGAGTCGAACGTGTGGGTGCTTGCATGTTCAAGCACTTTTTTCTCGTGCCCTTCTTGGAAAAGTCGCTTGCCTTTTCCAAGAAGGACTGGGAAGGTCATGAGACGATACTCGTCGATCAAATCTTGCTCCGTCAGGGATTGAATGAGGGTTGGACTGCCGAATACCAGAATATCCTTACCAGGCTGCTGTTTTAATTCTGCGATGCGCTCATCAAGGTTCTCCTTTAGAATGGTCGTGTTGTTCCACTCCGGATTAGTGAGGGAGGAGGAAGCAACATATTTTGGATAATTGTGCATCATTTCGCCATATTCCCCCGCTTGCTCTCTCATGCCTGGCCATGTTGCCGCAAATTCGTTATAGGTGGTATGACCCAGCAGAAGCGCATCTGCCGACTTAAGCTCTTCAAGTTTGTATGCCATCTGCTCGTCGCTGATGAATTGGAACGTCCATCTTGGGTCCTCCACCACCCCATCAAGTGAAATATAGAGGGAAGCTACAATTTTTCTCATTTTGATAACTCCTTTTCTTTTGGTTAGCTTCATTCTATATTGGTTTTGATATAATGAAAAATATATATTTATAAATAAACTTATATGCAATTGCCTATGAATATCTATAAACTTCGGAGGAGCTATGGATCTACTACAACTTCACTATTTTTGTACAGTTGCTCGAAACGAGCATATGACGAACTCTGCCAAAGAACTAAAGGTTGCTCAGCCTTCCCTAAGTGCGATGATTGCGAAGCTTGAAAAGGATTTGGGAACTCCCTTGTTCCATAGGCAAGGTAGGAATATCAAGCTGAATCATTATGGTCGTAAGTTTTTGCGGTATGCAGAGCAATCACTGCTTGCTCTCGAAAAAGGACGACTGGAAGTCGAGGAAATGGCAGGGCTGGAGAAAGGAATTGTATCATTCGTGGCGTATTCGCTTCCTCGATTTAGGGATTTGTTACGAGGTTTTCTTGTGCGTTATCCTAATGTGCAATTCCGAATCTTGCAAGAAGGACGCATGGACCATCGGGTTAGTCTGTTAGAACAGGGAGCTGTTGACTTCTATATGGCGTATCCGCCGGTTACAAAAGAAGGCATTAGTGGGCATCTTCTGCTTACTGAGTCGCTAAAGCTGGCAGTTCCCAAGTCGCATAAATTGGCAGGGAGGGGGAGCATCAAGCTGGAAGAGGCTAAAGATGAACTGTTCATAGGGTTGAAAAAGGGAACCAGCGCAAGAGAAATACAGGACGGCTTCTGTCGCGAAGTTGGATTTTCGCCAAGATTAGTATGTGAGATGGACGAACCAGCAGCTATTAGTTCGCTTGTCAGCGCGGGTGTTGGAGTGGCGTTCTTGCCTCCACAGAATGTGGACAGGAATCAAGATGCCTTCGAGCTGCTAGAAATTACCGAACCCGCTTGTGTGCGTACATTGTACCTTGCATGGATGGAAAATCGTTTTCTGTCCAAGGCAGCACGGGCATTCCGCGAATATACGATTGACTATTTTTCTAACGAAGCGAGAAGGAAGTTCTAGGGCAAGAGCAATAAACGTAACATCATTCTTAAAGCGGCCGTTCTCTGTTTCGTTGGTCTGAAATGAATACGTTATACGAAAACGAGATTCACTTTGCCGATCCTGAGATGTTTCTGATGATATAGAAATGAAGGTAGCAAATCCAACTCTCATTTGTAGCCCTAGAACAGGCAATTTCATTGGGTCTAGGGTCTTTTTTACTTTTGAAAAACGAATGACAGCAGCATTTGGTATTAGCATCAATACATAGATACGCAATGAAAATCTGTTTCACTCATTTTTCCTGACTGTATCCCGGGAATATTCACAAAACACTGTGCAAGAGGAGAAGGTACCATTATTTAAAATGTTCCTATCTAATACAAACCAATGAGAGCAGAATACCAGGAAAAAATCATATAATTTTAGGTTTAAAAGCTAAGGATTGAGGCTAATGTCTAGTTATTGAATAATAATTTTTTTCGATAAAATCCAATTATACGGAATCAAATAGAATAATTATTATTTGATATTATCTAAGAGATTTTCGCAACGTTTCTAAAAAATTGCAGAAGGAGTAATTATATGCAAAAAAATTCATTTAATCCTGTTTCATGGTATAAATATATGCAAAAGAATAAGCCTATTACATATGATCCCGCTTTTACGACCATTTTTGGTAGTGAGGGTGCATGGCAAATATTTCCTCATGCTGCAATTCAAGATGTTTTAGTCAATCATCAAATTTTTTCTTCTGAAGTTATGCCTAAAACTGACGATAATCCATATAGTCGAGCCATGACTGTTACTGATAACCCTAGACATAAACAATTGCGATCTTTGGTCTCAAATTTTTTCACTATAAAGTCGATCGTTAAATTAGAGAAAAAGATTCGAAAAATAGCAAATGATTTATTAGCCGCCAAGTTGGAAGACGAAAGTATGGAATGTGTTCAGGATTTTGCAACGTTATTACCGATTCAAGTGATTGCGGAAATGTTAGGTGTACCTTATTCGGATCGAGATCAATTTAAAAAATGGTCGATAGCTTTTTTCAATGATCCAAGTGAATCAGAAGAAGGCGCTATGAGTTATTTTCAATCGCAAAATGAGATGATGCAATATTTCTTATTGTTAATCGAAGAACGTCAAAAAGAACCACAAGATGATTTAATCTCCCAGTTACTAACATCAGAAGTAGATGGGAAGCGTTTAAGCACAGATGACTTATTAGGGTTTTGTATTTTATTATTACTCGCAGGGAATGAGACAACAACTAATTTAATCGGAAGTGCCATGTTAACTTTTATAGAACATCCAGAGGTGCAAGAACATCTGAGTATGAATTTTAACGACATACCCAAAGCAATAGAAGAGGTTATGAGATATCGCTCCCCTGTTCAGAGTACTTACCGAATTGCAAAAGAGGATACTGATTTTCAGGGTCACTCTATAAAAAAAGGTGACTTAGTTGTTGTTTGGCTAGGTGCTGCAAACCATGATGAATCTGTTTTCCCAAGATCTGAACAATTCGATATCAATCGTAATAATCATTCTCAAATGGCATTTGGATATGGGATTCATCATTGCTTAGGTGCTCCGCTTGCTCGTTTAGAAACGAAAATTGCTTTTGAAACAGTATTTGGACAATGTAAAAATATCCGACTGGAGGAGAATGCGAACCTATCTATTCGACAAAGCCATTTGGTTTATGCGTTGAATGACTTACCGATCACTTTTGAGAAACGTTGATTCTATAGCTCGTTTTTTGCGAAGCAATTTGTAGTCAAAACGATACCACTATACGAACACAATTCTTTGATGATAACTTTAATATTTGCTGAGCAGGAGAGTAGGTAGAACACACTATCTTCTCCTATTCAGCATTACATAAGGTAAAAAAATTATTAATAAAGTGTTCAATATCATCTAAAAATAGAAAGGGAAGATATTATGCACAAAATAAGCATTTTTGTTCAAGGAATTAATAATATATCCTCTTTTAAGGAATATCTAAACGATAAAGTAATTCCTCATTCCTTAAATTCTACTACTATATATCGTGTTCAAATCACAAGTTTTGGTCCATCTGTTGATCCTACTCCAAAAAATTTATCACTGATACAGTTTATGTTCGAAATTTATTTTGACTCAACCGAGGATATGAATAAATTTATGGTCTCAACCCATGGGGCTGAATTATTAGATTTATTGATAAATAATCCATTCGGAGAAGTTGGTACTTTTGTGGGTGATGAGATGTATTTAATTCCTGAACAAATTCATCGACCATGAAATGTATGTAAGCTATACATATAAACTTTTAATTATCTGTATATGATATTATGTAAAAAATAAGACAGAGAGGAAAAAGGAGATTGTGGTTAAGTCTGTTATTATCTTCCAAAAAATCATTGATTTACCTATGTTCGAAGAGTTTCTAGTCAAACAAATTATGCCTGAATTTTTTAAGGCATCTCATTTGCGTCGCATTCAGATCACAAAGTTTAATCCAACTGGTTCAGGTACTCCAGAAAATTTGTTGCCTATACAAGTAATCCTTGATCTCTATTGGGAATCGATAGATGATATGCAATTTTTTGTTGAGTCATCAGCAGGTTCTAAAGTCTCAAATTTGGTTATGAATAATCAATATAGTGAAGCAGGTGCTTTTATGTGTAAAGAAAGTTATTTTATCCCTAAGAGAAGATCAGATATTGAACAATGGTAATACCAAAGATGAAACGGCGTTGTTTGGACAAGTAATTCGCAGAAGTATTCAATTGAATGCAACCGAATTCACTATGTGAAATATGATAAACCCTAGAATGAAAAATACATATAAGAATTCAAATCATAGTTTTAACAAGAGAATTCAACAATCTTGCATACATAAGATGAAGTGGTAAAAGTGGATGCAGGTGGTCAGCGGCTCGATCTTGCTTAGCTCCAACACTAATCTATTTTGTGTGATCTTCATTTTAACATCATGCTTCATCTTAGGGGCAAAATCAGCAAACGAATGATGAGCGCTAATTTGACCAATAAATGGGTAAAGACCGATATTTATTATGAATATCGGTCTTTTTTACACATCCATTATAGAATGATAATCTTTAAATCGCTTGTAGACTTGCATTGCTTTTATGCGGAAGGGGATTGGGTCAGTTAAATTACATATCTCGTTCATCCTTGCCTTTACTTCTTGTGATAACAGGAAAGTATCCCCGTTGAGGAGGGGGTAAATGACGCGATTTTAAAAAACTGCTAATCCCTTTGGTCTGTAATTGGTCATATTGTTCCGATACTTCTCTCACTAATTGATGAGAATGTGGAAGTTTAGCGATATCTGCAAAAGTCTGTGTTACTCCATGGTTATGAATATTCTCCTGTATTTCCATCGCTTCTTTATCATCAGGATGATTATAACTAAGTGCAATTGCACAAGCTTTAATCAAGTGGCGCGGCTCTTTCAGTTGTTCTTCAAATAGATAGAGTGCAGGTCCTAATAATCGATCTTCGGGTCCTAATTTTCGTTGAGGAGAACGAGCAACTCTGGCGACTGGATCTATAAAATGTGGGTTGCTGAAACGTTTGAGTGTTTCTTCTATATACTGAGCTTGTATAAGTGGGTGAAAACCATGCTTTCTGGTCATTAATTGACCACACTCTTCTAAGCATTTCCGAATAAGCATACGTATATCTCTATGTTTTATTGCTTCATCAATATTTTCCATTCCCATTTGATATCCTGCGTATGCAGCGATTGCATGTGCCGTATTAACCGTATATAGCTTACGAAAAATAAAAGGAGTCAACCTTTCTTCGATTTTTACATGGGGAATTTCTAAATCTCCCTTTAAACCACCTTTATCAATCACCCATTCAAAATATGGTTCTACTTTAACCGTTAAAGATTCTTTCGATTTTTCTGAGGGGACAATCCGATCAATCACCGCATTAGGAAAGCCAACCCATTGCTCCAGCCATTCCCTTTCTTGAGTTGAACAATGAGATAAAACCTCTTGTTTAAGTGTTTGCGAGCCGTTTAACATATTTTCACAGGCAATTACATGAATATATCTAGGATTGTTGATATTCTCTAGTAAACCCTTTGCTATTAAGGAGGAAACACTTTTTAGATTACTTGGTCCGATCGCAGTAGTTATCAAATCGGCTTGGCCGATTGCTTCGATAGCTTGATTGCTATTTGTTCGACTATTAATTGATTTAAAATGATCAACCTGAATGATCTTAGGTTCATCGTCTAGAATTTCTACATCATAGGTGTTTTGCTCGTTTAGTGCTTTATCTAAATCTTCATTCACGCCAATAAAAGTTACTTCATGTCCTTCTTGGATTAAAAGACTGCCTATAAAACCACGTCCAATATTTCCGGGACCAAAATGAACGACTTTCATCACTATTTACCTCCCCATCATTTGCAGTTTTTTATTTTATGTCAATTTAGTCTATAAATCTATATAGGAAATGAAGACAAATTCTAATAAATAAGGAAGGAGTGAATAGTAAAGCTCCATTTCGAGTGCCACTTAGCGAAATGGAGCTTTGCCATGAATCACGATTATGAGCAGATCACATGACTTTATATACTTTAGATATTCGATTTATCTAACATTCTTTATGATGCAGTTAAATTATTTGTAATTGATTGGTTTTTTCGCGATGAAAGTAAGTCCAACAAGTATATACCCAAGTCCTACAAGATTACCCCAATCGTCTCGACGATTACAGTTACAAAAAGATGTAGACAAAGTACTACATCTGTTCATGGAAACTGGTTCGGAACTTGATAATATAAATTGAAGGATGCCGCAAGTTCAGGTCGTACATATATATTAAATGGCATGTTTACTTGTTCAAGGTAACATCAACTCGCCGATATAAGCTACAAATTGATATGGAGTTATAAACGACAATGGGCTTCGTTAAGTAATAAGTAAGTAGTGCTTGAGAGTTGGCTTAACAAACTAACAGACACTAGCACAAATCAGGTACCACTTTTAACTATGTTTTAACTCTGTATTCTTCAAGATATCTAGTAACAAAAGGAGGCTTGTTTCAATCATTTCCTTTTGTTGTTTTGGAACTTGTTCCAATATCTGTAGGCAAATCTCGTTTATTTTTTCCTTGATTTCATCAAGTACTTCTAATCCTTTGGGAGAAAGTTGAATTAAAATTTCCCGGCGGGAGAGGGGATTTTGCTTTCGGTAAATAATGCCAACTTTAATCAATGGTTGTAATGTTCGGGAAAGTGTTGATGGGTCTACTCCTAATTTATTGGCCAATTGTCCATGTTTATATATTTCAGTACCAATCTTTAAAATCATATGTATTTGTCTAGGTGTAAGTCCTGGTATAAATGATTGATCAGACGATCCAAGTATTTTGGATTTGACTAAAATTTCATTGATCAATTCACCTAGAAGTGCTGGATTCATCACGCTCACCTAACTACTATCTTTTCATCATTGTACTAAGAAATTAAGCACAAAGCAAACGAAAAGATGGAAATGAAAGGAAAGTATATGCTCTGTATAGGGGATTTTTTTCCTTCTTCTACGCAAAATTTCATTTCTATTTATACTTTTTTTAATATGGTTCAGCCAAGTTGTGAAGTTGAAAATCCGATCACTTCTGAGTTTGTATTCATTCACTATCGATTCTTCTCCTTATATATATATTTGTCAAAAAGGGAATTGTAGTGATGAGAGTCGCTTATTACTTGATATAAGATATAAAAATTTATTACATTCTATATTTTGGGATGGATGTTGATCGCCTTTTTTTGAATGTAGCTTGTCAAATATATGAGAAAAACATACAAAAAGAATTCTTATTGATTGTATAGAAACTTTTGTATCTCAATGGGATGTGTTGTTTATCTATTTTTATCGGCACGCTAAAAGATTTATAATTACACATATAAGAAAACGCTTTCACAAATAAGATTAATATAATAAAATAAAGTTATTATCTAAAATTAAAGAGGTGAACATATTGAAAAAGCATTGGTGGTCATATTTGCTTTGGGCTGTTATTTCTATTATTGGCGCTGCTGCATTTGGAATCTTAGCGCTCAAGCGAGGTGAAACAATCAATTCTGTATGGTTGTTGACCGCTGCTGTCTGTACGTACGCAGTTGCATACCGCTTTTATAGTCGTTTTATGGCTAGAAGAGTATTTGCTCTAGATGATAATCGTAAAACCCCTGCACATGTTTATAATGATGGAAAAGATTTTGTCCCAACAAATAAATGGGTACTCTTTGGTCATCATTTTGCCGCAATCGCTGGTGCAGGACCTCTTGTTGGACCTATTCTCGCTGCTCAGATGGGTTTTTTACCTGGTACGCTATGGATTATTCTTGGTGTCGTGCTTGGTGGAGCTGTTCAGGACTTTATTATTTTATTTGGTTCCATGCGTAGAAAAGGTAAATCTCTTGGGGAGATTGCTCGTGAAGAGATTGGTCCAGTTGGGGGCTTAATCGCAATGATCGGGATTCTTGCGATTATGATTATCTTGATCGCTGTTTTAGGCTTAGTTGTTGTGAAAGCACTCACGGGAAGTCCTTGGGGCATGTTTACTATCGCAATGACGATCCCAATCTCTCTTTTGATGGGGATTTATATGCGTTATATACGACCTGGAAAGATATTAGAAGCTTCACTGATTGGCTTTGTATTGTTACTGATCTCTTTATACCTCGGTCAATATGTTGCCGTTGATCCTTTTTGGGGACCTTTATTCACTTTTGATGCGACAACCATCTCTTGGATGATGATTATTTATGGATTTGTTGCTTCTGTCATCCCTGTATGGTTACTGCTTGCTCCTCGTGATTATTTAAGTACCTTTTTAAAAGTGGGTACCATTTTAGCACTCGCAATTGGTATCTTGATTGTGATGCCAGAACTACACATGCCCGCATTAACAAAGTTTATTGATGGAACAGGTCCAGTATTTACGGGCAATTTATTTCCATTTCTCTTTATTACGATTGCTTGTGGATCAATTTCTGGTTTCCATGCACTCGTTTCTTCAGGAACCACGCCTAAAATGATCACCAAAGAATCGCAAGCTCGGATGATTGGTTATGGCGGCATGTTGACAGAGTCTTTTGTTGCAATTATGGCTTTGATCGCTGCATGTGTATTAACACCTGGAACTTACTTTGCGATTAATAGTCCTGCAGCATTGATCGGCGTCGATGTACAGAGTGCTGCAAAGGCAGTGTCAGCGCTTGGCTTTACAGTTACACCTGATCAATTGAATACACTTGCCAAAGATATCGGTGAACAAACAATTCTTTCACGAACCGGTGGGGCTCCAACTCTTGCAATTGGAATGGCAACTATTTTCTCAAAAATTATCGGTGGAAAGACCATGATGGCGCTGTGGTACCATTTTGCCATTTTGTTTGAAGCAGTCTTTATTCTTACTACCGTTGATGCAGGAACAAGGGTAGGTCGTTTTATTTTGCAAGATTTGCTGGGCCAAGTTTGGCCAAAATTAGGGAAGACAGATTGGTATCCGGCTAATATCTTGGCGAGTGGACTCGTTGTGGCTGGTTGGGGCTATTTTCTCTACCAAGGTGCAATTGATCCACTTGGTGGAATTAATACATTATGGCCGCTATTTGGCATTTCCAACCAGATGTTAGCAGTGATCGCTTTAGCAGTTGGTACAGTCATCCTAGTCAAGATGGGCAAGGCGATCTATTCATGGATTACGGTCGTGCCGCTCGTTTGGCTGACTAGTGTAACCATGACAGCGGGTTTTTCGAAGCTCTTTTCTACAAATCCTGCACATGGCTTTTTAGCTGGTGCACAAAAATACCAAGCAGCAATTGATAAAGGGCAAGTCATCGGAGCAGCTAAAACAATGGATCAAATGCATCAAATTGTGATGAACAACCAAATTGATGCGATCCTAACATGCATTTTTATGATTGTGGTAGCGATTGTTGTGATCGATGCTGCTCGCGTTTGTTACCAAGTATTAGTCAGCAAGAAGAAATTACCTCTACATGAATCTCCATATATTCCTGTGAAGGAGGGAAGCATGTGAGTTGGCTCAAACCATTTGTCGCAGTGGCTGACTATTTAAATGCCATTGCTGGAGTGCCAAATTACCAACAATATGTCGATCACATGGAAAAATATCATCCAAATGAAAAAATCCTGAGTGAAAAAGAATTCCATCGACAAGCCATCGATGAACGCTATGGAGGTGGAACGATCCGTCGCTGTTGTTAAGACAGAGAAAGTAAAAAGCCTTTGTCCTCTATATGACAAAGGCTTTTCATTCCTAAAGGAATACAACATAGATTTTTTACAGATAATTGGTTGGAAAAGAGATTAGAAATAACTATTTTAAAGTCGTTTTCTTCTTTACAATTGATTCACCGATTTGTTCAATTTGATCTAACACACCTTTAAACTTCCTACCTAAGTTGGTAATCGTATATTCTACTTTGGGCGGGACAAGAGGATATACTTTCCTAGAGATCAGTCCATCTTTTTCTAGTTCTCTTAACTGAGTCGTTAAGACTTGCCGTGTTATATTTGGGATTGCTTGCTGTAGTTGACTAAAACGCTTTGTTTCTTGGAATAGCTCAAATAAGATGATCGGTTTCCATTTGCCGCTTACCATCCCTAACACATGCTCAACACTACATCCTATTGAATGATCTTGATTGGGCATCATTCATATACCTCCTTAGTCAGTTCTTTCTGACTGAGTCAGGGAAATCTGCGTTCTTGTAGATACCTTCATTACATATTAGACTAATTTTAACTTAGATCATGGAGGGAAGATAATGGCAGTTTGGAAACCGGAACAGATGAATGAGGCGTTTGCTACTGCGTATAATTCAGGTGATCTTGATCAACTGTTAGCGTTATATGAACCTACAGCGATTCATGTTGCGAAGAATAAGCAGATTGCAAAAGGAATTGATGAAATTCGGCAAGACTTGCAAGGCCTACTTGCTTTAAATGGGCGAATGGTTTCTCATAATCAATATGCGATTGTTAACGATGATCTTGCTCTGCTTCAAGCTCATTTTATCTTAAAAGATATTAAGAGTGATGAAGTACTTGCCGAGGGGATTACAAGTGAGATGATCAGGAAACAAACAGATGGTAGCTGGAGATACGTGGTAGACCACCCATTTTCGACAATGCCTTTTAATTGAAGAAGAAAAGAATCGTAACTTAACCAGCGTGAAGAAGAGAGGTTGCTCAGATGAACCCCTGAAGGGAACTCTGAGCAACTTTGTGATTATGGGATTTCAGTATATTATGCCTCAGATGATGCTTCAGAGTGTAGACAAAGTCGTGTGGTCGGCGGCTCGTGATCGTGGTTCGCGGTGACCTGGGCTTGCGAGGATGTGAGACTGCCTGCGTTCTGACAGCTTTCGCGGTCGGGCAAAACTCGTCTCCTCCGGCATCCGTCTGCGGAGACTCGAACAGTTTGCCCGCATAGAAAATACCGCTTCAGCTGCCATTCCGCTAAGTTGCGCCCTAAATGGAGCTTTGCCGATCACCTCTCCACTCGCTCAAAAGGTTTTTCTTCATTCTGATGCTTCAGATGAGGCTTTTTTTCTTGAAAAAAGTCCAATAAAAGTTACAGCTCCACCGAGTAAGACTGCGTTTAGTGGGATCAATAGTGCAGCTTGATACCCTTCTAAGATAGCCTGAGGCGAGTCATTTGCACCCGTAACCGTAACGCTTACTGTAATGACAATTGAGAGTCCGAGCGCGGCGCCGAATTGGAAGGAAGTGTAAAGAAGGCTACTTGCTAAACCTTGCTCCTTTTCCTCGATTCCATCAGTAGCTGCGATGGTAAGCGGCCCATAAGTGAGTGCGAAGGAGAGACCCAGTATGATAAAGCTGGGGAACATCGCTTTGTAAGTCCAATCGAGCTCAATGGGTTGGAATAAGGTGTAAGAGAGTGCCGCTAAAAGCAATCCGCCAAAGATGACCCGATTGGTTCCCAACTTTTGAATTAACCATGGTGTAAGTGTAGGTGCCAGAATGGCATCAATCCCGATCACTAGCATTGCGAGACCTGTTTCGATTTGTGACCAACCGCGCAATTCTTGTAAATATAAGACGACGATAAATTGAAAACCAGAGAATGAGCTAGCAAATAATAAAGCACTTAGATTGGCTCGGAGTAACGAACCGGAACGAAGAATGCCTAATCTTACAAGTGGTGATTTTGATTTCCGTTCTATCAGCAAAAAAGTGATAAAAAGGATGAATCCTATGATACATGCTGTTAGGGTGATCCGCCAGTCTGAGTTTGCTTCACCCAATTGCACAATCGAAAAGATTAGTAACATCATCGATCCGGTGATACTTAAAGCACCTGCGAGATCAAAGGTTTGGTTAGTAGGATTTACGTCATCTTTTTTAGGAATCAGGATAAAAGAACCGATCAGAATCATGATCGCTAAAATAACGGGAGCATAGAAAACCCAACGCCAACTAATCGGACTAAGTAATCCGCCGATCACTAAACCTAAAGAGAATCCAGCGGCAGCTGTTCCCGCATAAAACATGAGTGCTCGATTCCTCAGCGGTCCTTCAGGAAAGCTGGTCGTAATAATCGATAAACCAGCAGGAGCCATAAAAGCGGCTGCTATCCCTGTTACAAATCTGGCTAAAATCAGCACCCATCCTTCGGTTGCAAAACCACCTAGTCCAGAAAATAGGATAAAGATAAACAACCATATGAGGAACATTTTTCGACGCCCTAGGAGATCAGCGGCTCTGCCTCCTAATAGCATAAAACCTCCATAGCCAATGACATAGGAACTGATCACCCAACTTAATGATGTGGTTGACATTCCTAGATCATTTCGGATCGAAGGAAGGGCCACATTGAGCATGGCAACATCGATTCCTTCTAAAAATATAGCTCCACAAAGTATCAGTAATAAACTCCAAGCATATAAGTTCATTTCATTTTTTTTGTCCATTCCATTTATCCCCTTTTGATCATCTGATTTGATTAGATCATTGATTGGAGGAGTTGAACCGGTTCAGCTCTCATTGCTACAATTATAGAAGAGTTTTATGGATAAATGAAAGTAGGCACTTTGAAGTGTGCTTGGGTCTTCGATGATACAATTAAGGGATCATCGAGCAATGCCATGTACAAATTTTTGTTTTTTCTTTAGCAATGATTTAGATCTGAAAATTGGTCAAGTACATGATTTTTATCTCCATATACTTGTTCTAAATGACTCTCTCCCCATTCACAGAAGGTGTTGAGCACAGGTTTTAAACTTTGTCCATAATCGGTTAATTCATACTCTACTCTGGGTGGTACTTCTGCATAGACAGTGCGCTCGACAATGCCATCTCGCTCTAGCTCCCGAAGCTGTTTTACCAACATTTTCCTTGTGATCGTTGGAATTAAACGGTTTAATTCCTGTGTTCTTTTCTTTCCATGGGATAAGTGATAATAGACAATTCCTTTCCATTTCCCCCCAATCACTTCTAGTGCTGCTTCAATTCCAGAACGATACTTTTTCTTTAGTTTTGACATTCTTTTACCTCTCCTATTTCCATTTAAAAAGATAATACTAGAATAGCAATTTATAGGGAAATAAAAAGTACCGTACAAAACGCTTGTACGGTACTCTGTCTCTCATATATCTTTACTCACACGAGGAGTAGTTGATTATGATTGAACTTGATTAAGACGAACAACGTTGGCTGCTTGAGGACCACGCTCTCCTTCGACAATGTCGAATTCGACTGGTTCGCCTTCTTCTAGGGTTTTAAAGCCTTCGCTTTGGATTGCGGAGTAATGTACGAATACATCGCCACCTTCATCCTCGCGCTCAATAAAACCATAGCCTTTTTCTGCATTAAACCATTTCACATTACCCTTCATGATTGGGCCTCCTTCAAGCATTAAAAAGCGGGTGATTGCCAAACGTAGAACCTATTGTAAAAACAAGAGGCCAATCATACTTGACTTTCGAACCACTTTTTACGTGCTTTGTAACATTATAACTAGATTATAGCAGGTAAAGGGAAAAATAACAATCAATAATTATATAATTAACCAAGTAAATGTTTATATGGATTAAAATCGATATTTTTCTTTTTTAATGTTTCAGTTAACCATTTATGATCCCTCTTTGGAGTCGCTCGAATGTACCCCTCAATAATAAATTCCTCTTTCATTTCTGTTGCCTTCGCTTCAAGTGCAAGCTGTCCGATTTTCCCGGCAATAGACTGTTTTGCCACATCTCGAAACAATGTAGGAACAGGAGCAACTAGTTCATTTAACAATTTTTTATGCTCCTCTGTCCAAAGATGAATGGTTTCTTGAATATAATATTCTTGCCAATCGAGTGCAGATTTTCCATCTTTTTTTGGTAAACTTTTCAAAAATTTACGGAACATAAAATAGCCACCGATGCTCATCAAACTGATTAAGGTAAGCCAAAAAAGTAGATAGAACCATTGCAGCCATAAGGGTCCCATAGCAAACACGTCCTTTCATCATTCCTACATATATTATAGCGATTTGTTGCTAGAGATTACAATTTGTAATGAGGAATGATACAACATTTCCAATATATGTTTTGATATGAAAGTGCTTTCATATATATAGATGAATTGTTTTTTGACAAGCATAGATTTTCATTTATTGATATAGTAATTTAGACACTAATTATTCTTGATTATTTTATTGAACAATTGATGAGTCAGAATATAGGGAGACCTTTCGTTAACCAAATACAGTGAGCTGTAATGGTTTGCAAAACTGTATTTTTGTTTAAATGATGAAGGGAATGGACTGCATGAGGAGACGTTTTATTTTTTTGATTAGCTTGATTTTTTGTAGCTTGATCAGTTTTCCACAGTACCTTTTTGCTGCACCTGCGTCAACCATCGAATTACACGCAAGTGTTGGATTTCAAGGAGAGTACAAAGATGAACTAATTCCGGTTCAGGTAGAAGTAAAAAATAAAGGAGATCATTTTCAAGGTAAAATACAAATTCGAACGGATCAGAATAATCAGCGGGAAAGTGCTTCAATTGAGAGATCAATTGATCTATCACCCGGAACAACAAAAATGGTACAGCTAATGATGCCCGCCGATCTAGATCCAGCGTATGTAACAGTTTTGGATGGGAATCAATCGATTGTTTCAACAAGACTAGTTCCGCAAAAACTTTTGCAGAACACAACGATTGGTATTGTTTCGGATCAAGCAACTGCCGTCCAACAGATTCGCAACCAAGCGACAAGTACAAATGGTAGCACAAGAATTTATGATTTGAAATTAAAAGATATACCGATACATGGACAAATCTGGTCAGGTTTAGATGTCTTGGTGATAGACCCATTACAAGAGCAGTCACTTTCCGTTGACCAGATCAAAGCAATAGAAACATGGGTTTGGAAGGGAGGGAAATTATTAGTAGGTGGAGGAAAATCTACTGCTTATTTTGGAGCATTTGAACGGTTTTTACCAATGAAATTACTTGCAGATACGGGGAGTTTACAAGCAAAGGCTACTCCAACCTCTCCAGAAAAAAACATTACCTACTCAAAAAACCAAATGCAAGCTGAAGGAAAAGTAATGTTGACGTTAGATCAGCAGGCATTGATTTCGAAAAGAACCTTGGGTGAAGGACGTATCTATGTTGCTGCTTATCCGTTGAGTCAAGCATCATTAGCCGATCTAACCACAGATAGTCGGATCAATCAGGAGTTATACTCTTATCATCGTGATCAGGCATCAGAAGATCGTAGCCCTTTGCAGGGAAAGAGTATAACAGAAAATAATAGTTGGGCTTTTCTTAACGCTTTAAAAAATCAAGCCGAAAAATATGGCCCCTCTAAGTCAATCTTAATCACATTTTTTCTTACATATCTCTTAGGATTGTTCATCATTTATTTTTGGATTCGCTATCGAAAGAAACAAGTAGCGAAACTTTGGCTAGTGATTCCAATTACCTCGATTCTATTTAGTGTCCTTTATTATGTATATTCCGATTTTTCCCGAGGGTGGACACTACCGATTTATCAATATGGTTATGCAATCCTAGACAACTCGGGACAGGCAAAAATCCGCGCCTATACATCGTTTATTTCAGGAAGCGCAGATGAATATGAAGTAGAAACAAAACAGTCATTTGCTTATCCGATGTTAAGAGAAAATGAAACTATTAATAGTTCTAAGAAAGAAGTGGCTGCTTTTCTTGATCCAGATCAAGATGCTTCGATTCGCTTCCCAGATGTTCCACAATGGACCATGCGTAGTTTTCTGCAAGAAGGAATTCGTTCATTGGGTGGTACCCTTCAAGCAAAGGTAGAAGAAGATGGTAATGGCATGTTTAGTATCGATGTGATCAATCAGACAAAATTTCCAATCAAAGATGTTAGTTTGTTTGTAAAGAATCATCAATTGCATGTTGGAGACTTACAACCTAAACAGTCAAAAGTGGTTCAAATGTCTAAAAAAGATTATGAACAATGGATTCGTACTTCATATGGTCAGACTAACACCTGGTCATTGACTAAGTATCGGAGAAATATGGTAGAAGAGTTGTTTCGGTCTGAACCTTTAGTTGTTAAAAACGATATCAATGTAGTGGGTTGGGTGCATCAACCACTATTACCTAGTCAGATTAAAGATCATTCTTCCACTCTGTCAGGTGAATTTATGGTTGTCGGCAATAGCATATCCGTTGCAAATCAACAAAAGGAAATTTTTTATTCGCAGGGGCTTTTAAAACCTGAAGTTATTTCTGCTTCTGATGAATATTCGATTTATAACAACGACGGCAAAAGCCAAAGCGTTCAAATGTCAAAGCCAGGAGAGGTTATTTTTTCATTTACATTAGATCATCAGATGGAATCACTGTCACGAATCGAGCTTACTCAGGTCAATCCGAGTTTCGCAGTGAATCAAGGAAAAACAATTCCTGCATTAAAGTCAGTACCCTCATGGATGTTCGAATTTTATAATTGGAAAACAAATAAATGGGAGTATCCGATTAATCAAATGGACAAGATGGCTTATTTATCACCAAATCAAGAGATTCACTTGCGCGTAATTGGTGCTTATTTTTCTTTACCGTCACTGATCGTGGAAGGGAGGGTTCATTGATGATCAAAATTGAAGGATTGCGAAAAGAGTATAAAAATGGATCTTTGGTTGCCTTAGACAATTTACATCTTCAGATCGAACAAGGGACAGTCTTTGGATTTATTGGACCAAATGGTGCTGGAAAATCGACTACCATGCTTATCTTAGCAACGTTACTCACACCTACATCTGGACATGCTGAAATTGGTGGTTTTCATGTTGTAAAGCAAGGAGATCAAGTCCGACGATTAATCGGTTATATGCCTGATTTTTTCGGTGTCTATGACAATCTGACAGCTTACGAGTATCTTGAATTTTATGCTTCTTGCTATGGTGTGGACAAAGAAATACAACAGCGTGTCATCACTGATTTATTAGAATTAGTCAATTTAATAGATAAACGTCAGCAACCCGTTGATGGTCTATCCAGAGGCATGAAGCAAAGATTAGGTTTAGCGCGTTCGCTCGTACACGATCCAGCAGTTTTGATTTTAGATGAACCTGCTTCAGGGTTAGACCCAAGAGCTCGTATTGAATTTCGTGAAGTATTGAAAGAACTTCGTTCAATGGGAAAAACGATCATGATTAGTTCTCATATACTGCCCGAGTTAGCTGATCTTTGCGATACAATTGGTGTGATGGAGCACGGAAAATTAATTGCCTCGGGGCCTGTTGATCAGTTGATACAAAAACCAAAAGAAGAGCGTTTGCTAGAGTTGCGCTTACTAGCAGATCAACAAATTGAAGAGGTAAAAGAGTTACTACAAGCAGATCCTAACGTTCAATCAGTAGAAGAAGATCAAGAACAATTGCTGATTCAGATGGTGGGAAATGAACAACAACAAGCCGATATCCTTATGAATTTGATTACGAAAGAGATAAAAGTTGTTCATTTCGCAGAGGTTTCCGTCAATATTGAAGATGTTTTTCTACAAGTGACGGAGCAACGAGAGGAGGCAAATGTGAATGAGCATTCGAATGAAACGATTTAAGGATTGGTTGCTTAATCCTGTTTTAGTGAAAGAATTGCAAAGGCGAATACAATCCAGAAAGACTCCTATCATATTATTTGCATATTTAATTGTATTAGGAGTATTCGTTTTTTCTTTTTTTTCTACGTTTGATACGCAAAGTGATCATTTTGATGCAGATAATAGTATTGGATTATTTCTGTTTTTATCTGCTTTGCAATTAATGACAGCGGCATTTGTGCTACCAGGACTCACTTCTAGTATGATCAGCGGCGAACGAGAGAAACAAACTCTCTATATATTGCTTACAACTAATCTTGACTCTAAACAAATTGTGATTGGGAAATGGATGGCTTCATTAAGTTTTATGCTTATGCTATTTATCTGTTCGCTTCCGTTTTATGTCATGGTCTATGGTTTTGGCGGCATCACAACTTGGCATCTCATCCTTGTTGTTTTTCACTTGTTTTCGACAATGCTTTTCTATAGTAGTTTAGGTATCTTTTTCTCAGCTTGGATCAAGAGAACAGGGGTAGCGACTACTATTTCTTATCTAGCTGTTTTCTTCCATGGAATTGGGATTGCCGTAGTTGGTTATTTTGCCTTTGTTGTCGGCTCATTTTTTACACAAAATCTTATGCATGGGAATCAAATCCCGTTAGTATTTGAACTCTTGATGGCGATCCATCCAGTAACCTCTTTGCTTGATATATTTCATTTTATGGGGGATTTTGATACGAAAATCGGAGGATATATTCCATTTTATCTCTTCTATATCCTTTTTTACTTCATTACTTCCTTTGCTTTATTGATTGCAGCTTCATATATGATGATGCCCCATCGATTTCAATGGAGAAGAAGGGAAGAAAAGAAATGAGCAAGCACCCGGTTTGGTTGCTATTGCTACAACCAATAAAGAAAAATCTTTTAAAACAACATTTTTGGAATGCTGGGAAGATCGGATTTGGTATTGGTTGTCTGTTGGGATTATGTTGGCTTCTCTTAGCACGTGCACTACCGTTGCTTGATGCACCAATAGGTGCGGGAATTTTGATCCTCATCGGTACAGTAGGGGGGATTTTATATGCACTTTTTCGTCAACCAAGCTGGGAGCAGACCATTCGTTGGGCGGATGAGTATTTAAAATTAGAAGATCGTTTGATTACAGGATGGGAACTAAGCCAAAAAGAAGCAAAAAGCCCGCTTTTTCATTTACAGGAAGAAGAGGCCCAACAGCAATTGAGGGATCGTCTTGCAACAGATCATGCCTTGCCGTTTCATTGGTTTCAGGGGTCAGAAAAATATTGGCTCCCTAGTCTATTGCTGATTCTCCTCACCTTGATATTCATACCAAATCCAATGCAGAAGATCGCAATCCAGCAACAAGCAGAGCAAAAGTTGATTGAAAAACAATGGAAAAAGATTGTCAAGCAAGAACAGCAAGTAAGCATGAAAAGTCAACTCTCGCCTCAAGTGAAGCAAGAGCTAAAAAAAGAATTAACAGATTTACAGGAGAAGCTGGCTAAAAGTAGCAAGAAGTCCCATGCTGCAATGGAATTGGCAAAAAGTGAAGAAAGACTGCGACAATTACAAGAGCAAATGAAAAAGCATGAGCAAACGAATGAAAAAATGAAAGTAATCCTGTCGAAATATCCTCAATTAAAAGGGATTCAGTCACAACTCGAAGAGCAGCAGGATCAGCAAAAAAGGGAACAAGCGATCCAACAAGCGCTTGCTAAACTTTCCCCTACGCAAAGATCTGAGCTTGCAAATGAACTTGGAAAGTTAGGTCAAGAAGCAGCAAATTCCTCTGATCAAACCGAGCAACAATTTGGAAAAGCTTTGCAACAAAAGCCAATGGAAAAAGGGATTGCTGCTGCGGCTAAGTCGCAACAACAACAGCAACAAGATCAACAAACAATAGACGAAACGCAACAAACTGTCGCTGCTAGTAAAACGGAAACATTAGAACAGAATCAACAAACAGCCTCTACAAAACAAACACCAAAGCAAAACGGCACACAGAAAGAAGGAAATTCGACAGAACAGGCAAATGGGCAAAGTAGTGGGCAAGATTCTCAAGGACAGCAAGGAAAAGGAGCTTCAGGCGGTAATCAAAAAGGAGATTCGACTGATGGAAAGCAGACGGAACAACAACAAAGCAGTAGCTATGGAAAAGGAGCAGGTAGTCGAAATTGGATTTACGCTCCAAAGCAGAAGACACCAGGAACTGGGCCGATTATAAAGGACAAAGGACCACTGGGTAAGCAAGGTGTAGATCAACAGACAGGACAATCTCCAACAACCGAGGCAGGTAGCCTTATACCTTATGATCAAGTCTTTGCAAATTATCAAAATGAAGCTCGACAAGCAATTGATCAAGGAGCTATACCGTCTGAATGGAAAGATTTTGTTAAAGATTATTTTTCTTCTATAGAACCCTAGATAATGGTTTTGACCAATGAATAGGAGTGACAAGATTGGAGAAAGAGTGGAAGGAACGATGGGAAGCAGAACAACAAATCATTGCTCAGTTACGCAAAGTGATCCAACACGTGATCATTGGGCAAGAGCAAGTGATTGAGCAAGTACTCATTGCTATTCTTGCTAGAGGACACATTTTACTAGAAGGATTACCAGGTCTAGGTAAAACCCTGTTGGTACGTACCCTTGCTCAAGCCTTAGATTTATCCTTTTCAAGAATACAATTTACACCTGATTTGATGCCTGCCGATATTATAGGGACACAGATCATCACCAATGATGAACAGGGGATGAATTTTCGCTTCCAAACGGGTCCCGTTTTTGCTCATTTGCTTCTCGCTGATGAAATTAACCGTGCTACCCCTAAGACACAGAGTGCACTATTAGAGGCTATGCAAGAGCAAACCGTAACGGTAGGCAAAGAGTCGCATCAACTCCCAGAACCATTTTTTGTCTTGGCTACTCAAAATCCCTTGGAAAGTGAAGGAACTTATCCATTACCAGAAGCACAGACAGACCGCTTTTTATTGAAGACTTTAGTAGGACTACCATCGAGTGAGGAACTCAAACAGATTGTGATTCAAACTGCTGGACAAAAGCAGCCCATGATTGAGGTTGTTGCTGATGGTGCAAAGTTGGTGAATATACAACAGACAGTGAGTCAAATTTTGATCTCAGATGAGATCATTCATGCTGCGATTGAGTTAGTGATGAAAACACATCCTCAGCATCAAAGTGCGACTGAGCAAGTAAAACAGTTTGTCCGTTATGGATCAGGTCCTCGCGGCGCACAGGCTTTGGTTCAAGCTGCACGGGCGAGAGCCTTTTTATACCAACGTTATCATGTGAGTTTTGAAGATTTGGAGCAGGTCGCTTATCCCGTTCTTCGTCATCGACTTTTACTTAATTTTGAAGCAGATGCAGTTGGAGTAAATAGTGATCAGCTCATTTCAAGTTGTTTGGCCGGATTAAAGGAAGGCGTAGAGAAATGACGCAGCTCTTTGAGCCCGCATTTTTGGCCAGACTGGAAATGCTGCGCCTGACTGGGGCAAAGTCAATACGCGGTAACTATACTGGGGAACGCAGTTCCAAGGTGGTAGGTAGCTCACTCGACTTTGCCGATTATCGCCCTTACGTACCTGGTGATGACATCCGGCAGATTGATTGGGCACTTTATGCACGTTTGCAGAAATGGATGCTGAAAACTTATTTAGACGAAAGAGAAATGTCAGTCTCAGTTTACCTTGACACAAGTGAATCGATGGTGGAAAAAAAAGAAATAGCTGTCCAACTAGCAGCAGCTCTTTGCTATACATCGCTGTATCATGGAGATCGTTGTGCAATTTATTCAGTTACGGAAGAGATTCATCGTATCTTGCCAATGCTTCAGGGACGAAAAAAGATTCCCCAGTTCTTTTCCAAACTTCAACAGTTGCACTTTGCAGGGCGCGGTGATGTAGGAAATGCTTTTGCAACAGCAAAAGGACTACCTCAGCAAGCAGGATGTTCCATTTTTATTACAGATGGTTTTTTTCAAACAGGATGGGAAAAGAGTCTTCTTCGTTTACAAGCATCTCACCAACAGGTTATTTTGTTACAAGTGGTAGCAAAAGAAGAAAGAGAGCCTTCCTACTCAGGCGATCTGCGATTAATCGATAGTGAATCAACTGAAGCAAAGGAGATTGCCATTTCTCCATATGCACAAACACTTTATCGCGAACGATTTCAAAAGTATATACAGCAATTAGAAAAATGGTGTTTAAACAGAGGTATTCGCTATTTATTTGTTCCAGCAGAGGAAGCGGTTGAAACAATTTGTTTTACCTTGTTTCGTGAGGTTGGAATTCTACGTTGACCATCTATAGCTTGGGAAATGAGGACTTCTTATGCAAGTATTACAACCCTACAGTTTTTTGTTGCTGGCTTATCTACTGCCAGCCATTCTTCTTTTATACTTATTGAAACGTCGTTACCAGGATCGAGTCATATCAAGTAATCTTCTTTGGCAGAGGCTTTTTGAGGACTTAGAGGCAAACCGTCCTTGGAAAAAGTTTCAACATCATTTACTGCTGTGGTTACAGCTACTCGTAGCCATTCTACTTGTCTTTGCCTTGAGCCGTCCTAGCTTACCTGCCGATACAATCCGTACCTCCTCAGCAATCATTGTCATTGATATTTCAGGCAGTATGCTAGCAAAAGAGGGAAAGCAAACACGTTTAGAAATAGCTCGGCAAAAAGTTCGAAGTTTTATTGATCATAAAGATAGTGATCAGCAGATTACTTTAATTGCGGCTGGACGTGTGCCACGACTCCTGATTTCGCAAAGTGATCAAGAAAGCGAATTGATGAATGTGCTTGATCAATTACAGCCTGAATTGGGCAGCAGTGATCTGGATGCAGCGTTATCTTTTGCTCATGCGCTGACCACAGCTACCAATCAGAGCGAAATTTTATTGGTCAGCGATGGTGCCAGTCTGTCCAAACAACCGGCATCACTCCCTCATCGATCGATTCAAATCGGTTCAGCAAAGCCGAATGTTGCAATTGGTGCTTCTTCGTTAGAAGAAAATGAGGGCAAACAAGAGCTTTTTGTTCGTGTGGATCAATATGGAAAAGTAAAAAATCAAGTTGCTGTCTCGGTTCATGATTTACAAGGGAATCTATTAGCAACACAGTCACTCACAATGGAAAATGAGACAAGTCAAGAAGTACATTTTTCTCAACTACCTGATCAGCCAGTATACCAGCTTGATATACGTCCCATATATGATGCGCTTGCACAAGACAACAGACGATATCAAATGAAAACTTTCCAAAAAAAATATCCTGTGCATATGCTGGGTTCCCCTTCTATTTTTCTACAAAAAGTATTTTCCTTATCAGATCAATTAGAACTATCCACAAATCCATTGACATCTAATGAAGGTTTTTCTGTGGTCAATGGAGGTAATCAGTGGGCAAATCAGCCTGCACTATATTTTTCTACTCAATTACAAGGACTTGCTAATAGCAAATCTTCTATACATACTGCTGTATCAGGTCAAATAGAAAATACTACGCCTCATATGATTGGTGAAGGTCTGAACTTTGGTGAACTTTCGGTTGCTAATTTATCACCAGTACGCGTTCCTGATTGGGCGGACGTGATTTTACAAATAGAAGGAAAACCTTTGCTAGTCGCTGGGGAATATCAAGGAAAACGCGTCGTCCTCTTTCCTTTTGATCTAGAAAAATCTGATCTTGCTTTAAAACCGTATTTTCCAGTCTTAATGATGCAAATCGCCCACTGGCTAGTACCTGAATTAGATGCTGGGGCAAAAGAGAGCGTTCCTGATGAAACAGTAGAAGTAAAGGTGCCACCTGCGACAAACGAGATTCAGTTATCCGGTTTTATGCAGGGGAAGCGAAGAGTGATCCAAGGCAAGGTAAAGATTCGTCTTCCTGAAGCAGTTGGCTTATTAAAAATGACTGCTGTGGGAGCAAAGCACCCTTTTTATTTCATTCGAGTTGGCTTTCCTGAAAATGAATCCAACCTGAATTTACAGAAGATCACAACCACTCCACTTGTTCTTCATGACCAAACATTACAAGGAAAACAAGAATTTTGGTGGTGGTTAACATGGCTTGTCATCATCGTTGTAACTTGGGAATGGGTGGTGTTTAAGCGTGGCTATTAGTTGGTATGAACCTTTTATCTTGTTGCTGCTTATTCCCTGTGCCTATTTTTTATACCATTGGTGGCAGGAAGAACATCGCTTTCTACAGGGAAAGAAAAGTGTCCTATTGGTGTTGCGTGGTTTGATCTTTCTTTTACTAGTAAGCGCCTTAGCCCAAACAACTCTCATTTTTCCTCAGATGGGTCGATCTGTTGTGTTTATTATTGATCGATCAGCTTCTATTCAAAATGAGCAATTAGCTTTAGATTGGGTGAAGCGAGCAGTAGCGCAAAAACAGCCTGAGGATCGATTTGCGCTCATATCAGTAGCGGATCGTGCCGTGGTGGAGCAGGCTTGGCAGCAAAATAAACAAGTTGATTCATTGCAAACCGTCATCAATCAACATGCGACGAATTTAGCGAGTGGGCTTCGTTTGGCTGCTGGATTGTTGCCAAGTACAGCAAAAGGAAAAGTAGTTCTCCTAACGGATGGGAAAGAGACAACAGGAAACGCAAAAAAAGAACTCCTTCAATTTCAACAACGTGGTATTCCTGTAGATATTGTTTCGCTTGCCTCAAAGCAGGGACCAGAAGTTTTCGTTGATTCAATCGATGTGCCTAAGCAGCTTCATCAAGATGACCATTTTCAACTGCAACTGTTCATTCGTTCTACGATCAAGACAACTTCAAAACTACGGATTTTAGAAGCTGGGAAACCTGTACTTGAGCGCGAGGTGACCTTAAACCCTGGTAATAACAAATTTTCATTTCCGGTTATTGCAAAACAAGATGGATTTCTACGGTATCAAGTGGAGATCGTCCCCAAAGTTGATACCATTGTTCAGAACAATCAGGCCTATGCCTTTAGTGAAGTACAAGGTAAACCACGTGTGCTGATCGTGGAAGAGCAAGGGACTGATAGTGAAAATCTGGTTCGTTCCCTTGCTGCATTAGGAATCGCGAGTGATCGGATGAAGCCAGATGTAGTGCCAGATCGTTTAGAAAGCTTAAAGCGATATTCTAGCCTTCTGTTAGTCAATGTTCCGGCATATTCCTTCACTGAAAAGCAGATCAAGCAAATGCAAATTGCTGTGCGGGATTTAGGAATAGGCATGGGGATGATCGGAGGAGAGAATAGCTTTGCCCTTGGGGGTTGGTATCAGACTCCGCTTGAGCAGGCACTGCCTGTCTATATGGATATTCGCGATCAACGTAGAATGCCATCGCTTGGGTTGATGTTAGTGATCGATAAATCAGGTAGCATGATTGGAGAAAAGATAGAACTAGCGAAAAAAGCGGCTATGCGTTCAGCTAGTTTGCTTACTGGTCAAGATCAGCTAGGTGTTATTGCCTTTGACGATGGAATGAAATGGGTTTTAAAGCCGCAATCGCTGACCAATAAAAATGCAGTCAATGGATTGATTTCTAATATACCCGCAGATGGGGGAACGAATATATACCCATCTTTGGATACAGCTTATCAATCATTAAGTAAACTAAAAGTAAAAAGGAAGCATGTCATTCTATTAACGGATGGACAAGCACCTAACAATAAATTTCAGGCACTTACGCAAAAGTGGGCAAAAAAGGGAATTACATTAAGTACTGTTGCGGTTGGAACCGATGCGGATCAAAAGCTGCTGCAACAGTTAGCTGTATGGGGAAAAGGGCGTAGTTATTTAGCAAATCATCCACAAGCAATCCCGACGATTTTTAGTAAAGAAACAATTCTTTCCAAACGTTCATATATCGTAAATCAACCGATCATCCCTGAGATGAATGCAGGAAATGATCTAGGCCTTTCAGCAGTTCCTCCCCTTTTAGGGTATGTAGGAACAACAGCAAAACAAACAAGTGAAAAAGTTATATTAAGCCCTCATTTTCGTGATCCAATCTTGGCACGTTGGCAATATGGTTTAGGTCGGACATTTGCTTTTACAAGTGATGTGAGTGGTAAATGGTCAAAAGCCTGGACGGCCTGGAGTCAAGCTACTACTTTTTGGAATCAAGTGGTTGGGTGGACATTTTCGCAATCAGGAAACGGAGGATTTGACCTAAGACCAAAATTGGATCAAGAACAACCAAAATTAGAAGTGTATGCATCAGAAGCACAGTTGAAAACCGCTCCAACTATCGCTTTTAATATGGTTGATCAGAGTGGTGAATCAAAAAAAATAGAAGTAAAAGCAACTGCAAAAGATAAATATGAGGGATCACTACCAGCGTTAGAACCAGGAACTTACTTTTTACAAGGAGTAGCGGGTAAAGGAAAAAATCAGAAAAGATTGGGCACCTTTGGTTTTGTCGTTCCCTATTCATCTGAATATCGACCCAACACACGTACCATTGATCTCACTAAGCTTGGGAAAATACAACCAGATCCTTCAATGGCTTTTCGTAATTCATCCGAAGGCGATTGGGAGAAACAAGAGATTACATTCTGGTTATTACTGGTTGCTACGTTATTATGGCCTGTCGATATCGCGGCGCGCCGACTATCTTTTGACCAAATTTTTTCATGGCGTAAGAAGAGAGCGACGATAATGGAAACAAAAACGGAGCAGTCAGCGATTGCAAAGATAAAACAGCAATCTAGCCAAGCGATTGTAAACAGAAAGAAGCGCTGGAATACAATTGCTGTAAATCAGGAACAGAAGCCTGAAACAGCTGCAACAAAGGCTCCTAAAAAGCAGCAAGAAACAAAGCATTCGCTTCATTCTTCTCAAGGATTAAAAGTAGATCGTTTATTACAAGCTAAAAAACGAATTCGAAAAAAAGAATAAATAATATTTTACATACACCAGCTCGAAGCTCCAAAGCTATTTTGTGCATTTTAGTGAGCTGGTGTATAAGATTTTATTCATGATAAAAATATATTTGTTAAAAGATGTTATAATAGAAGAATATGGATATGCTTTAGGATTCCGCTTACCATCTGTTTAAGCAGCAGTCAGAACAGGAATAGTTTCATAAAGTAGGCGTAAATTAATAACAAGAAAGGGGTTCGGGGCATGATTGTTCGTCAAAGAGGAGATCAATATGTGTTAATGAACCAACACGAACATGGACTCATGGCGGGTGAAATGGCAGAGCATCTCTTTCAAGTAATTCGCCCACGTGAGGAAACACTATTTGCAATTCGAAACCATGATATTGGTTGGATCGAGCTTGACCGACAGGTGGTTTGGAATGAGGAGAGCAATCAACCCTATTCTTTTATGGATTATCCCCTAGCCTTAAAGCTAGAAGCATATACGAATGGGATTGTAACTGTTGAAAATGAAAATCTTTATGCAGGTTATCTTTGTAGCAAACATTACGCTTACTTTATTGAAAAGCTAACTGAACCACTGGCAAAAGAATTTTTAGATCGAGAACAAGCACGTAGACAGCGAATTCGAAAATATTTTTCTGCTGATGAGAAGCAATATCTCATCGACAATTTTCGATTGTTGCGATTTTGCGATGACCTGTCCCTTTCCATATGTTTACATGATCCCGAAACAGGTCCTCATGATTGGTATCAAAATGGAATTCAGTACAACGGAAGCACATATCAATGGTATTGGGAAGATCAAACCAGTTTACGTTTAAGCCCTAGCCTTTTTAAAGAATCTTTTGAGCTGCAAATTCCATATCGCGTTTTTAATCAAGAGCGGCAAGAGATTGAATCAGGATTGTATCAATGGCAGATTTTAATTTGACATATATTTAATGATTGAACCCCCGAAAAGGGGGTATATTTCTTGTTGAACGTTTAATCTCAGGGGAGGAACTAAAATTTCAAAAAAATAACATCTGTTCCAATTATGAGGATCTGACAAGGATTACCTGAATCATTCTCTTTTTTATTATTGTTGGAAAGCAGATTTTCTTTTTTGAAATGTTCTGCTGTGAAGAGTACACATTACTATCACTGTTTAGGATATAGAGGCTAGTGTTTATTTTTGTGTAAATTTATGTAATTTTAAATACTACAAAATACGCGTCTATACGACATAAACGCGAAAATTGTAGTTGATAAGGAGTTCCTGCAACTGGCCTAATATACAAAAAATAGTAAATAGTGTTGAAAATAATAACTAAACTGTAATATTATAGGAAGGTGAGTGAAAGTTACGCTTATGATTCACTTCCATTTCGTCAGATTTTCACACTTTATGGCGCACTCCCCTAGATCTGAATCAATGGAAAAGGAGTGAATATATGAATGACTCAATTGTAAAAGCCGCAATTATCACCTTATGTATCATCACAGGGCTTTCTTTGGGGATTGGTTCTGCTTTTGCCACACGGCTTGCAACCGTTGATGAGAAGGTAAAGGGAGAACTTCCTTTGGATCAACCAATTCAACCTAAGCAAAAACAGGATGAGTTGGTTCCAGAACATCTGAAACCTAAGCAAGAACAGAAAGAGCAGGAGGGACAACCAAAGGTCAAAGGTGAAATGCCGATTGATTCACCTCCTAAGCAAGAGAAGAAAGAACAGCTTGTTCCTGAAGGGGCAAATACACCACAATCATCTGTGAAAAAGCAGCAAGAGAAGAAAGCACCTAAAGATGAAGCAAGTAAAGAAAAAGAGACAAAGGTAAAGAAGCAAGAGGAAACATCTAAACCGGTTAAACATAAGAAAACTGAGCAGCCCGAGAAGCCGGAAGAGCCAAACAAATCAGATAAACCAGTCCAAACGAACCCAAAATCGAATTCAGATCAAAAAGAACCAACACCTAAAAAGCCAGTTCAAAAGCATCCTAATCAACAGGAACCGTCAAAAAAGCAAGAGCCGAAACCAGAAGCAAAGCCGAAAGCAGAGCAAAAAACAACTTCAACTCCTAAAAAGGAAGAGGATAAAAAAGAGGATCAATCTTCACCATCAAAAGAACAAAAATCCGATCAAGATCCACAGATCAAGAAGGAACGAAAGCCCTGGAGAATTATTAAGGATAAAGAACCAGCTTCACAAGTAGGTAAACAGCGTGAGATGGTCGCTTCTATGTTTGGTGTCTTACAAGGTTCAAAATCGCAGATGGATCAAGAAGTTGCACAATATCAAGTTAATCAGACTCAATCGAAAAAAACAAAGTCAAAATCGGAAGATCAGGCGATAGATTCAACCAATAATGATTCAAAAGGTAGTATGATAGAGGATGGAGAGCCACGAACAGTTAATCATGGTACATTGCCTGAAACAGCAAGCAACGATCTAAACAGTGTATTGATCGGTGCTCTATTTGCAGTTGTTGGCATTTTATACATTCTTTTTCGGCGAGTGGATGAACAATGAGATGGGATCGCGTCATCGCTTGCGTTTTGATCATTCTTGGTATTGGCTACGCCAGCTATTCATACGTAATGTATCTACAAAAGGTAGAGGTCGTGGAAAAGATTACGCCATCGGAAGCATCGAAACTAGCAGATCAGAAATCCAAGAGTTTAACTTCTGTTCCTGTTCAACCTGTGATCGTCCCAAAAGTACAACGCCCTAAACAAGGTGAAAAGTTTGCTTATCTATATATCCCTCGTTTAAAAGAAAGGTTGCCAGTCATCGAAGGAACAAATGATGAGCAACTGGCATATGGGGTTGGTCATTACGAACGGAGTGTATTGCCGGGTGAAGGGGATAATGCAGTCCTTTCAGGTCACCGGGATACGGTTTTACAAAGATTGGGTGAGCTTAATAAGGGTGATACATTACAAGTGGTTACACCGCAGGGATCATTTGTATATCGAATCACCAAAACATGGGTTACAGATGCAAGTGATCAATCTGTAATTGTATCTCATAAACTTCCCATTCTCACACTCACCACATGCTATCCGTTTGGGTATATCGGTTCCGCACCTGATCGCTATATTGTGCAAGCAAAGTTAGTGGCTAAGTTTTAGTAAAGAGGTGGAACCGTTTGATTCAGACAACGACAAAGCAGAAGTTTTGGCGGTGGATTTTTTGGGGGGCGCTGCTTTACACAGCTTTAACGTCAACGATTGCAATCGGTATTCAATTTCATTTGATACCTGTTCCCGCACGACAGACGTTAACAACTCAAACATCTACTTCCACTTCGCAAAATACAAATTTAGGTGAAGTTGCTTTTGCCAAGCAATTTACAAGGGAATATCTCTCTTGGTCTCGAGGTAATGAAGGGAGTCGAGCGATCCGCCTAAAGCCTTACTGGGCAGATAGTATCGATGTCCAAGGAGGAATGGACTTTAGCAAGTTAAAGTGGGATTCGTACCCCGAGAATGTTGAGGTTTGGAAGGTTACGGATCGTCCTGGCGGGGAAGGTATAAAAGAGATGACCCTCTTTGCAGAGACAGAGTTGATCAATAGTGATGATAGTCAACAACGGAAGCGTGTAGACCGCTATCTACAGATTGCGATCAAAAAAGCAGGCGATTCTTATCGAATTGTCGATAAACCTACTTTTATTGCACCACCTGTTGCGAAACAGGTTACATTCCCCGATAAGAAAGAGGATGAAGGTGAATTAGTCCCATCAGATGTGGAACAAAAAGTAACCAGCTTCCTCCAAAGTTTTTGGAAAGCCTATACAGAGGATAGTCCAAGAGAGATTAGTTATCAACTGAAAGATCAATCAGCGATTGCTGGTTTAACGGGAATCGTACAATTTCATGAGTTGCAAAATTTGAAAGTTACCAAAGTAGGAGAAACTTACAAAGCAAATTGTGATGTATTGTTAGAAGATCTCGCTTCTGGCGTACAGATAAATAGTCATTATCGACTTGAGCTAATTGAGGATAAGGGTCAATGGTTTGTTACAAAACTAATATCAGGGGAGGATAAATAGAATGGATTTCTCAACCATAATCATGTTGGCAGCCGGTCCAGGTAAGAAGTTACAAGAGACGCTTGGCGGAGAAATTGGAGCGCTCTTTTTCTTAGCAGTTATTTTTGTCAGTTTAACGTTGTTCTGGAAACGTGCCTTTACTGCGTTCATTGGATTTGCACTTTTTGCTATGTTGGTAAGTGTCTTTATCTTTAAACCACAGTTGGTTCAATCGTTGGGGAGCGATGGATTCAGTTGGCTATTTGAGGCTTATCTCAAATGAAACAGATTCGCATTTATAATCGAGTTTTCCGCATTGAAAAGACGGTTTACTCGATCCAAGGTATTCATTTACCTCTGCCGGTTTCATATCGGCAGATGGCCTTCTTTGTTGTCTCTCTTTTGATTATGATCTGTTTGAATCTGTTACCCCCACTTTCTTGGATTGACTTTTACTTGGTCAAGTTTATTGGTGTGCCATTTTTGGTCACCTGGTTCTTTACTAGAAAAACCTTAGACGGTAAAGCCCCCCACCGTTTTCTCTACCGTTATTTTGAGCACCTATTTAGCAATCATCATTATGCACGTTATCAAAAAATTGAACGCCCAAAAGAGAAATATTTTCAATATGATGGTGAAGTCGTCTATCGTTTGAATTCTGGAGGTGACAGTTGATGGCTCGTATCCAATTCCCGGTAAAATATTTTGAAGATAACTTGGTCTTTAGCCAGGATGGAACCGTTTCTGCTTATTATGAGATACAGCCTTTTAATTACGATTATCGTTCGGTGGATGATCAACTCAGCCTCCATGGGAATTTGGAGGCTTTTTATTGGAATATCAATGCAGATACCCATGCGTTAATCGTACCTGAACATCAAAGTCTTACCGAGCATCAATTAAGCATGGAGAAAAGATTGACTGGACTTTCTCCTCAGCTCTATGAAGCTGGAGAACGTCACATTCAAGCATGTATGAAACGATTAAAAGGAAAAGAAATTCATCAATATCGCTTTTATATTGGAATTCAGTTAAAAAAGACAACGATAACAGGGCTTTCTATGCTTCGTGAATTTTTATATGCAATCAAGGACTTTAGAAGGTATCTCTATGATCATTCAGGGACTGATGTAGCGGAGATTTTATTGGAAGAGCTTGATGCTTATCAGAAACAAGAAGAGTTGATCTATTCGCGTTTACAGGGATACTTACGGGTGAGGCGTCTGACTGCTGATGATTTGCAGTGGTTGATTCGTCGTGGATTTTATCGTGGTATTGGTGAAAGTCCGCGTAGAGTGGGTTGGAAGCCTAAGTCGGTCAAGACAGAAATAAAAGGAAAAAAAGCAATACGACCGATGCGCGATATCATGACACTGAGTGAGGGGCGTTTTGATGACTCATATGGACGAAAGTTAATAGTTGAGCAGCATGTACATGGTCAGACCAAGCAGGGACATATGGCCTTTTTAACCATTTCCTATATTCCAGATAAAGCCAATTTTCCTGGCTTAGAATGGCTCTACTGTTTACAACAGCTAAGTTTTCCTGTTGAAGCATCAGTACGAACAGAGACAATTGAATATAGTAAAGCGCTTTCGCAAGTCTTAAATAAGAAGAAAGAATTAAAAGCAGAAGACGAACATGCATTGGAAAGCGGGGAGGAGACTTCTTTCCATATTTTAAATAGCCGTCAAGAAGCAAATGAACTGGAGGATAATCTACGTACTGATAAGTTTCCATTGCTCAAAACTTCGATTGTCTTATGTGTAGCGGCTGAAAATGCAGATGAGCTCCAGATTCGGATTCAATTAATCAAGGATTTGTATAGCGATATGATGATTCAGGTGGAAGTGCCTTATGGTGATCAATGGAGAGGATTTAATGAAATGATTCCCGGATCAAAACAGTTGATCCATGACTATGTTCACCATATGGACCCCACTTCTGTCGCCGCAAGTATGGTTGGGGCAACAAGGCAACTTGGTGATGGTTCAGGTCACTTGATCGGGATGTCTCGGAATTTACCCGTTTTCTTTCAACATGATCGCGGTCCAAAGGATGAGAAGCTAAGCATGACTGCCTCCGCTGCTTTTATTGGTTCTCTGGGAGCAGGAAAATCACTAGGTGCCAATCTATTAGCGTATCAAGCATTGTTAACTGGATCAAAAGTTTTAATTTTTGATCCCAAAGACGAGCGGGCTCACTGGATTGATCACTTACCAGAGCTTAGAGGACTTACCCATATTGTAACGCTGCGAGCGAGTGAAGAAGATCGTGGAAAACTTGATCCGTTGATGGGTGTGCAATCAGCGGGTGAACGCGCTGCTGCTGCTGAAACGGCAAAACGTATCTTGCAATTTTTGGCGCGAGCATCAGATGGTACCTATGAGGCGATTGCAATCGGTAAAGCAGTTGACCAAGCAATCAAGCTAGAACAGCCTTCGATGATGGGGGTCTTGCAGTGCCTTGAAGGTCTCTTACAATCAATGACCGAAAAAAGACGCGATCATTTAGAAGAAATATTAGATGTGCTGAGTTACCTTGCAACCTCTGGACAAGGTCAGCTTCTTTTTGGTAACGGAACACAAGGTGCGATTGATTTATCTAAGCAGTTAACCATATTACAAGTTGAAGATTTACAGCTACCTGAAGAGAGTCAAACTGATTTTGGGCGAATGTCTATTGCACTTTTAATGGCAATCTCTGATTTTTCAAGGCGTTTTTCCAACCAATCGAGTTCACATTTTAAATTGGTTTTGTTTGATGAATCATGGCGCTTGGCCAAAGTTCGGGAAGGGAGAGCGATTTTAGAAGAGTTAGTTCGAACAGGGCGAAGTAAAAACTCGGCGATCTATTTGATTAGTCAAAACGCGAAAGACATGTTAGGTGAAGAGATTCGCTCCAATCTAGGATGTCGGTTTGTCTTTCGTTGTCGCGATCAGCAGGAAGCTGAAGCTGCATGTCGCATCCTTGGGATCGAACCAAATGATAAAAACGTAGAGACAGTTCGTAGTTTGCCAACAGGTACTTGTTTGATGTCTGACTTAGAAAAACGCGTCAACGAATTAGAGATCAAAATTCCAGAAGAAAGACTGTTCCATGCTTTCGATACAAGACCTGGCTCAAAAACTGTCCATTCAGAGAGAGCAAGTGAAGAAGTGGTCATGAGATAATGAGGGGGGAGCAAAGAAACGTGGTAAAAAAACGATATATACTGGTCTGCCTAGCTTTGATCGTCCTAGCATGTCATTGGATCGTAGGTACCGCTAATGCTGCGCCTACTACCCCTGCACCTGTGACAAATAGTGCAACTCAATCGGGTCAGGGTTACGATTTGCTAAGCGATTTAAGTATTATCTTTCCAAAAGAGCGCATTCAAAAAGCAAAGAGTCATGGCTATGATGTGAAATTTAGTAAATATAAGCCAAGTCGTTATTACCTAGAATATGTACCCGAATCAGCAGGGCTAACAGATATTACAATGCAATTGTCAAATAAAGGGAATGCGATTTTGCATGGATTTAATAATTTATTTTGGCAAGCGTTGCTCATGTGGGACTTCACAGTGATCACAGTCTTGGAGAATAGCTTTTCTCTTGATATTGTGAGCTGGTTTGCTGATGCAGTGGAAAAAGCAGTCCAACAATTAGCTGGTTTTACGGGAGCTGGCTTTGGACAATCCGGACTCTGGGGTAATTTTTTAATGTTGCTCATCATCTGTGGTGGAGCTTATATCGCATACATGGGCATGATTCAGAAGAAAACCACCGATGCGATCAGCGCAATGGTAAAAAGTTTACTCATTTTGATGTTAGCGATGGTTTTCTTTGCAAATGCGGGTGGCGTCATGCGTTATTTAAACGATTTGAGCAGTGGATTAAGCCAAGAGTTGATGGGTATTGGGCTTGATCTGAACAGTACCATTAATCATGAAATGAAATATCCAGATGAAGTTGCTTCTTTTGCAGTTGCAGATAAAATTTATAATATGTTAATCTATCAGCCTTATTTGATGTTACAATATGGGAAAACAAAAGAAGACAATTCATTAACAAAAGAAAGAATTGAAGCTCTATTAAACGCAAAAGTAGGAAGCAATGCACGCAATCAGGTTGTTGCCAAAGAGACAGATAATGCCATGATGAAAGATGTGGGAATACATCAGCGATTTAGCATGCTTATTCTGTTGGGATTTTCACATCTAATTTTAGGATTTATGTTTTTCATCATTGCTGGAGCGATCTTAGTTTACCAATTTTTATTTGTGATCTTTGCACTCTACGCACCTTTTGCACTACTTATGGCACTCTATCCTGCATGGTCAGGTGTGGCAATGAACTGGATGAAAAAATTTGTGGGTTATCAAGTAACCAAGTTAATATTGGGCGTATTTCTCAGTGTATTGGTTACCATGTCTCAATTTTTATATGGAATGTCGCCACCTGATAAAGCTGGTTACATCTGGACCATTGCGATGCAATTGATCCTGGTGATCGGGATTATTTGGCGACGTAAAGATTTATTTAGCATATTAAGTTCACCAGTTAATGTGTCAGCAGATGGTAATATTCGGGCATTAGTGAAAAAGCTCGATGGTTACCTAGGAAATACCGCACAACGAATACAAAAATTTACCTCGCGTTCTTAGTCAATGAGTAGGCTCCATTTGGACAAGAAAGGAGGGATTTGATTGTCAGAGCCAGGTAATCGAGAAGGGATCAGCCCCCTGATGATTGTAGTAATCGTTGTTGTATTTGCCATTGTACTTTTGGGCTTGCGGGCCATCTTTGTCTATTTTGGTCTTTTTGGATTTGGAGATCCAGAGCCAAAAGCCCAAAATGAAAAGACCAACGTTGAGCAAAAACAAGAAACTTATAAAACAACAGGAAAAATGTCAAATCAAGATCTAACGAATGTAAAGGAAACAGCCAATAAAATGATTTCGCATTATATCAATAAGGATTACTCAAATCTCCAGCAATGGTTTACGCTTGTACGTCCTTATCTAGACAATCCACTGCTGCAACAAACATCCTTGGAGACAGAGGGACGTCCTACATCTGAAAGGGTACGTACAAAATTAAACCGAATCGTAAAAACCGATTGCCAACAGCTGGAACTCACTGTCTCTTGTATGGTTGAAGTGGAATATACAAGCTATAATTCACAAAACCAAACAATGGCCATGGGCGAAAACTATGAATTGATCTTAGATCAATCGGATAGCGGGGAGTGGAAGGTGAAGGAGATGAACATCCATGGCGACTTCGAATAGTGCAAAATCAAATAAAACGGTTGGATGTGCCTTTGCAATTATCTTACTATTATGTTCCCCGTTTATTGGGATGATGTTTCTTGTCACAGGAATTACAACATTATTAGGTGGAGGAGAAGATGGTTTTGATATTCCCGAACAGGAACAAACAACGGGAGTAAACCAAGATGCGATCGAAAAATCTTCAGGATTTCCACAAGCAGCAGAACAATATTACCCGATATATGTTGAAGCAGGAAAAAAATATGGTGTCCCTTGGAATATTATTGCGGCGATTCATAGTGTTGAATCAAGCTTTGGTGCCGATACCGGAAAAAGTGTTGATCCTAAAACAGGCAAAATGGTAGGTGCGCAAGGTCATACACAATTTATGGATAAGACATGGCTTGGTTGGAGTTATCCAGGAGGCACGAAAAGTGGAGACTTACCAGATAGTTTGAATAATATTATTAATGATCCAAAGATGATTGCCAAATATGGGGGTTATGGGGTTGATGCAGATGGAGATGGAGTAGCAGATCGTAATAACCCAAAGGACGCATTACATGCGACAGCAAAATATTTAGCAGCCAACTATAAGCAGGGTGGTAGCTGGGAAAAAGCGATCTGGCTATATAATCATTCTCAAGACTATGTCAATTTAGTCATGCAACGGGCTCATCAATATGCTAATACAGTGCCAACTGGTGGACCTACTACAGGAAATAATGGTACTGCACTGCCTTCAACAGGGAAGTTTGCCATGCCAACGAAAGGTTCGATCAACACCTCATCCTATGGCATGCGGTTTCACCCGATTAAGCATGTATGGAAAATGCATACAGGTTTAGATATGGCAGCGCCCGCAGGAACCCCCATTTTTGCTGCAGATAATGGAAAAGTGGTTTCAGCAGGTACTTCATCCGGGTATGGACATTTAATCACCATTGATCATGGCGGTGGCATTGTTACACGATATGCACATATGTATGCCAATGGACTCTTTGTAAAAGCAGGTGACGCTGTTACCAAAGGTCAGAAGATTGGTGCTGTAGGAAGTGATGGTTATAGTACTGGCCCTCACTTACACTTTGAGGTCATGGTAAATGGTCAATTTACTAACCCACTTTGTTGGATTTCTAATCAATGTAAACCTGGGGAGAAAAAATAGTAAGTCTTCCCCGCCTTTTGGCGGTTCAAAAGGAAATAGCCGAATAAATGGCGAATTTTAACAGTATTGAAAGATGATTTGTAAAGGAGGAACGATATGAGTTGGTTAAAGGTACCGGGTGGAAAAGATGAAGACCTTTCCTCCATTCCCCGGATGGTGTTGTGGTTTTTTATCGTTCCCGTCGGTGTGTTAGTTGTCTTAGCAAAACTTTACCCATTTGTTCGAGAAAAGTTGGAAGGAACACCTACTACTAGTTCAGGAGGTTCTACTGGAGCTTTAGGGGGGATTACACAGTTTTTTGATTCAATTGGTAGTTTCTTTGAGAGCTTATGGAGTCTTGTGCCGCTGTTGATTGTGATTTTAGTGGCTGCACCGTTTTTGTATGTCATTGTACAGTATTTTCGCTATCGGTACTATCGTCAACAGGCAACCGCAGATGTCAGGTATTTACGAATTCTCCCTTCTGATCAAACAAAGCTTGAAGTAGACAAGGTGATGACGCTTACACGAACTTTTGGAGGGATGATTCGACATCTTCAGCAACGGATCAATTGGGGAACACCTTGGTTTCGCATTCGCTTTGCCATGACAAAGCATAGCCGTGAGATCGGGATTTACCTATCTTACCCGAAAGATAAGCGAAATAGTGTCTACGACACGATTCGCAGTGTATACCCGACAGCAGAAATACATGACTTACGTGCAGACCAATTCCCTGAACCTGAAGCAGGTGGATCAGGCGGGCATTTCCGCTTTGCACGTGGTCGGAGAAAAGGCTTACCTCTCGCTTCTTTGGAACAGAAAAAAGAAAGTCAGCTTGGTAATATCCTGAATTGTCTGCGACCAGGTACAATTGTTGATCTTCAGTTTGCTCCGACAACTTGGAAAGCCTTGGAAGAAAGATCTGAGGATGCATTAGATGATCTAAAAGATAAGAAAATGGCTGATTTAGACCCTGAACAAAAAGCGCGTAAAATCAGTTTGATTCGCCGGGTGACAGGTCGTGAACTCACATTCCAGGTTCGCTTATCTCTTTGGTCAAATCATGAGGATGCAGCGAATATTGTCCGTTCAACGGCAAATGCGATTGAGACAACGATGAATTATGATGGAGCAGTCTATTTTTGGAAGCATGATTGGTGGAATCCTATAGCAGATCACAATCCAATTCCTTACCCCATTCCATTTACGTTGATGATCTGGACAGGAGAGGAGTTAGCTAATCTATTTCATTTGCCTCCAGCTGATCATTGGATTTATCAAGAGCCTTCTGATGACGCAAAGGATTCACGAGGATATATCACCCATTTAAAGAAAAACCAGCGATCTTTGGAATCTCATGAATGGGATAGTGGTGTCATGATTGGGCAGATGAAGCATCCATTAGAACAACGAGAAGTTCGTGTGCCCTACGATCAATTGTCAAAGCATTTTATTTTAACAGGGGCAAATGGTATGGGGAAATCGAGTTGTGCAGTGGAAATCATTCAGTCTATGATTGACGACTGGGTGAAAGATCCAGATACAGCGCCTGGATTTACCTTGTTAGACCCAGCGAGAGAAATTATCGCGATTGTGGAGAATCGTTTACGAACATTAGTAGAAAAAGGTGTTGAATTGCCATTAGATAAGATTCACCACTATAATTTGTCAGATGATACCACTCATATGTTGGGACTGAATCTCCTTACCAAGACAAAAGGTTATACAGTAAACCAAGTCGCTGAACAAGTCGCAGAGGTGATTTTATATAAATCTGGACAGAGTGAGTCAGTTGTACGCGGAAAACGGCTATTAACCATGATTGTCCACGGTCTATTAGAGGATAATAAGGAACACACCATTTTGGGAATTGATGATATGGTCAATAATCCAAGATTCCGCAAAGAGGTGTTAGCTGAAGTAAAAGATCCTTATGTAAAGCGCTTTTGGGCAAATGTAACACCATCAGAATTAAAAGAAATGGGCTTATTGTTAAATCGAATTGATCCATTATTACAGGACCCTACAATGCGACGTATGTTTCTTCAGTTGGAAATGGGCTTAGAAATTCGTCGATATATGGATGAAGGACATTTGGTGATGATTGATCTATTTGGTATGGAAGAGCATGAACTAAAAGTAACAGTCGGACATTTGCTCAGCCAATATCACTTAGTCGCCAAGAAACGTGCATTTGGCTCTAAATTCCACTTGTTAATGATTGAGGAAGCACATTTGGTACAGGTACCCTTATTACGTGAAATCTTCTTGGAGGATCGCCGGCATGATATGGGGTTAGGTCTTGTCACACGCGATATTGATCAATTTGAAGATCGAGAGCTACTCCAAGCGATTAAAGCAAATGTAGGAATGGTATTAAGTTGTGCACAGACAGAAGGGGCCGATGAGGTTCAAGATTTAACACGGAATTTCTTAAAGACAGATTTCCTTGAACAATTGCCAGAAAGAACGGTTGCTGTCTATATTCGTTCCAAAAGAAATCAACGCAGTGATGCGACTACTTTTGTCATTTCTAATCATCCACCATATGTATGTACACCTGAGGGTGAAATCGCAGATCATCGGACAGTCGAAGTTGAAGAAGCGCATCAATGGGGACTTGAATGGGGTATGCAGTTGATGCGAAACGATCCAAAAGCAAGAGAAATCGAGGAACTCGATCACGAGATTGCAGAATATATGGATAAGACAACAGAATTGGCAATAGAAGGCGATATAGAAGAGTCTTCAGCATGACGAAATAACGGATGATGGAGTCGACTTCTGGAGCTTTAGAAGTCCTCCATCATACTTTGTTTGATAAAATGCACGAAGGGAGAAAGGAGTCAACTTGAGATGTTAAAAGGCATGCGTAATTTGGGGAGAATCGCTTGGCCGATTTTGGAATCGATTATAATAGCTGGCATTGTCGGCATGATGGAAGAGTCAATTGCTTTTGCTGTTATATTTTTAATAGGGTTAATTACTTTCACATATTTGTATGGCATTATAATAAGAGCGATTGGATGGGCTGTAATCGGTTATTTGATCGGTGGAGAACAGTCTTATTTTTTTGCAAATGTGTTTATCGCTCTTGCAATATTTGCGATTCGTTATGTGATCGGTAGATTTTTAAAAATTTAAAAGAATATTGGGAGCTGATGGGTCAGTTGCTTACATATCGAGTAGATGACGAAATCACATTGCGGCTGCTCGATGTTCACCATGCCTTAACATTGTTTCGATGTATTCAGGTCAACCGTAAGCATTTACGTCGGTGGTTGCTATGGGTGGCAGAGACGCTTTGTGTAGAAGATTGTTGGAAGTTTATTTTATATACTCATAAGAAAGCTGCGAAGGAGGAAGAATTTCATTTTGGTATTTGGTATCGGGGAGAGCTGAGCGGAGTCATTGGAGCGCATTCCATAGATTGGACAACTAAAAGCGCTGAAGTTGGATATTGGCTGTCTGAATCTTTACAAGGCAGAGGGATCGTGACTCGCTCTGTCTTACACATGATTCGTTTTCTATTTGAAGAACATGATATGAATCGAGTAGAAATCCGCTGTGCGTTGAGTAATTTGAAAAGTCAGGCTATTCCTCGGCGATTGGGCTTTCAATTAGTAGGTATGTTACGTGAAGCAGAAAAGGTAGAAGGTCAGCTCGAAAATCTACTTATCTTTGAGTTGTTGCGGTCTGAATGGAAATCGATTTATCAAAATGTTGTAGTCGATACATGGAATCCATAATGGAATGAAATAACCAAATGCGGGAAAGCTAACAGGGAGCTAGGTTAACAATTTAAAACAAACCAGTTCGATAGGTATCTACTTTGTTTTTTCGTTTACATATGACAACGTTCATTTTTGCATACCATAGTTGTCAATCGTCATCAGTTCAGTATACTTCTCACTTGAGTTCTGTCGCATAAATGAGGTGCATATGATGCCTAGAATTCTCTCTGTTGGAACGGCAGTTCCGCCGTATCTAGTCAAACAATTAGAGGCGAAGAAATTTGCTCATCGCTTCTTTTCAGATTCAATTGAGCAATTAGACCGATTATTAACGATTTTCGAGCATACTGGGATTGACACTCGTCATCTCAGTCGACCTATTGCTTGGTTTCAAGAAAAACATACATGGAAAGAAAAAAATGATGCTTATATAAAAGCGGCTTGTCAACTCGGAGAGGAAGCGATCCTCCGTTGTCTTAAACCATTGGGAATGATGCCAAATCAGATTGATCATATGATCTTTGTATCAACAACAGGGCTATCAACTCCTAGTATTGATGCGCATCTAGCAAATCGGTTACAGATGAATCCAAAGTTAAAACGAACGCCGATTTGGGGTTTGGGCTGTGCAGGTGGTGTTGTTGGTTTGGCAAGAGCCGCTGAATGGTCAAAAGCATTTCCCAAAGCAAATGTACTACTTGTAACAGTTGAATGCTGTAGCTTAACTTTTCGGCATGAAGATCAAAGTAAAAGTAATCTAGTTGCGACTTCTTTATTTGCAGATGGAGCGGCAGCAGTACTGATCAGAGGAAAAAAGGAATCATCTCATGAGGGAAACACCACAGCGGAAATTGTAGGTTCAATGAGTCATCTACTACCTGATTCATTAGATTTAATGGGGTGGGATGTAGGTGATGAAGGATTACAAGTCATCTTTTCAAAACAAATTCCTTCGGTTGTACAACAAAAGATCAAATGGATCATTACATCATTTCTTCATGAACAAGGTCTAGAGTTAGAAGGAATTCAGCATTTTATCACCCATCCTGGTGGTACAAAGGTATTGCAGGCATATAAAGATGCTTTGCAAATTGATAAAAAAGCTTTAGCTGGCTCTTATGAAATTTTAAGAAAGTATGGAAATATGTCTTCGGTGACGGTTCTTTTTGTACTTGCCGAAGAATTAAAGCATCAGCATGCGATTGGAAGCTATGGGTTGATGTCTGCTTTGGGTCCTGGCTTTAGTGCGGAGCTAAGCTTAATTCGTTGGATTTAAGCGAAATGAGTGGTATAGGGAGTGTTCAATGGAGGAGGAATAACCAATGAATAGTTGGCTCTTTACTCTTTGGATTGCCGTCGTGATCCAGCGCATTTTGGAATTACGCTTAGCTGCTCGTAATGATGACTGGATTCAACGACAAGGTGGCTTTGAAGTGGGGCAAAGTCATTATCCATATTTGGTTGGATTACATATTCTTTTTTTTGTTGGGATTGGATTAGAAAGTTATTTTTTTCGTGCGATTCCACCAAAGTGGTGGCTGGTTCCATTTATTTTCTTTCTATTTGCTCAGTTATTACGCTGGTATGCAATCCATTCCCTAGGGCCATATTGGAGTACAAGGGTTTGGGTCATTTCGGAACATGCAAAGATTAAAAGGGGTCCGTATCGGTGGATCCGTCATCCAAACTATGTTGCGGTGGGGGTTGAATTGTTTTGTTTGCCGCTTGTTTTTGGTGCATATATCACATCCGTATTGATAACCATCCTTAATCTTGCGCTGTTACTTCTTGTCCGACTGCCTGTCGAGGAGCGTGCCTTATCCATGCGGAAGTGATTTTTGGTAGATATAAAATGTATGCGGATAAGGATTTTCTTTATCAACTTCACCTTTTAATTGGCAAATTAGATCAAAAGATGGCAAGTCCCAATCTGGAAAAAATGTATCTCCTTCAAATTCAGCATCAATCTTTGTGATATATAAATTTACAACATCAGGTAAAAATAAATGAAAAAGCTGCGCTCCTCCAATGATGAATACTTCTTCTTGTTCGGCTATTTGTAAGATCTCTTCTTTCTCATTCATTACTTCAGCATCATCAGGGTGAAAATCCGCATTCCGTGAAAAAACAATATTTCGTCGATTAGGCAATGCATGTCCAATCGATTCATAAGTATGCCGACCCATCACAATGGTATGACCTGTTGTTACTTTTTTAAAAAAAGTAAGGTCACTCGGTAAATGCCATGGTAATTTGTTTCCCTTACCAATTACACGGTTTTTATCATAGGCAACGATAAAACTTATCATATAGACACTCCCTTGTGGAGAACGGGATAATTTAAACCCACACTGTCCCTTATTCTAACAAATTGAACACGATTTGAGTATACATATTTTGGAATCCGGAAGCATTTGAGACATCTATCTGCATAGTCTGAGATAGGGAGTGATGTCCATGCTTAGGAGGCGACGTTTACGCTTTCATACATCTGTTCAATTTATGCAACGTGGGAAGTGGCTACTCTTTATTTTCCTATTTATATTTCTTGGATTTATGATGATTTATTGGCTGGAACAAACCATTCAACCCGTTTTACGAACAATCGCTCTAACAGAAATTAAAAGGACCGCTCAACAATCCGTTTCATTTGGTGTGTTAGAAATCGCAAAGCAACATGATGTAAAGCATTTAATGAAAGTAGATAAAGATCGCCAAGGTAGGGTTTCTTTGATTGAAATCAATCCTGGACAGCAAGCTCAGCTATATAGCAAGGTAAGCCAAACGATTCATAAAAAATTAAAAGAAATGGCCGATCATACAATTGAGTTGCGTTTAGGACAGCTCTTACAAAGTAGCTTCTTTGCGAAGTACGGTCCTAAAATACCTGTGCAAATTTGGCCCAAAGGTGCAAGTAAGATTTCTCTACAACCTCGAATAGAGTCAGCTGGGATTAATACAGTTATGGTAGCACTTACTTTAAAAATTCATACTGAAGTGGGACTTGTTGTTCCATTTTCTGAACAGACTGCACCGATTGACCTAGAATATCCCTTAGGTGAAATGTTTATGATGGGTGAAGTCCCTGAGTATTATTATTACATGGAGCAAGGGAAAACGAAGCAAATTCCCCCACCTGCGCAGCCTATGATTCCAAATAAATCACAGCATGAATAAGATCAATCCCTTCAAATTGATTGGCTTGTAATCATGGTTCACGGGGATGCTCCTTCCTAGACTTGCCTGTTGTGTTCTGTCATCCTTCGCTAACGGGCAAAACTCGCCTCCTTCGGCATCTGGCTAAGTGAAAATGCTGCTTCAACTGTCATACCGCTAGTTGCGCCCGAAATGGAGCTTTGTCGATCATCTCTCTACTCGTTATTAGGGATTTTCTTCAGTCTAAATGACTCAGCTTCTTTTTTTCTTTCAGTTCCCATTTTTTTAATAGGGGAAAAGGATCAAATGCATAAGTTGTTTTACCAGTAAAACGATAGATTCCATAATGAAGATGTGGTGGGAACTTACCTGATGTTCCAGGAGGGCCATATCCAGATGATCCGACGACACCTAATTGATCGCCAGGTTTTACAATGGTTCCCTTTGTGATTTTAGAGCTGAATTTCCCTAAATGAGCGAAATAGTGGTAGCGGTTTTCTGTATCCCGAATTCCAATTCGCCAACCGCCAAAACGATTCCAACCGATCAACTCTACGTATCCATAGCATGTGCTGAGGACAGGCGTACCATAATCGGCAAAAATATCGTTCCCTTCATGACTTCTTCTGCCACCAAAACCACGCGATGCCCCCCAGTTATCACGATAGCTATAGTGTGATTGCAAGGAAAGTGGGAAGCGGTTGGTTGTCAGTTTTGTTGAGCCAAACTTTTGAAAAACCTTTGCCATATGGGTAATCACATCAACGGTCACAGGATGTTGATAAAATAGCCACAGTTGATGCCGAATATGATCATCACTTGTACCCTGACTGCCAAGAAAACGAGCCACAGAGTATAGTTGATCTAAAAAATTGTTCCTTCCAGCTTTTTGATCGCCATCTCCATCACGTCCAATCCCTTGGAAATATCGAATAGTGTCTGGATTGCTATCCTGTAAATTGGGATTCCATAAGCCTGCCCATTGTTCATTTGAGATATGGAGCGTGGGGGATTGATTTTTTTGCTTGGCTCGCTTGAACCGATTTTGTTCAAAGCGGTATACAGCAGCAAGATAGGACCAAGGTGTCTTTGTTTTTAACGCGATCTTACGCAATAGCTGTTCACTTTCTAATTCTGCTCCGAAACTCGTATTGATTGTGATTGATTGAATGGAAAGTATTAAAATGAGTACAATGCATTTTTTCCACATGAACGACGCCTCTTTTTTAAAGGATCTAAAAGTATTCTTCCACTGGAGATCAAAAAACATATTTGGTATATTTTTACTTCGCAAGAGGCTTAGATACTCGAACTCAGTTTGTAGTGTGGTAAAATAAGATATGAATTGGTAAATATAAATAGGGGGAAGTGCCTGTGGAACGCAAACCAGAATGGTTAAAGATAAAGCTACATGTTAATGACAACTATCAAGAATTGAAGCAGATGATGAGAAGCAAGACACTTCATACTGTTTGTGAAGAAGCACGATGCCCCAATATTTTTGAATGCTGGGCGAATCGTACAGCTACTTTTATGATTTTAGGAGATATTTGCACGCGTGCTTGCCGTTTTTGTGCTGTTAAGACCGGATTGCCAACAGAACTTGATGAGGCAGAGCCAGAAAGAGTTGCTGAAGCTGTTGAACAGATGGGCGTTCGACATGCAGTGATTACTTCAGTGGCACGGGATGACTTAAACGATGGAGGAGCAGGCATCTTCGCTGCAACCATTCGTGCGGTTCGTGCGAGAAACCCCTTTACAAGCGTTGAAGTTTTAATTCCGGATTTTATGGGTGACCGATCCGCTCTGCAAACTGTGATGGACGCGAAACCAGATATTTTAAATCATAATATTGAAACTGTATCTCGATTGTCTGATCGTGTTCGTTCAAAAGCAAAATATCATCGATCTTTAGAATTGCTACAACGTGCAAAAGAAATGCAACCTCAAATTCCAACTAAGTCAAGTATTATGGTAGGTGTGGGCGAAACATTTGATGAAGTCGTCGAAGCGATGCAAGATTTACGCCAGCATCAAGTTGATATTGTAACGATTGGGCAATATTTACAACCTACAAAAAAACATCTACGCATCGACCGTTACTGGCACCCTGATGATTTTGCTAAATGGAAAGAGATCGGTTTAGAGCTTGGTTTTTCACATGTAGAATCAGGTCCATTGGTACGCAGTTCTTATCATGCTCATGAACAGGTGAAGTCGGCTGAAAAACAGATTGAGAAGCTGACACAGGCTTAAAAAAGGAAGAGAGTAGAGATGGAGCCAATTGAGTTAAATGGCAAGCGATTTCGCTTGATTCGGGATTATCGAAGTGCATGGAAATTTGATGATTTTAAACGAAGATATAGTGATATATTGGATAAATACGATCTGATCGTGGGTGATTGGGGTTATAATCAACTTAGATTAAAAGGATTTTTTTATGATGACCATGCTCGTGCCACCCCTAATACAAAAGCGAGTCATATTGAGGAATACCTCAATGAGTTCTGTAACTTTGATTGTGCATACTTCATATTAGAGCGAGAAAGAAAAGAGACCAGCTCAACATAGGAGCTGGTCCCAGACTGACGAAAAACCCTAAGTTGAGAAAGCGAATTAGACAAAATAGATGTATGATTCCCATGAGGAAATGGTTCGCAATGTAGCCGACTTTCAGGCGCTACAAAGCCGCGACTGTGTAGCGAAGGATAGGCGGTAGTACTGTCTGAGGCATAGCCGAGTTGATACCGCCCTGAGCGAGCAGTCGTGGCGCCTTGAATACACCTTCGTAGCCTGAACTGGAGGCGAAATGCGTAACCATGACTCTAGAAAAAGAGAAGTTGATTACTTTGTCTACAATCTGAGACCAGCTCAACATAGGAGCTGGTCCGTTAAATCACAGTATAGAGAAATGATTTGAGTTCTTCTGCTTCCTCAGTAGAAAGCTGATAAGCATGCTCAAGATAGCCAGGCTCTTCTAGATCATCATGACCAATGATCGCAAATCGGTTTTTTTGTAAATCTAAAACAAGGGGCTTACCATAGTATTTTTCAGTATAGATGACTGCGAGATCAAAACGCTGGGTATCGCCTGCAAATGAAACATAACGAATCTTGGGGTTTTCTGTCTCATCATAGAGAAAGTCAAATTCCACCTTGCCAGACTCCTTTATACTCAGATAAACTTTCCCTATTATATCGTGTTAGAAGAGGTTAAAAAACCGTCTTTTTTTTTGGCGTCGCGGAACAAAATTTGTTTCATTTTTCTGACTACTCATCTGCCCTTTTTCTTGATGAACTGCTAGGCGCTGTGTAAAATTCACATTGCGAAGCTCTAACTTAATCTGGTCATTCTTTTTTCGAATCTCCTCTAATTGTTGCCGCATCTCAGTTGCAGGGATTGTATCATATGCCAGAGAATGTAGATTCTGATCGATTTTTTCTACTGATTCATAAATTGCATAGAGGTGATCCTCTAGATGATCCATCCGTTCAGCTAAGTCTTCCATCATGTTGCCTACACCTTCGATAACAGAAATAACATGGTGTAAAGTTTTTTCCGTCTCAATATAGGAAATTTTCGTTGAAGCAGCCATTCTCTCTTCCGTTGACTGGGCAATATCTGAGATTTGTTCGAATTTTTCATGATAGAGTTCCTCTCGAACTTGCTTTATTTTTTTCTTGGGTTCTTGTAATCGGCGTTGTACCTCACGTAGTCGTTCTAAACAATCTGGATCGATGATATAGTGACCACGCTCATTGTATTCGGGGCGGATATATTCGAAAAATTGATCAATCCATGTGCGAATCGTTCGAGTGCTAACTTGTAACTGCTTTGCAGCATCTCCTGTTGAGTAGAGAACAACTTGTTCTGTTGACATTTTTTCTCCTCCTCAATGATTATCTATTAAAAAAGTAACGGAAGACAATTATATATACATCATAACAAATTTTCCAATAATTTCAAATGAAATATAACAATAATCTGATATTCATTTGCATAGTTGTTGTTAATTTTTTAACGAGATAAACATAAATAAATTTTCGCCCATCCAGATAATGGGCGAAAAAATGTTATCGTATTTTAGACTTTGCGTTTTTTTCTCCATCGAGCAAACCAAAAGACACAATAGCCAACTACCAAGAGAATGACAATTACTGGGAGCAACCTTGCAAGAAAGACAAGGATGTTTTTACCCGCAAATATAAGTGTGTCAATTGAATCAAAAAAGGCAGTAATCACTCTTTGGAATAATGGTGATTGATCAGGATCTTTTGAGCTACTAAATGGTTGTGTCAATTGGATATTCAATTCAGAGTAATCGACTCGATGATTAAGATAGTTAATTCTACCTTGTAATTCCTCAATTGAACCTTGCACTTCATCAAGTTGTTGCGAGATTTCTAAGGTTGCTCTTGAATCGTTTGCTTGATTTAGTAGTGCGAGTAACCGTGTTTCTGTTGCTTTTTTTGCTTTTAATCTTGCTTCTAGATCAACCATTTCCTCTGTAATATCTTGACCATTAATGTCTATTTCCGGCGATTCTTTACCAAGAGACTGAAGTTCATTTAGTACTGACTTAAATTCATTTTGAGGAACGCGAAAGGTTAGATTTCCTTCAAATTGATCTTCGGATTTATGTTCATTGCTATTTACCAAGTACCCTTGTGCTTTTGTTACCAATGATTCCATTTTTGCTTTTGTGCTACGATAGTCTTGGACTTTCATTTTCAGCGATGCTGTATAAGTAATCTTTCGATCTTGAGGTGTCGCTTTAGAGAGGTCTACTTTTTTATTTGGTTTGGGTGTCTGTTGAAGTGATTTTGAAGTAGCCATCTCCATTCCGCCGCCTTGTGAAGGATAAGACATAGGTATTGCACTTTTTTCTTCGTCTGAGGAACAAGCAGTTAACAGTAATAGAGATGCGGCAAACAGATAGATGAATAATCGCTTATAATAAGAGATGGGAAGCCCCCCTTTTCTTTGATGCATTTTAATAGACGCATTTGACAAGAAAAAGGTTGCAGTAACTTTTAAAATGGAGTGATTTCATTGCATTATGATTTAAATATGGAAAAAATTGAAGAACAACTACACTTTTTACAACGATGTTATGCAGTCTGTGCAGTAAAAGAAAAGTTAATAGAGACTGAAGAAAGCTTTTTTGCGATTTCTAGAGCGATCCATTTAGCCGTTGAGTGTATGATCGATGTAGGTACAGTCATGATTGATGGTTTTATCATGAGAGATCCTGGCGGTTACTTGGATATTGTTGATATCTTAGAAGATGAACAAGTCCTCACTGCGGATGTTGCTACAGTGTTACGTGATTGGGTGAAAATACGTGATCGATTGGTTCGTTCCTATACGAAGGTTGAGTATACAGATTGTCTTCCTTATTTAGAGCAAGTGGATACATTAAAACGCTTTGATCAACAGGTGAGAGACTACATTTCAAGGGAAGCATAACATGCATAAGGAGTAGCAGAAAATGAGCCAATATAAGGGGTATTTCTTTGATATTGATGGAACGATCATTCGTGGTGAAGAGGCAATTGATGGGGCAAGAGAATTTTTACATATGCTGCAAGCAAATCATCTCCCTTTTCTATATTTAACGAATAATTCCAGTAGGAAACCGCAGCAATTAATTTCTATGTTACGGGATTTTCATTTTCCAGTGCAGTTAGAAAATATTTATACAACCTCTATGGCGATTACTCGTTATTTGACAGAGCATTGGAGAGGTGCGTCAGTATATGTGATTGGGGAAGATGGATTAATCGAAGGCGTCAAAAAGGCTGGATGTGTGCTAAAGGAGCAAAATCCAGATGTAGTGGTTGTGGGTCGTGATCGTGGTTTCAATTATGAAAAGCTAAGTACAGCTTGTTATGCGGTTGCAAACGGTGCAACCCTTATTGGTACGAGTCGAGATCGTGCTTATCCGGTTGATGATCGATTTTTACCAGGAAGTGGGGCGCTAGTCAAAGCAATTGAGACTGCTACGCGGATAAATGCTTTTTATATTGGAAAGCCTGAGCAAACCATTATGCAATATGCGCTTGAATATACTGGTTTAGAAGCAGAAGATGTGGTAATGGTGGGGGATAATCTTGAAACAGATATCATGGTAAGTCAAACAATGTCAATGGATACGTGGCTTGTATTGTCTGGTGTGACAAATGAACGGATGGCAAAGGAAAGTTCTCTTCAGCCAACTTATCAGACAAACTCTATTCAGGATGGAGTTCAATTATTTAAAAACGGCATACTTTAGACTTCTCATTTGCATTTCTACGACTTTCTCTTCATAAAGTGAAAGAGAGAATGGGGGGAGAGTCGATGACAGTAGAGGAGTTGATTCAATGGACAGGAGATATGCAGATTACTGGATATCTTGATGAACATTATCAGCTTGAAGTGAAGCAAGCTAAAAAGTACCGTGGAGTGATTCAACTTGCTACAAATAGAGGTTTATATGCATTAAAAGAAGTTGCAGATGGCGAGCAGAATCGGATTCGTCTCTGGGCAGAAGTCGGGAAACAGCTGCAACCAAATCTATCCATGCTAACCCCCATAGAGACGAAATCAGGTCAAGTTACATTTCGCTCTGCAGAGCGGACATATACCCTATTACCTTGGGCAAAAGCGATGCCCATTCGATTGCGTACCGTTTCAGAATGGGAATGGGTCACGCAAAGAATAGCTGAATTTCACCTGAGTAGCCAACAGATTGAACTGAGTCGTTCATATCATAGATATCGACAAGTGGGAAAATGGGGGGCAAAATGGCGTAATGCATTTCGTCAACTTGAGCTTTATCTTCAAGCAACAGATTGGTCGATTACCACCAGCGACAGATATCAAGCTTGGAATCATTTTGTAGTCACAAGTACAAACAGAATGGGTGGACTAATCAGGTATTATAACCAAATGGACGGAGATCAGCTCTGTATCAAAATGTACCAATATGGTAAGGTTTGTCATGGGAATCTTCATCGTCATCATTTATTGATTGATACAAGAGGTAATCTTCATTTTGTAGACGGAACACAGATGGTGCTGGATTGTCGGACATATGATCTTGCCAAATGGTTGCTTTATGCATACGGTAGAACAGGGAATATTCGTTTTACACTGAGACTCCTTCATGCATATCAACAAATCGCCAAACTTGAATCGAGCGAATATGCAATGATTTACGCCCAGATGATATTCCCAGGTCATTTATTTGATGTATTGCAACATGTATATCGTGACCAGACGTTACCAATCGCAGCTGGTGGAACTGCTTTGCAAAAAGCGATGATACAGGAAGAAAGAAAAGAGAAACTTTTAACACAGTTCCCGAAATTGGTTAATCAAGTGTTTCGAGTGGAAGTTCCACCTTTTCAACAACTGAATCATAAAAAATGAAATTGATAATCATTTGCATTTGAATCGAAAGCCTTGTATGATAAATAAGAAATCACCGCAAAATTCCTCTTTTTCTATAATAGGAGGTTCGTTTATTCGAAGCTACTCTCACTCCGGATGAGCTGAGAGAGATTTTCATGGGCTAAAGTTTGAGAGGAGGAGCTTTATATCGTACGGATGAGATCGCAGACCGAGTAGTAGGAATCGAACAGAAAGAGCGTGACATGAAGATCAAGCCGTGGGTCAAAAAGATCGATCTCAAGATCAACTCGTGGAGTAAGCTGAAGCTGATGAAGATCGCCGCACTGGCGATGCTCATCCTCGCCAGCTTTGAACTTTTCGTCGCCACCATCGCGCACAGTCTCGCGCTCCGTGGTATCGCGCTGCACATGTACGCCGACGCAGCGCTCATCGCCGCCAACATCGTCGTCATGATTCGAGCCAACAAGGGACGAACCAACAGGTACAACGATGGGTTCGATAAACTCAAGGCACTCTGCGCCGCCCTTAACGGGCTGACGCTGTGGGGCATCGCTCTCTGGATGGTCGTAGAAGCGGTAGAGCGCTGGAGGGAACCGCAGTCGATCGAAGGTGGCTGGGTAATGGTCGCCTCGATCTGCGGCCTGCTCGTCAACGGCTTCTTCGCCTTCTACTTGAATCACCACGGTGAGGACGAAGAAGAGCATCATGAACTGATCGTGAAGGCGGTCTTCCTGGATATGATCTTTGACATGCTGGGTGACCTCTGTAGCTTCGCCGGGGCTGCCATCATCGCCATCGGGCAGGCGACTGGACAGTCGTGGTCGCTGGTTGACCCGGCGATCTCGATCCTGATCGCGGGTATGATCTTCTACCACAGCGGGCAGGAGCTAATCCGTCCTTCGTGGACGATCCTGCTGGACAAGTGTCCGCAGTCGATCGACTATGCACAGGCGCTCCAAGGCTTGGAGCTTGTCGTTGATGGGCTCCAGGGTCAAGTGAAAGGCCTGAAGATCATGCAACGGGGTGATCACAACATCTACGTTCGCTGTGAGGTGTTCCTTCCGTTCGGTGAGTTCAACACGGAAAGCAAGAAAATCGATCAGTTCTTCAATCGACTCACCAAGGAGAAAGGATTCTCTCTCGAACTCGATCTGATCTCTCGGGCTCTCAAGATGTAGCCTCATCAAGTCCCTTTTCACAAGACAACATCACGTAGGCAGCCCTGGGAGAGACTCGGGGCTGTCTGCTTTTTACAAAAAGAAAGAAAATTTTTAACAAACCGTTGTGAGAAGAAGCCCGAAGTGTTAGAATGTTCTTGCGAGATTTTATAAAGGAAAGGTAGGTTTTCATAAAGCATGCACTTTTCTGAACATGAGCTAGAGCAAATCCGTAAAACACTTAACGAACGAAAAGCACATATCGATCGATTAATACTTGAATTGCGCCAAGAATCGGCCGATTTAGAAATGATATTAGGAAAAATGGATGCTCAAATGTGTGAGCAGGAAACATTTGAGCATTTTAAATCGGAAATTGATCACTTTGTCAATCAAATGTTTGGTCGTCATAATTAATGATTTTATACATAAAAAGCCCCCTGCTAAGCTTGGGGGCTTCTCCGTATCTTTAGAGTACTTGCACCACTTCGCGAACTTCAGGAATTTCTTCCATCAGTGCCCGTTCAATACCTGCTTTTAATGTGATTGTAGAACTGGGGCAGCTACCGCAAGCACCAAGCAATCGGACAGAAACGATGCCGTCTTCCACATCAACCAACTCAACGTCGCCACCATCACGTTGAATAAATGGACGAAGTTTATCAAGTATTTCTTGAACTTTTGATTCCATATCGATGTCTGTATGAAAGTTCATTCCATACAGACTGACACCCCCTAGTTAGTTAAGAATCACTATAAATTGATATCTGTTCTCATTGTATTCCTTTTGTTGACAAAAATCAACCGGGCGATCAAAGTGCTTTCTTCAAGATGGTACGTGCATCCTGTTACTTTGGGACTTTTTGGAGGGCAAGTTACAGCGACTCAATCGAGTACCAAGGATTGCTTATGATTAATATATGTATTTCTATCGATTTTATAATAAAATAGCCTTATCAGAGAGGAGTAGAAAGTGTGGGGATGAGTGGACAAGTTTATCAAGGTGTAAAAGATTTAATTGGAAACACACCTGTTATCCAATTAAATCAAATGAATCTCCCGGCTTCAGTTCAAGTATATGCAAAACTAGAATTTATGAATCCGGGAGGTAGCATTAAAGATCGACTTGGAGCTGCTTTGATTCGTGCAGGTGAAGAAAGTGGTCAGTTAAAACTTGGTGGCACGATTATTGAACCAACTGCTGGTAATACAGGAATTGGCTTAGCATTAGCTGCCATTGGAACTGGCTATAGAGTGATTTTTGTTGTTCCTGAAAAATTTTCAATCGAAAAACAAAAATTGATGAAAGCTCTGGGAGCAGAAGTAGTGAACACGCCCAGTCAGGATGGCATCAAAGGCGCGATTGCAAAGGCCATGGAGTTAGCAAAGGAGATGCCTGACTCTTATTGTCCGCAACAATTTCAGAATCCAGCCAATCCAGAGGTTCATTATCAGGTCACTGGACCAGAGATATGGGAGCAACTTGAGGGGAAGATCGATATCTTTGTCGCTGGGGCAGGATCAGCAGGAACCTTTATGGGGGTTGCTCGCTATTTGAAAGAGAAAAACCCACAAATTCGAACTGTGATTGTAGAACCGGAGGGTTCGATCTTAAATGGAGGCGAAGTGGGTGCTCATCGAACAGAAGGGATCGGAATGGAGCAAATCCCTAAGTTCTTTGATTGGTCACTAGTTGATCAAGTTTACACAGTCACTGATCAAGATGCTTTTACATGGGTGAAAAAGTTAGCGAAGCATGAAGGCTTACTGGTAGGGAGTTCATCAGGTTCTGCATATCATGCTGTAGATATTGAAGCAAGACAAGACTCTACTCTCCACAAAAAACTGACACGAATCGCCGTCATCTTTCCAGATAGTAGTGAACGTTACTTGAGTCAAAGTATTTATGATTAAATGTATTGCACTTCTAGCCATGTGAATATAATGAATGAATTTTGAGACCGCAACAATGACTCTATAAATATTTGGATTAGGAGGATGAAGATATGAAAATCGATACAAAATTGATCCACGGTGGCGTGTTTGGTGATCAACATACTGGAGCAGTATCTGTTCCCATTTATCAAGTATCGACATATCGTCAAGAACGGGTAGGGGTGTTTAACGGTTATGAGTATTCGCGTACGGGTAATCCAACACGCGAAGCATTAGAAAAACTGATTGCAGAACTAGAAAATGGAAAAAGAGGTTTAGCATTTGCTTCCGGTATGGCAGCAATTCATACAGCTTTTTCTTTGTTTGAAAAAGGAGACCATGTGATTGTTGGCGATGATGTATATGGCGGAACGTATCGGATTGTCACACAAGTTCTTCAGCGTACAGGATTAGAAGTGACATTCGTTGATACAAGTAAGCTAGAACAGGTAAAAGAAGCATTTCGTCCCAATACAAAAGCAGTCTATATGGAAACACCAAGTAATCCTTTGTTAAAAGTATCAGATATTCAAAGTATTGCTGATTGGTCTCATCAACATGATTTACTCTTGATTGTCGATAATACATTTTTAACGCCCTATTTCCAAAATCCACTAGACTTAGGCGCTGATATCGTCCTGCATAGTGCGACCAAGTATCTAGGAGGTCATAGTGATGTGGTAGCTGGATTGCTTGTTGCTAAGAATGAGCAACTTGGAGAACAGCTTCATTATATTCAAAATGCGGTCGGCGGAATCCTAGGGCCGCAAGATTCTTGGTTATTAATAAGAGGTATAAAAACATTAGGTTTGAGAATGCGTCAACATGAATTAAATGCTAGACAACTAGCTGAGTGGCTGACAGGTGAGGCGAGTGTAGGTCGAGTATACTATCCTGGTTTACCCAATCATCCAGGTCATCAGTTAGCTGCAAAACAAGCTCGTGGCTTTGGTGGCATTATTTCATTTGAGCTTGCATCAGTTGAGGATGTTGATCGTGTCCTAGAGAAGACTAAGTATTTCACACTTGCAGAGAGCCTTGGAGCTGTAGAAAGTTTAATTTCTACTCCCCCAAGAATGACCCATGCCTCAATTCCTCCAGAACGTCGAGCTGAACTGGGCATTGCAGAAGGGTTAGTTAGAATCTCAGTTGGTGTAGAAGATATAGAGGATCTCATTGAAGACCTACAGCAGGCATTACGTGCATGATTACGCTTTATGTAATGGGCGATGGTGACCAAGAAAACTGTTCCAGTTGTGTCCAATCGCCTTCTTCAGCGGAAACAGCGACTTGGTTAGATGCCGCACTAAAAAGAAGATTTGGAACGAAGCAAGTAAATGTTCAATGGGTTGATGTAAATCATCCTCGTACGCAGCATGAGCGACAATTGGCAAAGTGCATTTTAGAGGAAGAGTATTGGTATCCCGTTGTGATGCTGGACAGTCAGGTGATCGCAGAAGGAAACCCAAGGTTAAAAGAGATTGTACAGCGTTTAGTGGCTTTGGGAGTAGTGGAGAAGAAGAGCTACTAGCATTTCATCTGATTGGAAGAAGGTCTCACTGTATGGATTTATCTACCACAATGATGTGGGTTCTTAGACTGAAGAAAAACCTATATTCTGGTTAAAGTCAAATGAAAATAAACCTGTTAAAAGGAGGAGATGGTTTGCAATGGCCGGACAAATGCTCCTAATTCCGCATTTGTCTAGTCGCGGCGTTGTGCATACACCTTCGTAGCCTGAACTGGAGGCTCCATCCTTTCCAATAACACGCAGTGCATAAACCTTGACTTTTATATAGCCACTTATACTTTGTCAACAAGCTAAAGAACCCACAATGATGTGGGTTCTTCCAATCTGTAGCGGTAAATAGTATGTACCGATTAAAGATTGATCAGTCTACGTGCCTTGACGAGGCGAGGTTTCCAATATGAATTATTGAGTGAAGCGATAGACACATTTTTAGAACTGGCTGACTGAATCATTTTGCCGTTTCCAAGATAAATGGCTACATGAGAAATGCCTTTATTATTTGTGTTAAAAAAAAGCAAGTCTCCTTTTCGGATCTTTTTAATTGAGATTGTTTTACCTTGAGTTGATTGTTTTCCACTATTACGGTGCAACTTGTAGCTAATGGATCGCTTCCAAACATACTGTGTGTAGCCAGAACAGTCGAAAGTATTAGGGCCGTTGGCTCCAGATTTATACTTCTTATTCAAATGCTTCTTGGCCTCCGAAATTACTTTGTCTGCTTTGACTTCCCATTTGGTTTTTGCATCGACTTCTCCTGAAGGAATTGTGAAAACAACCAATAAAGTTAAGATCAATGCACTCATCCAGATGTTTTTGACAAACCTCACCGAATCGCTCCTTTATATTTAAAAAGAATCACATACTCTATTCTACTGAAAAAACGGAGAATAACAAGAAAAATTGATTATTTTGTTATATATTAACAGTATGTTATAGTTGACTGTTGAGGCAGGTGAGGAAGCATGAGGCCATTAATTGAGTTTTGCGTAAATAATTTAACGGATGATGTATTGGCCTTAATGAAAGAATTGGAACAAAACATCGATCTAGATGTAATTGAATATGGTTGTCTGGGGAATTGTGGCATCTGTGCAGAATTTCCATATGCGTTGGTTAATGGAGATGTCGTTACAGGTAAAGATGTGGATGAGTTGCGTAAAAATATATACCGAGCAATCGAAGAGATGGAAGTTCGATTTTAAATGAGTTCATCAAAATGCTACGCATTTGAATGGATATATGAAAGTATCTTTATAAAACAGCCACTTGATTTCATTTATCAAGTGGCTGTTGTCTCTTTTTTATAAATTTTTATCGGATTGTAGAAAGTATCCCGTTCGATGGGAATTCGATTTGCACCCTCGATTAACCAAACTAAATCTTCACGAGTAAGGGCGGTCTGGGTCAGTGCCCCCGCAGAATGACTGATTTGTTCCTCTACAATTGTGCCATGAATATCAGAGGCTCCAAATTGGAGTGCAAGTTGTGTTAATTGAGTCCCAATATTGATCCAATAAGCTTTAATATGTTGGAAATTATCCAACATCAGCCGGCTGATGGCAATTGTACGTAAATCATCCATTGCAGATGTTCTTCTACGAATGGAGGCATTCACATTCCGAGGCTGGATGGCAAGTGGAATAAAAACCATAAAACCATTGGTCTCATCTTGTAGCTCCCGAAGACGAATCATGTGAATCAATCGCTCTTCTAATGTTTCGATTGATCCATAGAGCATGGTTGCATGGGTTTTCAGCCCCATTTTATGTGCTGCGCGATGAACAGCCAGCCATTCGTCGGTTGAGGCTTTATCAGGGCTCATTTTTTCCCGATAGCGTTCAGATAAAATCTCGGCTCCACCACCTGGAAGTGTATCTAACCCTGCTTCAATTAAATCCGCTAAAACATCTTCGATTGAACGATTTGCTATTTTAGCAAAAAATTGGATTTCAGCCGCAGTATATGCTTTGATTACAACATGGGGGTAGCGTTTTTTTAAAGCTGCTATTGTTTGTATATAATAGGCATAAGGAACTGTATGGTTATGACCACCTACAATGTGAAATTCCTGTGTACGCTCAGTTATTCGTTCATCAATGTAAGCAATGAGTTCTTCAGGGGTTTTTGTATAGGCTCCTTCACTGTCTGGATCACGTCGAAATCCGCAGAAAGAACATTTAGCTTCGCATACATTTGTTGGATAGAGAGCCATATTTTGAATAAAATAGACATTTTTTCCGTTCTGTTTTAAATTTGCTTGATTGGCCCAACTGGCGATCGTGAGTAAATCCTCTGATCGATAGAGGGTTAGACCATCCTCGAGGGTCAGCCGTTCGTTTCGCTCAATTTTAGCGGCAATCGGCTTTAGTTGTGGATCAATCATGGAAATTCCTCCTAATAGAGTGGCTAACGATTTCATTCTAACATAACAAGTTTGTGAATTGCATAACAAACTTTTGGTTAATCAAAAAGAGGATAAATCCACAAAAAAGCAAATAGTGTAAATATAGGGAAAAGAGGAGTAAAAGGGGGGTTTCCGTTGCAATCGCGGAAACTAGAGGAGAAAATAGAAGTGTTGCGTAGACAAATGGTACAATATGCAATGTCTGTAGGTTTTTCGCATCCTCAAGTTTATCGCTTGAGCGTTTATCTTGATCAATTGCATAATCGCTGGCATAGAATTCAGCATATAAATGAATAGCAGTGAATGAAAAATGGATTGATTTGCTTCAAGGTTCATTTTTTGTATACTAATAATAGGAATAAGAGGAGGGGTCATAATGATTACCTTAACTGAACAAGCAGCACATAAGGTAAGAGAGATGCTTGCTGAAGAAGAAGAATCAGAAAAACTATATTTGCGAATTGGTGTCCAACCTGGTGGCTGTAGTGGTTTTTCATATGGAATGGGTTTTGATTCTGAGAAAGAGGAGACAGATGCTGAGTTTGATCAGCACGGGATCAAAGTGCTCGTTGATTTAGAGAGCCAAACCTATTTACAAGGAACCACAATTGATTATAAAGAATCGATGATGGGTGGCGGATTTAGTATCGATAATCCAAACGCTGTTTCTTCTTGTGGATGTGGCTCTTCATTCCGTACGCAAACGGATGAAGGTGCGCCAGAAAATTGTTAAAGATTACTGTTTAATAAACGAAGCCCTCTGATGTCCAGAGGGCTATTTATGTTGATTTTTTATCATTCTGCTCCTTGATGAGAAAAGTTTCTTTTTGTTGACAGATAGGGCACAACATCGTATGTGGACACTGATGACCAGCATAGTCAAAAGAGATACCATCGCTCATTTTTAAGGCATCAATGGGGCGATACGGAGCATATGGATCAAAAAAGTCAAACAATCGCCCTTGATCGATCAAGGGGGAACCACAGTTCGAACAATCTTGATCAATTGTGCTAAACCCATTACAAACAGGGCAGAACCAAGTAATTTCTTCCAACTGATGACACCTACTCAACAGAAATTTTGTTTAGTATTGGATGAAAAGTCATCAGCATATGCATGGCTCATAAGTTAAGATTTGAACTATGTCCAGGTTGCAATCTAGCTTCTGGGTCAATATATTGTTTTGCATTATTTACTGCTGTAGGTGCTTCACCAAAACCAACAGCAATTAATTTCACTTTTCCAGGGTATGTGGCAATATCTCCCGCTGCATATATGCCAGGGATATTTGTCTCCATTCGGGAATTAACGATGATACTCCCTTTCTCGAGCGTTAGGCCCCAGTTTTTAATTGGCCCTAATGACGAAATAAATCCATAGCTCACAATCATCGCATCAGGAGTAAGTAGCTCTGTTTGATTGCTCTTTTTATCGATCAGAGTTACAGATGAAATCTTTGTATCTCCTTCGATTGATTGAATCTCTTTAGGTGTCAGTATACGAACGCTCGAAGCAAGCATTTGCTCTACACTGTGTTCATGAGCACGAAATTTATCGCGGCGATGTACAATTGTTACGCTCTTTGCTATCGGCTCTAACATAAGTGCCCAATCAACGGCAGAGTCCCCACCTCCGGCAATCAAAACATGCTGATCGCGAAAGTCTTCCATCTGATTGACAAAATAATGTAAGTTGCTTTGTTCAAAACGTTCTACACCAGGCAAGTTTAGTTTGCGTGGCTCAAATGCGCCTACGCCTGCGGTAATGATCACAGAACGAGATTGATATGTATATTTGTCTGTTTCAATTTCAAACAAGCGCTCCTCTATTTTGCGAACGTCTAATACCTTCTCATCTAAGCAAAATTCTGGCGCGAACATTTCAGTCTGTTTGGTTAATTGTTGAATCAAATCTTGAGCTTTTATTTTTGGAAAACCAGCAACATCATAAATATATTTTTCTGGATAAAGTGCTGAAAGCTGACCGCCTAACTGAGGCATACTTTCGATCACGCGTACACTTGCATGCCGCATCCCAGCGTAAAATGCTGCAAAAAGCCCAGTCGGACCCCCGCCTATAATTGTGATATCTTTTACTAAGTCTTTTTCCATGCTGACACCTCCGCAAAATTTGGATAGTTGGAAATAAAAAAATATCAGATTTTACATGAATGAATCCTTACAACGGATGAAGTGGGATTCCAGTATTTGGGCAAATCGCTTCGCAATATTAACGAGAAAACAGGAAAGAATAGCAATAAAATCCTTGCATAAAGTTCGTGAAAATCATATCATAAACATTGTTATGAGACAACGATGGTGGTTTATACAACTGCTACTTTGTGATAATTTTATCATACTTTATTATGATCATCTTAATTTATTCAAATAGGTGGGATAAAAATGAGTCGACCCAAGATTGTGATTCTTGGCGCTGGATATGGTGGGCTAATGACAGCCAAAGGTCTAGCCAAGGAGTTAAATTACAACGAAGCTGAAATTACGTTAGTCAACCAGAATTCATATCATTACTTTACAACGGAGTTGCATAAACCAGCGGCAGGCACATCGCATCACGATCATGCCAGAGTGTCGATATCCTCAATTATTAACAAACGCAAGGTGAACTTTATACAAGATCGTGTTACATCAATTGATATTGAGAAGAAAACAGTTCATTTGGATCAGCACGACCCATTAGCTTATGATTATCTGGTGGTTGGATTAGGGAGTGCCCCCGAAACATTTGGAATTGAAGGTCTACTAGAAAATGCTTTCTTTATTCGCAGTATCAATAGTGTACGGATGATTAGAGAGCATATGGAATATATGTTCTCAAGGTATCAAACGGAGAAAAAAGAAGAGTTAATTACGATTGTTGTTGGTGGAGCTGGGTTTACTGGAATTGAATATGTTGGAGAATTAGTTGATCGGATGCCCGAATTGTGTCGTGAATATGATATTCCCTTAGAAAAAGTACGGATTGTGAATATTGAAGCAGCACCTACTGTGTTGCCCGGTTTTGATCAGGAATTAGTTGATTATGCCGTCAAGTATCTAGAGTCGAAAGGTGTAGAATTTAAAATTTCCACACCAATAGAAAAATGCACAGGTGAGAGTGTCATCGTAAAAGGCGGTGAAGAGATCAGAGCATCGACTGTTGTATGGACAGGCGGGGTTCGTGGAAATCGTTTGATTGAGGAAGCAGGAATCGAAAATATGCGTGGTCGTGTAAAAGTGGATCAATATCTCCGTGCACCAGGACATGATAATATCTTTGTCATTGGAGATAGCTCTTTGGTCATTAATGAGGAGATAAACCGCCCATATCCACCTACTGCTCAGATATCTACACAACAAGGGCAATATCTTGGACGAAGCCTTGTCGCAACATTGCGAGGCAATGAGCTGAAAACATTCCAATTTGACAATAAAGGGACCATAGCATCGCTTGGAAAAAAAGAGGCGATTGGAATCGTTTGGGGAAAAAAATATTATGGTTGGACTGCGAGTTGGTTAAAACGTGCAACCGACTTGAGATGGCTTTTCTTATTAGGCGGAGTCTCTTTATTACTACGTAAAGGTCGCTTGTAGATTTGTCACGGTTTGTTGATTGTTTCGCTTCACTATTTCAGCTACAATGTTTGGCAAATGCGAAAAAGTTGGAGCGATTATCATGACCTTAGCTAATACATTTTTATTGGCAGCGATGCCACTTTCGTTGCCACAATTTATTATCTCCATCCCATTATTTTTTGTGTTGCTTTTTGGGATCGGTTTTATTTTAAACATGATTTTAAAGACGACTTGGTTGCCTGGCGTGATCTATGCGGTGATTATCGTGGTTTTGTTATTTCGGTTACATGAATACCATTGGGTGGATTTAACTGTTTTATTAGTTGGTCTATTGGGGGCTTTTGGTAGTGGTTGGACTATTCAAACCTTGCGTACAAAAGGATATCGGATGTTCTAAAAACCAAGAAAACTGCCTTCAGGCAGTTTTTTTATGGAATGATCAAAAATCATAAACTTTCGTAAAGTATGGTTGACGCTGGATGGAGCCAACTTGTACAATTCACTACTTACAAAGCAGAATATGCTGGTAAGAAGTGATACGAGTTGACCCATACAATACGTCCTAGGCTTACTCTGAATGTGGTCGGATCGTAAAGAAAAATTAAGAGAAAGAGTCCATCGTTGTTCTTGTGGGTATACAGAAGATAGAGACATAAACGCCGCAAGAAACATACTACATAAAGCGATTGGATATGATCCAATGCTAGCATATGGACAAGTAGACTGAACCTAATCTTGGCATGGAACGTGCCTTCGCGGAGAAATACGACGTTGGTCGGTTCGATGAAACAAGAAGCTCACCATTTTAATGGCGATGTAGTTCACCACCAGATATAATAACAGATAAGTGCCATTGCAATTCCAAACCAAAGTCCAGTAAACACTTCAATGGGTTGATGACCTAATATCTCTTTCAAAGGAGTGCGCTGAGGGTCTTGGGCTTCCTTTTGATGACGCAATTGAATCAACAACCGTGTAAAATCATCTGCTAGCTGGTTAATCACCTGTGCTTGCATACCTGCATGACGACGAACGCCTGTTGCATCGTACATGACAACAATCGAAAAAATAGTTGCGATGGCGAAGGATGGGCTCTCCCAACCACTGGTTAAGCCAATCGAAGTAGCAAGCGAGGTAGCGGCTGAAGTGTGTCCACTTGGCATACCTCCTGAATTGGCAAGCCATCGCCAGTCCCATGTATGATTGGTGAAATAGTTCCACGGAACCTTGAGCAGTTGGGCAAAGAAGATCGTAATAACTGAGGTCCATAAAGGGAAGTTGGAAAACAGAGACTCCAGCATCGATAGATTAGTCGTCCTTTCATCGGTTGTGTGCAAATCTTATTATATACAGATTTAGCAGTGAAAACCCACCTGTTCCCTAGATCATACAAGCAATTGTCATGACTGTAAATGTATGATTATAAAACAACCAGCCGAAGTGGGCTCTTCCCCTTCGGCTGGTGTTATGGATTACTAGCTCTTCTAGTTCTGGTTCCTGCGCTCTTTCGACAGCCTCTCGTTTCGCTTGGAGATTTCCTCTCGAGCTTCCGACGCTTCCTGTTAGCCTCTTCAGCTCTCTGGCGCTCTTCCTCCGGATCGACTGGGTTGTTGTTAGACATGCTTCACCAAACTCCAAATTTAGGTAGCACCAAATGATGGTCGCCTGGGGAAATATTCCTTTCCTCGCTTCCAGATGACCCATTTCCAAAATTCAGTACTATTATAGTATAATTTATCATTCAGTCAAATACAGCATGTAGACAAAGTCACGTGATCGGCGGCTCGTGGTTCTCGGCGACGCTCCGACCCGGGCTAGCAAGGATGTGGGGCTGTCCGCTTTCTGTCAGCCTTCGCGGTCGGGCAAAACTCGCCTCCTCCGGTATCCGCCTGGCGGAGACTCGAACAGTTTGCCCGAAAGGAAAATACCGCTTCAGCTGCCATTCCGCTAAGTTGCGCCCGAAATAGAGCTTTGCCGATCACCTCTTCACTCGCTAAAAAGGTTTTTCTTTAGTCTGAGTTAAATATTCTATTTGTCCTTGTGAACAAGCTTATGGTCTCATAATTGGAAGAGATCTGGTATAACGATCTTCTCGTAAATTGGGCATCATGTTATACTCGAGGAGAGAATCTATGATCAAAGGAATGAGAAGATGATAGTCAAACCAAGAGTTCGCGGGTTTATCTGTACAACGGCACATCCAATCGGCTGTGCGGAACATGTTCGTAAGCAGATTACATATGTGAAAAATCAGATCAAATTAAGCAAAGGGCCAAAGCGAGTTTTAGTGATTGGTTCTTCGACTGGATATGGATTGGCATCGCGAATTGTGGCAACGTATGCTTCTGACGCAGAAACAATCGGTGTTTTTTTTGAACGACCTGCTACCAAGAGTCGACCGGCTACAGCAGGGTGGTACAATAGTGCTGCTTTTGAAGAAGCTGCCACTGCTGATGGATATTATGCTAAAAGTTTTAATGGTGATGCTTTTTCTAATGAGTTAAAAGAGCAAGTGATCCAGCAAATTAAACAAGATTGGGGTACAGTAGACCTAGTCGTCTATAGTTTGGCAGCTCCAAAGCGGAAACATCCTGAGACTGGAGAAGTTTTTTCCTCGGTTATTAAGCCGATTGGCAAACGATTTACAAGTAAGACTGTAGATTTTCAATCAGGTGTCGTATCAGAGACATCAATAGAGCCGGCATCAGAAGAGGAAATTGAGCAGACGATTGCTGTAATGGGTGGAGAAGATTGGGAAATGTGGCTACATGCGTTAGCTGAAGCTGACGTCTTGGCTGAAGGCGCTAAAACCGTTGCCTACTCCTACATTGGCCCAGAGCTGACCCACGACATTTACCGAACTGGTACGATTGGGAAAGCAAAAGATGACCTTGAACAGCGCGGGCGTGCTTTGAACCATTATTTACAACAAAAATGTAATGGACGTGCTCTAGTGTCAGTGAATAAAGCTGTTGTCACGCAAGCAAGCGCTGCAATTCCTGTAGTTCCGCTATACATTTCTCTACTCTATGGTGAAATGAAAAAACAAGGTGTTCATGAAGATTGTATTGAACAGATGTTTCGTTTATATCAAGATCGGCTTTATCGACTGGATGGTGAGATTCCTGTCGACAGTCAAGATCGAATTCGAATCGATGATTTAGAGATGAAACCAGAGATTCAACAGGCAGTCGAACAAAAGTGGGAAAAATTGACCACTGAAAATATTGAAGAGCTATCTGACATAGAAGGATATCGTAGACAATTTTTGCGATTGTTTGGTTTTGCGATTGAGGGTGTCGATTATGAGCAAGATGTAGCCATTGCTGTTCCTATCAAAAGCATCCCAGAGTAAACAGATTGAACCAACGGCATTCCTTTCAATAACACGGAATATTCATCACCATGTCTTCAAATACAAGCTGAATCATACATTGCAAGGCGAGGTCTGTCATATATTAGATGAAAAGGGCGAATAGAAGGAGTCGCCCTTTTTTTGTGGAATATGGTACGAAAATATAAGATAAAGAGCTTGAAGAAATAGGGGTGTCAGGGATGACAAAGTCCTTATCAAAACAAGAGGTGATCGCATTTCAGGAAGAACTCGCTTCACACCTTGAAGCTCGTTTATTAGACCAACTCCACCTGTATCTACAATTAGTTGCACAATGGTTTGCTTATAACATTTTGACCCAGACAAAATGTGAACTGACAATGGATCATGGGGAAACATCACTTGTCAAGACACAGCAGGAATTTCACCTTGCAGATTATGATTCGCTGGATCAATTCTTATCTGAATATAATGGGATCACTTATCCGGGGCTTGAGGAAGATCAAGACTTTCAGTATGATTCATATCGACAGGAGTTTGAACAATTAACCTATACTTGGGTCTATCAACAATTTTACGCTTTTGTTCGTGATTCATTTCCTGAATGTTCCCAGCAGGAATGGGAGCAGGTTTGTCAAACTGCAATTGAATCTTATCAGGCAGACCAAGCAATTTTTCAAGCCGCTCAACAACTCTCAGAGAAGATATTACCATGTAATGTAAAATTTCTTTTTGAGTTAGGTAAAGAAAATGCGAAAAATCAATGGAAAGAGGAGCAAAAAAAGAGGCATCGTCGTCAATGGGAGGAAGAAAGAAAGAAGAAAATAGTGGAAGAGTTATGGAGGAAAGTCGAGGCCATGTATTACCTAAAATATACGGAGCAGCCCCCACCAAAAATAAATAAAATTGAATATGAACACCGATTTTTACCGGTGCTAAAAGATTTGATCAGTAATGGTGTTCAAGTTGAAACGATATGTTTATTAGGTGAATGCTATTGGTTTCGCTTTTCTGAATCAGTGGTTGCTATGATTTCTAATTTGCAGACAGCAAATGGAAATTTATGAGAATTTTCCGTTTTTTTGTTTGGCAATAATAAAGCGGGGAAATGAATAAAAAGAGAGTTTGGAGATTTAGTTGTTCCTCGTAGAGATTTGCTATAACATTCTGTTTGTATCGTTCTGTTTCTAGAGGGCTGCTGAAGTGTACAAGCTTATAATTGGATGAAGATTACTTTATCCTTCAGATTACTTTGTTGATTAAAAGGTGGATGCTATGAATGAGATCAGAGTGAAGGTTCGCCAAGTGTTTCGTTATCTACTAGAAGTACGTAAAGCATGGGATAAACCTTATTTTCACCTTAATGAATATGAACATTGCTGGTGGCAAGAAGAGTTAGAAGGATGGGCAGGCATCGAATGGGGTGAACGAGTCGAAGATGCTTGGATGAAAGTATATCGTCCTGAGTCGATTCATCCGCTTAGTATACCTGATTCCTTGCAAGACGTGGTAACGAACTGGCAAGATCCACATGAGTCTCCTACGCTTATGAAAGGAAAAGAGGCTCAAGATCATGAGTTTCAAGAATGGGTAGAGATGAATTGGAAGCCTTGGGCTGGAAAAGTAAATGCTACAAAACAGACGAAGCAACTTTATGATTCGCTCTTTGCTCTGTATCAAAGACTGGATGATGAGAGTGCAACGATAGAAATTGCCTTTGCACATGGATTGGTACAATGGAAGACAGAGAAACAAGATATATCAAGACATTTATTCATTACACCACTTGAAGTAATGTTTGATCCAGAGCAAGGGATCTTTTCACTTTATCAGACAAGTAAAGGTACATACTTAGATGGAGCATGGTTAACACATATTGACGAATTAGAGAAAACAGCAATTTATGAATGGATGGATCAATGGGAGCAGGATTCTTTTCAACCAAGAAATGAATTTGAGTTGAAGAAGCATTTATCAACAGTAGCTCAGTTACTTGGTGAAAAGTCAGTGCTGCGTCCAACTTATCGAGCTTTAAAAGAATTAGAGTCATCTCCAATATTGGCATTTAGCCCAGCATTGATCGTCAGAAAAAAAGGACACTCTCTCTGGCAGAGAGAACTAGAGAAGATTATTCAACAATTGGAGAATGGATTGTCGATTCCATCACCACTTCAGCAGATTGTTTCAGAAGAAATCTTAACACCAGAAAAAGGATCAAGTTTAAAGCAGCCGCTTCTTTTCCCTTTGCCAGCAAATGATCAGCAGAAGGAGATCGTCACAAAGTTAAATCAATCAAGTGGTGTCGTCGTTCAAGGGCCACCAGGTACAGGTAAAAGTCACACGATTGCCAACTTGATTAGTCATTTATTGGCACAAGGGAAGCGTGTTTTGGTTACGAGTGAGAAGGAACAGGCTCTACGCGTCCTACAAGAAATGATTCCATCAGAGATCGCAGCGCTTTCGGTTTCATTACTCGGAAGTGATAGTCAGTCGTTGGGTCAACTTGATGACTCAATCAGACAAATTGTTGAAAATCTAGAAACAAAAGAGCCAAAAGTAATCGAAACAAAGATTGATAAATGGCAAAAGCGTTTAGCTGAGATTCAGACAGAGAAAAAAGCACTCAAACAGCAGATTGTTGCACGCTCACAACTGGAAGAACAACCAATTGGTTTGACAAATCCTTCGATGATTCCACAAGAGGCAACAAAGTGGTTAAAAGATCATAAAGAACAACACTGGATTCCTGATGTGATACCTTTTCAGACAGAAGAGCCATTAAATGAACAAGAAAAAGAACAATTGGTCGATGGTTTGAATCGTTTTCATCCTGATGTGTGGAAAGATTATCAACAAAACCGTCCTAAAACAGCAGATTTACTCACTCCAACTGCTTTTGAGCGAATGATTCAAGAATATGAACAGGCAACTGAAGAGAAACAAGGCAAAGAAAGTTTGATACATCATTGGAATATCAATGTACCGCTTTCCTCCTCTTTAGATAGTGCGATTAAGACGACAAATGAAGCTATTTTCAAGCTACGTACTTTTTCTTCTCAACGGTGGAAAATCATGATTTTAAAAGATATCGTGGCAGGCGGAGATCGTTTGCATAATTGGGAGGAATTCTTGGATGACGGTCGGGAGCGACTAAGCGTAATCAATGACCTTCAGAAAAATCTGATGGAATATGAAATTAAGCTGCCAATTGATCGTAAACATGGGTTGATTCGTGAAGACTTATTAACTGTCTTAGAAAGAATGGAAGAAAATAAAAATACAGGTTGGATGTTTCAACATCTGTTTGGTCGTAAGTTAGGATATATCTTTAAAGAGTGCTTTATTAATGATATCCCTCCTCGCCATGAAGATGATATTCGTCTGTTGATCGACTATATTGACTGGAGAGACTTGTTAAGTCGATTTGTCCTACGCTGGAACCGGATGATGGAATTTGTAGATGGTCCGTTTATAGAGGCTGATAATCACCGGCTTTTTGTAGAGATTACAGAGCAATTAGATGAAATCGAACAACTGCTTAATTGGAATGCAGAATGGGTTCTACCCCTTCATCAGTGGGTACAGGATTTAGGCGTTCCCTCTGCTGATTGGACACATATTGATTGGTTTCAGCAATTTTCTAAAGGGTTATATGCTTGTAAAACCTATTTAAAATGGAAACAGGTAGATCAATATTATCAACAGCTAGTGGAGAAGTTAACAGCAGGTAAAGAGAGCGGAGGGGCTCATCCTGTTTGGGGACAGTTGGAGGAAGCATGTCTACAAAAAGATGTTGATAAGTGGCGAGCTGCTTATCAGCAAATTCAAGAACGTGAGCAAGTTCAGAACGATTTTGAAGCATTTCATGTTTTGTTATCAAAGCTAAAGCTCATTTGTCCACAGTGGGTGCAGCAGTTCGTTACAGAGCGAAAAGAAAAAGATCGAGTAGTATGGCCAACTGACTGGTCAGATGCTTGGCTCGCAGCCCAACTTCGCACTTGGGTTGACGAATATCGTGCATTACCTTCTATTGATCAAATGGAAGAAGAGTTACTAGCGTTGGAAACGAAAGAGTTACAAATTACGCGGCATTTGGTGGCAGAGATGGCTTGGCAAGAGATGTTGTCACATATTACTCCTGAACAAAAGCGAAGTTTGATCAGTTGGTTTCAGAATATCAAAAAGATCGGAAAGGGTACTGGCAAATACGCTGATAAGTACCGCAGTGAAGCAAGTCGAGATATGAAGCGTTGCCAAGAAGCGATACCGGTCTGGATTATGCCATTGCATCGAGTAATTGAGACAATGGAACTGACCGAACAGCGCTTTGATGTTGTCATTGTGGATGAGAGCAGTCAAAGTAACCTTTTTGCTCTTTGTGGATTGATGCGGGGAGAAAAAGTTGTGATAGTTGGTGACGATAAACAAATTAGCCCTGAAGCAATTGGCTTTGATCGTCAGCTTAATCATGAACTGATGGAGCGATATTTAAAAGGTGTTCCACAAATGGCTCAGTTTGAGATTATGACAAGTCTTTATGATCTTTCAAGCCGTGTCTTTACGAGCAAAATTATGTTGAAAGAGCATTTTCGTTCTGTACCGGACATTATCCAATTTAGTAATCAGCAATTTTACGATAACCAGCTTGAATTACTACGCGTTCCAACAAAAGATGAGTTGTTTGAAGAGCCTTTGGTTTCGGTCCATGTTACAGATGGAAAGAGATCGAGCGGGACAAAGATGTTAAATATACCAGAAGCTGAGGCAATTGTAGAAAAGATCGTTGCCTGTTGCAATGATGAACGCTATAAGCATAAAACAATGGGCGTCATCTCGTTAATGCGAAGTGATCAAGCAAAATGGATAGAAAATCAGTTGCGTCAGAGAATCGGAGAAGCTGAACTACTGCGTCGAAAGCTGATCTGTGGCGATCCATATCGTTTTCAAGGAGATGAACGAGACGTGATCTTCCTTTCGCTTGTGGTCACTGAGGAAGGTTCACGTAGTGTATTAAACAAAGAGACAGATCGCCGACGATTTAATGTCGCAGCTAGCCGTGCCCGTGATCAACTCTTTCTCTTTCATTCCATATCGCTCTCATCGCTACATCCAAATTGTATGAGAGCTAGGCTACTACAGCATGTACAAGATCATAGAGCTGTGCATGCAGGGATTAAAGAAGAGATTCCCTATTTTGACCATTCAATGATTCAAGAAATCTATCAATGGCTTGATCAGCGGGGATATCAGGTTCGGACAGGTACTCCATACGGTGATCTCATTGTGGAGGGTGGTCGAGCAAGGTTAGCGATTCATTGTTTGTATGAAGCATGGGTAAATCAAGGAGAATGGCAAAATGACTGGTCTAAAAAACGTATCTTAAAACAGATGGGCTGGTCTTTCTATCATATCTTAGCCGGTGATTTTCATCTAAATGAGTCTGAAATCTTAACTCAATTAGAACAGCGTATAAAAGAGTTAGGAATCGAGCCAAGTGAAGAAAAGCTATCACGAAATGAATATGCACAAGAGTTTGTCGCTACGACTACCAATTATTTTTAACAAAAAGACCCTTCATTCCAAAACGGAGTGAAGGGTTTTCAATATGGGCTTTACGATTGGTCAGGAAGAATGATTGTTCAAATGCCTCAACATAATGAGGCTGTTAGCTGACATCAATACTCATCAACTTGGTGTGCTAAAATGGAGGTAGGATTCCTCAGAAAATTCCAAAACGAGAACGATAACCTCCAGCATGTGAATAACCTTACATACCTAATATTAAGAATATTTAGCATGTATTTCAATTACTTAATTGGTTAAATATGTGAATCTTTTTTGAACAATTTGTTTCCCTAGCTTTTTTTGCCCTATAAAATGGAAGCGAAATGTGTTTGTTCTGCCATGAGATAACTGGTGATGATAATGAAATATGTCTTAAAAATAGTATTTCTTTGCGAACTGTCACGCTATTATATTGTTTACCCTTATATAATTCGCTAGAATGTGCATTATTATTACATTGAAAGAGTATAAAGGGGGAATAGAGGCAGTGAAGAAACAACTACAAATTGGATGGTTGATCATTCTTGGATTGTTATTATTGTTCGGATGTTCAAATGAAAAGGAATTGGCGGCGGATCAAGTAGATCAACCTACTGCTGAGCAAAAGAGTGCATCAAAAGGAAAAATTTCAGGGAATCAAATTACATATGAATTAGATGATGTGATAGTCACTTTACCTATTCAATGGAAAGGTAAATATGAAGTATATTCAGGTTCTTATATAGGTGCTGAAAAAAGAACGGTTTTTCGTTATAAAGATAAAACAAGCGAACTCTTTTCGATTATTCAGTTTTCGATGAACAAAGAGAAATGGGATCAACAATATGGTGAGAGTCTGCTGAGTTATATCGGAACAAAGGGAGGGAAAACATATGCTTACTCAGTTCCCACAGAAGCTGAATCAAAATACTATGATAAGCAAGGGAACGTAAAGCCAGAGGGTAAAGAAATCACAAAAATGATGAATGATGATCTTCCACAGATCATAGAGAAAATCAAACTAAAGTGAGGAAGGTGATAATAGTTAAAATTATATATTCGAACAAAAAATAAAGATAACTATTCTCCATATGAATAATTTAAATACTCCAATCTCTATAAATATGTTAGTATAAGGATTAACCATAAGTACTTTTATTTATAGAGGGGGGGCTGTTATTGACTAGAAAATGGACAATTGCAATTATCTCCATTTTGGTCTCTCTTGTCATTGCGGTTTACGTTGTTTTGGAAAAGGACCCTGACTTGATCAGTAAAGGTGCTGAAACTTTTCATATTGATGAAAGTTTATTGCTAGGGTCTAAGAAGAGCACGAAAACGTCAAAAGCAACAAGTAATAAACCTATCAATGCTGACGTCTCATGTGACAAGAATCACTCCCTTAACCTCAGTCTAAAATCAAATGGCAAAATTGTTGATCAAAAGAAAGTCAATTGCAAAAAAGGAAGCCAGTCTATTACATTTGATTCTGCTGGAAAAGTAAAAAAAGGTGATCAATTTAACATTGATGTAGAATCTGGTGACTTGGACTTAGCTCAAGGACAGGCACAAAGTAATGGACAAAATAAGAATCAAGGTAAAGGCTTACCTACAAGCTCAGATCAACAAACTCCTGCGCCGGAAGGCAATACAACAGATACGCCTTCAGGCGATGAAGATTTACCTGTTGCAACAGCAAAAGGTAAACCATCAATCAACGATGACCTTGGTGGGGCAACAACAAACAAGCCCAGTACATCGGTTGTAAATACAGTTGCCAGCACTCTCTTTGGTGCAATCGGTTGGGATGATCATCCGATTATTGCCCAAAAACCGAATAAAAACAATGGCGATAATGGCATAGATACTTCGACAACTGTTGCAACCAATAAACAAAATCCACAAACCGAGACACCACAAACACCAACAGAAGAGACTGTTACGACCCCACCAAAGAATGAGACTGTAACTCCAAATCCTTCTCAGAAGGAAGAAGAGAAACCGTCAAAAACTGAAGAAACACCAAAAGTAGAAGAAAAACCATCAAAAACTGAAGAAACACCAAAAGTAGAAGAAAAGCCGTCAAAAACTGAAGAAACACCAAAAGTGGAAGAAAAACCATCAAAAACTGAAGAAACTCCTAAAAAAGAAGAAAAGTCAACAGTTAAAGTACCTTCAGTGGTTACACCAATCCCTGATGTAACCAAAACTATTCCAACAATTAAACCAGTTGTCAATAAACCCAAAGTGAAAGTTCATATCGAAGCAGGACAAGATCAACCACAAAACCAACAACAACAAAAGCAACCACCTGCTCAAGGAAACAGTACCCAAGGTGATAGCACTCAGGGTAGTAGCACCCAAGGAAACAGTACACAAGGAAGCACCCAAGATGATAGCACTCAGGGTGGTAGCACCCAAGGAAACAGTACACAAGGAAGTACGCAAGGGGATAGCACTCAGGGTGATAGCACCCAAGGAAACAGTACACAAGGAAGTACGCAAGGGGATAGCACTCAGGGTGATAGCACCCAAGGAAACAGTACACAAGGAAGCACCCAAGGTGATAGCACTCAGGGTGGTAGCACCCAAGGAAACAGTACACAAGGAAGTACGCAAGGGGATAGCACTCAAGGCGGTAGCACCCAAGGAAACAGTACACAAGGAAGTACCCAAGGTGATAGCACTCAGGGCAGTAGCACCCAAGGAAACAGTACACAAGGAAGTACGCAAGGGGATAGCACTCAGGGCAGTAGTACCCAAGGAAACAGTACACAAGGAAGTACGCAAGGGGATAGCACTCAAGGCGGTAGTACCCAAGGAAACAGTACACAAGGAAGTACGCAAGGGGATAGCACTCAAGGTAGTAGCACCCAAGGTGGCAATGCCCAAGAGGGTAGTACTCAAGGTAGTAGCACCCAAGGTGGCAATGCTCAAGAGGGTAGCACGCAAGGTAGTAGCACCCAAGGTAGTACTACACAAGGTGATAGTAACAATAAGCAAGAACAACCACCAAAAATTGAACAACCACCAAAAATTGAGCAACCTAAAAATCCATCGCAAGATAATAACTCAACACCGCCAAAGAAAGATGAAAAATCTGAGAAAGTTAGCTATACATTCCCTGGTGCTAAGAAATTTGAGCAAGAGTCAAAAGGTAATCATGTCGTAGCACTTGCACGATTGCTTAAAAAATCAGGTTATTATCAAGGTGGCTCTGAGAATGCTGCATTTAAACCAGGCCAATCTGAAATCTCCAATGAACTGAAAAAGTTCCAGCAAGATCAAGGTTGGAAAGGCAAAGATGCCGATGGTGTTCCAGGAGAAGAAACTTGGAAAAGACTTTTGAGCAATTCAAAAGGCGGATTCCCTGGTGAACATTACTTTATCAAGTATAATGAGATGCAGAATCATGGCTACTTTGTTAAAAAGGTTGAGAAGCAGTTAGTGAAAAAAGGTGTCCTAAAAGAGGCAACAGGTTCTGGGGACTTCTCTAAAATCAAAAGTGCAATGAAGAAATTCCAGGATCAGCATCAAAAAGAGCTAGGAGAACCTGGTACAGGATATCCTGGCAAGATTACCTGGGGGCTGTTATTTGATAAGTAATTTGATAACCACGTAAGCAGTTCAACTGCCTATGTGGTTTTCTTTTTGGAGGGTATCATGCAAAAAAATAGGAAAATATTAATGATTATAATAGTATTAATATTTATTGTGATATTGGGTGTAATGGGGTGGCTATATGTTGCTTTCAATGAAATGAAATACAATTTAAAAGGTCTTCATCCGACGGTGAAGCAGTCCATGGAACAATTGATTAAGAAAAGCAAGCAACGTGGTATTGAGATCAGAATTACAGAAGGATTTCGATCGATCAATAAACAAAATCAACTTTATCAGCTTGGTCGATCAAAGCCAGGTGCCATCGTGACATATGCTAAAGGTGGACAATCTTATCACAACTATGGATTGGCCATTGATTTTGCGATATATGATCCCAAAAGAAGGAAAATCATTTGGGATTTAGCTTATGATGGAAATCAAAACGGTAAATCTGATTGGATGGAAGTGGTGACGGAAGCGAAAAAATTAGGATTTGACTGGGGGGGAGATTGGCAAGGCTTTAAAGATACACCACACTTAGAGATGACATTTGGTCAAACAATATGGGAACTATATATTCAAACAAAAACGGTGCATGCTCTTAAATGAAATGATTTGTTTTTTAGACTCTCCCTAATAAGAAAAGACCAAATAACGCAAAAGCGGTTCCAGACAAACGGTGAAGCCATAAAAAAAGCTTTTTATTAAAACGGTGTCGAAGTTGATGGACAAACAGGCAGAGTGTGATCCACCAAAGCAGAGAACTAAGAAAAATGCCTATAATCAACAGACTATTAGCATAAATAGCAGAATGTATATGCGCGTTTCCTACACTTGTGAGTAAAGTAACAAATGTAACCAGTGTCATTGGATTCGTACCTGTAATCATGAGTCCTGTTACATAACCGCCAGTTAAAGGTCTTTCATGAAGTTGAGGCTTTTTCCGAAATAGTTGTATTCCAATTATACATAGATAGAGACCGCCTAATAAGTGAAACCAAAATCTGTGTTCAGTTACAAAATGCGATAAAATGGTTAAGCTCAAGATTGTAATCGAACCGAGAATCAAATGTGCGGTAGCAGCTCCAAAACCAGTGAGATAACCAGCACGTTGTCCTGCTGCTAATGTTCTTCGAATACACAAAATCCCCACTGGACCTATTGGTACGGCAATTGAGAAACCAACCAATAAGCCTTGGAACAGATGTGACAACATTGAATTGAAACCCCCTAGCATATCGTTTGCATAGTATAACCAAGCAGAAACAAACGAATGCAGGTAGGTTTTTATTTTTTATTTATATTGACATAATACTTGTTACCACTTTATAATAATTATAAATAAATCATGGATAAAAAATAATAATCATTATCAATAAGGAGGGAGTCGTTTGAAACGTTACGGTGAGCTGATTGCAGCACTTAGTTCTGGGCTCTTAACACTGATTGCATGGAAGATAGATGGATCACAACATCATGTAGCGATTACCCTCTTTATTCTTGCATATGTAATCGGCGGTTATGTGAAAGCAAAAGAGGGTTGGTTTACACTCATTCAGGAAAGAGAACTTGATGTTAATTTTTTAATGTTTTTTGCGGCCATAGGCGCAGCAAGTATCGGATATTGGATGGAAGGTGCTTTATTGATCTTCATTTTCTCTTTAAGCGGTGCTTTAGAGACTTATACACTGGCCAGGAGTGAACGAGATCTATCTTCATTAATGGAGTTTAAGCCAGATCAGGCAAGGATTTATACAAATCAAGGTATTGAAAAAATGATTCCCAGTGAAGAACTGAAGATCGGGGATATCATTGTTATTAAACCTGGGGAGAGAATTCCGGCTGATGGTACAATAAAACAAGGAGATTCATCAATTGAACAGGCAATGATTACAGGTGAGTCAATACCAGTAGAGCGGTCTGTTGGCGATGAAGTTTATGCCGGAACATTAAATGGAACGGGTATGTTAGTCGTAGAAGTATCACGACCAACGGAAGAGACACTATTAGCGAAAATTATGAAACGGTTAGAAGAAGTTCGCTTGGAAGTACCAATTTCTCAACAACGAATTGAGCGATTTGAAAAGTTTTATGCAAAAGCAGTAGTGATGATCACGTTGTTGCTGATTGTCATTCCACCTACTTTGTTATCTTGGACTTGGTCTGATAGCCTTTATCGGGCAATGATTTTTTTAGTTGTTGCATCACCTTGCGCATTAGTAGCTTCTATTATGCCGGCATTGCTTTCAGCCATTTCAAGTGGGGCAAGAAAGGGTCTGCTATACAAAAATGGAACACAAGTTGAAAAAATGGCAAACGTACGTGTCGTCGCCTTTGATAAGACTGGCACCTTGACGCAAGGTAAAATTGTAGTAACTGATCTGGTTACTTTTGCTAATGACTCACATCAGCTGATACAGTATGCAAGTTCGATTGAACGAGGTTCTGAACATCCCATCGCACAAGCAATTGTCCAATACGGACTTGACCGAGATGTTACGCTGTTGCCACTCACGACAATGAAAGCTAGAGCTGGATGGGGAGTTGAAGCCGAAATATCAGGCGAGCATTGGCAAATTGGAAAACCGCTTATGTTTTCTTCCCTAACTGATGAAATACAGGAAACGATTACAAAATATGAGCAACAAGGGCAAACAGTAGTCCTGATCGGTAAAGAAGGGCATATCTATGGATTATTTGCGCTGCAAGATCAAATTCGACCAGAAGCAAAAATGGTGATTTCAGAGCTTCGTAAACGTGGAATTTTAACAGCTATGTTAACAGGTGATCAACATATTACAGCTGAAGCGATTGCTGCCGAAGCTGGTATTGATCTTGTATTTAGTGAGTTGCTTCCTGATCAAAAGGTAGCTTGCATTGAGAAGCTAAAAGCATTACATGGTGAAGTTGCGATGATTGGGGACGGTATCAATGACGCACCTGCCTTAGCAAAGGCACAAGTTGGGATTGCAATGGGGAAACATGGATCTGATATAACTTTGGAGACAGCAGATATTGTTTTGATGAATGATAATCTTGCTCAGATTTCACATGCTATTACGATGAGTCATCGTTTACACCGGGTTGTCAAACAAAATCTTTTGTTTGCTTTAGCTGTTATTTTATGTTTGATTGCTGCTAATTTTATGCAGTCAATGACACTTCCTTTAGGAGTTATTGGTCATGAAGGTAGTACATTATTGGTTATTCTCAATGGTTTAAGGCTGCTTAGATAGGTTTATAAGTAATATTAAAAGGGAATATATATTCTGATATCGTATTTTCAGATCCATAAGGAGTTGATCAGTTGGACCGTTATCAACTGGCACGTCAATTACAGTCAATCCTACTCGATCTGGAAAAAGCTGAAGAGGCATATTTTCAATATCGTGCTCGCCTAGCTGATATTAAGTACCGGATTTCTCTTAAAGAAAGTGAGCTTGTAGTCAGTACAGATTTAATCGATGGGAAAAATGAAGATACTCGTAAACGGCAACTTTTTCATCATACAAGTTCATTACACAAAGAAAAAACAAAAGTGATCGAGCAGTTAGAAAAAGCAAAGCGAAGAGTAGAGGGATTAGAGCGTAAGTATCAAACTGCTCAATTAACGATCCGGCTTTTATTAACTCCAGGCTTTGAAATTTCATTTCTCGATGAATCGATTTTATCATAAACAGTGCTAAGAAGCTCTCCGTGTATATGGAGAGCTTCTTTAAGTTATTTCTTGCATTAATTGGCTATTTGTATTAATATCATAAAGAAATTATATCAAATATTACATAAGCAGGTGGGATTTATGATTATTTGGAGAGGGTGGGGGATTTTAGTAATTTTCGTCACCGCACTTTGCTATTTGGTGGGTGGATTGATTGCTATGCAATTGCTATCATTGCAAGAATCATCCATATTAGCTCAATCCATTATTTTAATCTTTTACTTTATCGCGGGCGGTCTTAATTTTTTGATCGGACGAAAATTGAATGAAAATCTTGATTCATCTTATCATAGTCTCTTGTTTATCCGAATGGAGTATTGGGGCCTGATAATTCCGTTAATTGGAATCGGTGTTTATATCAATCATCTTATCAGTTAAAACCAACCATTTACATAATGGTTGGTTTTTTAGCTTGGTTTTCATGTAATACTTGCTTAACTGCTTCTGCTACTGAGTCAACAACATGTACTGCCTCTTTTTGAACGCCTGGGTCTGCATGACGCATTGCATAGCTGTTTGAGACGATCTGAAACATAGGCACATCATTATATGCATCGCCAACACAGGCAACCTCTGAAAGAGAGATTCCCAAATGGTCAATTAACCGTTGAACACCAAAGCCTTTTGAGATACCTTTTGGTACGACATCCACACAATAAGGGCTTGATAAGAAAAGATCAACATGTTGGCGATAATCTTTATGATCCAGTTGTTGCATAAAACGGAGGAGAGGTTCTTTTTCACCAATAAAACAAAATTTGCATGGAAGTACTGATTCATCAAGTTGTTCAACAATGAAGCGATCCTCAATAACAGGTAATTGCATCTTAGAAGAGTATTCCTTCGCCTCTTCTGAAAGGTATGGTGTATATGTTTGCTCAGCCACGTTAATATAGAGCTGAAAGTTGTATCCAGTTGCTTCCTCGATTATTTGCTTGGTTACCAATGGTGGTAAAATGGCTGAAGCTAATTCATCTCCTTGTGCTGTTCGTACGTAGACACCATTTTGACTAATTCGATGGCAAGGATGATCTAGTTGATCCACAATATATTGAAATTCTGCTTCTGATCGTCCTGTTGCGATCGCAAATTCGGTTCCTGAGTCAATCAGTCGGTCAATTGCTGCTCGATCCCTTGGATGAATATCTTTATCATCATCGAGTAGTGTATGATCTAGGTCTGTAACAAATAGTTTAATCATCGCGACCCCTCTTTTAATAAACATTAAATCCATTCTAACACAACATAACAAATAAGAAAAAACCCTATCGTAAATGATAGGGTCTCAGACTGAAGAAAAACCTAATGAGCGAGTGGAGAGGTGAACGGCAAAGCTCCATTTAGGGCACCACTTAGCGGAATGGCAGCTGAAGCGGCATTTTCTATACGGGCAAACTGTTCGAGTCTCCGCAGGCGTATGCCGGAGGAGGCAAGTTTTGCCCGGCCGCGAAGGCTGTCAGGAAGCGGGCAGTCACACATCTTCGCAAGCCCGGTCGGAGCGTGCCGGGAACCACGATCACGAGCCGATCAAGAGACTTTGTCTACAAGCTGAAACCCTATCGTAAATGATAGGGTCTTAGATTAATTGTCACAGTTTTTTTGTGACGAGCTTTTGGTTTTTTCTAACCAATTTTGAATCGAGATTGAAACCAGATGTTCTGGCTCTTTAGCTTGTTCTGTTGTACATGGATGTTTCTGAGAAGATTTGGGAATTGCTAATTTTGACTGCTTTTGATCACTGGTCGATTGTTGAGCAGTTGCCTTCTTCTCTGCAGGATGATCAAAGGTGATCATTTTTGAAGCTGTCAATTCTTGCTCATCAGCTTCTCCTTGGAAAAAAACTTCTAGTCGATTTTGATGTTCTTTCAAGCCATCAGAAGAGAAGATTGCTTCAACCTCTTTGGTGGTTGTATTGGTGATCCGCTTGCCATTTAGCTCGATCCGCCAGAGCCCTTTTCCCTCTGTAATATCGATCAGTGAGGCGTTTACAAACAGAAGGTGCTTCCGTAAACGAAAGCTAATATCTAAGTAATTTTGGTTTTGAGCAACAACTTTCTTTTTCTTTTGCTGAACAGGTTTTGGAAGAGGCGTTTTGTCAGTCTCTTTTTTTTCTTTCTTCACTACGTTTGGTTTCTTTTCTTGTTCAGGCTTTGTAGTGGGCTCTTCCGTTTTTTCCTTTGGTGTTTTAGTAGATTCATCGTTTGGATCTTCTTTTTTCTCAGGTTGTGTATCATTTTGAATGGAATAGAGTAAAATATTTTTCTGTTCAAGCTGTTCAAGAACTTGTTGATCTGTAGGTTGCTCTGACTGATCATTATTAGCAAATGCGGAAACAGGACTTACCAAGAGTGTCCCTGTTAGGATAAAGCAGATTGGTGCAAATCTCGGCAAACAAATACCTCCTTTGTTTACATACATCTTTTTACAATACATGTAGTGGGCATAACACAATTCATCATATCGACAAGCATCAAGCTAGCAAATTAGAACCCACAAACTAAGTCATAAAGGCGGCTTTTGAAGACCAATCTTCCTTTACATATAGTTTTTTCAGTGTTTCCGCACTCGATAGACTTATTATATAGTAAGGGACTCGACTGAACAACGTTGCTTTTCTAAGTAGTTCAAGCAAAATAACCTGTTTCCTTATTTTTTTATGGAGCAAATTGACAATCTGTAGGTTAAAATACCTTATATAAGATTAAATTTTATAGGAGGACAAAATGAAATTTATAGATAATCAAAATATTAACGATCCTCGTATCAATTTAGCGATAGAAGAATATGCCTTACGTCACTTACAGACAGATGATACATTTTTATTGTTTTATATAAATCAACCTTCGATTATTATTGGGAAACACCAAAATACAGTTGAGGAAATTCATGTGGACTATGTGAATGAAAATCAGATTCATGTAGTGCGGAGACTTTCCGGTGGTGGGGCTGTTTATCATGATTTGGGCAATTTGAATTTTAGCTTTATTACGCCTGATGATGGTAAGAGCTTTGCCAACTTCCGGAAATTTACCGAACCTGTGATCGAAGCATTACATCAACTAGGTGTACCAGCCGAGTTAAGCGGGCGAAATGATATTCTGGTAGATGGTAAAAAAATATCAGGTAATGCACAGTTTTCATCACGTGGGCGGATGTTTAGCCATGGTACATTAATGTTTCATGTGCAACTAGAAGACGTAGCGAAAGCGCTGCAAGTGAAACAAGAAAAGATTGAGTCTAAAGGAATCAAATCGGTTAGAAGTCGCGTCGCAAATATTAAGGATTACTTAACCATTTCACTTGATATTCATCAATTTCAGCAGCGATTGCTTCATTCGATCTTTGGAACTGATCAAGCCATTCCAGAATATCACTTAACAGCCGAGGATTGGAAAGTGATTAATCAAATATCAAAAGAGCGTTACCAAAACTGGGATTGGAACTATGGGGAGTCTCCAGAATTCAATTTACAACAAAGTTATCGTTTCTCTTTTGGATTGGTCGATGTTCGATTAAATGTTGGCGAAAAAGGTATGATTCAATCATGTAAAATTTATGGAGACTTTTTTAGTCCGGGTGAAATTAGCGAATTAGAACGGCATCTGATCGGCGTTCGCTATCAACGAGAGTCGTTACAACAAGCACTATCGACAATCCCATTTGAACACTATTTTCCTAATCTAAGTGTCGATGAATTTGTAAAGCTAGTGTACTAAAATTGTAATCATTTATAAGATTGTTGGTTAGCTTTTAATCTTGGAAGGAATCCTGTTTTCCAAATGCTACGAAAGTGCGTTCGTCATCGATTAATCCACAAATGCCGCATTGAACTCGATATGGTTCCCCTTGATATTGAAATTGGAGTGGGTCTGAAAGAGGAACATGTTCGATCATCTTACCTGTTGAGGGGTCTTTGCGAATCGGATGCACAACTTGCTCTATCAGATTAAAGCGACTACGATTTGTCTTACAGGCTGGGCAACAGTATACAGAATTCATCAGATCAGCTCCTTTGAAAGTAGTATTTCATTTTTTGACTCAATTATCAGGAACGAAAAAAGCGCACCTCTAATGAGATGCTCAAACTGATGAAAAACCTAATAGGCGAGTGAGAGATGATCGGCAAAGCTCCATTTCGGGCGCAACTTAGCAAATGGCAGTTGAAGAGGCATTTTCCTTTCGGACAAACTGTTCAAGCCTCAGTAGGCGTATGCCAGAGGAGACGAGTTTTGCTCGGTCGGGAAGGCTGACAGACCGCGACAGCCTCACATCCTTGCTAGCCTGGTTCGGGGCGTCGCCGAGAACCACGATCACGAGCGGCAGATCAGGCGGCTTTGTCTACAAGCTTGCACAATTCTAATGAGGTGCTCAGACTGAAGAGACTGTTTTAGGTTGTAGTGAGATGGAAATCCATGAAGCAAGTAATGAAACGATCAATAGGATGCCAGCAAAGAGCGGATTAAAAGTAACCGTATGTGAGGCCCCTAAGATTAATCCACCTAAAGCAGCGCCACTCGCTGTTCCCAGTTGCATCACGCTATTATTTAAGCTGAGAATCAGGCTAGAGTTTTGACCAGATTGTTTGATCAGATATGATTGAATGGCAGGTGCAGTCATCCAAGCAAAACACATCCAAAAGATCGCAATTGCCAATGTTTTAACCAGTGTAGCCGTGATAAATTCTAAGCTGAAAAGGGCAAGCATGTTAATGATTAATGAGGAAACGATCATCTGTGATGTGCCAAATCGATCTGTACCAAATCCGCCTAGCTTTGACCCCAAGACTGCAAAGACTCCTAGTAGCATCATGGTCCAGCTAATTTCAGAGACGCTTAAATGAATGGTTGTTTGCAGAAATGGTGTCAGGTACGTATAAATCAATGCATAGCTTGCAATCCAAAATAATGAAATCAAAAGTCCTGTGATGATTTTTGTTTCTTTTAGCAATTTAAATTGCTGTTTAAATGGGACTGAGGCTTCCCCTTCAATCGAAGGTAATTTTCGAACAATCCCATACATCACAAAACTACTTAAAATAGCTAATATCAGAAAGATTGCTTTCCAATGGAAAAATTGTGTGATCAGAACACCTGCTGGTACACCAAAGACTAAGGAAGTACTCGATCCCATAATCACCGTGCCAATTGCTTGTCCCATTTTTTCAGGCGGAGTTAATTTTGCAGCCACACTAAGCGCCACGATTGTATAAAGGCCCCCACTTATCCCAAACAAAAGTCGACCCAAGAGCAGAATATAAAAGTTAGGGCTCCAGATCGTGATCAAATTAGCCAATATAAAGAAACTCAACGCTATGATCAATGTTTTTTTTCGATCGTATTTGGAAGTATAGCTGACTGCTAAAGGAGCGCCGATTGCACATGCCAAGGAATATGCCGTAACAAGTTGTCCTGTAAGGGCTAAGGAAATATGCAAATCCTTTGCAATGATGTTGACAATACCGCCTATAACAAGAGCTACTGTTCCAGTTAAAAAAGTTCCAATCGCTAGTAAATAGATGGTAAATCGATTCATGAATGAACACCTCAAAGAATATTTTATTAGTAGAAAATAAATAGTAATGGAAATAGAAAATTTATCTCTTAGTCCAATGATTAGACAAAGAAGAGTCCATTTATAACTATATTTCTAAAATTATCGAAATTTAGCTCGTAAAAAAATCTATTTTAATAGATAAGGCGCATAAAGAGTTAATACTTCTTTATTGCAGGAGTATAGTCGCAGTTTACCGCGGCGAGTACATTGTAAAACCTGGCAGTCTTTCAACAACTTTAAATGATGGGAAAGTGTTGAATTTGCTACTTGATTAATTTTATCTTTGATTTCAGTGCAGGAGAGTTGATTGTGTTGAAGAAGCAATTGGACAATCAGATACCGAGTCGGTTCTCCAAGAGATTTATAAATATTAACAGCTTGGTCTGAAGAAAAATGATCCATCATCATTTCAGACTCTCCTTTGACATTTCGATAAATACAGAAATGATGATAGCATATTCATTTGGATATGTAAAGGAAATCACATGCTTTTTGTCTACAACCTGTTATTCTTCGCTGTATAGATAAAATGAGTCAATCAACTATATCCTTGTTTATTAGAGTTTTCGTTTGGTAATGATGGGTAAGGCAATTTTTTCAAGGAGTGATTGCAGAAAAGCCCATGATTTGCGTTGCTGAAATGGCAAATGCTTGGTATAGGCCATCGTGTATTCGATCTTTGCAAATGCGCCGCGATCCCGTTTAAATGCAGCAGCACCAGAACTTTGATGCTGAAGCAAACTGTTTGCACTTGCTTCCTTGACTAAAAGACGAGAGAGAATCCGATAGAGTCCCTCTTTTTGTGGAATACTCGTTTGGTAACCAAGTAGAGGTGTAGTCATCATCTTATTTTGCATAAAGTAGCCATAAGCAGCATCAATCTGTCCAGCTTTTTCTAAGACGCCAACGTGTAGCCAACCTGATTGGATTGCATGTTGTAACCACTGGGTCGTTAATCGTGGATGATTGGGTGAATATTTTTCTATATAGAGCTGTTGATAGAGATCAATGATCCTATGTAATTCCTTTTCTGTCCATTTCTTTTGGTCTTTCCGCCATTGATAAGCACTCTGTGTATAAAATCGCAGTTCGCGTCGCAATAGATTTCGTTGACGACTTTTTAAGTGATTCCACTGACTTGGAGCATAATAATAAACTTGGCGGCTTGGCACTGCTTGATATCCAGCTTGAAGCAAGGATGCGTGGAGACCTATCGGATGATAAGCTGTGATAGATCGAAATAAAATCGCGTGTTTGGGGAACTGTTTTATTAAATATGATGTGATCCAGTTGATTTGCTCTTGGCTGATTGGCGGATAGAGATTGGTTGAGAGCAACCAATTATTCACAATTACGACTCGATTTAATTGACCGAGTTTCAATAGATAGCGAAGCGTTGAAAGGAGAGTAGAAAGAGTTTTTTCCAAATATGGATCACGTAATTCCCATAGCTCTTCTTTGGCACAAGTTATATATTGGGTGATCGGTGAACAAGAATAAGCATTTTGATATTCACGTTGGTTGATCGTGACTGGCAACAGGTGATTTTCAAGTTCAATCACTTGTATCTCTGTGTTGATATTTGAAATAAAGCTAGAAACATCACCAAGCACAAAAGGAGACAGGTAGCGATAAGCTACCTGCTTTTCAGTTGATGAGGATGGATGTAACTGCTCCCAATTATCTTTTGTATATAATCTTGGTATGTAAGACACGTTGTCCTCCCTAGTGAAAGTCGAATGATCTAGTATTTTGATTAGGGTCAGGTAAAGGAAATCGCCGCTCTACTCGACGTAATTTGTTGATAGAAGGTGTTCGACGATAAGGTGTAAAGAGGATGTCAGGTATTTGACATTGTTGTTCATGGCATAATTGGCGAATCGCTTGTACCACAGCACGGCTCGTTTCATCTGCTTTGCCCGAATCAGTTCGTATGGAGATTTCAAGTTGTGTTGGGCTATGTTGAATGACTAGATATTCTAAAATATCAGTGCTAGCCGTGATCAGCGCTCGACGTATAAAGTCGGGAAAGATCATACGATAATTTCGATTGTTGGTAGGAAAGGGTAATATATCATCACAGCGACCTTCGATTTTTTGTACAGCAAGCATGGGCGATCCGCAAGGACATGAGTCTGACCGCTCAGTTAAGATATCATTTAGACGATAACGGAGGATCGGTTGTGTAGTACGTGAAAAATCAGTAATAATCGGCGAGAAGCGTTGTTTTGCTTCATCTAGATATTCTTTCTGAATTGCAATTAAATCTTCATTAAGATGAATTGTACCATGTTCACAAGTGACACCCAAAAAGCCTTCTGTTGCTTGGTAGATTTGATGAATGGTCTGTTGAAATGCTTCTTCTATCACTTTTTGATCTAGTGGTTCTAGAACTTCAGCCACTGAGATCACTTTCTTTGGCTGAATAGAAAGACGACCTTGTATCATTTCTTCTGCTAAAAATCGCAAATAAGAAGGTGGGGCAATCAGAATTGTCGGTTGATAGTCTGAAAGTGGAACGAGATGTTCTGTCAGTGGTTGAATCATATCAAAAAATTGAAATTGAATAGGCCCTCTTTGAAGGCTAGTATAGAGATTACTGTTTGCCCGTAAGAAAAGAGCGACTTGCTGTTTTTTCCATATAGGTTCTGTCAATACTTTCGCGATCATAGCTGCAGCCCAGCGGATTTGCTCTTGATCACTAACCAAGAACAATCCGCGATTTCCTGACGTTCCAGAAGAGAGTCCTATTGTGACCTGCTTTAGTTTTGTGGTGAAGTTACGTGATTTTTCTGCTTCTAAAGCGAATTGAAATGCTTCTTCACGTATGATTCCTTTTGTATTCAACTGATTGAAGTGTTCCATCATCACTTCTTTATCGATAATAGGTAGCTCTTCCCAAGTGGCTAATGAATGTTGATCATATAGCTGTGCGTAAAATGGTGATTGAGGAACGATTTGTTGTAAAAAAGTATGTACCTGTTTTTTTTGCCATTGTTCTAATGCTTCTCGAGATGGAAACTGCCGGCGATATTTTGTTATAAGATACTGCTTTAAAAATATAGAAAGCCTGACCATACTAAGTTGACCTCTTTCAATTCGCGCTAATTTTCATCCAGGTTGACTGACAATGAGAAGGGACAATCTCTGCTTGAGGATGTTGAACTGCAAATTGATTCACCATATGTAAACTATTGATATAAGCAGTATGATTGGCATGTAAAATTCTTGTCAAACGATGAGGATAAAGAATTTTTTCATACGATGCTCGATCCCAACAACAATCTGCAATTAAGAAAACCATACCATGATCAAATGTTTGAATCAAAAGTCCAATTTGCCCATGCGCGTGACCTGGTAGATCAACCGCGATTAGGCTGCCATCTCCCAATAAATCATAACCTTGTTTAAACGGAGCATATTCAGCAGGAAGTTGGATCTGGAATGTTGCATCGATCAATTGCAAGCGATCTTCAATCGTATCAGGAAGCAAATCAGGTAAAAAGCCCATTCGTAATGCTGCCAATTTACTTTTCAACTGGATACTTGACCAAGCACTGCGGTGAACCCAGATAGACGCATTTGAAAAGTCTTTTAATCCTGCTATATGATCTGCATGTAAATGTGAAAGGATGATCGTCCCAATCTCTTTTGCCTGAAAACCGAGTCGTTCGACTTGAACCAGAGCTGACTGTTCAGCAGAAAACGAAACAGGTGTAACTAATGAATAGAGTCGATTGGGAAATTGTTTTGTTGCTTGTAGGAAGTGAGCAGAATACCCTGTATCAAATAATATCGGACCATATGTCGGATGTTCAATAAGTGAGAATAAAGAAGGGAAGATTTTTTTTCGTAATCCTCTCTCCTTAGGGAAAACCATTTTCTCATACTGAACACAAGAACCACCATGTAATAGATGCCATCGCACTTGGATCATAATTTATTTTTCCACCATCTGATAAATAGATCAATCCCTTCTTCGATTGAAATGTTCGGATGATAACCCAGTTCTTCTTTTGCTGCCGCTATGTCTAGCGTTTGACTCTTGCCAATCACTCCAATTGTATAGCGGGTAATCGGCGGTTCACTATTATGTCGAAAAAGGCGATAAGCCCATTCAAAAAGTCTAGCAAAACGGTAAGCGGTTGAAAAGGGGATTTCCCTTGTGCGTAAAGGCTCACCAAGACGTTGAAAGAGAAGTTGAAGTAAATCGATCAACAACTTCGGTTCACCATTTGTAATATTGTACTTTTTCCCAAAGCAACTTTCGGGTGCGCTGGCACAAAGGAGTAACGCATCGACCACATTTTCCACATAAGTAATATCTAGTTCTACTTGCCCGCCCTCAATCAGAGGAATGGAGCCTCGCTCATGTATACGAAGCAAGCGAGGGATGATTGTCTGATCGCCAGGTCCAAAAATAGCTCGTGGTCGAATGGTTATCGTTGGGAGCTGATGCTCTTTCCAGACTTGATCAACTTCTTGTTCGGCAAGCCATTTGGTTTCTGCATAGGCATTTACCTTTTTTGTAGGCAGAGGATCATTTTCCTTAATCTGAAAGCGATCTTCAAATTGGAAATAGATGCTAGGAGTCGATACATGTATAAACCGTTTTACATGGTGCTTTAAAGCACCTTGAAGAAGATAGCGCGTACCTAGAACATTGCTTTGGTAAAACCCTTCATAATCTCCCCATGGTGCAGAACGAGCCCCACAATGAAAGATCATTTCTTGATTTTGACAGAGCGATTCCATTTTCGTTTGGTCATCTAGATTTGCTGCAATAAATTGAACTTGTTGATCAGCTAGTTGTTTACCAATCTCATGATTTCGACCGGTCGCGGTAATTATGTAACCGTTTTGTTTGAGGCGGTTTACCAACTTTTGCCCCAAAAAACCAGTAGCACCGGTTACTAATGCTTTCATCTGTTGTCACCATTCCATTCTATATCATAAGTTGAAGTATCCAATATGGGGAGCTTTTGTTGACTGCTCTTACGGTATAAGGAAAAAAGACATCGTATTTGTCCCCATAAAGGAGCAGGGTCGGATAAGCGAAATAGTGTATCTTTGCTGCGCCACATTGCTTTGAGCCAATGTTGAAAATGCTTGGGAGAGCGACACGCTTGCGCTAGTCCATAACTCCACATGGCGAGTTTGAGTGATCGTTGGGTAGATAATTGTGGATAGCATATTTGCATCGTCTGTTCTCCACAGAAAATACGATCAATCCTCTCTTGAGCAGTAAAGAGATGAATGCCACTTGTTAAACGTGGATTGCACTCAATCAAATACCATTTTCCCTCTTTTGAGACGATCCAATCGAATCCAAAATGCCCTGTTAGTTTGAGCGATGATAGAAGATATTGAATTTGTTCCTCTATTTCGCGATTCATAACTGGCGTAAAAGCAATCGTGGCGCCTGCACCAGCTGTAAATTCAGTAAAGTAATCAGCATGGGCTAATATTTTTCCATTTGATGAAACACTATAAGTGCAAAATTGTTGACCGTCAATCCATTGCTGAACCAACCAGGGATTTTTTAGAGAAGGCTGAATCGCTTTGTCAATCAATGTTTGACTGGATTGAATATATGTTTTCGTTCCAAAGCGTGAGTAGGTAGGTTTGAGAACAATTTGATCACCATGGGTCCAATGCTCGATGGTTTGTTCTAACTCTTTTCGTGAACGAATCTGCACGGTATAGGGAGTCTTTAGTCCTAATGATTGGACTAGCTGAAAGAATTGATGTTTATTATGGAGTGTTTGTAATCGGCTGATCGGTTCGCACCAAACTTTGCATGTAGTAGGAAATTGATTTAAGAATTGTGCAATATAAAAAATCTCTTCACAAGTTGGAATAAAGATGTCAATTTCTTCGTCGATTAAAATTTGTACTAGTTTGGAAATATATGCTTCAGTTGCAAACCGTGGAGCAGGGAGCTGAAAAGATTTTGCAACAGCGCGAGAATATTGACAAAGATGAGGAGCTTGACTTTCTGCCACCATGACGATATGACCTACAGTAGCAAGCAAACGCGCTAAATCGAGAGTAGCAGGGGCTCTTCCTCCTGTTAGCATAATTCGTTTAGTAGACAAAAAGGATGCCTCCAAAGGAAAGACCTGCTGAGGTGCCTAGTAGTAGACTGGTTTGATCACGTTGCAACTGTCCTGATTGAATCGCTAGATGTAGGGCAAATGGGATTGAAGCGGCAATCATATTTCCATATTGAGGAGCGATCATCATCATTTGCCCTTCTGTAAGCTTCAGTCTACGTTGAATTAATTTCATTGCCATCACGCTTGCTTGATGAGGGATAACCAAATCTACTTCTTGAAGCGTTTTACTAGTGTCAGTAAATAATCGTTTTACGAAATCAGGTAAAAATTTAGCAGTTAGGCGAAATACAGCTTCCCCATCCATATCAAATAAAAAATCTTCCCAATTAACCTCGCCTTTATAAGTGCGGGGATGATGTTTTGTTCCGCCACCTCGAATTTCAGTTGTATGAACACCTTGGGGGTATGTTTCCATACGTGAAGACATAATATGTGAAGCGTCCTGCTTTGAACTGGGACCGATCACAACTGCCGCAGCACCATCACCAAAAAGGGATGAGCTTTCTTTTTGTTTCCAATTTAACCCGATGGAAGCGATTTCGCTTGATACCAATAAAATATTTTGATAACGACCTGCCGAAATAAGGTATGACAAATGATCAAAAGCGGCAACAAAGCTCAGACAAGTTGCATTAAAATCGAAAGCCGGAATTTTCATATGTGAAGGGTCTAGATGATGATAAATAAGTGAAGCTGTACAAGGGATAGCTTGTTCCACTGTACCGCTGGCCGAAACAATACAATCGATCTCATCTAGGGTTACTTTAGCATGCTCCAATGCCATTTCGGCCGCTTTTGCACCCATCCAGGCGGCTGTTTCAGTCCCTACAAATCGACGTGTTAAAACCCCTGACTTTTTTTCTACCCAGCCAGGTTTTGTTCCCAATCGTGTATCAATCTCGAGGGCTGAAACTTCTCGTTCTGGCAGATAAGCACCTGTCCCTAAAATTCGTACCTTACGTTTCATGTTGATACCACCAATTTCTATCTCTGTTAGTATTTAAATTATGAAGATATTTATTGGTGCAGTCAATAGAATGAAGCAAGCTTTTTGCAAATCAACATACGTAAGAGAAATATTGTTTAGCCAGAACTTATAGTATTTTCATTTTCAATTATATCGGCTGTCCGAGCACCATCACCCGGTACTTATTGCATTTGCTCATTTGGTTTTTGTTGAAGATTGTTGTTTGTATGGTTGAATGATTACATGAACGGGATTTAGTGGCGCAACTTGATTAACACGATCTTTAACAGCTCGTCTCATGCTATTAAAATAAGCTTTGGGCACAGTTACATAAACGTGCATCGTGATTCGTTTCCCATCGTAATGAGTAGTCACACGCTTTACACCACGGATTGACTGGACTGCTTGAATCATCTTACTGGCAGGATATCCTACATTGGTATAGGAGTGACTATCTTTATCCAAACCAGTTTGTTCTTTTGGTGACTCAAAGCGTTGACAGGCGATGGGTAGTATTAAAAGAAAAATACAGCATAACTGTACAAAGCGACGAACCGTTAACATAAGTCCAACTCCTTATCGAAGTATTTTGCTTTAGTCTGTTCGAGTTGGTTCTTTTTATACAATAGCCTATGGTTCAGATCATTAAACATGTTATCGTCTTTTAAAACCAAAATAAAAAAGGCTGCCATTATAGCAGCCATTAGAATCAAAATGAACTTGTAATTATTCTGTAGAGATGTCTGGATCAGCTTGTTGTTTGACAGGTACGACTTGCACAAAATGCTGAGACACATTTCGCAGGAGGTTTTTTACACGTTGTGCAGCAGCGTATTGCCCTCCACCAATCAATTCTTCTTGATAGATACCCAGCAGCTCAAGTAAATCGTTGTGACCTTTCTCATTAAGTGGTTCTAAGGAAACTTTTGCTGCTTTTGCAATTCGATTACGCAGTGCTTCATGTGTTAAGCCCATTTCAGGCTGGTAGCGGAGATAGACAACTCCTCCTGTCATACCAGAGCAAATCCAAGGGCCTGGATCACCGAGTACCACGGCACGACCATCTGTCATATATTCAAAAGCAAACCCTTTAATATTGGCACGACTGGCAATCATCCCAAGCCGATCATTGATTGGTTGCTTGACTTCGCCGCCAATGATGACATCTGCGCCTGAAAGACGGATACCTGCACGGGAATCTGCGTCACCTTGAACCATAAACAGACCCTTTTGTGCCCCATAACAGAAGCTTTTTCCCACAGAGCCATTTAATTGCTTTTTATTGCCGCTGATTGATTTCAAGATAGAAACTTGTCCGCCAAATGCAGTCTTACCTACACCATCTTGGGCTCCACCTTGGACAGTTACACGAATACCATCAGAGTGGAAGCTAGCAAAACCGTTCCCTGGTATCGAGCCATTTACTAAGGAAAACTGCATCTCTGGTAATGACCGATAACTTCCATCAAGACGATCTTTTACACGAGCACCAGAAATATTACTAATCATAACGCGATGTGTGTTATTGATTCCTGTAAGGATTTCGGGAGTTGGGTTTTCAAATTGTTGATCAAGCCGGATCTCTTCAGCACCTACTGCCACTAACAACTCTTGAGACGATGTTGGTTCCACAACTTGACGTGCTTCATTATGCCAAGGATAGGGAGAGAGAGCCAGCAAATCTTGGAGATCAACGCGGTCTAATTCGCGCACTTGTTCTAATAGATCACTACGACCAACCAAATCTTGTGTACGGTTAAACCCAAGTTTTGCTGTCAATCGTTTGATCTCTTCTCCAAAGGTTGAGAATAATCGTTTGAGATATTCGACGGCTGGTTCTGGTTGCCTTGGAACGAAGCGGCGAAGTCCATGAGCATCTGCCTGTTCCTTCGTTTCGATCTGTGTTGCAATCCCTACATGACAAGTGTCAAGATGACAGCCTTTACATGATGTACAACCAATCGCAATCATCGCCAATGTCGCAAAACCAATTCGATTGGCACCGAGTAACATCATTTTCACGGCATCAAGTGCGCTTTTCTGACCACCATCTGCCCAGATTTCCACTTGGTCACGAATCCCTGCTTCTAACAGAGCGTGGTGTGCTGCTTTGACTCCTACTTCAGCAGGTAAACCCACATGTTGTAAGGCATGAATACGTGCTGCTCCTGTACCGCCGTCAAAGCCACTCAGCGTAATAATATGTGCCCCTGCTTTCGCGATTCCAACTGCAATCGTGCCGATGTTTGGCACAATGGGTACTTTCACTATAATCTTCGCCCGCGGATTAGCAGTCTTTAACTCCGTGATGATTTGCGCCAAATCTTCAATTGAATAGATGTCATGGTTATTAGAAGGTGAGATCAAGTCACTTCCAGGCGTTGCATTCCGTGCTGCTGCTACTTTCTCGGAGACTTTCTTACCTGGTAGATGTCCACCTTCACCAGGCTTTGCTCCTTGCCCAATCTTAATTTCAAGAATATTGGCGGAGTTGGCCAGTTCAACGTTTACCCCAAATCGTCCTGAAGCAATCTGATGACCGCGTGTACGTGGATATTTGCCAAGCATATCCTTGATTTCTCCACCTTCACCGTTCAGACTCACCATATTAAGCTGATCAGCAGCCTCCGCATATGCGCGGAAGGCGACTTCGCCTTGTGAACCAAAGGACATCGAGCTGATCACCATGGGAAGATCATGATCACCGACAGAAAGGTCTACTTCAGTAGGGTCAATCGATGAATCGTTTGCAAAGCGCAGATCGGCTAGATGACGTAGGCTGGTCGGATTTTCTTGCTCAAATTTCTCGATTTTCTCAGCAAATTCTTCATAAGATAATGTGCCATTAGCCACTTGCCCAATTGGCTTCCAAATTCGTGGCCAAAGGTGGAAAAGCCGTGCTGAGCGAGCTTTTTCATTAATAAAGTCTGCTTTTCTCGCTTCTGCATCTGTTTCGAGTTTTTGCCAGGTTAAGCCTTTATCTTTTGAACCAGCATAATTCACAATCCCTAGTAAATTGGCAACCTCTTCTGAAAGCCCAATGGAGGAGAATAAACGGGCATATCCCCGTAATTCATGAATGCCTATTGTGGAGATAATTTTCTCCAGTCCTTTTCGAATAGCATCAAAAAGGTTGGATGCAGATTTTCCTTCTTTGCCTAAAATGGTACGAAACATTAGATGAGGCGAGATCACATCAGCACCTAAACCAATCGCTAGCGCAATATCATGTAAGTTTCGAAGCGCGTTGGAGCGAATCAGTAAGTTTGCCTGACGACGAAGGTTTTGCTCCCCACCATGTACGTCTGCATTTTTTAAAGCTTGATCAACTGCCGCAATCGCTAGATGTGGATCAAGATAGAGTTGATCTTCTTCTAGGAAAGATTCATCATCCAAAATTAATAATACTTTGCCAGAACGTACTGCTTCGATTGCTTCATTGGCTAGTTCTTCTAGTCGCTTTTGATAGGAAGTTCCCCGTGTATAAGAAAGGGGGAAAGTGACAATTTGTTGATGTACTTCAAAACGTCCAATTAACTCCTCATATGAGAGCGTGCTATGATCAGCACAGACTTCTTGTGCCTGTTTTCCTTCGACAATAATTGGAGAAGGGAGCTCGAGTCTTAGTTTGATAGCAGGTGAACCATCAAGTGAAGGACGGGCACCCAGTACGACACGGGTTGAGAAATGCTCCATTTCCCGTTCACGGTCAATTGCTGGATTGGTTACGACAGCTACACTCTCTTTGATATAATCAGCTACATTTTGTCTTACTTTTGCTAGGGCAGCAAGTGGGGCATCATGTCCAAGCGAGCGAATAGGGTCGACTCCATTGCTTGCCATATCTTCGACCATTTGTACTTGTTCGCGATCCCAGCCAAAAGCAGCATAATAGGCTTCAGATGCTGGGGTTACCTCTTGAATACTTCCAAATCCTCTATCTGTTAAAATAAATTGTTTAAAATCTTGAAAAGTTGCTCGCTTTTTGGTACGGTCATATACGGTTTGTTGAAATTGGTCGTGAGTCAAAACCTTCGCTTGAGGTACTAAACGGACGCCAACCGATTCACCTGGAGCAAGTGGTTTTGGCTCTGCGATCATTTCATGAACGGGGATTACGCCTTGTTCAGAACTGAAATATAAAGATCGCTGTGTCTCTACTTTCCAAAGTGGACGTAAACCTAGTGCATCGACTCGAAAAGCACATTCGTTTCCGTAGCGAGAGATGATCCCAGCAGGACCTTGGGCAAATGGACCCCATGTTTGTCGATAATACATATAAAGGTCTCGTAAATGTTCTGGAAGGTGCTTAATCTCGTTAATAATAGGTGGAAAGACGAGCTCTAATGCTTCAAATAATGAAAATTGATATTGGTGAATGAGTGTTTCAAGTAGACGGTTTACATCTTGGGAGTCGCTACCGCCTTCGGGTAACTCGACACCGACCATTGTTGCTTCTTCACGCAACTTAGAAATTGTATTGATTTCGCCATTATGACCGAGTAATGAGAAGGGTTGAACGCGGTAGAAATTTGAAAGTGTGTTGGTCGAGTATCGGTTATGACCGATAGTAGCCAAGGATTGAAAGGATTCATCGGCAAGATCGTGGTAATACTTTGGCAGTACACTTGCAGCACCCATCAGTTTGTAAACAGCGGTCTGAGTACTAAAGGAAGCCACATGCACCGGATGAAGTTTTTCCATTGTAACTGTCCATTTGAACAATTGTGCCTCTAATTGCGCATTTGCATGCTTTCCAAGGCAAGCAATCTGCCAAAAATGTGGCTCATCTTTACGCCCGTTTTTACCTAATGCATGATGGTTTACCTGATCTAGTTGCTCATCAAGAATTTGGACACCTTCTGAAATCAGGTAGGCACGTAAATCTGATTGAATGGTTGACACTGATGTATGTTCGTGTTTGGGTACGAAGATGTGGGCGACAGCAAAGCGAGGATCACTAGCAATTCCTGCTTCATATCCAGCGCTTTCTAGACGTTTTTCCCAGATATCTCGAGGAATGTCAGTAAGAATCCCGCAGCCATCACCTTCACCATTGATAAAACCAGAACGATGTTCAAGGCTGATTAAAGCTTCAATCGTATCTAGCATATTTTGCCGTTTTGCCTGTCCATCTTTCTCAATGATGGCGATGATTCCACAGCTATCATGTTCTTCAGCGGTTAAGTTACGAAAACGCCCAATTTCTTTTCTACGCTTTAATGAAAGGGTCATCTGTCGACCTTCACCTCCGTATAAAATTATATAGAATTGAAATGAACCCTCTTCCTTCTCTATGTGGTGATCGCATCGTGAGCAAAAAGATAAGTGAAATGAAATAGAACGAACGCTCATTCGATTGAGGGTTAAACCCTTACAATCCGAAGATTCATGTGACACGATGAATAGAAAAAGAACAAAATAAGTAGAGGATATACAAAAGCTTTCAGAGGGTAAAAATATGCAGTATAACAAAAATACCATGTAATATCTATTTAGACAAGTCTTTAGGACTATTTTTATTCATATTGGTACATGATGCTATTTTTGAATAATCTATATAAATAAAGGAATCTAATGAATGCAAGCTAGAAAACGCTTACAATTTACAAACAAGATTATGCATAAATATTCATGAAAAAATGGATTGACAACTCTGACTATATATGATAGATTATTACTTGTCGTCATGCCGAAGTGGCGGAATTGGCAGACGCGCACGACTCAAAATCGTGTACCTTTGGGTGTGTGGGTTCGACTCCCACCTTCGGCACCAAAGATTTATAGTGAAAAGAGTCTCTCAACTAGGGAGGCTCTTTTTTGTTTCACTCATCTTTATATGAACTTACAAATTAGAAAGTTTCCTTTATAAATCCGCATTGTCCAGTCTAGGGTAAATTATATGAATACATGTTATAATCGAATAGAACTGACAAATGATATATCTCAATCAAAGGAGAGGATATCTTCATGGCAACGCGGGATGAAAAACGGAGACGTCGTCAGCAGCAAGAGGAAGAAAAACGTCGGAAAGCGGAGCAACAACAAAAGCAACAAGCTGAGTATGAGCGACAACAAGCCGGGTATCAGCAACAACAGCAGCAGCAACAAACTGAGTATCAGCGACAACAAGCGGAGCAACAACAGCAGCAACAACAAGCTGAATATCAGCGACAACAAGCGGAGCAACAACAGCAGCAACAACAAGCTGAATATCAGCGACAACAAGCGGAGCAGCAACAGCAGCAACAACAAGCTGAATATCAGCGACAACAAGCGGAGCAACAACAACAGCAGCAACAACAAGCTGAGTATCAGCGACAACAAGCAGAGCAGCAACAACAGCAACAGCAACAAGCTGATTATCAGCAACAACAGCAAGATTGGTCATCTTGGGATAGTTAAGATAATAGAGGGAAGATACGATATCTGTTTCTTTTGTAGTGAGCAAAAGCTCACTTTTTTGATTATTGGAAAATAAAATCGTTTATTGCGATTTATATATTTAGTTATTACCCGTCTTTGATGGATACATTCACAAAAAACAAGCCAACCTTCCTTTTTACGATCTAAAGAAAGAATAGGTTGTTTTTCCCGTTTTGGGGGACGATTTTGTTTTTAGCTTGATGGGCATGTGTCACTACCCTATTCGGGCTGTGCATTTTTTGAATAATTCTACATAGCTTACGCTCCAACTAACTCTTGCAGAGATGAATTTCCTACATGGTTTGAAAATTTCAATACATGACACGCGGCGCCTTGCCTACATTGCTCGTGTCAGACAACTGCTTAAGCATGAAATCGGCTAGATCCGCACGTGAAATCGTTAGGATGAAGGATCGCTGATCAATTGTTTCCCCACTTCTGTATCCGCCTGTATGGGGGCCATTTGTCAATCTGGGAGGACGAACGATCGTCCAGTCTAGATTGCTGTTCTTTACAATTCGTTCCTTATCCTCATGGTCAGCAACGACATTGCGGAGCAATTGAACAACGATGTATTTAACAAAAAAACCTAATCCCTTACGTCCTTCCTTCACACCTAGGAAAGACAAATAAATGAACCGGTTTACGCGGTGCCTCTTCATCGCTACCGTAATATTGCCAACACCTTTAATCAGAGCTGGATCTCTTCTCAAAGGAGAAGAAGCGCCAAGTGCGCAAAATACCGCATCCTGCCCCTGTATGGCACGTTCGATCGAGGCGTAGTCGGTCACATTTCCTTGAATGAAATTTAACTGATCGTGTTGAAGTTGCAGCTTCGACGGATTGCGCACGAATGCGGTCACATTATGTCCCTGTGCTAACGCCTGCTTGACCAGTTCATGTCCAGTAGCACCTGATGCGCCGAAAATTACAATATTCATCGTAACACTCATTCCTTTTAGCATTGTTCAAGGCACAAAATGCAATGAGATTCTGTAGTAAACCTTTTCATGGTATACTTCTTTCCTTTGGGTTAATTCCTTTAGCAAATCTCGTAACGTCTCTTCTCCAACTATTGAGAACACAACATCCTCAATCACATGATCCCGATTTTCTAACAAGGTTTTCAATAGGGAAACCAAGATATTGGGGTCCCCATACATGTCCATAATCAAAGAGTATGAAGTCCCTTTGAATTCGTTTATATCCGCATCATTTACATTTTTTTCTTTCTGTATGACCGTTTTCGTGATTATCTCGGATTTACCCAACACAGGCTTGTATGGGCAGAATCTGTTTGGAGAACCTGGGACATAAACATGAATGGGCGAAACAGATTTGAATTCAATTATTGAATCGATACTAGAAGCGTACCCCATACCTTAAGATATGGGGTACAGCTTTATTCGGGAGATCTTTTCGCTTTTCGTTTACTGATATCGACAATTCTTTCTAGCACTCTGCTGGCCCCATCTTTTGCTCTTTCGAAGAACAAATTGATCCATTTTTCTTTTTTGGGGTTTTGTCTAGAAGCTAGGAGCTTTAGATAGAGATCTTCGCGGGTTTGCTGTTTATACTGTTCGATAGGTTTTGTGAGTACTTTTTTTATTCCTTTTATCACATCTCGTAGATCCGAGACATCTCTGCTCAAGTCAGCGTTTTCTGTGTTTGATTCTAAATCTTTGAATAATTGCTCATATGCTGCTAGTTGGTTCATATCCAGCTCATTTATCAATTCTTTATCATTTTTACGTCTATCGCAGTAAAACATGACTTGTTTTGCTTGTTCATTTATTTTTTGTCGAATCGCCTGTTGTTCCTCGTCAGAAATCTTTCCAACCTCTTTTTTTGTACGCAAGTCATCTAATTGCTTGAATGCGCTTTTTAACCATTTGTTCACTGCATTAATTTCTCTTACGCTAAAATTAAGGTCTCCTGCTACTATAAACCCAGCCGTTGCTATCGTTTCTTTAGTATTCATACAGAAAACCACCTTTTAGACATTTTGTAAATCAACTATATCTATATTCTCTCTTAGTGGTTGTTATGGATCAATGTTGATGGATGCCGGTTTCAGATCATATACCCTTCTGAATGCCCATCATTCATAATCACTTCTATCAGATTGCTTTTCTTGCTAATATCTTATAAAGTATTTTGTTTTTGAGTTTCCAATAGCAATTGAGATGGCTTAAAAGTTGTTTATTAATGAAATTTATATGATTATGCTTTTTTATTTTGCATTTCATTTACTGTATGATGAGATTGAAAATAATTAAAGAGGCGATCGAATGGCACTTCTGGAAATCAGCGGTATTATCAAACAGGATCGAAACGCCACTTTGCTATCACCCGTGCATTTGCAGGTAGAACCTTCTCAATGTGTCATGATACGGACAAGAGGGGATTTAGGAACCTTATTTTTGCAGATTGTCCTCGGCTTAAATCGGGCATCTGAAGGCGAGGTTTTTTTCCAAGGAGAGCGGTTGCACCCTGATATGAAAAAGTGGCATCAAATAGGACGTTTTCTTTTAACAGATCAATTATATAGCCGATTAACGGTTAGTGAGTATTTGCATTTTTTTCGAGGATTATATACGAATGGAAGAGAAATCTATTCATTAATGCAATTAATGGGCTTAGAATCCCTGCAGCATAAAATAATTAGAAAACTAAATAATTCGGAGAAGAGAAGAGTTCATCTAGCGCGGTGTTTGGTCAATGACCCAATATTGCTAGTGTTGGAAGATCCAGAATATAAGGTTGATTTAGAGACTCGTCACATCATTCGAAAGATGTTTGATCAGCTACTTAAAGAAGGAAAAGCTCTTTTGGTAACTACATCATTGGTAGAGGATGCATTAGCTATTACTGACGATGTATATCTTTTGGATGAACAGCAATTTAAAAAGTTAAACATTGAAAATGAAACAGATACGCAAGATTCTGATGAAGAAAATGTAGATATACATTTTCCTGTTGGCTCATTTGTTAAAATCCCAGCAAAAGTAAAAGATAAAATTTTATTATTTGATCCATTAGAAATTAATTATGTGGAGAGTATAGAAGGGAAAGTCTATCTCCATGTAAAATCAGATAAGTTTTTATGTGATCTCAGGCTAAACGAATTAGAAGGGCAGTTAAAAACGTTTGGTTTTTTCCGTTGCCATCGTTCTTATATTGTAAATTTGCAAAGGGTACGCGAAATTATCAAATGGACGAGAAATAGTTATAGTTTGATTTTGGATGATCCAAACCGGAGCGAAGTCCCTCTTTCTAAAGGAAATATGGAGGAATTGAAGCGACTGATCGGAATCTAGCTGAGCTTCAGTGGTAAAGTAAGCCCCTTTTTTTTGCTCCACTGACTGCCTGATATACTCCTTTTAGATGTGATTTTACGCCGATTAGCTTATGTAGCGTTCTTTTCAGCTCGTTTATGATGCGGATATATATCGATCGCTGTACATTGGAGACATCAAACAACAAGGAGGGATTGATCATGAAAACTGTGATCAATGTGAAAGATGTCACCAAGACTTATCAAGAAGTACAAGCAATTCGAGGTGTCTCCTTTGAAGTCAAGAAAGGTGAAATTTTTGGCTTTTTGGGGCCTAGTGGCTCAGGAAAAACGACAACAATTAAGATTCTAACAGCACAAATTAGACCTACTACAGGTAGCGTTGCTGTATTTGGGAAAGAACCCGCACCTTCATCAGAATATATGAAACGAATGGGTGTACTAACTGATCATTCAGGACTATATGAGCGGCTTTCGATCGAAGATAACTTACTATTGTTTGCGGGTCTTTATGAGGTTTCCAGAACTCGAGTTGAGCAAGTATTGATTGATGTCAATTTAAAGGATGAAAAAAAGAAAGCAATTAAACATTTATCCAAGGGAATGAAACAAAGAGTTTTAATCGCCAGAGTGTTACTTCATCAGCCTGAATTGCTCTTTTTAGATGAACCTACTTCGTCTTTGGACCCTAGTAACCAGAAATATATTCATCAGGCTTTAAAAGAATTAAATAGAGCTGGCACAACGATATTCTTAACCACACACGATATGCTTGAGGCAGAGGGATTATGTGATCGAATTGCCTTTCTAAATGGAGGGAAGATCGTTGCGTTAGATACTCCTGAGAATCTTCGGATTCAACATGGAAATCAAACGATTACTGTTCGTTTGATGAATGGAGACAAAAAACTTGTTGCATGTGATGAGCAAGGAGCTGCACAAATTTATCACTATCTGAAGCAGGGACAAATGCAAACCATTCATTCCAATGAACCGACACTAGGGGATATTTTTATCAAACTGACTGGGAGAGGGTTATGATGAGTATTTCATGGAGACGAATTCAGGTAATCATCAGGAAAGAGCTTAAAGACGCACTTCGCAATTATCAGGTATTAATGATGGTAGTCGTTCCAATTGGAATGGCTTTACTCTATCAAAATATGCAAAGTCTCGAAGGGAACCAGCTGATTTTAATTTTTCCAATTCTCATGAGCTTTGGAATGACTGGTACGATTGTTCAATCCATGATTATTGCTGAAGAGAAAGAAAAGCATACCTTGCGTGCATTGATGCTTTCTCCTGCAACCGCCATTGAGGTAATGATCGGGAAAAGCTTTCTATCTTTTTTTCTCACACTCCTTACTATATTTCTAACTATGTTAGTGACAGGTCTTTCGATGGGTATTTCTCTTCTTTTTTGGTGCATTACTCTCTTATGTATATTGTTTTTTATAACAGTAGGTACAATTGTTGGCTTAATGTCAAAATCTTTAACAGAGACAGCTTATTTGGGAATGCCAATTATGTTTTTAATGGGTTTAAGCCCTATATTTGCTCCATTGATCAATAAAGCATGGTTAACAAAAATCGTTTCATTTTTACCAACTGCTCATTATTTACAAGCAACTGAGCTATTGATGAAAGGGAAAACATTTATAGTTGGAAGCCATTGGTTAAATATTACCATTTGGCTCATATTAGCGGTAATCATCTGTTTATTTGTATTTAAAAGGAATCGTATAGAGGACTAGTATCATCATACCTAGGCTTGCCAGGATATAAGGGCAGTCGCGTTCTGTCAGCCTTCGCGACCGGGTAAAACTCGTCTCTCCAGCATTACGTCTGCGGAGGCGAGTTTTGCCTAAGGAAAAATGTCGCTTCAGTTGCCATTTCGCTATGTTGCGCCTGAAATAGAGCATTGCTGATCACCTCTACTTGCAGGTTAGGGTTTTTCATCATTCTTGTGTTGAGGTCTGTAGCTTTAAAATGCTGTGATAGAGAGATTGGATCCTAGATCCCTAATTCTTTGTCTAGTTCCTCATCAGATAAGTTCTTAATTCGCTCTAATTCCGCGTCTTGTTCTTTCATATCGGCACCTTTAGGGTTAAAACCTACTGTCTTACTGCCGTAGCCTTGTGTCTCTGCAGCTGCTGCGATCATTTTGGCTTTTAATTTATTGATCGTATCTTTTCTACTACCGATGATGCTCACCTCTTCATAATGATACTTATTTGGATAAGCATTTATAGTAGGATCATCACTTAGATAGAAAATGCATTTCACTATCTACTTTCTAAGGATGGGAACCAGCTTTTAATTCATGATTTTGAATGGACCAAATGCCAAGAAGTTGTTTTCTAGCATGTGATTCTACTTCTTTGTATGCCATTTCATATTTTTGATTGGGGGGATAAACAGCAACTCTAGCCAGACCTTTTGCTAACAATGCCTTTTGAACAGATTTTCCTTTTAAATAGACATACATAAGCAACCGACCGTTGAGGTCTCTTTTCTGTTGATCCTGTTCTAGTTCAACTATCTTTCCTCGAAGTAACTGATATGTATATTTGCTTGCCTCTTTTCCATATGGTTGGGGTCGTATATGGGGATGAACTGTTTCAGGTGTATCAATTAGAAGCATTCGTACCATTTCGACTCTTCCGTGTAGATTCGCCTCAAATGTATCTCCATCGATGATACGAAGAACACTAGCTTTCATTTTGTGATTGATTGATGTGATAGGGTGTTTGTTTGCAAAAAAATCACTATGATCTAGCGCGAATGAAGTAATTTCATTATTGCGCTGTTGTTTGTCCCGATAGATCGTTACCAAGTTGGATAATAAAATGCTAATGATCAACAAAAGGAAACCATATTTTCTGAAGTAATGAAGTAAAAAGAATCCTCGACTTCTTTTATACTTATTATGCATAGCATTACTCCTAATCAAACTGGTATAACGTACAACCATTCACTCTATAGTGGTTCTTCGAAAACAATATATCACATTTTGATAAAATCCTGTCGTTTATAGAATCAGAAAGTGAGAAAAAGGGGTATTTTTTAACCCCTCTTAAACAAATCTTAATCCTCATCTGGTTCTAAACCGATATCCTGAATTTTATCTTTCATATCATGAATAAAAGAGAGTAACTCTTCTTTTGCTTTGGGATCTGTGACGGCAAGCCGTGCTTTATGCCAGATGAGATGGGTTAGTTCTGAAGTTTCATGATGAATTTCAGCTATCATTTGCTGGTTTTCGACTGGATGTGGGATAGCATGATCTGTATGGTTTTTTTCTTGATATTCTTTTAGATACGCTTTTCCATCTTCAGTGATCGAGTATTGGCTTTTACCAGCTACTTTTTCTGAAAGAACATATCCTTGGTCCTCAAGCAACTGGAGGGTTGGATAAATGGAACCAGCGCTTGGAACATAGAGACCTTTTGTTTTTTCTTCAAATTTCTTAATCAGTTCGTATCCATGCATTGGAGCTTCATTTAGAAATTCAAGTACTGCAAATTTAAATTCCCCACGCTTGAAAAATCGCTTTCCAGGACGATTTGGAGAAAAAGGTGCATGCATCATCATATGACGAGGATCATAATGGCGCAATTGAAAATAGCGTTTCCGTAGGTTATGAATTTGGGAGAAATGATGCGCATCGTCAAAAGAGAAAGGTGGCTGATGGTGAAAAGGATGTTGATGGAACATTGCATTCACTCCTAGATGTAGAGTCGACATATCAATACGATATATCGCTATAAATAATATAAACGATATATCGTTAAATTACAAGTCGTTTATGCTAGAATTGGAGAATAATTTGTTAGACAAATTTTAAAACAGAGTTTTGTTTAAAATTATTAGATATAATAGTAGATACAAAATGATTTTAGGGAGTGATCACGATCGAAGAACGAGTAAAGCCAAATCTACCACCTGCATTACGCCTGTTGGCACATGCTTTGGAACAAAAGAATTTTGCTGCGATTATCGTTTTTGCTGAAGGTGCACTTTTTGCCAGACAAAATCCAATGTATCAAGAGAATAAAAATCTGAATTATGCTATGTCTCATTCTGCTTTATTAGCTGAAAATGAGGATTTGATGCCCTATTTTGATGCAGGATTTCAGATTCAAGACCCACTTTCACAGACCAAAATCAATGAGGAATCAGTCAATACGATAATAGAACAGGATGTTCCTGTGCAAAAGAGCGAGGAAACGAATTATAAGCAAGTAGATGATCAGGCAGGAAAAGAAAATAAATCATATTTAGATCTTACCTTTCGTTTTTTACAGAAGTCGCTTGAGAACAAAGATTTTGATGGTCTGAAGGGATTTTTAAGTGGCTATTATACGGCACAGGAGTATATGTATGGGGACCAAGAAAATACGAGACAGGATCAAAGAGTGTTAATGGATCGATTGATGGCAGGGGATTCTAAAAAAGCGATTGAATATGCTGCGGGGGTTGAACATGGTAGAAGAGTTGCAAATATGAGTCTTTATCATATCGATCAAGTAAATGAAGAAAGTAAAAAACGGGTTAAAGTGAAAACTCTAAAAGAGAGAATGAGTGCTCTGAGTCAAGATCCAGATAGAGCAAAAGAGATTATGATGGCGAATGTGGTCAATAGTAGGGTTCGCTAAACAAGCCAGAAAACATAAAATGGATGAAAAGAATATCGGCCCTGTTCATTTCACCATTTTGTACTTTTCAGTTAACACGGTTTGTGCCATGATAGGAGTATGTTTTTTACAAAGGGGAGTGAAAAAGATGCTCCAATCGTTTTTTGATATCAGCCGCGAGGATCGTTCTCAGTGGGATACATGTCAAATGGTTATGGAGCCAAGTGCAAGAAGGTACCCCCTCATCCAACGTTTGATCGACCATCCTGAGCATCTGTTTATGCGAGTCGATGATCGACGCAGAGGTTATTCAGGACTAACTTTGCTCCACTTGGCAGGATCAGGAGCAGTGGCACAGATGTTACTACATTTAGGGCTTGATCCGAATGCACGCGATTGTGATGGGAATACACCGCTACATTTTGCCGCTCTTCGCGGTAACCATAATCTCGTGCAGTTTTTATTAGCTTCGCAAGCGAACCCATCCGTTCGTAATCATATAGGGGAGTTTCCCTTTCAATGGGCGTTAACGCTTCGTATTGCCCTTCTGCTATGCCAGGAAAAGAAAGCGTTATCAAATATAGAAAACGAGTTATTGGATCAACCGATTCATCTCGTTTTTCAAAAGCAAAAAGCATCTTACGCAGAACAATTCCGATCATTAGGAATTGGCTCTGAAAAACAGATCAAACGTGTGGAGCAATGGTACAACCATTCTCGTGGTTCGATATCTATATAAATGAAAAGCCATCATCCAATTGAATATAGCGGATGATGGCTTTATTTTTTTCCTTCGACCGGTTTTTGGATCAGATATCGACAGTAGTGATCTCCATCTGACATACAAGCTGTTCGTTTTATCTGCTCCACACCTAGTACCCTTTTAAAGAGAGAGAGTTCACAGTTACATGCTTTTTTGTATTTGTTTGCCACCTGAAAGATTGGACAATTATATTCTGTAAATTCAATGGCATGATCATCTATTTGTTGCACTTCGGCCATATAGCCATTTTTATTTTGAATTTTTGACAATTCATTTACTTTATCGATTAATGGTTTGTGCTGTTCGATCTGTTTGTTATATTTCTTATGCAGTCGCTGCTCCCTTTTTTCAAAGAGTTGGTCGACCAGCTCAGTACCAGATATTTTTTCAATATCGCTCAGAAATTCAACAGTCATTGTCCCATAATTGGTAGGAAAGATATTTTCCCCTTTTGCTGTTAGCGAGTAGAGAGTAGCGGGGCGACCCATTGCTTGCTTTTCTTGAAAGGAGTGGATTAATTGATCGCTCTCTAATTTATTTAAATGTTTGCGAACAGCCATATCTGAAATATTTAAGTGTTTTTTTAAGTGATTGACTGAAAGTTTTTTTTGCTTTTTGAGTTGTGATAATATCTCATCTCGAGTTGATGTTGGTTGATTCATTCAAATCACCTACCCTTCTATCATTTTAACGGACAGCATGAGAAAAGTAAAACGACGTTCAATAATGGACTGAATATTTAAAATAAAAATTAATACTTGCTTTTTTAGGGTCAGAGGTGTTTAATAAAAGTGTCAACTTTTTATACTTAAAGGTATAAAAAGTATAAAAAGGAGGAATGAAAATGTCAACCCATCAATTACCGAAATTACCCTTTGCATTTGATGCTTTAGAACCTCATATTGATCAACAAACAATGGAAATTCATTATGGAAGACATCATCAAACTTATGTTGATAAATTAAATGAAGCAATTGCTAGCAATGCACAGCTTCAAGAACAAGCATTGGAAGATTTGTTGGAAAATCTAGATCAAGTTCCCGCCTCTATATACGCAGCAGTAAGAAATAATGCTGGTGGCCATTATAACCATAGCTTCTTTTGGCAAATACTTACGCCTGGTGGTGCTAGCCAACCTGTTGGCGAAGTCGCTAAGGCGATTGAAGATAAGTTTGGGAGCTTTGATAATCTAAAAACAGAATTCACCAATGCTGCAATTGCTCGTTTTGGATCAGGTTGGGCATGGCTTGTAGTAAATGAACAAAATGAATTGGAGATTGTTAGTACACCAAACCAAGATAACCCAATTTCCGAAGGGAAAAAAGCAATTCTAGGTGTCGATGTATGGGAACATGCATATTATCTTCGTTATCAAAATAAACGCCCAGATTATGTAGCCGCCTTCTTTAAGGTTGTCAACTGGGATGTTGTCAATGAAAATTATAAGCAAGCTATTTCTTAATAAGTAAGATCAAGAGGGACATTCTCCCTCTTTTTTTTGTGTGAATAGTACAGAAAAGTCTGCATATTATCTTTATTAGGTTTGACATTTAAAAGAGGGGTGGTTCAATAGTGAATCTAAAAGCCCGTGCGGGCAATGTTGGTTTTTGGGCATCGTTGATAAGTTTTCTATATCTATTACTACTATCATTTAACATCTGTGTAGTCGGTGGGGACTTAGGCTTGCTTATAGAACTAATTGCTCAAGTATTAGTCTTTATGGGAATTATAAATAATCCGACAACGAAAAATCGATATTATAGTGATGATTGATAGAAAAGCCGATCAAATCGCTCTTTGATCGGCTTTTCGTCTTTATTCTTGCCAATTGATTTAGAAAACAATAGGATGGATAGAAGCATCATTTTTATAATGGAGTTGAACGAAATGAGTCAACGTGAAATCGTACAAAAAATAGAGAAGCCTTTTCAAATCTCAATGAATTTACCCGGAAGTAAATCGGTTACGTTAAGAAATTATCTTTTGGCTGCGCTTGCAGATGGAACAAGCTATATATCAGCCCCAGGTTTGTGTGATGATACGGATCGGATGGAAGACTCCCTACAGAGACTAGGAGTTAAGATCGATACAGTTAATGGAGAGAAGATCATTCAAGGGCAGAATGGACACTTTGCCGAGGGAGAAATTGGATTAGAGCTTGGTTTAAGTGCAGCATCAACAAGACTTTTAATCGCTTTAGCAGCTTTGCGCTCAGAGAAAACAAGCCTTGATGGAGAAGCTCCGTTGCGGGCACGCCCTAATAAATACCTACTTGATGCACTTGTAGAGCTAGGCGCTGACGTAAGTTCGACTCAGGATGGCTTTATGCCACTTACTGTACAAGGTTCGTCAGCATTAAAGCAAAAAGTTACCATGCGTGGTGATCGATCTAGTCAATACTTTTCGGCATTGCTGATTATCGCACCGCTATTACCAAATGGTTTGCATCTGTATGTGGATGGTGAGTTAGTCAGTAAACCTTATGTCGATATTACAATTCAGGAAATGGAGAAATTTGGCGTCAAGGTTGAAAATGATCGCTATCAGCATTTCTATGTTGCTCCGCAAAGTTACCGCGGAACAAACCTTACAGTAGAAGGAGACGCTTCTGCTAGCTCTTACTTTAGTGCTTTAGCCACTATACATGGCGGGACAGTAACATTTAAGAATTTAGGAACTTCAACCAAGCAAGGTGATATCCGTTTTCTGGAAGTATGTGAAAAATTAGGAGCAAAGATTACTTATCAGGAAAATCGAGTAACCATCCAAGGTCCGAAAGTTGGAGAATTACCTGCTTTAACTAATGAAATTGATATGGAAAATATGCCTGATGTAGCCCCAACATTAATGGCGATGGCTCCTTTTATTCCAGGTAAAACCAAAATAACAGGACTCTCAACATTGCGTATTAAAGAATGTGATCGCATTGCTGTGCCTGCTGCACAACTGCATAAACTGGGTGTACAGGTAACAGAAGGACCGGATTGGATCGAAATTGATTCATTACCCATTTCTGACTTTCGTCAAGAAGTTGAAATTGAAACATTTGATGATCATCGGATTGCAATGAGCTTTGCAGTTTTAGGGACGAAACTTGATCATTTGCAAATATTAGAGCCTGATTGTGTCAATAAAACATACCCTCATTTTTGGCAAGATTTAAATCGATTATATGGATAGGGTTCAAGCTATTACTATAACCGTATAGCTAGCTAGAATATAAAAGCCCCCTTATGATAAGGGGGTGATGCATTAAAAGTTATGTTTTGTTACAAAGAGCTGGAAGACGATGCCAAATGGATCTCGAATAATAGCATATCCTGGGCTAAAAGTGACTGCTTCAAAAGGTTTTAAGATTGTTACCTCTTCACGTTGGGCAAGTGAGTGATAAAATTGTTCGATTAAAGCATGATCCTTTGATTGGATACATATTGCGAAGTTATTGCCGACTGATAAAGATTGTGACGGATCGATCTCTTCATCAGAAATCATGATCTTATTTTCCCCAATTGTTAGGACAGAGTGTGTTATATATTCATCCTGACCCTCAGGATAGGTAAACTCCGCATCCATAGCTGTCATTTCTTTATAAGTTTTCTTAAATAGAATATTGGCCTGAAAATATTTTTGATAAAATGCGATAGCTTCTTTGCCTTGACCGTTCATTGAAAGAAAAGTGATTGCTTCAAAACTCATTTGATTGCCTCCTCGATCATGATTGATTACACTTTTAAGTATAAAGAGTAAAGGTGCCAAACCATGTCACCTTAGGAGGCGTTTTTGCTGAAAAAATCAGAGCGACTTCATCAAATGCTACGATTTATTAATCAAAAACAACATTTTACACTAAAAGATCTCATGCAAGAGTTTCAGATTTCTAAACGAACAGCGCTGCGTGATGTTGAATCACTAGAAGAGATGGGAGCACCTATTTATGTTGAGTATGGACGGTATGGTGGTTATCGCTTATTAAATGAAGTTCAACTTCCCCCTATCTCTTTTAATAGCCAAGAGGTTTATGCGTTATATTTTGCTATCCAAGCACTTCGAAGCTTCTCAAACTTACCTTTTCAGGCATCTTTTCAATCGATTCATGAGAAATTTATGGATAAGGTATCAGATCGTCAAAAAGAAGATATAGAAAAAATGCAAAATAAAGTCTCATTCCAACATACAGTCCAAATTAGAGATAGTAGATATTTAGATGTTTTATTATTGGCATCAATTGAGAATCAAGTTCTAAGAATCACTTATCAACGCGGAAAACAAGTGAGTAAACGGGATATTCAACCAATCAGAATTCGTTTTAAAAAGGGATTTTGGTATTGTCAGGCATATGATATGACCAAAGAGGCATATCGCGTCTTTCGTTGTGATCGTATTCAGACAGCAGAAAGCACCAACTTGAAACCAACTAAGTTATTAAATGAGGATACCATTCATGATCCACAAGAACTTTGGACTCCATCGCAAAAAGCTGTTTCATTCAAATGCTTAATTACTGATCATGGGATAGAACGAGCTCAACTTGAATCTTTTCCTTCCATAAAGATTAAGCATGAGTTAGGAAAAACATATCTACTCGGTTGGTATGAGCCGCATGAGCTTGACTTTATTGTTTCTTACTTTGCTAGCTTTGGGAAGAGTTTACAAGTAATCGAACCCATCCAGTTGAAAGAGAAATTAAAGAAGTATTATCAGGCTTTAATCGATCATATTGAATGAAGCGAAATTGCACCGCTATGTAACTACGCAATGATCAGATCAAAAATTTGTACGATATTGTTCTACAGTTTTCGAGTTAAATGATTCGCGATCTTTAGTTTAATTTTTTGAATCCCATGAAATTCAACTCAGTGCGTAGCTCCTCCAGTATTTTTAAAGCTCCTATTTGCTCTTTTTCCGTTAATGTTTTTGCCGATTTTTCCACTGACGCTAACGCTTGGTATACATCATCCGTATTCATAGTAGTGGGACTTTCTGAATATGAGCTCGGGTTGACTCCTGCAAATCGTTTTACTTTCGTCCAATAAATGTAGTAGTCACCGATATCATTTTCGTCCATTAGTTTCATGATTTCGTTGCCTGCAGGAGATAATAGCAACTGAGTAAAGACTTCATAACTTTCAAAGTGAGTTTCAAAGATCAATTGTACATTTTCTAACTCTTGTGGAAAGTCTTGACTTACTTCAGAAACACTATGTAATTCGGTTCCAATCACTCCTGGAAATTGATGTAAGACGGGGAAGACATGATTTACATAGAAACGCAAAACCGTTTCTACATTTTTTATATTCCTAAAGATGGAAAATAGTCTAATCATATTTAATCCTCTTTCTGTTTAATAAATATTTATGTAATCACCTTTTTTGGGGTGGTTATTTCTAATAATGTCTAACATGGATTAAATAATAGGCGCCATGGGATTTCCAATTTGGTATGGATTTAGACTCTTATATTATAAATAAATATCGATCATAATTATAACAATTATTTTGCTTAGGAAAAATCCTTTTATTTTGGAACTTATACTTACAAAAAGTAAAAATGATCCGATTTACTAGAATAGGTTGCGACATTGTATAATTTTATTTTAAAATTTAATTATTACAGTTTTAGAATGATTACTTCAAATACTAAAGGATGGATGAAAATGGGTCGATTAGATGGGAAAGTGTCCATCATAACAGGAGGAGCACGAGGAATGGGGGCTGCTCATGTACACAGATTTTTGGAAGAAGGAGCGAAAGTTGTTTTTACAGATATTTTAGAAGAAGAAGGGATAGCATTAGCTGCAACATTAGGAGAGAATGCACGCTTCATCAAACACGATGTTTCGAATGCGAGTGACTGGAAACGTGTTGTAAAAAGTACGGAACAAACCTTTGGGCCAATCAATATCTTAGTAAATAACGCTGGTATAGATGTGCCTGCTGTTGATTTGGAGGAGACACCACTCGAATTGTATCGTAGGGTCATTGACGTGAATCAAAACTCAGTATTTCTCGGAATGCGTGCTGTAGTCAAATCGATGCGTAACGCTGGTGGTGGATCGATTGTCAATATCTCTTCGCTGGCTGGGATCATTGGCGCTTATAAAAAGATTGCTTATACTACTTCAAAATTTGCCGTGAGAGGGATGACCAAAGCAGCAGCTTTAGAGCTTGGTGAATATGGAATTCGTGTGAACTCCGTTCATCCTGGGTTTATTAAAACTTCAATGACTGAAGGTCAAATCAACGAGGAGTTAGAAAATATGTTCCCGCTAAAAAAAGCAGGTGAACCTGAGGAAGTGACAAACTTAGTCCTATTTTTAGCTTCTGATGAATCGAGTTATTCCACAGGAGCAGAATTTGTAATCGATGGGGGATTAGGTGCACAATAATCGAGTTGAAATATAATCATCTCATTGAGATTCCCAATAGAAATAACCAGTTTTACGACACTAAGGGATCAAAAATAGTCAAAACCCCAATTTTCAGCCATAATCAGCATGTTTATTGGGGTTTTTTGCTTGCTAAGATGTGGAATCGCGTTCTGTCAGTCATCGCGGTCGGGCAAAATTCGCCTCCTTCGACCCTCGAAGAGAAAATCCCGCTTCTGCTGCCATTCCGCTAAGTTTCGCCGGAAGTGGCTCTTTGTCGATTACCTCTCCACCCGCTCGTTCGGGTTTTCATCAGTCTAAAAGATTCTTTAGAAGCTTTTAGCTACTATTTTTGCTTTTTCTAGTCCTGTTTTAATAATTTCTTCAGCTTGATCAGGAAATTGATGATGACCTTCTATAATGACTGTTTCTATGTTTTTCACGCCATAAAATCCAAGGTTATTTTTTACATAATTCACGCCCATTTCTAATTTAGCAAATGGTTCTTTGGAATAGCAGCCTCCCCTTGCATTCAGTAAAGCAATTTTTTTATCTGGTATCAGTCCCGTTGCAGCTGCAAAGGGATCATTTTTATCTTTTATCGCTTTTGGTGATTGATATTGAAATGTTTTACCAGCTCGGTTCAAATAATCAAGATACGTGTGTAGCACAGCAGGTATGGTCATATTCCATAAAGGAAAAGCAATCACTACTTTATCTGCCTCCAAAAATTGATCTAGATATTGATCAGCAATCCGAATGGCCTTTAGTTCATCTTCATTAAGTTCGATACCAAATTTGACTTTGGTTAAACCATCCGCCAAATTCGCATCCAAATAAGGTAATTCTTGCTTGAATAGGTCGAGCTCAATAATACGATCATGGGGATGTGTTTCCTGATAACTTTCCAAAAATGAATGGTATAGTTTTAGACTAATTGATTCTTTAACTGACCGATTATTCGCTTTGATAAATAATACTGTAGACATGGTAAAACCTCCTAAAATATACAAATAACAATTTGATTTATTTCATTAGCGTAGGATAATGATCACGTTGTTATTGTATTTTGAGAAGGATATAAATGAAAGTAGGCAATGTTTTTATATATTATTTCATTAAATAAACCTACTTACTTTTTATAAGTACATGGGTAAATCTGATCCAGGGGATACTGGGCGGAGTTTGTTTTATAGATGCGCATTACTCAGATAAATGAAGGTTAAGTAGCATTTTCCACTCTGCTATCAAATATTGACCTTAACATTTCTTTTTCTAAATTAAAAATTTTCAAGTTAAAAATATGTAAATGACGAAAATTAAATTGTATAAGTTTAAAAGACGGTATGTGCACTGTTTGTGTCGAAAAGACTGTTTATATCAAAAATGAGATTAAAATACTTGAAATAAATGAATAGAAATAGGAGAGAGAAATGAAAAAGATTAGTGTACTACTTTTATTAATTCTATGTACAAGTTGTTCTTTTTTTGGCAACTATGATTCAGGTAATGGTTGGTTGGAATATGGAGGGAAAAAGTATTATGCTGCGGGAGTGTCTGTCGATTCAAAGCATCTAGGAAGAAAATTGGGTCGGATTGATGTTAATACAGTGGAAATTAAAATTATGGAGATCGAAGGATATAATCTAAAGCAATGGGTGGCAGTTCAAGATGGGGATCTGTCTATTGCAAGGGTATATTGGACCATTTCAATTAAAATAGACACAGGTGATCACAATATGACAGAAAAAGAATTTCAGCCTTATAAAATGGAAATCAGAGATGGTTATGCTTATGATGGAGGCCAAATTCTAAAAAAAATTGAAGATCAAAAAATAATATCTACAATATTCAATTTAAAAAACAGTAAATGGATTTCATTACATCTAAATGAATCGGGTCACCAAATAAATTATAGATCATATACACTGCGTTACTATTCTAAAAAGCATCCTATTTTCTATCGTTTTATACCATATGTGAAAATGAACAACAAAGAGTATGTTCGTTTTTCTTCGATGGATCGTTTTTATGAATTGCCGAAATCAAGCTCATTGTTGCCTCAATAAGTCTAGAGATAAAATGTAGATAAATATAGAAGTGGATCGAAGAATAGATCGAATTATTTATTTGCTTTTCCTAATAAGCGAAGGATTAGGATTTAATTAATAGTGTTTCAATGATTGTTTGTTAGTTTACGTGTTTCCAAATCTAATAATCAGGAGGAATTAGCCTTTTGGAGGGAGCGTCCATACTGGAGACTAGGATTTGCTAATGAGGCAGCCGGTAGTCGGTTTTGGTTTCGAATTGCTAGGATTAAATCGTATATGTGCAAAGGAAATAACCAAAAAACCAGCATTCTACAGGGTTATGAGTAAAGTCGGAATGAAGTATAAGGAGGAGAAAAACATGAGCGAAAACATAAATCCTTGGTCAGATGATAAACCTCTAGATCCAGCGGAAGAAGATAGGCTAACTAAACTCGAATTTTTGAAAGCTTTACAAAGTGCAACTGACCCAAGACTAACAGAACGTGAAAGAGAGGCTGCAAGAAAGGCAGCAAAATGGGGAGCAAATATCATTATGAACAGATCACTAGATAGGAGCAAATAGCTACTAAGCAGAGGATCAATAGCCATAAGTCAACTTCTATTGTTTGGGTGAATTGCACTTCGGGGTTCAATTTAATCGCGATTTCGTAAATGTGATGCTATTTTCTTGTCGCATTTCTTTTAGAAAACCTATTCTTTAATCCACTTTTCAATAAATGGGTTCATAATCATGCTTTTTTTCTAGTTACTGGAATATCAGCAAATAAGTTATTTTACAAAAATTTAAAATAGAAAATAAATTAAATGTGGATAAATGTGCTAATTAGACAAAAAAAGAGCCTATTTTCTTATGATTTGGGGGATTAGGACAGATAGTTTCGAGCAAAAGACTCAGCATTGACGCTTTAAAAAAGGATTCTCGGACAAGCATTGAAACTGCTTTTAGAGAAAATTAGTTTCAGTTTTTGGGGAAATCCCTCAGTTTATTATGAGAAAGGAAAAGGTGAAAATGAATTTAGAAATGATAATTCGAATGGTTGACCGTGATCATTATGTTCTAACAGAGGATGGTAATCCACTAACGCAGAGTACGGCGACGCGTGCCATTTTAAAGTCACTTCAGTTATTAGAGGTAAAACCTGGAGATCGTGTTTTAGAAATCGGAACAGGCTCAGGATATAGTACTGCGCTGATTGCACAATTAGTGGGCGAAAAAGGACATGTAGTATCTCTTGATATCGATCCGATAATTACTGAAAGGGCACAGCAACGACTGATGGAGGATAACATAGAAAACGCTACACTTATCACGCGGGATGGGCGGGAAGGACACACAGAAACTGCCCCATTTGATCGAATCATTGCTTGGGCAACGGCGGATCATTTGCCCAAGCAATGGATTGATCAGTTGAAGAACAGTGGGATTATAGTTGCCCCTTTTATGCTTGTTCCATTAGCACAATCAATGGCAATTGCTCGTTTGAGAAAGTACGACAAAAAGATAGTAGGTGAGCAGTTAATCCAAGGAGCTTATATTTGCATGAACGAAACACCTGATTACGCTTCGCTTGGTCCTGAATTACGAGCAGATGTTGTTTTACATGAAAAACAGAAAGTGGGTGCTTGGGCTAGTAGCCAATGGATGAAACAGGTTCCCTTGGATCAACGGAGACAGTGGATGATGCAACTTCAGAATAGTGCTATCCTCAAATGTCCACTGAAGGGGGGTGAGAATTACGATGCTTTTCGTGCCTTTCTCCTCGTAAAACAACCAACCGAATTAACAACGATTTATTTTGCTCCAATGGGGATGATTGGTGTTAGTACATCAACTAGCTACGCCTTACTTTCTGAAGAACGAACATGCTTACAAAATGGTACTCTTACTTTAAATGATTATTTGGAGGAATGGCGTTCGATAGGGCATCCAGGAATGGATAATTTGAAACCAATTGTCAGACAAATCAATTCCGTTTCGGTAGTTCAAGCAGCTTTTAAGATTGATTGAGGTAAAAAAAGCACTAGAAAGAGGAATTACTCATGCCAAAACCAACGAAAAAAACGACCAAAAAAGTTTATCAATCTCCTAAGTTATTTGTATTAGGGTCTTTTGTTAAAAGCACTTTAGGTAGTAAATTTGAAGATACTGCTGATCTAAAGCAATACTACAATTAAATATAGGTGTGTCGCTATTAGCGACATACCTTTTCCATCTAATCTGAGGTGAGGTTCAGTGAAGTATTTTTGTGGAATTTACCAAAAACGGAATCCAGAACAATTTTTTCCTGTTCCTACGAATAGTAAGAAACTAGATTTAGGAGAAAGACATTTATTTTATTTGTGTGGGAAATGGCGATTAGGCGAGATACGAAGATTTAAAGCGAATGGAGCTGAATTGCTGATTGTTGGTGATTGCTTTTTAGACGATAAAGACATTGAAAAATGGTTGAGACAAGCAATAAAGAATCAAAGATATGCAACGCTTACAGAAATTCCTGGAGATTATAATTTAATCATTTTTGACCAAGGTTGTCTTTTCTTGTTTACCGATATGGCATCCTTACGTCCGCTCTTTTTTGTAGAGACTGAGAATTATCATATATATAGTTCCAATCAATTACCTCTTATGCAGCTATTCCAACAATCAATCTGTTCTAAGGATACTGATCCATCTTCACTACTTACACTTTTTGATCTCCCTAATCACAAGGGTAATTATTTCGAAGCCAAATGTGGATACAAGATACCCAAGTTAAAGGACTTTAATTTTAATAATTATATCTCCTCTATCCGTGTCGAAACATTTGCGAAATAAAAGTGGATGACATCAAATATATCTATAACGCTCGTGCCAATGAATTTTGTTCTTCCTCTATCTATTCAACTAATCTCAGATGATAGAGATTGGTTGAATAGATAGAAATCAAATGAAAAACTCATTCTCTCTACTATTTATAAAAAAAGAGAGTTGGACGGATGATCCAACTCTCTTTTTTTATATGCTTTGGGTTTCAATTGCATCTTATATATGAATTATTTTCAATTTTTTGCGAACCTTTGCTGCATCCTCAGATCTTATTATCCAGTCTTGTAGATAAGTATATTATGAAAATAAATTCAATTACTGAATATTAAATGAATCTACGAAATGAGGGGTATCAATTATAACATGTGGGACGAATACATGATATGCCCACATATGCACCCAAGGGTTTCCGGTTCGATCCGTAAGGACTGACTTTACAACACCAGGCATGAAATATTGCATGAATAAAGCGCTTAGTGATGCTAAAAAGGCCCCGGAACTACTAAAGACCATCCAACTATCAAAGAAATGTAACGCTGTATAGGTGAGCCCTCCGAGTATGATTGGGGTAACGGCGCTATTTGTGACCGCCTTAAATCGTGGGTATAAAATGGCGAATAAAAAAACTGCGGTAGGGATCGCGGTTCCGAATAAGTTAAAGATAAAGGCCATAAAACCTCCGAAAATGATTTGTCTTGGCGACAGATTGAGTAATGCGTCGGATAGACCTTCTAATTGTACAATGGATTCTATGATTAAAATAATGATGATCACAGTCATATCGCGAAGTATATTTTTGTTCGATATGATATTCAATTGCGAGAGTGTATAACCTTTTTTTGAAATAAAATATACGAGAGGCAGAACAACATACATGATGAAGTTATAACATGACCAAACGAGCATTTCAGATAGCATAATTTTCCCATGATTCCCATAAATACTTCCCGCTAAATGGAAACTGATTGCATGAAAATCGAATAATTTGCCTATTCCAAGTCCTAATAACTGGGCAAACACCATATAGCCCAATAATAGGAAAATCTCTTTTTTTGATGATACTCTATCAGGCGAATTCAGCTGTTTGTTTCGATAACTACGTGTAATTATTACAATTATACCAATGAGGATTAGCCCCCAAAGGGCAGCCGCCTGTAGATCCCAAAATCGATCAGTAGCCGAAGCGTCTTTGACAAGAGGTTGATGTGCGACAAAAGGCGCCCCGAATTGATTTAATAAGATGTAGCTAACCGCAGATATGACTATATAACCAAAAACCGCATACAAGTAATGTTTACTTTTGCTGTTTAGCATGTTTCACTCTCCTTTTCAGCTTAATTTGTAACTTATCTATCGTTTTCATAAATTGCTCTCGTTCTGGCAAGGGGATTCTTGCTATGCAAACATGTCTTCCAATTTTGGATTTACAAGGGTCAATGCTTCTACTCCTTTCGGTCTAATTGTGATTCGTTTCTCTCGTACACTCTCGCTACTAACTTTTATAACAAGATGGTCAGTAGATTCAAGTTTACGTCTTAAATGACTGATCGTAGGCAGTTACGCTCAACCACCTGGCTCCACCGGTAATCGTGACAATTTGAACTTCACCTACTGCAACCAAATACTTGTAGTATTGTTGTAATGAGGAGTAAAGGATATTTTTCTAGATTAAACATGAATTTTTACATAGAACCAGCAATTGAGAGATTAAGGGCAACCAGGCCATATAATGGGAAAAATAAGCCCGCATGTCAATTCGATACGACAGTGGGCTGTTTGTGTTCCTTTGAATATCTGTTTTTGATTGTTTCCATAAATGAATTTGTTTTATATTCGCTTATTTTGATAATGCCTCGTGATGTGCACTAATTATTTATTGGTAGGTGTTAAATCTCTTGCTGACGCTTTGCGCTGGTTGTTCCGGTTGTGTGCAACACCGATGTGAGCGCAATCTTACTCCTGTGGAGGCATAGTGTTCATATAGGCAATTTCCCACAGATGCCCGTTAAGATCCTCGAAACTTCTGACGTACATGAAGCCATGGTCCTTAGGTTCTTTGGACTGCTTGCCACCGGCGGCCAACGCCTTGTCTGCCAGTTCGTCCACATGCTCCCGACTGTCTGCAGAGAGTGCGATTATCCCTCCAGCAGTACTGGTGACATCTGCAATCGGCTTGTTGATGAACTCCTGAAAATACGACTCTACGAGCAACTGAACGAATGTATTGTCGTTGATAATCAAGCAGGCTGCTTTATCGTCGGAGAATTGGGGATTGAACTCGAAGCCGATGTTGCTGAAAAATTCCCTCGTCTTATTCAAATCTTTCACAGGCAAGTTTACGTACATATAGTTCGATTTGTAAACCATCGTTAGTCACCTCATCATAAATTTTGATTGCAGCCGAACGAGTCTCAACTGCATAGTCCAAATATACCAAATGGGGAATATTCTTGTCAAGGTATATTGAGTATTCCTCTTAATATATTTAGCTTGAATGGGCATGTTCCATATCCCAGATTTATAAAAATAGACTGCTTTCACTGGGAGATGTGGTTTCTTCTAGTTCATATCAAATAGGATTTATAGACTGATGAACAGCAGCTCAATTGGCTGACGGAATATTTTTCAATAGGTTGCACTGTGGTTTCCAAGCATTTGACGATTTTAAAGAATGACTAGCCTTGTGACCTCTTGTAAAGTGGATCGAGAAACACGCAACCATCTGAACGCTTTCGCCATGTCATTTATGACTTGGAATAATAGAATCAAAGCTCTTGGAGATGCTTTGAGAACAACCTCCTTATCTAAACAGACTATTGACACTACATTTCAGATGGCATCTATGAGGCAAAAGTTCCTTTTAAGAAGAGGGGAGAATATTCTTGATTTGTGATGTAGAAAAAGATGGAGACCATTAAACAAAGTCAATCAATGATTCAAGTTCAGTAGATGCGATAGAATTGATAGCTCGTTTCCAAACGGAATTCATGGAATTATTAATAGATCATGAAAATCTAATCAAATCGATTCAAGATTTTTATTCACGACTCGCTATTGAACAGAAGATAAAGGAACCTTCTCAAGATACGACCTTCTTAGCTACTCATCCTGTTGAAAAATAAAAGCTTTTGAACCAAATGAAGCTGAAATTAGAGGAGAAGGTAGCCTTTATGAAAAAGGACAAAAGATAAAATCAACTAGAGATATGAAGATTATCTCAAAAGTAGTTGATTTACAAAAAGATCCATGGGTTCCTTTGAACCTATCGTCTATACCTCACTAGACACTTAATTATCAAGTTTACCAATTAAATTTGTATTCAGCGAAATACTCTGAATTTATTTACCGAGTTAGGTATGTGACAGAAAAATGGAAGTGACTAAGTTGGATTTAATATAATGGATCGTTTTCATAAATTACCTATAAAATTATTACCTTAGTTAATTTTGCTCACTAAAAAGGAGAGGTTGAATAAGCTAAGCTAGTACAAGAAAATCAGCGGGAATATATAAATGAAGAAGTGTTTTTGGTGAATTTTAAATTTTATTAGCCATATTTCCAATGAATCTCTATGGTGTTTCGAATATAAGAGGTGATAATAGATGAGAAATTTTGTCTGTATTTTTTTCATTTGTTTGTTATGCATAGCGGGTTCACTTCGGTTACTCAAAGTTCTAAAGAGCTTGATATGCAATTTTCCTAATAAATGGGAAAATAATTATTATGGACTAAATCCGAACTACAGAGGAGGAAGTAATAGAAATTGTTGTAGGGCAAGGGAGACAGAACCAACAAGCACTAGGTAATAAACGCTAGAAGATCAGGACAGAGACCGATAAAAAGGCTTTAAGTCCAGGGTTGATTATTATTATTGATACACTTGGCATAATGACTAAGTTTTTCTCTTACCTCTGTACGATGCCATTTAGCGCGGGATGTATCCAAATCAAACAAAAGATTACCTGGTTTATCATAAAATTCAACAAGGCCAGCTCCACGTGCAAACTTATTAATCTTAAATCGAAATTTCTTTACACCTTCCCAACTATGAAATTCTCGATTATTCCACTTATAAATCCAAATTCCTTCATTGGTTACTTCCGCAACTGGGCGCCTAGTGATCAACCAGTACAACTCTATTAAAAATAAACTAATGAACAAGATACCTGCTAAAGCAGGAAGAATACTGAAAAAGTAATAAACAGGATTATCAGAGCCACGCGTATAAAAAGCCATAAAACTGATAAATGGAATGAAGAAATAAAACAGACACGTCAGTAGATTTCTAATAATTGTCCCAATACCTGATTCCATGATGAATTCTGGTTTCAACTAAGTACACTCCTCTTTTAACAATATATTTCCGATGAATAACATTGTAATCTATAAATAAATCGATTTTTATCGTAGAACTATGCTTCTTCATATCCAATTATTGGGCGAATTGCACTTTGCAGCTCAGTTGCTGGTTCTGCCCTATTAAGAGTCCTAAACTCAAGAACATCTATCTGACGTATTAGAAATAGATATAACACATGAACAAGCAAAATATATGGCAGATATAATATTCATACATCATATTGATCTGACATCACCGCGGATGAAGAAGGAATTGTCGATGTCAAGTAGCAAAAGCATAGTTTTGGCAACGACTACATCCGGAGTTTTTAATGGTTATAACCTTGAAATAAGTGGTGCTTGTAATGCTTAGAGGCGATTATTTACAATCTTTTGGTGATGAGTTTATCAACTAGTGGCGATTCAGGTTTTTAGGTAGAAAACAGAAAAAAAGTGGTGAAAAGAGGTGCTCAACCATCAAAAAAAATGATGTAGAACCCAAGGTAATTCGGAATTATTTGAATTCAGACAAGCGTTTGTGTTAAAGGTATTAGATTTAAGATTGCAGGGACTAAAGATATATATTAATTGATAAATTACAAATAATACTAATGAGCGTAATAATTGCAACTAGCCATAAACTTATATTAAGTTTCTTTCGTGTAGTCTCGTGTTTTGATATCGTGAAGGCAATTGTTAAACTAATAAAGATTGGTATTGCTAAGTACACAATAATCTTGATCGAGTTATTTATGAAAAGTAGAGCTTCAGAAAAAGTAATGGTATCCCAATTCATATGTTTCACTCCTATTTTGTGCTCCTTGACAAATTGATGTTTCTTCAATGAAACTTACTTACAAAACAAAAAAGCAAACACTGTATTTAATAAAAGTTATACATTTGGTTTGTAAACATCAAAAAAAGCCGCATAAGCGACTTCTGTCTAGCTGTATGGTCGGGATGACAGGATTCGAACCTGCGACCCCCTGGTCCCAAACCAGGTGCTCTACCAAGCTGAGCCACATCCCGTTATTGTTTTGGCGACATTTAATAATCTATCATATAGGATTCTAAATGTCAATGATTTTTATTCATTTTATTTTTGTAAATTAAAATACGATTTCAAACCATCGTGAAGGGGTCCTTTACACCTTTCCAAGGACTTTGTCTTTTCATTATATCGGATTTATCAGGATAGTAAATATCTATAAGAAAACACCTCTGAAGTGATTTCAGAGGTGTTTCACTATATCTAATAAGGCGTTGTTGCCCTCTTTTCTCAATTAGAAGATACTGAGCAACCAATCAAGCCAGCCATTTCCTGTTTTTGATTCTGCTGATGTATCAGACTCTTTCTTTTTTGGGTTCTTATCTGAAGGTGTATCTGTTTTTTGATCTTCTTTTGGATTCTTAGGTTGGTCATTTTTATCATTTGGTTGTTTTGGTTGATCGTTACCTTTTGGATCCTTTGGAGTAGGTTGTTTGGGATTGTCTTGATCAGGGTTTTTTGGCGTGTCAGGTTTTGGATTATTTTGATCTGGAGTTGGCTTACCTGTTGTTGCACAGACTAGACCTTTTTGACCTGTTAGTTTGATTTTTGCTTTGGCAAGACTCTCTTCTAATTTTCCTTTCAAGCGGATATTAAAGCAATATTGAATGCTAGGTTTTAGATTTTCTACCTTCGCAATCAAGATGACCATTGTTTTATTTTTAACATGGACACTTTTTATTGCTGGTAATACGGATCCATGTTGGTCTACAATTTCCCAATTTTTCGTATTGATTAGGTGACTAGCAAGAGCTGATCCACCTTTTAATTGAATAGAAACTTCCACATTAGTTCCCTTTATTTTTGTATTCGCTTGCAATTGGTAGTTTAAATTAGCATGAGATTGAACAGCAGTGATTGATTTTTCGACAGGTACTTTTATATCTTGTGCAAATGCGCTGAGCGGAAAGGATAGTGCAGTTGTTAATGCTAATGTTGAGACAACTTTCTTGAGGTTATTCAAAACAAAACTCTCCTTTGTACTATGTAATTTGATGAAAAATGACTTTTCCTAATATAATACGGACTAGTTCATATTTTTTGTGTATAGATTATTCGGCTTTTTTTAATTTTGGAATAACGGTGTAAAAGAGATGAGCATGATAATATTTTTTAACTAATAGAAAACAATCGAAATAATAATAATATATTAGTATCATCAACTGATATTTCTTGCAATTTCATATATAATGGAGAAAATAATATCTCATAAAAAATTTTCACAAATACATCGAACCCATAGCAAAAAAATATCAAACTTAGGCGACCTCAGGTAAAGGCGAATTCAAAGAAGAGGTTATGATCTATGAAACCATCTGATGGAAAGCTACAAACGCGTTTAGATGGGCAATTGTCCCCTTCAATTGAGTCGAATGAGAGACAATCTGCTGTCGATAACCTTGAAGCGATCATAGAACGTTATGAGCTTGAGATGGAAGCTTACTTGCCAGACGATTTAAAGGGATTAGTGGGTAAATGGTCAAATGTCGATAACCTTGAAGCGACCATAGAACGTTATGAGCGTGAGATGGAAGCTTACTTGCCAAACGATTTAAAGGGATTAGTGGGTGAATGGTCAAAGCGTGAAGAAATGAAAGCGATGTCAGAAGTTGAGGAGGAATTTGCAGAGACGTTAGCTCTATATGAGAAAGCGAAAGAAGAGGGCAATCCTGCTTTATTTGATCAGTATCTATGGGAAGAAATTTTCCCGGAACTGCAATCAATTGTGGCCCAACCAAACAAGACTCGTTTGAAGAATGGTCGATCAACACCATCAAATCATACGTTAACCAAAGGATTTCGAGATAGATTAAATAAAGCCAAAGGTTATGGAATAGATAAGCTTGGTTTGACGAAGCCAAAAGAAGATCGTGGTCGCTAGTCGAGATAAGAGACTTGATTTGTGTAAAACAAATGAAGTCTCTTTTGCTTTCAATCACGCATCTTGGCAAGCTCGGATTGGAGCATCGCCGTAAACCACAATTAAGCAGTTCACGGTGTTGTCTACAAGCTGAATTTATACACTAACTACAGTAAAGATGAATGGTTACTTTCCACGATTTGGATACAGAAAATTTTGTAATCAACCTAGTTTATTTAGTTGTCTAAATTCATGAACAATGTATATAATTATAACTAATTTGAAAATAGGGGGACGAGGTAATGAAAGAAAATGAACCAAGTATGACAGCATTATCCGTTATAAAACATCTTTTGATGTTAGCAGAAGATAAAAAATGGAAAGATCTTGTGCCCAAAGAGGCGATTGACCCAATGCGTTGGTGCTTGGGTTCAACTCCTCTTGGTGCCAAAGCGTTGCAATGGATGAAGTCTCGATGGCTACGAGCATATATGCGTGCAGCAGAACGAGTGATTCTGCCAGGAACTTCATTACATCTAGGACTACGGAAGCAATGGTTTGAGCGCCGAACGGTAGAAGCGATTCAAAATGGTATGAAGCGTGTTGTGATTTTAGGGGCAGGCTATGATACCCTAGCTTATCGAATGCACACAGAGCATCCTGATATTGAATGGATAGAGATCGATCATCCTGCTACGCAGCAATTAAAAAAAGAAGCATTTATGAAACATGGCACCATTCACTCAAATCTTTCTTTTAAGAGCATCGATTTTACAAAGGATCGTTTACTTCCATTTCTAAAAGAATTAGAAGAGAAACCGACTATTTTTATAGCTGAAGGTTTATTGATGTATCTTTCGGAAGAACAGATTAACGAGCTTTTAGATCAAATCAGTAAGAGCTCAAACCAAGAGCTAATTCTACTTGGAACAGCTATGCGACCTCTGAAAGGTGGAAAATTAGCATTCGCTGAATCGTCCTGGCTCAACCCCAATCGTTTTCATGAACCCTTTCTTTGGGGAATTGGTTCGGAACAGATCGGTCAATTTTTTAAGCAACACCATTGGTTAGAAACGGAAACAAATGATACAAGAGATCAATTATTGCTTTCTTATCCACAAAAGAAGAAAGCTCGACTTTTGAATGGTGAATTTCTATTTTTCACCAAACGAAAAGCAGTGATAAATCCAACTGAAACCGATTCGGGAGTTTCAGATGATTCCCTTCTACAGACTAATTAATCAAGGTCACTTCTATTACTATTCTATAAAAAAATAAGTTGATGAATCCTTTATACGAATCAAATGAGGCAGAACCGTATAGGCAAATTTTCGGATACGGTTCTTCATTGTGTTTTGATTGGGATTCATTATATACGTGTATACAAATTGACAGTGAGGGGGCTTTTTATGAATATTTGAGCCAATTCGACACCTATTTACCTTCAAATTGCTCAAAGCATTCGTGAACAGATTTTAGAAAGAATCTATGAAGTTGATGAGAAAATAAGAGATAAATCTGAAATTTGGCGTATTGCATATGGCAGCAAGAAATGCTGAAACATTGCTTGTAAATGAAGGTGATATATCGTGTACATGATAAAGGAGCATTTGTAGGGGTTTCTAAATTAGATCGAAACAGAGCTGCGGATGGAAACCATTTCGAAAGAATTCATCTATTTTGAATGAATTTAATATACTGAAGGAAACTTTTTTAAAGTAATTGGAATTAATTACCAATATTACAGGGTATGGAAATAGAAAGTAGGAGATTCAAGATGTTCAAATTCGTTAGATTAGAGTCGAATAGAATGTAAGCGGATACATTTTAAGATTGAGAGGCAGGGGTGTTGATGAAATATCTTCAACGGATCGGTCATTCATTGATGTTACCAGTTGCAGTTTTGCCTGCTGCGGCAATATTAATGGGAATTGGGTACTGGATTGATCCTTTTGGAATGGGTAAAAAAAGTATCATTGCTGCATTTCTCATAAAAGCTGGTGGCTCCATTATTGAGAATTTAGCGATTCTGTTTGCAGTAGGTGTAGCACTTGGAATGGCAAAGGAAAGGGATGGTTCTGCTGCATTAAGCGGACTCGTCGCATTTCTTGTCGTAACGACACTCCTATCCCCAGAATCAGTCGCTCTATTGAAAGGAGTTACAACAAATCACGTAAATCCTGCATTTTCTAAAGTGAGTAATGCATTTATCGGGATTATCTCAGGATTGATCGCGTCAAGTATGTATAATCGTTTTAGCAAAGTCAAACTGCCTGATGCACTTGCATTTTTTAGTGGAAAAAGGCTTGTTCCGATTATAACTGCTTTTCTGATGCTGGGTGTATCAGTACTGTTATTCTTTGTTTGGCCAGTGGTTTATTCTGGTTTGGTTCTATTTGCAGAAGGAATTAGTAAATTAAGCACAGTTGGTGCAGGGCTTTATGGTTTCTTCAATCGACTACTTATCCCCACAGGGCTACATCATGCATTAAATTCTGTCTTTTGGTTCGATGTAGCAGGGATTAATGACATTGGTAACTTCTGGTCTGGGAAAGGTGTCAAAGGAGTAACGGGGATGTACCAAGCTGGTTTTTTCCCAGTGATGATGTTTGGTCTACCCGCTGCCGCACTGGCTATGTATCATACTGCAAAGACTGGTCGAAAAAAACAATCGGCAGCACTGTTACTAGCTGCTGGTTTTGCTGCATTTCTAACAGGTGTGACTGAACCGCTTGAATTTTCGTTTATGTTTTTAGCTCCTGCTCTCTATCTGACCCATGCAGTATTAACTGGCATTTCTATGATGATTGCTTCATGGTTTCATTGGACTGCTGGATTTGGATTTAGTGCAGGATTAATAGATTTCTTACTCAGTTCAAGATTACCATTGGCTAGTCATCCCTATATGTTGATTGTTCAAGGCCTCGTCTTTGCAGTCATCTACTATGTATTGTTCCGTTACCTGATTATCCGTTTTCAACTAAAAACGCCTGGTCGGGAAGATGATGATCGTTTCATAGATGCTGATCATACACAACAACCAAAAGAAACGAAATTTGCATATATGGCAAGTCAAATTTATCAAGCACTTGGTGGCAAAGAAAACATTACATCATTTGAAAATTGTGTGACTCGGTTGCGTGTGCGGGTAAAAGAAATGGATCGTGTTGACCAAGCGAAGATCAAAGCTACTGGTGTTCCTGGGTTAAAAGTAATCGATAAACAACATCTACATGTTATCGTGGGTACAAATGTTCAGTTTGTTGCTGATGAAATAGAGCAATTGCGAAAGGATTAAATCCAAGATTTGTATGTAAATCTGGATTATTCCTGTGTTAAATTGGTATAGTAATAGCCATTTTCTCAAAAAGCCAAGCGCTAAGAGAATCCAAGACAGTCGTTTTGGAGCGACTCACTCATACGAGGAGAGCTTATGTGTGAATACTGTGGTTTCTCCCCTTGCAGCGACAATTGCGAGGCGATCCAACTCACTCTTCAGCAGATTTTTGACCGCCGGTTTGAGAGGCTACGGGTGGATGAGGTGATCACGGAGATGGAAAAGGATCGAATTGATGAAGTGATCGCCGAGCTGGAAAAGCAGTTCTGAGCGGCTCTATCATCATCGTTCGTTTGATTTAGGGTAGTGAAATGATCCCTATACGGAATTGTTTTGCTCCCTAAATATACTTAATTGACAGAATAGATAGAAACATATAAAATATACTTATGGGTATTTATTCATAGAAGCATAAGAAAATTAAATAGACAAATAAATCGTAATATTAAGACCGAAGAGGGTATATATATACTCATTGTGACTATGGATGGTTTATGTAGCAAAAGAAACAGGGGGCATTTGAATGGAATTTTCTCAACATGATCAAGGAATATCATTGATGGATCAAGAATACAGCGAAGGAGGATTTGCACGATTACTAGGAAAACGAATGAGTGATCAGCCTAAACATTTTGCTTTTCATAATATGCTCATTCCAATTGATTTTGCACAGTTAGCTAATGTGCAACAGGGAATGGAAGTTGAGAAAATTGTGTTAGGTGCTTGGATCATTTTAATGCAATCATATAACTATTCTAATGATATATCTGTTTGTTATACCGATTTAACGAAAGACTCTCGTTCCAAGTATAAGGTAAGGATACCAAATGTATCAACAATACCCGTGCTAACCAACTTGCAAGAAATGCAATCAGAGTTAATGGACGATTCATATTTTAACCAACAAATGATTGATCATCTTGTTGTGTACCATCATAAAAAAGTAGACTTTTTAAGGATGAACGAATACAGCTTTTATTTATCGATTCAAGCAGAACCAGATTTTCAAATTTCTTTCGATTATCATCCAGCTCAGTTTGATCGTTCCTTTATCGAACGCATGGCGAGTCATTTTGTTCATATATTACAACAACTTATTGAAAAACCAAATTGTTCTTTACATAATATTGAAATTGTTACACCACACGAGAGAAATGAGATTATTTATAGATTTCAAAAGAAGAGGGAAGATATTTCGCTAGAAATGACGATTGATCAGTTGTTGGAAGAACAAGTTCAGAAAACACCTCATCAGTTAGCAGTCGTCTATGAGCATAAACAGTTAACTTATGATCAGTTAAATAAGAAAGCAAATCAGTTGGCTCGAATGTTGCGTAAAGCTGGCGTTTCTGAGCATCAAATTGTCGGACTCTATCTGAATCGATCAATAGAAACGATTATTTCATTACTAGCTGTATTAAAATTGGGTGCTGCATATTTGCCAATGGACCCAAACCTACCCCTAGAGCGCTTACATTATATGGTCAATGAAAGTGGTGTCCACTATATTCTTCAACATTCGATTTTACCAATAATCAATACGGATCAATCGAAAGCTATCGTTATTGATCAAGTGGAGTGGGAACACTTAGATGATACAAATTTAAATCGTAAAGGACATCCACATGATCTTGCTTATGTGATTTATACTTCTGGCTCAACGGGGGGGCCAAAAGGTGTGATGATTGAACATCAGGGGCTCACACATTTACGAGCAAATGGCGCACGTTTTCAGATCGATGAACAGAGTCGGGTCTTGCAATTTGCTTCAATCGGCTTTGCTGTTTTTGCTTGGGAGGTTTATACTTCTCTATTTAACGGAAGTACACTCTATATTGCTTCTAATGAAGCTCGCTTAAATTTGGAATATCTAGTCGAGTGGCTAAACAAGCATAAAATTACCCATGCGCAATTAACACCATCTGTTATCAAACTATTGGCAAAACACTCACTCCCTTCTTTACAAACAATTGTTTCGAGTGGGGAACGATTAACAGCTGACATTATAGAGCCGTTAGATCCAGATATAACCTTGATGCAATCATATGGATGCTCGGAAATTTCGATTAATCTTTCTGTAGGAAAATATGACCCAAGGGCTAAAAATAATTCGATTGGTCATCTATTGGAAAACCGATCTGCCTATATCATGAATCAAAATATGCAGTTGCAACCCATCGGGATCATGGGTGAGATTTGCGTAGGAGATGTGGGTTTAGCACGTGGTTATCTCAATCAAGAAGCTTTGACAATGGAGAAATTTATTGACCATTCAGATATACCGGGAGGTCGACTTTTAAAGACGGGTGATTTTGGACGTTGGCTACCAGATGGTCGTCTGGAATATGTCGGGAGAATGGATGACCAAGTACAGATTCGTGGAATTCGTGTGGAGTTAGGAGAAGTTCGAACGCAAATTCTTCAAGCCTCTGAAATTACTGATTGTGTGGTATTGGCAAAAGAGGATCAAGCTGGCCAAGTATATCTTTGTGCATATATTGTCGGGGAAGGTTGGGATCGTCATAGGTTGCGTAAGCAATTGCAAACTCGGCTACCCGAATATATGATTCCAAAATTTTTGATCCCACTACAGCAAATTCCGTTAAATGCCAATCGCAAAGTAGATCGCCGCGCTCTACCTGAGCCCGATGCAATTGAATGGGAAAGAGAATCTGTTAGTGAACCTACTAACGAATGGGAAAAAGCTTTACAGGCAATATGGGAAGAAGTGTTAGAAACAGAACCAATAGGCATAGATGACCACTTTTTTGAACAGGGTGGACATTCGTTAAAATTAACTATGTTAATTTCACGAATCTATCATCATTTTCAAATGAAGCTCTCCGTGCAGGAGGTTTTTGATCGTTTGACCATTCGGCAGCTAGCAACCTATCTAAAAACAAAAGAGAAAGTACAAGTAAGTGCACTTGCTTCTACATCAGAAAATCAGCAAGTATATTATCCTGCAACCTCAGTTCAAAAACGGATGTTTACCGCGGCTCAGCTTACAGGGATTGGCTGCACTTATAACACACCATTGCTATTTGAATTAAGAGGAAGACTTGATGAAAAGCGCCTATATGATGCTATTCAACATGTGGTAAAGCGACATGAATCATTAAGGACTTCTTTTCATTTGATCGAAGGGGAATTGATGCAAAAAATTCATCCTCATGTTGAGATAAAACTAGCAATAGTGGAGGGGCATAACAAAACAGAAGCAGAGTGCTTAGAAGCGCTTATTTTACCTTTTGACCTAGCAAAGGCACCTCTGTTTCGAGCTAGCTTGATCCGATTTGCTCCGGATAAGCATTGGTTATTATTTGACTTTCATCATATTGTTTCAGATGGAACGACTGTTCATATTCTTTGTAATGAAATTTCAGCATTTTATAATGGTAAATCAATTGAGATAGAGCCTGTTGCATATAAAGATGTATTCCTATGGCAACGACAACTGATTGATTCTACAGAAAAAATGGCTCAGGAACAGTATTGGTTAAACCAATTTACAGGTGACCTGCCTGTCCTGAATCTGCCGACGGATTATCCCCGACCAGCCATGCAAATATTTGAGGGGCAACGAATTTACTGGAATATTAGTAAGGATTTAACACTAAAGCTAAAAGAAATGGCACAAACGCATGAAGTAACGCTTTATATGTTGTTACTTGCTGCATATAATCTTCTTCTAGCAAAGTATACAGATCAGGAAGATTTGGTTGTTGGTTCATTAGCTTCTGGTCGATCTACTTTACAGGCTGAAAAAGTAGTTGGCATGTTTGTCAATACATTAGCATTACGCAATCAACCCAAGAAAGAGCTTACTTTTGAGGCATTTTTAACACAAGTAAAAGAACGGTTACTCCAAGCTTATCAATACGCAGATTATTCATTTGAACAGTTAATTGAAAAATTGGGTTATTCATTTGATCCTAGCAGGAATCCCTTGTTTGATACTTTGTTTATTCTCCAAAATACAGAAGAAACCAACTTTAATTTATCAGAAGTTACGACCAGTTTGATTCAACATCAATGGAATCATGCGATGTTTGATCTTGTTTGGTCAATTACAGGAGCGGAAGAATTAACCATTGCGCTTGATTTCCGTACCAGTCTATTTCAAGAGGCAAGCGTAAAAAGAATGTTACAGCATTTTACCCATATATTAGAGCAGATCATTGCAAGACCTAAGCAAGCTTTAGCGGATTTTGAATTGGTGACAAAAGAAGAAAAGCAGCAAATTCTGTTTGGTTTTAATGATACAGAAAAGGAATTTCCAAAAGATCAGACAATCGATCAACTATTTGAAAAACAAGTTCAAAAAACGCCAAACCAAACAGCGATTGTTTATCAAAGTCATTCACTCACTTATCAAGAATTACAACAAAAAGTAAATCAACTAGCTAGACGATTGCAACAACTGAGGCTCCAAAAAGGTCAAACAGTTGGATTGATGGTAGACCGCTCACTTGAGTTGGTGATTGGATTATTAGCCGTTATGAAAGCTGGGGGAGTTTATGTACCGATTGATCCTGAGTATCCTACAGAGCGAATTCAATATCTACTCCATGATTCTGGTTCAAAATATTTATTAACAAAAGGAACTTTACCTAAAGAGATATCGTATACAGGTCAAGTCGTCCATCTGGATGATGATGGCTGGCTAGAAGAATCGATCGGAAATCTACCTACTATCAATCAACCTGACGATATCGCTTATGTGATCTATACCTCCGGATCAACAGGTCAACCGAAAGGTGTCATGATTCAACATCATTCGGTTGTAAATCTGACCTTAATCGCGGAAACATTGCAAATCGATGCAAGAAGTCGTGTGCTTCAATTTGCTTCAGCAGGCTTTGATGCATCCATTTGGGAGATGATCCCGACGCTTGTATCAGGAGCTACTCTTTATGTGGAAGATAAAGAAATTCTATCTACAAAATTATTGGATTATTTGAATAAGAATGAAATTTCGACGGTTACTTTGCCACCAACGGTTTTAGGTGCATGGGAGCCAGCTGCACTACCCAAACTGAAAACAGTGGTAAGTGCTGGTGAAGCTTGTTCTTTGGAATTAGCCACCAAGTGGGGAAAAGGTAGAAAATTTATCAATGCCTATGGGCCGACAGAGACAACTGTTTGTGCTTCTTTACTCGAATGGAATTCATCGCTTGGTGAAGTAACAATCGGTCAACCTATCCATAATACAAAAATTTATATTGTAAATCATGGAGGTCAACTACAACCTATTGGTGTACCCGGTGAGCTATGCGTGAGTGGAAGTGGATTAGCTGAAGGATATTTGAATCAGCCTGCCTTAACCGCTGAAAAATTTGTGCCCAACCCATTTCTCGATGGAGAAAAAATGTATAAAACAGGTGATATGGCTCGCTGGTTGCCTGATGGGACAATTGAATATTTAGGTCGAATCGATGATCAAGTAAAGATAAGAGGGCATCGGATTGAACTGGGAGAAATTGAAGCAAAACTTGCTGAGTATCCTACTATTATAGAGGCTGTAGTTGTACCACAGTTTGTTCATGCAGATGAATTGACATTAACAGCATATATCGTAGCAAAAGAAGATTGGACTGTTCAAGAATTGCGAACATCTCTTTTAACAGTTTTACCAAAATATATGATTCCTACGTATTTTGTAGGGTTAGATGCCTTACCACTTACACCAAATGGAAAAGTGGATAAAAAAAGTTTACCCAAACCATCATCTAATATTGCGCGAACGGTTCGGTACCAAGCACCCTCAAATATGCTAGAAGAGAAATTAGCCTATATATGGGCGGAAGCATTTCAATTAGAGCGTGTTGGGATAGATGATCACTTTTTTGATCTAGGTGGACATTCATTAACGGCTATGAAAATGATTGCCCGTATCCATCGTGCGCTTTCGGTGGAAATCACACTTGCACAGTTATTTGCCCATCCCACTATTCGCCAACTGAGTACATGTATCGAGCAAGCAAAAGGTGATGAATGGCGTCCAATTGAGTCGGTTCCAGTTCAAAATGAGTATCCGACTACCACTGTTCAAAAAAGCCTTTATGCTATATACGAAGAGTCAGGTACTGCTTATCATGTTCCCTCTATTTGGGAGATTCGGGGTAACATCGATGTAGAGCGCCTTCAAGCGAGCATTCAAAAAGTTGTGGATCGGCACAATGCATTGCGGACTTCTTTCCATTTCGTAGATGGGGAATGTGTGCAGAAGGTATCATCTGGCATCCATGTTTCATTAGAGCGGTTGCAGGTTCAGGATCGAGATGAAGCGGTTTGTTATGTCGATATTTTCGTGCAGCCTTTTGATATCAGTAAAGCACCTTTAATGCGTTGCAAGCTGATTCAGTGGGCAACCCATCAAGCAATCCTTTGCTTTGATTTTCATCATTTAATTGTTGATGGCATATCGATTGATGTGCTGATGAAAGAGATCAGCCAAATATATCAAGGAGAGGAATTAGAGCAGCCACGCATCCAATTTACTGATTTTGCTGTTTGGCAACAAGAACAGCTTACTTCCGCAAAGATGGAAAGGCAACAGCAATATTGGAAAGAAAAACTGCCAGATGTGCAAAAATCTCTTGATTTACCCATTGATTACCCAAGCAATCGAAACTGTCAGTGGTCAGGAGCGATTCATTCCTTTACACTGTCGGGATCATTGTTTGAAAGATATCAAGAATGGGTGAAAAAACAAGAAAGCACCATCTATACAACTTTGCTAGCAGTTTATTACTTAATGCTGACTAAATATGCCAATCGAGAAGAAATAGTGATCGGTTGTCCAGTTGCGGGAAGATCACATATGGATGTGCAAGAGATGGTGGGAATGTTTGTCAACACTTTACCTGTATGTATGAAAGTGAATAAGGATGATCGATTTCACCAGTTCATAACAAAGTTGCGTAGTGAAATGTTAGCAGCTTTTGAACATAGCGATTGCTCTGTCATTGACCTTCTTTCACAATCAGGTTATCGAGAGCGACTCTTTGATACGGTATTTGTCTTGCAAAACAGTAAAACGAAGTTATCTATTAGCAATTGTGAAATTAAGGCTTTTCCCTTTCAGTGGCATTCGTCAAAATTTGACCTTTCTTGGATCGTAACAGAGCAAAAAGATAAGCTGCTCTTTGAGATTGAATATTGTACCGACCTATTTAAAGAAGAAACAATCTCTCGAATGGAAAGGCATTTTTTAAATTTATTCCAACAAGTAATCGAAAATCCAACAAAATCATTAAGAGAATACTTTCTTGTGACAGAGGAAGAAAAAGAGAAACTGATAGTAGATTTTAATCAATCAGAGCTTGCATATCCCGATTCTTGTTGTATTCATGAATTGTTTGAACAAAGAGTAAAATGGCAACCTGATCAGATCGCAGTTGTTTATAAAGAGCAGCCATTTACTTATCATCAACTCAATCAAAAAGCAAATCAATTGGCACATCGTTTAAAAGAATATGGACTTCAGCAGGAGCAGTTAGTAGGGTTGATGGTTGATCGTTCTGTCGAGATGATCGTAGGGATGATAGCTGTTTTAAAAGCAGGTGGTGCCTATCTGCCACTTGATCCTGATTATCCAGTGGAGCGAATTGGCTATATGCTTTCTGATAGTGGGGTTTCGATGCTGCTTACTCAAGAATCGATATCGATTCCTGATCATTATCATGGTCAAGTAATTTGCGTTGATGAACCAAGTTTAGATCAGTTACCGCGTGAGAATTTGCCATGTATCAATAAACCAAATGACCTTGCCTATGTGATTTATACCTCTGGATCAACAGGTAAACCCAAAGGTGTCATGATTGAACATCAAGGTGTATGTAATCTCTCTATGATTGCACGTGATCTAAATTTAAATGAGCAGAGTCGGGTGCTTCAATTTGCGTCATTAAGTTTTGATGCATCCGTTTGGGAAATTTACCCTACCTTGATCGCTGGGGCTCGCTTATACATTGAAGACAAAGAAAGTCTAACTTCAAACTTAGAAAAAATATTATCAAAACAAAAGATTACAACTGTTACTTTAACTCCAACAGTACTAAAAGTCTTGTCAAGCTCTCGTCTACCACACCTAATAACAGTTGTAAGTGCAGGGGAAGCGTGTCCTGTGGAATTAGCGCGGGAGTGGGGCACGGGACGTCGTTTTATCAATGCATATGGACCATCAGAGGCGACAGTTTGTGTTACTTACCAAGAATGTGATCAGACGATGGAACAAATCACAATTGGGCGACCTATTCATAACAAAGAAGTCTTTATTATGAATCAAGACGAGCAATTACAGCCAATTGGTTTACCCGGAGAGCTTTGTGTAGGTGGAGTAGGACTAGCACGTGGTTATCTGAATCGTCCAGAGTTAACCACAGAGAAATTTATTTCCAATCCATTCCATCCAGGGAGAATATATAAAACAGGAGATTTAGCGCGCTTTTTAGCAGATGGATCAATTGAATATCTAGGTCGTATGGATGAACAGGTAAAAATCCGTGGACATCGGATTGAAATGGGTGAGATTGAGACTGTTATACGCCAGTATCCAGCGATGAAGGATAGTGTTGTATCTCTGCATACCGAGTCAAATGGTCAGTTGAGTCTTGTTGCGTACCTCGTTATTGATGAATCTTGGTCAGTAGGAGCATTGCGAAGCTATCTCTCAAAGCATTTACCTGATTATATGCTGCCCACCTATTATCTTCAGGTAGATGAGATTCCACTAACTGCTAATGGAAAGCTAGATAAAAAAAGGCTACCAAAGCCAGTTGGACACAGAGATGCTGAGCATACTTTTCACGCACCCGTTCATGCGATGGAGATTACGATTGCTCGTGTCTGGGAGCAGATACTCGGCATTGAAAAAATAGGAATTCATGATAACTTTTTTGAGCTTGGTGGTGACTCCATCAAAGCGATGCAGGTAATGGCTAAACTTCAGCAAGAAAACTTACATTTTCGGATGAAGGAACTTCGTCAATCTCCAACGATTGCTGAGCTGATCCCACATATTAAGTCCGAGCAACTCGAAATGGAGCAAGGGATCATCACAGGTGAAGTAAGACTATCGCCCATTCAGCAATATGCAATTTCAAAAGGGAAAGAGTTTTGGAATGTAGAGATGCTGCTCTTTCATGAAGAGGGGTGGAATGAACAGTCTGTTCGAAAAACGTTTGATGTGCTTGTTCGACATCATGATGCCTTTCGAATGGAATATGTTGTTGATGGCGAAAGGGTGATTCAACACAATCGTGGTCTAGCTGGTGAATTTTATACATTAGAAGTATTTGATTTGCATGGTGAAAATGATGTCCGAGAGCGAATGAAGGAAGAATCAGCCCGTCTGCATGGTCAGTATGGAATTTTGGAGACTCCTTTGATCCGTATGGGTCTGTTCCAAACAGACGAAGGGGACTATCTTTTAACTGCTGTCAATCATCTGGTTATTGATAGTGTATCTTTGCGCGTGTTAATGGAAGATTTTCAGCAAGGATATAAGCAAGCGATCGAACAGCAGGAGATTCGCTTACCCAAGAAAACGACTTCCTTCCAAACTTGGAATGAAAAAATTTATGAATTTGCGAATAGTAACATGTTGCTAAAAGAGATTCCTTATTGGAAATCAGTAGAGTCATCACTAGAAGTAGTACCATCTTTACCTAAAGATAAAGCAGAGCTTCCCCGTCGATTATTTAAAGATTTTGATGCGATTTGGTTTCAGTTAACAAAAGAAGAGACGCATACATTATTGACAAAAGCACATCGCAAATGGGGAACAGAGATTACAGAGGTATTACTCGCCGCCTTAGTATCCACAATTAGAACCTGGACAACACAAAATCGAGTTGCTGTATCGCTCTTGGGGCATGGACGTGAAGATATAATCGAAGGCGTTGATGTGACTCGGACTATGGGTTGGTTTGTCACACAGTATCCAGTTGTCTTTGAGCAAATGACTCACTCTTTTGAGCAGACCATACTTCATGTGAAAGACTCTCTGCGTCAAATTCCCAATCATGGCATGGGGCATATGCTTTTGCGCTATTTAACTGTTGCTGACAAGAAAAACGGATTATCTTTTGCAAAAGAACCAGAAATACATTTTAACTATCATGGTTTATTAAAATCGTATAGTGAGAAAACAATGCCGATCGGACCTGAAGTTAGCGCAGTTAGAGATATGGTGCAAAGCTTGATTGTCCGAGGCATTGTGATTCAAGAAGGTAGATTAACTTTTTCAATCCATTATCATGCAAAAGAGTTTCATCGAGCGACTATTCAACATGTAGCAGATCAGTATTATGAAAATCTTCGTCAAATCGTAGCGATGTGTGAAAGCAGCAATAGAGAATAAAGGGGATTATGAAAATGGAAAACACCAAAAAATGGAAACCGAAGAGTTATTCAGATATCCATACTTACTCCACTGAGCAGGAAGTTTTTGCTTGGTTACAACCAAAAGCAGGAGAGAAAATTCTAGATTTAGGTTGTGGCACCGGCGATCTCACAAATCAGATCGCGCAAGCTGGAGCTTGGGTAGAAGGTATTGATAGTTCTATAGAGATGATTGAAGAAGCAAAATCAAGATATCAAGAAATTCCATTTCAGGTGGCAGATGCTCGTTATTATAAGGGCGCTACCCGTTATGATGCAATCTTTTCTTGTGCAGTACTTCACTGGATTTCCGATGCGCGGACAGTGGCACGCCAGATCTATCAAAACTTGTTAGCGAATGGGCGATTTGTCGCACAGTTTGCAGCTAAGGGAAATGTACAGCGAGTTTTTCAAGTAGTCGAAGAAGTGTTAAAAGAGACGGGAGTCTCCTTACAAGATCGAAATCACCTCTATTTTCCTAGTATGGGTGAATACACCTCATTGTTAGAAGAAGAAGGATTTATTGTGCGAAAAGCACTTCATTTTAAACAACCTACAAACTTAGTTGGTGGAGCAGATGGATTTCGAAACTGGATCCAAATAACCATGGATCATTTCTTTGAAGGCTTTTCAAATGAAGAGAAAGAGAATTTGTATCAAGCAGTTGAAGATCGTTTAAGACCAGAACTCTATTGTCTAGAGAAAAATCAATGGCACATCGACTATGTAGCATTAAGAGTATATGCTGAAAAAAGTGAAGTTAAATATCTGTATTGATGTGGAAAGGCTAAAGTAGAGGTATTGTATAGCCTCTGCTTTTATTTTTTCTCAAAGGATGAAGAATATGGATGACACAGTTCGTTTAAGACCATTAGAACGGGAAGATTTGCTTTATGTTCATCGGCTTAATAATAATGCAGAAATCATGACTTATTGGTTTGAAGAACCTTATGAATCATTTGTAGAATTATGTGATTTATATGATAAACACATTCATGATCAGAGTGAACGTCGATTTATTGTCGAAAAAGAAGAGATACGGCTTGGATTAGTTGAATTAGTAGAGATTGATTATATTCATCGACGTGCTGAATTTCAGATCATCATAGATCCCTCTAATCAAGGTCATGGATATGCCACCATCGCTACTAAATTAGCAATTCACTATGCTTTTACCGTTTTGAATCTACATAAACTCTATTTAATCGTTGATATTGAAAATCAAAGAGCGATTCATATCTATGAAAAAGTAGGTTTTCAAACAGAAGGTAAATTAAGAGATGAATTTTTTGCTGCGGGAAGATATCATGATGCATTGAGAATGTGTATGTTTCAACATGAATATTTGAATAAATAGGGGTAAGAAAAACATGGCATAGCAGTTTGAATCGAATCCTGATGATTTCTTTTCCACCAAATCTCGTATATAATGGTTTGTCAGTAGATTTAAAGGAGTGTTTGTGGTGGGAAAGAAAGGTGGCATCTCAAAGGAGATAACTCCACAATCAGTTGATTTTTCACGTTGGTATATTGATACGATTAAAAAAGCAGATTTAATGGACTATACACCTGTCCGCGGTTGCATTGTTTTTAAACCGGACGGATATGAGTTATGGGAACGGATACAGCAGGCGATGGATCGTCGTTTTAAAGAGACAGGTCATCGGAATGCCTATTTTCCAATGCTGATTCCTGAAACTTTTTTTGAAAAAGAGAAAGAACATATTGAAGGATTTAGCCCTGAGTTACCTTGGGTAACAGAAGCTGCTGGCGAAAAACTTGAAGAACGGTTAGCCTTGCGCCCAACTTCAGAAACAATGATTGGTCATATGTATAGCCAGTGGATTCAAAGCTATCGTGATCTGCCGGTTTTAATTAACCAGTGGGCAAATGTCTTTCGTTGGGAGAAGCGTACCTTACCTTTTTTACGTACTTCTGAATTCTTATGGCAAGAGGGGCATACTGCTCATGCAACTGAAGAGGAAGCACGTGAAGAGACATTACAAATGTTAGAAATTTATCGAGAAGTGATAGAAGAAGAATTAGCAATTCCGCTTTTTGTCGGACAGAAGACGCCTAGCGAAAAATTCGCTGGTGCGATCGATACCTATTCCGTCGAAGCGATGATGAAAGATGGGAAATCAGTTCAAGCAGGTACCTCTCATTATATGGGAACCAATTTTGCAAAAGGCTTTGAAATTAAGTATTTAGATAAAGAAAACCAATTACAGTATGTACATACCACATCTTGGGGGACTTCAACACGTCTCATTGGGTCGATGATTATGGTACATGGTGATGATCATGGGTTGGTTTTACCACCTCGTGTGGCTCCAACACAAGTAGTGATGATCCCTGTTGGGCCAAGTAAAACTCGTGATCTTGTGGTAGAAAAGATGCATCACCTCTATGAACAATTAAAAGCGAGTGATATTCGAGTACGCATGGATTTAAGAGATGAGACACCTGGCTGGAAATTTAATGAATGGGAAATGCGTGGAGTTCCGATCCGTATTGAGCTAGGGCCGCGCGACCTTGAGCAAAATCAAGCTATTTTGGCGCGGAGAGATACCGGAGAAAAGCTTCCTGTTTCCATTGAGCAATTAGCCGCACAAGTAAAAGAGCAACTCGAAGCCATCCAAAAAGATCTCTTTCAGCGTGCCTTACAGTTTCAATCTGAACACATGCACTTACAAATAAATACACTCGAACAGTTACATCAACATCTGGAAATATCCGAACAGGAGAATCAAGTACCTGGGTGGGTTTTAGCAGGCTGGTGTGGTGATGATGAGTGTGAAGCGAAGATCAAGCAAGAGACACGCTTTACTACGCGTAATATTCCATTTCAATCACCAGTAGAAAAAGAGGTTTGTATCCATTGTGGTCAACAGGCTAAACATACAGTTTGGTTTGCTCGCTCTTATTAATAGTTGAAGCCGCGCTCATTAACTGTTTTTAGATTGATAAGAAACCCTAATGAGCGCGAGTCGAGGGGTGATCGGCAATGCTCCATTTCGGGCGTAACATAGTGGAATGGCAACCAGAGCTTCGCCGTAAGCCACGATCATGAGCGGATCACGTGATTTTATCTACAAGCTGGAAGCCGTTCTTTAACGGCTTTTTTACATCATGAAAGAAGGTGATCTGATGACTACGATCCTCATCACCGATGATGACCCAAACATCCATCAATTATTAAGTATTTATTTAGAAAATGAAGGTTTCCAAGTTTTGAGTGCATTTCATGGTGAAGAAGCTATGCAAGTGATTCAAAAGGAAGAAGTGGACTTAGTCATTTTAGATACCATGATGCCTAAGATGGATGGTTACACTGCCTGCATGAAAATAAGAGAAATCCGCAATATGCCGATTATTTTCCTGACTGCCAAAAGTGAAAATCTGGATGTGATCCAAGGTTTAACCATTGGAGCGGACGATTATATGACGAAGCCTTTTCAACCATTAGAATTGGTAGCACGGGTGAAGTCACAACTTCGTAGGTATCATTCTTTACAAGGTTCTACCACCAAGACTTCCAGTGAGGAGTTAGTGTTCGATAATTTGGTAATCAATCGTAAAACACATCAAGTGGAACGAATGGGGCAGAAGATAGAACTCACACGTCGAGAGTTCGCGATTCTGGAACTACTGGCTCGAAATCATGGCATTGTATTCAGTATAGAAGAGATCTATGAAAAGGTATGGAAAGAAACCTTTATCAATAATGAGAACACAGTAATGGTTCATATTCGAAATATACGCGCCAAATTAGAAGACCAACCCAAAAAGCCAAAGTATATACATACAATCTGGGGAGTCGGATATAAATTTCAGAGTGAATGAGGTTTTATGATAATGAAACTAAGTGTAAAGTTACTCTTGGCAGTACTTGTTTCGTTTGCTGTCTCATTGCTCACTTTTGTGCTTGTCTACCAATGGGTTTTGGTAAATTATTTGATCCCAGGGCGTGTCAAATCGGTTTCAGGCTTTAACTTGTTAACACTCTCTGTATTCATCGTTGCCTCGGTGAGCTTTATTGTCGTTTTTTTACTTATCATTCGTCGAAAAATCACATATATCAAGTATATGCAAAGCGGAGTAAAAGAGATGGCTGGAGATGCATTAGGTGCAACCATTTCCATTCAGGGTAAAGATGAGCTTGCAGAGCTTGCTAAGAGTATTAATACAATGTCTAAAAAATTGAAAAAGAAAGTAGAAGCTGAACGCGAAAAAGAAAGGTTAAAAAATGAGTTGATTGCCAATCTTTCTCATGATTTACGAACACCATTAACGACCGTTATTGGTTTTCTAAGTTTAATTCGGGAACAGAGATATGAACGACAGAGTCAGTTGTCTGAGTATGTTGAAACAGCGTATAAAAAGGCAGAACAGTTAGAACATCGATTAGAAGATTTATTTACATATACAAAATTAAGTAACAATGAAATCCAGTTTCAGCCCCAAGTACTCGACATAAGAAAGATGCTGGTTCAGTTTCTTCATGAGTCATTACAGATAATCGAGGAGAGTCAACTATCGATTAAAGCTGATTTTTCTACCGATCCAATCATGATTGAGGCTGATCCAGAGCATATGATCCGTGTTTTTGAAAATCTGTTATCCAATGCACTCAAATATAGTAAAAAGCCAGGAGAAATTTGGGTTAAGCTCCAACAAGGTCATGATTCTGCACAGATTACATTTCGCAATCGAGCGAAAACCATCCCTGAGCATGAACTAGCTCAACTTTTTGATCGCCTCTATCGGCTTGATCAGGCGCGGTCGCCAGAAGAGGACGGATCAGGCTTAGGTCTTGCGATTGCCAAACAGATGATTCAATTACATCAAGGCAGAATATGGGCAGATCAAGAAGGTGAAATGATTGATTTTCATATTCACCTTCCATTAGTTATGGACACTCCAAGTGACTGAAGCTTATCATCAGCTTTCATCTTAAAGCATGTTTTAGTGGAAATCAGTATTCCTACTCATACAATGAAAAGTGTACCAACTAGAAGAAACGCTTTTCTTATCTTTTATCAATGAATATCTCGTTTTTCCGTAATCATCATCGCGATGACCATTGTGATCAAAAAGATCGGGATCAGCATATCCCAGATGAGAGGGATGGTCTGATTGTACCAACCAATTGATTGTAGAATTACATAGTAAGGTAATGCGGGAAAGAGAAGTGGCCCAATCGAAGGCATGGCTAAGGAAATAAAGGCTGTCATAATAAATAATCCAGCAGTGACAATCGGTGGAATAAAATGTTGTGTCCACAAGCTAATACAAATGTAAATGGGTATCATTAGGAACTGCATCAATCCCGTTTTTAGCGCCAATGGAAAATAATATAAAAACGCATTCCAAGCGCCTGATTGAATAAAGAGTGTACCAGTTAGAATGATCAGAATATGTGAGAGAATGGTAAGAATGATGATCATCAGGAATATAACGATAGTCTTTGCTAAAAGAATGGTTGTACGGCTTTTTGGTAATGTATACAGGTTGATGATTGATTTTGTTTGGAATTCATGAACAAAGATAAATGCTGTTAAGGAACCAAAAAGTAATGGGAAAATAAATAAATGATTAACCTGGAAAGCAAGACCAACCAAGTCGACCCACTTTGCTGATACACCCAAATTGGTTGTTTTCATAAATGTGGATAGTAGTGTGATCAGTGGCGTCATCAGAGTCGCAATGATTGCTGAAAGTATAATTTTGGAGCGTTTCCATTTTAACAGTTCTAATCGTATCGTTGTGATCATGATTCAAAACCTCCTGTAATCCGCAGAAAATGATCTTCAAGTGACTCACGGCGAAGAGTAAAATGTGAAACATCGAAACCAGCTTGATGAAGGTGGCGATTGATCTCTGCTGGTTGATGAAATGTCCCAAATAAATGAACCGTTTGCTCATCTATTATTTTTGTGTCATGAAGCCGATACGAATGGGCAAGAGTCTGAATAGCTGATTGAGGATTGTTTACCTTTATTTCGATATACTGTTTTCCATGTTGCTGTAGATCGGCTAGTACAATCTCTTTTGTTAGCATTCCTTGATGTATCATTCCAACACGATCTGCTAATTGCTCAATCTCTGATAAAATATGACTAGATACCAAGACAGTAATATGAAACTCTGTTCTGAGTTGTTGAATCAATTCTCGGATTTCTTTAATTCCAGATGGGTCAAGACCATTTGTTGGTTCATCAAGGATCAATAATTTTGGCTGATGTAATAATGCTCTTGCTAATCCAAGTCGCTGTTTCATGCCAAGTGAATACCCTTTGACTACCCGATTGGCTGCTTTTTGTAAACCCATAAATTCTAAAGTTTCATCAATCCTTGCCACATCCACTTCAAACATCTTTGCATTATAGTAAAGATTCTCTCTTGCTGTTAAATTTGGATAAAATCCTGGGTATTCAATTGTTGCGCCAATCTGACGAAGACGCATCTCTTTTCGAACGATATCTGTTTGACCAAATAGTTGGATGGTGCCTGTTGTTGGTTTGATTAAATCCATAATCATTCGGATCGTCGTTGTCTTACCAGCACCATTTCGACCCAGAAATCCATATATTTCACCTTGATATAGATTTAGATTAAGGTTTCGAACAGCCCAATGATTCGCGTACTTTTTTCCAAGATTGGTCAATTTTAAAATGGGTAATTCACTTTTCATCATCAATTCCTCCCTCTCTTGATCAACATACCGAAAATTTCCTAAACTGTCCTAAATAGATTCTTAAATAAAACTGAAGTTTGAAGGAATCGCTCTAAAAACGATGAAAAGTCCATGTAAGTGTGCTATAAGGATGCATTTAAAATCTAGATTGCAAGCATTTCTAGATAGAAATTGAAAATGATGACAGGGGGACGTAAATTGAACAAAAATCAAAACATTTATGTTTGGGATACACAGGAGGCGGCAGAAAAGTGGGTACAGAAGAAAAATGAACGTGATCGATTACTAGGTACAGTAACGATGCACATGATTGAACAAGCCAAACTTCGGCTGGATGATCATGTTCTAGATATCGGGGCAGGCACTGGTGATCAGACTTTACTTGCTGCAAAGAGCGTAGGAGCTCAAGGGAAAGTAACAGCAATTGATATATCGCAAAGCATGATTTCAGTTGTTAATCAAGTCATGAAATCAGAAAATGTATCAAATGTAGAAACAATGGTAATCGATGTAGCTAAGCTAGATGTACCAGAGGAAACATTTGATGCCATGATTGCACGGATGAGCCTTATGTTTGTCGATGAACTGGAGGAAACGTTAACAAAACTGTATCAAATCTTAAAGGGAGGGAGGACATTATCGGCGCTTGTTTGGTCAAAAGCTGAAGCCAATCCATGGATTGCTCCGATCATGCAAGTATTAAGACCTGAAGCCGTCCTTGATCCTTTAGGTAGACCAGGTCTCTTTTCCCTTTCAGAGCCTGACCATGTCCAGCGCCAGTTTCAACTTGCTGGCTGGGAAGAAATTCAAATTCAGAAACTATCAATCACGCAAGAATATTCATCAGCAGAGTCGTATGTACTTAACCATATTCAAACATCATCAGGCCCCACTGCAGTTGCTTGGGCTGAGTTAAATGACCAAGAACAACAAAATGCTCTCAAAAAATTGATTGAAATATATCAACAATATGAAACATCAGCAAAACTTTCATTACCAGGTGAAGTTTTATTAATAGTCGCGAGTAAACATGGGTAGGTGAATCATTTGCAGCAAGCGGAGCAACTCTTCCAAATTTTTGTCAAATTGGCTAAAAACGAAGGACACTCACGTGCAAAGTATGTAAGACAATTATCAGCAGCTCCAAGTGCTGTGCAGGATGATGTAATAAAGCGGGCTGTCCAGTCGCGAGATGCGCAACTACGACGAACGGCATATGCTGTGATTGGCGAATGGGGTAATTTACGATTTGCTGACCATTTATGTCATGGGTTAGATGATGCAAAAGCAAGTGTAGTCCAAATGGCAGTTTGGGCTGTAGGGAAATGTAAGTGGCACAAAGCCTTACCGAAACTGACAGGGCTGATTAGACGTAAGTTTGGTTTTAAAGTGATAAAGACAATCATATGGACATTAGGAGAATTGAAAGATATTGAAGTAACCCCAATCTTATGTGATTTACTGATTGATGCCAATGTGAGGCAGGTTGAAGGGATTTTAGTAAGCGGTTTGAAACTTGGATATACAAGTTTTCGGGAAATTATTTTAGCGCTTGATTGTCAATATCATTCCGTACAAACAGCACTTCGAAATATGACACAATCCAATCAAAAGATGCGAGCTGTTTTGCTTCGAATGGCCAAAAATGAAAAAGATCAAGAAGTTACACAAGCACTTGTTCAAATACTGCCATATACCACCTTTTATGAGCATGAGTATCACCAATTGCTACAGCAGACTTATGAGCCACTACGATTAGCTGTTTTTCATTCGATTGGAACCTCTGCATTGCCTATCGCGATCAAGAAAGCCTTTTTACTAAATTCTTTAAACGATCCCAGTAATCGATTGGTTTTACAGTCATTAGAGCAATTGAAGACCATGTTGACTGATTCAATTGTACGTAAACAATTCCAAAACGTGGCGACGACGCACCTATCACCGAAAATTCGTCATCAGGCTCAAGCCTACCTGCGACATGCAGATCAATTACAACAGCTCAAACAACAAAAAATAGATCAAGGACATTTCCTTCTTGAGACGCTACCAGGCTTAGAGTCATTTGTGCAAGAAGAAGCAATCCTCAAGAAGATTCCATTCAATGTGAAAACAATGGGTAATGGATGGCTTGAGATCGAATGGGAAACAACTGTCAGCTTGGATGAATTACGAAAACTCCATACGATCTCAAGAATTTGTGGGATTGATAAGGTCTGGAGGAAGCATGAAAATATTGAATCATTAAAAGAAGCGATAAATCCTTTTGAAAGAATCACGATTGACGGGCAAGTTTTTGAAGTGATTACATTGTTTCAAGAAAAGCAGATGCTTCGTCCGAGACGGACTTTGCATGCAACATCATTAGACTGGCGAGTGGCGCGAGCAATGGTACTGATCTCTAAGCCAACTCCACGCGATGTAGTAGTTGATCCTACCTGTGGAAGTGGCACACTTTTAATGGATCGAGCTGCATTTGGCTTGTATGAAAGACTATTAGGAGGCGACCAAGATGAATCATCAGTCTGCTTGGCAAAACAGAATCTCCGCCCATTTCATGATGTTACGATTCAGCAATGGGACGCTAGATCAATATCGATTGACGAGCAATGTGTATCCACGATTTTAGCCAACTTACCTTTTGGCAGACGTGTAGGGGATCATGAGGCGAATTTAAGGCTATATCCACAATTGGTGAAAGAGATTGTTCGACTATTACAAGTGGGCGGTCGGGCTGTTTTACTTACTCAAGAAAGTAAGCTCATGCATGATGTCTTAAAACCATACCTTCAACAGTTGATGATTGAACTGGATCACAAGGTAGAGATGGGTGGATTAACACCACATATCTTCTGTTTACGTCGGATAGATGGATGAGAAAAGGAAATAAAAAACATTTGGGTAGCAGAAGGAGACAAAGTGGAGTCAAATGATAAAATATTGACAGAACCATATCTTTGTTCATCTCATCCAATCAATTGTTGTATAATCTATCGTTTACACTCAATTAGTTGCATTTCGCTTATATGTTAAGTAAAATGAGGCAAAGTAAATTGAAGCGATGATAGGGAAGAGTAGATTGTGAAACCCACAGAGAGGGGGATCATTTGGTAATCACCATTTGCTGTGAGATTCTCTGGGTGGTAGCAGTTGAAGGTAGCCCTGGAGCTGCTTTAGCGAACCTCAGCTTTGAGTAGTAGTTGAAGCCGATGATCTACGTTACAGATGTGAAGTGAACGAACCAGTCTTTCTTTGGCTGTGGCGTTAATAAAGGTGGTACCGCGAATCCTCGTCCTTTAGACGGAGGATTTTTTATTTTGATATAAGGAGGACGTAAGATGTCAAAGTCAATCAAAGAGATCGAAATGTCTACAAAATATGATCCAAAGTCTGTAGAAGCAAAACAATATCAATTTTGGCTGGATCGTGAGTTGTTTAAACCCCCTGGTAATCAAACAAGGGAAAAATTTAGTATCGTAATCCCCCCTCCGAATGTAACAGGGATGTTGCATATTGGTCATGCTCTTGATTTTACATTGCAGGATATTTTGATCAGAATGAAGAGAATGCAGGGTTACGATACCCTCTGGTTGCCAGGAATGGATCATGCGGGCATTGCAACACAGACCAAGGTAGAGGAAAAACTACGTGAACAAAATAAAAGTCGCCACGATCTCGGGCGGGAAAAGTTTTTGGAACTGGTATGGGAATGGAAAGAGGAGTATGCTTCTGTCATTCGCGAACAATGGGGGAAGATGGGCTTTTCTCTCGATTATTCTCGTGAGCGTTTTACAATGGATGAAGGTTTATCAAAAGCAGTTCGAAAGGTATTTGTCGATTTATATAACAAAGGATTGATTTATCGAGGGAAATACATTATCAACTGGGACCCCGTTGCGCAGACTGCACTTTCTGACATTGAAGTCATCCACAAAGAAGTAACAGGGAAAATCTATCATCTTCGCTATCCGCTAGTAGATGCAAGTGGAGAAATAGTTGTCGCAACAACACGTCCAGAAACAATTATGGGGGATACAGCCGTAGCGGTTCATCCAGATGATGAAAGATATCAGCACTTAATAGGAAAGCGTGTTCGCTTGCCGATTGTAAATCGCGAAATCCCAATTATCGCTGATGATTATGTTGATCCTACCTTTGGTAGTGGCGCAGTGAAAATAACACCTGCCCATGATCCAAATGATTTTGAAGTAGGACAGCGACACCACTTGGCTCAAGTTCTTGTTATCGATGAGCGTGGCGTAATGAATCAAAATGCTGCACATTTTCAAGGTATGGATCGCTTTGAATGCCGAAAACAGATTATCAAAGAGCTTAAACAAGATGGGAATTTGCTTAAAACAGAAGAACATGTCCATTCAGTAGGACATAGCGAACGGAGTGGGGCAGTAGTAGAACCCTATTTGTCGACACAATGGTTTGTAAAAATGCAACCACTTGCTGATCAAGCGATAGAATGGCAAAAAAGTGATCAAGCAATTCGCTTTGTTCCTGAACGATTTGAAAAGGTATATTTACAGTGGATTGAAAATGTTCGTGATTGGTGTATCTCACGTCAATTGTGGTGGGGACATCGTATTCCTGCTTGGCATTGCACGGATTGTCAAGAGTTGACAGTTGCGATGGAGGAACCAACAAAATGCAGTCATTGTGGAAGCAGTCAATTAAAACAAGATGAAGATGTGCTAGATACTTGGTTTAGCTCAGCGTTATGGCCATTTTCTACATTAGGTTGGCCTGATGAAACCGCAGACTTGAAGCGTTATTACCCAACCAATGTATTGGTAACTGGCTACGATATTATTTACTTTTGGGTGGCTCGGATGATTTTTTCGGGACTGGAATATACAGACGAAAGACCGTTTCAGGATGTTCTAATGCATGGAATTGTACGTGATGAAAATGGGCAGAAGATGTCTAAATCCCTTGGCAACGGAATTGATCCGCTTGAGGTGATTGATCAGTATGGAGCAGATTCACTTCGTTATATGATTTCGACCGGTAGTACACCAGGTCAAGATCAACGGTTCCGATGGGAGAGAGTAGAATCAGCAAGGAATTTTATTAATAAAATTTGGAATGCTTCTCGTTTTGTACTGATGAACCTAGATGGATTTCAATATGAAGAAATTGATCTATCTGGCGAATTAGGCGTTGCCGATCAATGGGTTTTACATCGATTGCGTGAAACGGCTGAAGAAGTAACACGGCATCTTGAAGAATACAATTTTGGTGAAGCAGGTCGAAAATTATATGATTTTGTTTGGGATGAGTTTTGTGATTGGTATATTGAATTGGCTAAGTTTTATCTATATGGTGATGATGACCAAGCAAAGCAGAAAACAAAATCAGTTCTTTGTTATGTTTTAGATCAGACACTTCGTCTCCTGCATCCTTTTATGCCATTTGTAACAGAAGAGATTTGGCAACACTTGCCCCATCAGGGTGAAAGTATTGTTGTGGCTGATTGGCCATCAGGAGCGCAGTTTGATTACCCTCAAGCAGTTGCTCAAGTACATCTTTTGATTGATATCGTTCGTCAAGTGCGCAGTATTCGTGCTGAGGCTGAAGTGTTGGGCAGCAAAAAGATCACATTGCTCATACGACCGAGTGATCAGACAACATACGCATATATCAAGCAGGGGGAAACATACCTACAGCGATTCTGTAACTTGGACAAATTAGAGATTGCCTTAAATTTGCCAACACCAGAGAAAACCATGAGTGCTGTGGTAAGTGGTGCGGAAATCTTTGTTCCTTTAGCTGGATTGGTTGACCTGGATTTGGAGATTGAACGTCTCACCAAAGAGCTGAAAAAGTGGAACACTGAGGTGGAGCGCGTACAAAAAAAATTAGCCAATCAGCGCTTTATTGAGAAAGCCCCGGCTCAGATTGTGGAAGCAGAACGGGCCAAAGAGCAGGATTATCTGGAAAAACAAGCTAAGGTAAAAGCACGTTTAGCCCAATTGCAATCAGAGTAAGAGTGCTAGAAATAGCGCTCTTTTTGTTTTGGAAGAGACGGAAAATTCTGTTGTGTTTTACTGTTTATTCGATATAATGGGAGCATAATGGAAAAGGAGGACGCTGATGGAGGAAATAAAAAATTTACTACTAAAACTCCTTGAACGAAGCGAGTTGACACATGCGAAGTTAGATGCTGTAGAGGTTAAGTTAGATCGTCTGGATTTTCAAATTGAGCAATTAATTCGCAAAATTGATTCACCAACCCAATTAAACAGTGGACAGAAGCTTTTATATGGAGGAAAAAGGCTTCACTAAAGGTTTATTGTCTACCAAATAGATCGATTATTCCAACTTTTACATATATTGATTAAAGGAGTTTTTTATGAATAAATATATTTCTTCTCTCATTATTCTTTTGTTCATTCAACTTCTTTTTAGTCCTGTTGCAATAAAGGCGGAGCCCAATCCCAACTTGACACCTTCTCTATCAGATGAAGAAAGAAAGCAATTACACCAACCCCGAATTTACGAAGATTCTAACGAAAATGAACCAGTCCAATCACTTAAAAAGTCAGATTCATCGAAAGACTCTTCAGGGCCTCAGATTGAAGCAGCATCTTATGTACTGATCAATGATCAAACCGGAAAAGTGATGGCTCAGAAAGATCAAAATGAACCACGTCCCCCAGCAAGTATGACGAAAATGATGACCGCTTATCTTGTTTTAGATCAAATTCAACAAAAACGGATTCATTGGGATGATGAGGTGGTCGTAAGCAAAAGAGCTGCTGCAATCGATGAGGCACAAATATTTCTTGTTGAAAATGAACGTATTACTGTAAAAGAGCTGATGAAAGGGGTAATGGTTCAATCAGGTAATGATGCTGCTGTTGCGTTGGCTGAGTATGCAGGGGGTACAGAGGAGAAGTTTGTAGAAATGATGAACCATAAAGCTAAGCAACTAGGCTTGCGTCATACACACTTTAACAATGCATCCGGTTTAGACCATAAAGATTACCCTGACCCCCCAAAATCGCCGGGCAATCATGTGATGTCGGCTGCTGATACAGTTCAGTTGGGGCGCAGTTTAGTAAAAGTTCATCCAGGAATTTTTAAATTTAGCACGATTGCTCACTATACCTTTCATCCAGGCACAGATCGAGAACAAAAAGTGACAAATTGGAATCGGATGTTACCAGGGTTAGAATATGAATATCAGGGTGTCGACGGTATCAAAACAGGCTCTACCAGTGCAGCGGGATATTGCTTTACGGGTACTGTAGAACGTGATCATCAACGGCTCTTCTCAGTCGTTATGGGTGCTCCTACTGTTGCGAAACGGTTTACAGAAACAAAAAAATTATATGATTATGGATTTCAACAATTAGCAAAAACAAAAAGGAAACATATAGAAAAGAGAAAGGCAAGTTAGCTATTGATCGACCACATCCTGTAAAATGGCAGATTACTACGAGCACCCCGGGCTATATCCCCAGTTCCTGCTTATGAAAAAAGTATGCTCTGCTATAAATTGGGAAGAAGGGGAGAAAGTGTGCTGGAGCAGATAGAAATCTTCAAACTGTGCTCTTATGGTTCTCGTTCAGGCGATTTTGTAATGATTGGATCGAATGGAGTTGTTTTGTGCCATTCTTTTGTCGTTTGAATGTTTCGAAGTTCGCGGTCTACATGACTTTTGATCATACTAGTACAAGTAATCAATTGCCAAATATCTCGTTGAGCCATATCATAAGGTGTTTGGGAATTATGTTGATCATATAGTTGGTTATATAATTGATTGATATGTTCATGAAAGTTTTTGAGAGTTGCTGGGTTAAGTTGTGCTTTTGATTCAACACGATCAAAGTGAGACATCATCTGTTTGAAGATTGCCGCATTGATATGATATGGTTCCGTCTCCAGTAAGTTTAAATGCTCTATAGGTGCTTTGTTAAGTAGGTTCATGATATATTGATCTGTGATCAATATATCTTCATCCGTTATGAGTCCCCAGCTTTCTTTTTCAATTCTCCCTAAAGTGAGTTGAGCTTTCTCTTCATCGCTTAATTCCTTTGTTTGGTTGATTCTTTTTGAAAATTCAAGTCCATATGTATCAATTAGATGTAAGCGAAATAGCTCTAGCCTTTGGATACCACTGGGTGTTAGTAATGCCTGTAACAGAGATCTTTCATTTGTGTTTACTTGATTGCTCGTTATACATGAATTTAACTCTTCGAGGAATGAATGATTTGTATTTTGAACAGAATCTAGCTTCTGAAGAAGTACATGATGGAGATGCAGTAGCTTTGTGACTGAAGAAATGATCTTTGGGTGAAACTCTTGATCTGCTCTTGACAAATCTGCTGCTTGATGTCCTTTATTAGATTTAAAAACAATTTCTCCTTTTTGTATTTCCATCTGGGTGTCGTTCAGATGCTTCAGAATTTGAAAAACTTGTTGAGGATGCGTTTCTACATCATCTGCTTGGAGAGCTATTGATGCTTCGTTATAAAATGAGTCAATGGAATCGATAATCTTGTTTTGATCATCTTTTGGCACAAAATACCCTTCTTTCACTTTCACCAAGTCAAATAGATATTCCATCCCAGTACTAGGCTTTAAATAATCATGATCCACTTTCTATTCACACCTTTCAATATATTTATTCAAAATAAAAATTATTTATATTCATTATACCAAAAGCCTCTCTCCATCAAGGAGAGAGGCTTTGCTTGTAGATTTACAGATGAACCCTTTTCCTTTTCAGCGTTTATGTTCTCTTTTTGACTTTGATCGCTGTGATCAACTGACGGAGCCATGGGAGAACAGGCACATAAGTAGAAAATATCACAATAGGAAGCACGCTAAGCCAAATCCAGCCGGAATAGTCCGTAGCCGCTCCAATGGATCCACCGATCAAGAAACCGCCCGCATTGGCGATGTTGATCGAAGTAAACCAAGCAGAAGCAGCCAGCCCTTTTCGATCTTCTGGCAGAACCATAATGTCGCACTTGAGCCGCTGCTAAGAAGCTTCCCAAGATGGAGGAGAAGGCAAAAGCGGCCATCACAATCCCAGTACCCTGCTGGATGTGTTGGAGATTTAGTACCAATGGCAGGGTATTGGTCAGCATATTCATGTTGACCAGCACCAGACTGCTTACCAAGATACTGATTGTGACAGAACGAGGAAAGCCTTCTACTCCCAGTATCCGTTCCAAAAAGCGCAACAACATTTCCTTCCAAAAATGATGCGGTTTCCATCTGTTTTCATATCGTTGATCTCCAATGGGATCACCATTGGTTGCTTCGTTGTCTACTTTCGAAATCCACCTCATATCATAGCGAATCATTATCCTTTGAAAATAATTTAACATACTTGAGTGAGAAGACTGCTGTTGCTAAAAGTGTTGATCTTCGCTACTGCTGGGTGATTGAGCATGGCATCATTCAGCTCTTGATTGTGTAGCTGAACTAGAGAAATGCTTTTTCCCTCAAAAATCTGATTGTTTTTTGCACCTCAAGTTCATCAAATAATTGGTAATCTTGATTATTTTTCGAATGTGTGATTCCTCCTACATATTGACTCGCTGAATGGAAACGATACAATTGATGAGTTTTTTATTTGACGATAAAAGTAATTTATCGTATGATCATTTACAAATGTAATATAAAAGAACAAATGTAATTGGCTGAGATTATGATAGGAGGTTTGTTGGATGAATAAGCAAGTAGAACTTCCAAAAGCATTCAGCAAGGAAAGATTGTTAGAGTTAGCGCATCAAATGTGGTTGATTCGCTATTTTGATGAGAAAGTAGATGAGTTTTTTGCTCGAGGTCTAATCCACGGCACGACGCATCTATGTGTTGGACAAGAAGCAACAGCAGCGGGTGCTTGTGCAGTGTTAAATGAGCAAGATAAGATCACAAGCACTCACCGTGGTCATGGTCACTGCATCGCAAAGGGTGCAGATGTAAATCGTATGATGGCCGAATTATTTGCTCGTGAAACCGGTTATTGCAAAGGAAAAGGCGGCTCTATGCATATCGCTGATGTAGACCGTGGTAACTTAGGGGCTAACGGCATTGTAGGCGGTGGCATTCCCATTGCAGTCGGTTCTGCACTAACTGCTAAAATGAAGAACTTAGATTATGTAACTCTTTGCTTTTTTGGAGATGGGGCTTCAAATGAAGGAAGTTTTCATGAAGGAATCAATCTAGCCTCTGTATGGAATCTACCAGTCATCTTCTTCTGTGAAAATAATCAATATGGCATGTCAGGCTCAGTAAAAGAAATGACCAACATTGAAAATATCGGTGATCGTGCGGCTGCTTATGGAATACCAGGTATCGTTGTAGAGGGAAATGATTTATTTGCCGTTATTGAAGCGACTCAAGAAGCTTTAGAACGAGCACGAAATGGTGGCGGCCCTACTTTGATCGAAGCAAAAACATACCGATGGAAAGGTCACTCTAAGAGTGATGCGAAAAAGTATCGGACAAAAGAAGAAGAGAGATTTTGGAGAACGGAAAAAGATCCACTTGTATTTATGGCAAATCGTTTAATTGAAGCTGGACTGACGGATGAACAAGAATGGGAAAACATTCGTCTTCAAGCCAAAGAGGAGATTGAAGCTGCTGTCCGCTATGCAGAAGCAAGTCCACAGCCTTCATTAGATAGTTTAGAAACAGATGTTTATGCATAAGAAAAGATTTTTAGATTGGAGATAAGACGATGCGAGAAATTACTTATGCCGAAGCTGTGCGAGAAGCAATGTCCGAAAAGATGAGAGAAGATCAAGATGTGTTTATTCTTGGTGAAGATATTGGTGTATATGGTGGAGCGTTTGGAGTAACTCGTGGCATGATTGAAGAGTTTGGTCCAGAACGAGTACGAAATACACCTATTTCTGAGTCGGGAATTGCTGGGGCAGCAGTAGGTTCTGCGCTGACTGGAATGAGACCCATTTTAGAGTTGCAGTTTTCCGACTTTATTACCATTGCGACTGACCAAATCATTAACCAGGCGGCAAAGATTCGATATATGTATGGTGGGAAAGGCAAAGTGCCTATGGTACTGCGTACGCCTGCTGGGTCAGGTACAGGAGCGGCGGCTCAACATTCGCAAAGCCTTGAAGTATGGATGGCCCATATACCTGGTTTAAAGGTAATTCAGCCTTCTAATGCCTATGATGCGAAAGGTTTGTTAATCTCAGCAATTGAAGATGATAATCCAGTCATTTTCTATGAACATAAATTGTTGTATGGAATGAAAGCAGAGGTTCCGGAAGGGCTCTATCGAGTGCCGATTGGACAAGCTGATATCAAACGTGAGGGAAAAGATGTAACAGTAGTGGCAACTGCGATTATGGTGCCAAAAGCACTGCAAGCAGCAGAAACTCTAGCAAAAGAAGGAATTCAAGTCGAAGTGATCGACCCACGAACTTTAGTACCACTAGATGAACAGACGATTATCTCCTCGGTTAGTAAAACAGGTCGACTTGTTGTGGTTCATGAATCTGTGAAAAGAGCAGGTTATGGAGCGGAGATTGCAAGTATGATTGCCGAAAGTGAAGCATTTGATTATCTTGATGCACCGATACAACGTTTAGGTGGGAAAGCTGTACCGATTCCCTATAATCCAGAACTAGAAAAACATGCTGTTCCACAAGTGGAAGATATCATTCAGGCAGTTCATGCGACATTGAATCGAGAAGGGGCGTAGCGGAAAATGGCGAAAGAGGTGTTGATGCCCAAGCTGGGAATGACGATGGAAACGGGTACGATCATTCAGTGGATTGCCCATGAAGGTGATCAAGTTGAAGTGGGTGATCTCCTATTGGAAGTCATGACTGATAAAATCAATATTGAAGTTGAAGCATATGAAAGTGGAACATTACTCAAAGTGTATTATGAAGAGGGTACAGAAGTACCTGTCAACCAAGTAATTGCTTATATTGGTGAAGCAGAGGAAAAAGTTCCAGATCAGCCTCCTTCATTGGATGGAAGCGAAGCTGCAGATGTAAGTGATCAAACCGGGACAGTTGAATCATTGACACCAGTAGAAATTGAACAAACAAATACACCACAGCTCAATAAACCGAGAGCAACTCCTGCTGCTCGAAAATGGGCTCGTGAACATAACCTTCAGCTAAGTGATGTTGAGGGCAGTGGTCGTCTTGGAAGAATACATGTAGAAGATGTACGCAAGCATTTGGAATCCTTACAGCAGAAACAGCCAAAAGCTATAGCGGTTGAAGCATCCGAATCACCAACAGTTACCAAAATGTCTGGCATTCGACAAACAATAGGTCGCCGGATGTTAGAGAGTGTTCAACAAATTCCTCATGTTACGTTGCATAGCGAAGTGGATATGGGAGAATCGATGCAACTAAGAAAAGCGCTATTGCCTAAAATTGAAGAGAAAACGGGCTATCGGCTTTCTTACACCGAAATTATTATGAAAGCAGCAGCGATTGCCATGCGTCATCACCCTGATATCAGATCAACGCTCGATGGCAGCCAAATTACCACGCATGAAGCGATTCATATTGCTTTAGCTGTAAGTGATAGCAAAGGTTTGATGGTGCCTGTTATACGCAACGTTGATCAATTAGGATTAGCAGAGTTAACCAAAGAAACGAAATCAAAGGCTAAAGAGGTTCGCGAGGGTCGATTAACTCCAGATGCAATGACAGGTGGTCTCTTTACGGTTAGTAACTTGGGCATGTATCGAGTGGATCGATTTACTCCAATCATTAACCAACCACAAGCAGCTATCTTAGGAGTTGGCACGATTACTGAGAAACCAGCAGCTTGGAGGGGGGAGATCGTCTTACGTCCACGGATGGCATTGTCTCTCTCTTTTGACCATCGATTGATGGACGGGGCACCTGCGGCTGCTTTTCTAACAGAATTAGTAGAAATCCTGGAGAATCCGTTCCAATTATTAATGTAGCTATTTTTATCAACCTCTAATGGTGCCATTGAAAAGACTGATATATGATTCTAGTGATTCAGCTTATGGTATCATCTGAATGAGCAATGCTAGAATTTTAAGTCGAGGGTGTTTGAATGTTAAATCATGAAGATAAAAAACAACTGATTAAAATCGCCAAAATGTATTATTTAGAAGAATTAACTCAGGCTGCAATTGCGAAGAAGGTTGGAGTGTCAAGACCAGTGATTTCTAAAATGCTACAGCGTGCAAAAGATGAAGGAATAGTTGAAATTACCATACATGATGATGGTTTCGACTTAACGGAATGGGAACAACAAATTGCAAGTTACTATCATTTAAGGGATGTCGTGATCGTTTCAACCGAGGATATGAATGCGGAAGCTGCATTAACAACACTTGGCAGAGCTGCTGCGCAATTTGTTTCAAAAGCAATTCGCGGGGCAGAGGTAATTGGTGTTTCTTGGGGCAAGTCTTTGCATGAAATGATTTTAGAATATCCAATCGAACGAAGAGATCAAATCAAAGTTATTCCCTTAGTAGGTGGGATCGGTTCTAGAAAAGTAGAGCTTCACTCTAATCAGATAGCTTATGAATGGGCAAAGAAAATGAACGCACAATGTGAATCTCTTTATGCCCCCGCTTTTGTAGAGAGCGAGGAACTGAAAGAAGACTTGATTCGTCAGGCTAATATTGCAAGCGTTATAGAACAAGGAAAATCAGCAGATGTCGCCATAGTTGGGATCGGGAATCCATATGAACAATCGACTTTATATGAATTAGGCTATCTGTCAGAGGAAGATTTACAATCATTAAAACAGGCAAATGTAATGGGAGATATTGGGTCACATTATATCTTAGCGAATGGTCAACGTGCTGATGATCTTTCTTTAAATCGTCGTGTGATTGGAATTGAGCTAGAAGGTTTGAAGAATATACCAAAAGTGATCGGAGTAGCCGCTGGACATCATAAAGTACCAGGGATTAAGGCTGCATTGCGTGGTGGTTACCTTGATATTTTAATCACAGATGACCAGACAGCAAAGAATCTACTTGAGAATTAGTTGACAAGTTTATGTCATTTCCATATAATCTTTTACAAATGTAATAGAAAAGAACAATTGTAAGGAATGAAATCGATGGAGACATGGGCGTTTTTTATCGCCATTTTTGTTGGTGCTTGGGTGCTACAAATTATACTTACTTATTATCAAAATCAACATTATAGCCAGACTGTACGTGAGATGAGTTCAGAACATGACTCAGGTTATTTGGGTGTAGGTGTGATTAAAAAGCGCCTAGGCATCGGCTCCGTCGTTATACTCGTCTCTAATCTTGCTGGAAAGGTGGTGAGCGCAAAAGAGCTAACGGGTGTTACCGTTTTTGCTCGTTTTCAACCAGCCGATGATCTTATAGGAAAAGAAGTGGATCAGTTAGTCCACCTTGAGCAAAAAGATCATCGTAGTCAGGCTATTTCGATGGCTGCTGAGCGTATTCGTCAACAGCGTGAGAAAGAAGAGAATGAGCAAGAAGATGAATAAGAGAAGAAATATCAATCGAAATGATCTAGACATGCGTCACCTTCTTTTGTGCTCTACTATTACATGGTCAGGATAGGGAATTTAACATACGATTGGAGGTCATGGATATGGATTTTTTGATCCATCTCGCTGAAGGTTTTATTGGCATGTTTCAAGAGGGTGGCAAGACTTTCTTAGGACTTGCTAAAGGAATATTACCTACACTTATTTGTTTGATTGTTATTGTAAACGCTTTAATTCAATTTGTTGGAGAAGAGCGGATTTTTCGCTTGGCACAAAAGACGACAAAATATGCGGTATTGCGTTATACAATTTTTCCAATTCTCGCCGTATTTTTCTTAACCAATCCCATGTGTTATACATTTGGTAAATTTTTGCCTGAAAAACAAAAACCGGCTTTCTATGATTCAGCAGTCTCCTTTGTGCATCCCATTACAGGATTATTTCCTCATGCGAACTCAGCAGAGCTTTTTGTTTACTTAGGGATAGCAAATGGAATTACAAAGCTAAACCTACCTCTTGGGCCGTTAGCTGTTCGTTTCCTATTAGCTGGGATTGTGGTGATCTTAATTCGTGGTCTTGTTACAGAATGGATTACAAACATGATGATGAAACGGAAAGCTGCCGAAGCAGCAAATAGCTAATCAAGGAGGGACGTAAGAATGGCAAACTATCGAGCAGTGAAAGTATCAAGAGGAAATGGTGGATGGGGTGGACCTCTTGTTATTCATCCATCAGAGAAAAAACCTTATGTTGTCTCCGTTACGGGTGGAGGCATACACCCAATCGCTCAAAAAATTGCCGATATGACGGGGGCAGAAGCGGTTGATGGTTTTTCCAATTCAGTTGAGACAGAACAAATGGCATGTGTGATTATTGATTGTGGCGGAACCGCACGTTGCGGTGTCTATCCAAAAATGGGTGTCTTAACCATTGACCTGCCGCCTGTATCTCCTTCAGGACCGTTGGCAGGATTTATCAAAGAGAACAATTTTGTCTCAGGCGTTAATGAGCAAAATATTACTTTAACTGATGAGTCGGCTGAAGAACCTGCTGATTCAATCCCAACGAAAAGTGCAAAAGAGATTAAGGCTGAAGCGAAACAGAAAGCGGCAGAAGCTTATCCACAAAAATCAAATATACTTGTTCGCATTGGGCGGGCAATGGGTAATGTTGTGAATGTTTTTTATCAAGCTGGTCGTGAAACGATTGATATGGTAATCCGAAATATTTTACCCTTTATGGCTTTTGTGAGTACGATTATTGGGATTATCACTTATTCAGGGATTGGGAACTGGATCGCCAAAGGCGTTACGCCATTAGCAGGTAATATATTTGGACTTTTGATTCTCTCCATTATCTGTGCGATTCCAATTTTGTCGCCATTGCTTGGCCCTGGGGCAGTTATTGCACAGGTTGTAGGTGTATTTGTTGGGGTGGAGATTGGGAAAGGAAATATCCCACCAGCTATGGCGTTACCAGCTCTTTTTGCCATTAACCCACAAGTTGGTTGTGACTTTGTACCTGTTGGCTTAACTCTGGGCGAAGCAAAACCAGAAACGATCGAGGTCGGAGTTCCTGCTGTCTTACTATCTCGTCAATTTACAGGACCCATTGCTGTTGTTGTTGCTTATCTATTTAGCATCGGACTTTATAGTTAATAAGTTGGAGGAGATTTTGTGGCTGTCATATTTGAAGCACGAGTAAAACAGATTGGTGCACTTGTGGAACAATTTGCCAAGGAAAAGATGCTGATCATTTTTGATCATCATGCGCCGAAAGAGTTACATGATATAACTGTGTTGCATGAAGAGCGAAAAAACCATGATCAAGTCAAGCCTGGTGATCAATTGGTGATTGGCAATCAATCCTTTCAAATTACCCGAGTCGGTGAGCAAGCCAATAACACTTTGCATGAGCTAGGGCATGTTACTTTTAAATTTATTGGTGATCAGCCTGATTTGCCTGGAACGATTTGTGTAGAGGATAAGCCAGTTCCAACTGTTGAGGAAGGATTACTCATTCAAATCATTAGAGAGAACGAGGGAAAATAATTTTATTAGAGTTGGAGAGATTACAATGATTATCAATCATAAATTGGCTGAACTTGAAAAAATGGGTCAATCGATTCGTGTAGGTCTTATTGGTGCGGGACAGATGGGCCGAGGCATGATTTCCCAGATTGCAGCAATGAATGGAATGAATGTAGTTGCAACGGCTGACATTCGCACAGAAGAAGCGATAAAAGCGTATCAAAATGCAGGTATTGACAACAATAACATTATCGTGACAGAAGAGCTTGAAGCAGCGGAGCGAGCGATTGAAAATGGCGATGTTGTGGTTACTCCTCATTTCCCATTGGTACTTGCCCTTTCTTCTGTCGATGTAATTGTTGATGCAACAGGTATTCCCAATCTAGGGGCCGAAATTGCTTGGAAATCAATTCTCGCTAAAAAACATATTGTGATGTTAAATGTAGAAACCGATGTAACAGTCGGCCCATTGCTTCACAATATGGCAAAAGCAGCAAATGTGGTCTATACAGGTGCTGCTGGCGATGAGCCTGCTGCAATTATGGAATTATATCATTTTGCCCAGTCAGTTGGTTTTGAAGTGTTGGTTGCTGGAAAGGGAAAAAATAATCCTCTTAATCTGCATGCCAACCCAGATACAGCTCGCAAGCAAGCCGAACTTGAAAATATGAATCCAAAGGTATTGGCTTCATTTCAAGATGGTACGAAGACCATGATCGAAATGACCGCTGTTGCCAATGCAACAGGTTTTCTTCCAGATATACCAGGAATGCATGGTCCAGAGTCAACAGTCAAACAATTAACAGAGATTCTCCGACTGAAAGAAGAGGGCGGAATTTTAAATCGATATCATGTTGTAGAATATATAAATGGGATTGCACCGGGAGTCTTTGTTATTGTAACTTCGGATCAACCAGAAGTGCATCGCGAGCTTAAATATCTAAAAATGGGTTCAGGTCCAAACTATGTTTTATATCGACCTTATCATCTCACCAGTCTTGAAACACCAATCTCAGTAGCAAAGGCTTATCTTGCTCACGAAGAGTCAATTGTACCTTATCATGGACTCGTTGCTGAAACTGTCGCGATTGCTAAAAAAGACTTGCAACCAGGCGATTCTCTTGATGGTTTAGGCGGTTTTACAGCATATGGACAAATTATGACAGCTACAGAAGCAAAAGAAAGCAATGCTCTACCCATTGGGTTAACTGATTCTTCATTGGTTATGACAAAACCAGTTAAACAAGGAGAGCCGATTACATTTGATGCAGTAGAACAGACAAAGGATTTAACAATCTGGCAACTGCGTAATCTTATGGAGCGCTGACAAATGATAGCATTGAGGTGTAAAATAGATATATACTTATCTATAAGGTCGAATGTTGGGGGGAATGGAACATGAAAGAGAGCCAAATGGCGACTGAACTCTATTGCATTCGTTGCCTAAGTGATACACCTCATAACATCACATATTTAAATGGTCAGATCTCCCATATTGAGTGTACACGATGTTCTCGAAGTTATGATTTACAAATTGATGTAAAGCATGAGCTTTATCATGAATTGCTAGACCGTGTACGCACAAAACCAGCGCGGATTACGAAGGAGTACAAGGAAAATTTATCACGATTCTTACAAAAGTTTCCGAGAAGAGTGGTAAAGAAACCTTTTCGTTTGTATAAAGAGGTAAAAGAGATGAAGCAGTTGTTAACAAAATACAGTAGCTCAAAAAAGTAAAACCAGCACATCAAGTTGTGCTGGTTTTTTTGTTCCATTATTTCCTACGAATTTATTTGTCGAAATCGCACATGATATAGGTACACAGACAGGAGGAGGTGAACAGACATGGCTGAAGGTCGTAACAGAAGCAGCAACAACTTGGTTGTTCCAGGTGCTGCACAAGCTCTTGAGCAAATGAAATACGAAATTGCTACAGAGTTTGGAGTTCAATTAGGTCCTGATACTACTTCTCGCGCTAACGGTTCTGTTGGTGGAGAAATTACAAAACGCTTGGTTGCTCAAGCTCAAGGGCAGCTTGGTGGTCATGTTCAAGGTTTTAACCAATAGTAAAATAAATAGCTGGTAACACACAAGCAGCGGCCCACGTCGCTGCTTGTTTTTGGATGATCCCTTCGCTATAATAGTTAGCATATCGAATGAATGATCGGATTTTACCATCAGCGAAGGGGCTAACGTAAAGATGAGAGTTTTTACTCATGGTAGCAATGTTAATTTTCAAGAATCAGCTAGGGAAATGTTACTACCAGACCTAGCTCGTTACATTCATAGCTTTTCCTTTGATGCTCAGGCTAATCTATTTGGCACCATCTCCCTTGAAAGAGAAGAAATTCGAGTATATGGGCATGCAGTGGCGATGGACATCGATGAGCAAGCAGAGCAATTTCGCTTTGTTTATCAACTTCCAGAAACAGGTGAGAAGCAGGTGCTTACATATTTGCTTGATCATTTTCAAATCAGTCATGAAGCGGTCTTTGATGTGATTGAAAATGAACAATCAGTACGTTACCAAGCTGTTTATTTTACCTTTGAGCATAGTGAGGAAGAAGAGACATATTTTCTTGCAGCCACACAGCCAGTTTCTGAACCACTCGCCTATGTAGCAGAGTTTTGGCGTGTTACTGAAGCAATTGGACGTGATATCGACTTTGCAATTTCTGGATGTAGTGCTTTTGATTTAAATCGTAAGCTGCGAGCAGAACGGGATTCTTCTGTTAACTAAATCAGAATGTACCGATAACTCCTTGCTACACTTTGAAACCCCTGAAAAGGGGCTTTTTTTTATGCCCTTTTTTAAAGTTACTAGGTGGATAACGTGTACATCATTTACCCCAAGGCATATTTCTAGGATATACCTCGTTTTGAGGATAAGGGAGGCGAAAGAATGCCAAAACCGTCAAAAAAAGAGATGGTTGATTTACTCAACCAGTTGATCGGAAAACCTACTTTGAATGAAGAAAAACTAGATACGATTATGATCCAAGCAAGAGAGGCATATCAACATAAAGGTCCAGAGGGTCTGTTTCTCTATATGCGCAAATTGTTAAAAGTTCCAATAAGTGATCAGGTTTTAACAACGATATGGAAACAAATGCAAAGTCCAGAACACTCAACGCAGTGGATGGAGCAGGTAAATCGTTTAAAAAAACAATGATGTTTCGAGGGATAGCAAATAGCATACTTCTTTTCATTTAAGGGGTGTGTGAAGAAAGGAGTGAGTGAGATTCTAGAATATTCGAGATATCGAGGAAATGAATCTGCTCAATCACGTGTGATTTATTTTCTATCTGATCGCAAAGAGTGGAAAAACTGTTCAATCAAAATGCAAAGTGAAGGAATTCGCCCCATTCGATACCTTCGACAGTTAGGTATGATCGTAGCCGATAATCCCAATGAATCCATACAGCTTAAAAATTATCCTCAAATTATTTATAAAGAGTCTGATATTCGTATTAAAATTACAAAGCCATTAGTTGAAAATTTGCCAAATCGAAAGGTTCAACAAGTTCCTTGGGGAGTGCAGCGGATTAAAGCACCTGAAGTATGGCCTTGGAGCAGAGGACAGGGTGTGCGTGTTGCAATAGTGGACACAGGAATTTCAAGTAAACATCCTGCGATCTGGGCCAATTACCGTGGTGGAGTGAATATTTTATCTCCTCGTTTTGCCCCTGATGATTATAATGGGCATGGTACACATGTGGCAGGAATAATTGCTGGTAGAGCCGAAAAGATGAATATACTAGGTGTAGCCCCTCGTGTTTCAATCTATGCCGTAAAAGCATTTGATCGTCGCGGGGTTGCGAACTTATCTGACTTACTTTCTGCCATAGACTGGTGTATTGAGCAAAAAGTAGATGTGATTAATATGAGTTTTGGGATGGGGCAAGTGAGTGAACTGCTGCGATATGCAGTTCAAAAAGCGCATCAACGAGGGATTACGATGGTAGCAGCAACGGGAAATAGAAGCCAAAAAGATCAAATTGACTTCCCAGCACAATACCCTGAGACCATTGCTGTTTGTTCAGTATCTGAAAATGGCTCTCTCTCCTCATTTGGTAATTTAGGTAATGGTGTTGATATCGCTGCACCTGGTGAAAAAATTCAATCTGCTTGGCTAAATCAAACGACTCGAGTGATGAGTGGAACATCGATGGCAGTACCACATGTAGTTGGCACCATTGCTTTAATGCTACAATTTCAAAAGAATTTAAATCCAGAACAAATTCGTTATCTCTTACTACATGCAACAGAACGAATTGAGGGTATGGAGAAGATTGGGATGGTCAATGCGTTAAGAGCCATGCAATTATTACAACGAAATAATCGCTATTAAAAAAAACTGCCTAGTGACCACAATCGAAGTTAATTGTGGTCTTTTTTATTTGGATATCGCGTTGATCGCACGCCAGGCATTGATTTGTAGAAATGGTTTTGCAGTTGATTTTTGTCTAAGTCGAAAGGCCGACTTGAGTAGAAGAGTTTTCACTTGATCTGGTGTCAGCTTTGGATGCTTTGTTAAGATTAAAGCAACCGCTCCAGCAGTAATCGGTGTTGCCATAGATGTACCAGATAAAAAGAAATAATTTTCGTCGACACAATTTTCTTGCATAGTAAGATCAAGATAAGAACCTGGATTACGCAGAGAGACAATTCGAGTACCAGGGGCAAATAATTCTGGTTTATTATATCCATCAAGTGTAGGTCCTCGGCTGGAAAAAGAGGCAATTTGATCATCATGAGGATATATGGTTCGTTGATCATCGGAGGCCCCAACCGTAATAATCCTAGGGTGGTTTCCTGGACTCATAATGGTTTGTAAATTCGGTCCAGCATTTCCTGCAGCAGCAACCACAACGATCCCTGCTTGCCAAGCTAATTCTGCCATTAGGCAGAGTGGGTCTTCACGGTATGAAATCTCACTAATACTTCCCAAGGAAAGCGAAATCACTCGTATATTGTATCGCTTTTTATTGAGAATGCACCAGTAAATTCCTTTTATAATGTCCGAGATATTACTTTCGCCATACTTACCAAGTACTTTGATCCCAACGAGTTTTGCTTTCGGCGCGACGCCACAATACTTACCTTGTGAAAGGGTGCCATTGCCTGCTGCCGTACCAGCACAATGTGTGCCATGACCATTATCATCATAAGGCTCTTCTTTTCCATTGATAAAATCCTGAAAGGCAATTAAGCGTGATCCTAGATCAGAATGAGGGGCGATTCCTGTATCTAAAATGGCAATGGTTACCCCTTCGCCTTGGTTTTGCTGTTGCCATACTTGTGGGGCTTGAATAGTAGGCGTAGCAATATGAAGACAGGTTTGAGCACGGCGATCTAAATATATCTTTTGGACGGAACGAAACGATAAAAGTTGAATCATTTGATCAACAGTTAGCGAAAGAGAACAGGTACGAATGTGATCAAAAAGATCGTAGTACTTGATTCCTAATGAGTAAAGTATATGCTCCCAGCGCGAAAAGGGTTGATTTTTTTTCTCCCACTGGATTAATACAGGGATTTTGTATCGAGAAAAGGAGAGAGTGTTTGTCATTGTGTAAGCATATTGGAATAGATATAAGTATCTTTTGAGTACTTTGATCAAAGATGGGTCCAATCTTTTTTTATTGATTTCAATCCAATGCGTGAGTTGAGAGGTCGTCACTCCAATTCTCCCCCTAGCTTCGTCATTTTGTCTTATAATAGAGTATGCATTTTATCAAGTAGAGGAACGTTGTTTGACCTGTCCAATATAATAAACTAGTATGAAATAAGGAGGAAGACAGATTGTTGCGAACGATTGGTAGACAAATTAGTATTTGTTTTTTTAATGGTTTACTTGTTTCCCTTCCAATTGTAGGAACGATTTACTTGCTTAATTATGCTTATCAGTTATTAAATGACTTAGGTCTAAAATGGTTGATTGCTTTTTTACCTAAAACATGGCAATTTCCAGGAAGTGGACTTTTATTTATCCTGATCCTCGTTTGTTTAATCGGGTTTTTTGCTCGTCTTTGGATTACTAAAATTTTATTAGAATGGTTTGAAGGATTCATCAAAAAAATTCCGCTTGTGAAAGGTTTATATGGAGTTCTTCGTGACACCATGCAATCGTTTTTAGGAGAGAAGCGCTCTTTTGACACGGTTGTTTTAGTGGAACACGGCAATGGAAAAAGAATGGGTTTTTTAACAGTGAAAAAAGCGATGTTTCTCTCTCAAGATGGGAAGGAGTATGTTGGTGTCTATTTTCCGCAAAGTTTACAAGTTTCAGGTGATTTGTATTGGTGTGAACGGGGAAAGGTAGAAATATTAGATATGCCAGTAGATGAGGCATTACAACTTATATTATCGGCTGGTATAGCTGGTCAAAAATGAATCAGAAAAAGCCAATCATGTTAGCGAGTTGAAATTACTCTTTCTACTGTGTAATTTGAAGAAAGGTTGGTTGATCCGTTGAAGAAGTTATTGTGGAAAATCACCCCTAAAAAACATTTATCTCGTTTAGTGGGGAAATTTGCAAGACATTCTTGGAGTCGAGGTTTAATTCCTCTTTATATAAAAGCATATCGGATTGATTTGGAACCCATAAAAAAATCTGTCGATCAATTTGAAAATTTATTGGATTTTTTTATTCGTGAGTATAAGCCGGAGGCTAGACCGCTTGTTGCAGATCCACAAATCATTGTATCACCCGTAGACGGAAAAATTTCCCAAGCAGGATCGATTGAAAAAGATATGTTACTTCAGGCAAAAGGTGTAAACTATTCTTTGATGGAACTATTAGCGAATCGCATGGAACATATTGAGCGATACATAGGCGGGAAATTTATTACAATCTATTTAAGTCCTCGTGATTATCATCGAATACATATGCCGATCACGGGTGCGATAGAAGAATTTACTTATATTCCAGGAGAACTTTATCCAGTCAATGAGTGGGGGGTACAGTTTATTCCTGGGCTTTTTGCACGTAATGAGAGGCTGATTACTTATATCAGAACAGATAATGGTGGAGAAGTCGCACTGATAAAGGTAGGTGCGACAAACGTAGGTAGTATTCGTGTTGAATATGATGATCAAATCTCTACGAATAAAAAAGGAATCGGAATCACTCATAAATGTTATTCCAATCCTCATAAATTGCATAAAGGAGAAGAACTGGGACGTTTTGAGTTTGGCTCAACCATTATTCTGCTCTTTGAACCAAACCAAGTCGATTGGGTGATTTCTCCAATTCCAGGAACAGTAGTTCAAATGGGACAGGCCTTAGCTAGGCGCAAGTGACCCAGTATCATCGGGCTGGAGTCATATCTATTTTATTTTTAGATCGGAGCGGTTTTTGATGTTTGGTCATACTTTAATTCCATTACAGCGATTTCCCATGGTTTTTCCGGTTACAACTAGTATTCTTTTGATCCAGCTCGTTGTGTTTGTGATGATGCTCTGGAGTGGTCATCCAGCTGATCCGACAACATGGGTACAGTATGGTGCATATGTTGATTGGCGATTTGGTCAAGGTGAATGGTGGCGATTGATCACTTCTGCTTTTGTCAATACCAGTTTTTTATCGCTCATTCTATCCTTTTTTTTTCATTATGTCTTTGCCCCTCAGTTAGAGTGGTTGATCGGACGTATTACCTTTCTCTTTTTTTATCTGTTCACAACTTTAATTGGTAACTACGGCTATGTCTTATTTGAAATCTCAGGAATCCAATTGGGAGCTACGTCAGCTTTTTATGGGATGTTTGGATTCTATATATACTTATATGTGCGGAGATTGATTGATCCGAATAGTGGTAAGGGTTTAATACTCTTAGCGTTTATTAATTTGGCGCTGAGTTGGCATACTTTTTTTGCCCATCTACTCGCCCTGATTGCTGGTTTTTTACTAGCTAGTCTGATTGTGGAGTGGAAGAGGTTACAAGCGCAAGTTGAAAAATCAAAAGAAGATGATGATCAATCAAACTCCCAATAAAGACTCACCATCGAGGAGATGGATGAGTCTTTTTCTTTGTTTTGGTTAAGCTAGATATAGGTGAATTCAATGATACAAAAAGAAGCGCGAAAACTGGATCGAGAGGCTTGGTTGTTAATCACAATCAATGGGCTTTTTGCAATTGCAAATGCACTTTCTAATACTTTTGTAAATATTTACCTCTGGAAAATGAATCATGATTTGATTACAATCTCATGGTTTCAATTTTCTAGTTACATAGGAATGTTAATCGCTACACTATTTGCCGGCTGGCTAACCAAAAAACTAGATCGTGTAATCAATATACGATTAGGTGTAGGGATCTTATCCATTTTTTATACGACTGTTCTTTTTCTTGGGACAACAGCGATTCAATATGTATGGATACTTGGAGCATTATTAGGAATTGGTAGTGGTTTTTTTTGGATTGCCTTTTCTGTTCTTTATTTTGAAATTACGGAACGACCCAATCGAGATCGATTTAATGGAGTCAATGGTTTGTTTGGCGCACTTGCAGGTATGATTAGTCCCTTGATCTCAGGATTTGTCATTAGCCGAATCGATCATGGGCTATTTGGCTATCAAATGATCTTTACCGTTTCCCTGGTGCTCTTTTTGATCGCTGTTGCTGTTAGTTTTGCCTTTCGTCCTCGTCTTCTTCAAGGAGATTATTACCTATTTGAAGTAGCAAAAGGATTAAAGCATAGAGATAGTAAATGGTATTGGGTATGCGCCGCAATGTTTTTACAAGGTATTCGTGAGGGCGTGTTAGTTTATTTAGTGGGTCTTTTGCTTTTTATGGTAGTCCAAAAAGAGATGATTTTGGGAGGATTCTTGACTGCAACATCATTTGTTGCTCTGATTGCTAATTATATCATCAGCCGAATGATTACAGAAAAGAGCCGGGAGATGAGTATGACAGTTGGAACGGTGATGTTAGGAGTTGTGATATTACCATTCTTTTTCTATCCCAACATCTGGACGATTTTCATTTTAGGAATAGGAGTCGCTTTTTTCTACCCATTTTATTACGGTCCTCTTACTTCTACAATTTTTGACGTTTTAGGAGAGAATGAACATAATGTGGCTTGGCGTGTCGAACATGTTGCGATTAAAGATACTGTACTCTACCTTGGACGTATTGTGACAGTTTTTCTATTCATTGGTTGGATTCATTTTTCAGTTGCATTAAATCATATGAGATGGTATTTATTAGCTGTTGCTTTTGTCCAGTTACCTGTTATTTTATTTGCTCGTCGATTTCGCTCAAAATTTGATAGAATGTAGAAAATTATAAAGGGAGGTCAAATCGATGGTTGTTGAGATTCATCATGTGGACCACCCCATACAAGTAAATTTAGAAACGAGCGTTAGTGGATATCAGGCAGATGAAAAGCAAGTATATGGATATTGGGATCAACTAAAAAAAAGTAACCCATATATTTTTGATGGGATTGTTTATCAAGTGTTGGGATTTCAGGAACGTGATCAATTACTAACATTTCAAGTAGCTCCGACCCGTTATGCCCAATTTGTGTACAGAGGACAAGTTCTAAAAAAACCAACCAATATTGCGTACACAAGTGCCATTACACAAACGAAAGATCGGCAATTTTTATTTGGGGTTATGGGGGATGGGGCGATTCGCCCTGCCATGATCCAGTGTGTAGGTGGAGCGCTTGATGAGCAAGATTTATTAGATGGTCAACTTTCCCTCGAGCATGGAATGAAACGAGAATGGGAAGAAGAGATGGGCTTTTCCATCAATGACCAAAAAATGGTTCGTACATGGTCACTAGCTTATTTAAAGACAAAAGGAAAAAAGGATAATTATGGATTTATTTACAGAGTCGAGTTAAATATGAATGCAAAGGAAGTAGATCAATATTACCAAAAATATAAGATACAATTAAAAGAAAGAGGGGAGTTGCCTGAATTTGATCGGTTGATCTTTGTTCCAGCAAATCACCAGAAAGCCGAGCAAATGTTAGCAACTCACCAAAATCAATGGAATGAAAACATTAAACGCTTGATCGAACTAGAATTAATGAGAAACTGATTATTTTGGCTCTTCACCTTTTGCGATTGGAGCGTTTGGGTCTGTGATCCAGTCGCTCCAACTTCCTGCATAAAGCTTTACTTTTTTATAACCCGCTTGTTGCAGAGCGATAAAATTTGGTGTAGCGGTAATCCCTGACCCACAGTAAACAATGATTTCTTGATCAGGATCGACTTTTTGGAAATGTTGTTGTAATTCGTTAACAGTGCGCCACTTTCCATCGTCATTAAGAACTTCAAACCAAGGAAAATTAATCGCTCCAGGTATATGTCCAGCTACAGGATCGATCGGTTCTTCTTCACCTCGATATCGAGCAGGTTCTCGCGAGTCGATCAAAAGCGTGTTCGGCGTATGTCTTTTTTGTTGTACCTCAGCTTTATCGACAAGCATATCTTGTTGGAGTTTAGGAATGAATGAAGTATGTGGATAGATCGGCTTTTGATTATTGATCGGATAATTCTGTTTTTTCCAATCGGAATATCCCCCATCAAGTATTTGTACATGAGGATGACCGATATAAGTAAGCACCCACCAACATCTTCCAGCCATTGCTCCTTTTTGATCATCATAGACAATGATATGATGTTTTTCATTGATTCCAAGATGACCGAGCAAGTTCGCTAATTTGTTGGGGTCAGGAAGTGGATGCCGTCCGCCATGGGTCGACACTGGCGAAGATAAGTCTTTTTCAATGTCAATAAATTGCGCTCCTGGTATATGATTTTCTTCATACGCTTTTTTTCCTGCTGAAGGGTCATATAAGTAAAAACGACAGTCTAAAATACGGATTGATTCATCAGTAAGATGTTGATTAAGCCAATCAGATTGTACGAACAATAGGTGATGCCTCCTCTATATTCTTTTAGATAATGTCTAGCTTTTCACGAAAAGTCATTGTAGAATAGAATGACGCATAGAGATCACAAAAAATGGAAAATTGGATGATATTGTATATCAATACCAAGAAAATGTGAATCCGTTCTCTTGGATGATGAATATAAATGTGCTAATATATTCAGCAATCCAATTTTTGAGCGGTTGGAAAGGATGAATCTTCACTCACATTGTAGATGGAATATTCTTGTTGTGCAATCGCTTTATTTGTAAATTTTTCTTTATTCTTGGGAATGTTTCCGTTTTAAAAACATACTTTTAGGGAATCCATGAGATGTTAGAGAAAGACAGAGTCATAATCAACAACTCATTTGCATTCATATGGATTAAGCATGTGATCTATCATTCGATTGTGATCATGAAATGAAATATGTAGACCAGCGACACCACAAAGGCATAAGTAACCAAACATAAATAAATTGAAAGCCCCATATACAAGTGATGTTGATGGAGAAAAAGGAGGAATTGTAGTGGTTCAAAATAATAAAGAGGTGCTTATAACGGAAGAGGGCTTAGAAAATTTAAAGAAGGAGTTAGAAGAATTAAAGACTGTTAAGCGTCATGAAGTAGCGGAACGTTTAAAAGAAGCGATCGCTCAGGGTGATCTTAGCGAAAATTCGGAATATGATGCTGCCAAAGATGAACAAGCCTTTATCGAGTCTAGGATTGTATCTTTGGAAAATATGATTCGTAATGCTAAAATTATTAGTCCAGATGATATTCAGGATAAAAATATAGTGAATGTAGGTGCAAAAGTTACTGTAAAAGAAATCCCAGATGGTGATATTGAAGTATATACCATCGTTGGTAGCGCAGAAGCGGATCCAGATTTAGGTCGAATTTCGAACGAATCACCACTCGGTTCTGAGTTGATTGGAAAAAAGGTGGATGAAATCGCTGATGTACCAGCACCTTCAGGTACAATTCAATTCCAAATTATGAAGATTGAGTAGTGAATAAAAGGGTTGAGTAGATATACTCAGCCTTTTATTATTGGATGATGAAAAAAGTGTTGACATCTTTAACTGTAATATTTATTATTACATTAAGCAGAGGGGAGGCAGCAATATGAACAGTGATTTTTCCTTAGCCGTTCATAGCTTACTCCTATTAGCCCATCATTCTGAGCAAATGATCACTAGTGATGTGATTGCAGCAAGTGCTTGTGTACACCCTGTGCGGGCACGTAAAATTTTAAGCTTACTTTGCAAGAATCACTACATTTGCTCGAAAGAAGGAGCAGGTGGGGGTTTTTTTCTAGCAAAGCATGCAACAGATATTTGGTTGGATGAGCTATATCAATTAATTTCTACTGGTTCACTCAAGCCAAAATGCCCCAAGCGAAATGACGATTGTTTAATCGGGTCAAATATTGAACATGTTTTAGAAGGAATTTTTAGCGAAGCGGAAAAGCAGGTTGTAAAATTTTTAAACGGATATAATATTGCAGATGTACTGAAATTAATCAAACAGGAGCAGAACTAGAAGAAATAATAGGAAGGCTCTTTTTTTACCGAATAACTGTAATATATAAAAGTACAGTTAAAGTGAGGTGCGTGAGATGATCAGTTTTCAAGTTGGCGAATGGGTTTCAGGAACTTCGATGGAGGATGAACGCATCCGAGGCTATATTGAAGAAATTGAAGCTTCCATAGATCAAGCAACAATAAGAGTGATTGAGTCGGATCGACAAGAGGCAGTTGGAGAGATTGTACGTAGTCGACTTCGTCAATTGAAAAAATTGCCTGTTGAATCTGCACAATCCGTTGGAGAGCTTATGGACTTAATCGATCTAGCCCTTGCAACAAGAGATAAAGAATGGTTTGATGATTTAAGTTTAAGATTAATACACATACAGCAAAAAGAACAAAATGATACAAAGAATATTCAATTAGGGGTGGTATAAATGGCAACCATTACTGTAGACGAAAAAAACTTTGATCAAGCTTTGAAAGAGAATAATCGAGTTCTTGTTGACTTTTGGGCAGAATGGTGTGGACCCTGCCGGGTAATTGGACCAATTGTTGAACAACTAGGTGAAGAAGTAGAGGGATTAACTGTTGCTAAATTAAACGTAGATGAGAACCAACAGTTAGCTGAGAAGTTTTCTGTGATGAGTATCCCTACACTAAAACTCTTTGAAAATGGCAAAGAGGTTAAAACATTAATTGGACTCCGTTCATATGAGGATTTAAAAAGCTGGGTATCTGAATAAAGAATAGCGTTACAGCCTTCTCCTTTAACAGGAGAAGGCTTTTTTATGATATATAACAATAGATAAATTGGTGATTTTTGGAGGTTACAGACAAGAAAAGTCGAATAGGACATATATTCCATTTCAATGTTTCGGAGGAATCCATATGAAGCCACTCCGTTTTATTCATACTGCTGACCTTCATCTGGGAAAGCCACTTCATCATTTAAGCGCTACTGAATCCGTCTATCGCAGAAGAGAAAAAGAATATCGACAGACTTTCAAACGTATCATCGACCAAACCATTGATCAACAAGTTCCCTTTCTATTGATCGCGGGCGATTTTGTTGAACATGGGTATGTGGATCGTTCATTATGGGAATTTATTCAAGAACAGTTATGTCGACTAACAGATTCAACCGTTTTTATTACGCCAGGTAATCATGATCCTTATCGAGCCGATTCTATTTATGTGCAAGAGAAATGGCCTGATCATGTCCATATCTTCACCGATGAGTGGGGAGAATTTTATGATCCTGAGTATGATGTGCAATTTATAGGGAAGGGGTTTTCTGATTTCTACGAACAAATAGGCAGTCTACCTCACTCATTCCCGAATCGTGGAAAGCAGATTTTAATCGCACATGGAGAGTTGATCTTTGATGATCAAAAACAGAGTCAATATTTTCCACTGCTGATCTCAAAATTAGAACAATTAAACTTTCAATATATTGCATTAGGGCATATACATAAACCACAAACTTATCAACTGAAAAATGATATTGAAACACTGATTCGTTACCCAGGTTCACCTGAAGCACTAAATTGGAAGGAAACAGGCATAAGAACGATCAGTATCGTTCAAGAGTCATCGAATGGTTGGATCATAGAAGAAATTCCCATTCAGACTGCTATCTATATGCAAATTCAGCTTCCAATGCATGGTTTATTGACCAAAGAACAAGTCTTAAAACGTTTCCTAGCATTACATGACAATCATTCACCTAGTTATACCATGTTAGAGCTAACGGGTATGGTTTCACCCGAGTTAGAGATGAATCAACTAATTCCTTGGCTATATGAAGAATTACCTAATCATAAACAAAGCACTTTCTTCATAGAGAACCAAACCCTCCCTCATTTTGATTTGGACGAATTGAAAAAGAAGTCGCAGATTATAGCAACCTATATTGAATTACTTGAGCAAAAAAAGCAAAAAGTGACGGGTGAAGATTGTGAAATATTAGAGCTTGCTCTATTGAAAGGGCTTGAAGCATTTGTTCGCAAGGAGAGGATTGGATGAAACTGAAACAACTCAAAATCCAAGGTTTTGGCTTATGGTCTGAAGAGGAGTTTCATTTTTCTGAAGGAATTAACTTAATTGAAGCACCAAACGAATCAGGTAAATCTACGTTAATACAAGGGATTTTTGCACTTTTGTTTGGTCGAAATCGTGAAGGCTATCGTAAAAAGACAAAAGCGGAATGGTTTGAGCATTTTTCTCCTTGGGGAACCAATAGTCGCTATGGTGGAAGTATCCAATATCAAATCGGGCTTGAAAGTTACGAACTGATGCGTTCTTTTATTGATGATGATCAACAACTGATATTATGCCGGACAGGTGAGGATATAACAGATCAATTTGTGCTGGATCAGAAAAAGGAACGACGATTTCTAGAGCAACAAATTGGTCTTTCAGGGGAGTTATTAAAGCGAATAAGTTTTATCAATTCACTTACATTTTCAGGGCAAAAAACAACTTCATCTCGCGCTCGAAATCATGATCGAGAATTGGTAGAGCGCTTTATTCAATTGCTAGAGCAGGGAGAGGAATGGGATATACAAGGAGTTTTACAAGATTTAAAACAAGAGATTGATCAAATTGGAACCCTTGCTTCAGCCGGATCGACTCCATATGGACAAGTTTGTAGACAGATCGAAAGTTATGAAAAAAAATGGAAAGAGTGGCAAAAGCAAAAAGAGCAAATTCAGCACCAAGAACAACAATGGCAGTTAGAGCAGAAAAAAGTAGAAAAAAAAGCTGAAGAGTTAAAGAAGCTTGAGCGAGAGATCGCTCATTATGAACAAACAAAACAATTAGAAGATCGCCAGTCAGAGCAAATTTATCAATGGGAAAAGTATCAGCTTGAACTCGATAAGTTACAAAGAAGAGTAGATGATTTAACCGCTTTAAAGTTAAGAAAGGCTCAATTACAGAAAAAAGTAAAGTTTCCGGAGTGGCAGACCATGGATAATGAAGAAGTCGATCATTTTTTCTATTTAGCACAAAAGGTAGAAAATCTACAGACGCAATTGACTGAATTACGTGTTGAGAAGAAGGAATTAGAACGGCAATTAGAGACAAAAGATGAAAGAACCATTCATCAATTGATTCATGAAGCAGATGAGATGCTCATTGAATTAAAGGAATATTTCCAATTAGAGCAGATTGTGCAAGAAAAGTTGGAACAAGAGGTAGACGAAACGGAGCGAAGAAAAGAATGGGAACAAGATGTTGCTTATCTTAGAGAACAAAATGGTACCCATTGGAAGCGACATCAAGAAGACTATTTATTGGCAGTGGGCATTATCCTTACTTTCGCTTCTACGATTACAGGCTGGTTCAATTTATGGATTGGATGTTCTGTCGGATTGTTTGCCTTGCTTGCCTTTGGATCCTTTGGATGGGTTTACTTACAAAAGTACCAAGATAGAAAAGAGATTTTTGACCGTTGGAAAGTATCCTCTTGGGAAGAACTTTTGCTCATGCAGTTTGATGAAGAGGAGATTGTAGAATCACTGAGTCCGCGCGATTGTGAGAAGAGAATGGAGCGTATCCGGCAGCAGGTTCGAAAATGGTTAGCTCGTTTTCTCTCTTCAATCCCTCCTTTTGACCCCTTACATTGGCAACAAGAAGTAGAATCGCTTCGACACGATTTACTTCAACAGCAAAAGGATTTTAATCGGCAATCGGTTGAATTGTCATATCTGCAATTACAAGAAAAGAGATTACAATCTGAATGGAATGCCGTTGATAAGACATGTCTTGAACTGCGAAGTCGCTTAGGAATTGAAGAGATGCATTGGAGGGATTGGCGTAAAGAGTGGCAGCGAGAGCAAAAACAAGTGGTGCATTTATCTGAATTAGAAAAAGAAATACGTTCTCGTGAAGAGATTGCCCAAATCGAAGGCTGGAAGAGACAAATTCATCACATACGACTCAAAATGGAGAAAATTTACCATACATTACAGGGTGCTAGTTGTTACCTTTATCCTGAGGGAGATGGGGAAGTTTATTATGAAAAACGAAAACAGGAATATCAACAGAAACTTCTAGTATGGCAGGAACAAAAAGATCGAGTGGCAACTTTAAGAGGGAGTCTAGATGCTCATGTGAAGCAATTGAAACAAAACAGGCAAATTGAAGTGGTGTGGAGGCAGGCAAAAGAGCAAAAAAAGCGTTTGGAGAAAGAACGAGCAAGTTATCAGCTTGCAGTAGAGGTTTTTGAACAGGCTAGAGAGCAAGTTCATCGAAATATTGCACCTAGAATCGCTCCGATTGCAATGCGCTGGATCACTGCTATTACAAATGACCGTTATCAAGAGTGTAAGTTATCACCAAAGAACGGTTTTTCCCTGAGATTTCGTGAACCTATGACAGGGAAGTACTATCCGGTAGAGAGGTTAAGCCGTGGTACAATTGATCAAATCTATTTTGCTTTGCGTTTAGCATTTGTACAGTTTTATTCAGAACAAACATCGCCAGCGATTCATTTGCCTCTGTTTCTGGATGATAGTTTTGTTCATTTTGATGAGAACCGTTTATTGCAGACGCTTCAAATTTTACATCAATTCTCAAAGAAGCATCAAATTTTCTTATGTACTTGTCATCCTCGTGAACGGAAATTAATGGAGGTTACGGGTATCCCCTTTCAGACGCTATCTTTAAAGAGAGCCAAGAGTTCAATCAGTTCTTAATTCAATCAAAATGCTTAGAGAAAATTGAAACAAATAGCGAAAGAAGGTAAGATGTCCATAGAGATTGTGGACTTCCGAGAGAACTAGAGTGAGGTGAATGTTTGTTACTTACATCGGAAGAATATAGAAGCGCTCACATATTTGAGTTCATTTATTTCAAATGTGAGTAATCTCCTCTATATTGTAAGTGACAGCAATAATGTTGGAAGTAATCAAAAGTGGTTTTAATGCCTTCATATCGGGTATATCTACCTTATTTCTCATTTCGATTGGAATCTGGATGGTTAGTTTGATTGTCATTTTATTTATGGAATTGTTTCAACCTGGTGATATTAATTTTCGTCAATATTTTACTAAAGTTTGGCGGATTCTTGTATACTCCTTTGAAGGTGTTGCATATGCAGGCGTTGTCATTCTCCCCTTCATTATCTATAACGCTGATGAAAAACTTGATTCTTCTATGAAATTAGTTGCCGCAATTCTGCTTGCGATTGGCTTTCTCTACCTCCGTTTTCGTACCACATTCTATGAAACATTAAAATCAAAAAAAGAGAAAAGCACTCGCCCTCCAAAGATCACCAAATCGTCAGATTTGCGTAAGCGATCAAACTGGAAGTAAAGCACCCATAGAGGTGCTTTTATTATGTTGCTTATGTGCTTGTCCTTTACATTTGATATTGGTTCATGGATAATAGAGGGAAAAATATTTTCACGGGTGATGGTTTACTTATGCCGATTGAGCAGTTGCTTAAAAAGGCAGCACAATATCTTACAGCGGAGGAGATTAATCGTCTCAAGGAGTCATATGAATTTGCTGAACAGGCTCACGAGGGACAGTATCGTAAGTCGGGTGAACCTTATATCTATCATCCGGTAGCGGTGGCTGAAATCTTACTCGACCTTGAGATGGATGTAACGACGCTGGTCGCTGCGCTTTTACATGATGTGGTAGAAGATACAGGAGTGACGCTTGATCAGATCGAGGAACGCTTTGGAGAGACAGTCGCCTTACTCGTTGACGGCGTCACCAAGTTAACAAAACGAATTAAGTTTAAGTCAAAAGAAGAGCATCAAGCAGAAAATTATCGTAAAATGTTTGTCGCTATGGCAAAAGATGTACGTGTGATCATGATAAAGCTAGCGGATCGTTTGCATAATATGCGAACCTTAAAATACAAATCAGAAGAGAAACAACGGTCGATTTCAAAGGAGACCTTAGAAATTTTTGCTCCGCTTGCACATCGTCTAGGGATTTCTACGATTAAATGGGAGCTTGAAGATATTGCTCTTCGGTATATCGCACCAAAACAGTATTATCGGATCGTGCAATTAATGAAAACAAAAAGAGCTGAGCGTGAATCATATCTGGCAGAGATTATCGAATTGATCAAAGAACGGATTAAAGAAACAGGTTCTGGCATTCACTTGATTGATGTATCAGGTCGACCAAAGCATATATATAGCATCTATCGTAAAATGATTAATCAAGATAAGGAATTTAGTCAAATTTACGACTTGATGGCTGTTCGTTTAATTGTTGAATCAGTTCGTGATTGTTATGCAGTGCTGGGAATTATTCACACGGTTTGGAAGCCAATGCCAGGTCGCTTTAAAGATTATATTGCTTCTCCTAAAACGAATATGTATCAATCGTTGCATACGACTGTAATTGGTACAAAAGGGGAGCCCATTGAAATTCAGATTCGAACGCAGGATATGCATCGTACGGCTGAATATGGGATTGCGGCTCATTGGGCATATAAAGAGAATGCAGCAGTTGAAAAGAGCATGTTTAATGAGAAATTAAAATGGTTTCGTCAGATGATGGAGCTGCAAAATGAATCTCGCAATGCCCAGGAATTTGTAGAAAGCCTAAAAATGGACTGGTTTTCAGATGCAGTCTATGTTTTTACACCTACTGGGGATGTGATCGAGCTACCAGCAGGTTCCGTTCCACTTGATTTCGCTTATCGGATTCATACTGAAATCGGTAATCGTTGTGTCCAAGCAAAAGTGAATGGGAAAATAGTCGACTTTGATTATAAGCTAAGGACAGGAGATATTGTAGAAATTATTACGTCCAAACAAAGCTTTGGTCCAAGTCGTGATTGGCTCAAAATGGTGAAATCATCCCATGCACGAAATAAAATTCGTAGTTGGTTTAAGAAAGAACAGCGAGAAGAAAGTATTGCCAAAGGTCGTGAAATGGTAGGAAGTTTATTGAAAAAATACGACCTCAACCTTTCCGAGCTGCTTGTTGCTGATCAGTTAAATGCAACAGTAAAGAAGCTACATTTCCAAGATGAAGAGGATATGTTTGCAGCAGTTGGTTATGGTGGTATCTCAACTTCACAGGTAGTCGGACGAATTGTTGAAAGTATTCCGGCATCCCCTTCGAATTTGACAATTGAACAAGAAGTTGAACATGCAGTTTCCTTACCAAAAGTCCGCTCATTACCGAGAACATATCGTGATCATGGTGTTCGAGTAAAAGGTGTCGATAATCTGTTGATCAGGTTATCCCGATGTTGTAGTCCTGTGCCAGGTGATGAAATTATTGGTTTTGTCACACAGGGACGAGGTGTTTCGGTTCATCGAAGTGATTGTCCAAATCTGAAGTATATGACGGAAAAACGACAAGTTCCGGTCGAATGGGTTGGAGAGTCAGCTCGTGCGTATCAAGTTGATCTTGAAGTATCTGGATTAGAAAGAGGAGGTCTTCTTTCCGAAGTCCTTCAAGCGATTGCTGATGCAAAGACGGATTATTCCGCTGTCAGCGCGAGAGGAGATCGAAAACGGGGGCTCGCGCATATCTTAATCACGGTCAATATTCAAAATCACCAACATTTAAATTCGCTTGTTGAAAAAGTGAAGCAGATTCCAGACATTTATACAGTGCGGAGAATTATGCAGTAAAGGATTAGGTTATCGTGATTAGGAGGGGTTTTTTTGCGTGTATTATTACAGCGTGCCAAACAGGCGAAGGTAACTGTGGAGGAACAGGTCACAGGTGCAATTGATTCCGGCTTCGTTTTGTTGGTTGGCATCAAGCATGGGGATACTCAGCAAGATGCTGATGAGATAGCACGTAAACTTGTCAATCTTCGGATCTTTGAAGATGAACAGGGAAAAATGAATCGCTCCTTGCTAGAAGTGGGAGGAGCGATTCTTTCTGTGTCTCAATTTACGTTATATGGGGATACGCGGAAAGGGCGGCGACCTAATTTTATGGCAGCAGCTTCACCTGATCAGGCAAAATCTCTGTATAATTATCTAAATGATAGATTAAGATCATATGATGTACGTGTTGAAACAGGTATTTTTGGTGCGATGATGGAGGTTTGTTTAACGAATGATGGCCCTGTTACAATGATGTTAGAAACAGAGAATGGCGTTCTCATTTGAAACAAATGCTATATAATAAACTGGAAATGTATCAGTAATCGTAGAGGAGCGCGAAAAAATGTCGATCAATCAATTATCTATTAATACGGTTCGAATGTTATCAATTGATGCTATCGAGCAAGCAAATTCTGGTCATCCTGGCATGCCAATGGGTGCGGCCCCAATGGCATACTATTGTTGGGCAAATTATATGAAACACAACCCCAAAAACCCGAATTGGTTTAACCGGGATCGTTTTGTTCTATCTGCTGGACATGGTTCCGCTTTGCTTTATAGCTTATTGCACTTATTTGGTTATGATGTTTCCTTAGAGGATTTAAAACAGTTTCGACAATGGGGTAGTAAGACACCAGGTCATCCTGAAGTAGGGCATACACCTGGTGTAGAAATGACGACAGGTCCACTTGGTCAAGGTATATCAAGCGCTGTAGGAATGGCGATGGCAGAAGCTCATCTTGGAGCCCGATTTAATCAACCTGGTCTACCAATCATTGATCATTTTACATATGTATTATGTAGTGATGGTGACTTAATGGAAGGCGTAGCGGCTGAAGCTTGTTCTCTTGCAGGGCATCTTGGATTGGGTAAGTTAATTGTTCTTTATGATTCAAATGATATTTCGCTAGATGGAGATTTAGAACAAGCCTTTACGGAACATACAGCAAGTCGGATGGAAGCGCTTGGATGGCAAGTTCTTCATGTTGAAGATGGAAATGACTTGCATGAGATTGGACGCGCGATTGAGGCAGGGCAACGTGAGCAAAATCGCCCCACATTAATTGAAGTTCGAACGATCATTGGTTATGGAAGTCCAAATCGTGCTGGTACATCTGAAGCGCATGGCAAGCCATTAGGAAAAGATGAAGTGGTCGAGGTTAGAAAAGCATATCAATGGGAAAAAGAAGAGTCTTTCCATGTTCCAGAAGAAGTACGTGAGCATTTTGCACAAATTCTAAACCGTTTAGCATCAGAAGAGCAAAAATGGAATCGGATGTTAGAAGAATATAAACAAACGTACCCCTCTCAATACGAAGAACTAATGCGGATTAGTGTTGGTAAGCTCCCTAACCAATGGAAAGAGATACTGCCGCAGTATACACCTGAAGATAAACCAATGGCAACTCGTGCTGCATCTGGTGCGGTATTACAGAAATTGGCAGATCGTGTACCAGAATTAATCGGAGGCTCTGCTGATCTTGCTTCTTCAAACAATACAGAGATGAAAGAGGCAGGTGTTTTTCATAAAGAAGATTATCGGGGTAGAAATATTTGGTTTGGTGTTCGCGAACATGGCATGGGTGCGATTTTAAATGGAATGATGTTACACGGAGGAGTACGTCCCTTTGGAGCCACTTTCTTGGTATTTTCCGATTACCTTCGCCCATCGATCCGTTTAGCAGCTTTATCGAAGTTACCTGTCACATATGTCTTTACACATGATAGTATTGCAGTGGGTGAGGATGGCCCTACACACGAACCAATTGAGCAAATCCCTTCTTTACGTTTGGTTCCTGGATTACGAGTGATTCGACCGGCAGATGCTAACGAAACGGTAGCTGCTTGGGAATATGCTTTGGAGCAAACAGAACATCCAGTTGCTTTGATTCTCTCTCGCCAAAATTTGCCCATTCTTGAAGGAAGCCATAATTTCCGAGCGAATGATTTAGCAAAAGGGGCTTATATCGTTTCAGATACAGCTGATAAGCCAGATGTGATTCTATTAGCGACTGGGTCAGAGGTAAGTCTTGCCGTATCTGCGAAGGAGCAATTGGAGCAAGAAGGCATCTCTACGCGAGTTGTCAGCATGCCTTGTAGAGAATTGTTTGCAGATCAATCGGTAGCGTATCAACAACAGATATTACCTGATGAAGTCCCGGTTCGCATTGCCATTGAAGCTGCGTATCCGACAGGCTGGGAGCCATATGTGGGCGCACAAGGAGAGGTAATCGGAATTGATCATTTTGGTGCTTCTGCTCCTGGGGATCGCGTGATGAAAGAGTTTGGTTTCTCAGTCGAAAATGTAGTCAATCAAGTGAAAGAGAAGCTAGGCAAATAGGTGGATATGAAGTCCTATATAATGACATAGAATTTCAGACTGTAAAAAAAGCACTTCTGGAAATCTTCAGAAGTGCTTTTTTATTTATTGAGCTGGTGAAATTACAACAGCTTTCGCTTTTGTTGTGTTTTTGGTTGATGAAGGAAAAACATAGGCAATATCATAATTACCTGCATGGTAGATATACCATTTTTCATCACCTGATGACTCAATAGACTGTGAATTACCTAATGTATTGAGTAATGTCTTAATGGTGATCGTCTGATATTGTGGATCTTCATCTCGTATGGTAGCGAGCGTCCATTGATTGTCATATTGATAGGAGAATGTAAAATGACGTGAAGTGTAAAAATCTACACGTGCACTTTCATATGCAGTTTCAGGTTCTCCCCATTGAGTGCGAATGATAGGTCTTGTCGATTCATTCACTATAAATGGAGCATGAATGGACTGCCCCTTTGTAGCAGCTTTTTGGGTCAAGGCAATGAGACTAGCAGGTTTGACTTTATTTTGAGCAGCAGTAACGGATGGAAGGTTGACAATAGGTGTAAGCGAAAGTGCAAAAGTAAACGCCAATATAAAGATACCTAATTTTTTTAACATAACTATGCTCCTTATTCTGTAAAAAGTAATATTCTAATATAATTATATCAGTATAAAGAGTATATTTCTTCTATAAGATTCGAATATTATAAAAGGAATCAATTGAAAGAGCATAATTGAACAGGTCAAATATTAGTATACTTTTATTAGCGTTTTTCCAAAATTGTCGCCTTTAAATAGCCCAATAAATGCTAATGGTGTATTTTCAAAACCTTCAATAATATGCTCCTTGTACTTTAACTGATCAGAATGAATCCAGTCTGCTAAAGTTTTAATCGCTTGTGGGAAATGAGATGCAAACTGAGCAAAGCTAAAACCCTGCATTAGTGCGGCATTTTTAACTAACAACATTCCCACTCTTGGACCGATTTCAGTCTTTTGAAGGTTATATTGAGATATTTGACCACTGATCGGGATTCGTGCATTTGGATTGATATGTTGCATCACGGCATCCGAAACAGCGCCGCCAACGTTGTCAAAATAGATATCTATCCCTTGCTTTGCTGCTTCTTTTATACTTTTAGATAATTTGGTTGATGTTCGATAATTGATCGTTATATCAAAGCCTAATTCGTCTCGAAGGTACTCATTTTTTTGGTCTGAACCAGAGATTCCAATCACCTTTGCTCCTTTGATCTTAGCGATTTGCCCCGCGATCATTCCTACTGAACCACCAGCTCCTGAGATCACTACAGTTTCACCTGGTTGGGGTTTTCCGATTTCGAGCATACCAAAATAAGCAGTCAGTCCTGAAATTCCATATACTCCTAGTGCTGTAGAGATAGGTGAAATATGTTTATCTAATTTTGTTACCTCTTGATCTGGAAGTGTGGGGAGCGTTTGCCATCCCCATACACCAGAAACAATATCGCCCATATGGATCTGATCGCTTTTTGATGCAATTACTTCTCCAACAGCAAAACTCCCAAACACATGTCCTAGTTTAGCAGGCTCCTCTACAAATTTGGTTTCATTCATTGTGTTTCTTAAAAATGGATCAATGGATAAAAAGCGTGTTTGCACCTGGATTTCATTCTGTTTGAGTTCACCTGTTTCTGTGTTTACAATTTGAAAATGTGATTCATTTGGTAGACCTTGGGGTCTTTTGCTTAGAATAACTTGTTTATTTAAGAGCATTTTAGTCACACCTCTTTGTTATTATGTTGTATATAGTTGAATTATATGGAGATTGGTATAATAATGGTAGAAAGCAAAATAAATGGACAGAGTCCAAGCAAATGTACCAACTTACTTTTAGTAAGGGGTTATTTCATATGCATACACCGACAAACACGGATTTATTAAAGCAACCAATCTGTGAAGTGGTTCAAATTTTTCAGATCAAGTGGGCAAATGAGATCATCAATGAACTGTACAAAGGTACAAAGCGATTTAAACAACTGCAACGTAGCTTAGCAGTGGTAAGAACTCAGTCTTTGACCAATGCTTTGCGGGGTTTGGAGCAATTTGGTCTTATTCATCGTAAAGTAATCCCCACTGTCCCAACTACGGTTGAATATTCGTTAACGGAAAAGGGAAAGGATTTTCAGCAGGTACTGGCAGAGATGAACCAGTGGGTATTAAAGTGGAGAGATATGAAAAAATGACCTTGTCTACAACAAGACAACCCCACATCCTGGCAAGTCCAGATCGGAGCGAAGCCGTGAACCACGATCACAAGTCGACTATGTGGCTGTTGCTACAAGTAGAAAACCTACATTTTATTGTGGGATTTTTTTATAAATATTTTTCAGAAACATACAAAGCAGTATAATATGTTTAATATAAGCAAATGGGCTTTTCTTTAGTAAATTGCAAGTTGGGAGGGAACTATATGGCAAACGGAGGAAAAAATGCAGGTAATCTACGAACTTTATTCATTTTGCTTATTTTAGTGGGACTGGCTTCACTATGGTTTTATCATAAAGAGCTTTTTATACTGGTTAGTTCACTCAGTATCGCTAGTATTATCGCCACCCTATTATTTGTCGTTTTACCCATCGCAATCTTGCTTTCGCTTCCCTGGATTTCTAGGATCTATCAATATTTTCAACGTTCGAAACAGCTTGAAACAGTGCGTTTGGTTATTAGTAAGGTAGATGAACAAAATCGGATCGATATGATTAATTTTTTTGACTTCTTAAACGGCGTGTTGCTACCCGCTTTTTCTGTTCAATATTACTATCAAGGCTCCAATTATTTTAGCTGGGAGATTAAATCAATGCAAGGGCAGAAAGAGATTTATATATCAGCTACTGGCGATTTATTAAGCACCATTTTGCGAAACTTACAATCGATCTATCCACATGTTCGCTTTGAAAAAGTAGAACAAGCAAAAGAGCCTGTTCCAAAGGAATTTATGCAGTTACAATTGGAACGAAAGTGGTTTAAATCACTGGAAACAGTAGAATTAGACAGTGATTTTGGAGCAATCAAATATGATAAGTCTTTGACTGATTCATTATTGGCTGCCATGGATGAAGTGGATGGAAATGCAGGTGTTCAATTTGTAGTAGCTCCATATTCTTTAAATAAACAGAAGAGAAATCGCTTAAAGTATCGTTTAGCTAAAGTTGGTGGAGCGCTTTTTGAATGTGAAGTTCGTGTCTATGCTGACAATAATCAAATCCTCAAAGGTTTGATCGGGACAATTGGGGAGGTAAATACCAATAACAGTATTGTGCCGGAAAGTATTATGAGATACGAACTACGGAAATACTTCCAACAATATTGGTGGAACTTTCTAGTGAGCAATAAAATGCCTTCTCTTTTCTTTGGTCCAAAAATGACCTTTGCTTCCTATCATTTAGCGACATTAATGCAATTACCTTCACCTCGACTTAGAGTAGGTGGGATGAAGCGCTTTACAAATCGCCGTCTACCAGTGCCAGCAGGAATACCAGTAAATGATGGTGCTGAATTTCCATTGTTAGAAACAGAAGATGGAGTGAAGGTAACTTTGACAGAGGAAATGTTTGGGAGACATCTGTTGGTTTTAGGGGGAGGTGCTTCTGGGAAGACAATGACCCTTACCAGCCATATGATTTCATATATCAGCAATAGAGATCAACCTTCAATCATTATTTCTAGTAATCCAAACGAAGCAAAAGATTTCCTCAGCTTAGTCCCTTCAGATCGAAAGGTATATATCATCGATATGGATACCCCAGGAGAGTGGGGCGTCAATTTTATGTCAAATGATGAAACTCCAGCTGATATTATGGCAGAAAATCTAGTCGGTATCTTCCAAGCGGTGTTTGGAAGCAAAATTAAAAACATGGATTTTATTGGACAGGCTTATTTAGCATTACGTGCAGCTAGGGAGCTATCCCCCGCATGGAAAGAAGCTGTTCCGGCGATTGATCTTCGTCATATTAAGGAAGTGTTAGCAAATGAAAAATATCGTTTGCGACTCATCCAAGCATTGCCGCCTGACTCTACGCTGAGAAGATATTGGATTGAACGTACACAGTTGATCCGCAATCCCCGTTATTTTGTCACATATATTGCTCCGATCTTAACAGTATTTGGGCGGATTTTATCAACAGAACGTTTAACAAAGACGCTATGTCATCCAAATACAATTGATTTAAAACGAATTTTGTATGAAGAAAAAGCTGTTGTATTGATGCATGGTGGGAAGTGGGATTTTGGCTTTGATATGAACGCATTTTCTTCCTCTATGTTTTTAGCTCATGTCTACCATACTTTGTTAGAACAGTTTTACATTCCATTGCCTAAGGAACGCTTAATGACAAACCTATTTCTTGACGATTTTGCAGGATTTACTGGTCGCATGATGATGATGCTTTGCACAAGAGGAAGAAGAATTGGTGTTCGGATTGCCGCAAGTTCAAACACAATTGAAGATATTAATGGTTCTGTTCAAAACTTCTTAGATAGTATCATTGGTAATAAAATCATTTTTCGTTCCTATACACCTGATGATGCAAAGCGGTGGAGTGGATTAATGGATCGTTTAGAATATGACGATTTTATGCACCTAACCCCGTATCATGCTGCTGTTTGGTTTATGATTAATAATGAACGACAGGAACCATTTATTGCCAAGCCGATTTTGTATGACCATGAAATGAAATATCGCGATATGCATCCTTGGCCGGAAGAGAATCGAAATCTAAAACTACATGATATTGTGATGCCACAAGTGGGAAAAGGTGAGCAAGCGATTTAAATAGCATAAATGTCTGATATCCTGAGGGAAGGATTGGAACATTGTCCAACGTCCGGTTCCTCGTTTTTTCATTGTTTGCTCATCTTGGAGGGATGTGTCAGTCTATGTTAACATCGGAAAATTTCCTATTGATCTATTATATTGTGATGAGCTTGCTGGGGTTTAGCTTGATCATCCTTGATAAGAGACAAGCAGAGAAAGAGAGTTGGAGAATTTCAGAGAGTGCCTTACTGATCACATCATTATTAGGTGGTGGTATTGGGACGATTATTGGAATCGCTCTAACGCGACATCGGATTCAGCAAATACATTTTGTCATCAAAATTTTGCTCACAAGTTTGGTAACAGGTGCGATTTCTTATTACTTGTTTTCTCAACAATTCGTTGGAAAGAAACTAGATTGGATTCATTATTTATGGATATTGATACCAATATTTGTTTATCTTACTATTCACATCCTTTCCTACTGTTTACGACTCTATTTTTTTATGCAAGCCTCAAGGAATATGAAGCGGGTTCGTGTTGTGCTTCCACGGACAAAAGAAGAGACTTCGGCTGAGATCATCCATTTCTTTGATTTTTTAAATAACATTTTGTTACCCACTTTCTCATGGCAATACTATGTATTTGGAGCACGATTTTTTAGCTGGGAAATCAGGATGGACCAGAATGGAGCAAAGGAGATTTATCTTAGTGCGCCTTCAGATTTAATGGACTTGATTATGAAAAACCTTCGAACAGTCTATATCCATGCTCGTTTTGAATCAGTGGAAGATGCTGTGGATGAAAGACTACCCAATCAGTTTCGCCAATTACAGTTTGAACGTCATTGGTCATATTCACTGCGTACCATTGAAGTAAAAGATGGGAAGCTGGAACATAAAAAAAATCTAGCTGATTCATTGCTGCAAATACTTGATGAGTTAGAGGGAGAAGGTGGGATTCAGTTTATCTTACATCCACTCAGTCCTGATAAACAACTTGATCAACAGACAAGAAATCGTTTATCGAAAATCGGTGGCTCCATCTATGATGTTGAGATTCGTCTATTTGCTTCAAATGCAAGTTTATTACAAGGGATGATTGCTACTTTTGGAGAGGTTGATGTAGCCAATAATAAGATTATCTCTGAAAAGTTACTTCGCTTTAAAATCCGCGAATGGTTTAGAAATATTTGGTGGAGTTTGGTAAAACTTCAGGCCCCATCCTTTTTACTAGGTCCTAAATTACGGTTTGCATCATATCAGCTCGCACTACTGCTTCAGTTTCCAACTTCAAACCTAAGAGTGAGAGGAATAAGTCGATTTCAGCATAGAAGACTACCTATTCCCCAAGGTTTGCCGACTGGTGATGAAGTCAATTCACCCATTGCCGTAACCGAAGAAGGAGTGAGGGTAGGTTTGAATGATGCAATGTGGGGGCAAAATCTGCTTGTGGTCGGCACAAATGGGACAGGTAAAACAACAACGTTGGGGCAACATGCTTCTCATTGGCTTGCACGGGAAGATGAAGGCGCTTTGATTATTAGTAGTCAAGCTCATGATCTAATGAACATTTTACAATTTGTTCCTGACTATAAAAAAGTATATATCATTGATATGGATCACCCTGGTGAATATGGGATTAATTTTTTAGCAAATGATGAGCATCCAGCCGAAATGATGATCGAAGATTTTATTTCGATTTTCGATCCACCTTTCGCTGGTAAGATTAAGAATATGGATTTTCTACAACAAGCTTTACTAGGCTTACGGAAAGTTAGAGAAGTATCACCTTCATGGAAAAAAGCGGTTCCAGCTATCGATTTAAGGCATATTAAAGAAGTATTATCAAATGAAAAATATCGCCTTCATCTAATTCAAGCATTGCCCAAAGATTCTCCGATTCGTCGTTTTTGGATTGAACGAATCCAGTTAATGCGGAATCCACGTTACTATGTGACCAATATTGCACCCATTATTAACGTTTTTGATCGTTTACTCACTGTGGACCGAGTAGCGAAGACACTCTGCCATCCAAGGACCATTCATCTAAAAAAAGCACTGTTGGAAGAGAAAGCAGTTGTCGCTTTTCAATGTGGTCGATGGGATTATGGCATTGATGTAAGTGAGTTTGCGGGAAATATGCTAATCACGCTTCTTTATCATTCCATTCTCCATCAACGTGAATTAGAGCCAGAGGATAGAGTCAATATAAATTTAATCTTGGATGATGCTGGAGGATATGCAACTCGTGTCATGATGATGTTAATGGTACGAGCCTGGAAAATTAATGTGAAAGCGGCATTAGCTGTCCATTCTTGGTTTGATCTGCCCGAAGGGATGCGGATATTTTTAAATATTGTTTTTCCAAATAAAATGATATTTCGCAGTCACCATCAAGAAGATGCTGAACATTGGAGTAATTGGCTTGATCTTTTGGATGCTGATGATTTTTTACATTTTAAACATCATTATGCTTGTCTTTGGTTGAAAGCTGATAGTGAGCAAAAAGATCCTTTTATCGTCCGTGCACTATATGAGCAAGAAAAAGCGCGTTGGGGCAAATTTCACTTTGACCGCTCTTGGCCAAAGACAGAACAGCCAGTCAAGCTAAATCCTATTTTATTACCCAATTTAGGAGATATAGATGAAAGCAATATGTATTCACCACCACTAAAAAAATAGGTAATCCTATTTTAAAAGGAATACCTATTTTAAAAGGAATACCTTTGAACTAGCTAACATACTTTGAAGCGAAGATGGTCACAAAGATCCATCCAACAATAAAAGCAACTCCGCCAATCGGAGTGATCATGCCTAACTTTGTTACACCAGTTAAAGCCATTAGATATAAGCTTCCAGAAAAGAAAAGGATACCTGCGAAAAATGTCCACCCTGCGAGCGAAAGCCAAGAAGTATGTATACCTGCCTTTAAAAAGAGTAAACCTACAACAACAATTGCTAAGGCATGAATGAGATGATAATGTGCCCCTGTTTGCCAATTTGCGATCATTCGTTCAGAAACACGACCTTCAAGACCGTGAGCTCCAAATGCTCCAAGGGCGATAGCAAAAGCCATGTTGATACTACCTAGGATAATCATTGTTTTCATGAAACAATCTCCTTTCATATTCATTTACGATTTGTTTTATTTAGGATAGCCTTTTTTTAAATGGATGTAGGCAAAAAATATGAAATTTGTGGGAACCATCCCTTGACAAGACTATGGCGAATCAGTACAGTATGATGTATTGAATTTGAATATGATTCGATGATGGGAAAGTAATTACGTTTAGCTCTAGCAGAGAGGAGTTGCCTTGGCTGAAAGCAGCTCTTTGAACTGACGTAAGGAAAGACACCCGGAGATTTTCTTGCTGAACATGTAATCTTACATCAGTAGGCTAGAACGTAGACTGGCGTTAACAGGCTTGAGTGGAAGACTGTATGTAGTTTTCAATCAGGGTGGAACCACGGGAATTCAACTCTCGTCCCTTTGCGGACGAGGGTTTTTATTATTTTGAAGGGAGTGTTGACCATGTACCGTTTACCACGGGGAACATCTGATATCTTTGGAGCAAATATTGAGAAATGGCACTGGATGGAAGAAAAAGTTCGTGAGATCACACGTACTTTTAACTATAGGGAAATGAGGACACCAATCTTTGAACATAGTGAATTGTTTGCCCGTAGTGTGGGGGAAACCACCGATATTGTAGAGAAAGAAATGTATACATTTACGGATCGAGGAAAAAGATCCCTCTCGCTGAGACCTGAAGGAACGGCTGGGATCGTTCGTAGTTATGTAGAGCATAAGTTATATGCTGATCCGCAACCTACTAAACTTTATTATCTGGGGCCGATGTTTCGCTATGAGAATCCTCAAGCAGGAAGAACAAGGCAGTTTCATCAATTTGGAGCCGAAGCATTTGGTAGTCTTGATCCAGCATTAGATGCGGAAGTGATTTCTTTAGGAATGAGCTTCTTCGCTTCACTTGGTTTACAAAATGTTGTCGTTCAAATTAATAGTGTAGGTGATGCCGAATCACGTCCAAGGTATCGCCAAAGGCTCATCGATTATTTCACCCCATATGAGCAGCAGTTATCAGCAATCGATCGTTCTCGATTACATCGTAATCCATTACGCATTTTGGATAGTAAAGACCCAGCGACCCGTGAGCTGTTAACAGAAGTTCCATCCATTTTGAATAGCCTTAGCAAAGAAGCAGCAGAGCATTTTGAGCTGCTACAACAATATTTATCTGATCTCAGTATTCAGTATGTAGTCGATCCCCTACTAGTGAGAGGGCTTGATTACTATACCTTGACGGCCTTTGAGTTTTATACCGAAATCGAGGGGGCACAAGCTGGAACAATTGGCGGAGGGGGACGCTATAATCAATTGGTTGGCGAGATTGGTGGCCCTGATATGCCAGGAATTGGATTTGCTCTTGGATTAGAACGCGTCATGTTAGCTTGTGAAAAACAATCTTGTGGCCCAACTGATCACGCAGGAATCGATTGTTACTTGATCACATTTGATCATCAGACAAAAAAGGCAGCAGTCTCTTTATTACAACGTCTGCGGCAAGCTGGATTGACTGCGGAAGTAGATTACCTAGGTCGTAAGATGAAAGCGCAATTAAAAGCTGCTGATCGCTTACAGGCTAAATTTGCGCTCATTATAGGCGAAGAAGAACTTGCAGCTGAAAAGGTTGCAGTGAAAAACCTTCAAGATGGTCAACAAATCATGATCGGACTTGAACAAGTCATTCATTATGTCAAAGAACAAAGGAGTGTTATATAAGTGGGACATCATTTTCGATCACATTTTACAAAACAGTTAACTACTGAAACAGTAGGAACACAGGTTACGGTTAATGGTTGGGTACAAAGACGACGTGATTTTGGAGGCTTAATTTTTCTAGATCTCCGTGATCACACAGGTCTTGTTCAAGTTGTTTTTAATCCAGATATTTCTACTGAAGCGATAGAATTAGCAAGTCAAGCTCGTAATGAATATGTGTTATCCGTTACAGGAACGGTAGTCAAGCGTTCGCCAGATACTGTAAACCCAAAGTTAACAACAGGAGAAATTGAAATTCAGGGTGAGCAAGTATATCTTTTTAATCCGTCGAAAACACCTCCTTTTCTTATCGAGGATGGAACAGATGTTGACGAGACGCTACGAATGAAACATCGTTATCTAGATCTCCGTCGTCCTCAGATGCAAAAAAATATCAAGATTCGTCATCGGGCATTACAAGTGGTACGACAATTCTTAGACCAGCATGGATTTTTAGAGATTGAAACACCAATGTTGACCAAAAGCACACCAGAAGGCGCAAGAGATTATCTTGTACCCAGTCGATTGCATGAAGGAACATTTTATGCACTGCCACAGTCGCCTCAATTGTTTAAACAATTACTGATGGTTGCTGGGTTTGAGCGCTATTTTCAGATTACACGCTGTTTCCGTGATGAGGATTTACGAGCGGATCGTCAGCCGGAGTTTACACAGATTGATATTGAAACATCCTTTATGGAACGGACAGAGTTACAAGGGATTATGGAAAAGATGTTTCAGGTTCTCTTTCAAGAGACAATCGGCGTGACGGTTCAAGCTCCTTTCCCTAGACTTACGTATCATGAGGCGATGGAGCGTTTTGGTTCTGATAAACCTGATTTAAGATTTGGACTTGAGTTAATCGATTTAACGGAAACTTTGCAAGGTACTTCATTTAAGGTATTCGCCTCTGCCATTGAAAAAGGCGGTCAAGTGAAAACAATAAATGTGAAGGGAGGAGCCAATTTTACTCGTAAAGAAATCGATGCGTGGGGAGAGATAGCGCAGTCTTTAGGTGCAAAAGGATTAGCGTGGATAACCTTTAAAGATGGGCAACCCAAGGGACCCATCGTTAAATTTCTCACACCTGAAGAATTACAAGCAATTCAGCAAGTTGCCGATGTAGAGGCAGGTGATTTACTCTTTTTTGCAGCTGACTCGAAACAAAACGTAGCACGTATGCTAGGTGAAATCCGCCTACGACTGGGCAGAACGCTTAACTTAATCGATGAAAAGCAGTTTCAGTTTGTCTGGATTACTGATTTTCCATTATTTGAATGGAATGAAGAGACAAATCGATATGATTCCATGCATCATCCTTTTACGATGCCAAGAAAAGAAGATATTCCCTTATTGGGTACTGATCCTGGATTGGTTCGTGCGGAATGCGATGATCTCGTGCTCAATGGGTATGAGTTATCGAGCGGAAGTCAGCGAATTTACCAACGTGAGATTCAAGAAAAGATCTTTCAGGTACTGCAAATCTCTGAAACAGAAGCATCTGAGAAGTTTGGTTTCTTACTAGAGGCTTTTGAATATGGAGCGCCACCACACGGGGGTGTAGCCTTTGGTTTTGATCGGATTATGATGATCTTGACAGGACAACAAAATTTGCGAGAAACCATTGCCTTTCCAAAAACAGCACAAGCATATGATCCATTAACGGAGGCCCCTGCTGCTGTCGATGCTGACCAATTAAAAGAGTTACACATTCGACTTCGGAAATAATGTGAGGAAAGCCTAAGAGTAAGTACAAGAATCTCCATTCTGGATAGGATTTCGGCTACCCTATCGTGAACATGATGCTTGATCTTGCGAATCTTTGTTGATCATGGTAAAATAAGGGCAATAAAAGAGACCCTGAGATGTACGTTTTATCCTTTACGTTTTGAGCCAACACCTTTTTAACGGGAGTTCGGGTCATCTGTCTGGAGTTGAAGCCATTCTTGGAATCGCGGACAGCAGATGTAGGACACCCACCTGCTTGAGAGCAGGTTCAAAACGAAGGAGTCCACGGCATTCCCGGGGGCTCTTTTTTTATGTGTACCAATGTGAGGGTTCACTTTGGGTAAACGATTAATAGGCAAAATAATGATCTTTTTACTCAATTGGATATCAAAAAACCAAGCGAGAATGAGAATAGAAGTAGAAGATTCTATGCTTCTTACTCTATATGTAAAGGTTTTATAAAAATATAGATTGCTACAATCATGAATTTCAAAGTTGCTGTAAATAAGGAATAGGCTTTGTTGACATGTAAAAAATATAAACATTGCGTTGAAAAAAGAGGTGATGGTATGAGCGTTTTACGTTTAGGTGTCGATATCGATGGAACGATTGTCGATACACATCGGATTGCAGTAGAGCTTTTTAATAAAAAATTAGATAAAAATGTACGGGCAGAAGAAGTTGTTGAATTTTATTTAGATCAAGCTTATGAAATGACACCTTCTGAGGGTAAGGTGATGTGGAGACAGCTGGAGGGGCAGATATATGAGCAAGGAAAGCCATTCCCTGATGCAGCAGAGGTACTCAATCAACTGCAAGAAAAGGGTCATCAGATTTATTATGTTACAGCGAGACCTTCATTACCAGAAGTGAAAAAAGTAACAAAGTGGTGGTTACAGCACTATCATTTTCCTTACCATGATCATCGGCTGATCATGGATGCCAGAAATAAGTCAAAAGTTGCAACAAAACTACAACTTGATCTTTGTTTTGAAGATGCTCCTGATCATTTAGAACGCTATGACCGAGATGGTATTCCGGCTGTGATTATAGATGCAACTTATAACCGCGATCTTCCTTATCAGATGGATCGAATTCGTAACTGGAATCAGGTACCATCCATCATTAATAAGATGATGGGTTAAGCAGCGTTAACATTTTGTCACGAAACAAATTTAAACTGTTTCCAAACCTATGATATAATGAGCCTCAATATTTGCATGAACGGGGTTGACATAATGAGGTCATTGACCGTAGGAACAAGAGGCAGTGAATTAGCCGTCACACAAACAAACTGGGTGATCAATCAATTGAAGGAAGTAGTTCCTCACCTTGAGATCAAGACAAAGGTGATTGTTACAAAAGGAGACCTAATGCAGAAATCGAATATCCCCTTGTCGAAAATAGGTGGTAAAGGTCTTTTTCTAAAGGAGATCGAACGAGCATTACTGGATGGAGAGATCGATTTTGCTGTACATAGTATGAAGGATGTGCCAGCAGAACTTCCACCAGGATTGAAGATTGGCTGCATACCGATTCGAGAGGATGCACGTGATTGTTTGATCTCTAAGGGAAATCAAAGTTTAGATTCGCTACCATCCGGGGCCGTTATTGGCACGAGTAGCCTTCGCAGACAAGCGCAGATTTTAGCATACCGATCTGATTTGATTGTTGAATCCATTCGGGGAAATATTGATACACGGATTCGTAAAATGAATGAAGGTTCTTTTGACGCGACAGTGTTAGCAACAGCAGGGTTAAAGCGACTGGGTTGGACGGAAAAGATTTCAGAACGGATTTCTGTCGATATCATGACACCGGCAATTGGTCAAGGAGCATTAATGATCGAATGTCGGGAACAAGATGATGAATTAGGACAAATCCTCTCCTTGCTTCATCATGCGGAGACGGCGAAGGTGATAGCAGCAGAACGGTCTTTTCAACAACTCTTTCAAGGTGGTTGTCATTTGCCAATTGCTGCACATGGACAAGTAATAGAAGGACGTGTTCGTTTGACAGGCATGGTAGCTGAGCCTGATGGCTCCAAGACATTTCAAGGAGTCATAGAAGGGGACGACCCTGTACAAGTGGGCCGCGAATTGGCGGTACAGTTACTTGATCAAGGGGCGGGAATAGTAATAGATTCGGTCAAAGAGACAATTCAAAAAGCAGTCCAAAATCGTTAAACTGATTTCGTTGCATGTTCGGATACTCGTTTGTATCAGGACATACATTCGATTGCATTTTATTTCGAAATAAGTAGAATAGAAGTAAGTTTGCCAATCTCCAACACAGCATTTGTGTTGGAACCCCTATAGTTGGGGTGCACAGAATAGGATGGATTGTGTTCAGAGTACTCCTTGGAATCGTGATTCACTACAAGTCCTTTAACTGTCAGGGGTGTTCAACATCAGTTCCCGCTGACCGGTGGTGTAGTACCCACGGTAAGTGCATCAGTTGCTGCCCTTGCTAATAGTGAGGATCGCCTTCTAGCTTGTTGTGACAACTAAGTCAACCTTGTTTTCCTAATTCGATTGAATGAATAACAATTAGAGTAATCCCACCCCGCTGAGTCTCCATCGGTGACTCAGCGGGGTGGGTTATTTATTCCCTCATCCAGCTTAGAAACTGTTGGATTCGTTGTTCATAGCCATGATCTGAGGGATGGTAAAAAGTCTTATCTATGTGTTCATCCGGGAGATATTGCTGCTGAACATAGGCACGTGGATAGTTGTGTGGATATTGATATTCTTCTTTTTTGGCTTGCTCGCTTTTCCCTTTGAAGTGAGTGTCACGCAAATGATGAGGAACCATTCCTAAGTTTTCTTCGGCAACGGTTTGCATAGCTTTATTGATTCCTTCATATACTGAGTTACTTTTGGGAGCTGTGGCCAAATAGACAACAGCTTCTGCCATGGGAATTTGTGCTTCAGGCAATCCGACAAATTGCACAGCTTGCGCGGCAGCAGTTGCGATTAATAGGGCTCGAGGATCAGCCATTCCAACATCTTCAGCAGCTTGAATCACAATTCTTCTTGCGATAAAGAGAGGATCTTCACCAGCCTTTAACATTTTCGCAAGATAGTAGAGAGCAGCATCAGGATCAGAACCACGCATGCTCTTGATAAAGGCTGAAATGGTATCATAGTGCTGATCACCTGCTCGATCATAACGAACCGCCTTTTGTTGCATGGAATCTTCGATTATCTCTAGATTGAGCAAGCGTTTTCCTTCCTGGTCGGCAGGTGTGGTTAACGCTGCTAGTTCTAATGTTTGCAAGGCTCGGCGACTATCTCCACCAGAATGTAACAAAATGTGTTCCCATGCTTCGTCAGTCAGGGATACATGAAGATGACCAATGCCTTGCTCCTCATCTGTTATAGCTCGTTCTAAGATCGTTTGTAGTTCTATTGGAGTGAGTGGGGCTAGCTCAAAAAGTCGCACTCGTGAAAGTAATGCAGAGTTAATCGTCACAAATGGATTTTCAGTTGTTGCACCTATAAATAGGATAGAGCCTTCTTCTATATCTTTTAGTAGAGAATCTTGTTGGGCTCGATTAAAACGATGAATTTCATCGATAAAGAGAATGGTACGTTCTTGATTGAAGTGTAATCGCTCTCGCGCAGCCTCTGTAACTTGACGAACTTCTTTCACACTGGTAGTGACAGCATGTAAAGAAATAAAAGTTGCTTTTGATTCATTGGCAATCAATTGTGCTAAAGTTGTTTTTCCAGTCCCAGGTGGTCCATAAAAAATCATGGATGATAGTCGATCTGCTTCGATCATTCGCTTCAGTAATTTTCCGGAGCCGATGATATGTTGTTGTCCAACTAATTGATCAATATGTTTGGGTCTCATTCGAATTGCTAAAGGTTGATCAGATTGATTTTTTTTATGATATTGATATGAAAATAAATCCATTATATATTAGACTCCATTCTTCGCTTAAATACGAAAGATTATTATTTTTTATGGAAAATAGATGATCTCTTCGCTATAATAAAACGGATCGTGCAAGTGTTTGAGAGTGAGGGAGAGCGGTGCAAATTAGGTGTTCCGTTCGCAAACATTTTTGGCGCAGTCTTTTTTTCTTTGTAGGACTATCTTTGGTATCATTGGGTGTTACCTTTACAATCCAAGCGAAGTTAGGTGTAGGATCATGGGATGTTTTAAATACAGGTCTCAGTAATGTCACATCTCTCTCGATTGGTACAGCCAATTTTCTGGTCAGTCTTGTAGCTACTATCGGATTGCTTTTTCTAAATCGCAGTCTACTAAAATGGGGAACGATTTTCAATCTACTTTTGATTGGTCTACTCATGGATCTCTTCTTGAGAAGTGATTGGATTCCTGTTGCCCATACATTATGGTTACAGATTATTTGGCTGTTTCTAGGAATTATCACCATTGCTTTTGGCGCAGCACTGTACTTATCGCCAAGTTATGGATCAGGCCCTCGAGATGGCTTGATGTTAGAATTTTCCAAGCGATTCAATCTGTCGATTCGCTCCGTACGCACGATTATGGAAATAATTGTTGTTACGATTGGCTGGCTTTTAGGTGGAAAAGTTTTTATTGGAACCCTAGTCATTGCCTGTACCATTGGCCCTTGCGTACAATTTTTTCTGCATAAGTGTAACCTATGGTTGCAACAGTTGTTACAAGATAGGTGATATACATATAATAGAAATAAGTTATCAATCTATCCAGGTTGCTTAAATGCTTTTCATTTCGATCAATGTTAAGGGATGTATGAGTACAACAAGCTACTTGATATGAAAAGAAGAGCCCATTTTACGAAAGAGGTTGAATGTAATGAAAATATCGACGAAAGGTCGCTATGGCCTTACAATTATGATGGATCTTGCAAGCAATTATGGAAATGGACCAGTTCCGTTAAAAAGTGTTGCTGAACGGCATGATCTTTCGGAACACTATCTTGAACAACTGATTGCACCGCTTCGTAATGCAGGTTTGGTAAGGAGTGTACGTGGTGCATATGGCGGGTATAAGTTAGCGAAATCGCCTGAAGAGATTACAGCAGGTGATATTATACGTGTATTAGAAGGACCTTTGCGACCCGTCGATTTTGAAGAAGAAGAGAATGCAGCTCGCCGTGACTTGTGGAAGCGATTGCGAGATGCAATCCGACAAGAACTAGACACAACAACCTTGGCTCATCTCATTAACTTTTCATCCAACGGTCAAGAAGATGATAAATATATGTTTTACATATAGTAGAATCTAAATAAATACATTCTTTCTGATCATAAAGCCAGGAGGTGATAAGGTGTTTATCTATCTGGATCATGCTGCCACAACGCCACTTCATCCAGAGGTAAAACAAGCTATGTTACCCTACTTTGATCAACAATTTGGCAACCCTTCTAGTCTTCATCAATTTGGTAGGGAAGCTCGTGCGGGTATTGAACAATCTAGGCGTTTGGTAGCTGAAGCATTGCAGGTAAAACCGCAACAGATTATTTTTACCAGTGGAGGAACAGAAGCGGATAATTTGGCTATTATAGGGATGGCTCAAGCACAGGCAGCAATTGGAAAAAAACATATCATTACCTCAACCATTGAGCATCATGCTGTACTAGATGCTTGCCATCATTTAGAAAAGATAGGCTTTAAGGTAACATATATACCTGTGGATCATACAGGTAAAGTTGATCCATTTCATATAGAACAAGCGATCACTTCAGATACAGCACTGATCTCTATCATGTGGGCAAATAATGAAACTGGCGTGTTACAACCCATCGCAGAAATCGGTCAGATTGCAAGCCAGCATCAAATTCCTTTTCATAGTGATGCAGTACAGGCGATAGGTATGGTAGAACTTGATCTAGCCTCCATGCATGTTGATCTATTAACCATTTCTGCACATAAAATCAATGGCCCCAAAGGAGTAGGTGCACTTTATTTAAAAGACAATCTAAATTGGTCACCGAGGCAGTTTGGTGGTACTCAGGAAAGGCGCAGAAGACCAGGAACAGAAAATGTATCAGGGATTGTAGGTTTTGGAAAAGCAATAGAACTGGCAAGCCAATTTCGAGCCGATCATATCAAACAAATGTCTCGATTAAGAGATGCCTTTCTAGATCAACTAGAAGTTCCATATGAAGTGAATGGTGACTTGAATCAATCATTATCACATATTTTGAATCTAAGTTTTCCTGGTATGCAAACCGAAGTGATGCTCATGAATCTCGATTTAGCAGGAATTGCTTGTGCAAGTGGTTCTGCTTGTACATCAGGTACATTAGAAGTTTCACATGTATTAAAGGCGATGAAGCTTGATGAAGAACGGATTCAGACGGCCATTCGCTTTAGTTTTGGTTGGGGAACAACACAAGAACAACTTTTGATAACAGCAAAAGAGATTTCGAAAATTTACCAACGTCTGATCACAAATGTTTGCTAAAATACAATTAATACAGACAGATATAAATGTAGTGACAGATGGATTTACCAAGAAAAATTGTTTTGAGATAAAGCGACTTTTTATAAAGGTAAATGATACTCTGTCAAAAAAGCTGAATAATATTTGCGATATTCTTGAAAGTAAGGAAAGGGCAGGGGAACGGTGAACCTACATTCAATGAATAAAATGGAAAAGTGGGAAGCAGCAGTTGATAATATTGATTGGCGTTTGATGCGCGATGAAGTCGACCGAGCACTCATAGAAAATCTGGCTGCTGAATTAGGTTTTCCTGACTTTGATCGCTTGGAAAGAGCTTCTGAGTTGGTCGTAGATGATTTTTATATTACTCATCTTTCTGATGGTCGTTGGGCTTGGTGGAACCCTCGTCGCTATGCAAATGAAGATCCCACTTATTTTGGAGATGATCAATCACTAAAGGAGTTCATTATCCAATTTTTACAGTTGGATCAAGTAGGAAGTAAGCAACTAGAAGAAGGATTGTCCAAAGTTGTTCAGATGAATCGATGCAAATTTTGTGAACATGAATATGACCCGATTGAACTACAAGAGCGACAGCCAGATATCAATCATAGCGATTATTGCTCGACAGAATGCGCAATGGAGTCAATCCTGGGTGAAATAAAAGAGGAATAATATAAGGTTGGGATGGCATGGAGCGTAGCCAACTTGAGTCGAATACAGGCACATTCTCGATCACTGGGTCAGTTGTGCGTCAAATCTACTATAACGAAGAGAATCATTATGGTGTCTATCTATTTCGAATTCATCAGGCTGAGGGTGAATGGGATAAAGATCATACCATGATCGTGGGATATTTTCTACGTTTACATGAAGAAGAAAATTATCGCTGTTATGGAACATGGCGTACTCATCCCAAATTTGGTGAACAATTTCAAGTGGAACGGATCGAAAAGGAGCTTCCAAAACGAAGAGAAGCTGTTATTAAGTACCTTTCTGGTGATCTTTTTCCAGGTGTCGGCCAGAAAACAGCAAAAAAGATTGTTGATTCGATTGGTGAGCAGACGCTGGAGCGTTTAGCAGTAAAACCTGAATTGTTAGAAGGCGTACCAGGATTAACTGAGGGGCAGATTGCGATTGTGCGCTCTGGTTTAGAAGAGCATATTGCATTAGAGAGAACACTTGTCTTTTTATATGAATATGGGTTTGGACCCATTATGGCATTAAAAATCGTGCAAACATATAAACAAGAAACAATTCAAATCATTGAAGAAGACCCATATCAACTGATTGGAGATATTGAAGGAATCGGTTTTCATCGAGCAGATGAGATTGCAAGAAAACAGGGGATTGCAGAAAACTCACCACGTCGCTATCAAGCGGCTGTTTTGTATTTATTGCAAGAGTCAGCAATGAATGCAGGTCATGTTTTTTTGACACAGGAAGAAATTGATCAGCAACTGGATGGTTTATTGGGTGAAAATAGTTTGGAGCTTTTTTCTTCTGAAGTACGATCTGCGAGTATCGAGGAGTTAATTATAGAACAGGAAGTAATGATTGAAGAGAATCGAATTTATCTTCCAAGTCTCTACTATGCCGAATTTGGGCTAGCAAAACGCGTGAAGGAATTACTTGAGCAGGAGACAGAGCAAAATTTTTCGACTGCAGAGATTTATCGAGAAATTGGCGATTGGGAGGAAGAAAGCGGGATTTCATATGCAGACAAACAGCGAGATGCATTGCAAATGGCGCTTTCGTCCTCTTTAATGATCTTGACAGGTGGTCCTGGAACAGGGAAAACAACTGTAATCAAAGGAATCTGTCAGTTATATGCTCGTCTTAATGAGTGTTCGCTCGATCCAGATGACTATGGAGAAGATCGATCTTTCCCGATTCGTCTGGCTGCCCCCACAGGGCGTGCAGCAAAACGGATGGCTGAAGCTACAGGTTTACCCGCTATGACTATTCATCGGTTACTTGGTTATGATGGAGCTGGTTTTGAACATCATAGTCAAGCACCTATTGCAGGTGAACTATTAATCGTAGATGAAGTATCTATGTTGGATATCTGGTTAGCAAATCAATTGTTTCGTTCGATCCCTGATGGTATGAAAGTCATTCTTGTCGGAGATCAAAATCAATTACCTTCAGTTGGACCTGGACAGGTACTGCAACATTTGCTTGAAGTTGAGCAAATACCACGGATGGAATTAAACGAAATTTATCGGCAAGCTGAAGGTTCTTCTATTATCCAGTTGGCGCACGCAGTAAAAGAAGGCATAGTGCCAGATGATTTATTAACTCCGTTAACAGATCGAAGGTTTTTTTCATGTAACTCAAATCAAGCAGTGCGAGTCGTTGTACAAACGTATCATAATGCGATCCAACGTGGCTATACACTTCAAGATGTACAAGTATTAGCCCCTGTCTATAAAGGCCCCGCAGGAGTTAATCGATTAAATCAAGAGATTCAAGCAGTTGTCAATCCTGCCGATGAAATGAAAAGAGAGATTCAATTTGGTGAGACCACATTTCGTCTTGGCGATAAGGTATTACAGCTTGTGAATCATACTGACCACCCTGTATATAACGGGGATATGGGCTTAATTATCTCCATTCAAGAAGATGCTTCAGCCGATGAGCCTGTTTGTTGGGTACGATATGATCAACTAGAAGTTCCATATCGTAGGACACAGTTGAATCAGATCCAGCTAGCTTATGCGTGTTCTGTCCATAAGGCGCAGGGTTCGGAATTTGCGATTGTTATCTTACCTGTGTTACATACATATCGACATATGTTAAAACGTAATTTGATTTACACGGGTATTACACGCAGTACCTCCTATCTTATTTTATGTGGGGAACAATTAGCTTTTGCACATGGAGTGAAGAAGGGTATGAGTCAACAGAGAAATAGTCAATTAACTGAGCTGATCTTGGCGGATTGGTAATCATCTCCCTGCATATGCATGATCCTTATCTGCTTATACTATGGGTAGCGAAAGGAGGAGATTCCTTTTGCGCAACTCCCAGGAAGTGGTCGGTCTGACCGTGATTGATGCGGAAACAGGTACTGAGCTTGGGCTGGTGAGTGATCTTCTGTTTGATAAACAGGCTCACTTACAAGGGATTTTGCTGGAAGAAAATAGCTGGTTACGTCGCAAACGATATGTGGCAAAAGAGGATTTTACCATTGGAGCGGACGCAGTTATAGTGGTAAGTCAAAAACAGGTTCAAAACGTTCCCGATGAACATCTAGACTGGACTTCAGTTCGTACTGGTATGTATTCATTTCAAGATCGACTTTTGATTTCAGAGAATGGCTCTGAATTAGGTCGGGTGAAAAATGTCTATTTCCAGGAGGAGATGGGCACGATAGTAGGGTATGAACTATCGGAAGGGTTGATCAGCGATTTGACAACCGGACGTACGTTGTATCGAACTTCGTCCCCTTTGAGATGGGGCAAAGAAGTACTCGTCGCTCCTAACGATAGTGTCCAATCTTAGATGTTGTGAAAGAAGGGAACAAAGGCTTGTTACGCTGTCCAAATTGCCACTCTCACGACCTGGGGAAAGTTGGAACAAATCAACTTTATTGTTGGCATTGTTTTATCGAATTAACTACTGACCAGCAAAATCGTATTTCTTCAATTTACCAAATTGAAGAGGATGGCAGTCTTAGCTCATTAAACGATCTGTTTTTGCATGATGACGGTACGATTTCGATGTAGGCCAAAACAGAGGGGGAGAATCATGAGACTAATCACTACACTGCTGATCGGTGGGGCTGCATTGATGGCCGGTCGTGCTATGATGCGTCGTAATCGTAGTGATACGCTACGTTTACTGAGGCGTTATGGCAAAATGGCCGGAAAAGCAATGATGGGTCGCAGAATGATTCGCCGTCTGTGGATGGCATAATGTAAAAGAGCTAGGGGCATGCCTCTAGCTCTTTTATCATGATCCATCGTGATATAATTAATTTAAATAAAAGGAGATATACACATGAAAAATAAAAAAAAATTATCACCCATGCAATATCACGTGACACAAGAGAATGGCACAGAGCCACCTTTTCAAAATGAATATTGGGATCATAAAGAAGATGGGATCTATGTTGACGTGGTATCAGGTGAGCCTTTATTTAGTTCATTGGATAAGTTTGACGCTGGATGTGGTTGGCCTAGCTTTACAAAGCCAATTACTGGGAAAAAGTTAGCGGAAAAAGTGGATACAAGTATCGGCATGATTCGAACAGAAGTGAGGAGTCAGGAAGCCGATTCGCATTTAGGGCATGTTTTTGACGATGGCCCAGCCCCAACTGGTTTACGATATTGTATTAACTCAGCTGCGTTGCGTTTTATTCCTGTGGATCAGTTAGAGCAAGAAGGTTATGGCGAGTATTTAGCTTTGTTTAAAAAATAAAAAAGTGAAAGCGAGGGCTATCCATTTGAAGAGATTCAGATATCTTTCTTTTATCGTGATTCTTTTAATCGGTATAGTGGGCTCTGCTTGTAGTAGTAAAGAAAGCCCAACTGTTAGTAAGTTGAAAAAGCAAACAATAAAGAATTCTTCAGCGCACTGTGTAACACTTTATGAAAACCCCAATTTCACAGGGAAAACAATGAAATTTTGTCAAGATACTGTTTATATTGGTGATGAGATGAATGATCTAACCTCAGCAGCTAAAGCTGATTGTGGAGTGAAAAAATTTACGCTGTTTGAACACAGGGATTATGAAGGAAAATCGATTACCTTAAGTGGTTGTAGTCAAGTTATTTTTACCGATGATGATCCATTTAATGAATTAATCTCTTCAGTAAAGATTCAACGATAAGGTGGTAATAAATCCCCCTCTTTTTCCGTATGTTAAGGGTAGTCCATCATATGAAGGAGGAGGGATAGGAGATGAAGGAGTGGCGTTTATTAATCATTGCCCTGATCACATTAAGTACCTTAGCAATTCTTTATTTATTATTTAAAATGAGTCCCTACTTAACAAGTATTTTTCGTTTTCTGGAAGCTGTGATCAGTCCGTTTCTAATCGCTTTAATCATCTCCTATTTACTAAATCCTATCGTAAATTTACTCAGTCAAAAAGGAATTCCACGTTGGATTGCAGTTTTAGCAATCTACTCTTTGTTTATTACATCTGTCATGGTCGTCATCATCAATATGCTGCCACTTTTTGAACAGCAATTGAATGAGTTAATTGAACATCTACCGCGATGGAATCAACAAATACAATACATGATTCATGAGTATAACCATCATAGTCGAGATATTTTACCTGATAGTATCCAAAATGCTGTTCAACGTTCCCTTACGAAAATGGAAGGGGGAATTGGACATTGGGTAGATCATATGATGGAGGGAATTGGGAATACCATCAATCATCTTTTCTTTATTATCATCATCCCTTTTTTAGCTTTTTATATGATGCGCGATAGTAATCAGCTTGAACGCGGATTAATTAATTTATTACCCCAGCAAAAGAGAAAAGAGATTACTCGATTATGTCGCGATATTGACCGAGCCTTGGGAAATTATATCCGCGGTCAGTTATTAGTTAGTATCGTTGTTGGTTTATTTGTTTATTTTGGATATCTTTTTATCGGTTTACCTTATCCGATGATCTTAGCTTTGGTTGTGGCGATCTGCAATGTAATTCCGTATCTTGGCCCTTTCCTTGGGGCTCTTCCGGCAGCTTTTGTCGCGTTTACTGTTTCAACCAAACTGCTCATCTCCGTGCTGATTGTAAATTTAATTGTACAAATCATCGAAGGAAATGTTCTCTCTCCACAGATCGTAGGAAAAACACTACATATGCATCCATTAACGATTATATTTGCACTTTTAGTAGGTGGAGAGGTTGGGGGTGTTTGGGGGCTTATTCTAGCCGTTCCGATTTTTGCAATCGGGAAGGTAATCGGTCAACATATTTTAGCGCATTATGTTCGGATAAAGGTTTGAATACCAACCGAAAATCGCTATAATAGGCTTGTATGCAATCGGCTAAAAGAATCTAGATTTATCGTGTCGGTCGTCAGAGATGAAGGTTCAAGGCTGAAAAACCTTCTCGATCAAAGATAAGTCATGCTAATTCTTGCTTTAAATGGACGAGTGCCGGTTTTGTCCCGTTAACGACAAAGTAAGTGACCATGTTGTGCATGGTAATAAGGGTGGTACCGCGGGAAAACTTCTCGTCCCTTTGATGAGGGATGGAAGGTTTTTTTTATTTTAATGAATGTGAAACGAAGGTGATTTGAATGAAAGCGAGTGAAATTCGAAAGAAATATCTAGAGTTTTTTAAAGAAAAGAACCATCAGATAGAACCGAGTGCGTCATTAGTTCCAGTAGATGATCCGAGCTTACTTTGGATAAATAGTGGCGTAGCTACATTAAAAAAATATTTTGATGGTCGTATTATCCCTGATAATCCACGTATTGTTAATGCACAGAAATCAATTCGAACAAATGATATTGAGAATGTAGGTTATACAGCGCGCCATCATACTTTTTTTGAAATGTTAGGGAATTTTTCAATAGGAGAGTATTTTAAAAAAGAAGCTATAACTTGGGCATGGGAATTTTTAACGAGTCCTAAATGGATTGGTTTTGATCCTGATCGTTTATCGGTCACCATTTATCCAGATGACGAGGAAGCATTTCAATACTGGCAAGAAATCGCTGGATTACCTAGAGAAAGAATTGTTAAGCTGAAAGAGAATTTCTGGGATATTGGAGAGGGACCTTGTGGACCGAATACAGAAATCTTCTATGATCGTGGAGAAGAATTTGGTGACCTCACAGACCCGGAATGCTATCCGGGCGGTGAAAATGAACGTTTTCTTGAAATATGGAACCTTGTTTTCTCACAATTTAATCATAATCCAGATGGTTCATATACACCCCTACCTAAGAAAAATATAGATACAGGTATGGGATTGGAAAGAATGGCATCTGTTTTGCAAAATGTGACCACCAACTATGATACAGATTTATTTCAACCAATCATTGGACAAATCGCAGAACAAGTAGGTAAAGCATATGGTGAGGATCAAGAAAGAGATATTGCCTTTAAAGTAATTGCTGACCATATACGTACCATTGTATTTGCTGTTGGAGATGGAGTTTTACCTTCTAATGAAGGTCGTGGGTACGTGCTTAGACGTTTATTACGTCGAGCGGTTCGATATGGTCGTAAATTGGGGATGCGCCGTCCATTTCTCTATCAGTTGACAGAAGTTGTTGGCAAGATTATGAACGACTACTATCCTGAGCCGTTGGAAAAGAAAGAGTTTATTGAACGTGTGATTCGTGGTGAAGAGGAACGTTTCCTAGAAACCTTAGGTGAAGGTCTGCAAATCCTTGAACAATGGGTATCCGATTTGCAGAAAAGTGGTGGCAATGAGATTTCAGGAAGAGATGCATTTAAATTGTATGATACTTATGGTTTTCCTTTTGATTTAACAGAGGATTTTGCACGTGAGCACCAATTAAGTGTGGATCGGGTTGGTTTTGAGCAAGAGATGGAGAGACAGCGTACGAGAGCGCGTGAAGCTCGTGAAAATATTGATAGCATGAAAGTGCAAGGAGGTATTTTTGCTGAATTAAACCTAGAGAGCCGTTTTTGTGGTTATGAAAAGCTAACGAATGAGACACAAATTATCGCGATTCTATTTGAAGATCAACGTGTTGACATGCTCGGTGCCGGAAATCAAGGATTTGTGCTATTGGAAGAAACACCTTTCTATGCGGAAAGTGGCGGTCAAGTTGGCGATCATGGCTATATGATAAGTAAGCAAGGAGCGAAGCTACGTGTGATAGAGGTGCAAAAAGGACCTCATGGAGAACACATTCATACGGTTGTCGTTGAGAAAGGGATTGTCCGTCAAGGAGAACAAGTGACTGCTGAAGTAGATACAAAACTTAGACAAGATATTATCAAAAATCACACTGCTACCCATCTACTTCATCGAGCATTGCGTGATGTACTTGGTGATCATGTAGCACAAGCGGGTTCTTTGGTAGAGGCAAAAAGACTTAGGTTTGACTTTTCACATATTGGTTCCATGACAGCGGAAGAATTAAAGGAAGTGGAACGAAGAGTAAACGAACAAATATGGGAGAATACTAAAGTAGAGACTTCGATTCGTTCCCTTTCCGAAGCAAGAGCAATGGGTGCAATGGCTCTGTTTGGTGAAAAGTATGGCAAAGAGGTACGGGTTGTCAGAATTGGAGATTTTAGCCTGGAATTATGCGGTGGTACTCATGTAACAGCCACAGCTGAGATCGGCAATTTTCATATTATTCATGAGGGTGGTATTGGCTCTGGGATTCGAAGAATCGAGGCCGTTACAGGGCGTTATGCATATGAATATGTGCATGAACAACTCTCACAGCTACAAGAAGCGGCCCAATTACTAAAAGTAAAACCAGGTCAATCACCGTTAAGACGTATTGATCAATTGCTTTTGCAAGTGAAAGAGTTACAACAGGAAAAACAAGAACTGCGGAATAAGGTCCGTCAGGATGTCTCCAAACAATTAGTGGATCAAAGAGTCGAAGTTTCAGGTGTTCCTGTATTAAGCACTCCAGTCGATGCACAAAGTAGCGAAGAACTACAGCAGATCATGGATGAGTTACAGGCAAAGATCACTTCAGGCATTATTGTGCTTGGCATGAAAGATGAAGGCAAAGTACAGTTTGTGGCAACAGTTTCGGCGGATTATGTTAAACTGGGTTTCCATGCGGGTAAATTAATAAAAGAAGTTGCTCAAATTTGTGGTGGCGGAGGCGGAGGTCGTCCAAATCGTGCCCAGGCTGGCGGTAAAAATCCTGAAAAGTTAATGACAGCTCTTCAATTTGTGAAGGAATGGGTACAGAAACAAGTGAAATAATATGGAATAAGCTGTGTCGAACTGAAATTCCAAAATTCTAAAGTCGCGTCATCCAATTCGAGAAGGTGGGATACTCCATGGATGAAACAAGAAAGTTTCATTTTAAAGGTGAGATTGAGCAAAGTCCACGAGCGGTTTTGTTTTTGGTTTTTGAAGCATTAAAAGAACAAGGGTATAACCCGATTAACCAGATCGTCGGTTACCTCATCTCCGGTGATCCTGCATATATCCCTCGACATAACAATGCACGCGCACTAATCCGGAAAATTGAACGGGATGAATTGGTTGAAGAATTGGTGAAGGCATATCTCTCCATTGAACAAGAGGATGATGAGGAACAGCCATAAAGGAGTAGATAATGGAGTTACAGCGTGTAATCTGTTTAGATTTAGGGGAAAAGCGAACAGGAGTAGCCATTAGTGATGAGCTAGGGTGGACAGCACAAGGCTTACAAGTTATCAAAGGATATTCAGATGAGAAGTGGCTGTTAGAGTTGGATCGCCTGGTTTCAGTTTATCAGGCGACCACATTTGTGGTTGGTCTACCACGTAATATGGACGGTAGTATAGGTGAAGCTGGCAATCGGGCTAAGCAGATCGCTCAAAAAATAGAGCAGCGTTATCATCTCCCTGTACATCTTTGGGATGAACGTCTCTCTACAGCAGCCGTCGAGCGCACATTGCTTGAAGCTGATACAAGTCGAAAAGGTCGAAAAAAAGTAATCGATAAAATGGCTGCATCATGGGTTCTCCAAGGATTTCTTGATGCACAGAGGAGGCAGTAACAATGACAGAACAAGAACATGTAGAAGAATATTTATTTATTCCCAACGATGATGGTACAGAGGAAAAATTTGAGATTTTATACGAATTTGAACGAGATGATACTGGACAGAAGTATATGTTAGTGCTTCCAGTTAATGAGGATAACAATGAGCCAGAAGAACAAGAAGTTTTTGCTTTTCGTTATTCGGGAGATCGGGATAATATGGTAATTGAGTTGATCGAAGATGATGAGGAATGGAACATGGTTCAGGAAACTTTTCAAACATTGGTTTCTGACGAATTTCAGGAGGAAGTTTATGGATCTGAGGACAAATAATTCTACGATTGAGGGGAAAATTCTTCACTCTTTTGAGTATCAAGGTGTCCAATATGTGATTTGGTCAGAGCATGAAGAAGAGCCTGAAGAAGCTCACTTACTTAGGCAGCAAAATCAGCAGTTGGTTCATATTGATGATGAAGAAGAGTGGGAACAAGTTACCGAATATGTAGATGAATATTTGTACAATCAGCAATGAACGAGAATCTTCCAAGGTGGCGGTTATGTGTAATCGTCTCTTTTGGGGTTTCTCGTTTTCTTTTTGATAATTTATGCTAAGATATAAGAATATGTACAGAAGTAAGAGGGGAAAACACATAATGAAATGGTTTTGGCGAATATTCTTTACCTTTTTACTCATCACAGGATGGGCACTGCTTGTGTACTCATATATCAACTTTACTTTAGAGTCTCCAAAACGAACATCAGAAGTTGAAATCATGATTCCAGCTAATGCAACTTTGAAAGATATTGGAGCAACTCTAAAAAAGCAGGGTCTTATTCGAGATGCAACCTTTTTTAGGTACTATGCATGGTATACAAGGTTAACGAATTTAAAACCAGGTTATTATCAAATAAAACCAGACGAAAATCTTGATCAAATTATAGAACGCTTACATGGTGGAAAACAAAATACAGTAAAGATTACAGTTCCAGAAGGGAAAAATATTGAAGAAGTTGCCGCCATTATCAGTAAAGCGGGCTTTAATGGAGAAGAGTTTAAGAAAAAAGCAAATACAAAACTGAGCAACTATATTTTTGAACAAGATATTCCAACTCGAGCAGATCGCAAGTATCGCTACGAGGGCTATCTTTTTCCAAGTACATATGAATTTAAAAAAGGTGAATACGTAGATAAAATTGCAAAAAGTATGTTGGATCAATTTGCTGAAAGAATGACAAAATTGAGAGTGCGAGATCGTTTAAAGGACAGGAATTTAACGGTTGATCAGTGGGTAACCATCGCCTCCATTGTAGAAAGAGAGGGTCGGGCTAAACAAGAATTACCTAAGATTGCAGGTGTCATTTTTAATCGGTTAGATAAAAAAATGAAGCTAGAAGTTGATGCAACGATTGTATTTGCAATGAAAATGGATGAAAAAAAAGGTAAAATTGATACACGATACCCCAGCCCTTATAATACATATCTTGTAAATGGCTTACCTCCAGGGCCAATTGCCGCACCAAGTGAAAATGCACTAAAGGCTGTTTTATACCCTGAGCAAAATGACTACTTATTCTATGTTACGAAAAGTGATGGCTCAGGAGAACATTACTTTGCCAAAACGGCTGCGGAGCATCTACATAATATCCAATTAAGCAATCAAAATCAGAAGAAACAAAAAAAATAAAGAGCATAAGGGAGCCAAAAGAGGGCTCTCTTTTTATATTTCGAGTATGTCTGCTTTATTTGATGTCCATCCTTGAAGATAGATAGAAGCGGGGTGGGCAAATGAAGAAACATAGAGCAATGGTAGTTAGTTTACTGCTGATGATGTTGTTACTTTGTGTTGCTGCACGATTATATCAACTTCAGATCGCATCAAGTCCAACGTTTTCCAAAGAGCGAGAGAATATCGTGACCCGTGCATTTGAAGCGCAGAGTCAAGAAATATTGTTAAACAGCGGACGAGGGAAAATATTGGATCGTTTTGGACGACCTTTTGTTGGTGTAGAAAAGGATCGTTTATTACTTTTTCCTCAAACAGAGGATCAGTGGGTCAGAAAAAGAGCTCGATATACTCGTCTGGCTCAATTGATTGGCTACCAAGAATCTGTATTAAATCGATTACTTACCACAAGTAAACATCCCATCATCATTCCTGCTCGGTCAGGTGGGGAACTCATCGTCAGTCAAAGGCAACAAAAAGAGATTCAATCATTGCGTTTACCAGGTGTTATCGTAGCACAAACAGATAACCGAACGACTGTATCACCCAGAATAGGACAACAAATTTTAGGGAGGATCATCAGAAATCCTTTTTTAGTCAGAGAAAACTTTCCTAAGGAGTATAAATTGGGACTATATTCAGGGCAATCGCGAATTGGTTTTTCAGGTCTAGAAGCGTCATTTGAAAAGTATCTGCATGGTTCTGGAGAAAAGATACTAGGTTATTTACAAACAAGAAAAGGTGAACCATTGACTGGCGCTAAATATAAAATGATTGATCATCGAGAGCGAGTAAAAAGCCAACCTTATCAATTACGAACAACCCTAGATGCGAAGCTGCAACAGGGGATAGAAAGATTGATGAAGAGAGATCGAGTTCAAGATGGAGCAATCGTAGTGCAGGAGATTCAATCAGGGGATATTCTAGCGATGGGAAGTGCACCTTTTATCGGTTCAGGGAATGAGGAACAATCGCATCCTTGGGACAATCGTGCATTAATGGAGGCTACTCCTGGATCAATCTTTAAAACAATCGTGGCGATTGCGGCATTAGAAGAAGGACGAGTAAGTCCATATCGTCACTTTATTTGTAAAGGCAAACTTGATCATTACCATATGAGAGATGAACGGACGAGTGGTCATGGTGAGACTACATTGATCGGTGCTTATGCCCAGTCGTGTAATGTGATCATGGCTAAAGTTGCGAAATTAGTGGGCGGGGAAAAAATTGAAGAGTATGCACGACGGTTTGGATTCGGACAAAAAATTTTATGGCATGGTGCCTTGCGAAATCAAAAGCAATTTGCTCAAGAACCAAATGAACAACATGGGATGATTTTTGCTTCAAAAGAATTAAAAAAAGACGTAGGTGCTGTAATGCAAACAGCAATCGGACAACGGGATGTGAAGATTACGCCCATCCAAGCAGCCAATCTAGTAACGTCTTTATTTCATCAAGGAAAAGCACTACAGCCTCGATTGGTTACAGAAATACAAAAACCGAATGGTAAACCGTATTTTTATTTTCATAATCAATATATAGAACGTGCTAAGCCACTTCGACTTACAACTTGCCAATGGTTAAAACAATCGATGGAAGAGGTCGTAGAGGAAGGAACAGCCCGTATATTGCGGAATCATCAGTGGAAATTGGCTGGAAAGACTGGCACTGCACAGGTAGGGATTGATAAGAAACGCTATAATAAATGGATGATCGGTTATGGCCCAGTAGAGAATCCAAGATATAGTGTAGCCATCCTCCTACGAGGTGTAAAAGAGTCCGAAGATCGACGTGCCAAATTGTTATTTGCACAAACGATGGATTTATTAAAAAAGCTAGAAGAAAAAAGACAAAAGTAATCGTTTACTTGTGTTAAGGTGTTTTGCCGATTATCATTTAATCAATAGAATGAAGAAGGGATTAATCAAAAATGAAAATAACAGTTCATTTATCAAAAGCAGAACTTGATCTTGTTGAAGAAGCATTGATCCAGTATCAGAATTTACTGTTAAAGTCTGAATCTGTGGATGAAGTAGTAAAATATGAGTTAAGCCTTTGCCAACGTGTTTTCGAAGAGTTTGGGATGGAGGATTTATCAGAGCTAAAAGATAATGAAACAGCCCATGAGCAGACAGCGGCGACTACGAATCGCTTTCCATCAACTAATCAATACCCTTTCTCAAGGTAAATAAGATAAATCAAAAGGAACAAGCATATGCTTGTCCCTTGGTATGGCTATGTTGACTACAGAAGATTAAGGCTACTTTTAATCAATTCTGTAAGCCGTTTTTTCGCTAATTCAGGTGATGCCAAATCTGCTTTGGTAAAGTGAAAGCGATCTACTTTTTCATCTAGATGAAATGTATCAATTAACGTTTGTCCTTCACCATTTTGGAGATCAACTTGATAATAGCCAGTAATTTCTTCACTATTATGAGATTCAATACAGAATATCAATTCTTCGAAATGACCAGAAAAATGAGAGCTAGGGCAGTATGTTTTCCATTGTAGCCAGTTATCGCCATCATTTGTAAGTCCTTCCCAAGTCCTTTTTAAACCAAGTAATGTAAAACTCTCGAGGAAGGTTTTTAATGGATCAATCGGCCAAACATCGATGTAATCTCGGTCATGCGAATCTCGTCCCCAATCTATCTCTAAGTTGCTATCAAAAAAGTATTTTGTTGTTGGGGAAGAGACTGGCAAAGATTCGGGGCAGAGAAAGGAGAAAGGGAAGACTTTTTCCTCGCCTGGTTTGATTAAGAATTTTTCCTTTGTTACGGTAATCTTTGCAATCATTTCTTCAATTTGAGCTAAGGTTTTGGCATGTGCAGATTCCATACAAAAAAGCACGGAAAGACCTGTTATTTTTTGTTCAGATTTACCACCTGTGACCAAAATCTTTCCAGTAACAGTTTGGCCTATTTTTACATAGGCTTTATCCAAAATAAGATCAATCCTTGCTGAGCCAATTCCCGCTCCTGCAAGTAGCGTTTCAAACATATGCTTCCTCCTGTCTTAACTGCTAATAAATCCATTTTATCATATAGTATAGTTGAGATAGAACGGGGTTCGTTCTTTTCTTTGTATCGTTTCTGTAACGCTTAGTTGTCATTTGGATATGAAAAAATTACAATGAGAGAGATGAATAGTCTTTGGAGAGAGAATGAGGGTCAGGGTGTGACTAAAAAAGGGAGAGTCAAACGGGATGAAACTGAAAGAGCGTGAGATTAGTCAAATTCTGCAGAAAATGCATGTAGGAGAGCCGTTCCTCTTCTCGACAAAGGAAGCGGAAAAGCAAATTGAGGTTGATCGAATTTTTAAGGGTTTAGATGAAGCCTGGGTTATACGATTCAATGGCGAGCAGATTATGATTAAAGATATAGAGGTAGCAGTAAAGTTTATATCGCGCCACTCTGGAATGGAACTTCGACAGGTTGTTGATCGGCAATTCTCAGAGTTAGAAGAGATTATTGACCTTGGTGAATATTAATACATCAGAGACCCGAAAAAAAGAAAGGGTCTTTTTTGTTTCAATGATTAGATCATGAAGTTGCGAATAAAATTTATGGGAAGAACATTGGAGGGTGTTTTTTATATGAAGATTACTGTTGTTTCAGGAAGCACAAGGGAAAATAGCAATTCAGAATGGCTAGCTAATCGCCTTATCGAAGGACATGAAGTAGATTGGTTGAAATTGCGGGAATACAAGATTCATCCCATTGTTGATCAACGCCATACTCCTGGTGGATTTACTCTAGTTGACGATGATTATGATACACTCATCAAGCAAGTAGTAAATAGTGATTTGATTGTCTTTGCAACCCCCCTTTATTGGTATGGAATGTCTGGGCTGATGAAAAACTTTATTGATCGATGGTCACAAAGCTTGCGCGATACCACATTCGATTTTCGACAGGCAATGGAGGGAAAGCGCTGTTTTCTATTAATTGTAGGTGGAAATCAAGTTCATTTAAAAGCTCTTCCCCTTGTGCAGCAATTTCAACTGATTTTTGAATTTATGAAAATAGATTTTAAAGGATATCTGATTGGTCAAGGAAGTAAACCAGGCGAGGTTAAATTGGATCATCGAGGGCTTGCAGAACTTGGGGTTTGGAGAGAGAAATTTCAATTGTGGGCAGATGAGAATTAAATGGTAGAGCAACGAGATATTTCTTTTGTTACCTAATCCTTTCGATACAGGATTAGGTATTTTTATTGATTTTGTAATAAAAGATGCTATGTATTCATAAATTGAACTGATTATATAATTCATCATATCAAATGGGCGTCTGATCTAGAATGATCCAGCAGGGTTTGTACAATGATGTAGACAACTGGGAGGTCTATATGGATTTTATTCATTTATTCCGTTCTTTTCTCAAAGAGCAAATTGAGTATGATGAAAATAGCATCATATCGATGATGAAGGAGTTCAATATCTGCTTTCAATATCTTACTTCAGTCGTTCCATCTCCTCAACCTCCTTTGGAATATGGAAGATATCGAATCGCTAAGACTGAGATACTGGAGGCGATTTTAACAAACTATCCTCCACATGTTGAAACCCCTATACATGATCATGGGCGTTCGATTGGTTTTACGTATGTTGTACAAGGGTGTCTCTTGAATCGCTTTTATCAATTTCAAGCGGATTCAAAACTAATCATTGATCATGTTGAAGAAGTACATACAGGAGAATTTATTTTTCACAAAAAAGGAATGATTCATGCAACGTATAATCCTGTTGAAGAAAATTTGATCACCCTCAATGTGTATGCACCACCTCAGCAGGATACAAAAATATATTCCATATAAATTATAAATTTCAGGTTGAAATAGATATTTCTTTAATGGGCACATTGCCAGGCATCCACACATAAGGTATTACGAACAGTAAAATGGGAGGGGTTTTAGGATGCCCGGTCTATTTACCACTTTGACTTGGATGTTTAAACAAGTCATTTTGTTAGTTGCCCATATGAAGAACAATGCATTCCCCCAACCATTATCAGAAGAGGAAGAGCGAAAGAGTCTACAACAAATGGCTGCTGGGGACTTAGAGGCAAGAAATCGACTCATTGAGCATAATCTTCGTTTGGTCGCACATATTGTGAAAAAGTTTGATAACTCTACAGAAGAGACAGAAGATTTGATTTCAATTGGCACGATTGGTTTAATCAAAGCGATTGAATCCTATAAAGCGAATAAGGGGACAAAACTTGCTACATATGCTGCCAGATGTATAGAGAATGAAATTCTTATGTTTTTACGCTCATTAAAAAAGGCAAAAAAAGATGTTTCACTGCATGAACCAATCGGTACAGATAAAGAAGGGAATCAAATTTCGCTTCAAGACATATTAGGAACAGATCCGGCAGAAGTCGAAGATGCTGTTGAGATGAAGATTGAACGGAAAAAGATATATCAATACATTCATATATTAGACGATCGAGAAAAAGAAGTAATCTGTAATCGGTTTGGATTAGGAATGGGTGAAGAAAAGACACAGCGGGAGATCGCTAAGGAGCTAGGAATTTCACGATCTTATGTCTCTAGAATTGAGAAACGAGCGTTAATTAAGTTGTTTCATGAGTTTTATCGAGAAACAGATTAAAAAATAATCATCTATATCATTCAGAAGAATGTTGAATCCGTAAAAATAAATATGATTAAATACATTTAAAGTAGTAGTTGCGCTTTGCTTCGTCAGAGCGATCCTGAAGGGAGCTATCATCTGTAGCTAAAGTAGTAACAGGTGAACTACACGTACGGTGTGGAAAAAGGAAGGGCTATGAAATCATTTCGCCTTCAATTGAAGGCAACCCACGATTGGCTTGCCATCTTGTGTGGCAAAAGGGCGGGCGAAAAACAAACGCTTGCCGATCGGCTGCTCTGGAGGCTGGCCAAGAGCGAAGGAAACCTGGAAGACGACGTCCAGGTTTTCCAGTCGCTCCAGCTCCTCAGCAAGACGCTGAAGCAAAACCAGAAGCTGTGTGCCAAGATCTTCGTCTGGTCGATGGTGACATCGGTTTCAGGGATCGTCGGCTTCTACCTGCTGAAGGTCGCGCTGGAGGCCGACCGTTCAAAACTCGGGGCGACCTTGTTCGTTGCTGCGGCTTTCGTAAACGCGGTCGGCGGTAGGGGATACCTCTTCATGCGCACCTTCTACGAAGGTGATGTTCTCAGTACGCGCACCGTGGAAAGCTTGGTCAAGCGGATTGCGCAGAAGCTGAAGGTCGTGCACAGGGAGTCCCTGCGTCAGTACATCAATGACAATGGAACTCCGTGGGCGACGGTGAAGTCGATCTCGGATTCGATCGGGAACGACTTGATCGTGGTGGTGAAAGACCCCTTCATCTGGCTGTTCAACCTTGTCGCGCTGTGGTGGGTCCTCTCGTGGGAATATGCCGCTGCGCTGCTGATCGGTTCTGCTCTGATGATCAGGTTGGCGAAGCCCGCCATTCTGAAGAATCAGGAGATCAGCAAAGAGGGGGAGAAGCTGTCGTCGAGTCTTCAGACCACCTTGGACCCCTGGTCGCAGATGCCGCGTCTCATCAGTGACCGTGGGATCAGTGAGTCAATGGAACAGAAGCTGGGAGAACTATCAGAACAGGAGGTAGAACTCTACCAGAAGAACTCTCGTCGCCGAACGTGGCTGGTAGCCGGTCCTCGTACCCTCTGGACCTTTGTGCTGCTGGTTCTGCTGCTCATTTATGCGGTCTATGTGCAGCACCGGACGGCAATCGACGTGATCCTGCTGACTTCGTACTTCACTGCGGGAATCATGGCGTTCGTCTCGTCGATTGACTTCACACTTCGGCTGGCGGACATCCGCGGTGGGCTCCTGAAGCTCGGCAAACTGCTCACGCTGCCTGACCGGCCTAACGGGGAGATTGCCCTGCGTGGGTTCGAGGGGTTCGTACTCCGTGACCTGCGCATCCACTACGGGGACAAGACCCTGTTTCCCGAGGGGCTGGATCTGGAAATCGGATCAGGTCAACCGGGGAAGCCTCACTGGGTCGCCGTTGTCGGCCCCTCAGGGTGCGGCAAATCCTCCATGATGGAGATGCTGTCACGCCATCTGGAAAACATCAAGGGCAGCAGCACAGGATGGTCTGGAGAGTGCCTGATTCGGAGCATGGGTCAGTTGCACTCAATCGCCCAGACTCGGCTGGAGGACTACCCGTGGAATGTGGTGCCGGTTCCGCAGGAAACAGAAGTCCTGATGGCCGAATCCGTGGCACGGAACATCGGACTGGCTGTGGAGAAGCTCCCGGCAGAACAAAGGCAGCTCATCATTCGCCAACTGAGTGAAAAGATGCTGCTGCCGACAGACAGCTTGGAGCAGCTCTGTCAAGAGCAGTCCGGGGGTCAGCGGAAGCGGACCCAGATCGCTGCTGCATTGGCGGTTCGACCCGCACATCCCGTGGCGATCATGCTCGATGAGGCCATGTCTCAGCTGGATCAAGAGACAGCGGTCTTCGTGCTGAAAGCGGTTGAGGAGTGTGCAACTCCGTATGGGGACACGGTCATCTCGATCGCTCACAGTAAGTACGCCATCCACAAGGATTCCTATGTGATCGTCCTCGGACCGAACGGCATGGGGATCGTCGAACAGGGATGGAAGAGTGGCTTGGAAAGCGACCCCAACTCGGCATACAGCCGACACTTTGGGCGTAGCTGAAAGCCTGGGCCTGACGAAAAGTCAGTTTGTCCGCAGGACCCTTCACGACTTGAGCGCTGATTGAGGCGTTGGAGGGTTCATTCTGAAATGTCTTAATATTATGTAATATATGTGCCGATCTAAACAGTCAAGCGAAATTGAATTTCTAAAAACAAGGATGATTAACGATTATTTAAATAAATTTGCTTTTGTGTCAGATAGTTCAGAAGGCAGTTATCAATTGTTGCTAATGATAAGAGAATTACACCGATGGTACGAAGGAAGAGGGACATGAAATGTTCGTCTCTAATTAGATGCGGCAACCAGTGATTGGCTTACCGTTGTGTAAGGCAGATAATTGTCTGTATATTCGAAAAATGATAAATGAACCAAGTGCAGACTGATAGCCATTAAATACGTGTGTGAATTAGGTTGTTTTACAAATAAGCATGGATTGTGTGGCATCTGGGCATGCTATCCCTAGATGAAAGGATGAAGGGGGCGGTTCAAATGAAAAAAAGCTCTTTCATGATATACATGTTTTTAGTCTTCATGATATGTGTGGTTGGTTGTAACCAACAAAGACAGGAAGCTCGGCAAGAAGTGGGCAGAGGTGGGACAGCTCTCTATCAAGACGAAAGCAGTCGTACAGAATACGGATATAAGGGAAGACCACCAGAGACGACTCGTAATGAGACAATCCGTAATTCTGGTCAAAATGAGATTGGCTATTATCATGTAAACCCTGTTAATTATGATCATAACAGTACGGCGGAAGTTTATATGGATCGTTCGCTATTAGCAAAACATATCGCTCAACTTGTAACTCGTCTGCCACATGTAAAAACGGCAACAACACTTGTGACAGATGATCATGTATTTATTGGTCTGCAATATCGCTCACCTCAAGTATCTGCCTCTGGTAAAAAGAAGGCAGTCTACGAAGCAAGACGGGTTGCACAAAGTGTTACCCCTCGTTATTTTAAAGTACATGTAACAGACCGACAAAAATTAGAGCAACAGATTAACCGTGTTGGGATGAGAATGCAGAGAAATGGTGATATTGAAGGAATTCATGGGGATTTGAATCAATTATTACGTCAAATGGGAGATTCTACACCTCCTGGTTAAAAGCGAATCCTTCTGTTAGTTGACGATTTAATTTCATTCATAATAAAATTTTGCATATAAAACTAAAACATAATGAGTAAATACATTCTTGATCAGTCAAAGCTATACTGAGTTAGTTCTTGGTATAGCTTTTTTATTATGGGAAAAGGGGTTTGGCAATGACGATTTATCTAGATGGACATCATTTAACATTTAAACAAATTAAAAAGGTACTCGATTATGAGGAAGAAATAGAAATCCACAAGGAAGCATGGAAACGAATAGAGACAAGTCGTCAAACAATCGAAAAATTGATACAAGAAGATTTGGTGGTGTATGGTGTAACAACAGGTTTTGGAAAACTAAGCGATGTGATCATACCACAAAATCAGGTAGAACAATTACAAATGAATTTAATCCGTAGTCACGCTGTTGGTGTAGGTAAACCGCTATCGGAACGAATTGTTCGAGCGATGATTTTACTACGAGTAAATGCTTTAGCGAAGGGTTATTCAGGTATTTGCAAAGAGACACTTCAATTATTGGTTGATTGCCTGAATGCTGGAATCCATCCAGTAGTTCCTAGTCAAGGATCTTTAGGTGCTAGTGGTGACTTGGCTCCACTTGCTCATTTGGCGCTTGTACTAATGGGTGAAGGAGAAGCAATGGTAAAGGGAGAGCGGTTAACTGGATTAGATGCATTAGAAAGAAAAGGGCTTAATCCGATTCGCCTAAAGGCGAAAGAAGGCCTCGCTTTAATCAACGGAACGCAAGCGATGACTGCGGTTGGCGTTGTAACTTATCTGGATGCGAGCGATTTAGCTAACTGGGCTGAACAATTTGCTTCGCTAACTTTTGAAGCTTTAAATGGGGTCATAGATGCATTTGATGACCAAATTCATCAAGTACGTGCATATCCTGAGCAGATTGAAGTCGCTCAGAATATGCGCGGCTACTTGGAAGGCAGTCAGTTAACAACGCACCAAGGTGATTTGCGAGTTCAAGATGCTTATTCATTAAGGTGTATTCCTCAAGTTCATGGAGCTATTCGACAAGTTTTAAATTATGTAAAGGAAAAATTAGAAATCGAAATGAATTCGGCCACAGATAATCCATTGATCTTTTCTGATCATGGTGAAGTCATTTCTGGTGGTAACTTTCATGGACAACCTATCGCCTTTGCAATGGATTTTTTAAAAATTGCGCTTGCGGAGTTGGCAAATATTGCTGAACGGCGAATTGAACGACTCGTTAATCCTCAGTTGAGTGGATTGCCACCTTTTCTAAGCGTCAATCCAGGCTTGGAATCTGGATTTATGATTATGCAGTATGTAGCAGCAGCACTTGTCTCCGAAAATAAAACCTTAGCGCATCCAGCTAGTGTTGACTCGATTCCTTCTTCAGCGAATCAAGAGGATCATGTGAGTATGGGGATGACTGCGGCTCGACATGCTTATCAAGTATTAAAAAATAGTAGACGAGTTGTAGCGATTGAGGCAATCTGTGCCGCACAAGCATTAGAATTTCGGGAGATTGAAAAATGTTCACCCCATTCAAAATCTTTATATCGACAAATTCGCAAATGGGTGCCACCTTTAACAGGTGATCGAGTTTTGGCAAATGATGTGGAAAGACTCACTGCTTGGTTAAAAAAAGCAAATAAAGAAAATAGTAAAGTATGAGTTGTAGACTGTAGAAAAATGAGGGTCAAAAGATCATGATCATTTGTCTATAGACTGAAACACGTTCAGTTTATTTCATATCAATCATTGGTTTGGATGGGGGAATCATGTAGTGAGTGATCATCCAGCAAAAGTAGCTTTTTCGCACTGGTTGTTAACAGGAACGATTGTCCATCATGCTCACTTTGAAACCATGCAGGAGCAGTATCAAGTGAGTGTCCATCCCCAGTTGATCATGCTGATCTCTATTGATCGATACTTTGAGATTTGTATCGGTCGTCCATTTCTATGGAGACGAGAAATTGCCATTCAATTATCCCAGGTGATTCAAAAAGTTGTTTCAATTCCATATCTGACTATCTGGGTAGAGGAGGGAGTGATGGCACTCTTGTTGGAGTTGCCCAAGCCATCCTATGAACATCCAGAGCAACTTTATTCTTTCACTCACCCACTGGCTGAACAGGTTATAAAAGGAATGGCAGATCAAGGCGTCTCTGTCTCCATTGGGATTGGCGGATTTTATAGTAATCCCTATTTATTACATCTATCTTATCAAGAAGCAAGGAAATCAATGATTCATCGTTTTTTCCAAGGGAATCAATTGATATTTCATTATCAAGAAGAAGAAAAAAGAGAAATTGCAGGAAAAAGTCCACTCACAAATGAGGAGCGCACAGAGCTACAAGCGCTTGTTCGAATCGCAGATGAAGAAGGTGTGATCTCACTTTTACAATTAATGCTCAAGAAATTGGCTGTCGCACATTATCAAGATGTAGAAGTTTTTAAATCAGAAGTAACAGATTTGATTATGCTGATGACACGCGTTGCGTTAGAAAATGGCGGAAATATGATCGATATTTTATCGCGAAATGCCGCTTTAATTCAAGATTTATACCATACGATTCGCTATGATCATTTTGTGAAAAAGGTTTCAACCTATGCTCGTCAACTGGTGGCTCAAATTGATATGGGACACTTAGGAAAAGTGAGTACTTGGATTCGTAAGGCGCTTGATTATATGCGTGCCAATCTTCATCAAAAAATTACTCTTGTCGAGGTCGCACAATATTGTTCGATGAGTCACTATTATTTTAGTCGAAAATTTAAAGAGGAACTAGGTATTAGTTTTATAGAGTACTTGAATCAACTACGTATTAAAAAGGCGTTTTATTACTTAGAACAGACAGATTGGACGATTCAACAAATTGCAGAAGCAATAGGATTTGATGACGCAAATTACTTTTCTCGTCTTTTTAAGCGTTACCAAAAACAAACCCCAACCGAGTATCGCAGAGCAAAATTGTACTAAGATCACACAAATTCAGCTAGGTTCATTGAAGCCGCTTTCAATTAATATGTAATAAAAGTTAACATTATTGTCGAAATGAGGAGGTCAAAAGGTGAGAAAGTTTACCACGGCAATTATTTTAGTGTTAATGGCTTCTCTGATGGTTGTGGGCTGTAGCTCAGGACAAGGAGGCGGTGGCGATACGATTAAAATCGGTTGGTTTGGTCCATTAACGGGCCCCACTTCTACCGATGGAATCCATAGTCGCGATGCGGCACAATTGGCGATCGATCAAGTCAATAAACAAGGTGGGGTCAAGGGTAAAAAACTTGAATTGGTTGCTGAAGATGATCAAGGTAAACCAGAAGAAGCATTAAAAGCTGTACAAAAATTGATTAATAACGATCGAGTTGTTGCCTTGATCGATGGTGCATATAGTGGTCCTTCTAAAACGGTAGCGCCAAAAGTGCAAAAAGCAAAGATTCCAATGGTTGCAGCGTATGTTGTTCATCCAGATGTAACCAAGGGCGGAGATTATGTCAATCGAGTAATCTACACAGGACCTGTACAAGGTAAAGCCATGGCAGATTATGCAGTGAACGACTTAAAGAAGAAAAATATTGCAGTTCTATATGTGGACATTGACTATGGTAAATCCATCTACGGAGCATTTAAAGAAGAAGTGCAAAAGCTAGGTAGTAAAATCGCAATTGATCGTCCATTCAACATGGGTGATAAAAACTTTAGCTCATTGTTGACGGCAGTAAAAGCGAAAAACCCAGATGCGCTTTATGTAGTTGGATATTACAACGAGGCATCAGCCATTGTGAAGCAGGCAAAAGAAACAGGATTAAATGTGCAATTTCTTGGTGTTGACGGATTTGATTCACCAAAATATCTAGAGTTAGGGCAACAAAATACGGAGGGATCGACATTTACAACTTCCTTCTACGGAAGTGATCCTCGTGAGGTTGTGCAGCAATTTGTGAAAGAATGGAAGGCTAAACATCAATCAGAACCTGATATGTTATCTTCACAAAGTTATGATGCGGCAAAAGTAATTATCGAGGCATTGAAGAAAACAGGTCCAGATTCAAAAGCATTGGCAAAAGCGATCAATGAAACAAAAGACTTGGAAGGTACCTCTGGAAAGATTACATTTGGTCCTGATCATGAAGTTATCAAACCGGTTATCTTTATGACCGTTCATGATGGGAAATTCCAGTTTGTAAAATCGAAAATCTATAAGTAACAAGGGAGATAGCGATTAGAAGCTTCGTTTCTAATCGCTCCCTCTTGATTGGAGGTGACATCCATGCTAGCGCAACAATTATTAAATGGAATCGCACTCGGTTTTACCTATATTCTCATAGCAGTTGGTCTAACGATGATCTATGGTGTATTGAAATTGCTGCATTTTGCACATGGAGTCATTTATACCGTAGGTGCTTTTTCGGCTATGATTGGCATCCTCTATCTAAATATGAACTTCATCGTTGCCATTCTTTTTGGGATGATCATTGCAGGAATCGCAGGTGTGCTAGTCGAGCGTCTGGCATATCGACCTTTGCGTGGAACACATCCCATCACAACTTTAATTAGTGGTGTTGGAATTGCGATTTTTGTTGAGAGTTTATTTCAGGCGATCTTTACATCAGATCCAAGAGGGTTTCCAGCAACAGGAATGAAAGTCGAGCCGATCCATATTACGAGCTCCATTAGCCTTACCAATAGTAAACTCTATATTATTATTGTCGGTCTAGTCTGCTTGCTATTACTCTATGCTTTCTTGAAATGGACGAAGATGGGCGTTGCCATTCAGGCAGTTTCACAGGATATGCGAGCAGCTTCGCTAATGGGTGTAAATGTGAATCAAGTCGTTGCCGTTACCTTTTTCATTGGCTCTGCGCTTGCAGCATTAGCGGGTGCATTTGTAGCTTATGATTTTAACTCTCTCTTCCCAACGATGGGTTCTATTCCAGGGCTCAAAGCATTCTGTGTTGTTGTACTTGGTGGATTGGGATCAATTCCTGGAACCATTATTGGAGGATTGATTTTAGGGATCGTCGAGTCGCTCAGTGAAGGATATTTGACTGGAATGGTTATTGATAAGGATGCGATTGCGTTTGTCATTCTCATCTTGATTCTCCTATTGAAACCTTCTGGATTATTTGGCAAACAGGTAGAGAAAGTGTAGGTGAGCAGGATGGAGGGATGGATAAATCCATATTATCTTGATATTATTGTTTTTCTCTTTATAAATATTATCTTGGGATTAGGCTTAAATCTAATTACAGGTTATGCTGGTCAAGTCTCACTAGGACATGCTGCTTTTTATGGAATTGGTGCATACTCCACAGCTATTTTCTCTGTAAAAATTGGATTAAATCCTTGGCTTTCAATCTTATTAGCCGTTATCATCACCTTTCTGTTAAGTGCTATTTTAGGATTGCCAAGTCTTCGCGTTCGCGAGGATTTTCTAGCAATTACCACATTAGGACTTGGTTTAATTGCACAGTCTTTTTTTAAAAATGCAAAAATAACAGGTGGTGCATATGGGATTGACGGGATTCCGATGCCATCGATTTTTGGTCATGAATTAACAGATGTTGAGTATTTGCTGTTGGTATTTATCGTATTGCTCGTGCTTATTTACGTTTTACATCGATTATCACGTTCGAAGTTGGGGCAAGCGTGGACGGCTATTCAAGAAGATGAGGTCGTAGCTCAGTCGATGGGGATCAATACACTTTACTATAAAGTGTTGGCTTTTGCGATTGGCGGAGCTTTTGCAGGAGTTGCAGGTGCTTTATTTGCACATAAAGTTTCCTTTATCAGCTCTGATACCTTTGGATTTACCTTATCTGCCACGCTCCTTAGTATGGTTGTGATCGGTGGTCTGGGAACGATTCGCGGTACATTATTCGGTGTAAGTGTTCTCTATCTATTACCCGAAGTTTTTCGGATATTTGATATTAAGATTATTGACCCAAACTATATCGATACTTATAAGATGATTTTATATGGTTTACTCATGGTCATCATGATGCGATATCGCCCCAAAGGAGTCTTTGGTAGGAAAATCCGGCATCAAAAAAGGGCGGTGAAAGATTAATGGACGCCTTGCTTGAGATGAAAGGAATTACAAAACGATTTGGTGGATTGACAGCTGTCGATCAGGTTGATCTGATAGTCAAGAAGGGTGAAATCCTAGGTTTAATAGGTCCTAATGGAGCAGGAAAAACGACATTTTTTAATATCTTGACAGGCATTTATCGACCAGATCAAGGTAATATTCAATTTAATGGAACAGATATTACAGGTTTTAAACCCTATCAAATTGCTAACCAAGGGATATTTCGTACCTTTCAAAATATACGACTGCTCAAGGACTACAGTGTTCTAGACAATATTAAACTCGGTTTATTTCGACAAACAAAGGCAGGTGCATGGTCATCGATCTTTGGTCTTCGGCGATCGCGTGAAGAAGAGAAAAAGGTTGCAGAAGAAAGCTGGGCATTGCTTGAACGCTTAGGTCTTACTGATTTAGCAAATGAAGCAGCAGGGAATCTATCTTATGGGAACCAAAGACGGGTAGAGATCGCTAGAGCACTAGTATCCCACCCTGAAATGATTTTGTTAGATGAGCCAGCAGCTGGAATGAATTCTGAAGAAGTTGAATCGCTTTCCGCATTGGTACGCCAAATTCGTCAACAAGGTACTACAGTTATTTTAATTGAACATAATGTGGGAATGGTTGTGGAACTTTGTGACCGTCTTGTTGTCCTTGATCATGGTGTGAAAATTGCCGATGGTGATCCTAATCAAGTTGTTGCGAATCCAGCAGTCATCGAGGCGTATATCGGTGGTCAGGAGGTGACGGAAGTTGTTGGAGATTGAACAATTAAGTGTCTCTTATGGACGAATACAGGCAGTGCGCAATATCTCTTTAAAAGTTGAATCAGGTGAAGTGGTTACGCTCATTGGTTCAAATGGTGCTGGTAAAACAACGACCGTTCATGCTATTACAGGTGTTATTCCTGCACAAGGCTCCATTCGATACGAAGGCAAGGAATTATGCGGTTTGTCAGCTCATCAAATTGTTCGAGAAGGTATTGTTTTGGTACCTGAAGGAAGACGCGTTTTTCCTCGCTTAAATGTAGAAGAAAACCTATATATGGGTGCATATGCCAGCAAAATGGGTTCAGCAGAGCGAGATCAAGAGATGGAACGCGTTTTTCAGCTCTTTCCACGTCTAGCTGAAAGGAAGACTCAGCTTGCTGGAACGATGAGTGGAGGAGAACAACAAATGCTTGCGATCGGGCGGGCTTTAATGGCAAAACCAAAGTTGCTGATCTTAGATGAACCCTCGATGGGGCTTGCTCCAATCGTGGTAAAAGATATCTTTGATACCATTCGGCAGATTAAGCAAGAAGGTTTGACGATGCTCTTGATCGAACAAAATGCGATGATGGCACTTTCTGTAGCTGATCGTGGGTATGGATTAGAACATGGGGAAATCGTCTTTTCTGATCACGTCGAAAACCTACGAGATCAAGATGTTGTGAAAAAGGCTTATTTAGGAAAATAAAAGATGAAGGAAAAAGGGGAGATTATAATGGCTGGACAAGAGATTCGTGCAGCTAGAGGGACTCAACTCTCAGCCAGAGGATGGCAACAAGAAGCTGCTTTGCGGATGTTAATGAACAATCTAGACCCTGAGGTGGCCGAACGTCCTGAAGATTTAGTGGTTTATGGTGGTATTGGTAAAGCAGCTCGTAATTGGGAAAGTTATCAGGTGATTGTCGAACAACTCCGTGATTTAAAATCGGATGAAACCTTATTAATTCAATCAGGGAAGCCAGTGGGTCGTTTTCAAACACATGAGCTAGCTCCACGCGTTCTCCTTTCTAACTCGGTTATCGTGCCTGCATATGCCAATTGGGATCAGTTCCATGAACTAGATCAAAAAGGTCTGATCATGTATGGACAGATGACAGCCGGAAGTTGGATCTATATTGGTAGTCAAGGGATCTTACAAGGGACTTATGAGACATTTGCTGAGGCAGCAAGACAGCATAGTGGAGGGAGTCTTAAAGGAACACTAACACTGACTGCAGGACTTGGAGGCATGGGTGGTGCTCAACCATTAGCTGTAACGATGAATGGTGGGGTAGCGATATGTATTGATGTCGATCCTTCAAGAATTCAACGGCGGATCGAAACGCGTTATTGTGATGTGCAGGTAACGGACTTAGATGAAGCGCTCAAATTGGCCCGTGAGGCACAAAGTGAAGGAAAACCATTATCAATTGGTCTTGTTGGTAATGCGGCTGAACTATATCCTGAGTTTGTGAAACGCAATATCGTACCTGACTTTGTAACAGATCAAACCTCCGCCCATGATCCATTAAATGGATATGTACCTGTTGGTTATTCACTTGAAGCAGCGGCTGAACTTCGACGTTCAAACCCAGAAAAATATGTTGCCCTTTCTCGCCAATCAATGGCAACACATGTTCAAGCGATGCTTGATTTGCAAAAAATGGGTGCTGTTGTATTTGATTATGGGAATAATATTAGACAGGTTGCTCTGGATGAAGGAGTAGAAGATGCCTTTGATTTCCCTGGATTTGTACCAGCGTATATTCGTCCGCTTTTCTGTGAAGGAAAAGGTCCATTCCGCTGGGCAGCACTTTCTGGTGACCCAGAAGATATTTATCGTACAGACGAGCTAGTCTTAGAGCTCTTCCCAGAAAATGAACATTTGCGCCGCTGGATTGAATTAGCACAAGATCGAATTGAGTTCCAAGGTTTACCAGCTCGTATCTGCTGGTTGGGCTATGGTGAGCGTGTAAAAATGGGCTTAGCGATCAATGAATGGGTTCGTCAAGGAAAGATATCTGCGCCGATTGTAATTGGTCGCGATCATCTTGACTGTGGATCTGTTGCTTCTCCGAATCGCGAAACCGAAGCCATGAAAGATGGTAGTGATGTGATTGGTGATTGGGCAGTTTTAAACGCGCTTGTAAATACTGCTTCAGGTGCTAGCTGGGTTTCATTCCATCATGGTGGTGGCGTTGGAATGGGATACTCTCTCCATGCAGGAATGGTTGTTGTAGCCGATGGAACAGATGAAGCAGAAAAGAGATTGAGCCGTGTGCTTGTTACTGATCCAGGAATGGGTGTGATTCGACACGCGGATGCTGGGTATGAGATTGCCATCGAGACAGCAAAGAAACATGGAATTCATGTCCCTATGTTAGATGCAAAAAATAGGAAGTGACGGAATTGAAAACGATTGATCGTTTAATTTATGAGATTGGAAAATTATATACACTGCGCGGTCCAGCAAGACCGCGCAGTGGGTCAGAGATGCAAGAGGTTTCTGTGATTGAAAATGCTGCCATTGCCATTGCCCAAGGACAGATTGTTGCTGTAGGTAAAGAAGAAGAGGTACGTCAACAACTAAAAGATACAACAATTGTCGAGGAGTTAAATGCAAAGGGGCGGATCGTGACCCCAGGCTTTGTCGATCCTCATACACACTTAGTACATGGTGGCTCCCGTGAACATGAACTTAGCTTAAAGTTACAAGGCGTATCTTATCTGGATATTTTAGCTCAAGGCGGTGGGATTTTAAGCACCGTGCGATCAACTCGCCAAGCTACAGAAGAAGAATTATATAGACAAGCGAAGAAAAGTTTAGATCGGATGCTTATTTTGGGGGCTACTACAGTGGAGGCAAAAAGTGGTTATGGACTCACATTAACAAATGAGTTAAAACAACTGCGCGTAGCGAAAATGCTAAATGAAAGACATCCGATTGAACTTGTTTCGACTTTTATGGGAGCGCATGCGATTCCTGAAGAGTATAAAGGGGATTCGGAAGCTTTTGTACAAATAGTGATAGAGGAAATGCTACCAGAGGTCAAAGCACGAGGATTGGCAGAGTTTTGTGATGTTTTCTGTGAAAAAGGCGTTTTTACCGTTGAGGAATCTAGGCGGATTTTAACCGCTGCACAGAAGCTTGGTTTTGGATTGAAAATTCATGCAGACGAGATCGAATCGCTAGGTGGAGCTGAATTAGCAGGAGAATTAAATTGTATTTCAGCAGAGCATCTACTGGCAGCTAGTGATAAAGGCTTGCAGGCAATGGCGGATCATGGTGTCATCGCAGTCTGCTTACCAGCTACATCGTTTAATCTAGGAGTATCACCTGCACGCGTCAGACGCATGATTGAACTTAATTTGGCCGTTGCTTTATCAACCGATTATAACCCAGGTAGTTCACCAACAGAATCGCCACAAATGGTTATGACGCTTGGTTGCTTACAACTCAAAATGACACCTGAGGAAGTATTAACAGCAATGACGATCAATGCTGCCTATGCTATTAATCGCGGTAAACAAGTAGGGAGTATTGAAATTGGCAAACAGGCTGATCTAGTAATTTTTGATACAACGAATTTAGCCTATATTCCTTATCATTTTGGCATTAACCATGTGGATACGGTATTGAAAAAAGGTGATATTGTCGTTCAACGAGGTCAATTATTAGGAAATAGATGAAGCAATCATACATGCAAAATTTTCGTATGAATACTGCACTGTTTGTTAATGATTGAAGAAGGCAGGTATCAGTCAATGCTCAAATTATCGAAATTACATGCGCCATCGATCCGTCTGTCTGGCGGATCGGCTGATCCTTTTTCTACGAATTTAGCGGAATGGATTCGACCTGTTAAACAGGATCAAGAATACGATCTTTGTCTGATGGGTGTTCCGTTATCGAAGAGTTCGATCAGCTTCTCAGGAGCGCATTTACATCCTCAACAATTCCGCAAATGTTGGACATCATTTACAACTTATAATTGGGAACAAGATATCGATCTAAAACCACTACGCATTGCTGACTTAGGTGACATTGAAATGCATATTACTGATATTGCACAATGTCATCAAAATATTTATGAAGCAAATCTTTCCGTACAGCGAGCCTATCCAGAAGCCGTATCAATTGCAGTAGGTGGCGATCATTCCATTACAGCACCACTTGTGAAAGCGATAGTGGAGGCAACAGGAGCTCGGATTGGGATTATTCAATTTGATGCACATCTTGATGTGCGTGATTTAAGTTATGGTGGAGCTTCCAACGGTACGCCCATGCGCAACTTAATTGAATCAAATACGATTCGTGGTGAAGATATCGTGACGATTGGACTGCGAAATTTCGCCAATTCACGTCAATACCGCGATTACGCAGAGCAGCATGGAATGAACTTGGTTTCACAGCGGGAAGTGCAACAAGCTGGGATTGAAACGATCATTGCTCAAGCAATGGCAATACTTGATCAAAAATGTGATCAAATTTATGTAACTTTTGATATCGATGTATTAGATCAGTCAGTTGTTCCAGGTGTTCCCGCAATCGGTCCCCAGGGATTACTACCTGTCGAATTGTTCGAAAGCGCCTATATCTTGGGCAAGTGGGAAAAAGTACAAGCAATCGATTTTGTTTGTGTTGATCCATCGGTTGACTTTCGAGATGCTTCCACTAGAGTATCATTGCATATCTTTTTACACTTTTTATCAGGATTTTACAGAAGAAAAATGTAGAAAAAAGCTCTACTCATACGAGTAGGGCTTTTTATTTTATATAGTAAGTTTGATCCTTTATCTTCAACCTTTTTCCTAAATGTGACATGAATAGGTATATATTATGCTATAATATAACTATATTATTCTGAATAGGGGGAATCAATTTTGAAGAGTAAAGATTTTGTTCCCTATGTTCCTGCTTCACGGACATTACCAGAACTCACTTTTTTTGCACTCATCTTAGGGGTTGTATTAGCCATTGTATTTGGTGCAGCAAATGCTTATCTTGGATTAAAAACAGGTTTAACTGTGTCAGCCTCCATTCCAGCGGCTGTCATTTCAATGGCGATCTTGCGGGGAATCATGCGTCGCCAATCGATTTTAGAAAATAATATTGTTCAGACGATGACTACGGCTGGACAGGCGATTGCGGCGGGGACAATCTTTACGATTCCAGCGCTCTATATGTGGAAAGCAACACCGAGTCAACTAGTTATTATCTTTATTGTATTAACAGGTGGATTACTTGGCGTTCTCATGATGGTACCTTTAAGAAGATTGTTAATTGTAAATGAACATGAGATTCTCCCATATCCAGAAGGAACTGCTTGTGCAGAGGTATTAAAATCAGGTGAAACAGGTGGACGTAGCGCACGTTTGATTTTCTATGGATTTGCTGTTGGTGGGCTATTTAAAGCGTTGGGTGATGGATTGAGATGGTTTCAAACTACGATTGAGGCAAAACTTTGGAATTTTAAGAATGCAATGCTAGGAATGGATACGATGCCAGCATTACTTGGTGTTGGCTATATCATAGGCCCTAGAATCGGTGGGCAGATGATTGCAGGGGGATTGCTCGCCTCGATTGTCTTTGTCCCTGCGATTAGTTTTTTTGGCACTGGAAGCAATCAGGTGATTTTTCCCTCCTCGATCTCGCTTAGCCATCTTTCAGCGTTAGAAATTTATACGAATTATATTCGCTATATGGGTGCAGGGGCAGTTGCTGCTGGGGGGCTGATCACACTTTGCAAAACATTACCTCTTCTTGTTCGCTCAATGGTAGATACAATTTCAAGTTTTAAGAGACGCAAAAAGAGAGTGATGACAATTGAACGTACAGATCATGATATCTCAACAGGATGGATTATAGGTGGAATCTTTCTTTTAATTTTAGTAATAGGTTTTACGCCATTTACCGATATTGGGATGATAGGTGCAATTGCGATTGCATTGTTTGGATTTTTATTCGTAACTGTTGCTTCGAGAATTGTTGGAATTGTAGGGAGTACTTCGATGCCTGTTTCGGGGATGACCATTGCTACATTATTAATTGTTACATTTATTTTTAAAGGGACGGGTATGGCAGGAATGCCAGGCATGATCATCTCTTTGATGGTGGCCGCCATTGTATGTGTTGCCATTGCTGTTGCGGGAGATATTTCACAAGACTTAAAAACGGGTTATTTAGTTGGAAGTACACCTTGGAAGCAGCAAATCGCGATGATGATAGGAGTAGTGGCGAGCAGCCTGATTATCGGTTTTGTATTGGTTTTATTTAATCGAGCCTATGGACTGGGCAGTCAGCTATTACCAGCACCGAAAGCAGCTTTGATGAAAATTGTTGTGGAAGGCATTATGTCTGCTAACTTGCCTTGGGACTTGGTATTAATCGGAGTCGCCCTAGCGATCACCTTTGAATTTCTTGGACTAAATTCACTTACAGTTGCTGTCGGATTTTATCTTCCACTAGCTGTGAGTGCACCGATTATGGTAGGTGGAGCAATTCGTTGGTTGTCAGAACTTCGTGCCAATAAACAGGTGAAAAGGGAACGAGAGGAAACAGGAACGCTTTTTGCCTCTGGGTTAATAGCTGGTGAAGCATTGGTCAGTGTCATTATTGCTCTGTTTATCGTGAGTGGTATCCTTCATCCAGATGCTCCTGTACGATGGTCTCAAACATGGATTCCTTTCCTATTGTTTATGGGTCTAGCTGGATTACTTTGGTGGGTTGCTGTTCGAGCGACCAAGAGAGTCAAACATGAAGGATAGGGTTAATTTTTTGCATTTATCACCAGTCTTAAACCATCGATTTCGATTGGAATCCATCGATGGGATAGCGATGCAAAAGTATCTAGTCATTCCTAGAACCAACTTACTAGAACGATTTTTGATTCGTTGGCTCAAGCAACCAGCGGTCCGAATAATAGAGCTAGATGAGCTAGGAAGTTTTGTTGTGGAACACTGTGATGGACAAAAAACAGTTGAACAGATTGCCACAGAGCTAGAGAATAGATTTGGTGAACAAGTCAAACCTACAATTCCTCGTCTCCTAACATTTTTACAACAACTTGAAGCATATGGATGGATTGATTTAAACCTCTCAGTATAACTGAAGTGTGTAGATTGAAGAAAAAACCTAATTGATTAAGAGAAGGGGTTGTACAATTGGATAGAAGAAGGAGAAATTGTGGAGTCAATATTTCGCGGCGGAGCGACTTTCAGGAGCTACAAAGCCACGACTGTGGAGCGAAGAATAGGCGGTAGTGCTGTCTGAGGCGATAGCCGAGTTGATACCGCCCTGAGCGAGCAGTCATGGCGCCTTGAAGACATCTTCGTAGCCTGAAATGGAGTCGATGCGTGAAATATTGACGGAACCATTTGTCTACTAACTGACCCCTCAGCATAACTAAGGGGTCTTCTTATCATGTTTAGATCGACTTATGGACTTATTGTAGTTTTTCTCATAAGATAATGACAATGTTTCAAATTGATATTCATAACGATTCAATCTATTCTAATAGCAAGGGGTTATAAGCTATGGCATTGACAGAGAGAAGAGTTCGCCTCAAAGAATTGTTGTTAAGTCAAGGCGAACCCCTAACAGCTAGTCAACTTTCCGAGAAACTAGGTACAAATGAACGAGTCGTACGTTATGATCTTCAGTTCGTAGAAGATGCACTCAAACAAGAAGGATATCTACTACAAAAAAGACCAGGTGTAGGAATATGGGTCGAAAGAATCGAAACCGATTTACTACCAGTTACCGCACAAGAATATGTTTATTCGCAGCAAGAGAGAAAAGAGATAATTTTGTTTCTATTACTTAATCATGATCATCCTCTTACAATACCTGAACTATCAAATACACTTGATGTAAGCGAATCTACGTTGTTTGAAGATCTGCGTTCCGTACAGAAAGAAGCAACTGTTTATCAGCTAAGTTTGTGTTCCAAGCGTGGGATTGGATACTGGATTGAGGGAGAAGAGGCCAAGAAACGGAATGCTTCTGTAGAGATGTTTACTCGATTTATCAATCGAGTCGGAACGCTAACGTACTTTGTCCATTCACAAGAAGACTTTCCATACACGATTCTCTATCAGTTTTTCACAGAAAATGTACTTCAGCAATTTGAACCAATTGCTCGCATACTGATGAGAATAGGGCAAAAGCATCATATCTACCTATATGAACATGCATTAAATCATTTGCTCATCTATATTGGAATCATGCTCTATCGTTGTAGGGAAGGTAATGTGATGGAAACTATATCTCGAGAATTAGAACCAATTCGAGAACATCGATACTACGCTTCTATGCAAGAGTTGCGAGAGTATATAAACAATACCTTTGAGATTACATTACCAGATGCGGAATGGGTTTATTTGACTGTACAACTATTGGGTGCAAAGTTTCGGCACTTTGCAAATATGGGTGTACCGAGTGGGGATGATTGGGAACTCGCCATGCAAATCGCCTCCGAATTCATCCTCTATGTTGAAGCGCGGCTCGGAATGAAATTAGAGGATGAAGAATTGCTCTCCTCACTCGTACTCCATATGAAGTCATCTCTCTATCGATTGAAATATGAGATGGTCTTGCGTAACCCCTTATTATCTGATATTAAAAAACAATATCCACATATATATGATGTTACTAGAAATGCAAGTCAATATCTAGAGCAAATATTGCGGAAACACATTCCTGAAGAGGAAGTTGGTTTCTTAACCATTCATGTTGGGGCGGCTATAGAGAGAAAAAAACAGCGTCGAAGAGAGTGGAAACGGGTTGCAATTGTTTGTGGAAGTGGGATTGGAACGTCAGGATTACTCATGGCGACTCTCCAATCCCACTTTCCGCAGTTGGAGATTGTAAATGTCTATACCAGCTCTTCCTTAAATCAACAAGAATTAGATAGAATCGATTTTATTATTACAACGATCCATCTACCAAATGTACAAAAACCAACTTTAAAAGTTTCTCCAATCCTAACAAAGGATGAACTAGATGCAATTGAAAAACAATTGCTATACATAGAGAAAATATATGCTGACTCGGCCTTAGGAGTAGATGGAGGGAAACTGCCCGTGTTACAGGATGTGTTATATTCATCGACGATTCGTCTCGATCTAGAAGCTAAGGATTGGAGAGAAGCGACAAGAATTGCGGGTGAAATTCTAGTACAAAACGAAGCGGTAGAAGAGCGCTATGTAACAGAGATGGTCCGGAATATTGAACAACTTGGGCCTTATGTAGTGATTGCTCCAGGTGTTGCCTTGCCACATGCAAGACCTGAAGAAGGAGTTCATCGAGTCTGTATGAGCTTAGTGCGCTTGAAAAAAGCCGTTGAGTTTGGTAATCCGGATAATGATCCAGTTAAACTGATTTTCGCATTAGGTGGAATTGATCATGAATCACACTTAAAGATCATATCACAACTTGTCCAGATTCTTGATGATCCAACAGCAGTTGATTGTTTAATGACAGGCAATTTACCACAGATATTACAAATCATTGCACACTATTCAAATCAATAACGATGCTGAAAAAGGAGCTAGAGATTACTTATGTTACAAATATTAACTGTTTGCGGCGCGGGAGTAGGAAGTAGTATTTTATTAAAAGTATATACAGAGCAAATATTACAAGCTGAAGGAATTCATGCCGAAGTTCAATCTGTCGACATTGGGTCTATGGGAACGACAAATGTCGATATCATCATCACAACTCCTGATTTATCAAAATTAATTCGAAATACAGATGCGAAATTGATAGAATTGGTTAATTTGACAGATAAAACCACGTTACAAAATAAACTTTTGGAGGTAATAAAAGAGATAAGAGAAGGGGAGTGAGTGATTGAATCTTTGGCAATTTCTTAGTGAGCCGGCAATCTTAATGGGCTGTGTCGTAATGATTGGTTTATTGGTTCAACGAAAAACAATCAATCAAATGATATCTGGTACGATTAAAGCCGTTGTCGGCTTTTTATTGGTTTTAGCGGGAGTTGAGTTTTTGGCAGATAGCTTGCTTCCTTTAGAAACCATGCTTCGAAAGATATTTGGTATGCAGACCATAACGGTTCATTCAGTTGATCAATTGGTCAACGCGAGTTTATTAGCTTATGGTACTTCAGCTACCTTAATCTTTGCTTTCGGTTTTCTGGTCAATGTATTATTGGCCCGCTTTACCCCTTTTAAATATATACACTTATCAGCACATGTATCATTTTTTTATGCTGGATTGATCGCTGCATTGCTGACTGTCGGAACAGACCTTTCAACAACGCATATTATTTGGATTGGTTCACTAATGTTGGGTATTTATTTAACTTTATCTTCAGCGATGGTTGCTCCTTTTATGAAGTATATTCCCGGTGACCATTCATTTACACTCGGACATTCAAGTTCGATCATTTGTGTTGTTTCAGGATTACTCGGCAAATTAGTCGGCAATAAAGAGAAGGATTTGGAAAAAATCGAGTTGCCAGCTCGATTAGGCTTTTTACGTGAAACAATCCCAGCATTAACACTCATCATGATGTTATTTTTTATCATGGTAACGTTGTTTGCAGGAAAGGATTTTGTAGAGTTACAGGTCAGTGCCCATAAAGATTGGTTGCTTTATGCCCTGCTGCAAGGATTAAAGTTTGGTGTAGGAATCACAATTTTGACAACAGGTGTTCGAATGCTTTTAACAGAAGTAATCCCTGCTTTTCATGGAATTGCTGAGAAAGTCGTTCCCAATTCGACTCCAGGGTTTGACTTACCTCTGTTATTTCCTCAACATCCGACATCTGTTATTGTGGGATTTTTCTGTAGTTTAGTCGCAAGTGTTATTGGCATGATCGTACTGGGAATCATACAGTATCCTGTTGTTGTTTTTCCAGCATTGATCCCTACCTTTTTTACAGGTGCAGCGGCAGCGATTTTTGGGAATGCTACTGGAGGACGTAGGGGAGCGGTAATGGGTGCCACGTTAAATGGTTTTATTCTTATTTTTGGTCAAGCATTTCTTTTGCCGTTTGTCGGAAATTATGAGACTGTTATGCGTGTGTTAAGTGAACCCGATTATACCTTTTATGGACCTATTATTGGATGGCTCCTGCATCAGTTTTAAGTTTCCAATTTTTATGGAGTAGAATCTCAGTATAAAATTATTTAGAATATGTAGAGGCAGTGTGACGAGGATCACTCGAACATTCGCCTCTATTTTTATGCGAAGGAAGTTTTGTAAATTGTTTAAGATTATTGAAACCATATTGATGATGATTTGTATGATTGGAATTGGTGCTATAATTAGTTATCGAAGTTCTTTCCAACAAGAACAACGAAAATTGATGATTACTTTAATTGTAAATGTGGCTATGCCAGCTATGATTTTCGTCAGTTTCTTACATTTCCCAAAAGATAATCAATTTTATTTTCAACTATTTATTGTATTTATTTTTTCGTTAGTTTTATATATGATTGCTATTATGATTGGTTACTTCATTGCAAAATGGAGCGGCGCTCAAACAAATCAAGTTCGTGAGATGGCGGTAATTGGGGCAAATGGAAATACGGGCTTTATTGGGATTCCGCTTTGTACGGCATTATTTGGCACAAAAGGAACATTGTTAGCAGCAGCATTCGATATAGGTTTGGGTGTCTCTCTTTGGACTGTGGGCGTCTTTTTACTACAACCAAATTCGATGGTCGCAAAGTTGAATTTAAAGCCGCTCTTGAATTTTCCAATCATTACTTTTGTCGTGGGTATGATCATCTCAGTTTTACATATCTCATTACCAGAGCCGATGATACAAATATTTACAAATTTAGGATCATTAGCAACACCGTTGGCGCTAATTTTTATCGGATTGATGATTCCCAAGCTGTTGCAAACATGGAGATTCATCTCTTTATACTATTTAAGTACAGCAATCAGTGTTAAACTTGTTCTATTGCCACTCATTACTGCATTACTTCTATCTTTTTTTCAAATGGACCCACAAATGAAATTAATCATTCTAATGTTATCGGCTATGCCCACAGGATCAATGGTACCAATTGTATTTGCGCAATTTCGACGTAACGTTGAATTCGGCGCTTCAGCAACCGTCTTTGCTACATTATTATCATTATTTACAATTCCTGTATTATTCCTCTTGAGTGGTTGACTATGAATAGAGGATAATTGCACCACTTGTCAAACAGGATATAATGTGAATAATCTTTTGCTCATTTAAAAATTTCCCCCCATTTTGACACGAAAATTTTTTACTTGTACGAATCATAGGGTATAAGTGATGAGGAAAGAAAATGAAATCACTTATATTTATTCGTGTCATTGTTGTCTTTTTCGGTTGCTACATATTATTTATTTTAAAAAGAAAGAGTGGATGAGGGTTGAAGAGAATTGCGTTATTGCTGTTGGCTTCTACAGCCTTGGTTTTTTCAGGATGTGCGGGTATCCAAACAGATGCTACAAGTCAAAAGAATAAAACCGATGAGACTCCTGAGCTTGTACAAAAATCAAATTCAACAGAGGAAGTGGCTGTTGATTCAGTAAAAACAGAATCAAATGAGAAAGTACTAGAAAAAGTTTCATATTATAAAACAGGAAAACCAAAGCCAGCAAATGAGAAAAAAGGCGAGCAATTGATTATCAAAATTGCTAAGAAAAACAAAATAAAAGTATCGAAGATAAATTTAAAGGACAAGCATCAACGGGAAATCGTGCTTGGGTTAGCTACCAATCTGGACGGTTTGACCAAAGAGGAAATGAAAGCTGTTGGTGATTACGCCAAATATGTAGATAGCTTTGAAAATGATGAGAAAAACAAGTTGATTACGAAATTAGTTGCAAAAATGAAGTCTGGTAAAAAGTTATCACCTGCTGAACGAGCTGAATTGCAAAGCCTTCTCCCGGCTGCAATGGGTGCCGCAAAACTAGAGTTGACAAAGATGCCAAATAAAAAAGAGGAATCCTCAAAAAAAGATGAAAAAGGAAAAGAGCAATCCTCTGAAAAATCTCCAAATCCAAAGAAACCTGGTGAAGTGATTGTCGGAGGAGCAGCCTTCGGTGGAAATGGAGATCAAAATAACCAACCGGGCAACCAAAGTAATGGTGGAAACAATGGTGGTCATCAAACACCAGGCAACCAAAATAATGGTGGGAACAATGGTGGTCATCAAACACCAGGCAACCAAAATAATGGTGGAAACAATGACGGTCATCAAACACCAGGTAACCAAAATAATGGTGGACACCAAACACCAGGCAACCAAAGCAATGGTGGAAACGATAACGGAAACCAAACACCAGGTAACCAAAGCAATGGTGGAAACCAAAATGAAGGTGGAGAGGATAATCCATCAACAGGAACAGTTGTCAATGGCTATGATGCAAATAAAGCCAAAGATTATGCATACCAATGGTGGAATAAGCGCAATAATGAGAAGTATGGTTACTTCAGTAAGGTAAGTGGTGGCTGTTATGACTGCTGGTATGACTGCACCAACTTTGTATCTCAAGCGATTCAAGTCGGTGGCATCAAAGAACAACGCACTGGTGGATCATACTGGTACTACTCAGATAAGAAACCTTCCTATTCATGGAGTGTTGCAAACAGCTTCTTTAATTATTTTAAAGGGCGGGCACAACAAACTCGGCAGTATGGCATGTTAGAAATTGGCGATGTGATCAATGCCGACTTTGACCATGATGGAGATATTGATCATTCTGCAATCGTAACCCGTGTGGATCATTCTGGTGTATATGTGACCCAACATACCACAGATAAAAAGGACTCTCCACTCATTAACTGGTTTAATGCAGGATATGATATTTATGGCTGGAAAATGAAAACAGCAAACATTGGTCATTAATTCAAATCATTGATACTGACAAGCGAGCTACCCAAGGCTCGCTTTGTCAGTATTATTTTCTCTTTGTATGGATTGTTTGATTTTTTTTAAGCAGGTAAAGCAAAGTAAGAGGTTTCTTCCTTCAAAAGCGATTCGCGCTTCATACTTGGCATCAAAACGTCCACAGTTTTCACATCGATAGCCATGTTTTGCATTCATCTTGATTCGCCCTCTTTTTTTAGACGTTTGACTAGTTTTCATACTTTTCCACGTGTATTCACAAACTAAACATTTTTTTATGAATGGAATAATTTATCCTTGGGATAAAAATGCAATGAAATGCTTTTTTGTATGCTTTATAATATATATATACTAGTTCAAGGAGTGGCTTCATGCGACTTGCATTGGATTTTTTAGAATTGTGTGGTATATATGGGTTGTTTATAGCAACTGCAATAGAGGCTTCCTCGCTACCTTTTCCGGGAGCTTTATTTGTGTTGGTGTACGGTTACCTCATGCATTATGAGGGATGGCAACTCGTATTATTAGGAGCCGCTAATGGTATCGTTTATACGGTTTTCACATTAATCCCATATGGAATTGGTTATCGCCTTGAGAAGTTTTCTAAGAAGAAGTTTGACGCGGATAAAATTGAAAAAGCACAACGATGGTTCCGAAAATATGGTGAATGGAGTATTGCACTTTCTAGACCATTAAGTATAGGGAACTATATTTCATATATGTCTGGAATCAGTAAAATAAAACCTTGGCGTTTTTTATTATTTACTTTTCTTGGAACTTTCCCTTGGAATACCTTGTTGCTTTTTCTCGGGCACTCAGGATCGTTAAGTAGTATTCAACATGTGCTAGACTTTATGACCAAATTTGGTTATGTGATTATGAGCTTAGTCGTTGTTGGACTGGCAGTTTGGTATTTTATTTACCGAAATAAACAAAAGCAGAGATCTGAGAAAGGTTAAAAAAGAGCTGTTTGTGAGCAGCTCTTTTTTAAAAAGAATAAGGATCAAATTGCATTTGAGGTTGGGGAGTATTTATGATATTTGTATTGAATCCCAGAAAATATAAAATGTATTGGAGCAACGGTCCCAAACCTGTAAATGTTTGTGCCAAGTTTGATAAAAAGTTAATGACAAGAGGGGTTAGCCATAATATCGTTACGACCAAGAGGACAATTCCAAGGACAATCGCCAGTAGCCAAGCGAGTAACCCAACAGCAGCCCATGTATTTTGTGCTTTTTGGAAATGATATATATGTTTCCAACGTTTATGTTGCCAAGCCCAAGAACTTCCCTTATAACCAAGCACAAAAGGCATCCCAAACCAACCTATAATAGGTACAAACCAGAATAGTGAAATCCAGACACGATTTCCGATGCCCCAAATCCAAGTCAATAAAAAAGCGCCCCAGTTCCATTTTTTTGCTTCAGGCGGAACATAGGCTCCGGAACCTTGACCAGAGGTATTATCTGTTTGGTCTATTTCAAAAAAGCTTTCCAACAGTGTGCCTCCTTTGTGCAGATATTCTTATTTTAGGATTGAATAATTGATAAGACAAGGCAAAAGTCGTAAGTTTTTGGTTACAATGTATATTAGTTTTGACGAAATCTATTTCGCTTGAGTAAGAGATAGAGGTGAACACAAATTTGCTGAAGTTGTTTATCCCAAGTATGTATGTTCCATCAATCTACCAGATTAACTTTGAGCAATTGAAACAAAAAAGCATTAACTCTATAATTATTGATTTGGATAATACACTAGTTGAATCTAGTCAAATGCATGTGCCACCACAATTACGTAATTGGTTAAAAGCATTACAAGAAAACCAATTTAAGATTACAATTGTATCAAACAACTCAAAGGATCGCGTATCACAATTTGCACGCTCGCTTGATATACCTTATATTTATGCAGCGAGAAAGCCACTTGCCATCGCTTTTCATAAAGCTATGCGAATCATGGAGTCAGAATTGAATCAAACAGTTGTAGTTGGAGATCAGTTATTAACAGATGTTCTAGGAGGAAACCGATTAGGTATTTATACGATATTAGTCGTTCCAGTCTCTGAACATGAAGGTTGGATGACACGTGTCAACAGAAAATTAGAGAGAATGATTTTCTGGTGGTTACGAAGACGCGGTTATCTGAAATGGGGGGAACGACGATGAAAGATGAGAAAGTATGTATGGGTTGTGGTGTTCGCTTACAAAGTGATGATGAAACGCAAATCGGCTATATACCTGATAATCATAATATGATTTGGTGTCAACGTTGCTTTCGAATTCGACATTATAATGATATGACAGAAATCGTGCAAGATGCTGAAACATATCAAGTAAAATTATCTATGATCAGGAACCAGGAAGCTCTCGTTGTGCAGATTGTTGATTTGTTTGATTTTGGGGGAAGCTTCATTCCTGAATTGCATCGATATATCGGTAAAAATCGGCTCATCCTGATTGTAAATAAGATCGATCTATTTCCACGTTCTACAAATTGGCAGCGAGTTACAGATTGGATTCGGGATGCTTATCGTCAAGAACAGCTATTTCCGGAAGCGATATTACTAACAAGTGCAGAAAAAGGTTTTCAAGTACGTGAGACGATGGAAGCGATTGAATATTATCGTCAAGGCCGAGATGTCTACATGGTAGGAACCGCCAATGTCGGTAAATCAACCTTAATCAACCGTATGTTACAGGCTGCTTCAGTGGATGGAAGCGATTTAACCACTTCTCCATATCCTGGTACAACGTTAGATTTTATTCAAATTCCACTTGATGATGGAAGATATTTAGTCGATACACCTGGATTGTTAAGAAAGGATCGAATGACTGAATGGTTAAATCCAGCAGAATTAAAATTGGTTGTCCCATCATCACGCATTAAACCAAAGGTCTATCAATTACAGGCAAAACAAACTTTATTTTTAGGTGGACTCGTTCGCTTTGACTTTATTGCAGGAGATCCTCAATCCTTTGTATGTTATACGTCTAATCGCCTACTGATTCACCGAACGAAATTGGCTCATGCAGATCAATTTGCCAAAAAACATATTGGTGGGTTATTAAAACCGCCGATGAATTCTGAGCATGGTATCAAATGGCGAAAAGAGCATCTATATTTACCTTCGGATAAAGTAGATATTGCGATATCTGGATTTGGTTTTATATCAAGCGGAAAGAAAAAAGCAGAAGTGGCGATTACTGTTCCTGAACAAGTGCAATTAAATCTACGACCTTCGATTATCTAATTAGCTAGGGGGAAATCAATGATACAACTGACGTCGGAGACGAAAGCATTGGGATTATTAGGTCATCCTGTATCTCATTCAAAGTCACCACAGATGTTGAATGCTGCTTTTAGCTATCATCGACTACCATATGTTTACCTTGCATTCGATATTGCTCCAGATCAATTAAAGGAGGCAGTTGCAGGAATAAAATTGCTTCGTTTCCAAGGATTTAATGTAACCATTCCACACAAGATCTCCATCATGGATTATTTGGATGAAATTGATTCAGTTGCAGATGCAATTGGTGCTGTTAATACAGTAATCGAGCGAAATGGAAGGTTGATTGGAACCAATACAGATGGTAAGGGATATCTTCGCTCATTAGAAGTGGAGATGGGAATATCTGTCGATCAAGAATCGGTAGTGATGATCGGAGCTGGAGGAGCAGCTCGCGCGGTTGGTCATGCTTTAGTGAGCCATGGTGTAAAACAGTTAACAATCTTAAATCGAACAAATGAAAAAGCAGAGTATTTAGCGACTCATTTAAGTCAATGGCTGCCATCGATCCAGGTGGGTACGCTTAAAGATGGCAAGAAAATCTTAGAAAATGCAACATGTATTATTAATACAACATCTGTTGGTATGCATCCCCGCATTCATGAAATGCCAATAGAAGCGGATTGGATTCCAAGTCATTGTATTGTAAGTGATTTGATTTATGCGCCGGTTAAAACAGCTTTATTGAAAGCTGCAAAAGCGAAAGGTGCAAGAATACAAAATGGCTTAGGAATGTTATTGTTTCAGGCTGCAATTGCATATGAACAATGGACAAATCAGATAGCGCCCATTGAGATTATGCGTCAAACATTACAAAAGTGAGTGGAAAATGATGCGTATTGGAATTCTTGGAGGTACTTTTGACCCCATTCATATTGGGCATTTGTTAATGGCGGAGCAAGCACTTCAAGCCTATCAACTCAATGAAGTTTGGTTTATTCCAGCCGCTACTCCTCCACATAAAATCGGGAGGTCGATTACAGCCGCGCATCATCGATTGGAAATGGTTCGTCTGGCGGTTCTTGAGCATCCTCAATTTCGGGTGAATGAGCTTGAGTACCATCGTCCAGGCCCTTCTTATACCGTGGAAACCATAGAAAATTTACATAGTATCTATTCAGAAAATGATTTTTTTCTAATAATCGGGGCAGATACAGTGATAGATTTGCCAAATTGGTATAAAATAGAGAAAATCCTTCAGATGACGCAAGTAATTGGAATCCATCGCCCTGGTGTAGATCTTAGCAAAATTTCCCCTTCTGTAGCACCAGCTATTCGTTGGGTTGAGCAGGGGATTGAGATCAATATATCATCTAGCTTTATTCGTAAACATATTCATAATTCAAGGGTTTTACGCTATGTCGTCTCAGAGCGGGTTTACCAATATATGAAGGAGTATTCCCTGTATGAAGATTGATGATTTATTACAAGCTACTAAGGAAGAACTTTTTCCCGCTAGATATGAGCATACATTGCGTGTAATGGAAACTGCAATTCAATTGGCTAAGCAGATCAATGGATTAGAGACTGAAAAAGTTGCTGTAGCTGCTGTTTTACATGATTTTTGCAAATGCTGGCCGACGATCAAGCTCTCACAATGGATAGAACATGAACTCAACAATTTAGATTTACTTCTTTATGACAAAGAGTTGTGGCATGCGCCTGTTGGCGCAGAAGTAGTACGATCTAGGTTTGGGGTTGAAGATGAAGATATTTTAAATGCGATTCGCTTTCACACAACAGGTCGTCCTAATATGTCAATTTTAGAGAAAGTTATCTTTATTGCCGATGTCGTTGAACCTGGGCGTAGTTTTCCTGGGGTAGATGAACTGAGAAGTTTAGCAAATTCAAATCTGAATCAGGCGATCCTAACTTCTTTGAATCATACCATTCGCTTTTTGCTTGATAAAGGGAAAAAGATTTATCCATTAACTTTGGAAACAAGAAATGCTTTGTTGGATACTCTTGTAAAGGACAAAAAGGAGGAATAATGTTTGAGCTTAGTGGAAATCGCTTATTTAGCAGCCACCGCTGCCGAGGAGAAAAAGGCACATAATGTAACAATCTTGGATATTCGAGGCATCTCGACCATCGCTGATTATTTTGTGATTTGTCATGGGACGACAGAGCGGCAAGTACAAGCGATTGTGAAGAATATCAGGGGGAAAATTCAGGAGGCAAATATTCCTTGTCTAGGAATCGAAGGAATCCGTGAAGCAAGATGGGTTCTAATCGACCTTGGTGATGTGGTTGTGCATGTTTTCCACAAAGAGGAACGGGATTATTATGATTTGGAACGACTCTGGGGAGATGCAGAAAGCCTCCATGTCCAGTAAGCAGCAAGAAAAAAGTTGACAACGAAGAATAAAGTTCATATAATCGAAAGCAAGTTAGCTAGTTTACCGACCTCTCATCCCTAGCAAATGAATGCTGAGGGTGGGGGGTTTTATATCTTTATGAACGGTCTAGGAGAGGGTGAAAGATGAAAAAGATAGCCCAAGTCGTATCACCAAAATGGAAAGAGCGAATAGACCAACAAAAGATTCATCAACAGATTGATCAACTTGAGAATCATCCCTTGATTGCAGATATAAAACGAAAACACCCTTCTTTACATAGAAAACAAATTCATGCTTCATATTCACAATTAACTCAGTATATAGAGGAACGAACCAATTGTCAGCAATGCCCAGGATTAGAGAAATGCCCGAATTTAGTAAAAGGACATTATCCACAAATACAGTTTTACGGAAGTTACTTCTCACTTCAAATGACAGAATGTGATTATCGCAGGCAAGAGCGTGAAGCAAGGCAAAGGGCAATGCTGATCCGCTGTCATCAGATTCCACCAGACATTCAGCAAGCTACATTTCGTTCGATCGAACAGAGTCAGACCAGAGGGCAAGCAATTCGTGCCGCTTTAGCATTTTGCATGCAAATTACAAACGGGGAGAAGCCAAAAGGACTTTATTTTTATGGCTCTTTTGGGGTTGGGAAGAGCTATATTGCAGGTGCTATTGTAAACGAATTAGCCGAAAATGGGATTTCTTCTGTAATGATGCATATGTCGGCTCTGTCGGTTGAGATGAAGGAATCGATTTCAGAACAGAATGTGAGTAGCAAAATTACGGCGTTAAGTGAAGTGCCAGTATTGGTGTTAGATGATATTGGTTCGGAAAATATTTCTCCTTGGTTACGTGATGATATTTTAAGTATAATCTTTCACCAAAGAATGACGAACCAGCTCCCCACCATTTATACCTCAAACCTTTCTCTTGATGAATTGCATGATTACTTTTCCTATACGCAGAAAGGCGGCACAGAATCAGTGAAGGGTGCTAGAATTATGGAACGGATTCGCCCTTTTGTGACCCCAATTTATCTAAAAGGAAAAAATAGACGTTATTCATAAAATGAGAGAACCATGATTGTATGGTTCTTCTTATTTTTTAGCATACTAATCAAAAGGAGGCGTGGAGCAGTGAATAAACAACATGATGACAATGTGACCAGGTGGAGAAAAGAAGCAAAAGAACGTGATCAACAGCTTGCTAAAGAAGGGAAACCTCTTGGGGAAGCGGTAGACGAGAATAGACAAAACAAACGAAGTGGAGAAAATCGCCCTGCAACTTAGACGGAAATCGAAAAAGAACCAATATTGTCGATTTCACCAAAAATTGGTATATTGAAATGAAGAAGTTTTGGGAAATGTATGACAAAATCTTTCTTTTGATTGAGACATTACTGATTCGTCAAAGTATAGCATGTTTAGCCCGTTGGATAGAGATGGGGGTGTTTCATAATGATCTATACATGGGGTCGTCGAGAGAAAATACTGATCATTCTGTTATTGATTGTACTAGCTGTTTTTTTATGTTATTTATTCTTTCATAAAGCTGAGCCAGAATCGAAGCAAGCTTCTTTTTCAGCTGATGAAATTGAAAAACGGGCAGTAAAGCCAGAAGCTAAAATAGGTCAAAAAATATCTGCAATCATGGTTGATGTGAAAGGTGAAGTAAATCGACCAGGTGTTTTTCAAGTATCAAAAGATGCGCGACTTTATCAAGTAATTGAACAAGCAGGCGGTTTGAAAACAACCGCAGATGCGAGACAGGTAAATTTAGCTGCAAAGATACAAGATGGGATGATGATCTATATTCCCAGGATAGGTGAACAACAAGCGATGTTAGCTGGAACTTTATCAGGAAATGAAAAACTGAATTTAAATCAAGCCACAGAGGAAGAACTGGATCAACTAGATGGTTTAGGTCCAGCTAAGGCAAAAGCAATCGTTCGTTATCGAGAGGAACATGGAATTTTTCAGTCAGTAGATCAGTTAAAAGAGATTCCAGGGATTGGGGAAAAAACTTTAGCGAAGTTTGCAGATCAATTGACAGTTAATTAAAAGAAACAAGCGAATATGCATTCATCCGCTTGTTTCTACATAAACCAATTAACCTAGAACACTACGTACTTTTTCTAACGCTAGTGCCAACTCATTTTCACTAATTGTAAGTGGAGGAGCAAAACGAATAGTATGAGTGTGAGTTTCTTTACAGAGTAATCCATGCTTCATCAGCTCTTCGCAATATGGTCGTGCTGGCTTTGACAACTCTACACCAATAAAAAGTCCTTTTCCTCGTACTTCTTTGATATCGGGATTTTCTAACTCTTTCAAAGCAGTTTTAAACTGTTCTCCTAACTTGCGGGAACGCTCAGCTAATTGTTCGTCGATCAATGTATCAATCGCTGCAATCGCCACAGCACAAGCAAGCGGGTTTCCGCCAAATGTCGAACCATGTGAGCCTGGCTCAAACACTTCTAAAACTTCAGCATCAGCCACTACTGCCGATACAGGCAACATACCTCCGCCTAACGCTTTTCCTAATAGATAGACATCAGGACGGAACTCTTCCCAGTCGCAAGCAAACATTTGTCCTGTTCGACCCAATCCTGTTTGAATTTCGTCGGCTATCATAAGAACGTTGTTCTCTTTACATAGCTGGTAGGCAGAATGTAAATAATGTTCAGGTGGCACAATCACGCCTGCTTCTCCTTGTATTGGTTCGACTAAGAAGGCAGCAGTATTGGGTGTAATGGCTTGTTTCAATGCCTCTAAATCACCGAAAGGTATCACACGAAAGCCGGGTGTTAGGGGTTCGAATCCACGTTGGTACTCTGGATTTGAAGAAAGTGAAATTGCAGTTACAGTTCGCCCATGAAAGTTATTTTCGCAGACAATGATTTCGGCTTGTCCCGCTGGCACTTCTTTTTTATCATATGCCCAACGGCGCGCTGCTTTGATCGCTGTTTCAACAGCTTCTGCTCCTGTATTCATTGGTAGAACCATTTGTTTATCTGTTAAGTTTACTAGCTTTTGATAGAATCGGCCTAATTGATCATTATAGAAGGCGCGAGATGTTAGCGTAACTTGATTTAATTGATGTAACAGAGCATCGAGAATTCGGGGATGACGATGTCCATGATTGAGAGCAGAGTAAGCACTCAGCATGTCCAAGTATCGATTGCCATCTGTATCTGTTACCCAAACACCCTCAGCATGTGAGATCACAATCGGCAAAGGATGATAATTGTTTGCCCCATATTGATCAGTTTGTTCAATAATCGACCTATTTGATGGTGAGTTAGACATATAGAAACCTTCCTTTTCAGTTTTCTATGGTCATCTTTAGATTTGTTTTAATCATTGTCTTTGTTTCCATTATACACAGAAGTGAGAGACTTTATCTGTGCATATTCTGTACTTTAAGCAGACATTTCAATAACCCCACACTGGACAAATAGTGTGGGGCTGATAAATAAAAGGTTACGATTCGATAAAAACACGATGTTGTCTAAAAAAAGTGTCTAAGTTTTGATGGCTGATTTGTTCCATTATCTGAATGAAATCAGAAGTTGTTGTGATGTCAAATTGTTTTTGTTGAAAATAGGTTTTGATCCCTTTTTCAAAGGTCTCCGAACCAATTTTTTTCTCTAGATCGTGTAATGTTCGTGGACCATACTTATAGATCATCTGTACATAGATGCGATCTAATTGCTTTCCGTTCTGGGTAAAGACTGACATTGGAGAAGAAAGATGAAAGCGAGAGTCAGCAACAGGTTTGGCATTCAGTTCGTTTAATTTTTGATCAAACATACTTTCATAGTAAGAAGCAAACGATTCATCTAACCAAGGATCATCATATTGATTATTGCCAATCTGTCCGTAAAACCATTGGTGGGCAACTTCATGGGCGACAACAGTCCTAATTCGAGCTACTGTACTTTTTTTACGCATTGAGATCATGACAAGCTGAGGATATTCCATTCCCCCAAATGACCCTTTCATGGTGACTACATCTAATTCTGGCCAAGGGTAGGGACCAATTTTTTGTTGGAATAGTTGTAGGCTTTGGATTGCAGCACGTTGCATATCGGTTGCGAACTTGCTATAAGCCGGTTGATAAAAAGTTTGAACGTTAATCGATCCAACTTTTTGGCTGATTTTGCGGTAAGTTGAGTCGAGTTCCATTGCAAAATCACGCACCTGATTGGCTTGATAAGTATGAATCGCTTTACCTTGTCGGATTATCGGTTGACCTACTTCTGTACCAGTAGTTGCAATTACTTGCTTTGGAGAAGTTGTGAAGGTTACTAGAAAACGACCAGTAAGGGAATAAAAACTCTCACCCATCGAGACATAGGGATCTAAGTTCCAACCTTCTTGATCGTATACGGCAAGGATGGGGAACCAGTTTCCTAACGATACAGTCGTTTTCGACCAGCCGAGTCGATCTTCTACATTTGGGATGGAGAGTTCAAAATTCATAGTAACACGATGATTTGAGTGAGGGCGAAGTTGCAGATTCGGGATCACCATTGCGGTTGTTTTTATAGTAGGTGTAACCGATTTGCCATCTACCATTACATGATGGATGGTTAATTTCCCACCTTTTTGTTGATATTCTTTTGCATTTGGTCATAAATGGAATGCCAACTGTTTTAACTCATAGGACAAATTCTGTGTAAATGAGAGATTGATCTTACCACTGACTCGATGATGTTTTTCATCGTATTCAGCTTTTATTTGATAAAAAGGATTATTAGGACCTCTGATATCATTTTTCGGTTCGGCATAGAGACTTGTTGGACTTACGATCATCCCAATCACTAGTGTCAAAAGGAGAAGATAATTAATTTTAATTTGTTTCATTGAAGCCTCCTTAAATCAGGAGTGAGCAGAAAAATCAGACTCCTGAGAAAATATAAATATTTAAAATTATAAGTTCATTTCCTTATACCTGTCAATAAAAGAGCCAACTGAAATTAGTTGACTCCAGGATTGACAATTTCTTGTACACGTCCTATTTGACCATCTGTTAATCGTACCTTAATTCCTCGTGGATGCGTAGGAGATTTGGTGAGAATATCTTTGATGATCCCAGTTGTGCGCTTACCTGTTGGTTGATCTTTTTTCAATACAATTTGCACCATCATTCCAGGACGAAGATCATTTCTTTGCCGACCATCCATGCTATGCCCTCCTTCTGGTTGTCACAATCATAGTATATCATTTGTTAAAAGAAAAAAGCCTCTATTAAGATAACAGAGGCTTTCTTTAGAGTTGATTGTGAAAATTAATGACTAGTTGGGCTACCATAAGTAGTAGAAGACTGAGGGCTGCCTTGTGCTGTAGCAAACCCATGTAAGATGGTTTGCATATCAGAAGGGCTATACTGAGCGATTTGATAGTGACCTTTGCGATTTTGCCAGAGTGATAGCTCATAAGCCATTTCAATGCAATTTGGGATACTATCTTGCAATACACGACGAACAACTGGATTTGTTACTTCTAAAGATGCCATTGTTTTTGCGCTAGCCATAGTTTTCAAGAGTCCTAACATAAATCCTGAAATACATGCGCAGTTAATTTCATTCGTAGACATTTTTGGCGTTTTTGGCTGTCCAGGTGTTAATCCATACGTAATCGTATCATTGTTTTCAATCATTTCATATTTTTTCGTGCCATGTGTCGGGTCTTGTCCAGTGGAAAACGATTGTACCAACATATTATACTCATCTAAGATAAATTGATATTGACGGTCGAGTATTTGGGACAATTCTTGATCTTGGATATGATCGCGAAAAAGCACATATTGTTCAAGTAAACCAATCGTGCTTTTTAAGACTTCTTGCACATCGTTTAGTTCATGACCACCATGGTTCATATTAATTGAACCACTTTGCATACCTGTTTGTTGTCCAGTTGATTCTATTTGCATGAATGATCGCCTCCCGAATAGTTTCCTTCGTAGGATGTCCATTAGTTACTCTTTTCATGCAAACGAAAAGAGTCATTCTCGTCTCAAGGATTACGTTGGGAATATTGGAAAATAACCGAATATGGTAAAATGTATTCAACAGGAGGATTGTACAAGATGAGAAAGAAACAACAAACTCCACAAGAGACATTGAGCCGGGAACAGATTGTACAAGCTGCTATCTATTTATTAGATCAAGCTGGGTACCAAGGTTTTACGATGCGCAGGTTATCGGGACACTTAGGAGTGGGAACAACTACACTATACTGGTATATTTCTAGTAAGGATGAGGTATTAGAACATGCTGCTGATGAGATTTTGGGGGAGATCACCTATTCAGGAGAGGCGCAAGATTGGTTAGATAAGATCGTCTCTCTATGCTTAGAGTATCATCAGGTGATTTTGCGTCACCCTTGGATTGTACAGCTATTTGGTAGTTTTTCCCCGATTGGCCCACATTCCTTGTGTTATCTAGATCAGCTTTATTGTGCATTACAGGAAGGTGGTTTTCATGAACAGAAAGCAGTTGAATACTTGCAGATTATTTTTCACTATGTGATTGGTTCATCTATTATGGAAGTAGCTACGAAAAAGCAAAAAAAACATCAAGGGATTTTGGGCGCAAAAGCGGTACAAGCTTATCTACAGACGACTGAGGAATTAAATTCATTTCCATATCTTTTTCAATATCTGTTAGGGAAAAAGGACCAAGAGAGCTCTTTTGTCAATCATTTAAAACATCTACTCGATTCAATGAACAGTGACAACAGATAGAAAGGATGAAATCAGATGGAAGCTACTTATGGTTCATGGCGTTCTCCAATTTCGTCTGACTTAATTGTTGCTAAGAGTATATCATTTACTGAAGTTCAGACCGATGGTGATGATATTTATTGGATTGAACAGCGTCCTTATGAATCAGGTCGCTTTGTGATTGTACATCATACTTCGACCGGAAAACGTGAAGAAAAGCTTGCAACACCTTGGAATAGCCATAATCGTGTACATGAATATGGTGGTGGTTCATATGTGGTTCACCATGGAGTCATTTATTTTACCAATTTCCAAGATCAGCGAATTTATGCAGTCAAAAGAAAAGGCTCACCAACTGCGATCACTCCAGATGATGGAAGTCGATATGCGGAGTTAGTCTTTGATTCGGTGAGAAATCGATTGCTAGCTGTAAGAGAACTTCATCAGGAAGGTTTAGAACCGGTGAATCAGTTGGTTAGTATTGATCTGAAGCAGGGTGAAGTACAGGTAATCGATGATGGACATGACTTCTATGCATCGCCAAGTCTAAGTGCAGATGGTTCTAAGATCGCTTGGATTACATGGGATCATCCTCATATGCCTTGGGATTCTAGTCAGCTTTGGTTAGCAACTTGTAATCAAGATGGGCGTATCTCTCAAAAGAGATGCATAGCAGGAGGAGAAAATGAATCAGTTCGACAGCCTGAATGGTCTGTCAATCATGAGCTTTATTTTATTTCAGATCGATCGGGTTGGTGGAATTTGTATCGATTAAATGAGGGAAAAATTGTTCCTTTATGTCCGATGGAGGCAGAATTTGCAGGTCCAGCCTTTCAACTGGGGCTTCCATCATATCAGTTATTGACAGATCAATCCCTAGTTTGTACATATAATCGACATGGGCGATGGGGAATTGGTTTGCTTCAGCTTGAAACTGGACAATGGAAGACAATTGATACACCCTATACCTATATCAGTCATCTCCAATTGACCACCACCGAAATAGTCTGTATAGCTGGATCACCTACCATTCCCTCCTCCATTGTGAAAATTGATTTAGAGACAGAATCTGTTGAAGTTTTACATACATCTACAGCACAATCATTTTCAATCGATGATTTATCCTTGCCTCAAGAAATCACCTTTCCCACCACGAATCAAATGGTAGCACATGGTTTCTATTATCCGCCACATCATCGCGAATATAAGGGGATCGATTCAGAATATCCACCGTTAATTGTCAATTGTCATGGGGGACCAACGGCAGCAGCTACAACTTTGTTTAATTTAGATATCCAGTACTGGACCAGTCGTGGTTTTGCTTATTTAGATTTGAATTATCGTGGAAGTACTGGGTATGGTCGTGCGTTCCAGCAGGCGCTTTATGGGAATTGGGGCATTTATGATGTTGCAGATAGTATCAACGGAGCAAAATATTTGATTCAGCAAGGTGCCGTTGATTCAAAACAAACGATCATAAGAGGGCGTAGCGCAGGTGGTTATACAACATTAGCAGCACTATCCTTTCATAATTTCTTTCAAGCAGGTGCTAGTTATTTTGGCGTTAGTGATTTAGAAAGATTGCACTTAGAGACACATAAGTTTGAATCTCGGTACTTAGAAAAATTAATCGGCTCTTATCCTGAGCATCGTCAACTCTTTCATCAACGTTCTCCGATTTATGCTGAAGAACATTTTACACCCACTATCTTTTTTCAAGGGGAACTAGACCGAATCGTTCCTCCTAATCAAGCTGAACAAATGGCCGATAAATTGAGAAAAAGGCATTGTCCAGTTGCGTGCGTCGTTTTTCCAGGAGAAGGACATGGCTTTGTAAAAGCAGAACATCTAAAACAGGCGATGGAGGGTGAGCTTTACTTCTACTCTAAAATCTTTCAATTTCAACCGGCTGAACCACTTATGCCTGTAGAGATTCACTAATAAAAGACCTCCATATAGGAGGTCTTTTTGTGTAATGAATGATCCATATTCGCATAAAGGATATAACCGTTACACTGTTATCGTTACATTTTTCTGATTTCAGGTTATAAAGAATGGGTAGGTTCAAATATCACTTGGAGGGATTTACTCATGAATAATAAAGCTTTGGGAACACAGCGAGTGAAACGCGGAATGGCAGAGATGCAAAAAGGCGGCGTGATTATGGATGTAGTAAATGCAGAAGAAGCGAAAATTGCTGAAGCTGCAGGAGCCGTTGCAGTAATGGCTTTAGAGCGTGTACCTGCCGATATTCGTGCCGATGGTGGAGTTGCACGGATGGCAGACCCTAAAATCGTTGAAGAAGTGATGCAAGCTGTTTCGATTCCGGTAATGGCAAAAGCGCGCATAGGACATGTTGTAGAAGCGCGGATATTAGAAGCGATGGGGGTCGATTATATCGATGAGAGTGAGGTCTTGACTCCCGCAGATGAGACTTTTCACATCGCAAAAGGAGATTTTACAGTTCCATTTGTCTGCGGTGCGCGAAATATAGGAGAGGCTTTGCGAAGGATTGGGGAAGGTGCCTCCATGATCCGAACCAAAGGAGAACCAGGGACAGGTAATATTGTAGAGGCAGTCCGCCATATGCGAACGATGCAACGGCAAATCCGACAGATTGCGAATCTATCTAGTGATGAATTAATGCACCAAGCCAAGGAATGGAATGCCCCTTATGAGCTACTTCGTGAAGTTCATACACATGGTAACCTACCTGTCGTCAACTTTGCAGCTGGTGGAGTGGCAACACCTGCCGATGCTGCTTTGATGATGCATTTAGGTGCGGATGGTGTATTTGTCGGTTCAGGTATCTTTAAATCAGAGCAACCAGAAAAATTTGCTCGCGCAATTGTATTAGCTACGACCCATTATCAGGATTATGGAAAACTTGTAGAACTATCTAAAGGAATTGGACAGCCGATGACTGGCATTGAAATTTCACAAATTGAACCTGACGATCGGATGCAAGAAAGAGGCTGGTAATAATGAAAATCGGAATACTCGCCTTACAAGGGGCTGTTTCAGAACATCTTACAATGTTAAACCAATTGGATGTTGATCCAGTACTTGTCAAAAATGAGTCTGATTTAACTGGTTTAAATGGATTGATCATACCTGGCGGGGAATCGACAACCATTGCTCGATTAATGCATCTGAATCAACTAATGGAACCAATAAAACTAAGAGCGAAACAAGGCTTGCCAATGATGGGAACATGTGCCGGATTAATTATTTTAGCTCAACACATTCACGAGCAGTCTGATGTTCATTTGGGGATACTTAATGTGACAGTCAGCCGCAATGCTTTTGGTCGTCAGCGGGATAGCTTTGAACAGTTGATCACAGTAAAAGGATTGGAAGAAGCATTTCCAGCTGTTTTTATTCGCGCTCCCTTAGTTGAGGATATTGGAGAAGATGTAGAGGTATTAGCAACTGTTGATCATCAAATCGTGGCAGTGAAACAAGGACAGCTCATAGGCTTGTCTTTTCATCCTGAATTAACTTCAGATGTGCGTTTTCATCAACTGTTTGTAGAAAATTGCAGATCGGTGAATAAGAATATCTAATATTTTATAATAGCTATCCATCATTTATTGCATTATTCGTATTATTGAATAGGATAGATGTGTTATGTTTAACAATTGTGCTGCTGGGTATGAGTGTAATAAGGTTTCTGTGATTTGTTCTACGTAAAAGAACGCAGAGTCTGGATAACCGGAGAGGAGTTGGATCATGTCCCGCAAGGAAGAGCTGTTGGAGCAGGGTTTCGAGGTGTACTGCGGTCCCACTAACACTTGCCCCGCGTTGAAGGTGGAGGACGGGAGCGGCAGGATCACCTCCACCGAGTGTGATGGTGTGGCTGTTCTCACCACGGACGAGGCGGTCACTCTGTACGACATGCTCGGCGAGAAGATCCGCAACCGCAAGCTCAGCGACAAGATCCGCGAGCTCGGCGCCAAGATCCGCAACCGCAAGCTCAGCGACAAGATCCGCGAGCTCGGCGCCAAGATCCGCAACTGCAAGCTCTCCGCCTGAATCCAACTGATCCAAAGGAGGTTCACTCGCTCTAGTAAAACAGACAACGGCCAGAGCAAACATCGAGATGGGTAAGCCCATCTTCGCAGGAGCGTAAGCTCCTGAGGTCTTTGACCGCAGTAACCGCAACCCCAAAGGGCGGTTACCTGCAATCTAAATAAACAGAATATTTAAATATATATGGTTTATAGACCAAATAGAGAGTCTTATTGATGATCTAGTCGATCTGTTGCACCGATTATCAAACATTGCTGTTCTCTATCAAAACAGAGTCTTATATTTTTTTAAGATGGCTTCTGCTTTTGGGTATTGATCATTTGTTGTAAGCACTGTTAAACAAATATCAGCAGGATGGTGAAAGCCATCTCCATCTGACATTCCACTTGCATCAGGATGCGTAGCGGCAATCACTCTTAAATCTGGATTTGTATTGGGAATACCTAGCGTTGTAGTGGTAAGGGATTCATTTTGTTGTCGAAGAATTCCATTAATCTCGGAATCTAAATCAGTATCTTTACCACCACCAGGTGCTGCTGAAAAACGATCAACTTGAACTTTTTTAAAACCACTATTACGTAATTCATATGCTGCGCGTTCTGCTTCGTCTAATTCATGGAAATAAGCAAATATATTGCGTTCATTCATATATTTGTACTCCTTTATTTAGGTTGTTTTTTAGTATTTGCTACGTATTTTAACTTAATGAATCCCTATAAATGGAAATGTGACTGCTGATTCACTATCATATGAGAGGTTCAATACTAGCTGAAAATATCATGAACATGATAGAACCCTATATTTTATAATCTGTGTGAGCATCCAGCACATCTATCTATAAAACTGAATACTCTGTATATAGATATTAGATTTATGAATATCTATCTAGTATGCTTTTAAAAGGAGGGGAATAAATGTCAAGGAGAAGGAGACGATCAACTAGGAATATAAACAAAAATAGAAATACATTGAGAAATAGGAATAACATTAAAATCGATATTGATATAAAAATTAATAGAAGACGTAGAAGAAGAAGACATCGTATTTAGTCATAAGTCTTTATATTTCCCCGCTTATGTTTAGGCATAAATGGGGATTTTTATTTGAATTTTGCTATATGGATGAACCTTAATCTTTCATCGCGTGTAATGGTTAAACAAGCTTTATGATGTCTTCTCATTTTATGTTATAAATGAATGTCACATGATTCGATCATATGCAGGTAAATAAAATATTTAGGATTATCAAAATGATATTAGCATTTATTTAAATTTTATCTATAATAAAATGAAAGAATTTAAAATCAGAAGGTGAATGGGCATGGATGAAGATAAAAAACCACCTAAAAGGAAAAAAAGACATTCATCAAAAAAAAGGGCACAATTGGAAATAGAGAACAGGATCAGAGAAGCGGGGAACAAATTGGGAGTGGATTGGAGCCAATCGAATAGCAAAGGAATGTCAATTAGAAGTATTGCAAGGCGTGCAATCGAAACGGGAACTGAGATTGATGTCGATGCAATCGTTTCTAAAGCGAAAAATTTAGAGGATCGAAAGAAATGAGTGCATATGTTTGCAAAACCGCCACTTTCATAGACATGACTTGTTGTTGTGCTTCGTTGATCGAGAAGGCGGTTTATAACATTGTAGAATAGGAGCAGGATCGACCTGGGAGAACCTGAGGGAAGTCTACCAGTGTTTCGTTCTTGCTCCTATTCTATAACTAACATGGTTAAGTGGTGTAAGAAAGTGACAAATGCATCAATCAAGAAAGATAAAGTCATCATAAAAATGACTTAGAACCAGATGAAGTATTGAGCAGAGTAAATGAACACATAAATTGGTAAAAAAAGTTATTATCGGTTATTTTTATTCGACAACGCTTAGATAATGAAATGGTAAGGTATTATTATATTTATTTGTAGCATAATTATAATGTCTTTTGAAAGAAGGGATTAGATGTCAACTGTATCTAAATGGAAAGATTTGTTATCTATGGTATTGCTGCTGCTATGTGCAGTTGGTGCGTTTGCGTCGTTTTTTTTAAATTTAACAACTGTGACAGAAGCCGAACCGATTAGAAAAGTAGGAGAAATCTGGCGTCTTTATGGTTTCCTTGTATTTACTGGACTTTTTCTTCTTTTAGCATTTTTTCCCCGTCGTTATGCTGGGATTTGGGAATTGACCATTTTTCACAAAGCAGCAGTTGCTGTTACGGTTCCTTTGTTGATAAATAAAATCACACCAGATATTCAAACTGTATTTCTTACTGATGGAATCGTTGCAGTGATCCTTTTTATTTCTTATCTTTTAACGAAAGGATATAGAGCATGGAAATCAACGAGTAAATAGTGAATTTCAAAAGAAATTTCAAATTGAGATAGGGTTTAGGGAGCAAACTGGAATAAACCTTACCGGACATGAATTTTAGCCCATGCTTACTGTCTTATCGGATATTAAGAGCTGTATTTAGTTTCGTTTATATCCGATAACTTACATTATCGGAACTTAGAAAGTGGGTTGAACATGTCAGAAAGGATATTATCATTCGCAAATCACACGAAGTCGATTCTACTAAAAAGGTAGATAAATATATGTAGGCGTCTAGGGAAACCAACACACAAAAAGCATATCGAACCGATTGGAATCTATATATGGAGTGGTATCAAAAAAATAACGTCCAACCAATTCCAGCCGACTTCAATACACTAAATGATCCAACAAAGGTCGAGGCAATTAAAATAAAATAGTTACCAATTTCCTTTGGTTTTTTTGGGGAGAATATCATAGATAAAAAACCTCCAAAAAAATTTTTTCCCAAATTAAATCTAATATTTTGCTTTTTTCCTGTAATGACATCAAATAAGAGTAATTCCACTGGTTTTTTTTCGAAAAAATCATTCAAACCAAATATTCCACAATTACAACCAATTGAGCTTGGAAATTGGAGATTTGTTGTATTTTGTGTATAATTTTATAATTTGTTTAACAAAGAGCAATATTGAATCAAATATAAGGATAGAATGATTTAGCAATATCTTTTTGGTAAAGGGGTAATCTTCATGGACTTGAAAGCAATTAGAGAATCTTTTTTGAAAGGCAAGAAAGAATTCGAAGAGAGACAGAAAAAGTCAAACTTACTAATAGAACCTGATAATGTAAATGAAAAGAAGAATAATGATCCACAGACACCTCAAAGAAATGAACAGGGAGAGGATGGGAATTAAAACGAGAATATCCGATTCTAATGATTGAGCACAATGACCCTAAAAAACTTAATGAACTAATAAAGTGTATTGAAGGTGCTGGATTGGGCTTAAATTCAAATGCTTTTTGAATATAAGGCTCGAGAATGAAAGATTTGTTTAGGAAATAATAGGGCATCAGAATAGCAAACATCTTTTACCAACTTTGGCAAAGAGCTAACACTATCTTGAGAGTGCTTGAGTTATCAAGTAGTAAACCAGCGTTTAGGCTGCGTAGATCATGGCTCTACGTCGCTAGTGAGGTGGTTGATAGCATAAGTGTTTATCTAGATGTAAAGGAAGATCGGAAGAACGAGACATGTATTATGGGTGGGTAATGACTGGGACAAGATAGGCTGCTTCCTCTACTCCAATGATCTGATTTAATATTTCTTTATAATCCATAGTGATCTATTCTTTCAATGTGCGTTATCGCCTTTTTATCATATTAAAATCCTTGGGTATTACCAGGGTTAATTACTTTCATATGCTTTACCATCTTTATCTTTATCAAGTCTATGTGGATCACCAGGCTTAGCTGCTTCAAAAAAGGTTTGTGTTAATACCCCCTATACAGAACTCTAATAGTCACTTTTTATTTTGTTTATGTTTTTGATGTTGAGAAAGGGTAAAATGAAAAGGATGATGAGATAAGGAGTGATATCAATATGTATGAAGTAGCGATTATTGGGGCAGGCCCTGCTGGGGCAAGTGCTGCATTGTTTACAGCAAAAGCAGGGAAGACAACTGCATTGATTGATAACGATAAAAGTATGACCAAGAGAGCTTGGATTGAAAATCATTATGGAGTGATGGAGATTACCGGTCCCGAGATGGTCGAAATCGGAAAGAAACAAGCTGAAAAATTTGGAACTACTTTGGTGGATGGAAGAGTGACCTCGATTGAGAAACAAGAGGACGGATTTCGCGTTGTGCTAGAAGAAGGAGAAGTAACAGCCAAAAATGTGATTATCGCAACAGGCGCATTGACCAATTTAGCTGAATCATTAGGTCTTGAAACCAAGGAAGGTACTGAGCCAAGGATTAAAACGGTTTTTGCTACTGATGAGCAAGGAAAAACCAATGTTCCTGGAATATGGGCAGCAGGAACGGCTGCTGGTGTAAGTGTTCATACCATCATTACAGCCGGAGATGGAGCAAAAGTAGCGATTAATTTGGTAAGTGAATTAAATGGTACTCGCTATGTGGATCATGATGTGCTGAAATAGAGCGAACCTAGGATGGGTTTACCCCTCCCATCCTAGGTTCTATAGAAATAGGTGCTGAGATCTGCTCGACCTAGTCATCTTAAATAGTAAGAGATTGCTCATACCAACAGAAGTTATATTGGATATTTTAATGATATCAATTTTTGTAAATAGGAACTTCACAGTCTCAATAATTAGAGGACTATAATAAAGTAGGTCATATTTGTAAGTTATGTTAAGAGGCTAATAACTAGAGCGACTAGAGATATAAATACCCACTAAGATGAAAAAGACGCCAACCCATTGCGAAATTCCGACTTGTTCATGCAAAATCCAAGAAGCGAGTAATAAGACCATTGGAAGTTCAATTGAGCCGAGTATCCCAGCTAAACTGGTTCCGATATGGGGAATTCCTTTTGTGTATGTGATGGTTGTGACAAAAATCCCAACAAGTCCTAGCAGTCCTGCCCATATCCATAATCCATTTGCAAATGCTGAAGTAAACAAAAAAGTAGGCGGAAATATAATCCAAATCAACATCAGTTGACCTGTTACGATCAATGTACTTCGGATGCTGGAATGAATTTTTAGCCCAACTGTGTCGCTGATAAAAATAGATGCAGTATATGAAATTGCACTACAAACTCCAAAGGCGAAACCAAGCCAATTTATGTATGCAAGTTGATTTGTATGATAATCCGCAGCTAAAAAAGTGCCAAATAAAACACTGGCTAGTGCGATCCACTGGTATATAGTAAGCCACGTTCTCTTTTGAATCATATAGACGATTTGGCTTATCCAAGTGAATTGAAAAAGTAATATCACTGCTAAAGACGCGGGTAAATTCTTTATGGTGATACTATAAAAAATGTCGGTTAGGCCCCAGATAGAGCCAACTATGATCAGAAAGACAATAGTTCTTGCTGGAATTACTTTTATTTTTTGTATCTTCGGTAAAGTATATAACCATAATAACAGACATCCTAACAATGTTGAACTACTCAATAGATCTGCTGGTGAATATCCCTGTGCAAACCCTAACTTTGTAATTGTTGAGAGGTTACCATAGCAACAAGCTCCTAAAAAAACATAATATCCTGCTCTCAGCTGTGTCATTCGTTTCTCCTAAGGATTGATTTTGTTTGATTGAATATTCCCATTCGAAATAAGAAATATTCCATAAAAATACCAATGGTAAGAATAATCAATCCCTAGGTTAAGCGTAAGCAAGTTTTTAAAATAAAAAGCAACGCCCCTATTATGGGACGTTGTTTTATGAGGCATGCTCTCCAGAAAAATCACTTTCTTCTTTAGATGGTAAAGGGAACAGTTCACTCAATTTAACGGATTGACCATTCGGATTGCTATAAACAATGTGTTCACGGGTAAAGTGGCGTGGGCTTTCTAGACCAGCTGCAGCAGCTAATGCAAATAAGCTATAACGCATGCTAATAATATAGTTCATCACTCGCCATTTTTTCTCCTCAGGAACAAGTGCATCTTGATATTTTGGATCAGTAGTAGCGACCCCAGCCGGACAGCGTCCTGTATGGCATTGTAGTGCCATAATACAACCATTTGCCATCATAAATCCACGTGCAGAATTAACAGCATCAGCACCAATAGCTAAAGCGATGGCAACTTTATCTGGGGAGATGAGTTTGCCTGATGCAAAGACACGGAAGCGCTCACGGATTCCATATCGATGAACAGTATCAATAAATGTGATGAGTGCGGGAATCAGTGGCATGCCCATCGCATCAGCCATTGCTTTATACGTTGCTCCTGAACCACCCTCACTACCGTCTACTGTAATAAAGTCAGGGAATATATTAAGACGAATCATAGCTTGCAGCAGTTCTTCTAAACTTTTTTGTTGACCGATTACAATTTTGATCCCTACAGGTTTTCCGCCTCTTTGTTGTAAGCGTTGAATAAAACGAAGGGCTTCTTCTGGTTGTCGTAAAAATGGAAATCGATTTGGTGAATTAATTGTTTTACCAACGGGAACATTGCGAACTTTGGCAATCTTGGCATTTACTTTGTTTCCCTCAAGGTGACCACCACGAATTTTTGCCCCTTGAGCAAACTTTAGTTCAAATGCACGGATATGGGGTTCGCTTGCTTTTTCTACAAATGCTTCCCACGAGAAGTCACCTGCTTCAGTGCGATAGCCAAACAATCCAGGTCCGATTTGTGCAACCACATCAGCACCTGTCTGAAGGTGTTCAGTGATAACGCCTCCCTCACCAGTATTAATCCAAGAGCCTCCAGCCATAGCAGCACCATGTCCTGTAGAAAGGATATAATTTTCACCGATTGATCCATATGAAGTAGCGGATGCTCCAAACATTCCCTTAACTTCCCACGGATGTTGACGATCTGGGCCGATAATAATGGCATCCTCATCAGAATAAAGCCATTTAGAAGTTTGATCGTCAATCATTTTTTCTTTCCTACTAAAAATACCTTCTTCTTTGATTACATATTTTTTAGCTGATGCTTGTTGATTATCTACTTTTAATTCATCTTCAAGCAGAGGAAAAACAGAGTTTGCGATATAATAATCAGGCAATGAGAAATCCTTTTTTGAACCAAATCCGATCAAGTCAGTTCGATATTTTGCTGCAAAAACCAAACCAATAAACTCATAGCGGGAGAACGGTTTTCCTGCGTTATCGTCGTCAAACCAATATTGACGGAATTCTGGTCCTAATTTTTCTAACAGATAACGCATCCAGCCTAAATATGGATGTGATCGAATAATAGAGTGTTGATTCGTTTTTCGAGAGAAATAATACATAGTTAGAAAAAAAGCAAGCAGGATCAGGGCTACTAAGATGATCGTAACCCAAATCAGTGTCTTCATGTTGTAACCTCCAATATTATTGTGTGCATTTTTATGATGTATAACATCATTTTGAAGGTCTGGATATTATATTGCAAGCTGAACTTATTATGGGGTCATAAAAGGGGAGTAGGTTCAAGATGGTTTTGTCTATAATTGAGCATCAATGGCTTTTTTTTATCATATCGGAAATTATATTTTGGGTGACTTTGATTGCCTTTTTTGTTTTACGCTATGTTTTGCACTTCCGCTTGGGCAGTTTTGTTGCACTTGTGATGCTGGTTCTAAATGAATTATGGGTAGCCTGTTTGGCTTTGATAAACTACAGTTATACTGGTAAGCTGTCTACTTTCTCCATAGTTATGATTGCCATTTTAGTCTATACATTTACATGGGGTCGTCATGACGCGAAGAAACTAGATATTTATATTCAGCGGTTGGTAGCAAAATGGCGAAATGAAGAAGTTCCTCAAGCTGTGAAAGAATATGATCAAAAACGTTTATATGGAATCGCATATGCAAAGAAACAATTTAAAAGTTGGTTGATTCATCTTTTACTTTTTATTTGTATACAACTTTTTTTCTATTTTAGCTCTGGTTTAAGTGAACCAGGATTCCTATATAAAAATGAAAGTTATAATCAAATAAATGCAGTTTGGATGAAAATATTTATAATCGATACAATTTGGTCACTATCTTATTTTATCTTTCCAAAAAAGCCTAGAAAACAAGTGTAATGGTGATAATGATAACAAGATCATGAAAGGAGCAGAAAGATTTGAATGTTTCAGATTATGATTATAGAAGATGATCCTAAAATAGAACAACTACTTTGTTCGCATATAGAAAAATATGGATATCGTGCGATGCCAGTCCAAGACTTTTCTAAAATACTTGATGAATTTCACTCGCTTCTACCTGATCTTGTGTTACTAGATATTAATTTACCTTATTTTGATGGCTACTACTGGTGTCGTCAAATTCGTAAGACATCGATTTGCCCGATTTTATTTATCACAGCTCGCGAGGGTAAGATGGATCAAGTAATGGCATTAGAAAATGGTGCTGATGATTACATAACCAAGCCATTTGATTATGAAATTGTAATGGCAAAAATAAAAAGCCATCTCCGACGCTCATATGGTCAATATGCGCAAAAAGGTGAAAGAACAATTGAAGTAGCAGGATTGATTCTTTATCCTGAACGGATGCAACTCACTTTAGCAGAAAAAATCGTCGAATTAAGCCATAAAGAGTCCATTCTTTTACAAACTTTAATGGAATTCTATCCAAGAGTGGTAAGACGTGACCGTTTATTAGAAAAATTATGGGATGACCAACATTTCATTGATGATAATACATTAAATGTCTATGTTACTCGTGTACGAAAAAAGTTACTGGAGCTCTCGTTGAAAGATGTGATCGAAACAGTACGTGGAGCTGGGTACCGATTAAGTGTGACTTGGAGAGAGACAGAATGAAGCTCTTTTGGCGTGATCATTTTTCAATCATTCTTATTTTTACCATTCAAACTGTCATGATCCCATTTATATATTGGCTGGATGGCTATGAAAATTTTGCTGTTCATGGCTATGGATTTTTACTAAGCTCAATATCACTCATAGGATTGCTCCTCTACCGACTAATGCGGCTTGATCAGTATTATCGGAGACTCGATACACCTATCAAACAATTGAACGAAGGTGTTGAACAACCAGACACAACAGCAGTGGGTGAAGCACTTCAACATCTCTTAGCAAGTTACTATCAGGTTTACCAGAGTGAGCTGATTCAGTATCGCCAAAAATTAAAGAACCATCTTTTTTTCATTACGCAGTGGGTGCATCAAATGAAGACACCATTAGCTGTGATCCACTTGATTACTCAAGATATGGTTCATGATGAAAATGAAAGCATTCAAGAAGAGCTCGAACGGCTTCAAAAAGGATTAGAAATGGTCTTATATGCAACTCGATTGGAATCATTTGAACATGATTTTCATGTTGAGTCGATTCCATTACATCAACTTGTTACGAAAGTAGTTTCGGAGAATAAACGTCTATTTATCAGAAGTCATATATATCCTGAGATCAACATCGAACCGTCTTGGCATGTTTACTCTGATGAAAAATGGTTGACCTTTATTTTAAGTCAACTCATAACAAATGCTGTTCGTTATTCAACTGGGAAAGGAGAGAAGGTGCATATTTGCGTAAAGGCAAAGCGGGGGAAGCTATATTTAGAAGTAAAAGATCAAGGGGTTGGTATTCCAAAAAAAGATCAACGAAGAGTGTTCCAACCTTTTTTTACAGGTAAACATGGTCGTACGCATCGGGAATCAACCGGAATGGGCTTATTTCTTGTCAAGCAAATTTGTGAAAAACTGGGTCATCAAGTAGAAATGGAGTCTGAGGAAGGAATTGGTTCTGTTTTTTTGATTATATTCCAATCTTACACATATGTAAGGGGATCGTAAGTTTAATAAATGGTTGTCAGTCATTACATATGTCATACTCTAGTTGTACATCAAATTCTCTGCATTTCAATTGTCTCAGTCCTTTTAAATGAGGGCTGTTTTTTTCTTGTCCTCCTTACAATTTAGTAATTCAGATTTAAGTTGAATCAATGGGAAGAGAAGAACATTCATATTAAATTTGAGTAAGTGAAAAGCTATTAAATGAAGGGGAGAATTGTTGATGAAGAATACCTTAGAAGTTCGTAAGGTTAGTAAAATCTATCCAGGCCGTGTGCAGACACAAGCCTTGTCAGATATTGATTTAACCGTTCAACAAGGTGAATTTATTGGTGTAATGGGGTCTTCAGGAAGCGGAAAAACAACCTTACTCAATTTGATCGCCACCATTGATGTACCAACTGCTGGTGAGATTTTAATTAATCAAAAAAACCCACATACCCTAAAAAGAAATCAATTAGCTTATTTTCGTCGTCGGGAGTTAGGTTTTATTTTCCAGGACTTTAATCTTTTAGATACTTTAACGATTGCTGAAAACATTGTATTACCACTTACCTTGGATAAAATTCGTTTATCTGAAATGGAAAACCGTCTTCAGCAGGTAGCTGAGGCGTTAGATATAGTCAGCCTGCTAAATAAGAGAACTTATGAAGTATCCGGCGGACAAAGGCAAAGGGCTGCAATTGCTAGGGCAACCATCCATCATTATTGCTTGCAGATGAACCTACAGGTGCATTGGATTCAAAGTCGTCGAAAAATGTGATGGAAATAATTGAAAAAATTAATCAGATCGATCATACTACAACGCTTTTAGTAACCCATGATCCACTAGCAGCGAGTTATTGTCATCGCGTCATTTTTATTCGTGATGGTAAATTAACAAATGAAATACATCGAGGCGAAAATCGACAGACATTTTTCCAAGAAATTATTGATATGCTGTCCTATTTAGGTGGTGATTCACATGAGCTTTCAACAGTTCGCTTTTCATAATGTGAAGCGAAATATACGAGCATATTTTACTTATTATTTGAGTAGCTCTTTTGCCATCATGGTCTTTTTTACGTATTGTATCTTTATTTTTCATCCTGATCTTTCCAAATCCGACATGGGGATGATGACGCGCTCAGCAATGAAAGGCGCTTCATATGTGACCTATTTCTTTTCTTTTTTATTTATTTTCTACTCGATTGCCGCATTTCTAAAGGCACGATTAAAGGAGTTTGGCATTTTAACATTGCTTGGTGCTACAGGTCGACAATTGAATTGGTTAATATTATTAGAAAATATGATAATCGGTGGGGCAGCTACTGCGACAGGATTGTTAGGTGGATTGGTGCTTGCTAAATTATTTTTAATGATTGGTAGTCGAATCATTGAGATCAAAGAATTAGGGATGTATTTTCCTTGGGAAGCAATTGGGATTACGATTGGAGCATTTTTAATCTTATTTTTACTCATTTCCCTCTTGACACAAATATTTGTTCGCCAACGCCGTGCATTTGAACTGTTACAAGGAGCAAAAAAACCAAAATCAGAACCTGCTTACTCCATATGGCTCGTTCTGGTCGCAGTCTGTTGTTTAGGTGGAGCTTTCTTTCTAGTCAATCAGAAGTTGGCACAAACGAACTTTTTACTCATGATTGGTTTAGATTTAATTGGAACTTATTTATTGTTTACTCAGTTAAGTATCTTTGTCATACGTCTTTTAAAACGAAATCGATCTTTTTTTTGGCAAAGAACACGACTGCTCTGGGTTGCAGAAATGGCTTATAAGATTAAAGATAATGCAAGAATGTTTTTTATGATTACGATGGTAACGGTAATGGCTTGTTCTGCTGCTGGAACCATCCTATCGGTTCAACAAGTAAACAAGCAAATGTATCAAAATGAAAAATTTGCACTCACTTATGATTTAGATGTTGGGCAGTCTCAACATCCAGGACTCAAGTATATCGAATCGAAATTAGACAAACAAAATATAAAATATCAGCAAATCATGGTAAATGGATTATTGGTGGATTTTCAAGGAGATTCTAATATTGCTGTAACTTCTGAACAGGAGTTTGGAAAAATTGCTTCATTGGCTGGATTAGCAAAAAGTAATTTACAGGATAAGAAAGCTGTGTTTGTTCAGGCACGCTCTGGAAAGAAAAAGGATCAATTGGTTACTGAAAAAGGGAAGATTTCATTACATGTAACTAGCCAATTTAATAATACTTTACTAGGGAAAAATGATTTAGTAGTGGTTTCAAATCAGATGTACCAACAGCTCAAAAATCAATACCCTGATCGTAAAGATCATTTTCAGTGGGCGATCTATGATGTGCCAGCATGGAAGCACTCAGGCGTTCCATCACCACATTCGCTTGAAGCAAAGATCGGTGTCGAACTCATGCACTGGAATCGCGAAGCATTAAGCAAGAAATCGGATGGATACTTAATCTCAAGAGCTGGTGAATATATAGATTTAAAGCAATCCACTGATGTCATTATTTTTATTGGGTTATTTATTGCGTTTATTTTCTCCATTTTTACTGCCAGTTTCTTATATTTCAAACTCGATTCAGAATTAACCCAAGATCAAGAATATTATCGAGGGCTATCAAAAATGGGTCTAAGTATCCAAGAAATGAAACGTGCGGCTACAATTCAATTGCTTGCTCTCTTTTTTGTTCCAATTGTTATTGCAGCCATTCAAACAATTGTTGGTTTACAAGCATTAAAGGAGTCTTTTTTAGTAGGAAGTATAATGATATCAGCTTTTACTGCAATAGGTGGCTTTGCTCTTGCACAATTCATTTATTTTTTGATTATTCGTTGGCGTTATTTGCAACATATTCAAAAAGTAATGGTGTGAACATGTCAAAACCCTCGATGTTATCGAGGGTTTTGGAGATTTAATTTACACCAATGGAGTCATAGGCCTTTTTGACAGCTGTTACTTCAGCAGAATTCGCACCATAAAGATCGGTAGCTGATTCAATGGCAGCTTTGCGCATCTCAGCAAAATCAGCATTAGGAGTCAGATAAAGAGTTAATGCACGATAGTAGATTGCGGACATTTTATCACGTCCAATACCTTGGACTTTTACTTGATGATGAGTTCCACCAGCAGCGATCAGATAAGCAGCTTTGTTGTTAATCCCACTATTGGTGTGCACACCTCCATTATCTTGAAACCCAATATAGCGATCTTTGTAATGATCAGGTTGTTTATACTTTGGAGGATCAGCTAAAGAGCGAAGTGCATCGCCTGATTTATCAGGTGTATATATATCTTCTCCCAGTAACCAATTCTTTGAATCAATAGTCGCTCCCATAATGTCAGAAATGGATTCATTTAGTGCGCCTGATTCACCCCAGTATTGTAGGTTAGCGGTATTTTCTGTTACAGCATGTGTAAGTTCATGGGCAACAACATCAAGTGAACCGGATAGCATGGTAAACACTTTTCCATCACCATCACCATAAAGCATCTGCTTACCATCCCATGCTGCATTGTTCCATTTATCACCGACATGTACAGAGGAGATCAACTTTCCGCCTTTGTCATCAAAGCTATTCCGACCAAATTTCTTTTTATAAAAATCAAAAGTTTTTTCGGCGTATGTATGTGCGTCAACGCCAGCAGGTTCGTTAAACGTGGTGCTAGAGCTTTTAATCAGTTTGCCAGGCAAATTTTGATCTTGCTTTTCTGCATCGTAAGTCTGGATTTTACGGTTTACATCGTCAAGGTAACAGGGAGAGCCACTTGTCTCACAGCGGACATCAAAGTTTTTATCATCCCCGAGGACGCCTTTTCCATGTCCTGTTACATGTTGTAATGCGTTGTATTTTGCAAGGATCTTTCCTGTATGTGCATCGATAAAATAGTACCAATAAGCAGGTTGATTATGATGAATGGTTATCTTCGCAAAATAGGCGAGTCGATAATCTTTCTTATCAGGATAGAGAACCATATCAACTTTTGGGAGTTCTACTAATTTACTAAGTTTGAGATCATTTTTTAGGACTTCTGTCGCTAGCAGTTTTGTTAGCTTTGGTTTTGTATTAACCGATTTCAACTGATCTGGTGGAATAAAGAGACCTAGATAAGTCAGTTCACCCGAGGGTTTAAAATGAAACGTTTGCTCAGCACCATAGACCTTTACGCCATTGTAGATTTGTTGCACCCGATAATGCGTTTGCTTTAAACGATCAGTACTCGTTTTCTTTACAGCAAAATGAAGCCGTGCATCTTTGATTTTGAATTCTGCTTTTTTCTGGTTGAGATAGATCCAAAGCTGTTGGGATTGGTTGCGTTTCGTGGCTACTTTGTTCCATTGATCTTTTATATAGATGGGCGTTTTGTACTGTTTATGTCGTTCGATCACTGGATGAGTGGGTTGGGCTTTGGTCTTCAGTGGCTGTGCAAACGAAACACTTGCTGAAAAAACAAGCGTTAGGACGAATAAAAGAATCCAATTTCTTCGTTCCGTCATTTTGTTCCTCCTCAGGATAATCTTTTACAATATTGCTAATCTATGCGAAATGTTGGGCAAAAATACCTTGCCCTTTAATAGTGAAACATAAATGAGATGAAAATTCAACGAATTTTTAGATATATAATTTCATAACAATTTACATTATTTGTAATTTATAAGGAGGATAAAATCATGAGATCACATTGGGATCAAGAAAAGATAAAACAGGCAAATCAAAGTTTATCAAAAGCTCATCCAATCGAGATTATCCGGTGGGGAAACGAAGTGACGGAACGACAAAGATTAACATTAGCGTGTAGTTTTGGATATGAAGATGTAGCATTAGTTGGAATGGTTCAGCAAGTTGACCCTTCTATTCCGATATTTTATTTAGATACGAGTTTATTATTTAAGGAGGTTGAAGAGGTACAACAAAGGCTTTCCGATAAATACCAAATCAAGTTTCACCGGGTGACAACGCTTCTTACACTGAACCAACAGGCTAAACAGTATGGTGAGAAATTATGGGCATCTGATCCAAATCTTTGCTGTCAGCTTCGTAAAGTAGAGCCCTTACGTCAGCATTTAGAGCCCTATGAAGGCTGGATTACAGGCGTTCGCCGACAGCAGTCCACAACACGGTCTCAAACAGATGTAGTAGAGTGGGATGAATCTTTTCAGCTATTAAAACTAAACCCTCTTACATATTGGACTGATGATCAAGTATGGGCGTACATCCGCCAACATGACATCCCTTATAACCCTCTACATGATCAGGGATATCCGAGCATTGGTTGCTGGCCATGTACCAGGAAAGTAAAGCCAGGTGAAGACCCACGGTCTGGGCGTTGGTCAGGCTTTAATAAGACAGAATGCGGTTTGCACACTTCATCTTCAAATCCTGATGAGGAGGTGGGAACTTGATTGCAGCACATGGTGGACAATTGATTAATCGGTATGTATCCATGGAAGAGAGGGCAGATTGGTTAGCACGTACACGTCATGCTCCAACTTTCATGATTTCACAGATGACTCAAAGCGACTTAGATTGCATTGCCTCAGGAATTTACTCACCCCTAACTGGTTTTGTGAGGCAAAAAGATTATCAATCGATTTGTGAACAGATGCGGTTAGCAAATGGATTGGTTTGGAGTATACCGATTTCGTTGCCGATCCCTGAAGAATATGAGCGTTCATTTGCACATGCTCAATATATCGTTTTACTCTCTGAAATGGGTGAAAGAGTAGCAGTTGTAGAAGTAGAAGAGATTTATCGAGTCGATCAACGCGCAGAAGCAATAGCGATCTTTGGGACAGATGATCCATCACATCCGGGGGTAATGCGTCTAAGTCAACAATCATCACTATACTTAGGTGGGGATATTTGGTGCTTACAAAAACCAACTCTACATTCCTTCGCAGATTATCATTTATATCCGGCTGAGACGAGGGTCTATTTTCAACATTGTGGTTGGAAAAGTATTGTTGGTTTTCAAACGCGAAACCCAATTCATCGTGCCCATGAATATATTCAAAAAGCAGCACTGGAAATGGTTGATGCTCTTTTTATCAATCCATTGGTAGGAACGACCAAAACAGATGATCTATCGGCAGAGATTAGGATGAAGAGTTACCAAGCGATTTTACAAAATTATTACCCATTAGATCGGGTACTGATGGCTGTTTTTCCTGCATCAATGCGTTATGCAGGGCCGAGGGAGGCGATTGTTCATGCTTTAGCTCGTAAAAATTATGGTTGTACCCATTTTATTGTAGGGCGTGATCATGCAGGAGTGGGGAATTTTTACGGTACGTATGATGCGCAGAAGATTTTTTCTCACTTTACCAGTGAAGAAATTGGTATTATGCCGCTTTTTTTTGAACATAGTTTCTACTGCCGTCGTTGTGATGGAATGGCATCTTATAAGACTTGTCCTCATGATAAAGCAGATCATTTGATTCTTTCCGGATCAAAAGTCCGCGAAATGCTCTCCAATGGAGAGTTACCACCACCAGAATTTTCACGTCCGGAAGTTGTAAAAGTGTTGATAGAAGGTTTAAAAGAAGAAAGAAACCGTAGTTAAGCCCAGCGCGAATTCAATGATCAACTTGGCTTCAAATTTTTGGGTATAATCATTCATATAAAGCTTACCTACTTTGAAATGAGGTTAAATGGAAAGTAGTACCTTCCCATAAAGGTACTACTCAGAATGAAGAAATCCCAATTGAACAAAGAAGAGGTTGTACAATTGGATAGAAGAAGGAAAAATTGTGAAGTCAATATCTCGTTGTGGACGGAAAAATATCCTTCATCCGCATTTTACTAGGCGCTACAAAGCTGTATCTGCGTAGCGAAAAATAGGCGGTAGTACTATCTGTACACGCCGTGCACAAGTTTCGCTAAGCAGCTAACGCTGCAAGTCTGACTATGACGCGATAGCCGAGTTGATACTGCTCTGAGCAAGCAGATGCGGTGTCTTGAAAACATCTACGTTGCCTGAAATGGAGTCGAAGTGTGAAATATTGACGGAACTAATGCTTTGTCTACAATTTAAAAATAGTACCTCAATGGGAAGGTACTATTTTTATTTTATAAAGATCCCTTGTGGCGGTGTAAAGGTTCGAGGGGGACGAATATGTTTGATTGATGTTTGGATAATCTGTTTGAATAGTTGACTAGATAGTTTTTCATCGATTTCAACTTTACTATGATTGGAACGGTCACTATCATTTACAACCACAACTGCTGCAATCAGATTGGGAGTAAAACCAATAAACCAACCAGGGTCTTCACCTAATGTTTTGCCGGCGACTCCAGCAAGCCATTGTTTTTTAGATAATGAAGGTACCGATTTTTGAGCAGTTCTTTGCAGAATACGTGTTGTATTCATGGAAGTTTGTGGATTAAAAACAGTTTCCTGATTGCCAGAAGCATTAATAGACTGATTTTTCTTGGGATGAATGATATTACCCGCCTTATCATAAACAGCGATTACGGCATGTACAGAGCTTCGTTTACCGTAATTTGGGAATACGGTATAGGCTTCTGCTAGCTGTTTTGCATTCATCACAATATTATTTCCTAGCCATAATTCTCGTTTCTCCGAGTCGCTGGGGAATATAATTCCCAGTTTTTTATTTGTTAGATTGACTCGATCATAGAGGCGATCACTTGTAAGCATGAGCGTTTTGATCGGATCGATTTCTTGATTGACAATGGCATCTCCAAGCATTTTTTTATTTGAAAGTATGGTTTTTTCATTCATACCTCGATATGCAATTGTGGGTGCATAAAGCGTTAATGGTCGTAGTGAGGTACCTGGTTGCATTTTTTTTAAAGCCCAATTGATATCACCTGTTTTATATTCTTTGCCCCCTACAATGGCACGAATTAAACCTGATTGTGGATGAATGAGTATAATTCCGCCATTTAACATGACAGTCTGTTCAGGAGTTGTGAATAGGGATTTATTTTTCATTGTATTCTCTATATTCAACTGTAATGGCGCATTAATTCCAGTAATAATCCGATATCCTTCGTTTTCTAGTTCTGTTTCTGTTAAATCATATCTTTCTGTGATCTCTTTACGGACAAGATTTTGATAAGCTGAAAACGAACTTGTACGTGTATATTGCTTTAGAAATTTAGGATTAACGCCCAAAGATGTTTTTTGTAAGCGTTCTTTCTCTTGTTGTGAGATCAGAGGTGGCAGTGTTGAATCTTCTGCCATTTTTGCAAGCACTACATTTCGACGAAGAAGAGATTTATGTTTCTGTTCGTCTGTTCCATATGGATCATAACCATATGGTGCTTTTGGCAAACCAGCTAACAGAGCAATTTCTTGAGGGTCAAGTCGATTCTTAGTAAGGTCTTTACCAAAATATATCTTGGCTGCCATTTGAATTCCTTTTACTTGATTGCCAAAGCTGATGTAGTTAAGATACGTTTCTAATATTTTATCTTTACCAAATTCCTCTTCGAGCGAGGAAGCAACTTTGATTTCTTTCAGTTTACGAAAATACGATTTTTGTCGATCTTCTAAAACAACGTTACGAGCTACCTGCATCGTAATCGTACTAGCACCCTCGGATTTACCGAAGGCGAGGATATTTTTCCAAATTGCTCGTAAAAATCCCCAGTAATCAACACCAGAATGCTCGTAGAAACGCTCATCCTCTACTTTTACAAAAGCTTTAGGTAGCATGGGATTTAGCTTCATGATCTGCTTCATACTTATGTATTCATTACGCTGCGCCCCGATTTTACTGATTACATTGTTTTGTTGATCATAGATTACAGATGAAAAGTCAACTTTGCCGACTTTATCCAAAGGGATGGTTTGCGCAGAGATAAAGGTAATAGAGAGTGTAATAGTAAGAAAAAAAAGGATCATTGCGCTTCCAGTCCATATCCAAATTTTATTTTGATCAAACATTCGTGGTTGATGTTTGCGTGTTCGGGATCGTGGCGGAAGCTTTTGATTGAGCGTTGGAGAGGTTCTATTATCTCGATACATCAACGATTGACCTGCTGCATGACAATGATGAGAAAGGTTTACAATGGTTGATGTCAGTGAGCAGGTATTCACCTCGCTTTCTAGCTGATAATTCCAATCGATTATGTAAAATACCTTATCCCATTATTCGATGTATGGCTAAAAAATCGACTAAGAAAAGTTTGACGAATCATTGGCATTTTTAAAATGGTCTATATCTCATATGCTGATAAAGGTCGGGATGGGACTTTCATAAGCTTTATGCAAAGTATTTAGAGACCGCGCCTGTATTAAGCTAATCACGGTTATTGAATTCGCTTTGTAAAAACAGACGCGACTCGATACTTGAACTATGAAACCTTCATTCATTATTAGATAGAAGAAAAATCTTCGTGGATTAAAGCAATCTTACCTATCTTGTCACCATCTTCTAGCATTTGATGGGCTTGTGCAACCTCATGAAATAAAAAAGTTTGTCCAATAATAGGTCGAAGCTGTTCTTGTTCTACCAGTTTTCTAACTTGATCTAAGATAAAGGCATGTTGTAGTGGGATGGTACCCGATAATATCGGAAGAATCATAAAAACAGCGTGAAGGGAGATCGCTTTATTATGCATGGGTGATAGGTCATGTGTGGAGCGAGCCGCAATTGTTACGACTTGTCCACCTAATTTTACTGCTGCAAAAGATTGATCAATATTTTCACCGCCTACAGTGTCAAAGACGATGTCAAATCCTTGACCATTCGTATAGCTGTTAACATATTCATCCACACTTTGCTGTCGATAGTTGATTACATGGTCAGCGCCTAATGAAGAAGCAATCTCTGCTTTTTCATCTGTTGAGCAAGTTGTGTAAACAATAGCACCGAGTGCCTTTGCGATTTGAATCGCAATATGACCAACACCACCTGTTCCTCCGTGGATCAAAATCTTTTGACCCGAAGAAAGTTTCACCCGATCAACGAGTGCTTCCCATGCTGTAATCGAGACGAGTGGTAATGCTGCTGCTTCAGCAAAAGAGAGATTAGTCGGTTTATGTGCGATAACATCTGCATCAACGAGTAAGTAATCTGAGAGTGCACCTCCAAATGTACCTTTAACACCTCCAAAACATCCATAAACTGCATCACCTGTTTGGAATTGCTGGACTTCTTCGCCGACTTCTGCAATGATTCCTGCTACGTCACCATGTAACGTAGCAGGGAGTGAGGGGGTGACGTTTGGAACTCGCCCTTGTCTAATTTTAGAGTCAATTGGATTTACGCTCGTAGCAGCTACCTTGATTAATACTTGACCTTTTCCTACTGTAGGCTTTTGGATTTGAGCTTCATAAAATTGTTCTGGCTTCCCATATTCTTTGATAAGGAAGGTACGCATTTGATCACTCCTATTTATTCATTAACCTGATTAAATATGCAAGATCATTTTTGCAATTGAAAAATAGATCACGAGCCCAGTTCCATCGACAAGCGTTGTAATTAAAGGGCCTGAGACAACTGCTGGATCGATTCGAAGTCGATGTAGGATTAGAGGTAAAATTGCCGCAACAAATGTTGCCCAAAGCACAATCAGCATAGCGGATAGGCTGACAACACAACCCACTTGAATCGATACTTTCATCGTCATTGCGCGAAAATAAGCGATAATTCCTAATGATAAACCAAGCAGTAATCCAGTCATTAATTCTTTTTTTACAACACGCAACATATCACCAAAGGCTACTTCTCCTATCCCTACTGCCCGAACCAAGGTGCTAACAATTTGTGAACCAGTATTTCCACCTGTACCGATTAACAAAGGAATAAAGACCGATAGGATAATAACTTTTTGAATTTCCCCTTGATAACTGGATAAGACGTTAGCAGTATAAGCTCCACCAACAAATAGGACAAGTAACCAGATAATTCGGCTTGAATAAAGTTTCCACACAGAAGTGCGAAAATAAGGTTCTGTAAGTGGTTGACTTCCCCCTAATTTTTGAACATCTTCAGTTGCTTCCTCTTGAATCACATCAACCACATCATCAATCGTGATAATTCCGATTAGACGCTTTTGTTGATTCACGACAGGTAGTGCGTAAAGATCATAATTAGAAAAAATTTGAGCTACTTCTTCTTGTCCCATCTCAGCAGGTACAGAGATAATATCAGTTGTCGTAAGATTGCTTAATGATGTATCAGGACTTGCAAGAATAATTTCTTTAAGGGAGACAATCCCAACCAATTCGCCTCTTATATTGGTCACATATATATAGGAGACAATCTCCGCTTCATGACCTACTTTACGAATATGACGGAGCGCTTGTTCACCTGTCCAATGGGCACGAGCAGAAATATAGTCAACAGTGGTCAAACTACCTGCAGTCTCTTCAGGATAAGTCATCAGATCATCAATTTTTTTTCGATAATCTGCTGGAAGCAAAGTGAGTACTTTTTCGGCTTGTAATGGATGGATTGCTAGTAACATATCAACAATTGTATCACTCGAAAGCTGCTTGAGTAATGCAGGTGCCATTTTTTGTTCTAAGTGGTGGATAATTTTATATTGCAAATCCGGCTCCAGATGTTCAAGACTTTCGGCCGCAAAAGCAATGGGAAGTTTCATAATGAGTGTGAGTACTTGATCATGTTCCATTTCACGAATTACTTCTGACATATCATAGGGTTGCAGAGGTTGAATCAGTTCATACAAATGATGTGGATGAGTAGTATCAGTCATGGCTGCCACAATCTGTTGACGAACTCCTTCATATTGCATGCTCACCCCTCCTTGTTACATATGATGTAAAAAAACCCGCTCTGTAAGGAACGAGAGGGTATGCCGAATAAGATGACATGGTCATCTATCCCTCATTGATACGTTGCAGTGAACGGCATTAACGTAAATCGCCAGCTACAAGATACATGTGGGTAGCGAACGCGACTATTCCTAGAAACTATTGCAAAAGCAACTACGTTTTTGAAATAGCTTCTAGTTCAATCAGATCTTGAACGGATTGACCGTTACTGTCGTTCAAATTAAAGGTTGCTCAATGAAAGGAATGATTATTTATTTCAATTATGGTCAATCATCATGTTCAGATCGGATTTATCACATGTTCGCTTCGCCTCGGGTCATCATCAAAACCCATAAAAAAACCCCCCTTTTTTATTGGGAAATTCGCTTGATGCTTACGTCAAGATATTCGATTCTACACTGAATGTCAACCGTCAAGGGCTATCCGCTTTTTGCAATGCCTTTCATTATTCAATTCTAGACTTCCTTTTCTAAGGAATGTTCATATAGATGGTTTGCTTTGAAGCCAAATGTCACTTACTAGAAACCATTGAGTTCTTTTGATAAAATAATAGGTATAACACCAATTGCTGCATCCTTTTCTATTGATTTTCATATGATGTTGGTAGATGTATAAGATCCTAAGAGTTTGATCGCTTAGAAGGAAGGGGATGATGCGGCTGTGGCAGCTGATGAACGGCAAGCGTTGGAACGAGCAATCGCTGAGATTACTGAGATTGCATCAGGTTTTGGGCTTGATTTTTTTTCGATGCGTTATGAAATATGTCCAGCCGATATGATTTATACATTTGGTGCATATGGCATGCCTACCCGCTTTTCGCATTGGAGTTTTGGGAAGACTTTTCATAAGATGAAGTTACAGTATGATTTGAATTTAAGTAAAATCTATGAGTTAGTCATCAATTCCGATCCTTGCTATGCTTTTTTATTAAAAGGGAATACATTGATTCAAAATAAATTAATTGTTGCCCATGTGTTAGCACATAGTGACTTTTTTAAAAATAACGTACGTTTTATGAATACCTCTCGTGATATGGTTGAGAGTATGGCTGCAAGTGCAGAACGCATCCGGTTGTATGAAATTCAATTTGGGAAAGAACGAGTGGAAGAATTTCTAGACCATGTTCTTTCCATTCAAGAGCATATTGATCCAAGTTTACTCGATCCCCATCGTCGACAAAGGTCTCAAAAAGAAGAGGGACCAGCTCCTAAACGACGTACCCCCTACGATGATCTTTGGTCTTTGGATGATAAAGATCGTCTTGCATCTTCAAAAGAGCCTGTAAACAAGGGTATCCAACAATCAGAAAAAGATCTATTACTGTTTCTCATGAATCATAGTCGTGTGTTAGAAGAGTGGCAACAGGATATTATGACCATTCTACGTGATGAGATGCTTTACTTTTGGCCTCAATTGGAAACGAAAATTATGAACGAAGGTTGGGCATCTTACTGGCATATTCGGATTATGCGTGAACTTGATTTAAACGAAGAAGAAGCGATTGAATTTGCAAAGCTAAATGCGAATGTGATTCAACCTTCGACCACATCTATTAATCCCTATTATCTCGGATTAAAGTTATTTGAGGACATAGAACGACGATGGGATCAATCATTTGAGCAAGGTGGGGGTATTACAGGAAGAGAAAAACTCTATGAAGTGCGCGAGCTTGATTCTGATGTTTCTTTCTTACGTAGTTATCTCACCAAGGAATTGGTAGAGGAACTAGATTTATATCTGTTTCAATTAAAAGGAAATGAATGGAAAGTAACGGATAAGAGTTGGGAAATCGTGCGTGATCAGTTAGTCTCAAGCCGTATTAATGGTGGACACCCATATATCATTGTGCGTGATGGAGACTATCAGCAGAATGGTGAACTCTATATAGAGCATCGATATGAGGGGATTGAATTAGATATAAAATATTTAGAGAAGACAATGCCGCATATCTATGCATTATGGGGCCGAAATGTTCATTTGCAGACAATCGTAGAAAATCGCCCTGTTCTCTTTACTTATAATGGTCAAAAATGCATACGTAAGTTTTTATAAAAACCCCCTCTTGAGAGGTTCCAGACTGAAGAAAAACCTAATAAGCGAGTGTAGAGGTGATCGGCAAAGCTCCATTTCGGGTACAACTTAGCGGAATGGCAGCTGAAGCGGCATTTTCTCTCCGGGCAAACTGTTCGAGTCTCCGCAGGCGTATGCCTGAGGAGGCGAGTTTTGCTTGGCCGCGAAAGCTGACAGAACACGGAAAGACCTACTTCCTTGCAAGCCCGGGTCGGAGCGACGCCGAGACCCGCGAGCACGAGTCGCCGATCATGCGACTTTGTCTACAAGCAAACCCACAAAAACAATGTGGGTTTTTTTGTGTTCATATCGAGTGAAAAGGTGATTTTCCACAATCTAACAATCTATTTTATTACATAATATGTTAAATTCTGCAAGAAAGCGTTTTCATGTAGGCCGCCAAAAACAGCTATTTTTCTGCATTCGGAGGAAAGTTTTATTTTAGTGTCTATATCATCTATTTTTATATGGTAGTTTTTACCTCATTCGCTAGATTTTATTTATGTTAGGATACTTATACCAAGGCCTTGGACAAATATTAGACACATTTTAGGAGGATTTGATGATACCCAAGAAGATTACTAAATTTGTCCTGACGTTGACCTTTTCACTTGCCTCGACAGCTATTCTACTACCTCAGATTAGTGATGCTGCATATTACAATTGGTATAATGATTATAACCAACCATCTACGAATCAGACGGCAAATCAATCGACAACACAAACATCAAGCACATTAGCGGATCGAATCATTCAGACAGGGGAGAAATATATGGGAACCCCTTATCAATATGGAGCAAAGGCTGGTCAAACAAGAACGTTTGATTGTTCATCCTTTACTCAATATGTATTTAAACAGAATGGGATTACGCTTCCTCGCTCATCTCGACAACAAGCTACGATTGGTAAAACTGTTTCTAAGAGTCAACTGAAAAAAGGAGATTTACTCTTTTTCACCAGCAGTTCGTCAGGTGGGAAAATCGGACATGTAGGAATCTATGCGGGAAATAATAAGATATTACATACCTATGGATCGGGGGGTGTACGCTACGATAGTCTCTCTACTAAATGGTTAGAGAGGAGTTATGTAACTGCCAAGCGTGTCATCCAGTAATGATCGAAAAGGATGGATCACTCTTTTGAGTCCATCCTTTTCTATTCGCATTATTTTCATAAATACTTCATAGCTGATTGAGGTTGATGATCAGCCATCCGATTCGTTAAACAAAGTGTTGGTTTTCCAGTGGGTCCAGAAATTAATTTGTAGGCAATCAGCCCACATGAGAAGCATAGTTTTAAACTAGCAATATTATCACAAGCAACGCGGGTGTATACCTTAGGAAGTTCTTGCAATGTAAATTGCAGCAATTTCTCCCCTACTCCTGATTTTCGAAAGCGCGGATGAACAACGATAAATGCTTCACCTAACCCATAATTACTAAGAGCCGTTAAGCCAATGAGTCGTTTTTCCTCCATCGCTAATGCAACAAGCGTTCCTTCTTGCTCTACATTGTTTAGACGCCGGAACCAACGAATAGCTTGATGTGTAATACGTTGATCCCCATGCTTCCATATAAATCGAATGAGTGTAGGACGCCATTTCTTCAAGTGAATCCGATCACATTTCAATATTTCCATATGCGACATCCTTTCGTAAAGCATCCTCTCTCAAATATTCCGCATAATCGATGATTCGATTTAATGATCTTTTTCGAATCTCAGGTTCATCAAATTTCATTGGTTTTGCATTTGCCTCGAAGAACCAAAGCCTACCATTTTGCTCAATCCCTAAATCTAAAGACATCTCTCCAAGCGTCTCTCCTGATGCTTGTTCAATTGCATTTGCTATGGAGAGTGCCGTTTCCTTGATTCGATTTTCAATAATGGAAGAACGGTTGCCAAAACAGTGGTTTATAATCTGTTTGCGGTTTCCCAATTTCCCGCCCATCGGTACATGGGTCGAGATTGCATTCTTTCCAGCTATTCGTATACCGATTCCACTAATTCCCCAATTGCCATCTAGCTGTTTTTGCGCTAATATTCGCAAATCATAGGGCCTACCTTTATACTTGGATAGTGGAATGGCTTGTTGCAAAATGTAAGATTGATTTCCGATCAGGCGTTGAACAATCCTTTCAATGGTAGCTTGATGTGTTGCATGGTATCGTCGCTTCTGCTGCTTTGTTTGATGAATACATAAAAAATTGTTCCGATTGCGTTGAATTCGGATCATCCCGACTCCAGCTTTACCATTTACAGGTTTAGCAAATAGAATCGGATATTTCTGAAGCATCGTTTGAAGTGATTTTGGGTTGGTATAGGGTACTGTTTCAGGCAATAAATGGGCAAGACTTGGTGCTTGTTTTAGGAATTGAAATAAGTCCCATTTATTGAAAAAGTGAGGGTTAAATAGTTGTACATCTGGTAATTGATTAAGCTTTGTTAACAAATACTTAACTGCTGACTGATTTTCGATTGAGCGATTGGGAAGACGGTTATAAATGACACTTGGTATAGCACAATGAATGCGTCGCCATGTTGGTATACCTGTTTTTTCGCTTAACTGAAAGCCATCTACGCTACGAAAATCTGCGGAGAAAGAACGTGGAGTAACCACAATGATCCTGTGTTTACGTTTCCTACCCGTTCGAATCAAATCGATAAAGTTAGCGTGATTCCCTCGAAAAAGGTTTCCTCCGTCTGCGGTTAGGATTCCAATCAATGGTTTCAAGAGTCAACCTCCTTTTTAGACGAAATTAGCTAGTTTCAGGCTATAATCTGTAATGAACTTGGCAGACTGACGACCTGCTTCTCGTAAGGTTGGATGGTCAAATATATGTCTGCCTGGTTTCGCATTGATTTCAAATAGCCAAATTTGCATGTCAGTATCAAGTCCAATATCGAGTCCAAGTTCACCTAATGGTCCTTCGACCTGTTGCTCCAGAACGGATGCAATTTCCACAGCGGCCGATTTTAGTTGGTTTTCCACCCATGAAGAGCGCTCACCACATATTTCTTGAAGTAGTTTTGATGTTGGAACGATTGAACCCCCTGTTCTTACATGTGTAGTAACACAGCCTGATCCCGCCATTTTGCAACCGATCGCTACTACTTGCCAATCACCTGTAGCATCTTTGTGAAGATGAAGTCGAAAATCGACAGGTCTACCATGATATTTGATTAATTGGATTCCTTGTTGAACAATGTAGGTATGAAAGCGACGGGATTGATCGCCGAAGTAATAAGATATTAAGCGACGAATTGACTTGAAACGCCTCAAAACATTTCGCGATCCTTGGTGATACCGACAAAAGTAGCCTTTTCCAGGTATGTGCGTGATACGGAAAATTCCTAAACCTAAGCTGCCACCGCTTGGCTTTAGATAGACTGCTCGATGCTTTTGAATCATTTTTTCAATTGTTTCAATGGAAGGAGAGAGGTGTGTTTCAGGAAAAAATGTATAGGTTTGGGGATGATTTCCGAGCAGTTGATGAATCGACCATTTATTAAAGAAGCCTTGGTTAAAAATTTGACAATTGGAACGAGTACGAAGGCGTTGAAGACAATTTTGTACATGGGTATGAGATTCTACTTTTCGATTGGGGACTCGTTCATAAATCACATCAGGTAATGGCGACGATCTTGAGATCCAATTATTCTTGTAATAATACCACCCTTGTACGGTCTCGGATTTCCAGTCGATCATCTCTGGGGTAAAAACATAGATAAACGGTCGTTCACTAGCTCCTTCTTTAATAAAATGTCGAAATAAATGAGAACGACTTCCAAAAGGCTGTTGACTATTTCCAGTGAAACCTGTTGTTAAGATGCCAATAACTGGCCCCAATCTAAGAGAGCTATCTTCAAAAATGGCTCTGGTGCTTTTAACATAAGGAATTGCTAACTGTTGTCGAAGAGCTGGTGAGAGTGTGATGCGCAAACCTGGATGCCTTTGTTTTCTTACTTTTACAATCACGGATTTGTTACCAAATGTAAGTGATATTTGTTGATCATTTTGCAGCCCCCATTTATTCATTAATCGAGGTGATAACAAGATCGCTCGATTGGGAAGCTGAAATGAGATAAGCAGTTGGCAGATCGGCGAGTTCATCCCACATGTACCTCCTTTGTTTCTCGTAAAAGGGCTCTTGCATAATAAATCGGTTGGTTGATTGCGTCCTGGTGTGTTTTCAATTGTTGAGTACGAACAAATACAGAACGTCCTGGTTTTGAATTGGCTTCTAATATCCAAACATTTCCTTGTTGATCAATTCCAAGATCAAGACCTAGTTCAACCAGTGAGCCATGATATTCTTCTAAATGTTTGGGGACAAGAGTGGTACATTGGTGAAGTTGATTTACAATCGATTCATGGAGTGAGGAAGGAAGATGCTCTTGAAGAAACTTTTCCCAACATTTTGCCCGTCCTCCGCCATGTAAATTGGATGTGATCGAAATGGGATTGCCTATTCGAATGGCTACGCCAGTTTTTTGCCACTCTTTGTGCGCATTTTTTTGAAGTAATACACGTAGATCAAAAGGACTACCATCAGATGTTGTCAGTGATAAATAAGGTTGAATCACATAACGAGTGCGTCCGATTAGCCGTTGGATAAAAAGTCGTACTTGATTGAGATCGGAAAACTGTTTTTGAAATGGTATATTTTGAAGGGTTCTACCTCGAATTCTCCAAATATGGTTCTTTGATTCAATCGCAATCACTCCACGTCCATGACTACCCCCATTTGGTTTTAGGCAAACCGCTTTGTATGTCTGGAGCATTTCTACTAAGGTAGAACCTGTTTGATATTCCCTTGTTTCTGGTAAAAAAGCAGCAATCTCTTTATTTGCTGCCAGTATTTGATAAGTTTGGTATTTTCCTTGTAGTGGTTTTCCTAGAAGACGAATTTGTGGGTCTTTTGCCAACCGCTGTACATAAGGTTTATAACGTAAATATTCTTGCGCACTTCCATAGTAACAACGATCATAAATGAGTGATGGTAGGCGGAATTTCTGCTTGATCCATTGTTTAGAGGAAGTTACACTCCAAGCATGTACGGTGCGTTCTAACCAGTTGATATCACGAGGGTCAAAGATGACCACAGCAAGCCCAACTTTTCTTCCTGCTTGTGTCAACTGATAAAAATAATGACGCTCATAAAAATGTGGTCTTTGAAGACGTGGTACAGAACAAACAGTAATTCCAAGGATGTAGGCCAGCTTAGTCACCTTTTTTCCTCCTTTTCTGTGCAAAGCTTCGAGTCTGTTTGATTCCTGTCAAAAAACAGATATAACTGGTTAATTTCCGAACAGAAGGGCGAATTCCTGAAGTGATTTGAACAACCGAATCATCTGTTTTTGACGGTTTTGAATTGATTTCGATTAACCATACTTTTCCTTTTCGATCAAGCCCTAGATCTATTCCTAGCTCTGCAAAGTGCCCTGAGGTGAGCTGATCAAATCGATTCGCAATGTTGAGTGCAATTTCATGCAGCTGTTGTATTGTTGGTTTTGAGGAGTGAATAAAGTTATCGAGTACATTAGATGCTGCTAGGATCATACCACCACGAGCCAAGTTTGATACAAAGTGCTCTGTTTTTCCAATTCGTCCGACTGCAGAAGTAACAGACCACTTTCCTTGATGATTTTTTTGACATAATATTCGAAAATCAATTGGCCGTCCTAGGTGCTTAATGAGTAGTAATCCTTGTTGAATAAGATAAGATTGTTTGCCGATTCTTCTGTTTAGTCGCTGGATTACCTTTTTCCAAGAATGTGCGTAAAATGTTTGATTTCCTTGAGCTGTTTCGGATTGATAGCGAATTTGAATGGGAGTATGGATCAAACGAATAATTCCTTGCCCCAAACTTCCATTTACAGGTTTCAAGTAGAGAATGGGATGGCTTTTAGCCATATCAAGCAAAGTTCGCCAATCATATGGTTTTGTTTCTGGAAGAATTTCTGAAATATAGGAGTCTTGGGAAAAAAGTTGATGAACCTCCCATTTATTTAAAAATTGTTCGTTAAAGATTTGAACTTGATGCTTCTTACGCAACTGATCAAGCTGTTTTTGAAGAGAAGAGTCCTCTTCGATACGACGTGATGTGATGCGATTATAGATAACATGTGGTAGAGGATGATTGGTTTCAATCCATCGACCTCGGAACTTTGACCATCCTCGAATTGTTTTACGTTCCATTGAAAGCTGTTCAGGCGTAAAGATAAACAAGCGAATACCAGCTTGCTGAGCTGCCTTAAAACATTCATCGAAAAAACGCGCCATTTCTCCAAAGACCGGTTTATGTTGTTGGTTATTCTCTAAGTTGATCATAATTCCGACAAGTGGACCAAATGACAGTGTAAGTTGTTGTGGATGATACTGTACATTTAATTGAATCGCATCTGTCAGTTTTAGTGCAGTTGCTAAAGATGAACAGATTCGAACGAGGGAACTGGGATTGGCAGAGAGAGAGAGCATTGCACTTACATTGGCTGAGCCGTGCTGGATATTGATGGTTTGACTTCCGATGCCGAGGCGTTTTGCTAGATGGCTACTGATTACGATCTCGCTACCAATCGGAAATTGGTTTTCTGGCATTACTTGGATTTGGATTCGTGCCTGCCCCATCTTGACCCCTCCTTCACGTGGGTTGTGAGCTTGAGCAAAACTGCACGGTTCATGTCTTGAGTCTTCAATATGGTATGTAGGCATGTATGCCTAAGTGCTAAAAAAAGGCTTGGTCAATTTATAAATATATAGCAGGATAGTAAGTTTTTTTGTGGTATAAGAATATTAACGAATAGGAGGTGAATACTGTCTGCTTGTATAATATAAATATTCAATCAATGCAGACAGGTTTTTTTATGGCCAATCCATATGAGCAAGCAAAACAATTAGTTGAGGCACTACAATCAAGTCCGGAATATCAGCAATTGCGACAAATCCAAGATCAGATTGAGAAAAATGAAACGTTATATAAGATGTTAAATTCATATCGTTCGATTCAAGTTGAAATTCAGACACTTAACTTACAGGGGAGAGAACCAGGGGAAGATATTGAGAAAAAAGTTACACAATTAACTAAAATCATAGAAGGAATCCCTTTATTGAACCAATATTTAGAAGCAGAACAGAAATTTGGTGAAATATTCCAAGATATCCAACAAATTGTGATGCAACCTGTGTTAGAATTGTATCGTGATCTGGAGCAAGATTGAGTTAAGGAGAGTTAGTGTAAATGGAGGTTGTTTTTCACGGACATGCTTGTGTTAGTATAAAAAAAGATGGTTATCATCTATTGATTGATCCATTTATAACAGGAAATCCTCAAGCAAAGATTCAAGCTGAAGATTTAAATCCTGACTTTATCTTATTAACACATGGACATAATGATCATTTAGGAGATACCGTTTCTATCGCCAAACAGAATCATGCCCATGTAATCGGTTCTCATGAGCTTGCTCATTGGCTTACTTGGCAAGATATCGAGGCAACAGGTATGTCGATTGGGGGAACCTGTTCTTTTCCTTTTGGTCAGGTCAAGATGACGCCAGCGCTACATGGAAATGGATATATTGATCATGAGCGACAAGAAATAATCTATATGGGTATGGCAGCAGGGCTTCTATTAACCATGGATCAATGGACATTGTTTCATGCAGGAGATACTGCCCTCTTCTCCGATTTGCAATTGATTGGTAATCGGTACGCAATTGATTTGGCATTTGTCCCGATTGGAGATCATTTTACGATGGGGCCAGAAGAAGCAGTGATTGCCGCTGAGTGGTTAAATGCTGATCGAGTAATCCCAATCCACTACGATACCTTTCCAGCAATTGAGCAAGATGCAAAGCAATTCATCAATCAATTGCAAAAAAAGGATATTAAAGGAATTGCTTTACAACCAGAAGAAAGATTACATTTTCCTTTAGATAAATAGTTGTAAAATGGGTGTAATCAAATTGTAACCTATATCTTCTATTATATGGTTAAGATGAAAACCCCCTTCGGCGAGACGGTATCATACCGTCTCTTTTTTTTGTGCATAGCTAAAGCTAGGGATTTGCTCAATTACAGTGATATAATTGAGCAAAATAATGTTTGAGGAGTGCATGTTGAGTGCCGACAAAACATGAGCAGATCCTACAATATATAAAAAAGTTAGAAATAGGCAATAAAATTTCGGTTCGTCAAGTTGCACGATTCATGAAGGTGAGTGAAGGTACAGCATATCGTGCTATTAAAGAGGCTGAGGCACAAGGTTTGGTTCAATCAATTGAAAGAGTCGGCACCGTTCGTGTGCAGCAAACGAACCGCTCTAATATTGAACAGCTAACTTTTGCTGAGGTTGTCAATATTGTTGATGGACATGTATTGGGTGGAAGTGCAGGCCTTCATAAAACATTACAGAGATTTGTGATTGGGGCAATGAAGTTAGAGGCGATGATGCGATATGTTGAATCGAATAGCTTGCTCATTGTGGGAAATCGGGATCAGGCTCATCTCATGTCCTTAAAACATGGTGCAGCAGTCTTAGTAACGGGTGGCTTTGATACAACGAAGGAAGTAAAAGAGCTAGCAGATCGTTTTGCTTTACCCGTTATTTCTACAAGCTATGACACTTTTACTGTCGCCTCTCTGATTAATCGTGCAATATATGATCGTATGATTAAGAAGGAGATTCTGTTGGTAGAAGATATTTATGCACGTAATCAAGAACCAATTTCCTTAGAAATAGATCATACAATCTCAGATTTTCATGAAAAAGTCCGTACAACAGGACATGCTCGTTACCCTGTGCTTGATAAACATAAGAAAGTAGTTGGCATTATTACTGCAAAGGATGTTATCGATATACAGAGTGATACGCTGATTGAAAAGGTCATGACTCGTCAGCCGATCACCATTTCTCCTATGAGTACACTTGCTTCAGCAGCCCATGAAATGGCATGGGAAGGGATAGAGTTATTGCCTGTAGTAGATGATCATAAACATCTATTAGGCGTGTTAAGTAGACAGGACGTCATCAAATCGTTGCAGCATATGCAAAAACAGCCACAAATTGAAGAGACAATTCAAGAAGCCTGTTTTGAAGGATTTGAAGAGATTAGCTTAAACCGTCAAAAACTGCTTTTTCAAGGTAGTGTAACCCCTCAGATGGTTGATCATTTAGGCAATTTAAGTGTGGGTATCCTGACTTCACTAATGACAGAAGCAGGGATTCGGCTTTTGCGACGAAAGCAGTTAGGAGAATCATCTGTACAGAGCTTTAGCCTTTATTTATTAAAGCCGATTCAATTAGAAAGCAAGATTAGCATCATCCCTCATATTCTTGATGCTGGACGAAAACAGGGGAAATTAGAGATCGAAGTGCTAAAAGAGCATCAAGTCATGGCAAAGGCTTTGCTGACGGCACATATTATTGAACATTGAAGGTTATGACGATTCATTGCCCAGCCGTGGAGGCTGACAGACCGCGACAGCCCCACATCCTGGCAAACCCGGATCAGATGCATCACCGAGAACCACGATCACGAACAGATCACGCCAAAGCTGAGGCCATGAATAACTCATAACCATTATTTTTCTGATTGTGATGTTCGTTTTTGCCATCTGTAACGTTGTACACCATAATAGAGATTAATCATGCCGATTCCAGCGATTAAAGCAATCAATAGATAGCGATACCAAGCGCCTGGAAAGGTGATCAAAAAGATTGAAATTGCTAAAAAGAGCAAACCCATACTCATATTCATGATGGCAAGAGGTTGTTGAAAAGCCTGTTGATGCTTACGTCGAGATCGCATCAACCAACTGTGATAGATGACACTAAAAAAGGTAATGATGATGAGGACGACTGAGAAAAACTGAATCGTGATCATAAAATAACTCCTTTAAATAATAACCACCCATGAAAAGGTTCATGGGTGAGAGATTATCATTATTTTTTTGCAGGTTTTTCGGGAATAAACCAAGATCCCTTTTCTGTACGGTCAATATGAACCTTAATATTAAGTGTTTTTAACTCATTTTCGATCAATTGGGCGACCTCTTCTGTTTCAGCAAAGGCAGAGTACCCATTTTTAATCTCTTCGACTTTCGATTGCGCCAATTTCCGACGACTAATAATCATATTTGGGCCCCCTTTTATCGATCTAGTTATTATCATATCCTATTATTAAATTTGTTACGAGTTCTAAAGTTGAATTGCCACATCATCGTCAGAAATTATGTTGTTTGGAAAGAAGGGAGCGTAAATGAGCCAGAATTTTGTTCATCTTCATGTTCACTCAGTCTATAGCCTTTTAGATGGAGCTGCACGGATTGAAGACTTGGTGTTGGCAGCCAAGAAACATGGCATGAATGCCTTAGCTCTTACAGATCATGGTGTTATGTATGGTGCAATTCCATTTTATCAAGCATGTCGAAAACATGGAATCAAACCAATTATTGGATGTGAAATGTATCTAGTCGATTCATTGAAGAATAGAAAAAAACAGCCTCGTTACCATCAATTACTTTTGGCTGAAACGAATCAAGGATATCGTAATTTGATGAAACTTGTCACCATTGCTCATCAACATATGATTCGAGGTCGACCGTGTATCGATTTACAATTGTTGGCTCGTTATCGAACAGGTCTTATTGCAACAAGTTCTTGTATGGGTGGAATCATCCCACAAGCTATCTTGTCACAGGATCTAAAACGAGCTGAGGATCTGATTTCGACCTTCTTAGGAATGTTTGACAAAGAACATTTCTTCTTTGAGATCCAAGGAGAATATATGAAACCGCAAAGCCAAATCAATCAACAATTAATCAAATGGGCGAATCAATGGGGGATTTCTTTAGTTGCTACAAATGATGTCCACTATATTGAGCAAGCAGATGCTCAAATGCACGATTGTCTTCTCTGTATACATACTGGGAAAAAGCTGGATGATCCAGAGCGAATGCGCTTCCCATCTGATCAATATTATTTAAAATCACCCCAAGAAATGGCACAGCAGTTTCAAGATATACCAGAGGCGTTAGAGAATACACTGGCTATTTCAGACCGATGTAATCTTACGCTTTCTTTTGATCAACTAATGATGCCTCGTTATCCAATCCCACCGTCACAAAATGCATCAGCTTATTTGTGGAGCCTTTGTGAAAGAGGATTATCAAAGCGCCAGATAGAGCGTACTGTTGAAGTGGAGAAACGATTAAATAAAGAGTATTCACTGATTCACAAATTAGGTTATGCTGATTATTTTCTTGTAGTCTGGGACATTGTACAATTTGCCAAAAAACAGGGTATTGCAGTAGGCCCTGGACGGGGCTCTGTGGCAGGGAGTCTCATTGCTTATTTATTAGGCATTACCAATATCAATCCTTTAAAATATGGTTTACTATTTGAAAGATTTCTAAACCCTGAACGTGTCACATGGCCAGATATTGATCTTGATTTTGATGATGAACGACGAAGTGAAGTGCTTCAATATGTACATGAACGATATGGTGAAGAATATGTAGCACATATTATTACTTTTGGTTCTATGGCCCCACGTGCTGCTGTGCGTGATGTTGGGAGAGTACTCGGCTTACCTTATGGAGTGGTTGATCAAGTTGCGAAAGCGATTCCATCATCCCCAGGAGTACATTTGCAACAATTGATCCGTCAAGATCAACAATTTGCAAAGTGGAACAGGCAACCTGAATTGGGTGAACTTTTGCAGACAGCTTGTAAAATTGAAGGAATGCCTCGTCATGCTTCCACGCATGCAGCTGGTGTTGTGATTTCACCTGTTCCTCTAGTTGAGCATGTTCCCCTGCAACCGGGGATCGATGATGTTTATATGACACAATATACAATGGAATCGCTTGAATCGTTGGGTTTGATCAAAATTGATCTGCTCGGTCTTCGCAACCTAACAGTAATTGAACGCACTTTATCTTTATTGGATAAGCTGATCGACCTAAGCAAGCTTAACTATCATGATGAGAAGATACTAAAGATGTTGGGCAGAGGAGAGACCACAGGCGTATTTCAATTAGAGTCGAGTGGTATGCGGAAAGTATTACGAGAATGTCAACCTTCATCATTTGAAGATTTAGTCGCAATTATCGCTCTTTATCGCCCAGGTCCAATGGAACAAATCCCACATTATATCGCCGCAAAAAAAGGTCAGGAAACGGTTCAATATCCACATCCTGATCTAGAGCCCATTTTACGTAATACGTATGGCATTATTGTTTACCAAGAGCAGATCATGCAAATCGCTGCAAAAATGGCAGGCTTTCGTTTAGGACAAGCTGATCTACTTCGCCGTGCAGTCTCAAAGAAGAAACGTGATGTTTTGGAAGAACAAAGATCTATTTTTATTCAAGGTTGTCTTGCACGTGGATATGATCGACAGACTGGGGAAAAAGTATATGATTTGATTGTTCGCTTCGCAAATTATGGTTTTAATCGGAGTCATTCAGTAGCTTATTCCATACTGTCTTATCAAACCGCTTATTTGAAAGCCTATTACCCGCTAGCTTATTTCACTGCATTACTATCATCGGTATTAGGGAATCAGGATAAGCTGATGGAATATATAGAAGAAGTTCGGCGAACAGGAATTCTTCTCTTACCACCAGATATCAATCGAAGTCAATATCATTTCACTATAGAGCAGGGGAAAATTCGCTTTGGGTTAGGTGCAATTAAACATCTTGGACGTCAATCAATTGAAGTGATTGAGCAAGAACGAGAAAATGGAACTTTTCAGGACTTATCCGATTTTTGTCGTAGAATTGATTTGAGATTCTGTAATCGAAGAGCAATTGAAGCTTTAATATTGGCCGGAGCAATGGAGAGTTTACCAGATCATCGGGCAAAACAATTAGCAATGCTTGGCGAATTAACAGAACCCCAAACATCAAATATTGCTAAAAATCAACTAAGCCTTTTTACAGATGAAGAGCGTGTTCGTGGTCGTTATGAGCAAATGAAGCCATATAGTCAGCAAGAATTACTCCAATTAGAGTATCATGCCTTAGGTTTTTATCTTACAGGACATCCGCTAGATGCATATGATTATCTCAAGAATCCATTCGGACTCCATTCATTGGCTCAACTAACAAAGCAAGCTGAAAGAACACGAGTATCCATGCTGGTGATGATGCGGGAAATAAAGATGGTGACCACAAGGAAGAAAGAGAATATGGCATTTGTGCAAATCGAAGATCAATCAGGACAAATCGAAGCGATTCTCTTTCCTAAGGCATTTCGAAAATTTGATTCGCTCCTTCGTTCGCTTAAAGGAAAACCATGCTATATCAGCGGCACAGTTCAACAGGATGAAGACCAAGTTCGCCTGATTATTGACCGAATGGGTTCATTTGAAAAACCAACTAAGATCTTTATTCGAATACACCCAGCATTTGAACAGCAACCCGAAAAATTGGAAGAATTAAAAGGTTACTTGAAGAAATTTCGAAGGAAAATTCCTGTTACACTCTATTATGAACGAAGTAAACAATTCCGCTCGCTCCCTGTTGACAAATATGGTCTTGATTTATCCGCTGAATGTATGGAACTGATGGAGCGTTTGGTAGGTGAGGGAAGTCTTCGAATGTAAGGCGAATGCAAACAGTGGGTTGAATGTGTAACGAAATCTAATCAGAATCGTAGACTTTATCTACAGACTCTACTACGATTTTGTGCAACATTTGATTTTTGTAAAAATGAATTGCTATCGATTAGACTTCATGATATTAATGGGACGGGAGTATCTTCATACAATTCGCTCTCTGTTTTTGGTATAATGAATGTTATCTACTGATGAGGAAGATGCCGTAGAAAGGGCGATCCAAATGGCAAGTTTGCGAGAAAGATCATTGCAAATGCATCGAGAAAATAAAGGGAAATTATCAGTCCAATCCAAAGTTCCCGTGACAAACTCTGACGATTTGAGTTTAGCCTACTCTCCTGGAGTTGCTGAACCATGTATTGAGATTCATAAGAATCCAGATACTGCTTATGATTACACGATGAAAGGGAATTTGGTCGCAGTAGTTACTGATGGGACTGCTGTGCTTGGCTTAGGGAATATCGGCCCTCAAGCGGCAATGCCAGTGATGGAAGGTAAAGCAGTTTTATTCAAATCCTTTGCAGGTGTTGATGCATTTCCGCTATGTATTGATTCAACAGAAATCGATAAAGTGGTTGAGACTGTAAAGCTGCTTGCTCCTACTTTTGGGGGGATTAATTTAGAAGATATTGCAGCCCCAAACTGCTTTATTATTGAAGAAAGGTTACAGAAGGAATTAAATATCCCTGTCTTTCATGATGATCAGCATGGAACAGCCATTGTAACCCTTGCCGGGCTAATCAATGCACTTCGCGTCGTTGGGAAGCGTATGGAAGAGATCCGAGTAGTGGCGAATGGTGCAGGTGCTGCCGGTATTGCAATCATAAAATTATTACAGCAGATGGGCGTCCGTGATGTCATTATGTGTGACAGTAAAGGAGCTATTTATGAAGGTCGCCCTGTGGGAATGAATGCAGTAAAAGAAAAAATTGCCCAAGTAACCAATCGCTCCAAAAAGTCGGGTGATTTAGCAGAAGTAATAAAGGGAGCAGACGTCTTTATTGGTGTCTCAGTAGCAAATGCTGTATCGGAAGAGATGGTTCGTTCCATGAATCGCGATCCGATTATTTTTGCTATGGCAAATCCTGTTCCAGAGATTATGCCAGAGCTTGCATTTCAAGCTGGAGCAAAAGTAGTTGGCACCGGTCGGTCTGATTTTCCAAATCAAGTGAATAATGTGCTTGCTTTTCCAGGTATTTTCCGTGGTGCATTAGATGTACGGGCAAGTTGTATTAATGAAGAGATGAAGGTTGCAGCAGCATATGCAATAGCTGGTTTAATTTCTGAAGATCAACTTGCGCCCGATTATGTGATTCCTGCGCCATTTGATCCGAGGGTAGCTCCCAAAGTTGCAAGTGAAGTAGCAAGAGCAGCTATGGAGACTGGAGTCGCTCAAATTCAGACAGATCCAGCTTCGATTTTAGAGAAAACCGTACAGTTGACGTCATGATTAATGTATAACTTGTCCATCATATAAACAATAAAATGGACGTTATTGAATTCTAGTATCCTTGGATGAGGTGTGACCTGTGTTAAAGGATCTGTTTCGCAAAAAACGAAAGTATGCCACCATTCCCTCAACGCAAGCAAAAAAAGAAGTTCCTGAGGGAATCATGGAAAAGTGTCCACAGTGTGGAACAATTATTATATCAAAAGAATTAGAAAAAAATTTAAAAATATGTAAATCCTGTCAGTATCATTTTCGTATGTCTGCGCCTGAGCGAGTTGAATCATTGATTGATCAAGGGACTTTTATTAAATTTAATACTGAATTACAAACGGAAGACCCATTAGAATTTCCTGATTATCTACAAAAAATCGCAGGTGACCGAAAAAAGACTGGTTTAAATGAAGCGATTGTGACGGGTGAAGGACGACTTGGCGGATATCCTCTGATTTTAGGAGTCATGGATGCACGTTTTCGCATGGGTAGTATGGGTTCTGTTGTAGGAGAGATGATTGCGAGAGCGGCAAAGCAGGCATTAGAGAAAAAATATCCATTTGTGCTTTTTTCAGCTTCCGGTGGTGCGAGGATGCAAGAAGGTGTTTTCTCATTGATGCAAATGGCTAAGACTAGCACTGTATTAGAGCGTTTAAATCAGGAGAGAATTCTTTTCATTTCTGTACTTACTCATCCGACAACAGGTGGAGTTTCGGCTAGTTTTTCTTCATTGGGAGATATTAACCTTGCAGAGCCAGGCGCATTGATTGGCTTTGCTGGAAGACGTGTGATCGAACAAACAGTTCGACAGAAACTGCCAGATGATTTTCAAACAGCCGAATTTCTCCTGAAGCATGGGCAGCTAGATCAAGTCGTTCCACGTCATGAATTGCGTGATCGATTATTGCAACTGCTTGAATTTCACGCATATAGGGGGAACGAAGATTGAGTCAGTTGCCATTTGAAAAACCACTTATTGAACTTCGAGAAAAGATAGCTGAATTAAAATCTTTTACAAAAGAAAAATCGATTGATCTAAGCGAAGAGATTGCAACACTTGAAAAAAAAGCAGAACGATTAGAACAGGAGATTTATGGTCAATTAACACCATGGCAAAAAGTGCAGATAGCGCGTGATCAAAGTCGCCCTACTACTTTATTCTATATACGTTCTATTTTTACCGATTTTCTTGAGTTGCATGGCGACCGTTTGTATGGAGATGACCCCGCGATTGTAGGCGGAATCGCCAAATTGGATGGTCTTCCAGTTACGGTCATCGGTCATGAGCGGGGAACGGATACGAAAGATAAGATTGCTCGTAATTTTGGCTTACCTCACCCGGAGGGATATAGGAAAGCTCTGCGGTTGATGCAACAAGCTGATAAGTTTCGCCGTCCAATCATCTGTTTTATTGACACCCAGGGTGCGCATCCCGGGATCGAAGCAGAAGAACGGGGACAAAGTGAAGCAATTGCCCGTAACTTACGTGAAATGGCAGGATTTTCCGTTCCGATCATCTGTATCAATACGGGTGAAGGAGGGAGCGGAGGTGCTTTAGCGATTAGTATCGGTAATCGACTTCTTATGTTAGAGCATGCTTATTATTCTGTCATTTCTCCTGAAGGTGCAGCCGCTATTTTATGGCGTGATGCAGGAAAGGCTCAAGAAGCTGCAGAAGCCTTAAAAATTACTGCACAAGATTTATATCGATTTGGCATTGCTGATGAGATTGTGGCCGAGCCAAAAGGAGGAGCGCAGAAGAACCCAGAAGAACAAGCAAACCTCATTAAGGAATCTATTCTGCGACATCTTTCTGAACTACAAAAAATGACGCCAGAGGCGTTATTGGAAGATCGTTATCAGAAATATGCCCAAATCGGGCAGTTTGGGAGTTAGTATTTTATTTCCCGGCGCTCAAGCATAGATGTTGATGTAATTTCAAATCACATTGAATGAAACATAAATGTTTATCATGCAAATGTCCTTGAGTGCCGGGACGGTCTTTTGTCCCTATTGGACGTATTTTGTCCCTGTTGGATGACCAATTCTGTTAAGAAAGGGGAGCTAGAAATGTTGAAACGAATTGCAGTTTTAACGAGTGGTGGAGACGCTCCAGGAATGAATGCAGCAATTAGAGCCGTTGTCCGCAGTGGAATCTATTATAATTTAGAAGTATTTGGTGTTTATCGAGGATACGCTGGTTTAATTCAAGGTGATATAACACCATTAAATGAAGGGGCAGTCGGCGATATTATCCATCGAGGAGGAACATTTCTTTATAGTGCGCGTTGTCCAGAGTTTTTAGAAGAAGCAGGACAACGAAAAGCAGTAACAGAGCTACGGAAACATCAGATTGATGGCCTTGTGGTAATAGGAGGAGACGGAACGTTTCGGGGTGCTCAACGTTTAACGGATCTAGGCTTCCCTACGATTGGGATTCCAGGGACAATTGATAATGATATTCCTGGGACAGATTTTACAATTGGTTTTGATACAGCAATCAATACAGTGATTGAAGCAATTGACCGTATTCGTGACACAGCATCTTCTCATGAACGAACTTATGTTGTTGAAGTGATGGGGCGAGATGCTGGTGATATTGCTCTATGGTCTGGATTAGCAGATGGTGCAGAATCGATCTTGATTCCAGAAGTTTCGTTTCGGATGGAGGAAATGATTGCTCGTTTAAAACGGGGTTATGAAAGAGGCAAAAAACATAGTATCATTCTTGTTGCAGAAGGTGTCGGACGAGGTATGGAGATTGGAGATCGAATTAAGGAAGAGACTGGTTTTGAAACACGAGTAACAGTCTTAGGGCATGTTCAACGTGGTGGAAAACCAACAGCTTTAGATCGAGTTTTAGCAAGTCGAATGGGCGCTAAAGCTGTTGAGTTACTGATTGCCGGCGAACATGATAAAATGGTAGCAATCCGTAATAATGAGCTGATAGGAATCGATTTTGACCAAGCATTTGAGCAAGACCATCAACCTGATCTTTCTATGTATGAGTTAGCAGGTATTTTGTCGATTTAGTCACAAGTTGAAGGGAAGATGGGGATGTTACGCAAAACAAAAATTGTATGTACGATTGGGCCAGCAAGTGAGAGTGTTGATGTATTACAGGAAATGATTTCACGGGGCATGAATGTTGCTAGGCTTAATTTTTCGCATGGTTCTCATGATGAACACGCATTACGCATTCAAAGGATTCGACAGGCAGCCGATGATGCAGGAAGTGTTGTCGCTATTTTATTAGATACAAAAGGCCCAGAGATTAGAACTGGGGAATTATCTTTGCCTGAGGTCTCCCTAGAAGTGGGGGCATCTTTTATATTGACAACAAAACCGGTGGCTGGAGATCAAGAGCGAGTTTCTATCAGCTATTCACAACTTCCAAAAGAAGTAAAAATAGGTGGAACGATCTTAATTGACGATGGATTGATCGGGCTTACTGTGGAAAAGAAAACAGAGACAGATATTTATTGTCGTGTGCAAAATGGAGGTCTTTTAAAGAGTCGAAAGGGGGTCAACGTCCCTGGTGTACGCATTCAGTTACCCGGAATTACTGAGAAAGATGAGGCTGACATTCGATTTGGAATCAAACAGAATGTTGATTTTATTGCCGCTTCTTTTGTGCGAAAAGCAGAAGATGTATTAGAAATTCGCAGGATTTTAGAGGAACAAGGTTCTGATGCGCAGATTATCGCCAAAATCGAGAACCAGGAAGGGATTGAAAATATAGATTCCATTTTGCAGGTGGCAGATGGAATTATGGTTGCTCGTGGAGATATGGGCGTTGAAATTCCTGTGGAAGAGGTTCCCATTGTTCAAAAAGAGATCATACGCAAATGCAATCAAGTTGGGAAACCTGTCATTACAGCGACCCAGATGCTTGACTCAATGCAGCGAAACCCTCGCCCAACTCGGGCAGAAGCAAGCGATGTGGCAAATGCTATATTTGATGGAACAGATGCCATTATGCTCTCTGGCGAAACAGCAGCTGGCAGATATCCACTCGAAACAGTAAGTACAATGGCTTCAATCGCTCGTCGAACAGAAACTGAACTTGATTATGACGAATTATTTCGAGTGCGCGCTCGTGAGATTGATTTGGGGATTACTGATTCAATTTCTCAAGCTGTGGTGTCGACTGCACAAGGGCTTGACTGTTCAGCTATTATCACCCCAACTGTAAGTGGCCGAACGGCAAGTCGAGTCTCAAAATATCGCCCTCGGGCTCCAATCATTGCAACAACAACAGAGCCATCCATTTTGCGTAAACTAAACTTGATCTGGGGAGTCTATCCAGTTGTAAGTGAATTTGCGAGCTCAACTGATGAAATGTTTCAGCAAGCAATTAATAGCGTTTTAGCATCTGGTATGGTTGCGCAAGGTGAACTGGTCATTTTAACGGCTGGGGTACCAGTAGGAAAACCAGGGAATACAAATCTTATGAAAGTACATGTTATTGGAGGAGTATTGGCGCATGGTCAAGGGGTTGGTAAACAGATCATTACGGGAACAGTCGTCTACGGGTTAACGGCTGAAGAAATCAACCAAAAAATGTTTGATGGAGCGATCATCGTCACTAGAGGCACTGATAAAGAGATGATCTCATCCATTTCTCGCGCTTCCGCGGTCATTACAGAAGAAGGTGGGCTTACATCGCATGCTGCTGTGGTAGGTGTAAGTCTTGGTATTCCGGTTGTTGTAGGAGTGAAGAGAGCCACAGAGTTAATTACTGATCAGATGGAAATAACAGTCGATACCAAAAGAGGACATGTTTATTCAGGTAGAGCGAATGTGATCTAGCATGTCTGTACACTTATAAGCCTTTAAAAGATAAAAAAGCTCGTGATGCTTCACGAGCTTTTATCCAGTCAAGGGTAAACGTAATTTTAAGCGTGGTGGGTAAATCCACCAACGCAGCTTTTTGCGGCGTTGTTTGCGTTTTCGACGACTCATCATAAGCCCCCCTTTCGCTAATTGGCTGGTGAAATTGGTTTCACAAAGCAACATTTACCAAGTCGTTTCATGATTATTACTAACATTGTATCCCGTTTTGGCTCATTTGGCTATTCTCATTATGTGAGAGATCGCCCAAATATATGTATCCTCTGAAGTCAAGCTCTGTTTTATGAATTAGCCGAGAACACTCGTGATTTTAATCATGAGATGAATCGACTTCGGACAAGGCGTGTCTTTTGACACGTCAATTGTCCGGTTATCCTATTAATTGAGGTGGATCACATGGCAGAAGTCAAACACGGTAGAGGATATGTGTACGCTATATCCAATACCATAGTGAGGTGAAAAGCAATGTTCGTAAATAAAGCGTACAAATTCCGTATCTACCCAAGCAAAGAACAGGAAATCCTCATCGCTAAAACGATTGGATGCAGTCGATTTGTATTTAACCACTTCTTAGCGAAGTGGGATGAAACATACAAAGAAACAGGTAAAGGATTATCATACGGAGTATGTTCTGCCGAACTGCCGAATCTAAAAAAAGAATTACCATGGCTTAAAGAAGTAGACAGCATTGCCATTCAGTCGTCAGTAAAAAACCTTGCTGATGCGTACGCACGATTTTTCAAGAAACAAAACGATGCACCACGCTTCAAGTCAAAAAGGAACAAAGTGCAATCCTATACAACAAAACATACAAACGGAAATATAGCGATTGACGGAAACAAAATCAAACTTCCTAAACTTGGGCTGATTCGTTTTGCGAAATCAAGAGAAGTAGAAGGTCGCATTCTGTCTGCGACCATTAGGCGCAATCCTTCTGGCAAATACTTTGTTTCGTTGTTAATAGAGACAAACGTACAACCATTGCCAGAAACAAACAAAGAAGTCGGCATTGACCTTGGACTGAAAGATTTTGCGATTCTCTCGAATGGAGAAGTGTTCGAGAATCCGAAATTCCTACGGAATATGGAACAAAAACTCATTCGTGAACAACGCATTCTTTCCAGACGTGTCAAAGGTTCTGCAAACTGGAATAAACAACGAATGAAGGTTGCACGAATCCATGAACGTATGACAAATGCCCGAACAGACTACTTGCAAAAAATTTCAACGCATCTTGTCAATAACCACGACATGATTGCAATTGAAGACTTGCAAGTGTCTAACATGATGAAGAATCACAAACTTGCCAAAGCGATTAGTGAAGTGTCATGGTATCAATTCAGAACGATGCTTGAATATAAAGCAAAGTGGTATGGGCGTACTGTTGTTGCCGTAGGCAAAACCTTTGCTTCTTCTCAGCTTTGTTCGTGTTGTGGATATCAAAACAAGGATGTCAAAAACCTGAACTTGCGACAATGGAAGTGTCCTTCTTGCCATAGTGAATGGGATCGGGATGTAAACGCAAGTTTGAATATTCTTGCTGAAGGCAAAAGACTACGATCTGCATAATCGCAGGAACCGCAGGGACTGCGGGGATAGCTTGGTCGTATATCCTGTACGAATTCTGCTCAGTAGAGCGGACTACCCAAGAATCTCGTGGCTTTAGCCATGAGAGGTTCAATCTATATGTTAAACGGAAGAAGGAAGGAAATTTGATGTCAGAATCAATTATTCGAGTACGCTATCAAGAAACAGATCAAATGGGTGTTGTATACCATGCCAACTATCTTACTTGGTTTGAAATTGGACGAACAGACTATATCCGCCAACGAGGGTTTACTTATCAGCGTTTAGAACATAAGGGAGTATTGTTACCTGTTGTTGAGGTCGAAGCAAGATATTTGGCACCCGCACGTTATGATGATGAAGTCGTCATTGTGACAGGACTAGAAGAACTTTTGGGGAGTAAAATTGTTTTTACATATCAAGTAAAACACAAAGAGACAGAAAAACTGTTAGTGAAAGGTCGCAGTAAACATCTTTGGACAGATCAAAACTTAAAGAGAATCAATCTAGCGCGGCAATTTCCTGAGGTGTTCCAACTTCTTCAGTCTTATAAAGAGAAGTCGTAGCATTGGAATAGAAGAAGGGACAGTGGAGTCAAATTGAGCCATAAAGAAGCAGATGAAGAAGCTTTTTCGCTTATCTGCGAATCATTGCTCCTTCATCTCTACTCACTCAACTCTTTCTTTAATCGGATCTCCTTTAATAAAAAGCCAAGTGTCACGAAATATGTGTGCCCGATGTAAAGCGAGTAGAATCACGACAACGATTGGACCGACAATGATGCCTAGGAAACCAATCAGTTGCAGCCCAATAAAGATTGCAATTAGCGTTAACAATGGGTTTAAGCCAACTGTGCTAGCGAGTAAACGAGGCTCTAACACTTGTCTTACGACGAGTGTAATTCCATAGATGATACTAAGTCCAATCCCCAAGTGAATGTCACCTGTGATAAAGGAATAGATCAACCAAGGGATTAGGACAGCCCCGACGCCCAGATAGGGAAGCAGGTCAACCAATCCGATTAACAGGGCAATCGTTAAAGCATATGGGACTTTCATCACGAGTAAACCGATAAGCACGATCAGGGCTGTAATCGTAATCAGTATCATCTGCGCCCGAATAAAGCCAACCAATGCCTTTTTGATATCTGTTAAAACGATGCCACCTGTTGTATGGACACGTTTTGGAATGAGTGAGATTAATCCCCGTTTCAGTTGAGGGAAATCAAGCGAAATAAATAGTGTCGCTAAAACGATGAAAACGAGTACTGTTAAGAAGAAAGGTAAATCGCTTAATAAATTGCCTAGCCAGGCGAGAAAATCGGTAATGAGCTGTGTCCCTTTGTTTGCAATTACGCCGATATTTTCACTTAAACTATCTGCAATTTTTTGTTGATGTTGTGGGTTTTTCTTTAGGTAATTTTGCAGTGTGTCTATAATCCGCTTGATCTGTGTATCATCTTTTGTAAAAGCATCAATGAAGAAATTTTGTACATTTTTAAATGCATTTGGAAGAAATTCAGCTAAATTGGTTAACTCGATCACAATTTCTGCAATAACAAAAATTAACAGGCTAAAAATAAGTGCCAGTAGTAAGATTAGAATGATTGCTACACTAAGTCCACGAGGAATTCTTGCTTTTTTCTCTAGAAATTTGATAATGGGTTCAATCAACATTGAAATCATTAAACCAATTACAAATGGATAGATCAGTGGCAGGGCAAAGCCAATCAAATAATATGCCAGATAGAGAATTGCAACAACAATTAGCGCACGAACGGTTACTCCCATCCAGTTACTTTTAAAAGTCAAATCGAAAGTCCTCCTTCAACTTGATGGAACAAAATTATTATAACACTTCTTTGTTAAAAGAAGTTGAGATGTCACCTCTGAGAAATTGTGATAATATGATAAAAGATAGGCAATTGGGCATGACTAACCGAACATTGTTATGATCGTTGGACTATGCATAGCAACTAAAGACATAAGATAGTAACAATTTAAATTTTGTGCATGATCGAACAAACAAAAATGATGCAAGTTATTGCCTCCTCCTGTTAAAAATAGAATAGGGTAAAGGTATCGATTTTCATACATGATTAGTCAAAATGCCCACATTATCAGCAATGAAAGGAAGCGAACAGTATGTCCACGGGAAAAGGTTTGGAAGGTATTGTAGCGGTTGAGTCTGAGATCAGCTCTATTATTGATGGAGTGTTGACCTATCGTGGCTACCAAATTGATGAACTTGCAGAGCAGTCTACTTTCGAGGAAGTGGCCTATCTACTTTGGAATGGAAAGCTGCCTAATGAGTCGCAATTGGCAGAGCTAAAAGAATTATTGGATCAACATGCTCCGATTACGCCTACATTATTGAAGCAATTAGAAGAATATCCAAAAGATGCTCATCCGATGGCAGTATTACGCACCATTGTTTCTGCATTATCGATGTATGATCCAGATGCCGAACAGCAGACGTTAGCACATAACCGTGAAACAGCGATTAAACTGACTGCGCAGATTCCTACGATCATCACTGCGTTGGCCCGTTTGCGAGCAGGAAAAGAACCCGTTGCTCCAAAAGCAGGATTAGGATTTGCAGCTAATTTTCTCTATATGTTAAATGGGGAAGAGCCAACGTTTGTTGCTGCTCATGCTTTAGATAAAGCGTTGATTCTCCACGCCGATCATGAGTTAAATGCCTCTACTTTTGCTGCTCGGGTAACGACTGGTACACTCTCCGATATGTACTCAGCGATTACGACGGCCATTGGTACTTTAAAAGGACCGTTGCACGGTGGTGCAAATGAACAAGTGATGGCGACATTACGAGAAATTGGAAATTTAGATAAAATCGATGCTTATATTGAAAATAAGTTAGCTAATAAAGAAAAAATTATGGGCTTTGGTCATCGTGTATATAAGAATGGCGATCCACGTGCAAAACATCTTCGCGAAATGTCCAGACAGTTAGCAGCCCAAATAGGGGATACCTTATATTACGATATGTCGACAAGAATTGAAGAGTTGGTTACTCAAAAGAAAGGCTTAAAGCCGAATGTAGATTTCTATTCAGCATCTGTATATAATTACCTGGGTATATCTGGAGATTTATTTACACCAATCTTTGCAATGAGTCGTGTTGTTGGATGGACAGCACATGTCTTAGAACAACTAGAGCACAATCGTTTAATCCGACCACGCGCTGAATATATTGGCCCAATGGGGCGTAGATATGAAGCGATTGAACATCGCCGATAAGGAAAAGAGAAATGAGGGATGATTTGTGACAAAAACTTCGCATGTAACGATACCATCTACTGGAGAGAAAATTACAATTCAAGATGGGAAGTTACAAGTACCCAATCAACCATTAATTCCATTTATTGAAGGAGATGGGATTGGCCCTGATATTTGGGCAGCAGCCAAACGGGTACTAGATGCCGCAGTGGAAAAAGCATATGCTGGTGAGAAAAAGATCGCTTGGTTTGAAGTCTTTGCTGGTGAAAAAGCATATAATCAACAAGGAGAATGGCTACCTAATGAAACTTTGGAATTGATTCGTGAATATCTTGTCGCGATCAAAGGCCCCTTGACAACACCGATTGGCGGAGGAATTCGTTCGCTCAATGTTGCATTACGCCAAGAATTAGATTTATATGTCTGTCTCCGCCCTGTTCGTCATTTTGCTGGTGTTCCTTCTCCTGTAAAACGTCCGGAAGATGTGGATATGGTGATTTTCCGTGAAAACTCTGAGGATATCTATGCTGGAATCGAATGGGAATCAGGATCAGTTGAGGCGCAAAAGGTGATTCAATTCTTCCAAAACGAGATGGGAGTCAAGAAAATTCGTTTCCCTGATACTTCAGGTATTGGTGTGAAACCTGTTTCAAGAGAAGGTACAGAGCGTTTAGTCAGATCAGCGATCGACTATGCTTTGGAGCATAAACGGAAAAGTGTAACACTGGTACATAAAGGCAATATCATGAAATTTACCGAAGGCTCATTTAAAAACTGGGGTTACGAAGTAGCAGATCGGGAATATGCAGATCAAGTCTTTACTTGGGCTGAATTTGATCGAATCAAGGCAGAAAAAGGTACAGAGGCAGCCAATCAAGCGCAAAATGAGGCTGTTGCAGCAGGTAAAATCATTGTAAAAGATGTGATTGCCGATGCATTTTTACAGCAGATTCTCACAAGACCTGCTGAATATGATGTCATCGCAACATTAAATCTAAACGGTGACTATATCTCAGATGCATTAGCTGCCCAAGTAGGCGGGATCGGAATCGCTCCTGGCGCTAACATTAACTATTTAACAGGACATGCTATCTTTGAGGCAACCCATGGAACAGCACCAAAATATGCTGGATTAGATAAGGTTAACCCTGGTTCTGTCATCTTATCAGGCGTTCTGATGCTAGAATATCTAGGTTGGCAAGAAGCAGCAGATCGAATTTACGCTGCATTGGAAAAAGCAATCAGTCAAAAAGTAGTGACCTATGATTTTGCTCGCTTAATGGAAGGCGCAAAAGAAGTCAAATGTTCAGCATTTGCTAATCAATTGATCCATAACCTGGAATAGTAGAGAAAACGAGAAATGAATTGAATCTTTAAGAAAAGAAAGGAAGTTTCAATATGGCGATTCAACGCAGAAAAATTTCAGTCATCGGTGGCGGGTTTACAGGAGCGACCACAGCATTTCTGCTAGCCCAGAAAGAATTAGGCGATGTTGTACTGGTTGACATCCCACAAGCTGAAAATCCTACAAAAGGAAAAGCACTTGATATGTATGAAGCAAGTCCTGTGCAAGGGTTTGATGCTAAAGTAGTGGGTACGAGCGATTATGCAGATACGGCTAATTCTGATCTTGTGATTATTACAGCAGGTTTACCTCGTAAACCAGGCATGAGCCGCGATGACTTAGTTAGCACCAATGCTAAGATTATGCGCTCCGTAACAGAGCAGATTGTGAAATACTCACCAAATACTATTATCGTTGTCTTAACTAATCCAGTGGATGCAATGACATATGAAGTTTTTCGGACTTCAGGCTTTCCAAAAGAGCGTGTTATCGGACAATCGGGTGTCTTAGATACAGCTCGCTTCCGTTCTTTTGTAGCTGAAGAGCTTAATATTTCAGTAGAAGATGTTTCTGGGTTTGTCCTTGGTGGGCATGGTGACGATATGGTGCCGTTGGTTCGTTATTCATATGCTGGTGGGATTCCACTGGAAAAATTGATCGATGCGGATCGTCTAACAGCAATTGTTGAACGGACTCGTAAGGGTGGCGGAGAGATTGTGAACTTGCTCGGAAATGGTAGTGCATACTATGCGCCCGCAGCATCGTTGGTTCAAATGGCAGAAGCCATTCTAAAAGATAAGAAGCGTATCCTTCCTTCGATTGCCTATTTAGAAGGGGAATATGGATATCAGGGCTTATACCTAGGTGTTCCAACCGTCTTAGGTGGTAGCGGTATTGAACGAGTGATCGAGCTCGATTTAACCACTGATGAGAAGGAAGCCCTAGATCGTTCCGCGAATGCTGTCAGAAATGTGATGAAAGTTTTGGCTCAGTAAACGATAAACAACGCAAGAAATGCGAGAGGGCGATCAGTCGCCCTCTCGCATTTTATTTTTTCAAACATGTAAACGAATCATATACTATTATCATATATATTACAGATTGTAGACAAAGTCTCTTGATCGGCTCGTGATCGTGGTTCCCGGCACGCTCCGACCCGGGCTTGCAAAGATGTGTGACTGCCTGCTTCCTGTCAGCTTTCGCGGTCGGGCAAAACTCGCCTCCTTCGGCATCCGCCTGCGGAGACTCGAACAGTTTGCCCGCATAGAAAATACCGCTCCAGCTGCCATTCCGCTAAGTGGCGCCCTAAATGGAGCTTTGCCGTTCACCTCTCCACTCGCTCGCTAGGTTTTTCTTCAGTCTGTAATATACTATTATCATATATATTATTACTTTTTGATGAAATCGCATGTTTCGGATCATGGATTGAAACAATCGGTCTGTCAAGGAGTGACATAGTGATTCGTCAATGTATCTCTCATTGATCATAGTCGTTTTCGATAATTGAAATATGCTATGATGGAATAAAATATAGCTAAACTCTATGCATGGAGGCTAAGACTGTGCAGAAACGGATTCTGGTAGTGGAAGATGAACCATCGATTGTGAAGTTGGTTCAATTTAACTTGGAAAAGGCAGGATATTTAGTTGAAATAGCCTATGATGGTCAGATGGGTTTAGAAGCGATTTCAAAATCATTGCCAGACTTATTAATCCTCGATCTAATGTTACCAAAAGTAGATGGCCTTGAGATTTGTCGTCGTCTGCGCCAAGAGAAGATTCATGTTCCAATACTGATCTTAACAGCAAAAACAGATGAATTTGATAAAGTATTAGGTCTTGAATTGGGAGCAGATGATTACATGACTAAGCCATTTAGCCCTCGTGAATTAACTGCAAGAGCCAAAGCAATTTTTCGCCGGATTGATGCCCTCAAGCAAAATCAAAACGAGACTGATTCCGCTCCAATCCAGATTGGTGAACTAGCAATCGATGTGGAAGGTTATGAAGTTCGTAGAGAAGGAAAAAAGCTAGAATTAACCCCAAAAGAATTTGAACTCCTTTACTACATGGCTACTCATCGTGGTAAAGTGCTTTCACGTGATCAGTTATTGAATACAGTATGGAATTATGATTTTGTCGGAGATTCTCGAATTGTTGATGTTCATGTTAGTCATTTGCGAGATAAGATTGAACGCGATTCACGTAACCCTGAATATATCAAGACGGTTCGCGGGATTGGTTATAAATTTGAAGGACCAGAATTATGAGTCATACGCTGAAATCACGGATTATCCAAATGCTCTGGGTATTAATAGGCTCGACAGTACTCGTTTCGGGTCTTTTCTTCTGGTTATTAATCCAGGAGGTTTATGATGATTTCTTGTCCGATCGATTGCTTAGAGAAGGTGAATGGATCGCTCAAAATATAGACTGGGAACAAATGAGGCAAGATCCCAACATTTGGCGTGAGCAAAGAAATCAATATAAAAAGATGTTTAAGTTTCAAGCAGAATTAACAGATGCAAAGAGCTTTCAGGCAAAGAAACCTATTGTTAAAAGTTATGATGAAAAGCTGACAGGAACTTTTCCGATCCATCGATCAGGTCAGATCGTTGGCTTTTTGAGTTTGGAGTTAAATCGTGAGCAGGCAGAAGTAGAAATGGATCGATTACGGAATTCATTGATTGGTGGAATGATCCTGATCTCTGTCTTAGCAGCTTTGGCAAGTTCAAGGGTTGCGATCCAAGTAGTTCGTCCTATAGAAGAAATGGCCCAAGTAGCCATCGATTTAACAAAGAAACGATTTTATCGGCGTGTACATGGTCGTGGCAATGATGAAGTAGGTCGGTTGGGACATGCAATCAATCGTGTTGCGCATCATTTGCAAAAGCAGATGAATGCGTTGAGACAGTCGGAACAGCGTTTGATCAGCGTGATGGAGACAATGGAAAGCGGATTATTATTAGTGGATGGGGCTGGGATGATTCGCTTTGTAAACCAGTCTTTTGAAAGAAGTTTATCGTATTCAACCGGCTCATTGATCGGTCAGTCCTATCAGGTGTTGGATCAGCCTTTTGGGCTATTCAATTTAATCGAACAGTGTATCAATCGGGAACAGAAAATTCACGATGAAGTAACTCTTTATTTACCCCAAGAGCAAATCTATGAGGTAGTGGTAACACCTATGTGGGAAGATCCACAAGGGGTTAGTGTTGTGGTCATGATTCATAACATGACCGCTGTCAGACGACTGGAGCAAATGAGAAAAGACTTTGTAGCAAATGTATCCCATGAATTAAAGACTCCGATTACCTCCATTAGAGGTTTTTCGGAGACCTTACTTGATGGGGCGATGTCGGATCAAGCAACATCTCGCGAGTTTTTACAAATCATTCATGATGAAAGCATCCGTTTACAACGATTGGTAGCGGATTTATTAGACCTTTCCCAACTGGAGTCAAAACAGATGAGCATCCATCCAGAATGGACACAGATGAAACCTTTAATCGACTCAGTTGTAAAGACGATGGAGGAGCAAGCGAAAAATAGGAAACAAAAATTGTCGGTACAGGTGGACTCTTTTTCAGCGAAGGTTGATGTCGATGGGTTTAGACAGATTTTAATTAACCTGCTGTCGAATGCTGTAGCTTATACGCCAGATGGCGGGACGATTACCGTTACTGCCAAACCAATAAATGATGGTTGGGAATTATGTGTTGCTGATTCTGGAATTGGAATTCCCAAAAAAGACTTGGATCGGATATTTGAACGTTTTTACCGAGTGAACAAAGATCGATCTCGTGAATCTGGAGGAACGGGACTTGGCCTTGCCATTGTGAAGCATTTAGTTGAATTGCATCGTGGTGATATCTATGTAGATAGTAAAGTCAGCGAAGGCAGTAAGTTTCGGATCGTGTTTCCGATGGAAGAATCTAGTGATCGGTAGTAGTTGAGACCCGTTATAGATTCAAGTAAACTGAAAGGATCGATAGAAAAGGTGTGGTTCGATTATGGGGAAATTAGTCTGTATAGATGGAAATAGTATTTTGTTTCGAGCTTTTTTTGCGTTACCACCCTTGACGAATCAACAAGGAATACATACAAATGCTGTCTATGGGTTTACGATGATGTTACTCAGAATCTTGGAAGAAGAACAGCCTTCACATATTGTAGTGGCAATGGATAAAGGAAAAATGACGTTTCGTCATGAAACTTATGCAGATTATAAAGGGAAACGTGATAAAACACCGTCTGAGTTATCTGAACAGATTCCCTATCTGCAACAAGTCTTAGATGCGTTCCAAGTTTGTTATGTAGAAGTGGATCAATATGAAGCGGATGACATTATTGGTACTTTTGTGAAAGAGGCTGAAAAACAGCAAATGAAATCTGTCGTTATCTCTGGTGATAAAGATTTACTCCAATTAGTAAGCCCCTACACACAAGTATTATTAACAAAACGTGGGGTAACCGAAGTAGAACGCTATGATGAAGAAAAGCTAGCAGAACGTTATGGATTACGCCCAGAGCAGATTATTGATTTAAAAGGGCTAATGGGTGATAGCTCTGATCATATCCCTGGTATCCCAGGTGTCGGTGAGAAAACAGCATTGAAATTATTGAAACAATATCCTTCTGTCGAAGAAGTAATCGCTCATGTAGATGAATTGCCAGGGAAAAAACTACAAGAACGAGTAACCGAACATCAAGATTTAGCGAGACTGAGCAAAGAACTGGCCACCATCTACCGACAAGTTCCGCTTTCTCGTTCCATAGATGAGCTGAAGTGCTTAGAGCCCAACTATGAAAAATTGCGTCAGATTTTTCAACAACTTGGATTTAAGACTCTTTTGGAAAAATTGGCACCCAATTCTATTGAAGAGGATCAGCATATCGAGATGCAAAATATTCCTTATCAAATTGTCACACAACTTGACCATTCTTTGGAAGATCAATTGCAGCAGCAGAAGACCTGGGCGCTACATGCAGAGCTAACGGCCGAAAACCCGCACCATGCAACCTTACTAGGGATTGCTATTTCTGATGGAGAACATCAATATTATTTCCCTGTGGATGCAATCAACTATAATCAAGTATTAAAACAGTGGATCGCAGATGACCATTCTCCAAAAATTCTCTTTGATAGCAAACAGATTGAAATTGCTCTTATGAGAGTAGATATCCAATTGAATGGGATTCAAGAAGATATTTTATTAGCTGCTTATTTGCTCAATCCGTCTGAAGGAACACAGAATCTGAGCGATGTGGTCAGTCACTACCGGCCTGATCTTTCATTACCTCAGGATGAAGCTGTTTATGGGAAGGGTGCGAAGCGAAAGCAGCTTGAGGGCGATCAGTTAGCAGCTCATCTAGCTCGAAAAACTGCTGCCCAATATGCATTAGTTGAGACACTTCAGACTGAATTAGCAGAGAAAGACTTGAGCGAACTATACCAATTAGAATTAAAGTTAGCTCGCGTGTTAGCGGAAATGGAATTTGTAGGGGTGAAGGTGGATCGCGGGGCGCTTGAGCTATTAGGAACAGAGATAAAAGAACGTGTAGATCAACTGTACAGTGAAGTAATGGAAATTGCAGGCACTACATTTAACTTGAATTCGCCAAAGCAACTAGGAGAAATTCTTTTTGATAAATTGGGATTACCCGTTATCAAACGCACGAAGACAGGGTATTCAACAAGTGCTGATGTTTTAGAAAAGTTGGCACCTCAACATGAAATTGTAGAGAAAATATTGCTCTATCGACAAGTAGTAAAACTCTATTCAACCTATATTGAAGGATTGCGCAAAGAGCTTGGAGATGATGATCGTATTCATACACAGTTCCATCAAACCATTGCTGCAACTGGTCGTTTAAGTAGCTCTGAGCCAAATTTACAAAACATCCCCATTCGTTTAGAAGAAGGTCGACGAATTCGCAAAATTTTTGTACCTTCCTCTTCCGATCAACGAATTTTAGCAGCCGACTATTCACAGGTAGAGTTGCGGGTATTGGCACAGTTGTCAAAAGATCCAACCTTGCTCCGCGCATTTCAAGAAAATCGAGATATTCATACACAGACAGCAATGGATATCTTTTCTGTAACAGAAGATCAAGTCACTTCATTAATGCGTAGACAAGCAAAGGCAGTCAATTTTGGTATTATCTATGGAATTAGCGATTATGGTTTGTCTCAGAATTTAAACATTTCTCGTAAAGAGGCTCAACAAATCATTGATCGATACTTTGAAACTTATCCACAGGTAAAGGAATATATGGATAATATCATTGAACAGGCGCGCAAGGATGGCTATGTTACCACTCATTTAGGTCGACGTCGTTATTTGCCGGATATTCATGCACGCAATTATAATCTGCGTAGCTTTGCGGAACGGACTGCTATGAACACCCCAATCCAAGGAACTGCTGCCGATGTGATCAAAGCGGCTATGCTCGCTGTGCATCAACAAATGCAAAAAGAGAAGCTTTCGAGTCGGATGCTGCTGCAAGTTCATGATGAGTTAATCTTTGAAGTACCTGAGCAAGAACTATCACGGATGAAAGAATTGCTCTGTGAAAAAATGGAAAAGCCATTTGAAACGTTTGGAATGGAGGACTTTTCCATTCGATTACATGTTGATATCTCCGATGGCGCCAATTGGTATGAGGCGAAGTAATCCTTTTGGATCACTTAATAGATGGGAGGTGAATAAATGCCTGAGTTACCTGAGGTAGAAACTGTTCGTCGTACATTAGAAAAGCTGATTGTTGGACGAACAATCTCTGATGTAACAGTTCGTTTACCACGAATCGTACGTCAGCCATCTATTGATTTATTTGCCAAAAATTTAATGGGCAAAACGATCAGCCGTGTAGATCGGAGAGGGAAATTCCTTAAATTGTTTTGTGAGCCTTGGGTTTTGATTTCTCATTTGCGGATGGAAGGGAAATATCGAGTTGTCAAACAGGGAGAACCATTAGATCGCCATGCTCATATTCTTTTTCATTTTGACGATGGTGAAGAACTTCGCTATTATGATGTGCGTCAATTTGGGACAATGGATTTAATACCTGCTGGACAAGAAAATCAACTCGCTCCTTTAGATAAATTGGGAATCGAGCCATTTGATCCAGGTTTTACTCTTGATTGGTTTGCGAAGCAGATGAGTCAAAAAAGAACGCGTTGTAAATCTTTATTATTAAATCAGGAATTTATCGTAGGGCTTGGCAATATTTATGTGGACGAAGCATTATTCTCCGCAGGGATTCATCCAGAGCGTCAAGCTGCATCGCTAACTCTCGATGAGTTAAAGAGATTGTATCAATCGATCATCCAAACATTATCAAGCGCATTAGAGGCAGGTGGCTCCTCTGTTCGTTCCTATGTAAACGGTGCAGGTGAAATGGGTCACTTCCAAGTAAATTTGCAAGTTTATGGACGAAAAGGAGAGCCCTGCAAACGCTGTGGTCATTCGATTGAGCGCAAGGTTGTGGCTGGCAGAGGCACACATATTTGCCCTAAATGTCAGCAGATCCTTGCTCCTTCTGTTAAATAGCGAATTTTATCATATGTCTTTTATCGCTAACTATTCTTTTGCATGATGGCAATTCTGATCAATGTCATTTTCACTACCTCTTTCATAGGATGATATATCTTCTATGGGGGAGTGTACTCGCATGATGCATAGCTTGTTGTTAGCAATTGCCGTCAGTCTAGACAGTTTAAGTGCGGGATGTAGTTATGGGATGAGAAACATTCGGATTCCATTCTTATCTAAATTGATCATTGCCTTTTGTTCTGGATGTGTCATCTTTTTAGCAATGTCAATCGGTAACCAATTGAAACAGTTGTTTCCGATTGTTATGATGCAAGTAATTGGAATGGTTATTTTGATCAGCCTTGGATGTATAGCGATCTATCAGGGGATCTGTAATACAGGTGATCAAGAAAATACAGAAAAGGAAGAGACATGGAATCCGTTTACAATCCTTCGAAAGCCGACGATAGCAGATGTAGACCGTTCAGGCTCGATATCTAGTTGGGAAGCCATTCTACTTGGCTTTGCTCTCGCTCTTGACGCGTTTGGTGTAGGGTTAGGGGCAGCGATGCTTGATTTCCCTGTTTTATGGTTATCATTTTGTATTACCATAACCGCAGGGCTATTTTTGCATCTAGGAATGATATTAGGTTTTCGGTTGATGACCCAGGGCAGGTGGGGACGCTACCTTTCATGTATACCAGGTGTATTACTTATTTTACTTGGACTCAGTCGACTCTGGTAATAATGGAGATGTGATCAGATTTGGAGGGTTTGCATTGGTCGTTGGATTAACAGGTGGAATCGCAACTGGTAAAACAACTGTTTCAAACTTATTTAAACAATATGGCGCTTATATCGTCGATGCAGATCTGATAGCTCGTGAAGTGGTTGAGCCCGGAAGGCCAGGGAATCAACGCGTTCAAGAACAGTTTGGTAAAGCATTTTTCTTTGATGATGGATCACTCAATCGAAAAGCGATGGGGCAAAAAATCTTTCAAGATCAAATTCTTCGTAAAAAATTAGAGCAAATCTTGCATCCATTAATTCGTGCTGAGATGAAAAGGCAGACAGCGCAATATCAAAAAAAGGATCAACATGGGCTGATTATTTGGGATGTCCCATTACTTTTCGAATCGAGTTTGACGCACTTAGTAGAAAAGGTTATTGTGGTATATGTACCAAGAGAAGTACAACTATTTCGATTGATGGAGCGTGATCAACTATCACGTGAAGAAGCGGAGCGTCGAATTGATGCACAACTTTCTATTGAGACGAAACGAATGCGTGCAGATTTTGTTATCGACAATCAAGGTTCATATCAAAATACAGAAAGACAGGTTGAACAACTATGGAAGTCTCTAAGTTTAAGAAATGGGTGAAACCAGCCATAGTTGCACTTCCATCTAAGAAAGCATTGCTGATTACAGGAATTTTATGCTTAATTTTTATTTTCGTAGCAATGCCCTTATTTAACCGGTTGATTTACCCGTTAGAGTATGAAGAGTATGTCATTGATAGCGCGAAGTCAACACATGTTGATCCTTATCTCATCATTGCCATCATTCGTACAGAAACAAAGTTTGATCCCAATCGCAATTCACGAGTTGGGGCGCAAGGATTGATGCAATTAATGCCTTATACGGTGGATGAGATCATTCAACAAGGAAATTTTTCACCAGCTTTTCGTGACTATGTCAATGATCCAGCTGTAAATATTCGGCTAGGTAGTTGGTACTTAGCTGATTTAACAAAAAAATTCAAAGGGAACAAGGTAGCTGTAATAGCTGCTTATAATGCAGGTCCAACCGCCGTGAGTCAATGGTTAAGGGAAGGCGTATGGGATGGGACAAGCAAAAATTCAAATCAAATTCCATATGGGGAAACAAGGCATTATGTAAAACGTGTAACATATTTATATCAGAAGTATCGGGATTTGTATGAAGATTTGGAAAAAGAAGTGAACTAATTATGAATCGCCTACCCTTGCGGTAGGTTTTTTTTGTGGTACAAAAGGGTTAAATGTGTTATTCTTATATTGATAATAGTATGTAACAATATAAGGGAGAGGGTTTATTATGTCACTCCGTATCGCAATTAATGGTTTTGGACGGATTGGAAGGATGGTTTTTCGTAGAGCAATGAATGATCCTTCACTTGAATTGGTTGCGATTAATGCAAGTTATCCTGCTGAAACATTAGCCCATTTATTAAAATATGATACCATCCATGGATTATTTGATGCTGAAATTACAACAACTAACCATTCATTGATTGTAAATGGAAAAGAGATACAATTGATCGCAGAACGTGATCCGTTAAATCTTCCTTGGTTAAGATATGAAATTGATGTAGTGGTGGAAGCTACCGGCAAATTCTGTGATCGTGATGGAGCTTCTAAACATTTAATTGCAGGTGCAAAAAAAGTGTTAATTACAGCTCCAGGTAAAAATGAAGATATTACTGTCGTGATGGGTGTGAATGAAAGCGATTACAATTCTGATGAACATCATATTATATCTAACGCTTCATGTACGACAAACTGCTTAGCGCCAGTTGTTCAGGTGCTACATAAAGCTTTTGGGATTGAGCAAGGATTAATGACAACCGTACATGCTTATACCAATGACCAACTAAATTTAGATAACCCACATCGTGATTTGCGTAGAGCGCGTGCGTGTGGTCAATCGATCATTCCAACAAAGACAGGTGCTGCTAAAGCTCTTGGGAAGGTAATTCCCGATTTAGCAGGTCGAGTGAATGGATTAGCATTACGCGTTCCCACACCTAATGTTTCAGTCGTTGATTTAGTCGTTGACCTGAAACAAGATACGACAGTTGAAGAGGTACATCAAAAAATAGCCAAAGCTGCTAAAGGGTCTCTCAAAGGAATTTTACAATTATGCGATGAGCCGCTTGTATCAAGTGATTTTAATGGGAACAGTCATTCCAGTATTATTGATCTCGCTTCTACCATGATGAGCGGCAAAAGACAGTTGAAATTAATTATCTGGTACGATAATGAATGGGGATATTCTTGCCGTGTGGTAGACCTATTGCACTATATGAAACAAAGTATGACCTCAAAACAACCCGAAACATTATCCATCTGATTTTACTTTTGAATGGGAGCGTGGAATTTTCTTTGCTTCAAACTGATTAAAAACCTAATGAGCGAGTGAAGTGTGATCGGCAAAGTTCCATTTCGGGCGCAACTTAGCGGAATAGCAGCTGAAGCGGCATTTTCCTTTCGGGCAAACTGTTCGAGTCTCCGCAGGCGGATGCCGGAGGAGGCGAGTTTTGCCCGTCCGCGAAAGCTGATAGAACGCGGACAGACCTACATCTTTGCAAGCCCGGGTCGGAGCGTCGCCGCGAACCACGATCACGAGCCGATCACATAACTTTGTCTCTAAGCTGGAGCATGGAACTTTCCATGCTTTTTATAATGTGTAAAAATAATGCTTTAGTCCTTTGCATAAGATGTATATAATAGCTAGTACAATCATCGAAGGGTACAGGAGGTCACACAATGAAATGCCCATATTGCGGATTCAATGGTAGCCGTGTTCTCGACTCTCGCCCTGCGCACGATGGACGAGTGATTCGTAGGCGGCGGGAGTGTGAAGAATGTACGGAACGATTTACCACTTTTGAAATGGTGGAAGAGAAACCAATTATTGTGGTGAAGAGAGATAACAGCCGAGAAGAATTTGATCAGGATAAGCTATTACGCGGAGTCTTGCGCGCCTGTGAAAAACGTCATGTACCCTTGGAACGTCTAGAAAATCTAGTCCATGATATTGAACGGGAGATACGGGAACATGGACGTACAGAAGTACCTACTGTTGAAATAGGCGAAATGGTGATCAAGCGATTGGTCGATATTGATGAAGTAGCCTATGTTCGCTTTGCTTCAGTGTATCGTCAGTTCAAGGATATCAATGTTTTTATCAAAGAACTTGAAGAGTTATTAAATCGTCCCAGAGAAGAGGAAGACGGATCAAAATGAAGAAAAAACGATCTTAATGATGATAGAATCGATTTGTCATATTGACTATAGATCGTGTAACATGGACAAACCATATGCTGATTTCGATTTTGAGGAGGCCCAAAAAGATAATGATTTGGAAGGATAGTGGCTGGCGATGCCGTTCAGTAAAACCACTGGGTCAATTAGACCTTCATGGGTTAACGCACCTTTATCAACCCCTGGTAGGGACATCAGCAATTTCATTATATATCACGCTTTATAATCAACTTTTACTATGTTGTGCTCATGTCTCAGAGCGGTATGCACATTCATATCTGATGCAGTTAACTGCTTTACGTTATGAGGAGCTGATGGAGGCTCGTTACTACTTAGAAGCAGTTGGGCTACTCAATACATATGAAATAAAGGAACAGAGCCAGATTTATTATGATTATGAGATCCTGGCACCGCTCACGGCGATTAAATTTTTCCAAAGCGATGTATTAAGCTTGGCACTCTGCCACGCTTTAGGTAAAGAACGCTTTACCCAATTAAAACAAACCTTATTACCTGGTAAGGAGACAGTGATTTCCGCTTCTTTTGAGGGGGAAGATGTGACAAAGTCATTTCAAGAGGTTTTTGGAAGCTTTTCCCCCATCGAGTTAGCAAAGGTGACTGAGGTTGATCAAGAAATGTCTTGGATGATGAAAGAGGAGAATTTGCCATATCTAGAAGGGAAAGAACCAAAAATTGAGCAAGAGGGCGATTTATCCTTTATTCGACAACGGCTATCTGGTCGAATTAGCAGTGATCAATGGACACCTGCCGTTGTAGAACAGTTAAAAGAGATTCAATTTCTCTATCGATTGGATGATTGGGGGCTGTATAAAGCCTTGCAGAATCCAGAAGTAACAAGATTTGGTGAGATACACTTTGATCGGCTGCAAAAGTATGTTCGCGATGAATATCAATTGCGTTATGGTGGGTCACCAGTTGTTCGCAAGCATCAGCAATCCTTACCTTCACTGTCCAATTCAACTGAACTCGAAAAACCTCGGTCACTACCATCTGAATCAACCATTAGTGAAGAAGAACGTCATTTTCAACAGTTAGCAGAAATGACACCGTTAGAACTTCTTTCCCACTATCAAGAAGGTTCGCGTATTCCAGATAGCGATGTTTCACTTGTCGAGTCACTTTTACGAGACTATGGACTGGCTCCAGGTGTTGTCAATGTATTATTGGAGTATGTTTTATTAAAATATGATTATCGGTTACCCAAGGCGTTAGTTGTAAAAATAGCGGGTCATTGGAAGCGATTACGCATTCAGACAGTAGCTCAAGCGTTGGAACAAGCTCGAAAAGAGGATTGGGAGGTCAAGCAAAAAACAAAGAGAGCAGCACCAAAAGGAAAGAAAGAGAAGGTTCCACAAGCACTGAGCTACCAGGTTGAACAACATACCGCTGCCACGATCCAAACAGATCCTACACCAGATGATGATTGGATGCAGATAAATCAACAACTCGCATTATGGGAAAAACAGAAACAAAAAAGAACAGGCTTACGATAAAAATAAATATAAAAAATAGCTTGTCATGATTTATAGGACATGATATAATGCTCCTTGTCGGTAATCATAGAGGTTCGGTAGCTCAGTCGGTAGAGCAGAGGACTGAAAATCCTCGTGTCGGCGGTTCGATTCCGTCCCGAACCACCATATGCCATTAGCGAACGTGGCTCAGGGGTAGAGCATCGCCTTGCCAAGGCGAGGGTCGAGGGTTCGAATCCCTTCGTTCGCTCCACTTCTATTATGCCGGGGTGGCGGAATAGGCAGACGCACAGGACTTAAAATCCTGCGGTAGGTGACTACCGTGCCGGTTCGAGCCCGGCCCTCGGCACCAAACCCAAACGTTGATTTCTCTAAATGAGAGATGGACGTTTTTTTATTTTGCTGGTCAGAGGAATTCATAGTTTTGGCAGATGCAAACGAGATTGCAAACCTTTAGCTTGTTAAAGTGCAACTTCGTTTGCATTTTGTTTTCCAAATAATAGATGATAGAATTTTCTAGCAATATCTCGTTGCATATTTGGAAGTACATGAGAATAAGTGTCCATGGTAATGTTGATGGTGGAATGACCTAACCGTTCAGAGATAATTTTTGCATGCTCCCCTTGTTGAAATAAGAGAGTCGCAGCGTATGTCTTAAATCGTGAAAGCGGACTTTTGGGATGTCTAGTTGATCTACGATCCCCTTAAAACTTTTCGAAACTCCATCAGGATCGAACGGCGTTCCATCTTCATTGCAAAATACAAGATTTGATTTTGATAAGCAGTGCTAAAACGAAGGAGGAACCAGATGAAAACGGATGATAGGTTAAAGAAAGCCTTGGCGCATGTTCTCTGGATTGGAGGATCGCCGGATTGTGGTAAAACTACAATTGCTGGGCTACTTGCAAAAAAATATGGGATACAGGTCTATCATTTTGATCAATACGAAATGGATCATATTCGACGAGCTGATCCAACCCTTCAACCTGCATTGTTCGAACTGAAAAAAATTCTTGCAACCAGCGACGAACGAGAGCAATTGGAATGGCTTTGGGTTCAACGTACCCCTGCTGAGATGACCAAAAGTGCGATCGCTAGTTGGACAGAACGTATTGAGTTCGTTGTTGAAGACTTATTGAAATTACCCAAAAACAGAATGATTATCGCTGAAGGACCCGGTTTTTTTCCAGAGGTTATTTTGCCACTTATTCAATCGCCTCATCAAGCCATCTGGATGGCGCCAAGTGAGAACTTTAAACGAGAGTCTCATAAACGCCGTAAAAAAGGCGATTTTTACGCTGACTTTTTAGATGATTTTGGAATTGCGCAACAGAAACATATAGAACGCGATTTGTTAATCTCTGGTTATTATAAGCAAACAGCTTGCGACAGATATCTTCCATTTATAGAAACAGATGGGACACAATCGGTGGATGAAATGGTGACAAAGCTCGAAGCTTATTTTAGACCATTGCTCATTTGACAGATCCACAGCAAAAAGAGCCAAAAGATCGTCCGAAACCTCCTGTTTATTAATGAGATAAGAGGAGAAATGTACTTGATATTCAAGTGGTTGCTAGACTCAGAAATGGATATCCATGATCAATTCCTGTAATCGTTGTATGATCACCGTGTGATTTCGACTCAGCAGTTTTACCAGTAAGGGAATAAACAACCCTTAATTGTTTTTGTGGATCAGGTCTGAAAACCTTTTGATGGAAAGGTGTTTGATGGCTTTTCAGTGGAGAGTGGATAAGATAGAATAAGGGTCAAGAAAGATTTCTATAATCAGAATGGTTGGATCAATTTGTAAAAAACGCGAACCTCTTGCTCCGGCCAAACTCCGAGAGGTTCGCGCTCTAGATATATCAAGGGTTTTAGCGATTATTGAGGAAATGTTTGGAGGCATTAACTGATGAAAAATGGGGTTCGCGATTTAGGGCTTCTCAACCCGGAAACCATATAGGTTGATATTGCGTGCCGTTGCATCCGGATTAAGATTGGGCAAGTGAAAGATCAATATGGGATCACTACAGTTGTCGGGAGTGAATAATAGAAAATATTCTTTGTTAATATGGTTAGATAATTGATTTTTCAGCTGCGATCTCGACCTTTACCAAATGTCCATGAGTCCTTACGAAAACGATACGCCATATTCTTTATTTTTTTAATCATTCCTGTTGGAGTTGGCGGTGTCCTCATTTGATGGGTTTCACTCTTGCTATTTCCTGATGCAATTGGTGATGTCCTCATTTGGCGGTCTCTCTGCTCTACATTAAATTGATGAAAAGTGCGTGGATCAAAGGGTAATCCAATTTTCGATAATTGTAAATCTTGGTGCATCATATACCCATCTTCTCCCGGAATAGATAACTTGGATTGACCAGGTTGACGTTGAGCAAGGGGGATACGAATGAACGTCCCTGCGGGGATTTCTGTTTCTAGTTGATTGACTTT
>NZ_FQVL01000033.1 GCF_900129355.1 Seinonella peptonophila | reverse complement strand
AAGGAGAGCAGACAGCACTTGCCGCTTATCTGGTTTGGGCAAATTTAGATGAAGCGATCACCCTACAGGAGCTACGAGCCGATCTATTGGAACAACTGCCTGACTATATGATTCCTGTTGATTGGGTGGTATTAGATGAATTGCCCCTCACACCAAATGGAAAAGTAGATCGTCGTGCATTACCGGCGCCTACCAGATCAGATCGGGTAGAGAGGCAGTATATTGCACCACGAACTGAGGATGAACAACGACTGGTACAAATCTGGGAGGAAGTGTTACAGCTTTCACCGATTGGTGTGACAGATCATTTCTTTGAGATGGGTGGTCATTCATTAACGGCGATTCGCCTATTAGCGCGAATTCGCAATGAATATCAGATTGAAGTGCCACTTCAGGTTATTTTTACAGACTCGACAATCGCTGGAATTTGCCGTTTTCTACAACAAAATCAACAGGAAAAAGAGATAGAGATAACAGCAGCACCTCGTCAAGAGGTATATCCAGTCACCTCAGCGCAGAAACGTCTCTATGTCTTACATGATTTTGCGGGTACAGCTTACCATATTCCACTTGTCCAATGGCTGTATGGCTCTCTTGATCTGGCACGTTTAGAAGTGGCTTTGCAGACATTAGTTGAGCGGCATGAAGCACTTCGGACTTCATTTCAATTTGTAGAAGGACAGCTTGTACAACAAATTCATCCAAGGGTCACTTTCCAGCTAAAAGTGCATCATTTGAGGCATCCAGAAGGAGTAGAGAAGGAGCTACAAGCAGCCATCCGTCCATTCGTCCTGGAAAACGCGCCGTTATTTCGCGCGGCTGTCTATTGCTTTCCCAAACAGAAATACCTTCTGTTACTTGATTTTCACCATCTCATTGCCGATGGGCAATCGGTCAATCTGCTGTGGAAGGAATTCGTCGCATTGTATCGTGGTGAATCGTTGCCTGAACTGTCATTGCAATATAAGGACTATGCATATTGGCAAATGAACCGTCAAGCAAAAGAAGGGTTTGTAGAACATGAGAAGTATTGGTCAGAGAAATTATCAGGGGAAATCCCTATGTTAGAACTGCCAACAGATGCTCCGCGACCTGCGGTGCAACAATTTACCGGAAATGTTTATTCATGGTCTTTGCCAATAGGCTTGAGCCAATCATTAAAACAGTTTGCAAAGCAGCAAGGATCTACCCTTTATGCAGTATTATTGGCAGGATATGTTTTGCTTTTGATGAAGGAGACAGGGCAGGAAGAGCTTTTGGTAGGATCACCACAAGCGGGGCGTTCGCAGTTAGAGATGGAACAGATAGTAGGTATGTTTGTTAACACCTTGCCACTACGTGTTCATTTGCAAGCAGAAGGTTCCTATTTGGCTTTATTAAAAGAAGTGAGTAAGCAGTTATGGGAAGATTATCAGCATCGTGATTACCCAATTGAGGAACTATTGGCAAAGATGGGCTTACAACATGATCAAAGCAGAAATCCGCTTTTCGATACCCTTTTTGTATTGCAAAATCTTGAACAAAGTGAGGATACACTACCAGGATTAGCGGCTTCTCCTTATGAGTGGGAAAGCCGAACAACCAAGTTTGATTTAACTTGGACAGCAGTGGATGCCGAACAGATCACATTTGCCATTGAATATGCCAGCCATCTGTTCAAGGAAGAGACAATTGCTCGAATGGCTGCTCATTATCAGCAATTGTTGACTCAGATCGTCGCTGCTCCTGATCGATCCTTACATGAATATTCCTGCCTCACTGTTGATGAAGAGAAGCAGCTATTGGCTTATGCTGATGGAGGGCAACAAATTGGAAGCAGCCATCAAACATTAGTCGAGCGATGGGAGAGACAGGTGGAGCAGACTCCTCAGTCGATCGCACTGGTCGATCAAGGGAGAAGCATGAC
>NZ_FQVL01000023.1 GCF_900129355.1 Seinonella peptonophila | reverse complement strand
TCGATTAATGAATAAGTGGATGGACATTTCCACTCGAAAAGCACCTTGGAACCGCTAACCCTTTGGGTTTAGCGATTAATTATGCAACAACCTCTGTTATATTTTAAATGCCTTGTCTGACAGCTTGTAGGCAGGATGTTTTGTTATTTCTGGAATTAGGCAATTGGTTTTCTAAATAAGCTGATGTAAACTAGCGTAGTGAACCTTACAACACAGGAGGAAAAAGATGAGTAATTGGTATGTAATGGGTCTTGATTCCATTTTTCATAGAGATGTTGAGCTAATCTTACGTTTGTTTTTTGCACAAGCAAAAGTGTTACATACAAGCGAGGATGCAATCGGAAAACTAGTATTTCATTTAAAGTTTGATCACGACCAAGTAGTGGTCAAAGTGGACTGTAGTTTGCTAGAACAGTCATTGAAAAGCATTGGAGAGGCCAAAGGAGTCATCCTCAATCATCAATCTGAAAAAGAGCAGCGTAAACAATTAAAACAAGTCATCAACCATGCTTTATTACAGGCTCTAGAGAAGATTACTTCAATTCAGCAGCCTTGGGGGATTTTAACAGGCGTTCGACCAACTAAATTGTATCATCGCTTATTACAGAAAGATTTAGATGATTCCACAATCAAGGAGCGATTAGCAAAGGATTATCGTATTCTACCTGAGAAAATGTCATTATTGCAGGAAATCGTGACACGGCAGCATGCAGCATTGCCTGATTTATATCAGTTGCGAAATGAAGTAAGTCTTTATATTGGAATTCCATTTTGTCCAACGAAATGTGCTTATTGTACATTCCCAGCGTATTCCATTCGAGGGCGAAATGGCTCTGTTGAGGCATTTTTAGAAGGGCTACATCAAGAAATTCGAGCAATAGGGAAATGGTTAACCGATCATCAGTGCAAAGTGACCACTTTGTATTTTGGCGGTGGAACACCAACGTGGACTTAAAAGTAATTAATAAATTGATTGATGTGAGTAGGCTGACAAAAACCTTCCCTAAACCGATTGATAATAAACTATTGAGATTGCTTAGTTAGTTTAGAAGACTAGGATAAATAAGGAAAACAAAACGACCACCAAAGAAGGTGGTCGTTGTTGACAAGCTTTTTTTGTCATAGCAGTATTAAGAAGATAAAAAATGACCAGTGACTGTTGTCATCGGTGAATAAGAATAAACGGAGGCATATGATGGGTAATTGGCAAGTAACAGGACTTGATCCGAATTATAATCGAGATGTAGAGTTAATCTTGCAGCTTTTTATGCAAAGTAAGGTTGTAACGAAAAGTGATGATATCGAGGGTCGATTAGAATTTCAACTTTCCTACGAGGGTTCGACTATTCAAGTAAATGTGCGTGTGCTTGGACAAACGCAACCGCTTCAAGGAACAGGAATATATACGCATGTACTTACTTCACAACTATCTGAAAAGGAACAACGAAAACAAATCAAACAGGCAATCAGCCATGCATTACTGCAAGCATTAGAAAAGCTGACCTCAGTTCAACAGCCGTGGGGAATTTTGACAGGTGTAAGACCAACAAAGTTATATCATCGCTTGTTATTGGAAGGACGAACAGATGCAGAAACAAGGCATCATTTGACAGAAAAGTATCGTTTAGTACCGGAGAAAACCTCTTTATTGCAAGAGATTGTTGCTCGTCAACGGGCTGCACTACCCGATTTGTACGATCTGCGTCGTGAGGTTAGTTTATACATAGGTATTCCATTTTGCCCAACCAAGTGTGCTTATTGTACGTTTCCAGCCTATGCCATTCAAGGGAGAAACGGTTCGGTTGAGGCATTTTTAGAAGGACTACATCAAGAAGTTCGAGTGATAGGGAAATGGTTAACCGATCATCATTGCAAAGTGACTACTTTATACGTTGGCGGTGGAACGCCCACCTCTCTTGAGTCTGATCAACTGGATGCGTTGTTTACAACACTAACTGAAACGATTCCCGATTACGATCAAATTCGTGAAGTAACTGTGGAAGCAGGTCGTCCTGACACATTAGAAGCTGCTAAACTCGATGTATTGCGGAAATGGAAAGTAGATCGTATCAGTATCAATCCACAGAGTTTTCGCGATGAGACATTGCGTTCAATTGGTCGTCATCATACGGTAGCTGAGACTTTGGATGCATATGAACGTGCACGTGAGATGGGTTTTGATAACATCAATATGGATTTGATTATTGGTCTACCAGATGAAGATTTAACCATCTTTGAAGAGTCATTACAGGTGATCGAACGACTACGTCCAGAGTCATTAACGGTACATACACTTTCCTTTAAACGAGGTTCTACAATGACGCAAAAAAGAGGTGATTATCAAGTTGCTGAGCGTGATGAAATTGCTCAGATGGTGAAGCGTGCGCGGGAGTGGACAGCAGAACAAGCATACTTCCCTTATTATCTATATCGACAAAAGAATATTTTAGGAAATCAAGAAAATGTTGGTTACTCTATAGAAGGAAAAGAAAGTTTGTACAATATTATTATTATGGAGGAACTACAAACGATTATTGGGCTTGGTTGTGGTGCAGTCAGTAAATTAGTTTCACCCTACCATCGTAAAATTGATCGTTATGCCAATCCAAAGGAGCCCCAAGCATATATTGATACTTATCAAACACATATTCAAGGTAAGCTAGCAGTATTAGATCAACTATTTGATTTATAAAAGCACCATTAAGTAATACACCCATTAGGAAGATGATTTCCTCACATTAGTCAGTTCTCTCTACTAACTAACGTGAGGGGATATTGTGGTTACTACAAGTCTAGAAAGAGACATCATGAGGAGTTTGATTGATTTTATAGCATAGGGACTATATTCATGTTCCTATGCTATATAAACATGATAAGGAGATTGATTGAATTGTATAGTATGGGGATTTTGAACATTTCTTCGTTTGTTACTGTTTTTTCAGTTAGTGCCCTGATTGCTAATATTTTTGTAACCTTCAGCTTTTTTTTCCTTATGTTATTGGGATCACTTATTGAGGGAGCTATCTTCTATTTAAAATGAGGCTTGAAGGAGATAAAAAGTTGGTGATTGGAAAGCTGGCAGCATCATTTTTAGCATCGTTTATTGTGGCATTATGTATACCTCTGATCTTTCAAAAGGATCATTCGATGTATTTTCCAGAAGTGAGTATCATTTTCATGTGGATGTTATTTGCCTCATCGTTTATTGTGATCTATTCTTTAGTAGTTGATAAAATGGCGAATTTCATCCTGGAAAATAAAAATAAAATTTGGTTTAGGTGGATATTTCATTTGTCAGTTGTATTAGTTATATATATCCTTTCTGTGGGAGTTAAGAGGATACTAGGAAATTATGAAATACAATTTTCTAGTTTTTCCGCAAAATGGACTTTATTATCTAACTTTATATTATTTGGAGTTATGGATGATATTTTTATTAAAATGAATTGGGTTAACAGATTTCGTACAAGAATAATTGTCCTGGGCATCTTGTTTCCAGTAGTATTGTGGTTCTGTTCGTTAATAGTAAATCTCTAATATAATGAAATTTCTTAAAAAATAAATTGTATCATGAAGAATGAGAGTTGAATAAATATCAATTCTTTTCCAGACTATTATAGAAAAAGCACTTCTGAAAATCTAGTTAGAGGTGCTTTTTCTTAAGTATTAGAGCTTGTGATATAATCACAAGCTCATAGGAAAGTCCCCTTGTGTTTTCTACGATACTAAATGCCTTGGACTCTTTCCCCAATTTGGATATGCCAATCTTGTCTCCGCCACGCTTTGCTGGTACAAAGCTAGCATCTAAATGAACCAAATCGAGGGTGATTTCCTCTTTCGCGTACAGATCACTCATTAAATATCTCCAAATCCGATCCCAAATCTTGAGTTTGCTATATTCATGATGCCTGCGCCAGCAGGTAACGTATGATCCGTATTTTTTGGGCATATCCGCCCAAGCACATCCTGTTTTTAATACATAGATGATTCCATCCAATGTTGTTCGTAGGTTTGCAAGCGGCCGACCGCGACCACTTCTACGTTTCGGAAGGTAAGGTTGCAATTTTCTCCACTGTTTGTCTGTTATCTCATGTCTGCTCATACTGCTGAGCTTACAGATTGTATATGATTTTTCAACCATTTATTCTTATGCATCGATTTGAATCTTTATGTTTTTTGAAATGACTTCTAATCATTCGACTTCGCCTTTCACAAATTCTTTTGCGAATTCAGGGAATAGTCGACCTATTAGTTGGGGAGATATTATCATTTAGTAACTATAGGGGGGGTTATTCTTTGGAGGTGGTTCTTTAAATAGGGAGATGAACAAGTCGCTTCTAGATTTTCAGAAGTGGCTTTTCTTGATCAAGGATTTGGAATGGTGGTTAACCTCCAAACCATCAGAGTGTCTCCAGAGCGAACATATTGGAGAGCTTCCTCCAGTCCTTTTCTCTTGTCTGTTACACCACTAAATTTATCTTGAAAAATCTGCTCACAACCATTCCCCTTTAGAGCATCGATCTGAAGGTCAAGATTTTGATCTACAGTAGAAACACGAGCATAACCTACTTTCATTTCGCTTAATCTCCTAGTGTAAGATAACTTGATGTGCAATATTAAACTGAATATACATAATTTTACATGATTTTCGAACAGAAAGAAAGAGGGATTTCGTTGATCTTCAGTTGAACGTTTACAGAAAGATAGGACTTTTTGTATTTCTCTATTGACTTATTTTAAATAAGATGGCTTTCTATAGATAGAGTAACAAACTGAATATGCCTATCTTTTGAGGAGTCTGGAAGAACAAAAGAATCTTCCCCTCAGTAGGTGTGGCAACAGATCAAGAAGGAGCTTCATCATGGCCACGATCAATATCGCCGATCTCAACAAGGCTGCTGTGCTGGCTGCACTGTACAACAACGCGAAGCCGCAGGGGAAGAGCTGGCTCTGGTATCGTATGACCATCAAGCAGGCACAAGCCCTCCTTGTCACCCACGTCGATTTCAAGTTCGATGGCGTCAACAACCGCGTTCTGAAGGTCGACCTGAGTGGTGAGGAGTTCGACTCCTCGCTGTATGACCTCCACAACGGTACGGGCAAGGCTGAGCGTACCGTGAATCATCTGCGAGAGACTGGTTTCGTCGAATGTTCCAACATCGATATCGCTGATCTCGACAAAGCTGCTGTGCTGGCCGCGCTGTTCAACGGAGCGAAGCCGCAAGGGAATGGGGGCAATTACCTCCGGTGGATGTCCACCAAGAAAGCACGATCCTTCCAGGTCAGAACCTACAAGTTCGGCTGCGAAAGCGACCGCATTCTGAAGGTTGACCTGAGTGGTGAGGAGTTCGACTCCTCGCTATATGACCGCCACAACGGCGAAGGTATGGCTGATCGTGTCGTGAACCGTCTGCGTGCGGGCTACATTGACATCTCTGGTCTCGACAAGGCTGCTGTGCTGGCCGCGTTGTACTGCAACGCGAAGTCGCTCAGGATGCCCCGCAAAGTATACGTACCCTACTCAGGCCGTATCTTCATAACCATCGAGCAGGCGCAATCTTACTTGGACGGAGGACTCACTTTCGATACAATCGAAGACCACGTTCTGCGCATCGACCTGAGTGGTGAGGAGTTCAACCCTTCGAGGTACGACCGGTTCAATGGTGCAGGCAAAGCTCAGCGTGTCATAGAGCATCTGCGAATGACTGGCTCGATCTCCCTTCTTACCTGAGGTCTTAGAACCAACCCAAAGAGCAGGGGCACGTGTCAAATAATGAGACATGGGGCCCCTTGCTCTTTGGGCATAAATTAGTTTACATTTTTTCTGTCTATCGTACGCTTTTTGGAGTTTCCCCATTTATGTAAGCCTTATGATACCATAACAGGAACATCAAAATGAAGCTCAGGAGGTTTCCGATTCAGATCTAATTGATACTTACCAAATCGATTTATATGAGCTGTAATCTTAGTGCTCAAATTACCTAATAGCTTCTTATTCTTTTTCTCACGACCTACTTGGAGGGGTGTCGACAGTCTGAATCTAAGAGCCCAAAAAGCTCTTAGATTAGCGTTTCATCTATATTTATTTGATTTGGTGTTTCCAATTCATGGGATAGAATTCATTCACTGCTATCATTTTTAAAATAAGTGGTTCTGAATCGTGTATTCCTTGAATTGATAAATCTTCAGAAAAAAGCACTTGTTTCCCTTTAACATCTTTTTTATTTTCGGAACTATGTCCTGTGATCTCCAATACTTGACCCTTTTGATTCTGAGCAAGCCAACCATAACTGTTAATATTTTTTTGACGTTTACCTGTGATTTTAATCATGGTCATTCCGTCAGATTGCTTGATACTATTTGTATCTGTAAGATAGATAGGGTCGTTTTTATTAGATACCTTCAAACTTGGATTGATCAATTCCCCATCTTCTTTTGTAATTTTATAGCTAAGTGAGACTCTTGAGAGATCAGCAACCACTTCACTTACTTTAATCGTAATGCCCTGATCCTTTGCCTGTCGATCTTTAGAAGTACTATGTCCTTTTTTCAACGCATGTTTTAGTCCATCATCATCACTTTCCATAAAAATACTCTGCATCAATGAGGTAAAAGATGGATAAATATAGACTTTACATGAGAATGCAACAACGATAGATGCAGCTACTATCAAAAGTGGTTTATACAATCTCTTTTTTTCCTGAATGGATACATTTGTCTTTTTAAACTTAGTCATTCTTTCGGTTAAACGGTCATCCAGTTCTTTGGGAATTTCAATCTTCATTTGTTTTTTCAATTGCTCTTGTTGGTTTAAATCAATTCAAAATCATCTTCCCTGAATTTACCTATCTTTACCTCTCTTGTACCTCTAATTTCGACTTCCTTTAAACGAGGTTCTACCATGACTCAAAAAAGAGGATTATCAAGTTGCTGAACGTGATGAAATTGCTCAGATGGTGAAGCGTGCGTGAGAGTGGACAGCAGAACAAGCATACTTCCCTTATTATCTCTATCGGCAAAAGAATATTTTAGGAAATCAAGAAAATGTTGGTTACTCTTTAGAAGGAAAAGAAAGTTTGTACAATATTATTATTATGGAGGAACTACAAACAATTATTGGGCTTGGCTGTGGTGCAGTCAGTAAATTAGTTTCACCCTACCATCATAAAATTGATCGTTATGCCAACCCAAAGGAGCCCCAAGCATACATTGATACTTATCAAACACATATTCAAGGTAAGTTATCGGCGTTAGATCAATTATTTGATATTAAAAGCACCATTAAGTAATACACTCATTAGGAAGATGATTTCCTCACGTTAGTTAGTTCTCTCTACTAACTAACGTGAGGGGATATTATGGTTACTATAAGTCTAGAAAGAAACATCATGATGATAGGGATGATCGATTTGAATTTTGTTTATCAAATTTTAGTTGCTCTTAAGTAACTTTTGAATCGCTTATTACTTTGCATTCCATTCATAAATTGGAGGAATCTGATTGAAATCTGAACATCGCAAATCAAATCGCTTGATTGATGAAAGTCACCCTATCTCTTGCAGCATGTCTATAATTCAGTTGATTGGTCTCCATGGGATGAGGAAGCATTTGTAAAAGCAAAAAAAGAAAACAAACCAATTTTTCCGTCAATTAGATAACTCCTGCCATTGGTGTCATGTTATACGTTGACATAGAAAACTGTTACAGTTTCCCCCTTTATGAATGACTCTTTAGTTCCATAATATAAATGAACCAGCCACTGCAAAGAGAAACGAGGCTGTTTTATTGTTCAATTCATTAATTATGATAATGCTAATTTTTTCGCCGCCTATCAAGAAATGCCTCGTTCGAAACAGGGATTAGAAGCTGCTAGAGAATGGCATGTTTTTTGTTCACTTTTGCCCGATTTAGCTTATAAGCAGATTCTTGATTTAGGTTGTGGATTAGGCTGTCACTGTCGTTATGCACGTGAGCAAGGGGCGCGTTCAGTGATTTGGTGTTGATCTGTCAGAAAATATGCTAAAGAAAGCACGACAAATTGAGTTGGCTACGCCACTGTACAGGACCCCATCTGGTACCCCCCTGGATATGACGGCCGAACCAGCCATTACTTATTTGCAGATGCCGTTTGAAGATATTTCGTTTACGGAGGGGCAATTTGATGTAGTAATCAGTTCTTTGAACTTTCATTATATTCAAGCCCTTTCCGAGCTTGTACAAAGGTGTATCACTATCTTAAGACGAATGGTGTGTTTCGTTTTTCCGTGGAGCATCCGATCTTTACCGCCCGGGAAGAGTAAGACTGGTATGTAGACGAAGCTGGTAACAGACTTTATTGACCTGTTGATCATTATCAATCGGAAGGAGTTCGCAAAGCATATTTCCTGATTGAAGATGTAATCAAGTATCATTGGACTTTTTCTACCACCATCAACAATCTGATCGAAGCAGGCTTTCGCATCATGTCAGTAAAGGAACCAACACTACCTAAAGAAATGTTACAGAACCCTTGGATGAAAGGTGAACTTCGAAGGCCAATGATGTTAATTATCAAGGCAGTAAAGAGTGATTAAACATAATGGGGATAGTGCAAGGAGTAGATATGGGATTGACACATTGCGCATGGCAAGGCAATCTCTCAACACATGGTATGATTTGCTTGAAGGTTTGGGATGGAACAGCAACTCCGCTATTTTTGAAGAATTGATTTTTCGAGGGTGTTACTTTATCTCGCCATTCAGAGGTGGGGGTCGTGTTGTTCATGTTATATTGGTGCGATATATAGGAAAGCGAATTCGTTTGAAAGAGGAATTTGCTTCATCATAGAATAGGCGGAGGTTAGTTGGATGGGGAAGAAACCGAAAGCGACTGAGGGTTATACAAAGAAGTCTTGGAAGAGAATAGATAAACTAGCAGCGATTTTGTATTCTTTTGGTTTTATCATCTTTGTTTCTGGTGTACTTTGGGCTTTTATTGAGTTTTCTCTTTTTCGTTATCGGATGCCTATCGCCACTTCAATATTGATCGGTGTCGCTCTGATGGTGGGTGGATTTTTTGCTTCGCGTTGGGTTCAGCAGAATAATGGAGAACCTGTGTTGGGTCTGGTTCAAGAGGGAGAGCCGGTCTACTCATCTGGGGATAAAAAAGCAACTGTAACCGTAAAATTATATGTGGCAACACAAACTAGAGATCTAATCGAAGCAAAGTTAACACTCAAGCGTTCAAAATGGGATACCGCCCACTTTCGACCAGGAACAACATTGGCATTATTGATGGATTCGGAACAACAACTGGTATTCGATCTAACCCCTCGCTTATCAGGTGCTGAATATCAACAACTATATGAGCAAATCGCTTTTGAAACAGGCATGATGTCAGAAGAAGAGAAAGAGATTCGCCAACAAGGAATCGAAGAACAAGCTGTTGTATTAGACATCACTACTGTGGGGAGTTTAGCTGCCGATGTGGTGGATGCAGTGCTGACATTACAGGTTACTCCAGTGGATGGTCAAGCAAAAGAGATTCAAGTCTCGAAACAGCTGCCTCGAAAAAGTTTTCGAGAGATTAGAAAGGGTAGTGTTTTGATGGTGAATTATCTTTCAGAGCAGCCCGAACGATTACTAATATTGAAACATGCTGTTAACCAACCGATTCAAGTGACTTGGGATTGACCATTATGAAGTGTTTCTTCTGACTGCATATTATTAAATTTGAAGCCAGGAAAGGATACTTTTTATATCATTGGTCGCAGTGTGTCTCAAGGAAGACGATCAGGGATTGTTTCTGCATTGGGAATATCAACAGGATCGCTTGTGTACACAGTACTGGCTGCATTCGGCTTATCCGTTATTTTAGCCAAGTCGATCTTGCTATTTATCATTGTTAAAGTCATTGGAGCTATTTATCTGGTATACCTGGGAATGGAGTTATTGGTACGCAAAAGCAAGCTGACTGAAAATGTTACTATATGGTAAGAGTACAAATAATGTGGAGTAAAGTTTTACATTGACATAGAAGACTGTTACAGTTTCCCCTTTATGAATGACTCCTTAGTTCCATAAAAATAGATGGACTAGCTGTCGCGAATGCTAAAAAGAGATAGCCCACATGTCGAGTTTACGACACAGGGGGCTATCTCTTTGGTTCGGTCCTCGGGTGCTCACATCGATCCGTCGGTGGTCGTGCTTGAACTTCTTGGTCAGGTCTCCGAAGTACTCTTCCAGCCTGGGAAGGTTGTTCGCCAGGTAGTCGGTGGCGCCTGGGAATCCAGACTGCCGACGCTCAGGGTCTAGATCCAGTAATTGCGAGAAGGGTGGAGCTCTTATCTGAGAGGAAATTCTTTGCAATGATAGAGTAATTAGATTCTTCCCGGATTATGTAATAATGTGTTTTTCTGTGGAAAAATTTCCGAGAGTCTTCAATAGAGGATTACATCAGTGGTTGTATGTAAAAACCCGTATTACATACACAAATGGGAATTTACGTCTTAATCAATTAACTAAATTTGCAAGGAAAAGTGTCAAAAAGGTTAGTCCAACCCTTACCAGACTACTTAAACTTAACGGTTGGGATTCTCCAGAAGTGTATGAGCGACTATTGTATGATTTTGTAAATCGTCTACAAGACGAAACTCAGGTGAGGAAATGCATTATTTTGTCCTCTGTTGTATCATCCAGAATGCGCAGGTGCATGAAATGGTAGCTGAAAAGATCGCTTTGAATATTATGAATGATATTCAATCAAACGAATCTCATTAAGCAAGATACTGTCGATTGTTAAAATTACAATTAGACTTGGCATAGATCATCGTCAAGCGGTTTCTGGGATTGCCGAACATTATTGTCCTGGTGGTTGAAAATAATTTGCGTGGCAAATTTTAAACCTGTATTTCTTCGAAGTGAAGAATCACAAGTAATGATATTAGCAGCGAATGACGAACCTGTAGGTTTGTCTATTGTATCACTCCGAAAGTCCTAATGGAGCACTAGTAAAGTTTAAAGTGAGATAAAGTTATAATTCCTTATCCAGAGTGGATAGGGCATTATGATCTTTCACTATTTAATCATGTGGACCTATTTGTACTATTTAGGTCGCCCATTCGCGGTGGGCGACGGTTACCAGCAACGCTGGAAAATTGAACGTTGTTTTGCTTGGATGGATAATAATCGTAGATTGGTTGTCCGAACGAGCACCACATTCAACATTATAAGGTGATTTGTCTGATTTCTCTAATTCTATTATGTTTGAATCGGCTTTTGAAATAGCTTCTAGAAAACCAGTGCAAATCTCTTGTGTCTGATTTGTGCATTCTTCACCAAAGTGCGGCTTAAAATTATTTTCGGATTGGTTAATTTTTCCTTTTTAAAATTCAACTCAATAAAAAGTGAAGTGAATTTAATCAAGTGATAGTTCCCAAGTCTCACCAATTAATTGAGGCCCAAAATTCTGATGTTCCTTTTTATCTACACATTGAAAACCTAAAGATTTATAAATGTTTCGAGCGGATAGCAACACGTTGTTTGTCCAAAGTACCAATTTCTTATAATCCCTTTTCTTAGCAAAACGGATGCTCTCTGATACTAAACGCGTTCCCAATCCCAGACCACGTGCTTTTGGCTCAACAAGTAACATACGAAGCCGAGCAATTTCTTCGTTTTCTTGAGTAACTAATATAGAACCGACATTTTTGTTATCCATTTCAGCAATCCAACATTTTTCCTTTTCTGGGTTAAAATTCTTCACAAACTTAGCCAGTATTTCGGCAACCATCGCCTCAAAATGTTCATTCCAACCATATTCCCTCGCATATAGGCAAGCATGACGATATGTAATCCAACCTATATCACCTGGTTCATGTGAACGAAGGATAAATACTTCACTTTTTTTCTGATCTTGTTTCATAATATTTTCAATAGTTTTCATAGCGCTGCAAAGACGTTCTTGATCTTCCTCTGATATATGGGATAACATTTCAATGATTTCATTCTGGGAACGTTGGTTTAATCGTTTGGCAGCTTCCAACCCTTCAGAAGTAAGTTTTAAAAGTCGATGTCGACCATCAACTTTTGACTGGGTCTTTGTAACAATCCCATTGCTCTCTAGACTTTTTATCAATCGACTCAGATATCCGCGATCTAACCCTAACCATTCAATCAATTCAGAACTCGTTATTTCTTGATGATTAGCTAACTCAAAGATCAATCGAGCTTCCGTTAGGGTAAAAGTAGTTTGTAACAAACCTTCATTTAAAACACCAATTTGTTTGGTTATAAAACGATTAAAATGACGAATTATGTGAATTCGTTCTTCTAAAGTTGAAATTGACATAAAAATCTCCTTTTTAATTGCCATTATCCAACAAATAATTGCTTTAGTCAACTAACAAACCCAACTTTGCCTGAATAACTTAGTGTCTATAATAAGTTAATTGATAAAGTAATTCTTAAAATATCGAAAGATCACTATGGATTAAAAAGGCAACTAGTTTCTCATAAAGCAAAAATTGTTTTAGAGGAACAAGAAGATAAGAAAAGATTCGTGAAATATCAGCATAATAAGTACACATTTGAAGTTGAGTTCTTTAACCACAATATCAAAATATAGTGTCAGAATATTTCGCTGTCATATTTAGAATTATAAACTAGCGATGCACCATATTTTGAAATTGTACAAAAGAAAGTCAAAGTGTTTCCTCAATTTTTGATAAGGTGTATTTGAAGGTGCTTCTTACATTAGCATTATCTCCAACTTCACTAAAGCTCGATGCAATTGCTGATCTATCTGGTATACAAGAAGAAAAAGTTATATTCACTTTGTATGATGTTGGAGATTTTTTTCATGTTATACGTGATAAAACAGACAATTTCTTTTCGATCTTACATATCAAATTCATTGAGTATTTGTTGTTAAATTATCAAAATGAAGCACAGGTTCTCTTGACTGATATCGCTCACTTTTTTTCAAATGAACCAAGTATCATTACTTGGTTAATCGAGCGTAACAAAAAACTACAATCGTTTGCTGCTACCCGACTAAGTATTTATTTGTCAGAGATTCTAGTGAATCTTATTCCGAAAGGAACAAAAGATTGGTTAGATGGGATGTATAGTTACATTGATATGATTCGTATTACAGGTGACTATTATAAAGCTGCACAAATGTATCATAAACTTGCAGAAGAGTTGATACATTCTTATGGGTATAACCGCATTAAACCAGAAACTGAAAGGTCATTCAAAGAGTCGTAGTTTACAGTGTCTTTGAGTGTGGCGTAGTCGAGCTACCACCAACGACTATTAAAAGGCGGATAACTAGAACAGAGAAGACTAGTAAAGAAGAGTCACAGGACACGGCGACATTATTTATGTTACAGACTTAACTCGAATCACTCGAAGTACGCAGGATTTATTTGAATTGATTGGTTTAATACATCATTTAGGAATGAATGATGCAGTAAAGCTATATAAAGAAGGAAATATGATCGAAATCAAATTTGTGAAATTACAAATGTGTCTAGAGCATCATATATAGAAAGCTATCAGCAGGTAAAAAATAGTCCTACCTTATTCGATTAAAGGGTCATAGTGGAGTGAGTGAATCAAAGCCATGTTTTATTTTTTTCTGGAAATTATGGTAGGATATAAAAGTTGTGAACACCGCTTATTTATAAATTTGTAGAACTAAAATAAAGTTAGTGCGTATTTAATCTATCTGGAAGGTGTAAAAATGATTAGTAATCAACAATTAGTTATAAACAATTTCGCGGATAAATTAAAAATCTTTACAAATGCGGTTCAAGGAAATTTTAATCAAGAAGAGGATTTCGTTTTGGCAAATACAGGAATACCCACCGATACATTCAATGTACTTTTACCAATGTCTGCATATATAAATAATTTAACAAAAATCAAAAAGGGAATTGAAGATTTTTCTAGTAAAAAATATCCATTTAGTACATGGATTGACGCCCGTTATTTGAACGATAGTTGGCAGAATCTTATGCGAGAATTCAACTTAGAAGAAGCAGAACGTAATGTAATGATGAAACTCGAAAATACTGTCAATGTCGATCAAATTAAATCCCAACAACTCATAATTACTCGAGTGGACACACTTGAAGAACTTATGGAATATAAAGATGTTTTAATTAGCCTATTTGAAGGTACACCTGAAAAAGATGCGTTACAATGTTTTTTCAAAAAGATTTCTGAAGTAAATTTAGGATCAGAAATTCAAATGTTTATTGGGCGTATCAATGAAGAAACTGTATCTACTGGCCTATTAATAGAAAGTAAAGATAGCTATGGTATTTATGATGTTATGACAAAAGAAATATTAAGAGGTAAAGGTTATGGAAGTGAAATGTTTCAATATATTTTGAGTCAAACAAAAGATAAACAAAAACCAGTTGTCTTACAAGCATCAGAGGACGGAAAAAATATCTATAAAAGATTCGGGTTTGTAGATGTTGGAGAGATGGTTGTATATGAATAAAAAGGTTTCTTATTAAACTGCCGCTTTAATGGAGCAACCAAAAAGCCTAGTTTCTCAATCTTATGCTAAGAAATTAGGCTTTAATATTGGAATTTCCTTAACGTTGTAAATCCGCATTTTCCTGACGCTACCCCTATTAAAGTAACGTGCCCTTTAGGATGCTGGGTCAACCGCACAACTAAGCTGGAACGTAGGTCAACCTGATCACATGCTCGCCAATTCGGTCGCTTGCCACGAGGCGCAGTGGCGGCCGCGGACCGGCGAAGAACGACTTGCCGTGACCCAAGACGACTGGATGGAGATAGAGTCGATACTCATCAACGAGACCGAGCTCTGTTAGACTATGCGCCAACTCCGGCCCGGCAACTTCAATCTCCCCTTCATACTGAGCCTTCAGCCCACTTATGGCCGCTGCAAGGTCGCCTTCGATCAAAGAAGCGTTTGGACCGACGGACTTTAACGTCCTCGAAGCCACCCACTTTGGTTTGCTTTGCCACGCCGCTGCGTATTCCCGTTCTGATGAATCCCATTCAAAATGGTCTTCGTCCCAATACCGCATAATTTCGTACATGCGGCTTCCGTACAGGATGCCTGCCAGACCGCGCACGTCGTCGATGAAATGACGAAATACCACGGGGTCGGGCTGGAATGCCATGTGGTCGACGAACCCGTCAAGAGACTGGTTCAATGCGAAAATGATCTTTGCCATACGACTGACTCACCTCCTTGGTTTTCTCGCACATTCATCATCAAGATTACACTTTCCATATGCATCCTCCTTTATGTCTACATTTTATCATCCAACAGCATGCCCAGTTTCTCATGGATTGCTAATGTTTACAGGTGTGAAAAATATGCTGCGTATCCGTAAAGTATCCACAGTGAAAGGTGCAAGCTCCTCAGTTGAAAACTAAAAATGTAAGAGAAGTAAAGCTTGACAAAAGGGGTATAATCCCCCCTTGATTTTTTAAGGAGGTTGAATAATGAGACAAATAATTGCAATGGGTGGCGGTGCCTTTTCAATGGAGGAGGAAAACCCTCTCCTTGACTTATACATATTGGCTCAATCACAAAAAGAGAAACCCCGAGTTTGTTTTGTTCCTACAGCATCAGGTGATGCAGATGGATATATTCAAAAGTTTTATCGATGTTTTGCGAAGTTCGAATGTGACACTTCTCATCTATCGGTTTTTAAAGCTCCAGTAGACTTGGAAGGGTTCATGTCTGAACAAGATATTTTTTATGTTGGGGGAGGCAATACCCGAAATTTATTGATTCTGTCAAACAGCTTCAATGTTCTAAGGATTTCTTTAAGTATTAATCTGTGTGCAACATCAAATCATACTTATCTTGAAAATGAATAGAGGAAGAACAATCCATAACTCTATTTAAACACAAATTCATTTTCGCATATAATACAATTGATCAAAAGAAAGGTGAAGTGAATACATTGGAACTTCTTCAACTCGAGTACTTTCGTACAGTCGCTCGTTTGGAACACATGACGGAAGCTGCGAAGGTATTACATGTTACTCAATCATCGTTAAGTAAAACGATTCAACGATTGGAAGAGGACTTAGGTGTTTCATTATTTGACAGAAATAGTCGCAAGTTACGACTAAATGAGTTCGGTCACTCTTTTCTTCAACGTGTAGAGAAAGCATTGTTTGAATTGGAGGAAGGGAAACGTGAAATCGTTGATTTGACAAGTAGCGAATACGGCAAACTTACATTGGCTGTTAACACAGCTTTCATGTTACCAGATATTCTTCGTCGATTTCGGAAAACCCGACCACATGTACAGTTTCTTGTGCAACAGTTAAGTACACAAGAGATGGAGGTTATGCTTAAGAAGGGAGAGTTGGATTTTTGTCTGTCTTCACCACCCATACAAGGAAGCGAATTAACTTGCGATATCGTTTTTCGAGAGAAAATTTTAGTGATTGTACCAGAGACCCATCGTTTGGCAAATAGAGGAAGTATTCATTTGTCTGAACTTAAAGAAGAGAATTTTGTCAGTTTAAAAAAGGGCAATGGAATACGTGATTTGATGGATCAGTATTGCCAAAAAGCAGGTTTTGTACCGAAAAATGTATATGAAGGTGATGAACCGGCAATACTGAGTTCTCTGGTTCAAGCTGGATTAGGGATTTCATTTGTACCAGAAGTTGCATTGCATGCCTTGTCTTTAGGAAATATCGCTTTAGAAAATATTGTTTTTTTACACTTGGAAGAATCTGAATGTATACGAGAAACTGGAATATCCCAACATCAAAATCGCTATTTATCAAGAATAGCAAAGGAGTTTAATCAAGTCTTGATTGAGCATTTTCAGACGATTTCATCCAATATAAAGAGGTGACAAACGATTCGTTATAACGAGATAGGGACTAGCCATAGTATGAACTAGTCCCCTAAAATGGCATCTTTTATTCTGGTTGGTTGACTGTTTTCTTTCCTGCTTCAAAAGGTGTTGTGACTCCTTCGTAGTTCAAGTGCATGGTCATCCCCATTTCCGCATGCCATAAATTGTGACAATGATCCATCCAGACCCCTGGATTATCTGCTTTAAAAGCAACTTCATACACTTCACCAGGAGCTACATCAAGTGAATCCGTCCACCAAGGGCTTCCTGTCGTCGGTTTCCCATTTTGACTGAGCACAAGCATCAAATGTCCATGAAGATGCATTGGGTGATGATCTAAACCACGATTGACAAAGGTTGTTTTTACAAAATCCCCTTCTTTGACTGTTAACATTGGAGTATTCGGAAAAACTTGTCCATTAATGGTGTATAAAAGACGTAACTTTCCATTATAGAATCCAGCTCGACTATCTAAGATCAATTTGAAGTCACGGTCAAATTTACTATTAAGGTTGAAAGGCGTTTGTTGTTTTTTTCCATATTGACTTGGATCGAATACGGGATTGTTTTCATTTGTATCTGGAATTGAATGGGTTTGTTTCTCACTAAAGACAATTCCGGGTGTTACACCTGCATCACTTTGGCTACTCAATCGTACTGGTTTCTTTGGCATGGTGAATAAAACATCATATCTGCCACCACCAGCGATAAAGAGTTTTCGATTTTTTATTGAGGTGGGTGAATGAATATCATTTCCGTCGATTGCTATGACTTTAAATGGAACATCCGATAATTGGAACGTTTGTGGATAGTTCTGAGCATTAATTATTCGCAATCTGACAGGTGTGCCTGGTTTGATGATTTGACGATCAAGTGTATCGCTTAATCCATATGAGGGAGTAAAGGACTTGTCTTCCGTCAATTGCCAAGCATGACTTAAAACTGTGATATCTTTTATATGAGATTGTGTACTCTCTTTTGGTTCGACAATGAGTGAACCAAACAATCCTTTTATGACTTGTTTCGCAGATTGTTGATGAGAATGGTACCAAAACGTTCCTAATTGTTTGGCTTCAAAACGATAAACATGTGTTCCTCCAGGTTGTACAGAATCTTGTGTCACACCTGCCACCCCATCTTCTGCATTGGGCACGTTATAACCATGCCAGTGAATGGTAACCCCATCTGTAATATCTTTATTTTTCAAAACCACTTCCACGATGTCTCCTTGTTTCACCCGTAACTGTGGACCAGGAGTGACTCCGTTAAAGGTCCAAGCTTCCATGGTTTTACCAGAGCTTAATTTCACTTGCTTTTTTTGAGCCACTAATTCAAAACGATGATCCGCTTTTTTGGTTCGGGGACCTGTTAATGTTGCTACACTGACCTCTTTATCAGACATAGAATGATGCATCGTTTTCATATCCATTTCTTGATGATGCATACTGCCCATATTGATATGGTCAGGAAGAACAGATACTTTCGCAGATAAGCTATACCAACCACCGATGATGATGGACAAACAAACAAGAGAGATCACAGTGCGTAAAAGTCTTGTCGATGGACTCATGACATAATGGGTTTGTACTAGTTTTATACTACGACGTTTTTGTCGGAACCATAAAGCAACTAGAATCAAAGCGAATGCAATCCATAGCATCGAGGCATTCATAATATTCAACTCAAAAGGATAAACAAAATAGAAAGCATAACAATCGATGATCGCACTTACTAGAGTGGCTTGAATAGGAAGAATGAACTTTGATGAGGTAAGTAATTTCCGATGTTCTTCATCTACAACAAACTGTGAATCGTTACCTATGTGCCTTGTGATTTTTCGTAAATTCGAAAGAGTGAAAAGTGTTGCAAATACTGAAGGAATCAACAGTGGCATTGAAAGGAATAACTTTTCCTTCATAAATTCCCATCCATAAGTCCCCAATAGACCTAGAACGATGAGCTCTGCGATTACGACTACTAGGGCCACAATATATACAATAGTAAAACGTTTCATACTTTGTTTTAGTTCCTGGTTTGTATTTCGGAAGGGAAGACGACTCAAACGATTGGCTACAAGAGCCCATGATAACACCAATACAAATACAATAATAAAATCAACTAAGTATAATTTTTCATACATGATAAAAACTCCTTTTTCTATGTTAGACAACAAAATCATTTTGATCTTAAATCAATCATAAAGGGCTATTTATATTTATTAAAACGCATTTAAATTCATATTATAATAGACTGAGAGGAATGAATGGTGCATCAGACAGAAGATGGTATGTTAACCCATCTTACAAGTAAGCATAATCTCCAAATTGAGCAATTTGCCATGGAATCCAAACGTTCTGCTGAAAGAATTGATCACTAATGGTTAGCAGTGCTCGTTGATCGATTGAGCGTTGATTTAGAGGATCTTTATTCGGTTCCACCAACTGATAAGCGTGAAAAAGAATACTAGATCCTTCTTTACTTAATTGATTTAATCCCTGAATGGCTTGAGGGAGATAGGCTAAGATCGACATGCTTAGGATTAGACTTCCAAAAATCCCAATGATGCGACTCATTATATGCGTATTCTGACGGTAGGAGAGAAACAAGGCAATGCCCATACAAGCGAGCACAAATAAAAATAGGGAACCACTTGCTAGTTTCTGTTGAATAAGCGCTACCATAGGTTGAATGATGAGATGAACCGAATCAAAAATTTGTAAGGTGAAACTCCATTGCAATGCGTATATGGTTATTTTGCTAAGCGTGGCTAAATAGTAAAACAAAGTATCTAAAGCGAAATCAGCCGATGCATCCAAGAGATTTCCTGTGTCTACATAATCGAACTGATAGTTTGATAACGGATAACGTTCATAGGTGGGTGTGCGAATAGGGTCACTGGTAATGGGAGCTTGCTTTGGAAAAAGAGCTTGAGAGGGATCTTTATTTTCTGCCCAAGTAAGGTTGGGTAAAATAAAAATTCCTATGACAAGTAAAAGGATTTGTTTCCACTTCCAATTATTCATGACTGTTCCACAACTTTCCCATGATGATATCGACCAAATTGTTTTTCTCTTTCCTGTAGCAAGGCAGGATCAGTAGTATTAAAACAGCGATATAAACGTGGATTGAGTTGATCTAATGGAAACCGAACTAAACCGACGTGACCATCAAAATCCTTCATTAGAAAATCATCAGATTCCATTACTGTACGACTTGTCAATAATTCAATGTTTTCCGATGTAGGTGCGATTCCCAACAGTTCACAGGCGCGAATGGCTTCTTCACGATCATCTAATCGATAGACAAATCGTTGCACAACATTATTTCTAGCTTCTCCACCACTGAGTCCATTGTCGATTATGCAGATCATGTTCCATCATTGAAAAATTTACATTATGCTGCGGTCTTATATACCACTCATTTCCATCATCCGGATAAACCGAGATTTCGAATGGTTATTCCATTGAAACTACATAGATGCGTGAATTGATATCCTAGCATCGATATAGTTTCTGTTGCCAAGTGACACCCTATAAGAATGCTTGATTTTCAATTATAGGTAGATTGTGATGAATAGGAGTAAACATAATTACGTGAATATTAGTATAATAAAATGCAATTTCATAAAATAATAAAGGAATATTAGATGGATAGTATTGCACATATCCGAAAAATGATAGGCAAGGTGCAAACAGTGGAACAGCATTTGTTAGAAACAAAAGAGTTAGCGGAGATATATGGTGAGAAGTGGGGGATCAGCATTTAATTGATTTACAGATCGGATGGGAGTCGAACCCTTATCTGCGGTTTTGGAGACCGCTATGCTACCATTTACACCACCGAACCATAAAAACCGCCCTGTTAGGTTAGGGGACACTATATCATTTCGGATAAAACGTACGCTAAGGCATATATTCGACACAAAATAACCGGCATCCCGTACGCTAAGGGATAACCGGTTAGTTTTTGATTTTTTATTGGTTTCTTTCCGGACTTTTCAATAGTACAATCTTTTCTCTTAATGAGCGAAGATTATTATAAGAAACACGTTGTTTTTAACTTTCATATATAATCATCAGTGAGACCGATGTGTTCCCATCCCAAACACTCAGGATCATTCTTCTTTCCTTGCTTTTTGCTTTTTAGTGGTGACAGGGTTCTTGCTATAGACAAAGTAGATTCAACTTATCAAAATCTAACGACTTCTGTTAAGAAAAGGAATATAAAAAGTAAGATTGGTATTAAGAAAACACCGTGTCGTCGCTCCGACGATTTTCCTCCCCAGATACTATTCCACTGAACTAAGATGACGAAAAAAGTACAGGCAAGAAGAGAAAACATCAGCAAGAAGAAAAAATCATAATCATAAGAATCTATTAGAAAAGAATACAACTCAAGTCCCGAAAATGTTACCAATCCCACACCAAAAGAAAGACAACAAGAAATACCTAGACCAATCCCAAACTCTTTCCAGTTATATTTCTGTACCATGGGTTCCCTCGTTTTACTCTGTGTATTGCCGAAATTAAATATAATTATATAATCACAGGTTGTTATTGTCCACTTAGGGTAATACCACTTGAAGTACGCCTACTTTTTCAGGGTTTACATTGTATCCATACGGTGGTTGTCCACTGCTAATAAATTTTTGCATTTTTTCAAGATATGGGTTTTTGACAAAAATAGGGAGTTTAAAAATGATGGTATTGAAGATGAATTACAAATTCCTTTGAATTTTTTCTTGCAAAAAGGGCTAGCGGAGACACGAGAAAACGTGGTACAGACGCTATGCTACAAATACATAATGAGGGATATTGGACAGGTGGACAACGACCGTATGTAGCGTTAGATCAATTGTTTGGTTTTCACGATGATGTATAACAACCTATCCAATATAGATATAGTACCAAAGAAAAGGTCGCCCATTGGAAATGGGCGACGGCACAAAGCAAGCTGGAAAGTTGAAGTTGCTTTGATTGAATGGACAATTGCTGTCCGATATAAATGTTACATTCAACACTATAAAGCAATTCATCTTGATTTTGCTGATTCTATTATGTATCATGCAGGTTTGACAAATTAATGTCTTTGGAAAATAATAGGCAAACTTTTAAGGCCAAACATGATTGCGCTAGGATGACGCTCAATCTCAACATCAGGTTTCACCTGAATTTGCTTTACTTTTTGGAAAAGTACTTCTAAGGCAATTTTGGCTTCAAGTTTTGCTAATGGTTCACCAATACAATAGTGGATACCATGACCAAAACTTACCTGAGATCGATTATTACGATGTATATCAAAGACTTCTGGATTCGGGAACACTTGTGGATCATGATTGGCTGCTCCCAACCAAGCAATCACATAATCGCCTTTTTTGATCTGATGTCCATCCAATTCGAAATCTTTTGTGGCTAATCTGAATAAACTTTGTACTGGAGACCGATAACGCAAAGTTTCATCAATCGCTAAAGGAATATCTTGTGGATGCTCTAGCAGATGTGTCTGCAACTCTGGCTGTTCTGTAAAGGTCAGGACCATGTTTCCTAATAAATTCGTCGTGGTTTCATTTCCTGCAGCTAATAATACAATACAAAATGATATCAAATCGGCTAAACTTAACCTTTCTCCATCTACCTCTGCTTGGATTAAATGACTGAGCAAATCATCTTGTAGATGCTGCTCCTTCTCTTTGATGAGTGCCTCAAAATACATGGATTGTTCTTGTTGAGTCCGGAAAAAACTTTCTGCTCCTGTTTCCATTTCATCTGGATCAAAGATCAATTCATTTGCCCATCTATGGACTTGATTAAAGTCTTTCACCGGAACACCTAATAATTTCGTAATCACGCTTACTGGAATAGGAATTGCAAAGTCTTGAATAAATTCCATTTCACCTTTTTCAAGTACAACTGATAGTCTTTCTTGGCATTGTTCTCGTATCCAAGGTTCCAACTTCGACACCACAGAAGGAATAAATGCTTTTGATATAATTTTACGTAGTAACTTATGGCGTGGGGGATCAGTATTTACGATTCCATTACTAATTGGACTCTGTTCTATTTTGGGCATACTTTCACTTGAAAAAACTTCATAATTCCCTAAAATTTTTTGTACATCTTGATGACGAAAAATTTGCCAAGCACCTTGTTGTCCCCAGTTCAGTGTGAAATTTGGGTCGAAAAAAATAGGATTTTCTCGCTGCATTTTTTGATACCAATGAAACGGTGTAAGTGATACGGATGCTTTCATTCAATCAACTCCTACAATATTTTTATTTTAACGTGAGCGTTTCTTCTCTTCCTAAAAAAAGAGATAATTCACCTGGTAATTTAGCTGCAAGAGCCATTGCCTCTTGAGCTTCAGGAGAACTGATAATTTGATGTAACGCTTCTTCAGATTCAAGATAAATCTCAAGAATCAGTTCAATCCCTTCAACATCTTGTGAAAGGTCTGTGCTCAATGGAGTTACACTGGTTAATTTCAGTTGAGTCACACCTGGTATTTTAAGTATAGATGGACAAACTTCTTCAGAAAATATTTTCTTAAAAGTCGGTAAATCTGTTATTTTCCTAAAGATATCGATTGATTTTATCACTTTTGTGCTCCTCTGATAAAATAATATCCGTAATCATTATAACATTTATAATTAAATATATTAACATAGAATTATATATCTATCTGGGTAGAAGGACCGAATATAAATTCCTAAAATTAAGAAAATTATACTTGCGTCAACTAAGTAAACTTACAAGTTCAAGGAATAACAAATACAAGCTATGGACAATTGATAGAAAGATAAACACATGATAAACGAAATGGATTGTGAACGTTAATAACTCAAAAGTCCTTTTCTTTCTATATCAATCAATGAAAAAAGAGTGTAGATTTCCCTGCTAAGCAGGTTTGTCTACACTCTACCGAAATGAAGCATATTTTGTAGAAGTGGATCGTTTACTTACTTCTTATAATATCGGACAGCACCTAGAAATTTACCGGCGTCACTCAAAGGATATTTCTGAATGTCGTTTCTACCTTGACTAGCATCCACAACCATGTTGTCTCCAACATACATCACAACATGGGTAAAGTTTTTATATCCTGGAGCACAAGAATCACATCCTACACCAGTGTCTAAAAATACAAGATCGCCTGGTTGTAAGTTAGCTTGAGAAACTTCTTCACGTATCACATCAGGAGCGATATTATCTCCTCTGAACTGTTGATCCGTGACACGAGGAATCTGGATACCAAGATGCTTTTGATATAAGAACTGTACAAAACGAGAGCAGTCCATCTGGCTTCCCAAGGCTTCGCCATTAAATGAGCCGGTTGTGCCAACCGCACTTAACGCTTCCTGAACCATTGCCTTCACTTTTTCCATGTTATCATCTGTTTGATTGATTGGAATCGTGGGTAGTGCATTGTTCTGGTTGTTTGTATTTCCATTATTATCAGGGGTTTTTAACTCGACATTCACTCCCTTGTTATTGAGTAGTGTGTTGGTAATTGGATTGATGACAAATGGTTGTACTTCTTTGGGAAGTGTTTTAGGATCAACTACTACTTCATTGTAGAAATAGTTTGGCTTTGTTTTATGTTTCCATATTCGGTATGCACCAAAATCAGCAACTAAGTCATATTCTTCTTTTTTGAACTCTGAGACCGATACATTGACAGGAGTCGTACCCGCAGGGAGTTGTAATGATTGTTCGTTGATCACCGGATTTTTCGATATCTCATTCTGCACATTCTGAGGAAGATTGTTTGTGTCAACGGTTACCTCTTTATAAAAGGTATTTGGACTTCCTATTTTTGCCCAAATTTTGAATATACCAAAGTCCTTGTAGATCACAAAGCCATTTTTGTTTTGTTCAAATTCCGATTTATCCACCCATTTTGTATCTTGTGTAGTGGTAGGTGTGGTAGTCGTGGTAGAAGATGTTGACACTGCAGATGTATTAGTGGTTGGAGAAGGGTTATTATCTGATTTTAAAATTTGTCCCAAAAGACCTCCTCCAACTTGGATAATCGAATTGATCAAATTGAGTCCAGCGTTAACCGTGTTCGAGTCAATGGGTATGGGTGATCCAGGAATATCAGCAAAAGCAGCAGTCGGCAACACCGCTGTAAATACTAACGACAAGCTGAATAAAGCTGAAAATCTTCGTTTCATCTGGTTTTGTCCCTCCTAAATAGATACTGATCAGTATTTCAATTACTTAATAAATAATCTTTTACCACCTTTGAATGTATTCTTTTCAATGAAACTGCTTAATTTTGTAGATACAACTTTACCAGTTTTCGGGTCGACATAGACAATGGTGTCATCATCTACAACAATTGCGACCAGATCGATCGATTGATCAAGTGTACAATCGGGACATGCTTCTACCGTGTTAAAGAAGGCAAGATCACCTGGTTTTAAATCTTTTGTGTTAGTGATCAGCTTTGTGTAAGTTTCACCATTCTTCAATGCATCTTGATTAGATTCATCTGTAAGCAGGAATATTTGATCTTCTGCACTTGGAAGTTTGATTCCGAGAGGTTCAAACAGGGATTTTACAAACTCGGCTCCATCATTCTCTTTTAGTTTTTGACCCACCAATTGCTTTGCTTTGCTAATCACATCTTGGATATTGCTATTGCTTAAAGTAACAGCTTTGCTATCCAGATTTGGCAGAAATGGTTTTACAAACGTTTCAAATGGATTAAAGTTGGTGATTGCATTGTTTGGTGTCCCAATTTGAAACTGAAACTGAAGCCCTTTATTGAATACTGGATTCGTAACTGGATCTAAGACAAACGGGCGAATATTTTCTGGGAGCGTGTTTGGATTTACACCAAATTGATGATAGAAGAAAAATTTGGTTTTGTGTTTCCATAGTTTGTAAATACCAGCATCGAGAACTAGTTTGTAATCATTCTTATTGAATTGATCCGCACCTACCATAACTGGATTTGTTCCTGTTTTAAATTCAAGAAAAGCATTGGCATTAATATATGGATTTTTTACTTGGGAACGAACATTTTCGGGCAGTGTATTTGGATCGACGAGTGGTTCACAGTAGAATGTTTGCGGTTTTGTTTTGTGTTTATATAATTTTGTCGCTCCAATTGTTGTTAAAAATTCGTATTGATCCACTTCTTTTTCATACTGGACTTTGTCTACACAATTTGTTACAGAGTCACCGGAAGTGTTTGTACTGTTGGTGGTTGCACTGGTGGATGGTGTAGAATTGGTTGGAGATGTGGTAATCGGAGTAGTCACAGTGGGAGTTGTAGTTGATGGGGTTTCACTTTGACTTTGTGATAGAATCTGTCCCAAAATGCCTCCTCCGACTTGGACTAATGTATTAATTACGTTTAATCCAGTAGTGATGGTGTTTGCATCAACTGGAATGGGTGGAATTGGATCTGCAGAAACAGAAGTAGGTAAAATAATGGAGAAAATAAGCAACATACTAAAAAGAATTGAAATTATTCTTTTCATTAAATTCATTCCCTTCATTTTCTTATGGGGAAAAAATATAGTAGCTCTATTCTATCAATTATATAGTAAGTATTAACTAACTAAAAGTCAACGGTTAGTTACATTTGAAATATTAAATTTTATGGATTGGTATATGATTTGATCGAACAATAAAACCAAACAATGTAGATTTATAAAATCAATCAGTAAATCAGTTAATATATGTTGTAATATGAAATATCTATAAAAAGACATATTATTTTATAACTTCAACAGGTTGTATATTTCTTAAATTTACACATGAACCGATTTGTATTATATAGTTATCATTCACTAACTTCAGGAGCAGAATAGAGTTAACTCTAATTATATTGAAAGGATCAAAAGTGATGTTAATTGCGGATCGCAGGGGAATTCCAGTGGGATTAACGGTTCACAGTGCTCAGCCCCACGAAATCCGACTCGCAGAGAAAACAATTCATTCCATACGCGTTCCACAAAGAAGAGGAGGGACTCGCACTCGTTTCAAAGAACTGGTAGCCGATCGAGCTTATCATAGTGAACTCTTCCGACGTTTTTTACGTAAACGTGGAATGAAACCAGTCATCCCACTGAAAAAGAACGCTCAAAAAAGAAGAGGTCGCCTACTGGTCCTGGGCGACGGGTACAAAGAACGCTGGGAAATTGAGCGTTGCTTCGCTTGGTTGGACAACTGTCGAAGACTCGTTGTCCGATATGAACGTTACATTCAACATTATAAAGCATTTTCACTCATTGCACTAATCCTTCTTTGTTTAAATCGACTTTTGAAATAGCTTGTATTAACACCAATATGATTTAAATCTTTGTGAAAGTGGATGAGTTTCAACTTTATTTTCCAAACCGCACTTTAGTAAGAGGAGACTAGAAGTGGTGAACATTAAAAAGGTTTGAACACCATCAACAGAATAGATAGCACAACGCAGACATTCGCTGTTACCTCTAGTCGCAAGGAACGTCTGCGGCTTTGACGATATGCTTCCGGCAAAGTTTCTCCCTGAGTTTGCTGAAGCAATGCCAATTGTTGTTTCATGCCGGATGGAAGTAATACGGCCAGGATGACTAAAATAACACAGAAGATGACCACAGAAAGCCAATACCATAGCTCTTGGAACAGATATGTTTGTTGGTATCCGAACGATATACCGGTAAGAAGCAGCAGAATGCCCCCGATTTTTGGCAAGATCGCCATCTTCTCTAACAACCTTAATCCGAATTTGGCCTGCTCCACCGTCCGGACGCAGCTCATGATTACTGGATAGCCAATTATGGCAACGATCGCCGTAACGGCGGAGATAATATGGATGAACAACAAGTAATTATACATGGACAAGCCCTCCTGTCAGTTCTGGTGCAAAAAAGAAGCAACGAGGTAGAACCTCTTTGCAGACTGAAGAAAAACCCAATCAGCGAGAGAGAGAGAGGGGTGTAACGTCTGAGGGAAATGCCCCGCTAAGAAGCTTTTCCTATCGGGCGCTAGCTAGCAGACGAACCGGTAAAGCGGCAATTTCTACTCGGGCAAACGGTTTGAGCCTCAGCAAGCGGATGCCGGAAGAGGCGAGTTTTGCCCGACCGCGTAACCAGTTCGGATTCGTCAGCCATGCTTCTGCGCAGCCCGGGAAATATCCTTCAACCCTTCAATAGCGTGCAGCGTCGCGTAAACCGCGAGAATGAGCGGGTAAATACTTTGTCTACACTCTCCAACGAGGTAGAACCTTTGATGCTTCTTTTTATCTGATCTAAACCGATGTTAGATCTGGTACATCGAAGTT
>NZ_FQVL01000026.1 GCF_900129355.1 Seinonella peptonophila | reverse complement strand
CAACATGACTTTCTTTTCATATCTCATTTTCAAAGTGCGACTTGATGTCTTGCCGCATCTTGCGGCGACAAGCAATAATATAACACCTTTCGATTCTCTTTGCAAGAGGTTTTTTAAATTTTTTTCAAGAAATATTATACTTTGTCCAAATCAACCCCTTGAAGAGAGTATATAGATTGATATGAAAACATACCCTCTTCTCGCACACTACCTACTGAGGATTAATTCAAACCTACGCTTTTTTCACATTAGCTAGTTGGGAAAGTTTCATCTCATGATGATACAAGCAATAAATCAACATTCTACTTGACATCATCTTTCATTTATTCTATTATAATGACAGTCAGCACTGACACCCTGTATGCAAAGGAGGCTGATTGTGCAGCATTCCTCTAAAATGAATACAAGCGATCAATTGATGTTAACTGCTATTGATTTAATGTCAGAAAAGGGCTATAACGGCGTTAGCACAAAGGAAATTGCTGAAAAAGCAGGTTTTAGCGAGAAAACTTTATTTCGTCACTTTGGAAACAAACGAAACATCCTTGCGACTGCTTTTAATCGTTTTCATTATGGCCCGGAAATGGATTCGATCTTTTTTGACCAAATTAAGTGGAATCTTAAAGCAGATTTGCAACTCATTAGTGCAACATACCAAGGAAACATGGATCGAAATCGAAAACTAATCAAAATCAGTCAAAAAATGGAAACCGACGAGCATAATGAATTAAAGAAGCTAACGCACGATTATCCCCGACAGTTAAAAAAATATCTAACGCAGTATTTTTCCGAAATGATTCGCCAGAAGAAAGTGATCCAGACAGATCCAGAAATACAAGCACGAATGTTTCTGGTTATGAATTATGGTGCATTTATGCATGGACTTGAAACCAGCTTACCAGAGAAAGATTTTATCTCTGAGAGTGTACAGTTATTTACTAGGGGTTTATCTCCCTAGTCTTTTTAACATCATTATGACAGTAAGTACTGACTATCATTGTTAATTCTATAAATAAGAAGGTGCAAATATGAATTCAACTGGTGAAAAACTAACTCGTATCATGGCCTTTACCCTGATCATATCGGCAATGAGTGGACTCATGTTTATGTTTGTGTTACCACAAATGAGCAAAGAGTTTCATCTCTCAATGGCACAAACAAGTTGGATGACCACTTCATATAGCCTAATCTATGCACTTGGAACTGTCACATATGGAAAATTAACAGAACGATTTCAGTTGAAAAGCTTGATTACCTTTGGGATTCTTGTCTTTGCAATTGGATCATTGATCGGTCTCATCTCAACCACTTTTGCGATGGCAATAGTCGGCAGATGTTTACAATCGGTAGGAGCTTCCGTCATACCCGCTACCGCCATGTTAATTCCAATCCGTTACTTTACCCCTGAAACAAGAGGGAAAGCAATGGGGATGACTGCGCTTGGTCTTGCAGTTGGCTCTGCTATTGGCCCTGTGGTTACATCATTCATTGTTAGTGTTGCCCATTGGAGATGGTTATTTGCCGTACCATTGCTCAGCCTGATCGTCCTACCCTTTTTCCGTAAATACCTAGCTGATGAACCAAAGACCGTAGCAACATCAACATCTTTTGATGGATTAGGTGGCGGTCTACTAGGTGCAACTGTTACATTATTTATGTTAGGTATTACAAATGGTACAGGGTGGTATTTTATTGGTAGTTTGATTACGCTCGTTCTATTTATCATCCGGATTCGAACAGCAACAGCTCCGTTTATTCAACCAATTTTATTTCGCAATAAAAAGTATACATTAGGCATTACCCTAGCATTCCTTGCAAGTGGTTCTGTTGCTTCTCTTTACTTTCTTAGCCCTCTTTTCTTATCAAGTGTCTATCACCTTCCAGCTAATATGATCGGATTCTCAATGGTTCCAGCAGCCGTCGTCTCTGCTCTCGTTAGCCGCAAGGCGGGTAGCTTAGCTGATTCAAAGGGAGATGCTTATCTTTTCAAGATTGCAGCAAGTCTTTTAATCAGTAGTTTCCTACTTCTATCCACCTTTATAGGTAGCTTTATTCTCTTGATTGTCCTTTTTCTCATCGCAGGTAATGTTGGACAGACATCTTTACAACTGGCGATGAATAATACCATCTCAAAAACACTCGACAAACAACATGCGGGTGTCGGTATGGGAATGCTGGCCATGCTTAACTTTATCGTGCAAGGAGTCGCGACAACACTTTATGGCAAATGGATCGATCAAGGGGCATCTACTCAATGGAACCCCTTTCTAACCCACTTGCAAGGCACTATATTCAGCAACATCTTCTTAGTACTTGTAGGCGTGTTCTTACTGATTTCCATTTCTTATTTCCTGCTTTTTACCAATAGAAAAAAAACCGTTCAGATGCAATCACTTCATTCTTAAAATGAACAAGCCAGTTGGAAATTCCATTTTAACTGGCTTGTTTCTTAATGAGTAGGCACTCAACGCCACCAATCACCTATACTCGCTCATTGGTTTTTTTCTTCAATCTGTATCTAAGATCATTTCCTTAGAAAAATTGACGTTTTTGAAGGTGAGACAACCGATTAATCTCTTTCACCACTCTTGTCACACCTTCCTCAATCTTCACTTCAGGCACTGTTGAAAGATTGAGCCGAATCATTCGTTTTGCTGGATAAGAGGATAAATAGCTGTTATACATCGTTCCAAATCGTACTTGATATTGATCCAACTTACTTTGTAATTTAGGGAGTGAAATGGGATATTTAAGCAATAGATGTGAATGAAGACCCGATTGAAGAACTGGGTATGAGATCGTATCTGCTATCTCGAGATTGTCCAAAACTTGATTTAACTTCTTCATTCTTGATACATATACTGCTCGTATTTTTTCTTGATGATATTGATACATACCATTTTTAATATAGATTTCAAGCCCTGCTTGAGATAGCATCGAACTATCTATATCGTGAATACTTTTATACTGAATAAATGAAGAGATCAACTCAGATGGAAGAATGATGACACCTACTCTTAACCCTGGAAATAGATTTTTAGAGAAGCTTTTTAAATAAATAACATTGTCCCGGTTATACGAATAAATTGGATCAGCTTTAGAGTCTACTTCAAAATCGACTAAATAATCATCCTCCACAATATAAACTTGATACCGTCTGGCTAATTCAGCTAACTCCTTTTTCTCTGCTTGGGTATACGAAGTGCCTAGTGGATTATGAAAACGAGACGTTGTATAAAAAAATTTGATCGATTTTGTTTGAAATAGATGTTCAACATAATCAAGATCGATTCCCTTTGCAGTACGCTCAATGCCTATGCTCGGCAACTGTGCAAGTTTCAACAATTGAACAAGCAGATGATAAGTCGGTTGTTCAACCAAAACCATCTCTTTTTGATTTGGGAATGGCATCATAGTCAAAATGGAAAGTGCCCGTTGCACACCTGAGGTAATCACAAACTGATTCAGATCCGCAAATACCTGATATGCTGCTAAATGTTTCTGTAATACTTCGATTAAAGAAAGGAGTCCATGTGATGTACCATAAACAAATAGGCTATCTTGATAGCGGTCAATCGCTTGATTGAGACAATGTTGAAAGTCCCGATAGGGAAATAATTGAGAATCAGGCGATGCCGAAGCAAAGTCAATCCATTCACCTGATTTATTATCTTCTTGACTCCCTTTTTTCACCACAAAGTAACCACTCTGAGCCTTCGCATAAACCAAATGTTGTTGCTCTAATTGATGAAATGCGCGAATCACAGTGCTTTTACTACATTGATATGCTTTTGCTAAGGATCGGATGGAAGGCAGCCTCTCTCCCTCTTTCCAGTGCCCTTGTGCAATTTTTCGTTGCATCTCCTGGACTAAAGTTTCATAACGATAAATTGTGATCGTCTCCTTTTTGTATCGGTACAGTTGTATGAAATATACCTCGTGCTTGTTTTCAGCCGTTGTTATAGTTGAAGCAGATCAGATACACGGAGGAGATAAATATGGAACAACAGAAAAAAGGGTTTGCTTATCTTGCAGCCATTTCATACTCCATTTTCATTGGATTTTCTTTTATGTTCTTAAAACTAATTGTAAACCAAGTCCCCACCATGGATATTTTAGCCTATCGCTTTGGCATTGCTTTTATCATCTTAACGATTCCATTGCTGTTTGGCTGGGTGAAACTAAACCTACACATAAGAGATTTCTTACGCTTTCTACCTCTTGCTTTGTTTTACCCTGTTTTGTTTTTTGTCTTTCAAGCCTTGGGAATGATCGGTGCTAGTTCTGCTGAGGGTGGGATCATTCAAGCTACTGCTCCCATCTTTACGATTATTCTTTCAACACTCTTTTTAAAGGAGAAAACTAATCTTCTTCAAAAGATTTCTCTATTAATTTCTGTAGCTGGCGTTATCACTATTTTTGCCTTACAGGGATCATCTTTTTCACTCGATCACTTACAAAGTATACTAGTTTTACTGTTATCCACCTTAACATTTGCCATCTATAGTATCTTAGCTAGGCCTATGAATCAAACTTATCGATTCTTTGATATTACTTATGCCATCATTGCACTAAGTTTTATCATTTTTACAGCGGTAGCAATAATCCAACATTCCGTCTCAGGAAACTTCAACACGCTATTCACACCTTTTACCCAACCTGTTTTCTGGTATAGCATTTTTTACTTGGGAAGTTTCAGTACTGTTTTTGCTGTATTATTATCCAATTATGCTTTTTCCAAACTTGAGGCTTATAAAGTGAGTGTTTTTAGCAATTTGGCTACTTTGGTCTCGATCATAGCTGGAATCATCTTTTTGCACGAACCTGTTACATTTGCACATTTGATTGGATCGATTATGATTATTGCTGGTGTATTAGGTACAAATTTGGCTGGACATAAACCACAGAAAGACACGAAAGATGTTCCAAAGCTTAAAAAAGTTACAAGCACATAATAAAAAGCTGTGCCCTATTTAGAGTACAGCTTCAGAGTGACGAAAAACCCTAAGTTGAGAAAGCGAATTAGACAAAGTAGATGTATCATTCCCATGAGGAAATGGTTCGCAATGTAGCCGACTTTCAGGCGCTACAAAGCCGCGACTGTGTAGCGAAGAATAGGCAGTAGTACTGTCCTGAGGCATAGCCAGTTGATAACGCACTGAGCGAGCAGACGCGGCGCCTTGAAGACATCTTCGCAGCCTGGAATGGAGGCGAAGCGTGAAATATTGACGGAACCTTTACTTTGTCTACATGCTGTAGCTGTGCCCTATTTGGAGCACAGCTTATCTGATATTATGACTTCACAAGTTGTTGAATCTGCTCGAAATGATCAGTAAAACCAACAAAAACTTGCTCATCAATAACAATCGTAGGAACTGTTTGCTTCTGAGTCAGGTCATATACCTCTTTTGGGTAGGCTGAATTGGTCGTACAATCTTTCTCTAAAAATTGAACACCAACTTCTGTAAAATAACGCTTTGCTGCATGACAGTCAGCGCAAGTGGGAAGTGTATAAATCACAATTTCTTTGTCTGCCATTTTAAATCCCCCTTCAACCTCTTCATTCAAGAGTTGCTTACTACATCATATCCCAAATCCTCAATGGTCTCTTTAATCGCTTCGATTGACGGTTTGCCTTCTTGATAATCAATCTCCACTTGATGCGTTGCTAAATCAACATTTGCTTTTACATCTATTTCTTTTAAAGCTCCTTCAATGCTAGAGACACAATGAGCACAAGACATACCCTCTACTTTTAGAATTTTTTTCATTTTATATTTCCTCCTTTTTTAGTACCATACTATCCTAATGTATAAAGAGATGCTAATTAGTTAATCAGATAGATGATGATAACATGACGTTTATATTTTATCCAATTATTTCATTAATTTCTTGATTGTAACCAAAAGTTCATCTAAAACTTGTGCATCACCATCTTGAATTTTTTCTATTACACAACTTTTCATATGTGATTCTAAGAGGACACGACCAACGCTATTAAGCGCTGACTGAACAGCAGCAATCTGGTTTAATACATCATCACAATAGGTATCGCGATCAATCATCGCTTTGATTCCACGTATCTGCCCTTCAATCCGATTTAACCTTGAGGTTAAAGCTCTCTTCTCTTGCTGAGAATGATGACTTGATTTTTCTGGTGAACAACAATCTTCTGAAGCAGAGTTATGACTTGTTGTGAGTTGTTCCTTCACCAAAAGTTGGTCCATGGTTACACCTCCCTTCCACAACACGGTTCATTCTATCCACCTGCTTTAGAGTACTCCCACTATAAGTGGTGAAATCAATGTGATGTTGTTCGACATCCCTTTTAAAGGATGTTTAAAACAACTATTTTTAATTAGAATAATACTAGCTCTTGAAAACTGGTGCTCAACAAGTTGGGGTGTTGATGTCTTTCATTGCTCTACTCGTCGATTTTGGGAACCTGAGTGATATAAGGTTGATACAGGAAATGGGTTGTCATCTATGATCTTCGACTATTCTGCTCATCAAAGTTTCGAAAACCAAGTGAAGGTTGTGAGCGTTGCAAAACTTTTTTCACTGTTGGAACTGTGGGTTAGAGCCTGCTTAGAACACTTATTATCACAGGAATCTGCCTACCTCTACATGTGAAAGTTGTTCAATTAACTAACATTTACCACATATGAAACGGTAATCAATTGTCCTGAACGTTGAAACTGTCCCCAAATCTTATATAAACCTTTTGTAGGAAATTTCGTAGCAAATCTTGCTTCTGGACCTGTCGCATCTTCCTCAAGCGGGTGAACGTGTAAATACTGCTCTAAGTCTTCACTGATAATGACAACATGACCAACTGCTCCTAATACCTGCTCAAGATCAGTGATGGGCTCCCCATATTTAGCATCTTCCAGGGTAAAGATGAGTTGTGTGTCTTGTTGCACACTTGGGCTTGGATTCATAGTAAGAACAATTTCTAAGTCATTTACATCTTTTGTTAATAATTCATCTGCTATAATCGGCTGTTTATCTTGCTCACCTTCAATGAAGAAGTCGTGGGTTGCAGTTATATGGCTGCCACCTTTCGGGATGAAATCGGCATACAAACGAAATTTTCCACCCTTAGGAAACTTTGCGTCGTTAACTATAAAAGTGCCATTTCCTTTCCATTCGGGATGCAAGTGATCAAAAAATGATAAATCTTCACTTACCACAATCAAATGCATTTTTTTATCATGACTAATATCAAATTCTTCAATCCGATTTCCATGCTGATCTGAGATAATAATCTCGACTTGACCTTCTTGATTTGCATGATGAATAGAAGAAGTCCAATCGGTCACCACTTCATTTGCTCCATGATGACTCATATGATGTTCATGATGATGGTGATGTTCATTCATTAGTACGGAATTAGTGTTTTTCGTTTGATGATTCATTTTGAATTCCTCCAGCTTGGTTTATTGGTTAGTAATGTCCGATCGGGTAAAAAGTACTCCTTTTGATCAGATGATCTCGTTGACTGAATTTATAATACCATACCCCCCTTATGTATGTAAAGACCCATTCAAAAAATTTTATCCGTCATCTACCCTACAGGAGAGTACCAAGCCCATCTCTTTTCCCTAGAATAGGCTTAGTACAGATCATTACTCCCAAAAAGTATTCATGAGGGCTACTTTTCAATTTGCAAATAAATCATGCGCCTTACATGATCGAGTCATGGTTATGAACACGCTGTGTTATCGAGAATCAGGCTCACCTCTTTTTCTTCAGGTGTTTTATACCCTGGGGAGCTATAAGACTTGAACAGTATGTTGAAATCAAAAGACTGAATTAAGCAGTTTCCTTACTAATTTTTCTTAATCTAGGTAAGATCAAATCTGAAATCCGATATGCTTCTTCAAGATGAGGTATACCTGCGATTGCAAAAATATCGGCTCCTAGGCTCATATAATCTTGGATACACTTGACTACAGAATCTGGATTGCCCACTACAGCAAATGGACCGATATTAACTAAGGATGTACCAGCCCACAAATGTTCATCAATTTTTAAACTTGCGTTTGCTTCTATGATTCTTGTTTGTCGCTCTCTTCCTTGTGAATCAAAACGAGTTCTTAAAAGATGATGAAATTGATCAATCTCATCTTGCTTAATATGCTGAATCATTTCATTTGCCGCTTGCCATGCTTCCTCTTCTTGCTCACGCACAATGATATAAAGGCCAATTGCAAAGCGAATCGAACGATTATATGCTTGCGCTTTTTTACGAACAGATGCAAAGATTTCTGCTGTCTCTTTTAACGGCTCGCCAAACATTAAATAAACATCTGCATGTTTTGCTGCAACTGATTGTCCAATCTCAGACGAACCGACACAGTAGATGGGCGGATATGGCTTTTGCTTTGGTTCAAATAAAAGTCTTGAGGAATCTGTATTTAGATATTTCCCATGATAAGAGACCGTTTCTCCTACCATGAGTTGTCTATAGACTGTTAAAAATTCATCTGTATATTCATGTCTTTGATCATGAGCCATAAAAACGCCATCGGAAGCTAACTCTGCTGGAGCTGCTCCAGATACAATATTTAAAGCAATTCTGCCATTTGAAACTCGATCAAATGTAGTCGCCATACGTGCTGCTGCTGTTGGAGAAATAATACTTGGACGTAGTGCGATCAAGAAATTTGCCTGCTTTGTAGCATCGATCAATGAGGCAGCCATAATCCACGGATCTTCACAGTAGCTACCCGTACCTAAATACATCCCATCATATCCGAGCGAATCAATCGTTTGCGCAACTTGCTTCAAGTAGGAATGATCTGTGCACAGTTTTTTCTTATCTGCCCCAAAATATTGTTGATCACCAAGTGTTGGTAACCAATAGATAATTTCCATTTTCACACTCCAATATTCACTTTTCTTAACTTACGTCCCTATAACTCCAATTTTGCTCGTACTCTTGGTAAGACAAGTTCAGCAACACGATATGCTTCTTCTAAATGAGGAATCCCTGCTAATGTAAATGAAGTAACACCAATATCGACATATTCTAATAGACAATTGGCTACCGATTCTGGATCACCGACAACACCTAATGGACCGACATCGGCTAAGGTCGTACCTGCCCATAGATGATCACCTACTTTTAATGATGGACTTTCCGCAATTAAATTTGTTCTTCGATCTAAACAATCCGCGTCATACTTGGCAATCTTCCGATTAAACTTGTCCATCTCATCTTCACCTACATGTTTTATCAATTCATTTGCAACTGCCCATGCTTCGCTCTCTTTTTCACGTACAATCACATATAAACACATGCCGAATCGAATCTTTCGGTTATACTTTTCCGCTTTCATTCGGATTGAATCAATAATCTCTTTTGCTTTCTTTGGAGGCTCTCCCCATAAAAGATAAGTATCAGCATGCCTAGCAGCAACTTCCCTACCAATTTCAGAAGTGCCGCCAAAGTATAAGGGTGGATGTTGACTCCGAGTGGGAGGAAAATTCAGTTTCGCTGAATCAACTTGAAAGTAGCTACCTTGAAAAGTAACCTCTTCACCTCTCAATAACTGTTTAAAGATTGCTAAAAATTCCTCAGCCTGTTCATATCTTTGATCATGAGTGATTGAAATCCCATCAGCGAGCATCTCAGGTGTAGAAATCCCAGAGACGAGATTTAAAGCAATCCTTCCTTTTGAAATTCGATCAAAAGATGCTACCATCCGTGAAGCTACAGTTGGCGAAATACCATTTGGTCGTTGCGCCAATATAAAGTGAACTTTTTGCGTAAGATGGATCAATGAAGAAGCTGTTATCCAAGGGTCTTCGCAGTGACTTCCTGTGCCTAGAAACATCGCGTCATATCCTAAAAACTCCACAGCTTGCGCAACTTGCTGAAGATATAATGGATCTGTTCCACGATTTTTATTTTCGACACCAAAATAGCGACCATCTCCATGGCTTGGTAACCACCAAACAAATTCCATTACATCACACCTGTCACTTAATCATGTAGATCAAATATTCATTATAATATTAATAGTAAAATAATTCAATCCCCAACACTACATTGGAACGATCACATAAAAATCTGTTGATAGATCAAAAAGTCCATCTTCATTATAACAACATAAAAAAAGCTTCATCAATACTCCATCCGAGCAAGCAAATTCATCAAGAATAACGGAGACAACTATGACAGAAAATCATTTTTTGCTCTAAAGTAAGAATCGGACAAAAAAGGGAATTTAAATCCCCTGTTTCGACACAGGGGGGAGTGATCAATGATCATTCTTCTCTAATTCAGCGATGTCTAATTTTTTCATTTTTAGAAATGCTTGAGTGATTCTAGCTGATTTTTGTTTATCTTTTGTGCTTAACATATTATTCATCGACCTTGGCACAATTTGCCACGATACACCATAACGATCTTTTAGCCAACCACATTGTTCGGCTTCTGGAACAGCGGAAAGCTTATCCCAATAATAGTCAATCTCATGTTGATCCTGACAATAGACCATCAAAGAGACAGCTTCATTAAATGAGACATCACTTGCCCTTGCATTCTCCATCGCTGAAATTTTTTGATTTTCAAGGGTGAATTCTGCATATTGGACGGTTCCTGCTTGATTCCCGTCTTCCCCTTCTTCATAATAAGTGATTGTATCTAATTTTGAATCATGAAAAATTGACAGATAAAATTGAATGGCTTCCTGAGCTTTACCATACAGATCATTTGTAAATAACAAGGAAGGAACAATCTTTTGAGTAAAATCTTGATCAGTCAACATAATCTGCCAATTCAACCCATATTTATCTGTTAACCATCCATAACGATCACTAAATGGATAGGAGTCTAGCGGAATTAATAATTCACCATCTTCAAAAAGTTGATTCCAAAGTGTATCAACTTCTTCTTTGGTTTTACAATTTACGATAAATGAGATAGAAGGATTAAATTGAAATATAGGGCCTGCATTGATCGACATAAATTCCTGTCCAGCTAGGACAAATGAAACAATCTCAGAATCTCCTGATGGTGTACCTTGAAGCTTCATAATGTTTGTTACCTTTGATTGGTCCCCAAAAATAGAAACATAAAACTCAGCAGCTTCCTTCGCTTGATGATCAAACCATAAATGTGGAATGATTTTTTGCATGTTAACTCCCCCTTTTCAAAGAATTATAACAGATCTCTCTCGAAAAGGGAACGTATATTCTGGATTCGTGGCTCTATTCATTCTTCATGATTATATATAGAAGTAAGCGAATGAGAATGAATGAAAACAAAACTGCACCTCAAAACGAATAGTTGGATGCAGTTCATCATCTTGTGAAAAGAGAAACGCTTAATATCTCTTTGAGCAAATTGGTACTATGCTTTTTTCATGATCATATTTCTATCTAGGAATCCATTGAATAGCACGACTACCACTGTTAGCAAGATAACAATTGCTCCTACCCAAGAAACCGCATGAAGTCCATAAGAACTTTTAATGACAAATCCTCCGATAAAAGGTCCTAAAGCATTTCCTAGATTGATTGCTGAAACATTCATAGAAGAGGCTAATTCAGGCGCTTCAGGAGCAACTTGTACAATTCGACTTTGAACGGCTGGTGCAACAGAAAATGCCATTAAACCAAAGAGGAAAACAGTAATGATCGTGGTGATCTGATTTTGATCAGCAAAGGAAAATAAAATCATCACTGCGGCTAATGCCAATAAGAAGAAAGTAGAAGATCGAATTAAATTTTTATCGGCAGCTTTTCCTCCCCAAATAATCCCAATAGCTGAACCAATACCGACCAGTGCTAAGAGAAAACTAGTCCAACCAGGGCTGAATTTAGAAATATCTTGGAGAATGGTCGACAGATAGGCAAAGAGCATAGATATTCCTGTAGCAAATAAAACAGACATTAACAACGTAGATAACACTTTTGGTCGATATAAAACTGGAATTTGACTAAATGGATTGCCGTTTGGTTGCTTTTTCACTGTAGGTACTTGTATAAAGATTAATATAAATGCAAGCACACCTAAGATCACAATACTCCAAAAAGCAGATTGCCAACCAAAGAGTTGTCCGATAAAAGTACCCAAAGGAACACCCACTACATTGGCTATCGTGACCCCCGCAAATACAAGAGCAATTGCGCTTCCTTGTTTATCGGAACTAACCATGTTTGCTGCCATGACTGAACTGACACCAAAGAACACGCCATGACAGAGGGCTGTGATAATACGCGATAACATCAAAACCCAGTAAGTTTCGGATAGTGCAGAGACGACATTACCTAAAATAAATATAATCATCAATAAAAGAAGAAGTGTTTTTTTAGAAATAGACGAGGTGAGCACACTTATGATTGGACCTCCAAAGGCGATTGTTAAAGCATATCCTGAAACTAATGTTCCTGCTGTGGCAATCGAGATATGAAGATCTTGACTAATTTCAGGTAAAAGCCCCATGATGATAAATTCGGTCGTACCAATAGCGAAAACACTGAATGTTAAGATGTAAAGCGCAAGAGGAAACCTTGTTTTTTCCATAATAATCCCTTCTAACTCTATTTTTATTTTGTAAAGCGATAACCATTAATTATTCTTTTCTCAATAATCTATTGTACTAGTTTTTTGGTACATAAGTACATTAGCACGCCCTCAAAAAGAAGTCAATCCTTTTCTTGAATTACTAGTTTTTTGGTACATTTGAACTATACGCACGAATATGTTATTCTCTTCCTATGAGAAAACCACATCTACCTTCTATACACGATATAAGATTGACGTCTGTCCTACATGCTTTGAGTGATCCGCGACGCTTACAGATTGTAATGAGCCTAAATGATCATACAGAGCAAAACTGTGCAGTTTTTTATGATTTGATGCCCAAGTCCACGTTAACCCATCATCTAAAAGTCCTAAGAGAGGCAGGTGTGGCACAAGTAAGGATCGATGGAACTCAGCACTTTTACTCATTACGCGAAAAAGATCTGGAAGAACTTTTTCCAGGGCTACTCACATCTATTTTGAATTTAAATAAAGAATTGATTGAGTGATGTGCTATTTTTAACGATCTGTTTTTCGTTCGCGCAGAACCTGAGCATAACTTTCCTTCATAAAATAAAGCCAGCTTATCTAATCTGATAGCTGGCTTCACTATTTTTTTGGAGAGAAGAACATGAACGCTAGACGATTGGATAAAAAATAACGGAATTTTAGTAGCAATCAGATTTTTGTTTAGAGATGTTAAGTATTGTGAAGTGAAATAGATTCGCCGTTTTATATGCAATATTATATTTCCTTCAAGCACAATGGCTGCCCTATTCGTATATGCATGAGTCGAAACCCCAAATAGAATCATTTAATCATCCATATGGTTGATAAAATTATCTGTTTGGTTTATTATATTTATTAGTTAAATTAAACCTGAAAGTGAGTCAACAAGATATGCAAACAGTACAACCTTCAGACAAACAATTTCAAACCATGAATGGGATCGGCTTGACAATCCCTATTTTGAGCACTACATTTGGCTATATCAGTGGCTACACCATTGACCAACAACTTGGAATGGCTGGATTCGGTTTATTATGGGGAATCCTCGTCATGCTGATCGCCTCACGGATCTCTCAAGTCGGCGCACGCTCGATTAGGCAAGCAAACACACCCGTTTACATCATGCTACCGCTGGCGTGCATCGTACTGGGCGGTGCAATTCTTGGACATCTAGCTGGGCCCAACCCTAACGCGTTCCTCCAGTTACTTCAACAGTCCGGGTATGGACTCTTCTTCTTCACTCTGCACAGCCCATTCGAATGGATCTTGATGCCTTGGGCACTAATCGCCAACTGGCATCACCCGACCCGGCGTCGGCTACTCATCATTGCCGCAGGAATCTTCTACTTGGGACGTGTAGCCAGTGCCCTCTACTTTGCGCCAGCTGCCCTTTACTGGGGTCAGCATCCAGCGGAGGCAGTCGCGCACATCGATCAGGTTACGCTGTGGATCTATCTCGACTTCATCCGCCTTATCTGGCAAGATGTCGGTATCGTCGTACTGATGTTGATAGCAGCCCTCCATCCTAAGTTCCGTTTGGTCAACGGAGACAGTAGACCCGAACGTCGTCACACATAGTTTTAGGAGTGAATATAAAATTATGAGTAATAAGAAGCAAACGACACCTAAAAAAAACGATAGACCACGTCGCTCACCCAGCGCCGATCGCCAGCGCGATGCCGAACGGTCACGTCGATTGTTGCTAGCCTCCGCCTTGGACGAGTTTAGCGAAAAGGGTTTTGCCGGTGCCCGCACTGAAAATATAGCTGCTAGAGCTGGAGTGAACAAACAATTGATCACTTACTACTTTGGGGGAAAAGAAGGACTATATCGCGCAGTAGGAGAACAGTGGCTCGAGCTAGAGCAGGACTTCACAAAGCCGGGGATGCCGTTCGATGAACTAATAGACGCCTACGCACGTAATATTGATCCAAAGATGGCTCGTCTTCTTGTGTGGGAAGGATTACGACCCACACACACGACAGAGCACGAAGACCCAGTTGGTAACGATGATGAAAGCGTCGCAGACCTCCGAAAGCGCCAACAAGCAGGAGAGATTGCCTCAGAACTCGATCCTCGGTTCACAATACTGGCAATGATGGGCGCGCAATTGGTTCCAATAGCTACACCACAGCTCGCTCGTCGATTGACGGGTCTTGATCCCGAATCACCAGAGTTTATGAAGGAGTACAGAGTTTTCCTACAACAACTCGTTGAGCGGCTCAAATGATAGATAAACTACCTATACAAAAAGAAAAAAACAGCTCCCGATTGGAAACTTCATGATTGAACCTTCATGTTTGTTGTTTTTCATCATCCCCAACTTCTTTCAAAATATATGACAACGAACTAAAGAAGTGCAAAGACTCTGGGGGTGAACATCGAAGCGGTTTTTCAACCGCTTCTGATACATACATTAATCGACAAATTTTATAAATCAATTCTCTTTTGACAAAAAATATCGATTTTTTTGATCTCAGAATCTATAGTTTGATTACCCAAGATTCGATTTTACAACACTCGCTATACATGTCACACTACTGTTACAACAGAGAAACATCCAAAAATCGTCTCAGAACGCTTAGAACGCTCGATTACACGCATCACACCAGACACTTATAATTCATGTCCTACCTAATATGCAACAAGAAGCTGTGGATTGTGAATCATTCCTCATCCTATGCTCTAATAGCAAACAGGGGGATTCTTCATTCCCACAAACCACTTTAGTCTAGTAAAGGTTTGCAGTTTTGTTGGCAATTTCATATTTTCACTTCATATACAACCCTTGCACAAAAAGAAAAACCCTTGCAAATGCAAGGGTTTGTTGTGGTGGAGCTAAGCGGGATCGAACCGCTGACCTCCTGCTTGCAAGGCAGGCGCTCTCCCAGCTGAGCTATAGCCCCATATTCAACTTTAGAA
>NZ_FQVL01000027.1 GCF_900129355.1 Seinonella peptonophila | reverse complement strand
CCGAATCTACCCTTTTGAACGAAAGAGCTTTTCCGACGGTCTATAGCTTCGTCTCAGATCTGGGGGACCGTCGGAAAAGGCGTAACGCAGGAATCACAAGGGTTTGAGGTGTAGAGGATCGTGGAATGTTCTTCATGATAGAGAAGAAATGTTATGATATACTGAGATCGTCGGAAAAAGCTTGTAAAGGCCTTGTGAATCATGGGGTTTTGCTGGTTGCGGTTTCAAAAAAAAGAACCTTGCTCAAAGGATTGAAACTCTGCCATATCTCGCCATTGCGCTTCACCACTATTGTTTCAAAAAAAAGAACCTTGCTCAAAGGATTGAAACTTGCGACATTAGAGCATAAACTGTACTTCTCGCGATGTTTCAAAAGAAAGAACCTTGCTAAAAGGATTGAAACCCGTTTTATTTTTGAAACGGTAGGAAGGACTAGTCCAAGTTTCAAAAGAAAGAACCTTGCTCAAAGGATTGAAACGGGGCTTTAGGTTGAGTGATTTTTGTGGTGTTACCTTATTTCAAAAGAAAGAGCTTTGCTAAAAGGATTGAAACCATTCTATAATGCTATTCATAGGAGAATTAAAGGGGTTTCAAAAGAAAGAACTTTGTTTAAAGGATTGAAACTCCGCAAACCATTTCCGATTAGTAGGTAATAAAGAAAAATAAAAAGCGAGTTGGACACTCAATCCAACTCGCTTTTTACTTGCGATCAAAACTCAAACGAAATTGCAAACGTAACACGTTTTCTTCTGTTTCATCTCATTCTCTCATATTCCCCAAGCCCTTGATAGAATACGGTTTATTGTCTTTTAATTCTCCTGATTTCTCTATTTCACGGCACTTAAAATCTAGCGGTAGGTTACCAACGTGGTGGTTCGATTCTGATCCTTGGCACTATACATATCAAAGGTTTGTCCACTCAGGTGAAACTAAAAGTTTTCTACACAAGGCATTTTGCAAACGAAATGGCAATGAATATACTAGAGAATCTTGTGGTCAAAATATAGAGATTCTCAGATTTAATACTAACCATTGTGGTTTATGAAGTATTATATAGCTAAAGCACATCATATTCGATTGTTAACAAAATTTATAAAATAATCTATATACTATTATTTACCATACTACACCAAATGATTAAAAATCATACTGAATAGTTATGGTAGAACGAGTTTGTCAAAAAATGCATGTGAATTTCTTGTGGCACAAAGAGTTGCTAATCAACGTTTCAAAGGAAAGAACTTTGCTAAAAGGATTGAAACACTACTCCTTCGGACGCCAAATAAATGGCGTCATCTTATCAAATAAAAGAAACATGTATAAAGAATTGAAAACAATGTTCTGACAGTATTTTCTTTTCACCATACATGAAGAAAGATATGGTGTAATGGCAGAATTAGGTTCAATCCGAAAAAAGAATTGCTCAAATGAACAGTAGTCCTTCTCTATTTTGCTACAGAAAAAGTTTGTGCAAGTTGGGAGATGTGTCCGATTAAGGTGACGGGTGCATTTGAAATAACGGCAAAGGGATATTGGTTTATTTGGAACAACTCCTGTTTATCAAATCTCTTTCCGAGTTGGTATGTATAAACAACGAGGGGAATCTCTAGCTTTTCTTGATGGAGATATTCAATGAGCAGAAAGAGGTCATCAATGGTGTCCGGTTCGCAGCTAAATACTAGGATGTCTACAATGTTTGTTTGTAACAGTGGTTTGATTTTTTCTAGGTTATAGGAAAGAAAATGGAGATGATCTGTATGGATACCGCGCTTAACTAGGTGCTCTTTTTCTAGTGTTTTGATTCGAGCTATTTCATGGATCGATGCAGTTATGTAGATCTCGGATAGGGAGAGATTGAGTTCGTGTTGCATAGCTTTTTGTAGCGCTTTGATTTCCTTTGTTTGTTGGGTTAGTTCTTCTAATTTATTTTTCAACTGGTCCTCATAGTGGGTTTGGATTTGATTGAGACGATTTTGATAATCGAGGGCCTTTTCTTTCGTTTCCTCTATGATACTCTGCATTAGCTCTTTTCTTGTTTGCATAAATTGATAGGAGAATACGGCGATGGCTACTGTCATGGCAATACCTAAAAAAGTGATAAAAAAGTTAAATTGACTATAAAGAGATTCTCTTTCTTTTTGCACAGTATCACGCAATTTATCTGTTTCTTTTTGTAAATACTCCCGATAATTTTTAATCTCCTCACTCATATCTTTGTATACTTTGTTCTCTCCTTTTACCTGTTCTAATTCTTCATTTAATTTTTGGACTTGAGCATCAGGCAGGGGATTTGCAAACATATAAGTAGGCGAAAAACAAGCGAGAATGATGAAAAGTGGAAATAGATAGTATTTGTTCATTAAAAACACTTCTCCTTAATAGCAAAATATTTAGATTTGGGCTACTATATATTATAGAGTGATGATTAACAAGTAGGTAAAAAGAAATAAAATACGTTGGGTAGTGTAAATCTTTATTCCTAAGATGAATCCTAATTAAGTTTATGTTTTAAAAAAAATAACAGATTTATATCCTTACAAATAGATAGGAGTGAACTTCTTTTGGGCAATCTATCCCCTCCGCCTGATCTATCTCCTTCACGAGTCACACTTGTGTTCCAAATAGAAACACCGATGTATCTAGCTGGCAGTGACAAGACCCAGGTGGAAATGAGAGTTTCTTCGATAAAAGGGTTGCTCCGTTTTTGGTATCGGGCTATTCAACCCGATTACACAACGGAGGAGGAAATACTTTTTGGAGGGATGAATAAGGGTCAATCACCGTTACGCCTACGAATCGCGAAGATGGATGAACAGAAACTAGGTTATGTAAAGAAACCAAAACCTCGTTATCTTGGGTTTTCATTAGATGATCGTAGTTTTTTCCCACCAAAGAAAACATTTCAACTGGAGGCAACCATGAATCGGAATGGTGATAATGTCTCATTGTGGAGAGCCTATTTGTCAAGTGCTTGGCTTTTAACAGCGATGGGCGGAATAGGTGCCCGTGTAAGACGGGGATTTGGTGGGTGTTCTTTGCAAAAGATGAGTAGCACTGCCGATGTAAACATAGAGCAGATTGCTCAGTCATTACCGAAGTTATCGAAAGCAACAGATCTTGCAGATTGGGAAGATCAATTTACGCATGGTTTGAAGCAGTTATGGCAATGGTATCCTCCACAGCAGGAAGTTACACATACAGTCGTCAACCAGGATCTAAGAATATTTGTTTCCCCTACTGTTAAGTCGAATTACAAAGATGCACTCACTACAGGTGCGAAAGTACTCGAAGTGTTTCGAAAGGAGAAGGGCAAGAGGAATAATATGCGCCAAGCATTAGGGCATTGGGAAGAAGAACGTTTTCCTTCACCGGTATGGTTGAGAATTATACATATTCAGGAAGAATATTATCCCGTTTTTTTCTTCATCTCGACGCCTCTGCCGAAGCTGTCGTATACCGATGCGTTAGATCGTTTTGCAAATTTATTACTCGCAAATGACTTTCAGGAAAGTAGGATCTAAATGAGCCGAACACTTCATTTTTCGATTGGACCTGTTCAAGAGTTTGTTTCCCAGTCGCGACGTACACGAGATCTACTCATGAGTTCATTTCTCCTTTCTTTTTTAACAGGGCATGCCATGATAGAGGTTATTCGATGTAAAGGCAGAATTGTGTTTCCCCAAGTAGATGAAAACCCTCTGTTACTGGCGATTCAACAATCGAACGACGACTTGCAAGAAGAAGGACTTTGGATAGGCAGTTTACCCAATCGTTTTCAAGCAGAAATCCCCAATGAATTTGAACCCGCTCAATGTGTTCAAGCTGTCAACAAAGCATGGCTTCGTATTGCGAATACCATATGGGAAAAAGTTGTTGAACCGATTGCAAACCATGGTAAGGATACAGAGAAAATCTGGCAGCGGCAAGTGGAAAACTTCTGGGAGATCAACTGGGTGAGGGGTTCGGATCGCAATCTACTGGATCGACGCAAATACTGGCGCAATTTTGTTCCTTCGGAGGAAGAGGGGGACAAATGTATGTTGGTATCTCACCTGCAAGAACTATCGGGATATCTACGGGCACATGAGCCAGTAAAACAAGATAACTTCTGGAATAAAATTCACAAATCCCGTTACGCTGATTTATTTGCTGAGGAGAGTAAGGAAAGACTTAGTGCCATCGGTATGATCAAACGATACCTCCCTTTACTTACAAAAGAGGCACTGGGTTGGGAATTTCCTGAAGAAGCTAAGTATTTTCCTTCTACGAGATATTTGGGCTCTTACCCTTTTCGGAAAAAGGTTGTCGAGAATGCATCATTGCAAGAACAACGTGATCGTTATGCTGCTTTAGCTCTAAAAAAGTATCCATTAACACACACGGGTCGTCGTTATTTCGGTAGGCAGGGAGATCGATTTAGTCGGTTAGTAGAGAATGCTTTGCAACCAGACAATATAAAGGATTATCCAAAGTTGTATCAGGCTTTTCAGCAACTATGTCAATCAGTAGGAAGTGAGCCGACCAATTATTATGCGTTATTAATGATGGATGGTGACCGATTGGGTGCTTGGTTGCAACAAGTAGAAGCACAAGAAGTAGGAAGGATAAGTCATGCACTAGCCCAATTTACGGGGTCAGTCCAGGAGATCGTTAAAGCGAAAGATGGCACTTTAGTCTATGCAGGTGGCGATGATGTAATGGCTCTGTTTCCCCTAAATACGGTGCTAGAGGCAACCTTTCGGTTACGGAAGGCATATCAACAAGCGTTCGCTAACGTCTTTCCTGAACAGGAGTCTTCTCCGACCATTTCAGCTGGACTTGTTTTCGCTCATTCGAAAGCATCCTTAAAACAAATGGTGTCAATTTCGCATACTTTACTTGACGAGATTGCCAAGGAAAAACATGGACGGGATAGTATCGCCATCGGGATTTATAACAATAGTGGGGCATTGATACAGTGGGGGGCGCCTTGGGAGTTGATTCTTGATCATGACACAAATCGGTTAGTGGTTTTAGCGAATGAATTGGCCCTTACACCAAGCTTTTTATATCACCTCAAAGATACATATGAGTCGTTTGCCAGTGTGACCGAAGAAGAGAGTTTGAAAAAAATGTTGTTGGCGGAATGGGAACGAATCAATGGCAAACCAACTATAGTAATCGAACAACAGCTTAAACAATTAATTGAGTTCGGTTACCATGCATATTACGATGAGAATAATAAATTAGTCCTTGATAAACAGTCTTTTTCTGCTGATATTGCTTTATTAGTGCGCTGGCTCAGAGATAAAGGAGTGACGGAGAATGCAGACTTGGACGTTTAGGGCTATCGATTCATGGTTTTTTCGTGACGGCACTCCTTTTCATTCGGGCGAAACGGCTGGCTTACATCACCGAAGTATGTTTCCTCCTCCCATCTCAGCCATTCAAGGGGCGATTCGAACGACATTAGCGCGTTCCAGAGGTTGGACAGAAAGAGATAAAACGGATATTTACTGGCCCAAAGAATTAGGAGATTATGAGTCTTTAGGAGAACTTAGTTTTCGAGGACCTTACTTACGATGGCGTAATGAACGTTTATACCCTATTCCATTGACGCTCATAGGCGATAGGAAAAGAGTAAATCATCGATTGATTCCAAGTTATTCAACTGTTTCCTGTGATATGGGTAATGTACGTTTGGTAGAGATACCTGATCGTAAAAAAGGCAAGTTGTTAACTGGCTGGGTCAATAAGGAAGGAATGCAACAGATTCTTGCGGGAGGTTTTCTAAAAGAAAGCCAGATTTACTTGCCCTCAGAACTATATCAATCAGAGTTTCGCATAGGTTTGCAAAGAGATAATCATACGCTTCAAGCAAATGAAGGGTATTTGTACAGTAGCGTTCATGTTCGACCTTATCTAGAGGTAAGGATTGAGGTAGAGGTGACAGGGATTCCGAGCGATTGGAAGGTAGCAAACAACCAATTGATTCCTTTTGGTGGGGAAGGTCGCTTTGCTGATGTGGAGGTAACGGAATCGAAAACAGAAAGGATTGTGATGCCACTCGATCGGTTAGAAAACTCGGATCCGGTTCGTTTTTATATGAGTTTACTGACACCTGGTGTCTTTGCTGATGTGAAGAAGACGATAGAAAGAGGCCCCTTAGCCGATCTTTCATGTGTTTCAGGCAGTATAAGTCGAGTGGTTTCACAGGGCAGTTGGGATCAAAAACATAACATGCCTCGTAAAAATCTACTCATGATCCCGGCGGGGAGTACATGGTTCTATGAAACGGATCAACACATGCTAGAAACGATTCAGACATTGCACCATTCGAAAATTGGCAATCGGACGGAATATGGTTATGGTGAAATCGCAATTGGAAGGTGGACAGCCAAAAAATGAGTAAACAGCAAATGATTGGATTGCTTGCAGAAACAAATATTCATGTTGGCGCAGGACAAACATATGGCGCTATTGATCTACCTGTTGCTCGTGAAGTCACGACACAATTTCCTGTCATACCAGGCTCTAGTTTAAAGGGAGCTTTGCGACAAAAAATGGAGCAAGAGGTCAAAACAGGAGAAAAGATTGCAACTTGGTTTGGAAATGAACGAGCAGCTGGAGGGATTGGTGTAACAGACGCGCGTTTACTGCTATTGCCAATTCGGAGCTTAACCAGTTCTTTTCGCTGGGTAACTTGCCCTTATATTTTAGAGAGGTTTGATCGTGATTTGCGAATGATCGGCTATGAACCTTCCTTGCCTGACATAGCAGTTGAATCTGAGCAGGCATGGATATTTACAGAAGATAAGAGATTGGTTTTAGAAGAATATGCTTTTCATCCAATACAAAGACAAGCAGAAATAACGGAAATCGTTAAATGGATAAATCCGTTGATAGCCCATATGTCGATTCGGGAACGTATGCTAGAATCACTAACGATTATTTCGGATAGAGAGTTTACTCATTTTGCTCAGCACGCTCTACATATTTATGCGCGAAATTCGTTAGATGATGAAACAAAGGAGAGTAAGAATTTATGGTATGAAGAGGCATTGCCGTCTGACAGTTTGTTATACAGCATATTCATTGCTCGGAATCCTTTTCAAGAAGATCATTTACTTGAGTTACAAGAAACATTCAAAAGTAGTCGATATTTACAAGTGGGTGGCAATGAAACGATCGGTCAAGGGTGGTCGATTCTCTCGATTTATGAGGAGGGGCAGCATGGGTCACGTAAATCTTGAACAACAACGAGCACAGCACTCTTTAGCAAAAATTGAAGAGATGCAGCGATTGGATAAACAAACAGCAGATGATTATGCAACCTATGTAACCTCATTTCCGGCGGCGATTTTAATTAACGGTTTGGGTCAAGCGTTAGCCCAACTCCTAGCAGCAGCGAAGCGACAAGAGGATGAGCCACACTTTTTATTATACAAACACATAGAGGAGTGGCTCTGTCGCATCGATAAACAAGCTCCTTATAGTGGGAAAGCTGAATTACTCAATGCATTGATGGGTGGGAGCAGACAAACATATATCTGGGCAACGCAAGAAACGATGCTGTGGTTACAATTTCATAAGAAAATGGCGAATGCACACTTGAAAATAAAGGAATGAATGGGATGTCACAACTACCTTTATATAAAGAAATGGAACCAATAGACGATATTAAGTCAGGAAATCAGGGGTTGGTTTTTAATAAATGGATGGATCAATGGAAACTGGATTGGGATATCGATAAAAAGAATTGGTTAAATAGATGGCATGATAAAAGAGTGGGAGAGCGTCGAGAAATTCAAGCATATTTGTCTCGAATGAGCAAACTGATTTCAGGTAAAGGTGCTGAAATAACAATCCGAACCAAAGAGCGGATGGTGATCGGAATGGGGCTCCCTCATCCAGTCGAAAATGGTTTTGCTTGGCATCACACACTAGGTGTTCCCTACATTCCTGGTTCCTCTATCAAAGGAATGCTACGAGCCACGTTGCGACGTTGGTCTGCTACTCACGAAGGATTGGACAAGATTTTCGGCAGTAGAGAGGAGCAAGAAGCGAAACAAGTAGGAAGTATCCTTTTCTATGATGCCATTCCAAGTAAACCCATAAAACTAGAAGTAGACATAATGACCCCACACTATACGACATACTATGGAAATCCTTCGATTCCCCCTCAAGACCAATCTGAGCCCATCCCCATCCCGTTTTTAACCATTGCCAAAAATCAAGATTTCCAACTGTTTTTCATGAGTCGCACAAATGCCCCCCAGATGCAAGCAGACCTCAAAGTGTTAAAACAGTGGATTCGATTTGCTGGTGATGTAGAAGGAATCGGCGCCAAAACAAATATAGGTTATGGTCAATTTCAAGTGGTAGATGATACAGATAGACATTAATTATAGAAGTAGAGTCGTTTTTTAGGACTGTATGTATAAAAATGGGAAGAAAAACCATTTACGACAGTATTTAGCATCAGCTGAAACCCACAAGACCGTCGGAAATGGTGAAGTGTAGGAATCTCAAGGAATTGAGGCTTGTGGTTAGAGGGGAGATCACTTCATGAGGAAGAAGAAATGTTATGATAGACTGAGATCGTCGGAAAAAGCATGTAAAGGACATGTGGTTCAAGGGATTTGATGGTCACTGTTTCAAAGGAAAGAGCTTTGCTAAAAGGATTGAAACCAGTCGGGACAAACCTCTACGACGGGTGTTTCATGTTTCAAAGGAAAGAACTTTGCTAAAAGGATTGAAACTAGCAAGTAAATACAAATGATCCTGGTAGATACTTTTGGTTTCAAAAGAAAGAGCTTTGTTTAAAGGAATGTAA
>NZ_FQVL01000039.1 GCF_900129355.1 Seinonella peptonophila | reverse complement strand
AGAGGTTGTTGCATAATTAATCGCTAAACCCAAAGGGTTAGCGGTTCCAAGGTGCTTTTCGAGTGGAAATGTCCATCCACTTATTCATTAATCGATCCAATAAATAAACCAAAATCACCCATAACACATGTCGGTAGTAGCGGTAAATCCCATAGAGTCGAGGTTGTTCCAAGCCATACAGCATTTTGAGAGTCGAAAAAAAACTTTCGATTCGTGAACGTTTTCGAAGTAGCTTTTTACCTAAACCACGATTCACAAATCGCCAATTCTGCCTTCGATGAGCGGATCGAAAGGATTCAGGAGATGGGGATCGACGCATATTCACTTGCGTAGCCAAGTGAATTCCTGCATCTTTACAGTCCGCAAACAATCGATGATCGTCATAAGCAGCATCCGCTAAGAGAAGAAAGACATCATGATGAGATAAGGATCGAATCAATTGAGATGCCTGGTTGTCGTAGAAACCAGCCGGCGTTACATCCCACGACAAAGGGAGTAAATCCTCGGATACAATGGCATGCAGCTTGTATCCATAAAACCAGCCTAATCGTGTACCTTTCCCTTTTTCCGCGTCTCGATCATATCGAGACGACCGCAAGGGCGTCGAATCCCAGAAACAAACTCTTGCTTCAGGCTGAAGTTCAGTTAAGATTTCTTGATACACGCGATAATAAAGATCTTCTTCGATGGCTTTAACTCGCCGACAAAAGGTGGAATGATCCGGTACTTCTGAAATCCCCATCCCACGAAGTGCCCATAAATCCTGTTTCAATTTCCATTCCAGCTCTCGAAAACTACGAATCCGGTAATATACTTGGTAAACCAAGCATTTGACGATTTGAGCGTCACTAAACCGACGAGGTCGACCTTGTCGAGACCTCGTTTCTTCGAAACGGGAACAAAGTTGATCGACAAGAGAAAAAAGTTCAGATAGAGGATGGTTTCTAGATGAAAGTCGTGCTACACTCATGATGATCCGCCCTTTGTGGATGATGGTTGTGTGAGAGCTTTCATCTAACCACATTTTGGCGGATTTTTCTATTTT
>NZ_FQVL01000028.1 GCF_900129355.1 Seinonella peptonophila | reverse complement strand
CAGTATAGCGAGCAGCAATATGAACAACAAACGATGGACTGGCTGATCCAGACATACATGGAGCAGTTACAACAATTGATCACACATTGTTGCTCAGCAGAAGCAGGGGGATATACACCTTCTGACTTCCCTCTGGCAAAGATAGATCAAGAAGTATTGGATCAACTTACTGAAAAATATCCAGCAATCGAACAGATTTATCCATTAGCGCCATTGCAAGAAGGTATGCTTTTTCAGTCAATGTATAGCAAAAATGATCAAGTGGGTGGGGACTATATTGTTCAAATGGTCTTTACCTTAAAAGGTGAGCTGAATCAGCAGGCTTGGGAAGAGGCATGGCATGATGTTGTCCAACGATTTGCCGTGTTTCGCACTGCTTATCTTTGGGAGGGAGTGCAGCAGCCGCTTCAGCTTGTGGTGCCAAATGTAACATATGCGTTTGAGAAACAGGATTGGCGCATATTCACAAGTGTAGAGATAGAGAGAAATTGGCACCAGTTGGTTCAAAGCGATCGGAAACAGGGATTTCAGTTAGATCAGCCTGGATTGACCCGTCTACATTTCATTCAGATTGATGAAGATCATTATCGACTTCTCTGGACCTATCATCATCTGCTACTTGATGGGTGGAGTATGTCGTTAGTCTTAAATCAAGTCTGGAAAAATTATTTACGGCGAGCAGATGGGGCATCCATTGAGATAGAAAAAGAAGTACCCTATGAACGATATCTCAACTGGCTGCAAAATCAGAATCAAGAGGCTGCAAAAACTTATTGGCAGAAGAAACTGTCATCAAAAGAGACCACAACCTGGATTTCTTCGGCGCCTGCCTCAAATCAAGCGAGAGCAACAGATGTGAAGATAAACAGATTATCGAAAGAGATGACTGATCGATTACAACAGTTTGCTAGACAGCATAAACTAACGATCAGCACGGTGTTACAAGCGGCTTGGTCTCTTTTGCTGGGCACTTATAGTGGAGAAGAGTATGTTCGTTACGGAATTGCTGTGGCAGGAAGACCACCTACATTAGAACATGTAGAAAAAATAGTAGGACTTTTTATCAACACCTTACCAGTATCCTGTCGTTTTAATGGCGAAATTGATTTATTAACGCTTTGTAGAAAGATTCAACAAGAACAATTAGAAATGCGACAGCATGAACATTGCTCTTTGATTGATATCCAAGGGTGGAGCGGAATTCCACGAAATCAATCATTGATTCATCATCTATTTGCCTATGAAAACTATTTAGAGATGGATCGGCTTGAACAACCACATTTACAGATTAAAGAGATTCAAGGATTAGAGCAAACCGAGTATTCGCTTTGTTTAGTAACAGCACCAGGCGATGAGTTATTTGTGAAGTGGATGTATGATCGGCAATACTTTCATGCGACGGAAATTGAGCAGCTTCACCAGCATTGGGTCTCCTTATTGGAGCAATTTACTTCTTCTCCCACTCAGACAATCGAATCGTTAACAATCATTGACCCAGAACAGCAAGAAGATCAGTTAACTGGTGATCATTTGGATGTAACCGATCAATCTACCAAACTTCCATATCGGTTAGTTGAACAAATTGCTGAAAACCATCCAAATGTTATTGCGTTACGTACCCAAGATCGAGTCTATTCATATCGTCAGTTGAATGAAGCTGCAAATCGATTGGCTCACTTCCTACGCAAAGAGGGAGTAAGGGCTGAAACAAAAGTAGTTCTCTACCTTGAACGTTCATGTGAACTGGTGATTGGACAATTAGCTGTTCATAAGGCAGGTGGTATCTTTATTCCTGTTGATCCAAATCATCCAATCAGGCGACTTCATGAAGTAATCACTGATGCACAAGCTACCTGGCTGCTTACCCAAAAACGATTTGATGAATCAGTCCAATCATTAGATGTGCAAACTCTTGTCCTGGACGAAGCAGAAGAAGCATGGGGAAAAGAATCATCTGAAAATCTATCAACTGATGTGGATGAAGATCAATTAGCTTATCTGATTTACACTTCAGGGTCAACAGGTAGACCAAAAGGCGTCGAGATCACACATAAGGCTTTGTTTAACTTGGTTCATTGGCATCAAGAGCGTTACCAGATGGATACAAAGGATCGAATGTCTTTCATCGCGGGAGTTGGGTTTGATGCCTCAATCTGGGAAATATGGCCCACTTTAGCAAGTGGATCGAGCCTGCACATTCCAGAAGAAGATGTTCGAATCCAGCCTGAATTATTACAAGAGTGGCTGTTAAACGAAGCAATCACGTATAGTTTTTTACCAACGCCGTTGATGGAGCAAATGTTTTCTCTATCTTGGGGTTCTGCGGGTTCATTGCGAGCTTTTCTTACGGGTGGAGACCAGTTGCGTCAATATCCAAAGTCTACGTTCCCAATTCCTGTTGTTAACCATTATGGGCCTACGGAAAATACAGTGGTGACAACAGCAGTTGCTTTAACTCCAATTGGTGAAGAACAAATGACGACATTGCCACCGATTGGTCAGGCGATTGCCAATGTGAAACTATATGTTCTTAATCAACACCAACAACCTGTTCCACAAGGAGTAAAAGGAGAACTATATATTGGTGGAGCAAGCCTGGCGCGTGGTTATCATGGTCAACCTGAAATGACTGCTGAAAGATTTGTTCATCATCCTATCTATGGACGACTCTTTCGAACAGGTGACCAAGTTCGCTTAGCTGCAAATGGAAATCTAGAATTTTTAGGTCGGTTAGATCAACAAGTGAAGATTCGCGGTATGAGAATGGAATTAGGTGAAATTGAAGCAAGGCTATCACAGCTGCCAGAAATAAAGGAATGTGTAGTAACTGTGCATGATGATCAATTGATTGCTTATGCCGTTTTAAGCTCAGACCAGAGCTTCGCTTGGCAGCAGGAGCTTCGAAAGCAGTTACCAACATATATGATTCCACAGCAACTGATTTCACTGGAAAAAATACCATTGACGCCCAATGGAAAGATTGATCGTCAGGCATTACCAAAACCAGAAAAGATGGACTCAGAAAAATATGTAGCACCTCGGACACCGATGGAACGGAAAATGGCAGAGATATGGTCTGAGGTATTGCAAAAAGACAAGATTGGTTTGCATGATCACTTCTTCTTATTGGGAGGGCATTCGTTATTAGCAACCCAGGCAGTCACCAGAATGAATGAGGTCTTTCGACAAGAGATTCCGTTGAAGTATCTATTTGAAAATCCGACAATTGCTCAACTTGTTGAACAGATTAAACAAGACCTATTTGCCAAATTAACAACAAGTTAAAACAAAGAAAGGATGAGTCAGCACTTGAGCACGAGTGATGTTCAGATTGATGAGTACGCGCTGCGAAAAACATTAGAACAGTATCAATCGATAGAAGAAGCTGTGATCCAAGTACAGGATCAACGTGTGGTTTGTTACCTGAAAGTTACCAAAAAAGATATGTTTCATAAAGGTGAGTTCTTTCGCTTTCTAGAAGAGCAGGGAGAATGGAAGAAAGGAATAGAAATGGCGCTCGTCATCATGGAAGAGTTTCCTCTTTCCGCTGATGGCGGGCTTGACCACTCTTCTTTACCAACAGTAGAAGATCAATGGTTAGAACCTGAGTCTTTTACAGAAGAAATGATTGCAGAAATATGGAGCCAATGGGTCGATGCCGATTTGATTGGTATCAATCAACATTTTTATGAGCTTGGGGGATTAAATGAACATGTAGAGGCAATGATGCATCACATTGCAGAAACGTTTAGAGTTGATTTGCCAAGACATTTCTTAATAACGATCCCAACTATCCAGGAATTAGCTCAATACATCGAACAAGAATTAATCAATCAAAAAAAGGATGACAAAGCGGTATCTGTCATTCAATCAGTTGATCGAACTCAAGACCTTCCGCTTTCATCTGCGCAACAGCGTATTTGGTTTTTTGAGCAATATAGCCCTGGAACCTCCGTGTATCACATCCCATTTTCTTTACTGTTACAAGGGAAACTTGATATGAAGAAGTGGCATCAAAGTATTCATGCGTTAGTGGAGCAGCATGAAAGCCTTCGTACTGTTTTTCTAAAGGTTGGAGAACATCCAGTTCAACGTATTTTAAATGAGATCGAAATACCATTACATCAATATGACTTGAGTAATGATGAGCATTCACGAGAAAAAGCGTTGCAGCGGATCGAAAAAGAAATCGAAATACCTTTTGATCTTGAACAAGGACCATTAATTCGTTGCTCGTTATACCGTATCGGTGATGAAGAGTCGATCTTTTCCCTTCAGGTGCATCATCTTATCTGTGACGGTTGGTCAATGGGTGTTTTCATGGATGAGTTGTTCCGTCAGTATAAAGCTCGTTTACAGGATCGTATTCCCAACCCAGCGGTATTACCCATTCAGTACGGAGATTATGCTGTATGGCAACAGGCAAATGTAAATAGCCAAACGATAAAAAATCAGTTGGAATACTGGAAAAAACAATTGGAAGATGTTCCTGTGCTTCAACTACCGACTGATTATGTAAGACCAGCCAAACAAACTTATCGTGGGGCAACACATACAATTGAATTGAGTGAATCATTGAGTACCTCGCTTCAATCGCTTAGTCAACGTGAAGGTGTCAGTCTATTTATGACTTTGTTGACAGCGTATTTGTTATTACTCTATCGGTATACAGGTCAGACTGATCTAGCCGTGGGAAGTCCTGTAGCCAATCGGAATCGGAAAGAAATAGAAGGACTTATTGGACTTTTTATTAATACTCTTGTTTTTCGTACAAATATTGATGGAAACCCTACCTTTATCGATATTTTGAATCGCGTTCGAGAAGTAGCATTACAAGCCTATGCAAATCAAGATGTTCCATTTGAGCAAATTGTTGAAACACTGCGCCCAGACCGAAGCTTAAGCCATTCACCACTGTTTCAAGTCATGTTTGTCTTACAGAATATGTCGTTAGGTTTTCACCCCATTGATGGACTCAATACTGAGTTGATTGAACTTCAGCAGCCAATCGCTAAGTTTGACCTTACTTTAACGATGAGAGAACGTAAAGAAGGACTCATTGCTACTTTCGAATATAATAAAGACCTTTTTACAAAAAAAACAATTCAACAGATCGGAGACCACTTTCAGAAGTTATTAGCAGAAATTGTGGAAGCGCCTCATCGGGTCATTGATTCTTTTTCTTTATTAACAGCAGAAGAAGAGATGCAGTTATGGGCTTGGAATCAAACAACAACGACATATCCTCGTAACCATTCAATTGGTGAAGAGTTTGTACGTCAAGTAAAAGCTACCCCTCATCAGACTGCCTTGATAATGGGTGCAGAAAAATATACTTATCAGCAAGTAAATCAACGGGCAAATCAGTTAGCTCATTTTTTCGCATCGAAAGGTGTGCAAAATGGTTCATGTGTAGGGATACTGATGAATCGTTCTATTGAGCAAATCATTTCATTGATTGCGCTTGTCAAATTAGGTGCAGTATATGTGCCATTACGAGTAAATGATCCAATTCTACGTCTACAACAGATGATATCTGGTTTGAATTGTCAATATATCTTAACGGATGAAAAATGGATGAACAAAGCTGATCAACTTTCAATCCCTACATTAATATTGGATCATGAAAAAGAAACGATTGAAAGCGAGTCGGACGAGAATCCAGAGCAAGTAGTTGAGGCTGACGATTTACTCTATATTATGTTTACCTCAGGTTCAACAGGTCAGCCCAAAGGAGTAGAGGTTCTTCACCGAAATGTAATGAGATTGGTGAAGGGTACAGATTATATTCCTTTTTCAGATGAGCAAGTATTCCTACAGTTGGCTCCACTGGCGTTTGATGCTTCAACATTCGAGATATGGGGAAGTCTGCTTCATGGCGCAACACTTGTCATCATGCCTACTGAGGTTGCTACACCCCAAGAAATTGGAGATGTGATCACGCAATATGGTATTACGACTCTTTGGTTAACAACTGGTTTGTTCAATACAATGGTTGAAGAGAACGGTAATGCTTTGACTCATTTAGAGCGAGTAATGGTGGGAGGAGATATTGCATCTCCCTCACATGTAGAGCAATTGCTTGCGATTGGAGATATGCAGATCATTAATTTTTATGGACCGACTGAAAATACGACTTTTACAACTTATTATCCAATTCCAGCAAATGGGTTAGGCAAAAGATCTATTCCGATTGGCAAACCGATCGCAAATACTCAGGTTTATGTATTGGATCAACAGATGAAGCAAGTGCCAGTCGGTTTACCTGGTGAGTTATTTGTTGGTGGAGATGGTCTCGCACGGGGTTATCATCAACAAGCTGAATTAACGAAAGATCGATTTATTGAACATCCTGAGTTAGGTCGTCTTTATCGGACTGGTGATTTGGTTCGCTTTTTATCAAGCGGAGATCTTGAATTTATCGGTCGACGGGATTATCAAGTGAAAATTCGTGGATTTCGAATCGAGCTACCTGAAATTGAAACAGTTTTAACTGCTCATCCACAAGTTCGTCAAGTATTGGTAATCGTTGATAATCAAATGGATGAGAAACGAATAGTTGCATACTTGGTTACTGAAGAAGCTGGTCTCGATTGGCGGTCGATCTTGAAACATCACTTGCCTGAATATATGATTCCTGCGATGTTTATTGAGCTAGAGGAATTTCCACTCACAACAAATGGAAAAATCGATCGACACGCTCTGCCTGCTCCTGATTGGCAGCAAACTTCACAGGAGTATGAAGTACCCATCACACCGATTGAAGAATGGTTGTCTCAAGTATGGTCAGAGTACCTAAAGCTTTCACAGGTAAGTACAATTGCCAATTTCTTTACTTTGGGTGGTCATTCACTGTTAGCAACACGTTTAATATCAAGGATTAATCAAGCTTTTGGATTACAGTTACCATTGCGCTCCATTTTTGAAGCACCAACAATTCGTGAGTTAGCTGGGCAGATTGAGCAGGAGCTAGCGATTCAACAACCTGCGTCCTTGCCATCGATTCAATCTGTATCCAGAGATGTAGGTCATCATCCTGTCTCTTATGCGCAACAAAGACTTTGGTTTTTTGAACGATTTTTAGATCAATCGACGCTTTATCAAATTCCTTTTTTATTGCGTGTTTCGGGAGCACTTGATCAAGATCGGCTAACAGCTTGTTACTGGCAATTGGTCGCACGTCATGAAAGCATGCGTACACTTTTCTATGAACAAGATGGACAAGCATTTCAAGTGATTCAAGATGAGCAGTTTGGCTCATGGACAGTTCTTGATCTATCCAGTCAACCAGATGCTTATGAGCAGGCCTTTATTGATGTGAAGCAGGATGCGCTTACTCCATTTGATTTAACGAAAGAACCATTGATACGTGGAAAGCTTTATAAGCTAGGTGCGGAAGACTGGTTGCTCTTTATTCATATGCATCACATTATTTCAGATGGATGGTCTTTACATTTATTATTGGATGAATGGTTAACACTCTATGAAGGAAAAAGTGAGCTTCCTTCTTTAGAGATTCAGTATGTTGATTTTGCAAGCTGGCAAAGAGACTGGTTACAACAAGAATCTTTTGCTCAGCAATTGCAATACTGGACGCAGCAATTGGCTGATACGCCTGTTTTACAATTGCCAACAGACTTTCCTCGATCGGCGGAACAGACGTTTTCAGGGCAGGTTCAAACTGTTCGTTGGCAAGGAGAATGGATCAATGAATGTAAGGCATTAGCACATCACGCTGGAGCAACACCGTATATGCTTTTACTGGCTGCTTTTCAACTCTTGCTAAGTCGGATTAGCGGTCAAGCTGATATCGCTTTGGGCAGTCCAATTGCGAATCGAAATCATCCAGAAATAGAGGGTTTGATCGGCTTTTTTGTCAACACGTTAGTCATTCGAACCGACTTATCAAAATCATCAACGTTCCGTCAGCTACTTGCAAATGTTCGTCAACGAACACTAGAGGCTTATGCACATCAAGATGTTCCTTTTGAGAAAGTGGTTGATGAACTACAACCAGAGCGTCATCTGAGCCACTCACCCCTTTTTCAAGTGATGTTTTCGATGCAAACAACAACCATTGATTTAGCTGATCGAGCAGGTTTGTCATTTACCGACATTCCTTTGCCACAGGAGACATCAAAATTTGATTTGTCACTTAATATAGCGGAGGAAAATAACGAATGGATAGTGTCTTGGGAATATAATACTAATTTGTTTCGAGCAGAGACAATTGAGCGGTTCAATCAACTTTTCCAACATCTGCTCCAACAAATTGTAAATGAACCAGATCGACTGATTCATGAATATAGATTGCAACTTCTAGATGATCAGGTTCAGTTACAACAATGGAATCAAACAACGGTCCCCATCTTAGAGTCTAATCTCTTAGCACCATTATGGGATCGTGTTTGTCAGCATCCAGAAGCGGAAGC
>NZ_FQVL01000037.1 GCF_900129355.1 Seinonella peptonophila | reverse complement strand
TGGCAACGCGTTGCGATCCACTTTTCCATTGGACGTCAAGGGAATCTGTTCCATTGCCACGAAGAATGAGGGAATCATATATTCAGGTAGCTTTTGTCTCAGATGCTCTCGCAGTTCCGTCACTGCGATCGGTTGGCTGGATACCACATAAGCACAGAGAAAACAGTCGTCCCCTGCCTCCGTCTGCCAATCACGCACCGTCACATCCATCACCTGTGCATGTTCCAACAACGCGGACTCAATCTCACCCGGTTCAATCCGATAACCACGCACTTTGACCTGCTGATCAATCCTTCCCATATACACAAGGTCACCATTTTCCAGCCAATAGGCCAGATCACCTGTCCGATACATTCGCTCTCCAGTTACAAAGGGACTTTCTATAAATCTTTCCTTTGTTAATTCACGTTGATTCAAATACCCCCGTGCCACGCCTTCTCCACTTATATAAAGCTCACCCGTTACGCCGATTGGAACCAGGTTTTTATTGTGATCCAGTACCATTGTCTGTAAGGTTGGAATCGGTTTTCCAATATTACTGACATTCGATTCAATCTCCAATTCCGTGATTTCCTTATAGGTAGCATGAACGGTAATCTCCGTAATCCCATACATGTTAATCAGTTGTGTGTGCGGATATTTCCTTTTCCAATGGCTTAATTTTCGTGGTGAAAGGGCTTCTCCGCCAAAGATCACTTTGCGCACCATCAGGTCAGATTCCTCATGATTCATCTCCTGCTGAGCTAAGTGATCAAAAGCAGAGGGCGTTTGGTTTAAGATCGTTACCTTCTCTCTTCTCAGTAGTTCAAGAAACTGTTTGGGCTCTTTGGTCACTTGTGAGGGAACAATCACGAGTTTTCCACCATAGAGTAGTGCTCCATACATCTCCCATACAGAAAAATCAAAGCAATAGGAATGGAACAACGTCCAAATATCGTTTTGATCAAAGTCAAAGAGCGATGCATCATTCAACAGTAGACGGACGACATTGCGATGCTCTACCATGACCCCTTTGGGTTGCCCCGTCGTTCCGGAAGTGTAGATGACATAGGCCAAATCGGTTGACTGATTGATGCTTGAAAGATTGAAGGCTTCCATTCCTTCCGTACTTGTCACCTCTAGCCACTGGACCGACTCACCGCCTACTGATTGTAATCTTTCCATGATCGAAGCTTGGCTGAGTACAAGGCGAGCGCCACTATCGCTGAGCATGAACTGGATTCGTTCCACTGGATACTCCGGATCAAT
>NZ_FQVL01000029.1 GCF_900129355.1 Seinonella peptonophila | reverse complement strand
CAACATGACTTTCTTTTCATATCTCATTTTCAAAGTGCGACTTGATGTCTTGCCGCATCTTGCGGCGACAAGCAATAATATAACACCTTTCGATTCTCTTTGCAAGAGGTTTTTTAAAAAAAAATATTTATTACTACAAAATCAGGGATCAATCAAACGTCAAATCGCAAATCAACATATGAAATACAGATATTTATACCAATAGGATATGATCAAATGCAAGGTGAAAAGAATCTCCCGCTCATGATCTTGATGATAACCGTCTACAAAAATATCGATTCTCTAAGGAAATCAAGCAAGCAATACGTATACTACATCAAAAAAATAATGGATATAACTTCTTTGCCCTTGGTTTGATTGGTTACTCATCACTTCCTCCATTGCGTTATGGTACTATCTCCCTGATTGGTGGATCTAATTTGCTCGGTATTACCTTAACCAGCAGTCGAATGTGTGGGCTTGATAATATAATGCATGAAGCAAATCATGCAATGTTATTTAAGTATTGCTCTCTAAAGAAATGGATGACTTATTTACTTGCAGCGTTCCCGATCTTTACTTCTTACACAACTTACTGCAATCCTCATGAAGTGACCTCTTTTATCTTTATATTCTGGAGGAGAGATATGCTAGCATTTATTCATGGATTTCTCTTAGCAATTGGTCTTATTTTGCCTCTTGGTGTACAAAATGTATTTATCTTTAACCAAGGTGCCACTCATTCGAAATTTATTCGTTGTTTGCCGGCTGTTTTAACAGCAACTATTTGCGACGCTCTATTAATCATCCTTGCTGTAACAGGAGTCTCGGTGATCGTTATGGCGACTCCCATTATAAAAAACCTCTTAATTACTTTGGGAATCTGCTTTCTTCTTTACATGGGATTGATCACCTGGAAAAGTCAATCGGAGGAGCAAAGCAATGATCTAAACCAGAAAATATTAACAGCAAAGAAGCAAATATTATTCGCTTCCTCTGTTTCACTTCTAAACCCACATGCGATCTTAGATACGATTGGAGTGATCGGTACCAGCTCCATTCAATACCAAAATACTGATAAATGGCTATTTGCAATTGCTGGTATCCTTGTCTCATTATTCTGGTTTACTTTATTAGCCGTTGCGGGCGGTACGTTAAAAAAATTAAAGCCTGGTATTCTACCTCTCGTCAATAAGATCTCCGCTTTGGTCATCTGGGGAAGTGCCAGTTATCTGATCTATTCAATCATTTGAAAATGTACCCCAGCTCATCTAAGAGCTGGGGTGATTCAAATTACTCGATTGCCTCCGTAGCAAATCGACGTTGCTCTAAAAGCTGTTGACGATAGATTGCGACGTCCTCCTCTGACCAATGCAAGAGGTCACGCATATAAGATAGAACCTCGTCCATATATTGATCCATCCAATCAAGGTGAAAATAAAGTGCACCTGTGCGCCGGATAAAGAAATCCATTGGTGTAAGAACCATTTCCTGTTGAATGCCATATAGAAGAGATGCACATACATCAGTAGGCAATCTATATTCAGCGGCATGTGTTTGGCATTCTGTAACCAGTTGGAATACTCGATCTACATTGCCTCCATAAAGTTGTACAAGTCGCTGAGCATCGATTGTTCGCAAGCCAAATTGTTCTCCTTCATTTGACTTCTTATGAAGGAAAGCTGACCAACCAGCAGCCCCTTCTTCAATCCCACCTGAGAGTCGAATTTGATCAGTATAACAGGATCGAAATGCTCTTTTCTCTTCTTTTTCTAGGTCAGATGCCACTTGGTTTACAACTTTTTCTGCCATTTTCCGATATCCTGTCAACTTTCCACCTGCAATTGTGATCAGACCAGATGGAGCGTGAAATATCTCATCTTTTCTTGAAATTTCAGATGGACTTTTTCCCTCTTCATGAATCAATGGTCTTATACCTGCCCAACCGCTTTCAATATCTTCTGGTAGAAGCTGAATTGTTGGAAACATAAAAGAGACAGCATGTAACAAATAATTTCGATCTTCTAATGTGATTCTCGGATTTTCTAAACTTCCTTGATAATCTGTATCTGTTGTTCCGATATACGTCTTATTTGCTCTTGGTATCGCAAAAATCATTCGATCATCTGGCGTATCAAAGTAGATGGCTTGTTTTAAAGGGAATTTAGATTGATCCACTACAATATGGACACCCTTGGTCAAATGAAGCGTTTTCCCTTGTTTCGAATGATCCCATTCACGAAGTTGGTCAACCCATGGTCCTGTAGCATTCACAATTTTTTTCGCATAAATTTGATACGTTTGCTTCTGTATATGATCAAATGCTAAAACACCGACCAATTTTCCTTTTTCATAGAGTAATTCTTTTACCTCAACATAATTGAAACACTTTGCTCCTTCTGTTATCGCGCGCTTGATTACTTCAATGGTGAGTCGTGCATCATCCGTGCGGTACTCCACATAGTATCCTGACCCTTTTAACCCATCTCTCCGTAATAAGGGTTCCTTTTGAACCGTTTCCTGATAGGAAAGCATTTGACGTCGTTCATGCTTTGAGACACCCGCTAACAAGTCATAAAGCCAAATTCCAAAAGAACTTGCTACTTTCCCATAAGTTCCCCCCTCAATAATGGGTAAGAGCATCCACTCTGGCGTCGTGACATGTGGGGCGTTATGATAAACAATCTGCCGCTCTTTTCCCACTTCAGCCACTAACGAAAACTGCAATTGCTTCAGATAGCGTAATCCGCCATGTACCAACTTTGTTGAACGGCTTGAGGTACCTGCTGCAAAATCTTGTTTTTCGAGGAGCACTGTTGAGATACCACGTGACTGGGCATCTAAAGCAATTCCTGCACCTGTGATGCCCCCACCGATTACAAGCAAATCAATCTCTGCATTCATCTGTTCACATTGCTGTAGCTGCTTGGTTCGTTGCTCCATCGGTTCCACATCTATCCCTCCTAAAAATTCTCTATCTAAACAAAAACCACGATTCCCCCTTACCAAATAGCAAGAGGAAATGTGGTTTTCTCCTAATCTCAACCATGTTAACTTGTATGCACACAGTAAATCATAATGAAACTTGCAACTAATAGTAGTGGTTCCGTCAATATTTCACGCTTCGCCTCCATTTCTAGGATGCGTTGATGTCCCCAAGGCGCCACGACTGCTCGCTCAGAGCGGTATCAACTGACTATGCGCGTCATCGTGAGACTTGCAGCGTTAACTGCTTAACGAAACTTATGCACGGCGTGTACAGACAGTACTACCGCCTATTCTTCGCTACAAGGCTTTGTAGCGCCTAGTAAAATGCGGGTGAAGGAGCATTTTACTGCCGGCAGCGAAATATTGACTCAGCCCATTCATATTCATTCTACTTAAAGACTTGTGTTGCTTGCACAGCTTTTTGCCAACCTTTATAAAGCTGATCCCGTTTTTTCTGTTCCATTTGCGGTTGATAGGTTTGATCGATATTCCAATTTTTAGCGATATCTAATCTATCCTCCCAAAATCCAACCGCTAAACCAGCAAGATAGGCGGCACCCAATGCAGTCGTCTCTAATACAACAGGTCGTTCCACCGGTACATCGAGCAGATCGCTCTGAAACTGCATCAAGAAGTTATTTGCTGTTGCACCACCATCAACACGTAATTTTGTTAGTCCGATTCCTGAATCTGCCTCCATAGCGGAAAGCACATCTTTTGTCTGATAAGCTAACGACTCAAGTGTAGCTCGAATCAAATGCTCACGACTTGTGCCTCTGGTCAGTCCAAAGATGGCGCCACGAGCTTCGGAATCCCAATATGGTGTTCCTAGACCAACAAATGCTGGGACGATATAGACGCCATCAGTTGTATCAACAGCTAGGGCAGCTTGTTCCGAGTCAGCAGCATTCTCTATCATTTTTAAACCATCGCGCAGCCACTGTACAGCAGAACCTGCTACAAAAATACTTCCCTCTAACGCATATTCGATTTTGCCATCAATGCCCCAAGCAATCGTCGTCAAAAGACCATGTTGTGACCCAACTGCCTGCTGACCTGTATTCATCAACATAAAGCAACCTGTACCATAGGTATTTTTCGCCATCCCTGGTTCAAAGCATGCTTGCCCAAAAAGTGCTGCTTGCTGGTCACCTGCTACCCCAGCAATGGGTACTTCTTCACCAAAAAACAGTGTTTTCTCTGTATGGGCATAAACTTCAGATGATGAAGCAACCTCAGGTAACATCACTTTCGGTACCTGTAGAATTTCCAAAAGTTCATCATCCCATGCTAGTTCATGGATATTATACATTAAAGTTCGGGAAGCGTTACTATAATCCGTAACATGACGCTTACCACCTGAAAGCTTCCAGATCAGCCATGTATCAATTGTACCAAAGAGCAAATCTCCGTTTGCTGCTTTTTCACGCGCTCCTTCGACATGATCAAGCAACCATTTTACCTTTGTCCCAGAAAAATAAGGATCAATCAAAAGACCCGTTTTTCTGCGGAATAAATCATCATGACCTGCTTCTTTTAACTCTTCACAAATACCGGAAGACTGACGAGACTGCCAGACAAGTGCATGATAGATTGGTAAGCCTGTATGGCGATCCCAGACAACTGTCGTTTCACGTTGATTTGTAATCCCAATCGCCGCAATCTCGGCGGCAGAAACAGGATAGCGTGCTAACACCTCTGAGATAACGCTTTGTACAGAACCCCAAATCTCAATTGCATCATGTTCTACCCAACCTGCTTGTGGAAAAATCTGTGTAAACTCCTTTTGTGCAACTCCAACAATCTTCCCATCATGATCAAACAAAATCGCGCGAGAGCTTGTCGTTCCTTGGTCAATTGCGATCACATATTTTTTCTCCATATTGAATCCACTCCAATCCAATTTTTTCATGATCAAGGGAAGACCACAAGATAGAATGCTGCAGCAATAACTGCTCCAATAATTGGTCCTACAATTGGCACCCATGCATATCCCCAGTTTGAACTACCTTTACCCGCAATTGGTAGTACTGCATGTGCTAAACGGGGACCAAAATCGCGAGCGGGGTTAATCGCATAACCTGTCGTTCCACCTAATGATGCCCCAATCGCAATGATCAAATATCCCACAACCATTGTCTTAACACCTGCGCCAAAGCCAATTTCTTTTGCACCAAAACCGAGTAACAACAGGACAAGGATAAAAGTTCCAATCATCTCACTTATCAGATTAGAAAAGGTACTCGGGATAGCAGGACTGGTACAAAAAACACCCAGCTTTGTTGATGGATCATCTGTTGCTTTCCAATGAGGCAAATAATGCAAATAGACAATCACTGCACCCAAGAAAGCGCCAATCACTTCTGCCAGAATAAAGATTGGAACTTTTGACCAAGCTAACTGCCCTGCAACTGCTAAACCGATCGCTAGAGCAGGATTTAGGATTGCCCCACTATAATGTCCGACCAAGTAAGCCGCCAACATAACCCCTAATCCCCAACCAAAGATGATAACGATCCAGCCAGAGTCTTTTGCAAACGATTTGTTTAAGGAGACACCCGCACAAACCCCACAACCAAAAATGATCAAAACCATTGTACCGATTAATTCGGCCATAAACTCGGACATCCTATTTCCCCCTCTTCATTTTTTTCAACGGTGAGAACCACAAAAAAAGAGAACCACAAAATACCTTCTGTCTACAAAAAGGAATTCTGTGGTTCTCCATATCTCACCACTACTATTAACTTATTAGAGAGAACGAAAAATGAGTTGAAAGCGATTACATTTATGATTCTAAACGAAAATATGCGATTTGACAAGAATTTTTTTCGATTTTTTGTAAAGAAATTGACCAAAATTTATCGATTATATTTTTTCCATAATGGTTCATGTGAAGTTGTGGTTGCAACAGCACCTGCTGAGATTGCTGCTTCTACTTCTTTGGTTGATTGTATAAAACCACCAGCCAAAATGGGTACATTTGTATGTTCAGCAATTTGTTTAATCATATGAGGTAAAATTCCTGGTAACACTTCAATATAATCTGGTTGAAACTGTTCCAATAGTCGTAGACTTGTATGTAAGGCATGTGTATCTAGCAAAAAGAGACGTTGAATGCCTAACAATGATTTCTTACGAGCCCTTTTTACTACTGGGGTACGAGTGGAGATCAGCCCTGCTGGTCGCACTTCTTGACTTAAATAATCGACTGCATATTCATCACTCCTCAGACCCTGGATCAAATCGACATGTAGCAGCACTTTCTTTTGGTGACGATTCGCTAGTTGAATCAAAGAACGCAAACGAGCTAAATGGCTTTCGAGTAGTACAAGATAAACGAAGTTTGAATCAAGTAAACGTTCAAAGTGTTTGAGATTTCCTGTCGCTGGCAATACGACTTGCTGGTTAAAATGCATAAATAACCACCTATATAACAGAGTTATATTAATCATTTTCCCCAAACAAACCAAATGACAACCATGTCTATTCTCTTCCTCTATCCGATCTATGCTTACTGATCCGCAATATGATCTTTCATCTCTTAATCAGCCTGATGATAACGTCTTAGTATCAAGCGCTAACACTTGGAAGGCCTACAAAATATAATAAATGTCAAAATAGCTTCGCGAAATGATTATTCAATGCTCCTTTTATACTGTTGATTCCGATGCATGATGAACCTTCATGATAACGGGAAAAAATAACACAACGAAATCAAATAGTCGAAAGGGGATCAAAAAAAGGGGAGTTTTTGTTTTCTTTAAATAAGCTGTTATGTAATAGTTTTATTTTTCATTTTAATAATTTATGATAAATCATATATTATTTAAATTTACATAGAGGAGGTTCTAATTCTCTACCGCTGATCAGATCCAAAAACGATATTTAAGGGGGCAACTATGTCAAATAAAACTGGTTTTATATGTGATGAGAGCTACTTTTGGCATGATACAGGTAATGGAGCTCTATTCTTGCGGTCGGGTGGATGGGTCGAATCCGATGTTCATTCAGAAAATCCTGCTACAAAACGACGTGTGAAAAATTTATTGGAACGTACTGGCTTTATCCAGCAATTGATAACGATTTCACCACGTATGGCTACACGTGAAGAAATTGAATATAATCATGGTCCCGCTTATATAGATCAAGTAAAAAAGTTAAGCGATCAGATGGGTGGCGATGCAGGTGCAGCTGCTATAGTCGGTACGGGTTCTTATGAAATCGCTTTATTATCGGCAGGTGGTGCACTGACTGGACTTGATGATGTGATGAAGGGACAGGTTGATAATGTATATGTACTAAGTCGCCCCCCTGGTCATCATGCAGAAAAAGATCTTGGAATGGGCTTTTGCTTATTTAACAATGTGGCGATTGCTGCTCATTATGCACGAAAGAAATATGGCTTAAAACGAATCCTGATTATTGACTGGGATGTTCATCATGGCAATGGAATCGAAAGCGCTTTCTTAAATGATCCTGAAGTATGCTACATCTCACTTCATCAAGAATTTTCTTTTCCCCCTGATCGTGGACAAGCTGAAGTGATTGGAGAAGGAGAAGGGAAAGGATATAATATCAACATACCGCTTCCAGCAGGAACAGGAAACGCCGGATATCTGCATGCATTGAACCATGTTGCAGTTCCGATTGCGGAACAATTTCAACCAGAGCTAATCCTCATTGCTGCGGGACAAGATCCAAGCGCATTTGATCCTTTGGCTCGCATGATGGTAACCGCAGAAGGATTTCGAAAGATGACAGCATTGGTTAAGCAAATGGCAGAGCAGCTCTGTCAAGGTCGTTTAGTTGTCTGTCATGAGGGTGGATATAGCGCTGCCTATGTTCCCGTGTGTACAATGCGTGTAATAGAAGAATTAAGCGGGCAAAAGAGCCAAATGGTAGAAGATCCGTTTCAACTAGGAATCGAAGCTCTCCCAACAGAGGTATTACTCGCCCATCAAGAAGAAGCCGTGAAACGTGTTCAACAAATTCACGCTGATTACTGGAAGTTTGATTAACATTTTGATAGCAGATCTACACAAAAAAGACTATTCATTAGAATAGTCTTTTTACCTTTAATAACAGAAGGGTGAACACGGACCTGAGAGTTCGTTCAAAATTGTACCAGACAATATAGTCTGAGGTACTCCATAGAAAGGAGGTGATCCATCCCCACCTTCCGGTAGGGATACCTTGTTACGACTTCACCCCAGTCATCTACCCCACCTT
>NZ_FQVL01000030.1 GCF_900129355.1 Seinonella peptonophila | reverse complement strand
AATCGAAAGGTGTTATATTATTGCTTGTCGCCGCAAGATGCGGCAAGACATCAAGTCGCACTTTGAAAATGAGATATGAAAAGAAAGTCATGTTGCAATCACCGAAAGAAACCGAGAGATAAGCTACTAAGGGCACACGGTGAATGCCTTGGCGCTAGGAGCCGATGAAGGACGGGACGAACACCGATATGCTTCGGGAAGCTGTAAGTGAGCGTTGATCCGAAGATTTCCGAATGGGGCAACCCACTCGCTGGAAGAGCGAGTACACCTACCTGAATCCATAGGGTGGAGTGAGGCAGACCAGGGGAACTGAAACATCTAAGTACCCTGAGGAACAGAAAGCAAACGCGATTCCCTGAGTAGCGGCGAGCGAAACGGGATTAGCCCAAACCAAAGGCTTGCCTTTGGGGTTGTAGGGCGTCTCATATGGAGTCAGAAAAGCGATGGATAGATGAAGTGGTTCTGGAAAGACCCGCCAGAGTGAGTGATAGCCTCGTAGTCGAAATCCGTTGCTCTCCGAGACCAACCCTGAGTACCGCGGGACACGTGAAACCCTGTGGGAAGCTGGGAGGACCACCTCCCAAGGCTAAATACTACCTAGCGACCGATAGCGAACCAGTACCGTGAGGGAAAGGTGAAAAGTACCCCGGAAGGGGAGTGAAACAGTACCTGAAACCGTGTGCTTACAATCAGTCAGAGTCTGTATCTTCTGATACGGATGATGGCGTGCCTTTTGCAGGATGAACCGGCGAGTAATGGTGTCGTGCAAGGTTAAAGCGATAAGCTGGAGCCGTAGCGAAAGCGAGTCTGAATAGGGCGATTCAGTACGACGTCATTGACCCGAAACCGAGTGATCTACCCATGTCCAGGGTGAAGTTCCGGTAACACGGAATGGAGGCCCGAACCCACTTATGTTGAAAAATGAGGGGATGAGGTGTGGGTAGGGGTGAAATGCCAATCGAACTCGGAGATAGCTGGTTCTCCCCGAAATAGCTTTAGGGCTAGCCTTGATGTTGCGAGTCATGGAGGTAGAGCACTGATTGGGTGAGGGGCCCTTCCCGGGTTACCGAGCTCAGTTAAACTCCGAATGCCATCGACTTACCATCAGGAGTCAGACTATGGGTGCTAAGATCCATGGTCGAAAGGGAAACAGCCCAGATCACCAGCTAAGGTCCCCAAGTATACGTTCAGTGGAAAAGGATGTGGAGTTGCGAAGACAACCAGGATGTTGGCTTAGAAGCAGCCATCATTCAAAGAGTGCGTAATAGCTCACTGGTCGAGTGACTCTGCGCCGAAAATGTATCGGGGCTAAACGTATCACCGAAGCTGTGGATAGTCAAGCTTCGCTTGGCTATGGTAGGGGAGCGTTCCAAGGGCGTTGAAGTCGTTTTGTAAGAAACGGTGGAGCGCTTGGAAGTGAGAATGCCGGTATGAGTAGCGAAAAGAGGGGTGAGAATCCCCTCCACCGAAAGCCTAAGGTTTCCTGAGCAAGGCTCGTCCGCTCAGGGTTAGTCGGGACCTAAGCCGAGGCCGAAAGGCGTAGGCGATGGACAACAGGTTGAGATTCCTGTACCACCTCGATCCATTTGACCGATGGGGGGACGCAGGAGGATAGAGATTCGCGCGACTGGATGTGCGCGTCCAAGCAGTGAGGCTAAGAGATAGGCAAATCCGTCTCTTTTTAAAGCCAAGCTGTCACGGGGAGGGAAATTTATAGTACCGAAGTTCTTGATTCCACACTGCCAAGAAAAGCCTCTAGGGAGGAGACAGGTGCCCGTACCGCAAACCGACACAGGTAGGCGAGGAGAGAATCCTCAGGTGCTCGGGAAAACTCTCGTTAAGGAACTCGGCAAAATGACCCCGTAACTTCGGGAGAAGGGGTGCCCCGTGTAGTGTACCTTCGGGTGCGCGAGGGGGCCGCAGTGAATAGGCCCAGGCGACTGTTTAGCAAAAACACAGGTCTCTGCGAAGCCGTAAGGCGATGTATAGGGGCTGACGCCTGCCCGGTGCTGGAAGGTTAAGGGGATGGGTTAGCTTTTGCGAAGCTCTGAACTGAAGCCCCAGTAAACGGCGGCCGTAACTATAACGGTCCTAAGGTAGCGAAATTCCTTGTCGGGTAAGTTCCGACCCGCACGAAAGGCGTAACGATCTGGGCGCTGTCTCGACGAGAGACCCGGTGAAATTGTATTGCTAGTGAAAATGCTAGCTACCCGCGACAAGACGGAAAGACCCCGTGGAGCTTTACTGCAGCTTGATATTGAATTGGGGTGTGGCTTGTACAGGATAAGTGGGAGTCTGCGAATCCGGCGCGCTAGCGTCGGGGGAGACATCGGTGGGATACCACTCTGGTCACATCCGAATTCTAACTCACGCCCGTCATCCGGGCGGAGGACCGTGTCAGGTAGGCAGTTTGACTGGGGCGGTCGCCTCCTAAAAGGTAACGGAGGCGCTCGAAGGTTCCCTCAGCGCGGTTGGAAATCGCGCCGATAGAGTGCAAAGGCAGAAGGGAGCTTGACTGCGAGACTGACAAGTCGAGCAGGGACGAAAGTCGGACTTAGTGATCCGGTGGTTCCGTGTGGAAGGGCCATCGCTCAACGGATAAAAGCTACCCCGGGGATAACAGGCTAATCTCCCCCAAGAGTCCACATCGACGGGGAGGTTTGGCACCTCGATGTCGGCTCATCGCATCCTGGGGCTGTATTCGGTCCCAAGGGTTGGGCTGTTCGCCCATTAAAGCGGTACGCGAGCTGGGTTCAGAACGTCGTGAGACAGTTCGGTCCCTATCTGTCGTGGGCGTAGGAAATTTGAGAGGAGCTGTCCCTAGTACGAGAGGACCGGGATGGACATACCTCTGGTGTACCAGTTGTTTTGCCAAAAGCATCGCTGGGTAGCCATGTGTGGACGGGATAAGCGCTGAAAGCATCTAAGCGCGAAGCCCCCCTCAAGATGAGATTTCCCATCCTTTTGGAGTAAGACCCCTTGTAGATGACAAGGTAGATCGGTCTGAGGTGTACGTGTGGTAACACACTTAGCTGACAGATACGAATCGGTCGAGGGCTTATCTAACCATTTTCTTTTGGTGTATGACTTTCTTTTCTACTCATTTTCAGAGTGTGAC
>NZ_FQVL01000040.1 GCF_900129355.1 Seinonella peptonophila | reverse complement strand
AATGGTTCTTCCGAACCATTCCGCCTTGTATTCCAACATGGTTACAAATTCTGACCAAGAAGCATCTGTGATGGATTTAGCTAAGTTATGGTTTTTGACCATATTAGCGACTTGCAAGTCCTCTAAAGCTATCGTTTGGTTTTCACATATTAGCTGAGTGGACAATTTATGTAAGAAGTCGTGCCGTGCATTCACTATTTTTTCATGAATTCTAGCAACTTTGATTCTAGCTTGATGCCAGTTGGAACCGTTTTTTTTACGTCTAGACATGATTCTTTGCCAATGTACCAATTTTTGTTCATATTTACGGAAGAATTTAGAAGGCTTCACTTTGTACCATCCGAAAGGATGGCAAACTCCTTCAGTCCTAAATCTACACCCATCATCTTGTTCTGATTGACTGGAACATATGGGCAAGAATACATTTCACATAGGATGGATATAAAATACTTTCCTGAAGGGTTTCTACGAATGGTAGCCGAAAGAATCCGTCCTTCTACTTCACGAGACTTCGCAAAGCGAACCCATCCTAATTTAGGTAGTTTGACTTTGTTTCTTTGAATACTGACTTCGGGAAGTTGGTTTTTCTTTTCAATCTTAGTTGTGTAGGATTGGACTTTGTTTCGCTTGCTTTTAAAACGTGGGGCATCATTTTGTTTCTTAAAAAATCTTTTGAACGCATCATCTAGATTACGAAGTGAGGATTGCAAAGCATGGGCATCTACTTCCTTTAGCCATTCAAACTGCTTTTTCAAAGCAGTGAGTAGCTTTGCACAAGTATGGTAGGTGAGTCCCTTGCCAGTTTCTTGATATGTTTCACTCCATTTTGCTAAAAAGTGATTAAATACGAATCGACTACATCCGATTGACTTATTCATAAGGGTTGCTTGTTCTTTGGTTGGGTAGATGCGGAACTTATATGCTTTGTGCATTTCTTTTCACCTCACTTTCCTTGATTTTCAATATACTTGCTTATTACGTCAATTGGGGCACCGCCTGTAGTTAGAAGACAAAA
>NZ_FQVL01000031.1 GCF_900129355.1 Seinonella peptonophila | reverse complement strand
CGCTCGTTCCACCTCCGAAGAGGCTTCCCGCGCTCGACTTGCATGTATTAGGCACGCCGCCAGCGTTCGTCCTGAGCCAGGATCAAACTCTTCATAAAAGTTTGTCTTGCTCAATAAGAATTACAGGTCACATGTTCACTCTTCTGTTATCAAAGTGCTTCATCATTTGTATCTCTTTATGATGTTTGCCGCTCTTGCGGCGACAAGTAGTAATATATCATGTCTAGACAGAGAAGTCAACACTATTTATTAAAAAAATTACATGACGTCCTTTGTTTGATTTTAAGACTCAATTTTACTATAATGATAGCGTTTATGAGCCGTCGGGAGGTGAACCACTATGTTACGGTATAAACGTGTACTCATCAAATTAAGCGGTGGTGCTTTAGCGGGTAAAGAAGGAACAGGCTTTGATCCGGTAGCCATCGATCATATCGTAAGCCAAGTTTTATCAGTTGCTGATCTTGGCGTGCAAGTTGTCATCCTCTCCGGTGGAGGAAATATTTTCCGCGGAAATGTCTCAGATATGTGGGGGATAGAGCGAGCGGAAGCAGATAACATCGGGGTGATGGGCACAGTCATTAATAGCTTAATGCTACGTGGTGCCATCACAGCAAAATCAGACAAAGAAGTACGGGTTATGTCAGCAGTGCCGATGAACGCGATTGCAGAGCCATATATTCGTCTACGAGCTATTCATCATTTGGACAAAGAATATATTGTGATTTTAGCTGGCGGGATTGGTCAACCCTATGTAACGACTGATTATGCTTCTATGCAACGAGCCCTAGAACTACGCTGTGATGCATTGCTTGCTGCCAAACACGGTGTAGATGGTATTTACAACGCTGATCCCAACAAAGACCCTTCCGCTAGACGATTTAAAACGCTATCTTACGATGATATTGTAAAAAATGACTTGCGGGTTATGGATCAGTCAGCACTGTTGTTAGCGCGCGATTATGGCTTACCTCTCCATGTTTTCAATTTTGATGAACAAGGAACAATGAAGCAAATCGTACAGGGCAAAGAGGAGATCGGTACATATATTTCACCAAACACCAGTATGTCATACGCATAAATTTTCGTATTGATGGGGGGTATTGACTCCCCGATCTTTTATTCACTTTTTTTCTTCTTACGATTTACCTTTTCCAATACTTCAATACTCTCTGATCGAAATACTTCCTCTTCCATTCTTGCCATCAAGCCTTTTCCTGATGTTGGATCATTCAGCACTTTTGACCATTCACCATCAATCACCCATTCATCTTCTTCAAAAAACAATTGCAGTGGAGAAATATAATTATCTGAAGCTAATAAACTTAATTCTTTTTGATATATTTCACAATACGATGAACTTTTGATTGCCTCCAAAATAATGGAAACCCTATCTGAGAAAATAGCTGACGACCTGCCTAAAGCTATGAAAAGAGGATTTTTTTGTCCATATTCATCAAAACCCTGACTAAAACTCTTTAAGGCTTTTGCAATATCATGTAAAAACAATGCTGTTTTGATCGATTCTCTCGCGCTTTTCTCCCCAAGAATGGTAAACTTCGATTGCTGACCTGAAATAAATTCTTTTGTTTCATATAATCGATCAGCCTCTTTAATAAATTCATCACGATGAGATTCGGGTGTCATCACTGCACGAAATGCTTGTTGATAAAAATGTTCAGCATCACAAAGTCCACGCCACAGCTCAAAGGAAGAACTAGGTCCAAAAATAAGATTTTGATAGTTGTATAGGTAGCGGTTATGACTGAATATCACTTGATTAATTTTCTTGATTACTTGGTCTTTCTTCGTTTTAGCTGTCATGACTTTCAACCATCTTTCCTAAAACTTGATCTTCTCGCAATGTACAATCAATATGTTTTGCAATAATGAGCAATAACTTCCCAAAATTGAGCACCGCGCAACGATATCGCGGATCAACATCTTTTGGGATTTGAATATTTACAATTCTATTATTACTAAAATGATAGTCTCTTTGAATAAACCCTCTCTTTTGAACTGTGTATACAAATGCCTCTTCAGCCTCCTCATTTTCTTTGATTAATACGGAAAGTTGCTTAGCCGATCTTTTTTTATCAATCACAGTTTCATGCTTATAGACAGGGATATTTGATACTCCCTCAAAAAAATGAAATTGATCTATCAGCTCCATGATTTGAATAAACCGATACCGTGTCATGGAATCCGTAATTGCATGTAGATACTCTTGCCACAACTGATCTAGCTCTGCTCGAGTTCCTTTCAAGATATGATGATGATAATTTCCTTTTAACAGTTGGCGCAGCATTCGAAAAGTGACCCCATAAGATGAACCTTCCTTCACAATCATCCCCCTTTTGTCGAATAATAAATTATACATATTATACAACAAGAAAGATTGACATTTCGAATTCATAGTCTTTCTTAACAGAATAGAAATTTCATAGTATGGATCAAACAGCGATGACGATCATCAATTTGTTAAAGGAGCTTTGCAAATATAAAATCATTCATTTTTGATAAAAAAATAAAACACCCTATCTCTATTAGAGATAGGGTGTTGGTTGCCTGGCAACGTCCGACTCTCCCAGGGGCGTGAGCCCCAAGTACCATTGGCGCTGGAGGGCTTAACGATCGTGTTCGGGATGGGAACGAGTGG
>NZ_FQVL01000034.1 GCF_900129355.1 Seinonella peptonophila | reverse complement strand
CCCGGTTGACCTGATCCGATTTCCAGATCCAGCCCCTCGGGAAACAGGGTCTTGTCCCCGTAGTGGATGCGCAGGTCACGGAGTACGAACCCCTCAAACCCGCGCAGGGCAACCTGCCCGTTAGGCCGGTCAGGCAACGTGAGCAGTTTGCCTAGCTTCAGGAGCTCCCCTCGCATGTTCGCTAGACGCAAAGCGAATTCAATTAGCGCTTCGAAGGAAAGCAATCCCATCGAGATGTACGAGACGAGCAGAATCACGTCGACTGCCGTCCGGTTCTGCACATAGACAGCATAGAAAGTCAGGGCTGTCTGTAGCACAAAGGACCAGAGCAAACGTGGACCGCTCACGAGCCATGCTCGATGATGGGAGTTCTTCCGGTAGAATTCCGTCCTCTCTTCCGAAAGCTCTCCCAATTTCCGTTCCATTGACTCATTGATCCCACGGTCACTGATCAGACGCGGTATCTGCGACCAGGGGTCCATGGTGGTTTGAAGATACGATGACAGCTTCTCTCCCTCTTTGCTGATCTCTTGATCATTCTGGAAACCTGGTTTCATCATCCAGAGCTCCAAAACACAAGCGACCAGCAGCGCAGCGGCATATTCCCATGAGAGAACCCACCACAGCGCGCTGAGATTGAACAGCCAGATGAAGGGGTTCTTCACCACCACCATCAAGTCAACTCCAATTGAAACTCGAATTGACTTTACGAGCGCCCATGGAGTTCCATTGTCATTGATGTAGTGACGTAGGGACTCCCTGTGCACAACCTTCAGCTTTTGGGCGATTCGCTCGACCAAGCTTTTCATGATGTGCCGTTGAAGTTCATCGGCTACGTGGATGTTGCGGGTGTAGAAAAACCCACCCCCAAGTGCGAACATCGAGGCTGTAGCGACGAGCAGTGGCAGCTGGTATTTCTTGGACTCCAGCGCTACTTTCAGCAGGTAGAAACCGAGAACGGTGCCCATTGCCGTCATCAGCGACCAGCCAACCATCTTCGCACACAGCCTCTGGCATCGCTTGATCGTCTTGCCGAGAAGCTGGAGTGACTGGAAAACCAGCGTGTCGTCTTCCGGGTTTCCCTCGCTCTTTGCCAGCCTCCAGAGCAAACGATCGGCAAGCGTTTGTTTTTCGCCCGCCCTTTTGCCACACAAGATGGCAAGCCAATCGTGGGTTGCCTTCAATTGAAGGCGAAATGATTTCATAATTCTTCCTTTTCCACACGTCCGCGTAGTTCACCTGTTACTACTTTAGCAACAGATGATAGCTCCTTTCAGGATCGCTCTGACGAAGCAAAGCGCAAGGCTATTTATGTATATTTAATCATATTTATTTTTACAGACTCAACATTCTTTTGCAAAATGTGCATTTTCATTATAAATAAATGAATATTCGGATAAAACAATCTAAGGGCACCCTTCTTCAACACAACCACCGGACAAGCAGCGGCTTTAGTCGTGAAGGGTCTACCGGACAGACCGACTTTTGTCAGGCCCGGGACTTGGTTAGCCCTTGAAGAGCTGATCGAGTCAGGAAGAGCATTACCGGAAAAACTGACTCTCGTCAGCCCCGGAGTTTTAGCTAGTCCTTGAAGTGCTGGTTGTAGGCCGAATTGGGGTTGCTTGCGAGCTCGGCCTTCCACCCCTGCTCGACGATCCCCATGCCGTTCGGTCCGAGGACGATCACATAGGAATCCTTGTGGATGGCGTACTCACTGTGAGCGATCGAGATGACCGTGTCCCCATACGGAGTTGCACACTCCTCAATCGCTTTCAGCACGAAGACCGCTGTCTCTTGATCCAGCTGAGACATGGCCTCATCGAGCATGATCGCCACGGGATGTGCGGGTCGAACCGCCAATG
>NZ_FQVL01000035.1 GCF_900129355.1 Seinonella peptonophila | reverse complement strand
GTATGATTTAAATGTCAAAAACCTATATGAAAGCTATTCGTGTTCATGAGTTCGGCAATCCAGGAGTGCTCACATTGGAAGATGTGGAGCGTCCAGAGCCGCAATCCGGCGAAGTTCTTGTCCAGGTTGTATATTCAGCAGTCATTCCACTGGATTGGAAAATTCGCAGTGGAATGACCAAGGATATATTTCCTCAGCCTCTACCGTATATTCCAGGAGCCGTTTTTTCCGGCATTATTGAATCGGTGGGCGACAACGTAACGGAATTCAAAGTAGGTGACTTCGTTTTCGGTAAAATGAACGGATCTTATTCAGAATTTGGGATCGTTCCAGTTTCTGAACCATATTTAAACGGGATGTTGCATGTGCCCGAGAATCTTTCGCTTGAAGAGGCTGCTACGATTGGAGCAGGAGCCGAATCAGCTTGGAAAGCTTTGTTCACAGAAGGAAATCTGGAATCCGGTCAGACCGTTCTGATTCATGCAGCGGCTGGTGGGGTAGGACAATTCGCTGTTCAATTGGCTAAATGGAAGGGAGCAAGAGTGATCGGCACCGCTTCAAGTACTAATCTCGATTACGTAAAATCATTGGGGGCGGATCAAGTGATCGATTATACGACGACTCCATTTGAAGAAGTTACAAAGGATGTCGATTTGGTCGTCGATTTGGTTGGGGGTAACACGCAAGATCGATCATGGTCGGTATTGAAACCAGGTGGAAGGCTCGTTTCATTGGTGCAGCCTCCATCTCAAAAGAAAGCACACACATTCGAAGTTACAGCTAAACTTAGCTCGGCGTTTCCTACGTATGAGGACAATAAAGCGGTAGCGCAACTGATTGCGGATGGCACCATCAGAGCGGAAATTGACAAGATATACCCATTGAGCAAGGCAGAGGAAGCACACATACAAAGCGAAGGCAGGCATAGTCGTGGAAGAATTCTATTAAATCCTAATCCCATTTGAATCTATTTGTCACCTAGCACATTGATCACTATTTCGATGAGGCATTCACAAGTATGAATCATTCGGTTCGTCAACCACCTTACTTTTTAATCTAGTACATTACTAAAAAGCGCGTCATTAACATGGTCTTATGGCTATATAGACATGAAATATATCGAAAAGCATAGAAAAAGGAGAAAGATAAAATGAATTCATCATATTGGGGACCAAAGTCTGTGACATTTTGGTTGGTAGGTGTTGTTACACTATTGATGTAATATATAGGAGTAAGTGGATTTCTTCAACCAGAAGCCGCAATACAAGGTTTTGGACTACCATTGCAAGATGTTGCTGACAAACCGATTGTTTGGATTAAAGCGGATCGTGATTTATTCATCGGAGTATTTTTACTAGCATTGATGGTGTTTCGGATGAGAAAAGCATCTATGGTATTTTTATTAGCTACAACCGGTTCGCCTGTAGTCGATGCGATTGTAGTATGGCAAAATGCAGTAGATAAAACGCCATCATGGATTCATATCGTAACCGTAGTATACATGTTGATCGTGAGTTGGATGTTGTACCAACAAGAGAAAAAAGCAAATAATTCATAACCTACTTGAGTAAAAACTTCGATGTACCAGATCTAACATCGGTTTAGATCAGATAAAAAGAAGCATCAAAGGTTCTACCTCGTTGGAGAGTGTAGACAAAGTATTTACC
>NZ_FQVL01000041.1 GCF_900129355.1 Seinonella peptonophila | reverse complement strand
TGTAAGTCCTCTAAAGCGATCGTTTGGTTTTCACGTATGAGCTTAGTGGACCATTTATGTAAGAAGTCGTGCCGTGCATTTACTATTTTTTCATGGATTCTAGCCACTTTGATTCTAGCTTTCTGCCAGTTGGAACCGCCTTTGGTGCGTCTTGACATGATTCTTTGCCAATATACCAATTTTTGTTCATATTTACGGAAGAATTGAGAAGGCTTCACTTTTGTACCATCCGAAAGGATGGCAAAGTCTTTCAGTCCCAAATCCACACCCACTGCTTTGTTCTTATCTACTGGAACGTATGGGCAAGAACCCATTTCACAGAGAATGGATACAAAGTACTTTCCTGATGGGTTTCTACGAATCGTAGCTGAAAGTATGCGACCTTCTACCTTACGAGACTTGGCAAACTTCACCCATCCCAGCTTTGGAAACTTTAGTTTATTTCCTTGAATACTCACTTTGGGTAGTTGATTTTTCTTTTCAATCTTAGTTGTGTAGGACTGTACCTTATTTCGCTTGCTTTTAAAGCGTGGGGCATCATTTTGTTTCTTAAAAAATCTCTTGAACGCATCATCCAGATTCCGAAGTGAGGATTGTAAGGAATGTGCATCTACTTCCTTTAACCATTCGAACTGCTTTTTCAAAGCAGTGAGTAACTTTGCACAAGCATGATAGGTGAGTCCTTTCCCTGTCTCTTTGTATGTTTCATTCCATTTTGCTAAGAAGTGGTTGAATACAAATCGACTACATCCGATGGACTTATTCATAAGTGTTGCTTGTTCCTTTGTCGGGTACAACCGAAACTTATATGCTTTGTGCATTTTCTTTTCACCTCACTTTCCCTGTTTTTCAATATATTTTCTAACTACATCAATGGGTACACCGCCTGTAGTTAGAAGACAAAAACTTCTAGACCAGAAGTACTCCTTCCACAGTTGCTTTTTGATATGAGGAAATTCTTTTTTGATGATGCGAGAACTGGCACTTTTGTAAGCATTGATAAA